>NZ_JAQFIP010000003.1 GCF_029504735.1 Ereboglobus sp. PH5-10 | reverse complement strand
CCCCGGGGGGCGCGGCCCCCCCCCCCCCCCCCGCGCCCCCCCCCCCCCCCCCCCCCCCCCCCGGGCGGCGCCCCCCCCCCCCCGCTCCCGGGTGCAATCGTGGTTCGGAACCGTCGCCTGGTTATGCTGCGAAAATTGTCCCGATTGTGGCGCTGTCCGCGTCGATGAGTTTGTGCGCGGGCAGTTGCGTGCGAAACCAAGTGCGTTGTTTTTTGACGAGCGCGCGGGTGTTTTTTGTGATTTCAGCGGCGAGGGATTCGGGAGGGAGTTTGCCGTCGAGCATGGCGAGGGTTTCGCGATAGCCGATGGCCCCGGAACCGCTGGTGTTTTTCTCAAAGCCAAGCGCGCGCAGGCGGCGAACCTCGTCAACCAGTCCGGCGGCGAGCATCGCGTCAACACGGATGGCGATGCGTTTTTCCAAGTCGTCGCGCCCGCGGTCGAGCACGGCAATGCGCGTTTTCCAGCCGGCGAAAGGGAGGGGGCGGCGCGCGAAGTCGGCGGCGAGTTCGGCGAGCGTGAGGCCCGATGCGCGGCAGCGCTCGAGCGCGCGGGTGACGCGGCGCGGGTTGGCGGTGTCGAGCGCGCCGAGCCCTTCGGGGTTGAGCGCGCGGAGCCGCGCGACAAGCGCGGGCAGGCCTTCCGCGGCGAGTTGTCCGGCGATTTCGGCGCGGAGCGCGGGCGGCACGGCGATGTCATCGACGACGGGCGCGAAAAATGCCTTCAGGTAAAAACCGCTGCCGCCGGTGACGAGGATTTGTTTGCCGCGCGAGGCGATGTCGTCAACGGCGGCGCGCGCAAGGGCGATGTAGCGGGCGATGTCCATTTGCCGGGCGCAGTCGCACACGCCGACCAGGTGGTGCGGCACGCGGGCGAGTTCGGCGGGCGCGGGTTTTGCGGTGCCGATGTCCATGCCGCGGTAAAAGAGGAGCGAGTCGCACGAGACGATCTCCGCGTTGTTCGCCCCGGCCCAGCGAAGCGCGAGCTCGGTTTTGCCAACGGCGGTCGGGCCGGTGAGCACGTGTAGAATTTTTTCGTTGGGCAGGGACATGCGATTCGTCCAGCATGCAAACCATGAAACGTCCTCACGCCAAGTCTGCGCTCGCGTTTGCCGCGGCAATTTTATCCACGCTCGCGTTTTTCACCGGATGCAAACCCAAGCCCGATTCGGTGACGATCAAGTCGAAGGTTGTGGCGAGTGATGATTTTTCGGGCGGCCTCGACAAGTGGGTTGTCGAACAAATGCCGGGCGGCACCGTGACGGCGGAAAACGGAGTGCTCACAATCACGGACGCGAAGGGCTGCACGGTGTGGCTAAGGGAAAAGCTGACCGCGCCAGTCGCGATTTCCTACGAGGTCACGATGAGCTCCGCCGCGCGCGTGTCGGACATGAACTGTTTCTGGATGGCGACGGATCCGAAGAACCCGAAGGATTTGTTTCACGCGAAGCACGGCCGCACGGGACAATTTGCGACTTACGACGCGCTCAACCTCTACTATGCCGGCTACGGCGGCAATGCGAACACGACAACGCGCTTCCGCCGTTACGATGGCACGGGCGCGCGTCCGCTGCTTCCGGAGCACGACCTCACCGACGCCGGGCACATGCTCAAGCCCGATCACACATACAAGATCGTGCTGATCGCGCAGGACGGCGAGGCGCGCTTTGTTTGCGACGGCAAAACAGTATTCTCCTACAAGGATCCAAAGCCGCTCAAGGAGGGCTGGTTTGGTTTTCGCACGGTGGACTCAAAAATGCAGATCAGGAATTTCCGTGTCACCACGCTGGATGTTCACGAGCATTTTGAGGAGGAGAAGGGCAAGTAAGGTTTGGGCGGGCAGCGGGGCGCGCGCCGGAAACCGCGCCATTGGCTCGCGCTTTTGGTGAAACAATTTAACGCGCGGGCGCTTTATACTTTCGCCCAATATATTAAGGCACCTTCCCGCGCGGGGTCATCACGCGCAAACTTTGCGGCAGGATTTTCACTTCGATTCGCGCCGTCGCTTCGCGCGGTTCGCCGTCGGTGTGAATCAGGCCCGGCTCGGAACGTTCGATGACAAATCCCGGCGCGCGCAGGTGCGCGACCTTTTTGCTGCCATACAGGCGGCGCGTGAGCAGGCGGATCGCAAGCGGCAGCGCGTTGAGCAGCGACACGCCGCGCACCAGCGTCAGGTCGAGCTGTCCGTCGTCGATGCGCGCCAGCGGAGTGATGAAGCCATCGTTGCCGTATTGGTCGGAATTGCCGATCGCCAAAATAAACGCCTCCGCCTCGAGCCGTTGCTTTGCCGTGGCGGGTGCCGGGAGTGCGTTTTCATCGAGGGGCGTGATTGCGCAGGACACCGGCTTGTAGCGGAAAAATTCCGAGAGGATGATTTTCAGGTAGCGCGGAAATCCGCGTTTTTTGAGCGAGCGAAACCGGGCGCTGATCCCGGCGTCGAAGCCGAGTCCCATCATGTTGAAAAACGGATGCTCGTTTGCCATCGCCGTGTCGATCACGCGCGGCGTGCCGTCGACAAGCGTGCGCAGGGCGTTTTCGTCTGGGCGGGGAATGCCGAGGTGCCGCCCAAGTCCGTTGCCCGATCCGCACGGGACAAGGCCGAGCGCAACCGGGGCGGGCGCGTTGACGAGCGCGGTCGCGGTTTCGTTTATTGTTCCGTCGCCGCCGACCGCGACGACGAGCTCGCATCCGTCCGCGATTGCGGCGCGCGCCAGTTCCGTCGCGTGATGCGGACGCTCCGTGCTCACGAGCCGCGCGTCGAGCACGCCCGCCGCGTTTTGCTCCGCGATGAACCGCCGCACCCGTTCGACAACATGCGGATTGCTGATGTTGTAACCCGAGCGCGGATTAAAAATGAAGCGGGCTTTTTTCACGGAATATTATTCGGGCATTGTTGGTTTAAGCTCATCGATATTCTCACTCAATCGTTACGCGGTCGATCACGACGCTGGAGTCGATGCCGTGGAGATGCAGCGTGTGCTCGCCCGCGGTGAGCGCGGAGGGCGGAAGCGGGATGTCGAAGGTGCGCTCGTTGGCGAGGACGCCTTGCGCCCACTCGGGTTTGCCGTCGTTGATGATGAGTTCGGCGAGTTGCGGTTCGGGGGCGCCGTCGATTGCGTAGGCGATGCGGAGTTTGCCGGAGCCGTCGATGGCGTGCGTGGGGAGGACGTGGATGCGCAGGGTTGCGGAATTGGGTTGGGCGGCGAGGGTGTATTTAAAAATAAGAGTGGGGGCTGTTTTTGCTTCTAATATCGATGTCGCTGATGTCGTGGCGGGAGTAATGGTAGTGACTGTTCCTGAGCGTCCCAATCCGTCAATCGGAGTGAGCATGCCTGTCGTCCAGATTTCAATGCCATTCTCTTCCGCTTCTGTCAGCGGATCTTTTGGCGCGGACGGGAGCGGTTGCTGGAAATTGGGGACGCGCCACTTGGAGATGCGCATGGATTTCCAATCGTTGTCGGCGGGCTCGAGTTGCATGAGGTGTCGCCATTTGCCGCCGGCGATGAGATTGTTGTAGCGGTGCGTGATGCGCGCGAGTTGGAGGTTGAGGACGTCGGCTTGGTAGCCGAGTTTGTTGAGCGCGGTTTTGTCGCCGGCGATGTGCTTGAGCGCGGCTTCCTCGCCGGTGAAGTAGCGGTTGTTGGCGAGGATGGAGCCTTGCACGGGATACTCGACGAGTTGATAAAACGCGTCCTGCTTTTCGGCGGGGATGCGTTCGCGGATCGTGGCGAGGAGTTCGTTCATTTTGCGCGCGAGTTCGTCGCGGCGTTCGCGTTGCGCGGGGGTGAATGTGGATGGTTTTGGTTTTTCGCGGGGCAGCCACCATTGCAGGTGCTCGGGGCGGCGCTCGAAGTTGTAGCGGTAATACATGTCCATCAGTTGCGCGATGTCGGGCGCGTGTTCGGCGCCGAATTCGCGCGCGGCCCATTGGCGCAGAAAATCGATTTGCATGTTCGGAAGCGTGGCGACGGAACCGATGTCCCATGCCATTTGCAGAAAAAACTCGGTGGTGATTTCGGCGGGCTTGATGTCGCCGACGTTGGCGATCCAGATGCGGTCGGCGCCGAGCTGGTGGGCTTTGTTCATTTCCTCCCAGATGAGCGCGGGCGGCGTGGTGCTGAGCCAAAGGTAGGCCATGGGGCGTCCGAGGTAGGAGAGGTGGTAGTAGATGCCGAAACCGCCGGTGCGTTTGCCGTCGCGCATGGCGGCGCGGTCGGCGTCGGAGGGGAAGTTGCGGATGTAGCCAAAGTTGTCGTCGGGGAACATAATCGTGACGTCGTCGGGCACGCGCAGGCCGCCGCGGTAGAGGTCGAGCACTTCCTTGTAGGCGCAGAACATTTGGGGGACGCGCTCGACACCGGGCGAAACGTGCTTGGCGATGAGCGCGCGCTGGTCGGCGAAGATTTTTTCGAGGCGGGCAATTTGCTCTTCCTTTGTGCCGCCGCCTTGCATTCCGCTGTCGTGGATGCCGCGCATGCCGATGGTGTAGATGTTTTCGTAGCGACCGTTGGTTTTGGCGCGCTCCTCCCAGTAGGCGAGGACGCCGTCGCGATTGGTGGCGTAGTTGTAGTCCTTGTGGGGGGCGGTCCACTCGGTGACGTTGTTGCGGAGCATGGGCTCGGCGTGCGAGCTGCCCATGACGATGGCGTAGTCGGAGGCGAGTGCGGCGTTGGCGGGGTTGCTGTTGAACGCGGGCGAGCAGGCGTGCATGGCGGGCCAGAGGGTGTTGGCCTTGAGGCGCAGGAGGAGTTCAAAAACTTTTTCGTAGGTCTTCGGGCCGATGCCGCCATTTTCCCGCTCGAAGGTTTTTGCGGCCCAAGGTTGCAGGCCCCAGTCCTCGTCGTTGATGAAGATGCCCCGGTATTTGACCGAGGGCGGACCGAAAACGCGCGTGCCGGCGGGAATCGAAATGCTGGTTTTCTTTTCGGGCGTGACGTCCGCCCACCAATGCCAGGGCGAAACGCCGATCATGCGCGAGAGTTCGTAAACGCCAAACGCCGTGCCGCGCGGATCGCTGCCGGCGATGACGAGCGTGTTGTTGTCGAGCGTGGTGATGAGAAAGGATTCCCATGAGCCACGCAGTGCGGAGACGTCGAGTTTGCGGGATAGGACGAGGTTGTCGATGTATTCACTTTTACCGAGAGTCCCGACAATTATTGCGGGTGGTGGCACGCCATCGTCGTAGTCCAGATGTGTGGCGAGATAGAGTTCTTTTCCTGAAACTCGTTTGATGTCGGCGGCAAGATCGCGGGCGGCGATGGCAACGACCTTGGCATCGCGGTCGGAGTGGAAAATAAAGGCGGGGCCGTTCACACCGACTAAGTCGAAATCAGCAGCTGCGACGGCGGGTGCGGAAAGTTTCACGTAAGCCGGCGCGTCGCGGTCGCACGAAATCACGCCGTCTTTTTCGCGGAGCTCGACGACTTGGATGGAGCTGCGGCGGAGTTCGAGGTTGTTTTTGTCGTCGGGCGAAATGGTGCCGTTGCGTCCGGGATGCGTGAAATAGAAGCAATACGCGCGGTCGGTGGCGTGATCGACCACGACGCCGCAATGCCCGCCGTTCACGCCGTCATCCGCGCCCTTGCCGGGTTTGCCGAGGAGCGGATCGCCGGGCTGCGGCGTCCAGTTGAGGAGATCGTCGGAGCGGTAAACACCGATGCCGCGCCAGAGATCGACGAGCATCCAGTAGTGTCCGCGCCAGCGGAAAACATACGGGCCCTCGCCGGGGCGCTCGCCGACGCCGGCGCACTTGCCCCTGTCGGTCCAGTTGTGGAGGTCGGGGCTGTCGGCGTAGTAGATGGATTTGGCGTCGCGCTCGTTGTTATACCACATGCGCCAGCCGCCTTGGGGCAGCGGAAACACGCACGCGTCGATGACACGGTCGCTGGCGAGCGCGAGCGTGCTTTGGTAGTGCCAGTCGATGAGGTTGCGACTGGTGAGATGGATGATGTCGCGCGGGTGTTTCCAATCGGTGAAAACGCCGGGCACGAGCGTGAGATACATGTGGTAAACGCCATCGTGCTCGATGACGTCGGGCGCCCAGTGCGTGAGCGTTTTTGGGTCGGTGCCCGCGGGGACCGGGATGCCGTGGAAGCGCGCGTCGCAACGGTAGGCCCATGTCGCGCCGCCGTCGTTGGATTGCGCGATGCCGACGGGCGTGCCGTGCACCCAGCTCACGCCGTCGAGCCCGGGGACGTTGGCGCGGCGGTTGGTGTAGAACATGAGCCAGTTGTTCCCGGCGCGGTTGTGGATGACGACGGGATCGGCCGCGCCGTCGTAAATGGTGTCGCGATAAAGCGGCTTGGGCGCGCGCGCGCCAATGCAGAATGGAGAATGAAAAATGAAGAATGAAAAGGCGGCGAGGGCCAGGGCGCGACGAAATGGGAGCATGAGGCGCACGATGTCCCGCGCGGCACGGGCTGCCAAGTCTGCTGTTGGGGGCTCGCCATTATGTGAGGTCGCGCATGCGCTAAACCAGCACCCGCCCGAAGTGTGTTCGGCTGCGCGTGTTTTTCCACTTCCACCGCATAAAATACCGCCTACACATTTCAAACATGCGATTTCTCCACCTCCTCGCGCTGCTGTTTCTTTCAGCCCTTCAGCCTTTCGGCCCTTCAGCCCTTTTCGCCTCCTCTTCCGTCTTGCGCATCGGCAACGGCGCGGAGCCGCAGGATATGGACCCGCAAACGATGTCGGCCTACACCGACCAAAACATCGCAATCGCGCTCTTCGAGGGGTTGGTGGCGATCGACGAGGCCACTTCGCAACCCGTCCCCGCCGTTGCCGAGAGCTGGGATACTTCGCCCGACGGACTCACGTGGACATTTCGCCTGCGCGCCGGCGCCCGCTGGTCCAACGGCGACCCGGTGACCGCGCAAGATTTCGCGACATCATTCCGGCGCATCCTTTCGCCCATGCTCGGCGCCGAATACGCCTACATGCTTTACCCAGTCAAAAACGCAGGGGCCTTCAACACCGGCAAGCTCTCCGATTTTGCGCAAGTGGGCGTCGCCGCGCCCGACGCGCGCACTCTCGTGCTCACGCTCGAGGCTCCGACGCCGCACCTGCTCTCCATTGTCGCGCAACCGATGTGGTTTCCCGTTCACGCGCCGACGATTTTGCGCTTTGGAAAACTCGACCAGCGCGGCACGGCTTGGACGCGCCCGGAAAACATCGTCGGCAACGGCGCGTTCACGATGAAAAGCTGGGAGCCGAACCGCCAGATCACCGTTGAGAAAAATCCGCTCTACTGGGACGCCGCCGGCACGCGGCTCGACGCGGTCGTGTTTTTCCCGAACGACGACATCGCCACCGACGAGCGCAACTTCCGCGCCGGACAGGTTGACATCACCTACGACATTCTCCCCGAAAAAATCCGCGCCTACCGCAAAAACAACCCCGCCGCCCTGCGCATCGACCCGTTGCTGGAAACCTTTTTCCTGCGATTCAACACCAAGCGCCCTCCGCTCGACAATCCGAAAGTCCGCGCCGCGCTCGCCCGCGCCATCAACCGCGACTTGATCGCGCGCGTGCTCCACAACAGCCGCACGCCCGCGCGCTTTTACACGCCGCCAAACACCGGAGGTTACACTTGCGCGACCGCGATTCCCGACGACTTCGCCGCCGCCCGCCGCCTGCTCGCCGAGGCGGGGTATCCGAAAGGAAAAGGATTTCCGAAACTCGACATCCAGATGAACAACGACGCAGTCAACCGCACCGTGCTCGAGGCCATTCAGGAAATGTGGCGGCGCGAACTCGGCATCAGCGTCACAATCACGAACAAGGAATACCGCGTGTATCTCGACGCGCAGCGCGCCATTGACTTCGACATCAGCCGCTCGCGCTGGGTCGGCGACTTCAACGACCCGATCACCTTTCTCGACATGTTTGTGACCAACGGCGGGCAAAACCAGACACACTGGAGCAACGCCGAATACGACCGCCTCATCGCCGAGGCCGGACGCGCGTCCGACCGGGAGAAACGCTTCGAGCTTTATCAGCGCGCCGAAAAAATCCTCCTCGACGAGGCTCCGATCGCGCCGATCTTCTTTGGCACGCGCAGCTACCTGATTTCCCCGCGAGTGCAAAACTGGGTGCCCTCGCTCCTGGGAATCCACCGCTATCAAAAAGTGTGGGTGGAGTGATTGTCTGGGAATCTCAAAGGCAAACACTGCGGTTTCGGCGTTCCTAGCGTTAGCGACAGTCTGCCAACTGCCCTGCCTTTGGCGGCGCTTTCCGTTTGTTTAGGTTGCGTTTGCTCCGTGCCAAGAGATCCGTGATCAGAACTCAATGCCCGCGGTTGCGAAGAGGGTGCGCGGACGCACGGGGCCGTAAAAGTAGGTCGGATCGCGGTCTTCGCCATTGTCGAAAAGGTCATCCTGACGATCATCAAACAGGTTTCGCACGCCGACGCCGATTTTCAGGTCCATGTGTGTTGAAAGGCGGAAGGTTTTGCTCAGGTTCAGGTCGAGCTCCCAGAACTTCGGGGCTCTGCGATGAATGTCCGCCTCCTCGCCGACGGCCAGCATGCTGCCGGTGTAGTTGAGCAGGGACACGATTTGCCAGCCCGCGCCGCAATCGTATGTAACGGAGAATTTACCCGTCCATTCCGGGCGCTTGACAAACTCTCTCGTGGTCAGGCCAGTGACGCGAAAGATGGGATCGTCGAAGCGCGCGCGGATGTAGCTGACGCTGCCTTCGAGTCGCAAGCCGGGGACGACCATCCATTGGAAACCGGTTTCCCAGACAAAAACCCTGGCGTCGGGGCCGTTGACGCGTTCCCAAATTCCCGTGCCGTTGACGTCGCTGTCGTCAATGTCGAACGTGTCGTGCAGGAATGTGTAGTGGACGGTCGAGCTGAGCATGAGGCGTTTGCCAAGGGAGGGAACCAGCCAGTCGGCGCCGAGCGTGAAGGAGTCCGAGCGCTCCTCCTCAAGGTCGGGTGAGTTGCGCAGAAAAATGGCGCCGCCGGAACTCACGCCGATGTGGAGGTCCTCGTTGTAGGCACCGGGGGCGTTGAAGCCCGCCGAGTATGAGGCCCGCAGTGTGAGGGCGTTGAGCGGTTGGTAGCGCAAGGCGACGCGCGGCGAAAAGATGGCACCGCCAACATTGTCATGCCGGTCGACGCGCACGCCGGGCACGAGCTCGAGTCCGGGCCGGATTGTCCAGATGTCCTGGGCAAAAAATCCGTAGGTTGCAAAGTCGTCGGTGGTGTCGGCGATGGCGGGATCGTTGGGGCGGTGTTCCTTCAGCTTTTCGTAACGGTATTGCGCGCCGTAAACGAGCTCGTGCGCGCCGAGTTTTTGCGTGACCTGGGCGTCCAGGAAAACGACCTGGTTGCGCGTGTCGCTCCAGATGCGATGCGCGACGGCGTCGATTGCGGACTGGTTTGCGGGATCGGCGGCGAACACGTCCAGCGCGGCCTCCTCGGCGGGCGTGGGATTGCCGGGATCGGCGAATCCGCCAGCCTCGTCGAACGCGCCGAACTCGGCGTCAGCCCGCGCTCCGTAGAACGCATCGCGTTGCAGGCGCAGGTAGGAGCCGCGAAGCGAATAGGAAAGGGCGGGCGTGAGCTGTTGCTCCCATTGCAGGTTGATCATGTGGATTTTGTGCGCCAGTGATTCGGCGACGCGGGCCTGTTCCTCGGGCAAGTCAAGCTGGTCGCCGCCGCGGTGCGACTGGTCGATGTATTGATAGGAGGCTTTGAGCAGCTTGTCCTTGTCGGGGCGATAGTGAAACTGAAGGCCGACGACCTTGCTTTCAAATTCGGGCAGTTCGGTGAATCCGTCCGTCGTCAAGTCGAGGCCGTCCCGGTTTTCCCATAGTCCGTAGACGGTGAGGGCAAGTTTTTCAGATCGGTCCAGCCAGCTGGATTTGAAGGTGAACTTCCGCTCATCCGCGTCGTTTTTCAAATTGGAGTAACTCAACAGCGCGCTGGTGTGGTTGTGCGTGGGCATCGTGGTGATGAGGTTGACGACGCCAGCGACCGCCTCCGGTCCGTAAAGCACGGAGCTGCTGCCTTTGACGATTTCGATGCGGTCGATGAAAATCGTGGGGAAAAGATCGGCGCCATAAACCTTGGCCAGTCCCGAGTAAAGCGGCGCGCCATCAAACAAAATCGCGGTGTAATCGGTGCTGAGCCCGAGAAGCTGGATTTCGTTGAGGCCGCAATTGGAGCAGTTCGACTCGAAGCGGGCGCTCGGTATCAAGCGCAGGCTATCGGCGAGGGTGACGCCCCCGTGGGCCTTGATTTCGGATGCGAGGAAAAACTCGGTTTTGACGGGCGCGTCGGAAGCCAGCCGCTCCGTTCGCGTGCCCGTGGAAACGGTGAGGCGGTCCAGGTTGATGACATCGTCGTCGTCGCGGGTTGCGCCGCGAACGCCGGAATTAAGCGCGATGAGCGCGATTGCGATGACGAGCCGCGCGATGTTGCATCTTGCGGTGTTTGAATTGAGCAGGGATCGGGAAAAAAGGGAAATTGTGGACATTGGTTTTCATGTTGGGTTTCGGGTGTTTTTCGGGACGGTTCGCGCAATCGCGGGAATACAGCTCGCGCATTGCAAACAGGAGGAACCGCGTCGCATGTCATGTTCGGCAATCGCGGGCGTCGCGCCCCAAAGCGGACGAGTTTTTATCAAACGCGCGCCGGCGGCCCGCATTGGAGCGGGTGCGTGTGTTTCGGAATCCCAAACAGCGGCGCCTCGGGCGCCGTGAAAAAAACCTCGCGCCACACGATCACGTTCGCGGGCGGGACGTCGAGGGCGGCCGTGAGTGTGGCACCCTGCGCAAAGTCCGTGATCACGCAAGTGTGGTCGGGCTGGTCGGCATCATTGTGCAGCATCTTGTGCAGCTGGGGCGAAGCCGCGAGCATGCCAACCGCCAGCACAAGCGCGCACAGCCCCGACGCAAAAAGCCGTCGGAAAAAGGGAGCTGCGGTGTGCGCGTTTTCGTGCATTTGCGACATGAAAAGACCGACTGTAACGAGCCCGTCAATCCTTCGCCGCCCCGGTTGTGCGGTTGAGTGAAAGAGATTTGTTCAGTCGCATTTTTAGGTGGGGCGAACCGTCCCGGTGAGCCGGAAATCTTACGGCTCGCCTTGGGGCGTCACAAATCTTCGACTCGCCATTCACGGCAATTTCAAGCATGCCGGCTTGTGTTGGAAACACTCAAACCGTGCCCAACCCCAAGTTCAATGAAACGCCTCCTCGCCCAAACATTTTCATTTTCGCTCATGATTGCCGCCGTCGTCATCGCCGCCGGATGCGCGAGCGGCGGATCAAAATCCGGCGCGGTCAAAGTCGTGCGCGTCTGGCCGGAATACCGCGCGGCGGAATCGTTCGACCGCATCTCGGAGTATTTTTCCGGCAGGGAAAACACGGGCGGCCAAATCGTTCTCCGCACCCGCCCCGAAAGCCGGGAGGGCTACTATTTTTTCACCCGCGTGAAAATCCCCGGCGACATTTCCGGCGCGCGCATTGTGCTCGACGTCATCATGCCGACCTCGCCCGATCCGAAAACCTATTCGCTGCCCGCGCCGCCGCTGCGCAAGGGCGCGCTGATTCTCAATCCCGGGCTCACCGGCGCGGACTGGCCCGACGCAAAGGCCCGTCCCACGGCCTGGCGCCTGAGGCTGCTCGCCGCCGACGGCGCGGAAATTTTCTCACGGCAAAGCTATCTCTGGTCGAAGTAAGCGCGCGTGGCGCCCTGCCGTCACGCCCCCCGGCGAGGTCATGCCGGTGCGCGACCGGGCGGTCGCTTTTCGCGGCAGCTTAAATGAAAAAGCGCGAGCCTGCACTTTGCTCGCGCTCGAACCGCCCAAGAGTGGCGATGGTGTTGTTTTGTGGCGTGTCGGTGACCGGTTCCGGCGGCTTACCAGTGGCAGCTTATGCCGAGGTTGGCGGTGTAGTTTTCGAGTTCGCCGCCGAGGCTGCCGGAGATGTCGGTGTAGAGCTCGAAGTGCGCGTTGAAGCGCAGCGTCGCGCCGGCGCCGATGTCAACCGAGCCGCCGCTGAAATCGTCGGCGTAGTCATACCGGTCGCGCAGGCGGGTGCGGCCCGCGTCGTGGTAGCGGAGAACCGTCGTGCCGTTTTTGCCCTTGAACTCGTGGTCGTAGGCCACGCGAAACGCGGGGCGCAGATCCCATTTTCCAAAGAGCCGGACGTTTCGCGAGAATTGCACGCCCACGAGGCCGCGGAACGAATCCACGTCGCTCACCTTGAAGAGGCGGTGCGCGCTGTCGATGTCCTCCTGCACGTTGGTGATGCTGTAAAGGATGCGCTCGCTCACGTCCACCATCCAGCCGGACTTGGTGCGGAAGGTGTGACCGAGCGAAAGCGAGAGGCCGAAGCCGTTTGTGCCGAGCCGCATGTCGTCCATGCCGTTCACGCGGGTGTCGTGCTTGCCTTTCGCCAGGCGCGCGATGCCTTCGGCGTGGAACGCGTCGTTGGGCTGGTAGGTGAGATAAAATCCGCCGCCGCCGGTCCGGGTGGTGGTGTCGGCGTCGGTCATGTCGATGTCGGTGTCGGTGAAATCGAGGAACACGCCCGCCGCGTATTTGAGGCCGCCTTTGCTTTTTCCTCGCGCGGCCTTGGGCGCCTTGACGAGGTTCACGCCGGTTTGCACGGACCTGGTGTCCGCCTTGGCGCCTTCGTAGAGCGTGCCTTTTATCTTGTCGTGGCGATAGGCGCCGGCCACCCACAGGTCTCCGCCGATGCGGTGCTTGCCGTCGTTGGCGAGGCGCAGGAGGCTGATGCGTTGCGAGAGCGTGTCGAAGGCGGTTTGGGTGCCGATGTGGACGGCGGCGTTGATGCCGGTGACGGCCGGGATGACGGGGATGAGGTTTTCGCGGGAGAGGCGCCAGTTGTTGCCGTCGCTCGTCACGTCCCAGGCGTAGATGGTGTCGTCGGGGTTGTTGGCGATGCTGATGGAGAGGTCGGCGGTGTTGTTGCCGGATTCGATTAATATTACCGAGGATGGCGCGTTGCCGTTGAGCGGGGAGTAGCCGTCCTCGTCGGTTTCGTCGAGGGAAAGGGCGATGGAGCCGGTGCCGGTGACGAAGTCCGTCGCCTTCAGGTAATCCGAGGCGATGATGGCGCCGAGGTTGGAGTTGACGGTGGCGGAGAGGAGGAGCGCGCCGTCGAGGGAGAGTGACGAGACGGTCTGGCGCGTGCCGCGCATGTCGAGCGCGGCGCCTTGGGCGACAACGAGCGGCGAGGCGGCGGAGAGCTGGTTGTCGGCGCCGGTCTTGAGGGTGCCGGCGGCAACGCGGACGGCGCCGGTGTTGCCGAGCGCGGAGAGGAGCGTGAGCACGCCCGCGCCGCGTTTTTCAAAGACGCCCGCGCCGGTGATTTGCGGGGTGTAGTCCGCGTCGGCGGCCTGGTTGACGGCGACGGTGCCGGCGGCGTCGAGCGTGATGGCGCGGGAGAGGATGGTCGCGTCGCCCTCAAGGACGCCCCCGGCCACATGGTAGGCGAGCGTGGTGGAGTTGCCCGTGTTCGTGATGACGAGTTCGCCGTCGCCGGCCTTGGTGAGCGTTTTGCCGAGGCCGGTGATGGCGCCGGCCCAGGTGCCGCTCGCGCCGGCGGCGATGGAGAGCGTGCCGTTCTCGTCGAGGCCGAGGGTGCGGTTGGAGAGGAAACCGTCCTCCGTGATTTCGAGCGCCGCGCCGGAGCCGGTGACGCGGACTTCGCGATTGAGGGAGACGAGGCCGAGGCGGTCGTCGGCGGCGATGCGGAGCGTGCCGCTTTGGAGGAGCGTGCGCCCGGCGTAATTATTGGCGCTGGCAAGGGTGGCCACGCCGTCGGCGCCGGCGTCAACGACGACGAAGATGCCTTGCTCGGCGGTGGTGGCGCCGCCGACGGAGGCGAGGATGGCGCCGTCGCGGAGGGTGATTTTGTCGTTGGAGCCGATGACCGTGCCGCCGGTGCCGGTGATTGTGAGGCCGGCCCAGTCGTTCGCGCCCGCGCCGGTGGCGGGATTGAAGCCGGGGGTGTCGGAGAGGTCGAGCCATCCGCCGTCGAGGATGAAGGTGTGCGTGGTCGCGGTCGCGTCGGCGGCGGTGAAGTCGCGGAGCAGGACGGCTCCGTCCACGATGCGCGTGACGGCGTCGGCGGAGAGGAGGCTTGCTCCGGAGGTGGCGGCGGAGAGCGTGAGCGCGCCCGTGCCGAGCTTGGAGAGCGTGCCGGAGCCGGCGATGCCGCCGGTGAGCGTGATTGCGTTCGCGCCGGTGTCGAGCGCGGCGGAGCCGCCCGCGAGCGTGAGCGTGTCGGAGAGCGCGAGGCTGGCGAGGGCGCGGAGGGTGCCGGAGGAGAGGGTGATGCCGGCGCCGGCGGTGCCGATTTGCGCGTCGGTGGAGACGGCGAGGAGGCCGGCGTCGAGCTCAATGCCGCCGATGAAGGTGTTGGCGGCGTTTTCAAACACGAGCGCGCCCTCGCCGGATTTCACGAGTTTGCCGGCGGCGTTTGTGATGAGCGCGCCGTTTGTCGCGACGCTGGTGGAGAGAGCCGCGCCGGTGAATGTGAGCGTGCCGGTGTTGTCCACGACCATGTCGGAGACGGTGGCGGCGGATTCGAGGGCGATGCTTGCGGTTGCGGCTCCGGTGAAGCGCACGGTGTCGCCGTCCTGGAATTTGGATTTGCCACCGGTGTCGCCGTTGTAGCCCTGCCAGTTGGCGAGGCCGATGTTCCATGTGTTTGTGCCGCTCGCGCCGGTCCATTCCATGTAGCGCGAGTCGTCCATGCCGTAGATGTAGAGGAGCGTGCCGGAGGTGGCGGCGAGTTCGCTGACGATGCGCAGCGAGCTGTCGATGAGGACGCCGTTGACCTCAAGGTTTTGCACGGAGGCGAGCGCGCCGGCGTTGCCGAGGGCGTAGGTGCCGGAGGCGATGCCGCCGGCGATGCTGATCGAGACGACGTTTGTGGCGTTGGCGGTGTTGATGGCGCCGGTGACGTCGAGGGTGTCGGCAATGCCGCCGGCGTGGATGCCGAACTCGACTCGGGCGGCTCCGTTGAGGGTGAGCGCGCCGCCGATGGCGGTCGCGCCGGCGCCGGTCTCGCCGGCGTCGCCGACGAGGAGCGTGCCGTCGTTGACGGTGACGCCGCCGGTGAACGCGCCGATGCCGCCGGCGGTCGCGCCGGATACGACGGTGAGCGCGCCGCCAAGTTTCGCGCCGTCGGCGAGGAGGAGCGAGCCGGCGGAGACGAGGGTGGGGGCGGCGAAGGCGGCGTTGTCGGTTGCGCGGAGGATGAGTTTGCCGTCGCCGATTTTGACGAGCGTGCCGGTGCCGGCGAGCGCGGCGGCGGACTCGACGGTGTGGGCTTGCGTGTCGAGCGTGCCGCTGGCGGCGGTGATCGCGATGGCGCCGGCGAGCGTGCCGGTGGCGCCGAGAATGTCGCCGTTGGCGCGGAGTGTGGCGGGGCCGGTGATGCTGACGGTGCCGGAGGCGTCGCCGAGCTGGGCGGCGCGATTGAACGCGAGCACGCCGTCCTCGATTTCAAGGCCGCCCTCGAAGACGCCCGCGGCGTTGTCGAATGTGAGCGTGCCCGCGCCTTTTTTGACAAACTTGCCTGTTGCCGCGACGGTGCCGGAGCTGAGGTAAACGGCGCCCGCGACGCCGTCCACCGAGGCGGAGGTCGCGCTGGCGGTGATGGCGCCGCCGGTGAAGGTGAGCGCGCCGGTTGACGCCACTTCGATGTCGCCGGCGGTCACGCCCGCGTCCGCGACGAGGACGGTGCCGGAGGCGGTGGAGGCGAAGCGGATGCTGTCGCCGGTGACGAAGCGTGTCTCGCCAAAATCGGACGTGCCGTTGTCGTTCCAGTTTGAGGCGGTGGTGTCCCAGATGCCGCCGTTTGCGCCGTCCCAGGTCATGCGCAGGTTGCGGTAGGAGGCGGCGACGGTGATATCGTTTGTGCCGACGGTGAGGGCCAGGCTGTTGCGTCCGGTGAGCGGGCCGCCGTTGACGGTGTAGTCGAAGTTGGAGTTGTTGGCGGTGATGCTGTTTGCGGAGACAATGGTGTAGGTGGCGTTGCCGAGGTTGATGAAGTTGAGCGTGGTGGTGCCGGTGGCGGAGAAGGCGCCGCTGATGTCGAGGGACGCGACGGTGCCGGCGTCGGCGAGGTTGAATTCGAGGAGGGCGCCTTGCGAGAGGGTGAGGTTGCCGCCGATGGAGCCGGTGGTGATGGAGAGCGTCTGGCCGCTCGCTCGCGCGAGGTTGCCGATGTAGGCGGCGGTGTTGGAGATGCTGATGGCGGAGACGCCGTCGATGTTGCCGGAGAGGGAGCCCGCGTTGATGGCGATGGAGGGGACGCCGGTGAGCGCGCCGCCGAGGGCGAGCTGGCCGGAGCCTTGTTTTATGATGCCGCCGGGGCCGGTGATGGCGCCGTTGAGCGCGGTGGTGAACGCGCCGCTGTCAATCACAGTGGTCGTGCCGAGCGTGACGGCGTTTGAAACGGTGGCGGCGGCGGAAAAGCCCACGGTCGCGGTGCCGGTGACGGCGAGCGCGCCGGTGCCGAGCGCGGTGTTGCTTCCAAGCGTGAGCGTGCCCGAGGCGAGCGTGACGCCGCCGGCGAAGGTGTTCGCGCCGGAGAGATCGAGCGTGCCGTCGCCGGTTTTCAGCAGGCCGCCCGCGCCGCTGGCGAGGCCTGTGATGGACACGAGTTTGTCCGCGGCGATATTGGCCGTCACGGTGTCGCCCGCCGCCGCGCCGAGCGTGATGCCTCCCGCGCCGGGCGTGGCGAGAACGCCGTCGCCGATGATGGCGGTGTTGTTTGCGAGCGCGAGGTTGCCGGCGATGGCGAGCGTTTGCGCGGCGCCGTCCGCGCCGTCGAGTCCGACTTGAAGCGTGCCGCCGGTTTGGATGGCGACGGAGCGGTTGAGCGCGCCTCCGGCGGCGGAGTCGAGCGTGCCTTCGCCGCCAAAGGTCGCGCCGTCGGCGACGGTGATGGTGCCGCCGAGCGTGGCGGAGTTGGCGAGCAGGAGGCGTCCGGCGTGGAGGTTGATGGCTCCGCGTTGTGAGGAGGAATCGCCATTGGCGAGGATGAGCGTGCCCGCGCCGTCACCGGGGGCGGCGCCGACGGCGGCGGGGTCGTTGTTTATGTTGATGACGGTGTCGGTGAAGGTGCCGGTGGAAATGGTGTCGTGCGCGCCGGATTCGCCGCCAATCTGGACGATGGCGGCGGGGGCGATGTTGAAGTTGGCGGTGCCGCCGGAGCCGAGGTAGAGGAAGCCGCCGGAGGCGGCGCCCGCGCCGGCGATGTTGCCGGAGTGCGTGGCGGAGACGGTGGCGTTGTAGGCGAGGAGGCCGCCCAGGTGAAGGGAGATGGCGCCGCCGGTGCCGGCGCGCGCGGTGTTGCTGGTGAAGACGGCGTCGGTGAGGGTGAGGATGGTGCCCGCGCGGGTGGTGATGGCGCCGCCGGTGTTGGCGGAGTTGCCGGTGAAGCGTGCGCGGTTGAATTCGTAGCGGCTGTTGCCGCCGTTGAGGAAGACGCCGCCGCCCTCGTTGGCGACGTAGTTTTCATCGAAGAGCACGTCGGTGAAGGTGTAGGTTTTCAAACTGGCGTTTCCTCCCATGATCAAAACGGTGGCGTGGGAGTTGGAGTTGTTGTTGGCGAAGGTGGCGCTGGTGATGGTGGCAACAGCGTCCGTGGCGAGGTGAATGGCCGAGCCTTGGGAGCCGGCGGTGGGACCGACAGAGTTGGAGACGAAGACACCGCCGTTAACGGAGAGAGTGCCGCCGGCGAGGACGGCGATGGCGCCACCATTGCCGGTGGAGGTGAAGTTGCCGTAAAAGGCGGCGTTGTTGAGGACGAGGTTCGAGGAGCCGGATTCGAGGATGGCGCCGCCGGCTCCGTTGGAGGAGAAGTTGCCCCGGGTGAGGTCGGTGGCATTGCCGAAGGTGGCGCTGGTGATGGTGGTGATGCCGGTGGCGTAGACACTGATTGCACCGCCGCCAATGATGGATGATGAATTTTGCTCAAAGACGGCGCCGTCGATCGTGGCGCGCGCGGCGGCCACGATGTGGACGGCTCCGCCCGGGTGGGCGCCGGAGGTGTTGGTGGTTTTGTTGCCGTAAAATGCGACGTCGGTCATCGTGACAGTGCCGGCATAGACGGAGACGGCGCTGCCGCGGGAGGCGGCGGTGTTGCTGGTGAAGACCGCGTTTTTGAGGATGTGCGATTGGTTGATGGAATTGTAGAGGATGGCGCCGGCGATGTTGGCGGAGGAGTTGCCGAGGAAGGTGGCTCCGTCGATGATGGAGCGCGCGCCGCCAGCGATTTCGACGGCGCCGCCGCTGGCGCTGGTGTGGGTGCTTTTGTTGTAATAAAACTCGCCATTGCGGAGATCGAGGAGGGATCCGGCGCCGGTGGCGGAAAGAGCTCCGCCGCCACCGCCGTTTTGGCGGTTGATGTTGCCGAGCGCGGGGTTGTCCTTGTCGCCGAAGCGGACGTTTTGCAGGTCGAGCGTGCCGGAGTAGCGGAGGCTCAGGCCGGGGCCTCGTCCCGCTATGTCATTGTTAATAAAAACGGTGGTGCCGCTGCCGGTGGTGCGAAAAACAGCGCCCGCGGTGTTGCCGATGATGGCGCTGTTGCCGCCGGTGGCGAGGTTGTCGAAGGTGTAGAGCGCGCCGGCGGCGACATCGATGGTGGTGGTGCCTGCGCTGAGGACGAGCTGCGCGGGGGCGTTGGTGCTGGTGGTGATTGTGGTGGTCTGGGCGCGGACGCACGGCAGCAAGGCGCCAAAGGACAAAAAGGCTGCTGCGAGCGGAACGAGCATCTTGACAGGGTTGAATGGGTGGGAGGCAGGGTTTCGGGTTGTCATTTTGAAAAAGCGGGACAGGGTGGCGGGCATGAGTGTTGCTGAAATAAAAGCTGAGATCGCCCGGCTGACGCCAACGGAGAAGGCTGAACTGGCGCTGGAGTTGTTCGCCGGGGTGGATGAGGGGCGTCCGTTGAGCGCGGAAATTGAGCACGCTTGGGGCGAGGAAATCGCGCGGCGCGCGGAGGCGGTGCGAAACGGGACCGCCGGAGGTGTGGACGCCGATGCGGTGTTTGCCGAGCTTGACAGTCGATTCCCGTCGTGAAGGTGAAGTTTTTGCCAATCGCGCGGGAGGAATTGTTCGTGGCGGTCGAGTATTACGGAACCATCGAAAAGCGGCTTGGCCCCAAGCTGAAGGAGGAGGCGCGCATCGCGCGTGAGCGTATCGCGGGCAACCCGCTGGCGGCGGCCTTGCGCGCGGGCGGATACCGCCGGGTGAACCTGCGGATGTTTCCGTATTACTTCGCCTACATCATCCTGGATGAAACAATTTGGGTGCTGGCTTTCGGGCACCACGCGCGACGCCCCGAATACTGGCTCGGACGCGAGGGGGAAGTTTTCCGCCGGTGAGGCCGGCAGCGTTGTGGAAAACGATGGCAAGGGGGAGTGTTGCGAAAGGTTCATGGCGGTTTTGGGATTTGTGTTTTCGGGGCTTTCAGTTTTTTGCTGGGGCCGGCGGCGGCGGGTCACCACTGGCCTTTCACGGAGAGGCTGACAACGGAGCCGACGCGGTCGGTCAGATACAGGGTGAGCGGGTTGTCGCCCTTTTTTTCCTGCCAGACGTAGCGCGCGTCGAAGACGTTGCGAACGCTGAAGGAGACGGTGTAGCGCTGGCTGATGCGCCAGTCGCCGCTGATGTCGGTCTGGGCGCGGTGGCGGCGGATTCTCTCCCCGTTGGCGACGATTGGGAAGTCGTCGCTCCAGTTGCAGTTGACGTTGAGGCTCAGTGCGCGCCACGAGTAGCTGATGCCGGCGTTGATGGTGTGCGGGACGAGGTTGGAGACAATGGTGTCGGCGTAGGTGCGCGTGTAGTTGGCGCGGAGACTGACGGGGCGGAGGACAGGGGCGATCATGCCGAGATTTTGGCTCCAGGAAAGCTCCATGCTGCGGGTGGTAACCTGGCCGCCGCTGTTGAAGCGGGTGGAGACGTTGTAGCCGGGATATTGGTCCGCCAGGACGTCGTCGTAGCTTTCGACGGGCACCTCCTCGTTTTGAATTTTGCTGTCGATGTTGTTTTGGTAAACGGCGACGGAGAGCTGGCCGGCCCTCTTCAAATACCATGCGAGACGGGCGGAGAATGTTTTGGCTTTTTCAGGACGCAGATTGATATTGGGGACGCTGATGCGGTTCTGGCTGCTCATGACGTTGATGACGCCGATGAGGTCGTCGTAGTTGGGGCGGCGGATGGTGGTGCCGTAGCCAAGCTGAAAGACGAGGTTTTGGCGGATGAGGTATTTCAGGGACGCGCTGGGGAAGAAGTTGTCGTAGTCATATTTGCGGGTGGCGCGGGGGAGGGAGAAGAACTGGTAGTCTATGCCCTCGGTGGTGGTGGCGTAGCCGGTGCTGGCGCCGATGGTGTAGCCTTTGAGCTCGACCTCGCGGGCGGAGCGCGGGTTGGGCTCGTGTATTTTGATGTTGGTGTCCTCGTAACGGATGCCGGCGCGCACGGTGAGGCGCTTGTCGAGGAAGGTGGTGGTGCCCATCAGGTAACCGGCGTCTATGCGTTCGCGGAAATTGCGGTGGTAAAGGACGTTGGTGCTGTAGTAGTCGGCGACGGTGGGGGCTGGGCGGAAGATTCTGTCGGCGGCGTCGCGAGTCTGGTCCTCATCCCAAACCCTGGCAATGGCGGCGGGATCGAACATAAAAATGGTGCCGCCGGAGGGCGTGATGATGGAGCCGCCAAGATCGCCGAAGTCGAAATCGTAGGCACTTTTGAAGGAGGCGTTTTGGGCGGAGATATTGGCGGCGGAGGTGTCGGTATAGGCTATGCGTTTCAGCCAATACGCCTGGTCGAAAGTGCGCTTTTGCTGGTGGCTTTTCAGACCGGCTTTCCAGTGGATGGGCAGGAGCCAGCGGGTGATCGCGGAGGCGTTGGCCTGGGCGGTGAAATCCTTGCGGGTGTTTTTGCGCCCGTCCTCCACAAAGAGGGTGGTGTCCCTGTTAAAGGAGGCGCCGGAGGCGATGTCCTCGCCGGAGAGTTGTGTGACGGTGAAGTCGGAGGTGTCGGCGCCGGGAGTGCGGGTGGAGCGGAAGTTGATGCCCCTGGCGTTGGCGCGGGCGAAGTAGGCGGCGCCTTTTTGGCCGTAACCGTCGCTGACGCTTTTCGAATCGGAGTAGGCGACCGTGGCGTCGAGGGTGATGTCGCGGAGTTTGTATTCGAGGCGGACCTGCGGGGCGAAATAGCGGCTGTTGAGGACGGAGGCGCGCTGCTCAACCTGGGCAAAGGCGGTGGTGCCGGTGGTCTCGAAGGAATACATCGGCGCGTTGCCGATGACGTTGAGCGATGTGGCGCGGTTGGTGCCGAGGCCGGCGCTGAAGGCGACCTTGCGCAGCTTGCTCCACGTGTCGGTCTTGTTGTAGTTGATGGTCGCGCCAAGCGTGAGTCGGGGAGTGACGCGCCAGTCGCCGCGGATGGTGGCGGCGAAGCGGTGGTTCACGCGCGGCTGCTCTTGAAAGTAAAAGTTGTTGGGCAACTGCGGGCGCGGGTCGGCGGCGGTGGGAGCGTAGTCGGTGACGAGGCCGGTGCGGTGCGTGATCGAGTAGATGTTGCTTTCGCTGATATTGATAATGAGGCCGTATTTGTTGCGCACCGCGGTGGAGAACTCGGCGAGGAAACCGGGGCGGACCTTGAGCGAGCCGCGGTCGTCGTCGGGGCCGAGCGTTTTGTCGAGGGTGAGCGCGGAGGAGTGCGCGTTGACGACCAGGCGCGCGGCGAAGCGGGTGCCGCGTCGGTCGAATGCGGTCTTGCTGCGAAGGTTGATGGTGCCGGCGGGGGCGCTGGCGTCCACATCCGCGCTGATGGTGCGCGAGATGTCGATCGACTCCATGCTGTTGAGCGAAATCAACTCGAAGGAGGGCGCGCGCGTGACGGCGTTGAAATCGCCGCCGGGAGGATTGGCGGCGCCGGCGGCCATGCCGTCCACGGTGACGTTGGTGTATTCGGCGGGAAGCCCGCCGATGCTGACGTTGGAGGCCTCGCCGGAAACGGAGTTGACGAAGATGCCGGGGACGTTGCGGAGGAACTCGCCGATGTTGCCCTCGGGGTCGCTGCCGAAAAGGTCGGACGAGATGGACTGGCCGATGTCCATCGAGGCGCGCTGCCGCATGATGACCTTGGCCTGGCCCTCGCGCTCGGAGGTGACGGTAAATTGTTCCAACTGGACCACGTCGTCGTCGCCGCCGGTGACGGCGGGCGCCCTGGCGACGGGCAGGTCGAAATCAAGCGTGGCGGTGGCGCCGGCGGCAACCGTGACGGTGCGCGTGATGTCGGGCAAGCCGGCGTAGCTGAGCACGAGCGCGACCTCGCCGGCGGGCAGGCCGGAGATTTGGTAAAAACCGCCGGCCTCGGTGAAAACAGTTTCACCGGTGGGCACGGCGCGGATTTGCGCGTCGCGCACATATTCCTTGGTCGCGGGATTAAAAACGCGCCCGGTGACGGCGCCGGAACCGGCATTTGCCGCGGTCTGGGCCCGCGCCGCCACGCCCGGCAAGGAGATAAGCACGGCGAGCGCGGCGAGGAGAGACAGGGGAAGATGGCGAAGGGCGGACACGGGGCGGGTGCGAGGTTTCATGCTCGGCATTCTATCAGAAAGATTTCAATATTATCATTGAAAATTGATTTTGTTTTTTGAAACTTTGGAAAATTTTTAGAAAAATACCCCCTATTTTCAAACCATGAACAAGCCCTCCATGATAAAGATTCAGGAGTTCGCGCGCCTCACGGGAGTGTCGATTGCGACCATCTCGCGGGTTTTCAACCACCACCCGAACATCCGTCCCGACTTGCGCAAGCGCGTGTTTGCCGCGGCGCGCGAGCACGGCTACCACCCCCGGCTTTCGCTCAAGCAAAAGAACGTGGTCATCATCACGCCCTACAACGCGGTGTGGCCGGTGCAGAGTTGCGTGGACATGATTCTGATGGCGCTCACGCAGGAGATGCCGCGGCGCGGCTTCCGCCTGGAAATACTGCCCGTCAACAATCGCGACCGGCTTGAGGACATGCAGTTTTGCGCCGCGGTCGCCATCGGCGCCGAGCCCGCCGACTTTGCCGACTGGCCCGACCGGTTTCCCGTTCCGCTGGTCATCATGGATCGCGACGGAAAGCCCAATCCGTCCCATGTGTTCTACGTTCGCTCGGACGAGGCCCAGGGCATGAAGATCGCGATTTCGCATCTCCACGAACGCGGTTGCCGCAAGATCGGCTGCATCGTCCATGGCGATCCGGGCACGGGCAACGCCGACCTGCGGCACGCCGCCGTCATTCGCGCGCTGAACGCGCGAAAGCTCCCTTGCGACGATTCGCTGGTCATGTTTTCCGGCCCGGGCTCCGAACGGTATGTGGAGTTGATCGGGAAACTGTTGAAGCGCGGTGTGGACGCCCTGTTTTGCCCGGGAGGCAACGCCGGGGTCATGGCGTATTACGCCTTCTCTCTTTACGAGCGCCGGGTGCCGGATGACATCTCGCTCATCGCCTCGGAGCAGACGGCGTTTTCCAACTACACGGTTCCCCCGCTGACGACGATTTCGCCCGACTATGCGGCGATGGCCGCGTCCACCGCCGATGTCATCGAGGCGTGCCTGGACGGGGAAAGGCCGCAGCCCCACACGATTTTGCCGTATGGTTTGATCAAGCGCGAAAGCGTGGCCCTGCCGCAAACGCCGCAGGCGACGGCGAAAAGAAAGTAGCCCCTGGGAGCGCGGGCATCCTGCCCGCCGGTTTGAAGGTCTGTGCGGGCAGGATGCCCGCGCTACGAAAAACACGCTTCGCGCCCGGCGGTTGTGAGTTCGCGCCACTCGCCGGGGGCGAGTCCGAGCGCGGCGAGGCGGAGGGCGCCGATGCGCACGCGCACGAGCCTCAGCGTCGGATGCCCGACGGCGGCGGTCATGCGCCGAACCTGGCGGTTTTTGCCCTCGGTGAGTTCGAGCGAGAGCCACGCGTCGGGTATGTTTTTGCGAACTCGAATCGGCGGATCGCGCGGCGGAATCGCGGCGACTTCCGGCGAGGCGGGATCAATCAACTCCGCGCGGCACGGCAGCGCGCGGTGTCCGCCGATGACGATGCCGCCGCGCGCGAGCCGCGCAAGCGCGCCGGGCTCGGGGATGTTTTCAACCTGCGCAAAATACTCGCGCGCATGGGCGCGGGCGGGATTGAGCAGGCGGTCGACAAGCGCGCGCTCGTCGGTGAGCAGCAACAGCCCCTCGCTGTCGGCGTCGAGACGCCCGACGGGATACACGCGCGGCGGCAGCGGCGCGGGCGCGGAGATGTCCGCGAGCGAGCGCCAGCGCGAGCCGGGCTCGGGCGTGAATTGCGAAAGCACGCCGTAGGGTTTGTTGAGCGCGAGGAGCATGAAATTCTGAGGCGTGGCTTTACAACGCCGCGCGGTTTTCAACAAGTTTCAATGCAATGTTAAATCTTGCCGCCGCGGGAGGCCCGGGAGTTTTCCCCGGCGTTTGCTTTCCATAAGGAAGTTCCGTTTCCCGGTCTCTCCGCCCAACACAAGGCGGTTCACTCGCAGGCGCTCGCGACGCTGGCGGTCACATATGACGCGGCTCGCTTTTGCCTCGGAGACAATGGCGCGGGATTTCGAGGAAAACTTTGTCGCGACACCCGGTTGCCCGTGCGCGTTCTTGTGCGCGCTCGTTTTCACCCGCGCGTTTCGCCAGACGCCGCCTAATCTTGGGATGCGTCCGGCTCCTGGAAATCCTGTCTTTTGATTTGCTCAATCGCGCGTGTCCCGGCTTTGCTTTCAGGAAACATCCGCCTTTCGCAATCAAACACCGGGCAACCGCACTTCCCGCCGAAACGCCAAACCAGATGCTACCCATGAAAAAGCTGCTCACCATAACGCTGTTGTTGGCGTCCGGCCTTGCCGCTGCCTTCGGGGCTCCGCCGATTCACCACCTGACCACGGAGCATGAGGACATCCTCGCAAAGCTCGCGACGCCGCGCTTTCTGACAACGGATCACGAACTCATTCTTGCGAAGATTCCGCCGCCGCCCGCGAACGATTCTCCCGCCGGAATGGCCGACGTGGAAACACTGCTCCAAGTCCAAAAAGATCGCACGCCGGAGCAAGTCGCGCGCGCCGTGCGCATCAACGCGCACGCATTCCTGTCCATTGAGGAGGGGTGCATGGGGCAGGTTGTTTTCGGTCCCGCGTTCACCGGGGAAAACCTGCCCCGCACGGCCGCGATTTTGCGGCAGGCAACGGCGGAGCGCCGCGTGGTCATGATTGCGTCCAAAAACCAATGGAATCGCGTTCGTCCCCACAAACGCGGCCTCGGAGTCGAGCCTTGCGTGGACGTGCCGCGCAGCGCCTCCTATCCAAGCGGCCATTCCTCCTGCGGCGTGCTCTGGGCGATGTTTTTGGGCGGGGCGTTGCCCGAGTATAAAACGCTTTTCGACGATGCCGCGCGGGAAATCATGTGGAGCCGAGTCCTCGCGGGCGCGCATTATCCGAGCGACACCCAGGCGGGTCGGCTTCTCGGGCAAATTATCGTGGAGGAAATGTTGAAGAACCAGTCCACTCAAAACGCCGTGAAAGAGATGCGGGCGGAATTGCTCGAATTCCTTGAGAAATATCCGGAGGCCAGGGCAAGGGCTGAAGGACTGAAAGACTGAAGGGCTGAAAGTGGAAAACCAAAATACCGGAGGCCGGTTTCGAGCCAAACGCCAGTCGGACGCTCTTACATTTTATCTTTTAATTTAACCTTTTTCATTGGCGCGACAGCGCCCCTCCTGACTCCTGTATTCTGACTCCTGACTCCTTTCGCACCGGCTCCTTTCTCAATTATGACCACCCATCACCCGACATCCATCACCACCATGCACCGCATCGCGCGCGCCATCGCCGCGTTTCTTTTCCTTGCCGTCTCCGGCATCGCTTTTGCAAAAGGCACTCACCCCGACATCAAACCGGACGCCGGCATCGACCTCTACGGAAGCATTCTCGACGAAACCGGCGCGCCCGTCGCGGGCGTTGTCGTAAGCGACGGTTTCCAGTGCGTCGCCACCGACGCGAGGGGCGTTTATCAAATGAAGCGCAACTCGAAGGCGCGCATGGTGTATTATTCCACGCCGGAAAACTTCGTCGTTGAAACCGGCGGCGCGCCCGGCAAGAACAGCCTGGCCAAGTTCTGGACAAAACTCGGAAATGGCAACCGCCACAACTTCGACCTCGCGAGGCTTCCCGCGCCCGAGAGGGAATTTACGCTCGTTTGTGTTGGCGACCCCCAGACGCGCATCGACGCCAACCTCGCGCGTTACAAGGAGGAGACCATCGCCGACCTTCGCGCATTCGGCGAGGCCTCGCGCCTGCCCTGCTACGCCATTCTCCTCGGCGATGTCGTCCACGACAACCTGCAGTTTCTCGAACCCATGCGCGACATCACCAGCCTCGCCGAAATACCCTTCTTCGCCGTCATCGGAAACCACGATCACAACGAGGCCGTCAAAAACGACGACTATAAATCCGGCGAGAATTTTGAAAACGTCTTTGGCCCGCTCAACTACTCCTTCAATCGCGGCGGCGTTCACATCATCGGCATGGACAACATCCTCTACGGCGACAGGAAAAACTACAAAGTCGGCTTCACCGACGAGCAGGTCGAGTGGCTCCGCCAGAACCTGCGCTTTGTGCCGAAAAACAAAGCCATCGTTCTCGCTTACCACGCCCCGTTGCGCGCCGACAACTCCCTGCAAAACCGCGAGGCCGTGCTCTCCCTGTTGAAAGGCTACGCCGACGTGCAGCTCATGGCCGGCCACATGCACACCCAGGAGAATCTCGTCATCACCCAGCCGATCGACGCCTTCGAGCACACCCACGCCACCGCCTGCGGCGCGTGGTGGCGGTCCACGCTCAACACTGACGGCACGCCAAACGGTTTCGCCTTCTACACCTTCAACGGAAACAAGGCCGCGAACTGGGCCTACAAGTCCATCAGGCGCGGCCTCGATTTCCAGATGCGGATGTATCGCGGCGACGCGCGCTTCGGCGGCCCCGGCGGCCACTTCACTTATTATCAAACCGCGGACGACATCGTCGTCGATGTCTGGAACTCCGATCCGTCGTGGAAAATTATCGCCTACGAAGACGGTGTGGAGGCCGGCCCGTTGAAAAAACTTCCCCGGATGGTCGATGCCTATGCCGCCGGTTACCATGTGGGCGAGCTCAAGCGCAAGTCGTATGCCTCCGGCGGAAACGGCGAAAACACGCACCTTTACCGGCACACCTTGAAAAATCCAAACGCCCGCGTCGAGGTCCGCGCGACAGACCGTTTCGGAAACACCTATTCGGTGAAGGAATTCACAACCGGTCTTTCCGCCGCGAAAGATTACAATTAAAACTTTCCAAAGCCCGCCTGGGTTTCGTGGGCGCGCACCTCGCGTGCGCCCGCAAGGCGCGTCCCTGCGGTTCCGCCCGCGCCGCGGTGACGCCGCCCAGACTTCCTTTGCGCGCGCTTATGCGGGGATTTAACCGTATATTTTACGAAACATTGCAAAATCTTGGGATGCGCCCTGCAAAACGTGGCACACTTTTGCGTTTAGGTTTTCCCAATAATGAACCAGTTATTTTGTGCGAATGAGCATTTCCACCACGACAACATCCACCGCAGCGCGGGCGCGCGCCGTTCCGGACCAGGACGGCGTTCGACTTGAGCTCGGCGGCTCGTGGCAAATCACCGGCGGCACGCCCGAATGGGCATCGTTCGACACCGCCAGCCTCGCCGCGCTCGCATTAAAGGCCGGCAGGCTTCGCCCCGACACTTCACAGGTGACGGAATGGGACACTTCGCTCGTCCTCTTCCTGCGCGAGGCGTTCGACTGGTGCGAAAACAACCAGGTGGAGCCCGACGAAAGCGCGCTTCCCGAAAACATTCGCCGGCCGCTCAAGTCCATGCGCGATGCGCGCGTGCGTCCGATCGACAGGCAGCGCCGCCCCAACATTCTCGCCACGGCCGGTCTCGCCTCCGTCTCCGCCTACAAGCAGGCCAAACAATTCACACAGTTTGTCGGCGAATGCGTGATCAGCGCGTTTCACCTCGCGCGCCATCCGAAGAAATTTCGCTGGCGCGACTGCCTTCAGGAAATGCAACGCTGCGGCGCCATGGCGCTGCCCATCGTCGGGCTCATCAGCTTTCTCGTCGGCGTCATCCTCGCCTACATCGGCGCCGTTGTGCTCCGCCAATACGGAGGTGACATCTTCATCGCCACCCTCGTCGCGCTCGCCATGGTTCGCGAGATGGGCGCGATGATGACCGGCATCGTTTTGTCCGGGCGCACCGGCGGCGCGTTTGCCGCGCAGATCGCCAACATGAAGACCGGCGAGGAAATCGACGCGCTCGTCACATTCGGCATTCGCCCCGTCGATTTCCTTGTCATCCCGCGCATCGTCGCGCTCGCGATTATGATGCCGCTGCTTTCCCTCTATTCCAACGCGCTCGGCAATCTCGGCGGCATGACCGTCGCCGCCTTGCTTCTCAAAATCTCGCCCTCCGCCTACTGGATTCAGATGCAGTCCGCGCTCGACATGTCCGACATCACCACCGGCCTCATCAAGGCCGCCACCTACGGCATCATCATCGGGCTCGCCGGCTGCCTGCGCGGACTTCAGGCCCGGCGCGATTCCGCCGGCGTCGGCAGCGCCGCCACCTCCGCGGTCGTCACCGCCATGCTCTACATAATCGTCGCCTGCGCCGTTTACGCGGTGCTCTTCAATATTCTCGGATGGTGACGCGCCGCGCGCTAATAAAGAATGCATAATGTAGAATGAACACTCCCGCTTCCAACACCCCGTCACCGCACCGCCCTGCCGCGTCCGGCGCGCAAACCGCCATCGGTGTTGAAAACCTGCGCTGCGGTTACGACGGGCGCGTTGTGATCGAGAACATCAACTTCACCGTCAAGCGCGGGGAAATCTTTTTTATCGTCGGCGGCAGCGGTTGCGGCAAAAGCACGCTCCTCAAGCACATGATCGGCCTTCACCAGCCGACGGCGGGCCGCGTGGTTTATTTCGGCGAGGACTTCACCAACGCCAGCCTCGCGCGCCGTCGCGAACACCTCAAAACTTTCGGCGTCCTCTACCAGAGCGCCGCGCTCTGGAGCGCGCTCACGCTTCGCGAAAACGTCGCGCTTCCCCTCGAGGAATACACCACGCTTACAAAACAGGAGCGCGACATTGTCGTCGCGCACAAACTCGCACAGGTCGGCCTCAGCGGCTTCGAGGACTATTATCCCTCGGAAATCAGCGGCGGCATGAAAAAACGCGCGGGCCTCGCTCGCGCCCTCGCGCTCGACCCCAAGATCGTTTTCTTCGACGAGCCCTCCGCCGGACTCGACCCCGTAACCTCGCGCAACCTCGACAATCTCCTGCTCTCCATCCGCGACAGCCTCGGCACCACGCTCATCATCGTTTCGCACGAGCTCGCCAGCATCTACGGCATCGCCGACCGCATCCTGATGCTTGATCGCGAGGCGCGGGGCGCCATCGCCGAGGGGCCGCCCGCGCAACTCGCCGTGTCGAGCACCGACACCCGCGTGCGCGATTTCCTGCAGCGCGGCGCGCTCGCCCGGCCTCAGCGCGACGAGTTTAAGGTGAAGAAATGAAAACTAATTCCCGTCCCTCTCAATGAACCCGAACTTCAAACTTAAACTTTTCCCATGAGAACCAGAGTCAGCCCGACCTTGGTCGGCTTATTTGTCCTAGGCGCCATACTGATCGCCATCGTTGGCATCGTGTCCTTTGGCGGCATCAATTTTTTCTCCAGCCCGAAACGCTTCATCGTGTATTTTGACGAATCGACGCACGGGCTCGACCTCGGCTCGCCCGTGAAGCTCCGCGGCGTGCGCGTCGGGCGCGTGGTCGACATGAATGTCGTTTACAACGGGGCCACCAACGCATCCGTCGTCGCGGTCGTCTGCGAGTTCAGCCGCAACATCATAGTCGACAGCAAGGGCTCCCTCATCGACGTCAACGACCGCAAGAGCCTGCAACAAATGATCAAGCACGGACTCCGCGCCGAGCTCGGCATCCAGGGCCTCGCCACCGGGCTGCTCTTCGTCGAGCTCGATTTCCGAAATCCCTCGGAGTTCGCAAACCAGCCTCCGCCCGCCGTGACCATGCTGGACGACAAAGGCTACGTCGTCATTCCCGCCACGACTTCCGCCATCGCCGCGCTTCAGGCCAACATCACCGACCTGCTCGCCGATGTGAAGCGCATGAACCTTCCCGAATTCACACACGAGCTCCGCGGCCTCATCAAGGACCTGCGCGGCCAGGTCAACTCGCTCGATCTTGCCTCCCTCAACACCGAGCTCACCCGCGCCGGCAAATCCGTCGCCTCGCTCGCCGAGTCGGCCGAGGTTCGAAGGATGTTCACCGACATGAGCTCCGCCATCGCCGAGTTTCGCCGCACCCTTTCAAGATTCGATCGTGCTGTCGGGCCGGTCGGCGAGCGCCTCGACACCGTGCTCGTTGACGCGCAAACCGCCATCAACAAGGTCGGCGAGGCGGCGGACGCCGCCAAACAATTGGTCGAGGCGCAGGGCGGACTCGGCGAGGACGCCACGCGCGCCCTCCGCCAGTTCAGTGAAACAGCGGAAACCCTCCAGCAGCTTCTCGACTATCTCGAACGAAATCCCAGCGCGATTATCTCCGGAAAAAAACAACCGTGAAAGTCAGAATACCAGAAGACCAGAGGCCAGAAAGCCAGAGACCGGAATCCTAAAATCCCATCTTAAAATTCCTCACCGCGCGGCAGCGCGCCAACTGTAAACCGTAAACTGCAAACTCCTCCCTTTCCATGACCACCATCCGATCCCTCCGTTTTCTATCCTCCGTCCTCTGGCTTTCTGGCCTTCTGGCCTCTATCCTTCTGGCCTCCGGTTGCTCCATCGTGCCCGAGCCCAAGGCAGACCCAACGCGATACTACGTGCTCACGATGCCATCCAATGCGTCGCAAGCCGGTGCCGGCGAGATAAACAAGGGCAAACCATTCCTCGCCCTTCGCTCCGTTGAGGTTCCCGCCTACCTGCGCGCGCGCAGAAACATCGCCGTCCGCCACGGAACCAGTGAAATTGTTTATCACGAATTCTCCCGCTGGGCCGAGACGCTTGATGCCGGAATCACGCGCATCGTGAGCGAGCGCCTCATCGCCACCAATTCCGTGTCCGGCGTGGAACTTCGCCCCGGCCGAGTGAAACGCGATTACGACGTGAGCATCCGCATCATCGAATGCGAAGGCGCGGTTTCGGGTGCCGGGGCATCACCCGTCGCGCGCTTCACCGCCGAGTATGAAATCACGGCGCCGGGTGGAAACACGGTCACGGGCATCCGCAAATTCACGGCTCCCGCCGCCGACTGGGACGGCAAGGATTCTTCCTCCCTCGCCGCGCTCCTCGGCCAAGCCGCCTCCGCCCTTGCCGACGACATCGCGCGGAATCTCCCGGCGACGCCGCGTTCCGGCGCGGAATAGCCGGCGACACCTCCGGCCCCCATGCGCCTTGCCGCACATATTTCTTCCGCAACGCCCCCAAGTATGCTCTCATGCGTGACGTGAGGATTCTCGTTGTCGAAGATGATGCAAAAATCGCCCAGTTTGTGGTCAAGGGACTCAAGCAGGAGGGCTACGCCGCGGATCACGCGCCCGACGGGGACACGGGACTCGCGCTCGCAATGAACACGCCTTACGACGCCGCCATCGTCGATGTGATGCTGCCGCGGCTCGACGGCCTCTCGCTTGTCAAGCGCCTGCGCAACCACCGCGCTGATTTGCCGGTGCTATTCCTGAGCGCGCGTGCCACCGTGGAGGATCGCATCAAGGGGCTTCAGGCCGGCGGCGACGATTACCTGACAAAACCCTTCGCGTTTGCGGAACTCTCGGCGCGCCTGCAGGCGTTGATACGCCGCGCCACACGCGCCCCCGAGGCGATGCGGCTTTCGGTGAACGACGTCGTCATGGACCTGGTGACGCGCGAGGTGACAGTCTCCGGGCAAAAAGTGGAGCTGCAGCCGCGCGAGTTTTCACTGCTCGAATACCTGATGCGCAATCCGGGCAGGCCGCTCACAAAAACAATGATTCTCGAACATGTGTGGGATTACAGCTTCGATCCGCAAACCAACGTCGTCGATGTGCTCATGCACCGGTTGCGCATGAAAGTTGATCCCGACAAAACACGCATCGAAACGGTGAGGGGCGTCGGTTATGTTTTCAAAGGGAGTCATTAAACGAATACGCCGCTCGGTGGCGATCCGCCTGAGCGTGACGTTCGCGCTGCTGTTCACCGTCGGCTTCACGGCGCTGTTCGTCCTGCTCTACTGGCTGCTCGGAAAACAACTCGCGCAGCGCGACGAGGACGCGGTCAGGAACCGCATCGAGGAATACGCCCACATTTACAACACGCAGGGCGAGCCCGGCCTGCAACTCGCGCTGTATCGCGGCTCAAACACACTGCTCGACCGTCCGCTGTTCGTTCGCATGATCATGCCAAACGGCGCCACGCCCATTTTGATCGTCCCGAACGACTGGATCGACAAGGAGGCCAAGCGCGTGCGGGTGCCCGACAGCTGGGGTTTCTGGACGGAGCAGCAAGTTTACTCGTGGCGCGTGCCGCAGGACCAGCAGGAGGACCTGATTGTGTTTTCAAAAATGCTGCGCGGCGGCTTCCTGCTGCAAGTGGGCGTCAGCACGAACAATCGCGCCACCCTGCTCAAGCCGCTTCAGCGCACGTTCACGTTTGTGGCCGGGGCGGTCGTGCTGGTGGGTTTTGCCGTCGGCTGGTTCGCCGCGCGCCGCGCAGTCAAACCGCTCCAGGGCGTCATCGACACGGCGCAACAGATTATCAGCACCGGTGCGCTCGACGCGCGCGTGGCCGAGCCCAGGCGCGACAACGACATCGCCGAGCTCGTGCGCCTGTTCAACACCGTGCTCGACAAAAACGCCGCGCTGCTCCGCTCCATGCGCGAGGCGCTCGACAACGTTGCGCACGACTTGCGCACGCCGCTCACAAGCATGCGCGGCACCGCCGAGCTCGCGCTTGCCAACGGCGGCGAGCCGGCCATGCGCGACGCGCTCGCCGACAACATCGAGCGCTCCGACGAGGTGCTGCGCCTGTTGCGCGCGCTCATGGAAATTTCCGAGGCCGACTCCGGCATGCTCAAACTCAAGCGCGAACAATGCAACGTGGAGACGATCTTGCGCGCCGCGTGCGACCTGTATGCCGACGTTGCCGACGCGCGCGCGCAGACCCTGGAGGTCGCGCCGTTCGCCGCCCCCCTGTTTGTATCCGCCGATCCGATACGCCTGCGGCAGGTCATCGTGAACCTGGTGGACAACGCGCTCAAATACACGCCCGACGGCGGACGCGTGATGTTGGGCGCGCGCGCCGAAAGCCGCGGCATCCAAAACGGCGCGCTGCTCGCGGTCAGTGACAACGGCCCCGGCGTGCCCGAGGCCGAGCAGGGGCGAATCTGGGAGCGGCTTTATCGCAGCGACCAGAGCCGCTCGCAAACCGGCCTCGGCTTGGGATTGAGCTTGGTGCGCGCGATTATCGAGGCGCATGGCGGCGTGGTCTCGGTGCGCAACGCCGCCCCGCCCGAACACGGCTCAATCTTTGAGGTGTGGCTGCCGGAGTAGGGGAGGGAAGCCGGCGATCGTCAGGTCATCCCTTGGTATTTCGCCGGCATGGACTGTCGCAAAGTAAAACCTTTTGGCGGGGCGGTTTGGCGCTCTTCGGTTTCCGCCGCGAATCATGCGAGGGCTTGCCTCAGCTCTGCCAGAAACTTCTCATTCTGCGGAGCGGTGCCGATCGTCACGCGAATCCACTCCGGCATCGCATAGCCGCGCAGCGGGCGCACGATCACGCCGCGGCGCTGCAATGCCTCAAACGCGCGCGCGCCGTCGCCGACCTTGACAAGCATGAAATTCGCGCGGCTCGGCACGCACTCCAATCCGAGCGCGCGGCAGCCCTCCTCAACTTGTGCGAGGCCGCTTTTGTTTTCCCTGGTGCAGCGCCCCGTGAAATCGTGGTCGTCGAGCGCGGCGATGGCGGCGGCCTGCGCGATGGCGTTCACGTTGAACGGCTGGCGCACGCGGTTGAGCAGCGCGGCAAACTCCGCGCTTGCGTATCCGTAGCCGACGCGCAGCGCGGCGAGTCCGTAGAGCTTGGAAAACGTGCGCAAGCCGATCACGTGGCGGCCCTCGGCGATCAGCGGGCGAATGTCCGGCGCGTCGCCGTCGGCCTCGACAAATTCCGCGTAGGCCTCGTCGAACACAAGCACGACATGCGGCGGCAGCGCGCGCGCGAAATCGAGGATTTCCCCGGCGCTGTTGACCGTGCCGGTCGGGTTGTTCGGGCTGGCGTAATAAACGATGCGCGTCCGCGGCGTGACCGCGCGCAGCATCGCTGCGAGGTCGTGCGTGTGGTTGACGAGCGGCACCTCGACCGGCTTCGCGCCGAAGAGCAGCGCGACCAGCTTATACACGGCAAACGCGGGCGCGCCCATCACCACCTCGTCGCCGGGGCGCAGGAACACGCGCCCCACGAGCTCGAGCAATTCGTTGGAGCCGTTGCCGACGGCAAACTGCTCCGGCGAAAGCCGCCATTTTTCGGCGAGCTTGGCGCGCAGCGCGACGCATCCGCCATCGGGGTAAAGCTGCGCCTGCGCGAGCGCGCGCCGCGCCGCCTCGATGCCGAGCGGCGACGGCCCCGAGGGATTTTCGTTCGACGCGATTTTGATGATGCCGTCGGGATCGAGGCCGAGTTCGCGGGCAACGTCTTCGATGGGCTTGCCCGGTTCGTAAACGGGCTGCGTGAGGACGGACGGGTTGGCGAGTTCCTGAAGCGTTGGCATGGCGGTAATCAATGGTGTGTGCGGTGATTTTCATGCGGCTCCGGAGAGCCGCATTCCAGTCACTTTACACATGTGTGATTACTTCGCTATCCTCAAAACGCACTTTTGGAATTGACGAGTATTTGTCATCGGCGGCGCGATAACCGGCGGCGCACGCGACAAGCGGCATGTGGCTTTCGCGGTCGAGCCCGAGAAGCTCCGCGTATTTTTCGCGGTCGATGCCCCCGAGCGCGCATGTGTCGATGCCGAGCAGCGCCGCCGATGTCATGAACTGCCCGAGCGCGATGAACGACTGCTGCGCTTGCGAGATATCCAGAACGCCGGCTTTGGCCTGTTGCTCAATGCTGCTCTCAATCGCCTGCCGGAAAGGCTTGAGCGTTTCGGCGGGCACACCGCGAACTTGCGCCGCGCGCCTCAGGTAGTTGTCCAGATATTCGTCGCCGATGTTTTTGCGGAGGGCGAACACGACAAAATGCGAGGCATCCGCCGGCTGTGTCTGCCCGTAGGAGGCCTCGATCAGGCGCGCGCGCACCGCGGGGTCGTTCACCACGAAAAACTTCCACGGCTGCAGGCCGAACGCCGACGGCGAAAGCACGAGCGCCTTCTCCAGCGCGGCCCACGTTTCGGCGGGAATCTTTTTTGATGCGTCGAACTTTTTCGTCGCATATCTCCAGTTGAGCGCGCCAAGAAGCTGGGCGGTTGTGATTGTGTTTTCTGATGTGTCCATAACGAAAAATGAAGATGTGGTTGCGGCTGAATCCTCACCGCGGCATAGTTTTTGAATAGTTGACTAGTTGTCTATTAATACTTGGTCGGGTCGAATTCCTCTGATTCCACGGGCGGGGCGGTCGTTTCCACTGAGGTTGGCGCACTCGGCGAGCTGGGCTTGCCTGGTGAGCTGTCCCTGCTGGCCAGCATATGTTCGCACACCCGATCTCCGAGCGACGCAAGTGTTTCGGCGTTATTGTGCAGGCGCGCCTGCGCGAGCAAACCCTCGAAATACGCCATTGCGCAACGAGCCTTTTCGGCGCTATTTCCCGGGGCGGCAAGGCCTTCCTTTTGTGCGTCGTTTATTGCTGATTCCCAATATTTTGTCTTGTTGCTGAGGATCTCGCAAATCTTGGCGCGAATCGCCTCGTCTTGTTTGCAAATTTCGGAACCCAGTGTGCAAAACGGGCACCCCAGCACGCGCCCCGTGCGTTCCTTGATCGCGACTTGTTGCCGATAGACGGCATCACAATGCGCACGGATGCGTTGCATTGGTTCTATAGTTGGCGAGAACTGGCTGTCCCACAATGGTTTCTGCTCACGCCAATAGCGATCCAACGCCGCGACGGCCAGGTCCGCCTTGGAATCGAAAAAGTAATAAAAACTCCCCTTCTTTACTTCCGCTTTCCGGCAAATGTCATCAACGGTAATGGCACCGTAGCTCCGCTCCCAGATAAGCGAGAGCGCGGCGTCCATCAGGCGTTGATCGGCATTGCTTGTGCGTCCCATGCGGCATACTTTGTTGACTTTTTGGTCAACAAACAAGGTTAAAATTCATTTACCGCCGCGGGCGAATTATGAAAAACGCCGTTAAGTCTGTTTGGTTGGCGGTGACTGGCGAAAGGAAGCGGGAGGTTTTTTTGCGCGACGGTTGCGCCATTGCCGGAGTTTTGGGCGGCGGGCGTTTGACTTTATATTAACAATTCGGGCCAATTGATTATATAATTTAATAAATATTGTTGCGAAATTATGATTGCGCGGGGCCGCAAGTGCCTTCGGGTTCGCTCGAATTTTATAACATAATGGAGGATGGTAAAATGCGCGCGACGGGGTTTCTCCCTCCGGGGCGGGGGTTTTTTCATACTTATTATACACTTTTGGACGCCACATCCGGAAAAAATTATATTACAGCTCATATGTTTTCAGTGATATGGACTGTCCAGCTTGGTCAACCCGCCCTCGCAGTATATTAACCCATAGGAAAATCCCAAAATGTATACATCATTCATGCAAGTAACCCCGGGCTGTATCCGCATTACGCTTGAAGCGGCGTGGAGCACGGCCGCCTCGGACTACGCGGAAGCCTGCGCGCTTTATCGTGACATCCCGGTTCCCGGTTTTTCGCAGGGCGAGGTGCCCGCGATCATCACCGCCAATTGCTTCAGCCGCGAGATACGGGCGGAGACCATTCGGCGGTGCGCGTCGCGGTTGATCCGCTCGGTTCTCGTTGAAAAGGGAATCCGCACGGTCGGTCCGCTTTTGATTCTCCAGGCCTCGCTCGAGCCCGGGGAAAAATTCGTTTGCACGATTGAATTGCTTTTGCGCCCCGAGGTGTCGCTGCCCGATTGCGGGAGCTTTGAGCCCGTGACGGACAGCAAGCACACGCGGCGCACGGAGGCGAGGGAATGGCTGGTTGCCAACACGGAATGCAATGTGCCGGAGCCGATCATTCGCAAGGAGCTCGATTCCATGCAGCGCGACATTGTGCAGCCGGGCTCAAAGTTGTGGGACGAGGCCGAGCACAACGCGCTCCTGCACATCATCGCGCACGAGGTGGCGGACCGCCACGGCATCACGGTCAGCGAGACGCGTTTGGAGGAGCACCTCCGAAATGTGGCGGGCTCGGTTGGCATGAGCCCCGCCAAGCTTCGCGCCGCTTATAACAAAAACGGCCAGATCGAGGTGATTCGCGAAAGCCTTTTGATTGAGGCGGTCCTGGACTTCCTCACGAAACAAGAAGAAGCGTTCCTGGCGCAGGAATCGGCGATCGTCGCATAAGTCCGCGGCCTTGGTGCCGGCGCATGCCGCGTCCTGTTAATCCGGGGTGGCGTTCGTGCCACCCCGGTTTAATTTTTTAATGGGGCGGGCGGGAGGCCCGGCGTTTATTTGGGCTTCGTTTTTTGATTTTGCGGATCGGACAGCGCCGGTTTCCCCATTGATTCGGTGTTTGTCCGGGTAAAATTATTTACGGCGTGACTGCCGCGAAACTTGCGTCCACAAGTCCCGTCTTATCCGCTCAACCTCCTTTTTATGCAATTCGCGTCCCGTCGTTTCCTTGTCACCTGCGTCCTTTCGTTGATTCCTGTTTTCGCAACCTTGAGTTTTGCGCAGGTCGTTTCCGGCACTGTCGCCGCTTCGGGCACTGCCGCGCGAGATCAGGAACCCGTCGTGCAGCTCGACACGCTTGTGGTCACGGCCGCAACCGAGCTGCCGCGTCCGGAAAACTGGCTGACCGCCAGCATCCCGGGTTTTGAGATTTACTCCAGCGCCAGCGAGCGCGCCTCGCGGAAACTGATCCAGGACTTCGAGATGTTTCGCGTCGCGCTCGACGCCGCGTGGCCGATCAATGTCACCGTTCGCAAACCCACCACGCTGGTTTTGTGCGGGCGCTCGGGGTTCGACGATTTCATTCCACGGTCGGACCAGGCCGATTACTCGAAGGACAGCGCGCGTGCGAGCACCACGCTTATTGGGCCCGAGCAGGCTTTTATTGTGATCGATATGAGCACCTCGAGCGTGACGCTCAACGACACCACTTACGATATCGACGCCTCGTCCCTGGGCGCGACATTCGATGTCGATTATTACAGCCTCCTTTATCGCGAGTATGTGCATTATTTGCTCAGCCAGACGGAGACGCCGCCGCCCGCGTGGTATGAGGAGGGCGTCCTGCAAATTATCCAAAAAATGGAAGTGTATCCAAAATACATCCGAATCGGGGAGCTCAGGTCCGTGCGCCGAGGCCAGGGCAAGAACAACATGGCGGTTGTCGCCCCCGTTGCCGGCGACGGCGAGGATATGGAAGTCAGCGACGAGGAGGATGTCGGCATTCCCGGCATGGAGACCATACCGGACGAGGATTTTAATGTCGCACTGGATCGCCGCGCGCTTCTCGGGTTCAAGGATTTCTTTGGCGTCACGCGTGATTCGCCGCTCGCGCGCAATCCGATCGGCAACAACGTCTGGGCCAAGCAATGCTACGCCTTCGTGCACAGGTGCCTTTACGGGATTCCCAACAAAAACTACAAGACCGCGCTCGAAACCCTTGTGGCGCGCTCGGTGAAGGAACCCATGACCGAGGAGCTGTTCAAGGAGTGCTTTGGCGTGACCTACAAAAGATTCCTCGTCGAACTGCGCGGCTACATCGGCCTCACGGCCTACCAATACACGGATTTCGTCGTCAAGGGGAAGGGCGAGCGCATCGACGCGCCGGCGCGCGAATTCACGCTCGCGCCGGAAGGGGACAGCGCGCGCATGAAGGCCGACGCGCTCGTGCTCGCCAACAATGCCTCCCCCTCGATTCCCACGCTGCGCGGCGCTTACGGGCGCGGGGCGCGCGATCCGGAATTTCTCGCCTCCTACGGTCTCGCCGCCCATGCGGCGGGCCAGACCGAGCTCGCCCGCCGCATGCTCTCGAAAGCCGTCGTGGGAAAGGCGAAACGCGCCGCCGCCTATCCCGCATACGCACGCATTTTGCTGGACGACGCCAAGGCGCACCCGGAGGCCTCCGACGGCGTGCACATAACGCCCACGCAACTCACGCCGATTCTCGAAGTGCTTTTTGCCGCGCGCAAGTTGAGGCCGGCCCTGCCGCAAACCTACCGGACGATTGCCGACGCATGGATCGCGAGCTCGGCGACGCCGTCCAATGAAAATTTTGTAGTCCTGTCTGAAGGCCTGGTGTTGTTCAGGAATGACCGGGCGCTGCTTTATCAGTCAGCCCGAATCCTGCTGCGCATGAAAAACAACACGGCTGCGCGAGCCTTGGTCGAATTTGCTCTAAAAACATCGAAGGACGACGCGGAGCGCGAGCGTTTCAACGAACTGAAATTGCAACTGCCGACACCGCCGCCCCCCGCGGATGCCGCGCAGGATTCGTCCGCGAACCCGGATGATGAAGCGCAGCAAGTGTCCCAGCCGAGCGCTTACGAAGTCAAACGGACCAAGGTCGGCACACCGCCGCAGCAGCAACAACAACCGCCGCAGCAGCAACAACAACCGCCGCCGCAACAGCAGCAACAGCCGCAGCAGTAAAAGCGCGTTTGCGCGAAGGGGAGGGCGGCTTTTTCAGCCGCCCGTCGAGGCGAAGGACTCGTCCGTTTTCCGGTTACTGCGCGCCCTGTTTGGGCTTGCGATGCAGTATCCAGTAAAGCAACGCCAGGACACCGATCCATATCGGCATGATGATGACGGAGGTTTCCATGCCCGCCCACGCGGCCATGACAAACAGGATGAACGCCACGAACCCGATGCAAATCCAGTTTGTGACCGGGAAACCCCATGATTTGAAACTCGTCGTGTAGCCTTCGCGATTCTTGGCGCGGCGGAACATCAGGTGCGTGAAGCTGATCAGCGCCCAGTTCAGCACAAGCGCCGCGACCACGAGTGCGAAGAGCAGGCCGAGCGCCTTGCCGGGCATCGTGTAGTTGATGAGCACGCCGATGCCGGTGCCGCACGCCGAGGCGATGAGCGCGTTGACGGGCACGCCGCGGCGGTCGGTTTTCTTGAAGAGCGCCGGCGCGTTGCCCTTGTCCGCCATGCTGTAAAGCATGCGGCTGTTGCAATACACGCCGCTGTTATAAACCGAGAGCGCTGCGGTGAGGATGATGAAGTTGAGAATGCCCGCCGCGCTCGGCACGTGCATTTGTTTCAGGATGAGCACGAACGGACTCGCGCCGTATCTGTCGCCGAGGTCGGAGTTGCTGACCGCGTTGATCGCCTTCACCATTTCCGGCCAGGGCTGGAGCATGATCATGACGGTGAGCGCGCCCACGTAGAAAATGAGGATGCGGAAAAACACCTGGTTGACCGCCTTCGGGATGGTTTTTTTCGGATTGGCCGTCTCGGCCGCGCTCACGCCCACAAGCTCAAGTCCGCCGAAGGAGAACATGATCAGCACGAGCGCTATTGAGAAGTTCTGGAACATCGCGAAACCGCTTTCGGCGGGCGCGAAAAATCCGCCGTGCTTCCAAAGATTTGCCACGCCTGCCTCCGGACCCGCGCCGCCGCCGATCAGCAGATACGCGCCGAACACGATCAGGCCGACCACCGCGAGCACCTTGATGATCGCGAACCAGAACTCCGCCTCGCCAAATATCTTCACGTTGGCGAGATTGATTGCGTTGATGAGTATGAAGAACACCAGCACCGGAATCCATTGCGGCATGTCGGGCATCCACCAGTGTATGTATTTCGCCACTGCCGTGAGTTCGGCCATGCCCACGAGCACGTAGAGCACCCAGTAGTTCCAGCCCGACATGAAGCCGGCAAACTTGCTCCAGTATTTATACGCGAAGTGCGCGAACGATCCCGCCACCGGCTCCTCGACGACCATCTCGCCGAGCTGGCGCATGATAAAAAATTCGATGATGCCGCCGATCAAGTAGCCGAGAATCATGGCCGGGCCCGCGAGCTGGATGACGCCCGCCGAGCCGAGAAACAGCCCCGTGCCGATGCAGCCGCCGAGGGCGATAAGTTGGATGTGACGGTTTTTCAGTCCGCGCTTGAGCAAACCTGTTTGCGGCGGCTGGGTATCGGGCGTGACGCTTTGGTCCATAAGAGATTAGTGGGCGGTAGTTGCTGGGAAAGAAGCGTCTAGAAATGAGGGGCGGGGCAAGGGGGAGGCAAGAAACAATATCGTTGGTTTGGAAAATAATATCGACCACGGCCGATGAAATCGCAGAGCATCGAAATTTCTGTCCATCGAAAACACCATGAACAAAACCTCGCTACGTAACATCAGCGCAAGTCTTGCGCTCTTAATAACCGCTGCTCTTCCCTCGACAGCCCAAACCTCGTCATCCGAGGTCGAGCAGTTGCGCGCCTCCGTCAAGGGCCTGCAAGAAATGGTTATCAAACAGAACGCGCAAATTTCGCGTCTCGAGCAGCAGCAGGGCGGCAACACGCGCCCGACCCCGGTTGCCGTCGCGCCGGCCGAGCCTGTGGTCATCGGCCTTCACGACATCGGCGACGGTTACATTTTCGTGCCCGGCACCAACGCCAAGGTCCGCCTCAACCTCAGCCCGCGTCTCGACGTCATCGCCGACAGCCGCAACCCCGGCCTCAACAGCCGCTTTGCCGTCGCGCTCGTGCCGGTCAAAAATGCGCCCGCAGGCTCCGAAGTCGGCGGCTACGACAGCTCGAATCACACCTACGTCACCGGACGCGGCTCGAACATCACCTTCGACGCCATCACCGTGGCCGGTGACAACGAGATCACCGTTTTCTATAACAACGACTTTTACGACACCAGCAATGGCCGCGACTTGGGCTACCGCATCAATCACCTCTACGCGCGCATGAAGGGCCGCTTCGGCAAGCTCACCATGGGCAAAACCGTCTCGCCTTTTGAGAATGTCGACTCCTGGCCCGCGACGCTCGACTACAGCGGCGCCAGCGCCAAGGTCTTCTCGCGCCCTTCCATGCTGCGCTACGACACGCCTGTTTTTGGCAACGGCTTCAACACCGCCTTCGCGCTTTCCAATCCCGACGCCTCGCTCTACAGCGCCACGGGCAACGACGGCAGCGTTAGGGACCGCCTTCCCGACTTCTCGGCCAACATCCGCTGGGAAAGCGAAAAATGCGGCAGCGCCCAACTCGGCGGCATCGTGCGCAAACTCGCTGTTGACGGTCCTGTTGACGACGACGTTCTCGGCTGGGGTTTGAGCCTGAGCCTCTGCCCTAAGTTTGGCGAAAACGACAGCATCCAGCTCGAAGGCACCTACGGCGAAGGCATCTTCAGCCACATCAATGACTTTTTCCGCGACGGTGACATGGCGTTCAACAGCAAGGGCGAACTCAAGGCGCTCACCTATTGGGGCTTTGTTGCCGGCTACACGCATCGCTGGTCGCCGAAGTATCGCTCCACGGCTTCCTACAGCGTGTCCAGCATCAAGAACATCTCCACCCAGGCCGACGACGCCTACCACCGCGTGCAATACGCCTCGGTGAATTTCGTGTGGACGGTGATGCCCCGCTTCGACGTCGGCATCGAGGCCCTCTACGGCAAGAACAAGGTGAAGAGCGGCTCCTCGGGCGAAAACGTCCGCGTGCAGATGACCTTCAGCTATTCGCTGTTCTAAGAATTGAGGAAACGTTGAATCACAAAAAAACGGACGCCCGAAAAGGCGTCCGTTTTTTTGTGGGGGCGCGCCTTGCGCGCGCCCTCGCGTCATCCCGCTTTTTGGCTGCCCGCGCAAACAGTCGTTCGCACACAAGGGCGCACGCAAGGTGCGCCCCTACGAGGCCAGCACTTTTTTCAAGAACATGCGCGTGCGTTCGTTTTTCGGGGCGGTGAAGATTTCCTGCGGCGGGCCTTGCTCCACGACTTCGCCCTTGTCCATGAAGACAACCCTCGTCGCCACGTCGCGTGCGAAACTCATCTCGTGCGTCACCACGACCATCGTCATGCCCTCGGTGGCGAGGTCCTTCATCACATTGAGCACCTCGCCGACGAGCTCGGGATCGAGCGCCGATGTGGGCTCGTCGAAAAGCATGATTTGCGGCTGCATGGCGAGCGCGCGCGCGATGGCGACGCGCTGCTGCTGGCCGCCGGAAAGGCGCGAGGGATACTCGTCGCGCTTGTCGGCGAGGCCGACCTTGACGAGCAGGTTTTCGGCGAGGGCGATCGCGGCGGCCCGGTCCATGTGTTTCACGCGGATGGGCGCCTCGATCAGGTTTCCGAGCACGGTCATGTGCGGGAAGAGGTTGAAGCGCTGAAAAACCATGCCGAGCGAGGCGCAGTGCGCGGAGACCTCGGCCGCAGTGAGCTTGTGGACGTCGCGGTCGTTCTCGCGCTTGTCGAAAAGCTCGCCGTGGATGGTGATCTCGCCGGAGGTGATGCGCTCGAGATAATTCAGGCAGCGCAGGAGCGTGCTTTTGCCGGAGCCGCTCGGCCCGATGATGCACACGACCTCGTCCTTGTCGACGTGCAGGTTGATGCCCTTGAGCACTTCGAGTTTCCCGAAGTTTTTGCGGACGTTTTTGATTTCAATTATTTTTTCGGACACGGCGGTGAAAAAGATTTTTGGGAGTTTTTATTAACCACGGATTTCACGGATTTGCACGGATCCGGACTCCGGCACTTTTGTATTTATCCGTGATAATCCGTGAAATCCGTGGTTCAGAAATGCAGCGAAAAAAGCGGCTCATTCGTATTTCGCGTGGCGCTCCTCGATCTTGGAAAAGATGTAGGTGAAGAGCGTCGTCATTATCAGGTAGATGAGCGCCGAGGGCAGATACACGAGGCTCTTGCCGCCGGAGCTTTGAATCTGCGAGGTGATTTTCATGAGGTCGGTCAGGCCGATGAACGCCACGACGGAGGTGTCCTTGAGCAACATGATGATTTCGTTGCCCACCTGCGGCACGAGCCGGCGGATGGATTGCGGGATGATGACGCGCCCCATCGTCTGCCAGTAAGTGAGCCCGAGCGCGTGCGCGGCCTCATACTGGCCCTTGTCGATCGACTGGATCGCCGAGCGATACATCTCGGCGAGATACGCGGCGGAGTTGAGGCTGAACGCGATCAGCGCCGCCTGCAACGCGTCGAGATAACGCAGGTGAAAAATCAGCTTCGGCAGCACGAAATAAATAAAGCACAGTTGCATGAGCAACGGCGTGCCGCGAATGAACCAGGTGTAGAAACCGCACACGGCGCGCAGAACCGGGTTCTTGCTGATTTTGCCCAGCGCGATGAAAAAGCCCAGCACGAGCCCGCCGATCAAACCCACAAAGGCAATGAGCAAGGTGTAAACGGCGCCGCGTGCCAGTTGCGGCATCATCGGCCAGATTTCGTTAAAAATGTCAGTCATGTTGAAATTTTCGATTTTCGATTCTCGATTTTCGATTGGGAGCTACCGCTCCGTTTTCGATTTCGGGCACGCGCGGAAGCGCGCAATCGAAAATCGAGAATCGAAAATCGAAAATCACCTCACTCTGGATATTCCTGCTTCACGTTCGAGACGATGTCCTCGTTGAACCATTTTTTGGAAATGGCCTGGAGCGTGCCGTCGGCGCGCATTTCGGCGAGGATCTTGTCCACCTTGGCGTGCAGCTCGGTGTTGGTTTTCTTGAAGGCCGCGCCGATGGGCTCGTAGGCAAACGAGGCGGGCGCGTAGGCGAAGCCGCGCTTGGCGTCGTTCACATAGTAGCTGCCCACGACGAGATCGACGACGACGACCTGCAGGCGGTCGAGCTCAAGATTGTCGAGCGCCTGCGTGGCGCCGGGATACGATTCGAGCGTGAATTGCTTGTTTTTGTTTTCGTCGAGAAACTTTCGGCAGGCGGAATCGGCCGTGGTGCCTTTTTGCACGCCGACCTTCATGCCGGCGAGGGCGTCGAGGCTCGTGATTTTGCCGGCGATGGCCTTCTTCGCGACGATCACCTGCTTGTTGGCGATGTAGGGCTTCGTGAAGAGGTAGTTTTTCATGCGCGCCTGCGTGATGGAGCACGCCGAGATGGCGGCGTCGTAACGCTCGGTGTTGAGCCCCTCCCAAATGCCGTCGAACTCGATCTCGACAATCTTGAGATCCTTGCCGAGGCGCTTCGCGATCTCGCGCGCCATGTCGATGTCGAAGCCGACGGTTTTGCCGCTGGCGTCCTTGAATTCCATCGGGGGATAACTGGCCTCGAGGCCGATGCGGAAAGTGTTTTGGGAGTCGCCGCCGCCACCGCAACCGGCGAGGCCGAATGCGAGGGCAAGCGCCGAAACCAGCGCGGTGAGTTTGGCAGGGATGGACAATGCGGGTGTTTTCATGAGTGTGGATTGTGCGAGGAAAACCATCACGCATGGGCAAGTTTTGCGCCGGGGTCAATTGAGGCTTTGCATAATTTACTCCGGACGCCGCCGGGTGTAATTGCAATTGGTAGCAGTTTGATGGAATACGCGACGAAGCGGAGTTATTTTGGAGTGCGGTGGCAAAGGGAGCGCAAGCGACCGGCGACACCGCTTTGAACAGCGTAAGATTTTCACCGGGCGCAAATCGCTCAAAGCGGTGTCGCCGCTTCGCTTTGCCACCGCACTCCAAAGGATTGCATCTTTGCGTTTTGCTACCATTCGCAATTACACCCGGTGCCGCCCCGTCCGTCACACAATTCTTGAAGCGATCCGGAGATGCATCTCTACTAGGTGCATCATGCCAGCCCTCATTATTCGCAATGCCCGCATTCTCACCCTGTCCGGATCACCCGTCGCCCGCCGCGGCGCGGAGTTGCGCGCGCTGGGAGTGATTCCGCAGGGCGAGGTGCTGGTCGGCGACGATGGGAAAATTGCCGCGGTCGCCGAAAAAATCGACACGGCGCCCGCTGACGCGCAGGTGATTGACGCGGCGGGGCGCGTGCTCATGCCGGGTTTTGTCGACTGTCACACGCATGCGTGCTGGGCGGGCTCGCGGCTCGATGAGTGGCGGGCGCTGCTCAACGGCGAAACGTATTCCGATCTGCTCAAGAAGGGCGGCGGGATGCTTGCCACGGTGCGCGCCGTGCGCGAGACCACGCGCAACCAGCTGGCCGCAAACCTGCGCGGGCGGCTCGACGAATTTTTGCGCAACGGCACGACGACGCTCGAGATCAAAAGCGGCTACGGCCTCACGCTCGAGGCCGAGCTAAAAATGCTTCGCGCGATCCAGCGCGCGGCGGGTGACTGGCCGGGCACGGTCGTGCCGACGGCGTTGCTCGGGCACGGTTGCGAGGGCAGCAGTCTCGACGACTATGCGAAAATGGTCGTGCGCGATATTTTGCCGGAGGTGTTGCGCGAGTTTCCGGGGATCGCGATCGAGGCGTTTTGCGACCAGGGCGCGTGGACGGTTGAGACGTGCGTGCGCCTGCTCGAAAAGGCGCGCAAGCACTTGCCGATTCGCGCGAGCGCCGACCAGTTCACGCCGACCGGCATGGTGCCGGAGGCGGTGCGGTTGCATGCGGGCTGCGTGGCGCATCTCGAGGGAACGCCGAAGGAGCAGCTTCGCGAGCTTGCCGAGTCGCCCGTTGTCGCCGTGCTCACTCCGCTGACCGGATTGCATCTCAACCAGCGTTTCGCGCGCGGAGGATTTCTGGCGGAAAACGGGGGCGCGGTTGCCATCGCCACGAATTGCAATCCCGGCACGTCGCCCTCGTGCTCGATGCCGCTTGCCATCGCGACGGCGGTGCGTTTTTGCGGGCTCGACATCGAGGAGGCGATTGTGGCCGCGACGGTGAATCCTGCGCTTGTGCTCGGCCTTGCGGATCGCGGCACAATCGAGCCGGGCAAACGCGCGGATTTGGTTTTGCTGCACCACAAGGACGAACGCCTGCTCGCCTACGAACTGGGCGGCAATCCCGTCGCCCAAGTCATCTGCGGCGGAAAACTCGTGTGAGCGGTCGGGGATTCGATATCCGGGGAGTGCCCCCATTTGCGAACGCGATTTATTCTTTTGGTGGGCGCCAAGGGTAGGGCGGCCTCGCCGAGGCCGCCGTGTTTGCCTTTCATAATTCTTGGCGCGCGCCTACCTATTAAGGATCAAAACGAACTCATAAATGGTATCATTGAAGCTCGTGAAAGTGGCGTTGCAATCAACGCGCTCGCTTGCATGCTGGGACTGCAAATAAATACGAATAATTCATTGAATTACCCCGTCAAAACTCATGCCGCCAACGAAAATCAACAAACATCGACCCTGCCCCCCTTCAAAATCCCCCGTTTGCCCCTGAAAAAAATCCATGCGTTCGAATAACCCCCTCCCTATCTGTTTTTTCTTTCTTTTGTTACCAATGATCTTGGCTGGCTGTGGAACTGTCGGCCAAACCAAACAAAAGCAGAATGCCGATCGGAAACAGGCTGTGGACGTGGATCCAAATAATATAAAAACAAAAGTCGGGCGCATTCATTCGATGCCCGGCGATCTTGCGGGAAAAACTTTCGTCATTGTGTCCGTCGAGAATCAGGAGGGTGCAGGCCAAACCTCATTCATAAAACAGGCGAAACTCATTACGCAAAAGCTCAATGCGCTTGGGCTTTTGTATCATGATGCGTCAGGGGCGTCGGCCCCCGATTATTATGTAATCCTCAGGCATGGTGTGAGACGCGTGCTCTATAAGGATTATGAAAATGCATGGGTGTATGCACGTTTCAAAATGGAGGGCAGCATCGGATTTTCAAATCTTGGTTCAAACAGTTATTTCAGGTCTTACGATGTGGAGGAGGTTCCTCGGCTTGAAATGCGTCCGGAGCGTTATGTTTATATGATTATTAGTGACGGCAAAAAACTCGTTGAGGCCGGCCATGATATTTCGATTCTCACCTCCTTGAATCCCGCGACAGCCCAATCGATTGAAGGAATTATATACAACGGTTCCGCAACGACAGCAAACATGCAGGCCGATGAGAATGCCGTCACTCAGGCCCTGGCAGGCGCCATGTTCATCAGCTTTCCCGGGGAAAGTGGAATCATGGAATCGTATAATGCCCGTTTGGGCTCGGACTGATTGCGACGGCTGATGAAAACTGAGAGTGGGAATTTTGAAGGGGTTCTCTGTTATTCCGGGAAACAGCGAATTTTCCATGCGTCATGGTTTTGCGCTTGAAAACCACCATGCGCAAAAAAACGGCGTCCGTTTTTGCGGACGCCGTTGAAAGTGCGGAAGGGTTTTGCTTGTTGCGCGGTTGTTCCTCTTAGAGCAACTCGGCGACCATCGCCTTCTCTTCCTTGAGCTCGTTCTCGGTGGCGGTCATTTTCTCGCGCGAGAACTCGTTGATTTCCACGCCTTGCACAATCTTCCAGTTCTTGCCGTCGCTGACGATCGGGAACGAGTAGATGAGGCCCTTCTCGATGCCGTAGCTGCCGTCGGAGCAGACGCCCACGCTGAAGCAGGTGCCGGCGGGCGTCGGGTTGACGAGGTTGCGCACGGTGTCCACGACCGCGTTGGCGGCCGAGGCGGCGGAGCTGAGGCCGCGGGCCTTGATGATGGCGGCGCCGCGTTGCTGCACGGTCGGGATGAAGGTGTCCTTGAACCAAATCTCGTGCTTGATGACCTCGGTGGCGGGTTTGCCGCCGATCTTGGCGTTAAAGTAGTCGGGATACATCGTCGAGCTGTGGTTGCCCCAGATGGCGAGGTTCTTGACCTCGGTCGTGTCGACGCCGGCCTTCATCGCGAGCTGCGTGACGGCGCGGTTTTGGTCGAGCATGGTCATCGCGAACCAGCGGTCGGAGGGGATCGACTTCGCGTTGTTCATGGCGATGAGGCAGTTTGTGTTGCAGGGGTTGCCGACGACGAAGATGCGCACGTCCTTGGCGGCGTTGGCGGCGATCGCCTTGCCCTGGCCGGTGAAAATCTTGCCGTTGATGCTGAGCAGGTCCTTGCGCTCCATGCCTTGCTTGCGGGGAACGGAGCCGACGAGCAGCGCCCAGTTGACGTCCTTGAAGCCGGCGTTGAGGTCGGCGGTTGCGACGATGCCCTTGAGGAGAGGGAACGCGCAGTCTTGCAGTTCCATCACCACGCCGTTGAGCGCGGGAAGCGCGGGCTCGATCTCAATGAGATGGAGGATGACGGGTTGCTCCGGGCCGAACATCGCGCCAGAGGCGATGCGGAAGAGGAGCGAATAACCGATTTGTCCGGCAGCGCCGGTAACAGCGACACGAATGGGTGTTTTCATAATTGGAACCTGTCAGGTTGCGGGATTTGGCGCGCGAGTCCACGAGTTTTTTAAAAAATAACACCGGCAAATCACAAAAATCACGCCGCGCATTCGCATTTTCTGCGCATTGCGTTTTTTTATTCGCGAAGGCGCGGGTCGCGTGCATTTTTATGCGCGGATGAACAAAGCAAGAGCAGGCATTGCCGGGTTGGGCGTGGCAATTGGCCGGTCAAAATCCTTCAGCCTCCGGGCGCATCGTGGAACGACTCTGTAAATTCCAAGTCCTGAGAGTTCAAATGAGCAAATTTCCAAAAATTAAAAAGCGCGGCGCGGTGCGCGGTTTCCTTGGGGTTTGGATTTTGAAATTGGGAGTCTTTCCGGGACTGGTAATTTCAAGCGCCGCCGATTCCGGGCAATTTCCCCGCCCGCCCGCCGACATCCTTGAGGCGCAAGTCGCGCTCGCGCGCCGCAACATTTCCAGCGGGCCCATCGATGGCAAGTTTGGCGCGCAAACCCGCGCCGCGTTGATCGCGTTTCAGGAGGAGCAATCACTCGACGCCACGGGCAGGCTCAACGGGGAAACCCGCGCCGCGCTCGCGCTCGCCGCGCCTCCGATCACCACTCGCATTGTCACCGCCGCCGACCTCGCCTCGCTCCATCCCGTGCCGCCAACCTGGCTCGGCAAATCGCAACAGCCCTCGCTCGCCTACGCCACCGCGCTCGAAATGGCGGCCGAGCAATCCCGCGCGCATCCCGCGCTTCTCCGCCAGCTCAATCCCGGCATGATTTGGGAAAAAATCGAGCCCGGCACGATCATCGCCATTCCCGACGCCGGCCCAGAGACGCGCGCCGCCACGATTCGCGCCGGTGAAAAGGCGGCGCGCATCATTATCAGCCTTGGCGAGCACACACTTCAGGCGCGCGCTGACGACGGGCGGCTCCTTGCGCATTTCCCCGTGAGCATCGCGCGCAAAATCGAAAAGCGCCCCGTCGGCACGCTGCGTGTCAAAACCATCGCGCCCAACCCCAACTACACATTCGATCCCGAGATTTTCACCGAATCCGAGGAGGCTCGCGAGCTCGGGCGCAAACTCATCATCCCTCCCGGCCCGAACAATCCAGTAGGCCTCGTCTGGATCGGCCTCGACAAATCCGGCTACGGCATCCACGGCACGCCGGAACCGGAAAAAGTGGGGCGCACGGAATCGCACGGTTGTTTTCGCCTCGCAAACTGGGATGCGCTCGCACTCGTTGAACTCGTCGAAATCGACACCGAGGTGATCGTGCTGCCATGACGGGAGAACGGTTTTCCGTGACGCGAAGGGGAAAACAAATGCGTGTGAAATGGCGCGTTTTCCACCAACGGGCATTGTTTCGATTGGACAATCCCGGGGCGGTGCGGCATCTCGTCCGCGCACACTTTTTTTAATCATGACCAAACCCGACGCCTGTCCCGCCTGCACACTTGAAGACATTCTCGAGCATCCCGCCCACTGGGAATGCTCCACTTGCGGACACGAATGGCCCAAGGAGGCCGCCGCCGAGGAGAGTGGCGCGCGTGTTGTGAGGGATGCCAACGGCAACGTGCTCGCGGACGGCGACACGGTTGTGCTCATCAAGGATTTGAAATTGCGCGGCTCGTCGGGAGTTTTGAAACAGGGCGCGAAGGCGAAAGGCATCCGCCTGGTTGATGGCGACCACGAGATTGATTGCCGCATCGACGGCGTTGCGATGGCGCTGAAAGCGTGTTTCGTGAAGAAGGCATAGGCGGGGTTTTCGAAACACGGAGCCATCGCGGGGCCGGTGTTCGCGCGATGTTTGAGGTTGAAAAATCACGGGGCGCGGTTTGACTGGAGTCGAACTCCACGCCAACCCCAACCCCGCGTCCCCATGTGTTTGCGTTCGCCCTGCTCCCCACGAAAGTTAAGACAAATTGTGTGTGCCTGCGTCATCGCGTGGTGTTGTCCGGACGGGCTTCGTGCGCAAATGGAGACGACGGCGGCGCTCGGCGGCACGGTTTTTGGCGGTGTTTTGAAAACGCCGGTTGGCGGCGCGCGCGTGGTGTTGCGCCATGGGGCGACGGGGGATGTTTTTGAGACGCGCACCAATCACGCCGGCCGGTATTTGTTCACCGGATTGCGCCCGGGCGAACGCCTTTCGCTGCGGGTGGGCGCGTCTGGACATGAGGTCGCGGATATCCCGGAGATCGTGCTTTCGCTGGGGGAGGACCGTCAGCTTGACGTGGCGCTTTCCGCTTCGGCGGATGAGATTGTGCACCTTGAAAAGTTTGTCGTCGAGGCGCGCCGCGAGCATCCGCAACCCGGCACATCGACCGCGCTTACGCAACGCGATATCGAGGAGCGCCCGTCGATCGACCAAACCGTCAACGACTACGCGACCGCTGATCCGCGCGTCACGATGCTTGACGAGGAGAACAGTGTCATCGCGGCGGCGGGGCAGCATCATCTTTTTAACTCGCTTCAAATCGACGGCATTCGTCTCGACGACGGTTTCGGTCTGAGCGACAACGGCCTGCCCGCGCTCGGGAATCCGTTTTCGATGGAAACCATCCAGGCCGTTTCGGTCGATCTTGCGCCGTATGACGTGCGGCGCAGCGGATTTACCGGCGCGTCGATAAACGCCGTGACGAGGAGTGGTGAGAACGCCTTTTCCGGTTCCGCTTACTACAAATACGCCAACGAAAAATTTCGAGCAAAGGATCCCGCCACCGGCCAGCGCACGCGTTTTACGGACGAGACGTATGGTTTCACACTTGCCGGCCCGATTATAAGAAACCGGCTGTTTTTTTTCGTGAACTGGCAGCGCAAGGAACGCACTGATCCGTCGCGCGAGGCCAGTTTCATCCCCGCTCCCGGGGCGCTTGAGAGGATTGTCAACATCGCGAGGGAGAAATACGGCATCGAGCCCGGCGTGCTTTTTGACCCGGGCGAGCGAAGTCAGAAAAGCGATTCCCACATGGCAAAGCTCGACTGGCGCATCAACGCGAGGCATCGCTTGTCCGCGCGTTACTCATCGTCGTATGGCGACAATCCCGTTTATCAGAATTATGCCAGCACGGCGTCCACGTCCCTGAGCAGCCATTGGTATGTCAACTCGCGCGACTTGAAAGCGTGGAGCGCGCAAATGACCTCGCAATGGCATCCGAATTTTCAGACCGAGATCAGTTTTGCGAACCAGCGATACTCCTCGGACCGTCAGCCAAACTCCCGCCTGCCGCAAATCAGGGTGAACAGTGTTGACGCCGCCGACGGCAGCGGCGCCGAGACGCTGTGGTTGGGCGCATACAGCACGAGCCACTTGAACTTTCTGACGACAAAAAAGCAGCAGGCCAAAATCTCGGCAACGTGGCTGCTTGGAAGGCACACGCTTCAGTTTGGAGCCGAGCGCGTCCGCAATGATTTCGACAACAAATACCTCGATTACGCCTGGGGGCACTACGCCTTTGCGTCCATCAACGATTTTGAAAGCGGAAAGATCAGCTCCTACATTTACCAATACACAGCCGATGGCGGCGCGCCGGGTTTTGCCTGGGGCTACGCGATCAACACCGCGTTTTTGCAGGTCAACTGGCGCTTCTTCCGCTCGCTCACCATCACCACCGGACTGCGTTTCGATTATCCCGAGATGAACGAAGCCCCGCGTGAAAACAAACAGGTCGAGCAGACCTTTGGCGTGCGCAATAACTCGACGATTGACGGCGTTTACACCTTTAGCCCGCGCGTCAGTTTCACATGGTCGCCGCGCAAACTGCGCAAGGCGCAAGTGCGCGGCGGCGTCGGCATTTTTCAAGGGCAGATACCCGGCGTCTGGATGGGCAACTCCTACATCAACGATGGCATGACGGCGTTTCGCACCACGCAAAAACCCGGCAGCGTGATTGTTGATGTCGATGCCCAGCCCGAAGGCGAGCCGGGCTCGAAACGCATGCGCGTGGATATGATGGACAAGGACCTGCGAATGCCCAGCCTGCTGCGCGGAAACATCGCCGTGGATTTTCAACTGCCCTGGCAGCGCATGAGCGCCTCGATCGAATGGCTCTTTTCGCGCGCGGAAAAAAGCCTCGTCTATCGCAATCTCAATTTGAAGGAACCCGTTGCCGGCCCCGACGGGCGCCCGCTCTACGGCGAATGGGAAATCAAGACCGACAAGGATGGAAACGTCACCGGCATTCCGCACATCACCGACAGCCAGCTCAACCACGGGGCGTTTGATGATGTGTATTGGCTCACCAATGCCGACAAAGACAAGGATTCCTCCCGCAGCTCGCATCTCACATTCAGCCTCAGCCGCCCGATGCGCAACCATTGGAGCGCGAGGCTCGCCTACACACGCGGGCACGCAACCGAGGTCAGTCCCTTCACAAACAGCAGCGCCTCGGCCAACTTTACCCGCCGCATCGGCATCAACCCCAACAGCGATGAATCGGGCGCGTCGGCCACGGAAATACGGGACCGCGTCATCGCAAGCGTGACGACCAAGTTCGCCCTTGTTCGCGGCTTCGATACCGTCATGACACTCACTTACGACGGCCACAGCGGCCGCCCCTACAGCTTCACCTTTCGCAACGACGCCAACGGCGACGGACAGTCCGGAAACGATCTTTTCTACGTTCCCGCCGGGCGCAATGATCCGAAACTCTACTGGGCGAGCAAACCCGACGAGGACGCATTTTTCGCCTATCTCGCCACCAATGACGCCCTCCGCCGCTACGCCGGGAAAATTGTTTCCCGCAACAGCGAGCGCAGCAAATTCCAGCACCGCCTCAACCTGAGTGTTACGCAACAAATCCCCTTTTGGCGCACTTTGCGCGCGGAGGTGTATTGCACCATCACCAACCTTGCCAACCTGCTGAACGAAAAATGGGGCCGCGTTTACCAATACAATTCCCCCTACAATCTCGGCATCGCCTACGGCTACTACGATCCCGAGGCGGAAGTGTATCGTTATTCCATGACGGATTCATCCGGCAACTTGGTCCATCCCCGCGCGCAACCTCTTCAGGGGAGCAACAGCCGCTGGCGCATCCAAACCGGTGTGAGGGTGCGGTTTTGAACAGCCGGGTTTGGGGATGTCGCCTAGTTTTGCTTAAACCGTGCCGCGGGTTCGGAAAAGTAAATCGCTCCGAATCGTGCAACGGAGACGCCTCACTCGGTTGCGATCCAGGCATTGCGCAGTTCGATTGGCGCGCCGCGGGTTTCGATTTTCAGCGGCGCGGGGCTTGCGACGTCCGCGACCTTCACGTTGTCGTGGATTTTCACGCCGTTTAAAAAAATGGTCGCGCGGCCGTCGCGCCTTTCGATGTCGAGCGCCTGCCATTCGAGAATGGCGCGCTCGGCGCGTATTGTTGGCGGCGTGTCGCCGAGCGCTCCGCATGTCGGCGCCGCGCCAGCGCGCCCGTAGCTGGCCGAAAGCGCAATCCACCTGTCCTTCCAAAGCGTGACGGCGGCCGCGCTTTGGGCGCTGAGCAGACGGAACTCAATGTGCGCGCGGACGTTTTTCCCGTCGATTGTTTCGCTTGCGAGGATTGCGGAATCAAGTGTCCTCACGCCGTCGCGCATGCGATTGGTGAACACCATGCGCGCGTTTGCGCCTTTCGGCGGCTTCACTTGCAACCGCGGATTCGGGCGCATGTATTGGGCGAGGCGTGTTTTTTGCCCCGTCTTGGAATTGACGATTTCCATTTGCGGACTGCCGCAGCAATCGGGGCGAAGCGCGCCCGTCCAATCTCCACCATTTAGGGAAACCGGCGACTTTTCGTCGGGGCGCGTGCCGTGCAAAACAGCGACCGGTTCCGCGCTGCTTTCGTCGTCAAACGCGAGAAGGATGTTTGCCTGATATGCGTTGTCGCCCGTTGCGAAGACTTGGGCGACATAATCCCCCGGATTCTTCGGCAGCCAGTCGCCGACAAAGGAATCGTGTTTCGTCGGGACAAATTTTTCGGGCGCGGCGATGCCAATCGACAAAAGGCAGCACGACAAAACGATGAGCGGAAGAAAACGCATGAGATTCACTTGAATTGCCGCAAACAGGCGCAAAAGGCGCAAGCGTGATTCTGGAATAACGACGCCCCGTCCGGACTGTATAAATCGCAAATCCAAAAAAGCCCGGAGTGAATCCGGGCTTCGTTAATCAAATGTTTGTCCTTGCCGGTTCTCAGCGGACGACGCGCGCGCCGCCGCCGGCGATTTGCTTTTCGACTTCCTTGCGTGTGGCCATCGAGGTGTCGCCGGGCGTGGTCGAGGCGAGCGCGCCGTGGGCCGCGCCGTATTCGACCGCCTTTTGCGGGTCGTTGTGCTCGAGGAACCCGAACGAGAGGCCGCTCGCAAAACCGTCGCCGCCGCCGACGCGGTCGAGGATTTCAAGGTCGTTGTATTTGCGGCTTTCGTAGAACTTGCCGTCGTGCCAGCAGATCGCGCTCCAGTCGTTGACGGTGGCGGTCTTCACGACGCGGAGCGTGGTGCCGGCGGCCTTGAAGTTCGGGAATTCCTTCACGGCGGTTTCGATCATCGCCTTGAACGCGTCGACTTCGATCTTGCTGATGTTGTGGTCAACGCCCTTGACCTCGAAGCCGAGCGAGGCGGTGAAATCCTCCTCGTTGCCGATCATCACGTCGATGTATTTGGCGATCTCGCGGTTGACCTCCTGCGCCTTCTTGAGGCCGCCGATGGTCTTCCAGAGCGAGGGGCGGTAGTTGAGGTCGTAGGAAACGATGGTGCCGTGTTTGGCGGCGGCCTTCACGGCCTCGATCGTGAGCGCGGCGGTGGATTCGGAGAGCGCCGCGAAAATGCCGCCGGTGTGGAACCAGCGCACGCCGAGCTTGCCGAAAATGTGGTCCCAGTCGAAGTCGCCCGGCTTGAGCTTGGAGGCGGCGGTGTTGCCGCGGTCGGGAACGCCGACGGCGCCGCGAATGCCGAAGCCGCGCTCGGTGAAATTGAGGCCGTTGCGAACGGTGCGGCCGATGCCGTCGTCCTCGCTCCACTTGATGAAGTCGGTGCAAACGCCGCCCTGCATGACGAAGTCCTCGAGCAGGTGGCCGACCTCGTTGTCAACGAACGCGGTGGCGACTGCGGTGCGCAGGCCGAAGCATTTGCGCAAGCCGCGCGAGGTGTTGTATTCGCCGCCGCCCTCCCAGACTTTGAAGGAGCGCGTGGTGCGGATGCGGCCCTCGCCGGGATCGAGGCGGAGCATGATCTCGCCGAGCGAGATTTGGTCGAAGGCGCATTCCTTGGCTGATTTGATTTTGAGGCTCATGGTGTTTGTTTTTTTGGAAGTTTGAGGAAAATAGTCTGCCCATTAGGAAGCAGGCGGTCGAGGCGTGTCCAATCAAAAGTCGCACGCGTGTCCGAAAGTCTTTCGGGGAGCGTAAGACTGGCCGGTTCGCCCGCCAAAAAGCCCCGGCATTTTTGGCGCCGGGGCTTCATGGTTATGGCTAGGACATTTCTGTGCCTGTGTTGTCAGACGACGCCCTGTTCGATCATCGAGTCGGCGACCTTGCGGAAGCCGGCGATGTTCGCGCCGAGCACGAGGTTGTGCGGCTCGCCGAATTCCTTGGCGGTTTCGGCGGCGGTTTTGTAGATGCCGCGCATGATGCCCTGGAGCTTGAGGTCGACTTCCTCGAAACGCCACTGCTGCATCGAGGCGTTTTGCGCCATTTCGAGCTGGCTCGTGGACACGCCGCCGGCGTTGGCCGCCTTGCCGGGGCCGTAGCCGATTTTCGCGGCGAGGAATTTTTCGACCGCCTCGGGCGTCGAGGGCATGTTCGCGCCCTCGGAGACGCAGACGCAGCCGTTTTTGAGGAGCGCGTCGGCGTCCTTGCCGTTGAGCTCGTTTTGCGTGGCGCTCGGGAAGGCGCAATCGCAGGGAACGGTCCACACGGCGTTGTGGCCCTCGGGATATTTTTCGACGGGTGTGTAAACGGCGCTTTTGCGCTCCTTGGCGTATTCGGTGAGGCGTTCGCGGCGCACTTCCTTCACGTTTTTGAGGAGTTCGAGGTCGATGCCCTCCTTGTCGTAGATCATGCCCTTCGAGTCGGAGCAGGTCACGGGTTTTGCGCCGAGCTGCTGGAGTTTTTCGATGGTGTAGATGGCGACGTTGCCGGAGCCGGAAACGGTGCAGACCTTGCCCTCGAGCCCGCTGTGGGCGGCCTTCATCATGTGCTCGGCGAAATAAACGGAGCCGTAGCCGGTGGCCTCGGTGCGCACGAGCGAGCCGCCCCAGTTGAGGCGCTTGCCGGTGAGCACGCCCTCGTAGTGGCGGGTGAGTTTTTTATACTGGCCGTAAAGGTAGCCGATTTCGCGGCCGCCCACGCCGATGTCGCCGGCGGGCACGTCGATCGTCGCGCCGATGTGGCGGTAGAGCTCGTTCATGAACGACTGGCAGAAGCGCATGACCTCGTTGTCGGACTTGCCCTTCGGGTCGAAGTCGGAGCCGCCCTTCGCGCCGCCGATGGCGAGGCCTGAGAGCGAGTTTTTGAAAATTTGCTCGAAGCCGAGAAACTTGATGATGCCCGCGCGCACGCTTGGATGGAAGCGGCAGCCGCCCTTGTAGGGGCCGACGGCGGAGTTGAACTGGATGCGGTAGCCCTTGTTGACCTGCACGTCGCCCTTGTCGTCAACCCAGCACACGCGGAAGAAAATCTGGCGCTCGGGTTCGACGATGCGTTCGATGATGTTGTGCTTCAGGTATTTTTTCTCGCGCTCAAAAAGCGGACGCAAGGAGTGCAAAACTTCCTCGGCGGCTTGGTAGAACTCGGCTTGCGCCGGGCTGCTGAACTTGAGGGCCTCGATGGTTTTTTGGACGTATGGCATGGCTGAAAATGTGTGATGTGGAGAGAATCAACGCTTTGCGCGAGGGGCAGACCTTGAGTCGCCATGCTCCGCTGCACAAATCGGAAATTAGCAGGATGGCTAACAATAAAAATAACTAATAGTAGTTGTTCGCTGATGAAAAAAATCTTTCACCAAATGAGGAACAGTGAACACTGTTTAAAATAATTTTTGAGAATAAATTACATAAATCGAGGGCAGTTGTTTTATCCTCTTTGCGCACTGTTGAACCAAAAACGTCATGCAAAAAAGAAAAATGGTCAGTTTAACCAATTCTAATAATCTTCGCGGCATCTTCGGTTGCGCAAGGCTGGCGGGCTGGCCGGAGTTTCATGTCATCCGCTGACACATTTGATCCATCTCGCGCTTGCCTCTTGTGATAATCTTGAGACCTGCGAAATTATTGGAAACAAAACCCAAAAAACAGAATCTCTTTCAGCGTAATGACCACACAACTCTTTGCCTTCGCATTTCTTTCGCCGCCGATTGTCCTGGGGCTGCTGCTATTCTCGATCATTTTCGCGGGTTATGCGCAGTATCGTGTGTCGAGCGCCTATGGCAAAAACGTCCGCATCCCATCGCGCGGACGCATCACGGGGCGCGAGGCTGCCGAGGCGGTGATGGCGCGCGCCGGCATCCGCGACGTTGAAATCGTCCAGACGCCCGGGCACCTCACCGATCATTACGACCCGACGCACAAACGCCTCGTTCTCTCGACGGAAAACTACCAGGGCACCAGCCTCGCCGCGCTCGGAGTCGCGGCGCACGAGGCGGGCCACGCCATCCAGCACAAGGTCGGTTATTCGATGCTCCAGACACGCATGGCGCTCGTGCCCATCACGCAAATCACATCGCGCATTTTGCCCTTTGTGATTGTCGGCGCGTTTTTCTTTCGCGGCTTTGGCGGCATCATGCTGGACATCGGCATTGTTTGCTACGCCGTGCTGACGCTTTTTCACCTTGTCACGCTTCCCGTTGAGTTCGACGCCAGCCGCCGCGCCAAGGCCGAGCTCGCGGGGCTCGGCATCATCGCGCCCGAGGAAAAAAAAGGCGTGAGTGAAACCCTCAACGCCGCCGCGCTCACCTATGTCGCGGCTTTCCTCAGCTCGTTGATAAACCTCCTCTGGCTCGTCTCCGCCAGGCGGAATTGACGCGCAAGCCGGCGGGTGCGCGGGCAATGTGAACAATTTCCCGCGTGTGTGTGAATTTTCCGTTTGCCGAGCAAGAAAGCGTCCGCTCCATTAGCGGGCTTCATTTTCATGTATCTCAAGGCACTCAAACTGCACGGCTTTAAATCTTTTGCTGATCCATCCACACTCGACTTCGAACGCGGCGTGACCGCTGTCGTCGGCCCCAACGGCTGTGGCAAGTCCAACATCGCCGACGCCATCCGCTGGGTTCTCGGCGAGCAAAGCGCAAAGGCTCTCCGCGGCGGCAAAATGCAGGACGTCATTTTCGAGGGCGCCGACACCCGCAAACCTTCGCAAATGTGCGAAGTCTCGCTGCTTCTCACCGACTGCGAAAAACAACTCGGCAGCCAGTTCCACGAAATCGAAATCATGCGTCGCGTCCATCGCGACGGCGGCAGCGAATACTTCTTCAACAACACCCCCTGCCGGCTCAAGGACATCCACAAGCTTTTCATGGACACCGGCATCGGCCGCACGTCCTACTCGATCATGGCGCAGGGCCAGATCGACCAGATCCTCTCCTCCAAACCCGAGGAGCGCCGCGCCGTGTTTGAGGAAGCCGCCGGCATCACCAAATACAAAAGCCAGCGCCGCGAAGCCCTCCAAAAACTCGCCCTCACCGACACCAACCTCGCCCGCGTCTCCGACGTCATCACCGAGGTCGGACGCCAGATCGGCTCCCTGCGCCGCCAGGCCTCGAAGGCCCTTCGCTACAAGCGAGTCTCGCACCGCCTCCGCCACCTCGCCCTCGCGCACAGCGGCCACCAGCACGGCAAAATCACCGCCACGCTTGCCGAGCTCGACGAGCAAGTCGTCAAACTCCGCGCCGCCTCCGAAACCCGCCGCGTCCACTACTCGCAACAACAGCAGGACCTCGAGGAGAAAAAAGCCCACCGCTCGCGCCTCAACCAGCGCGTGCAGGAAGCCCAGCAAGCCGTCTTCGACCTGCGCACCGAACGCGAACAAATCCTCAACGCCGCCAACCTCGCGCAAATCAAGCGCACCGGCCTCATCGAGCGCCTCGACGCCACCCGCGCCACCCTCGGCGAACTCGAAATGCAGCTCCGCGACATCGCCACCCAGGTCGACACAGGCGCGCAGGACAAACAACTCCAGCTCTCCCTCCTCGGCACCTCCGAGGCGCAGCTCCAGGAAATCATCCAGCAAGTCACCGTCGCCGACGCCTCCCTCGCCAACACCGAGCAGGAACTCACGCAATCCAAGTTTCAAATCCTCCAAGTCGAAAGCACGCTCGCGCGCCTCCGCACCGATTGCTCCAGCTACGAGGTTGACCAAAAAACCTCCGTCCACCGCCACGAAGCCCTCCTCGCCGAAATCGAAGGCGTCCGCCAGCAGCAAAGCGCCGCCGCGCAAATCGCCACCGAGTTCGAGCAGCGCGTCGAGGAAGCCCACGTTGCCAAGGCCCGAGCCCAGCAGGACGCCCGCGACGCGCAGCAAGCCATCGCCGACCGCACCCGCGAATTTCGCGACGCCCAGCGCCGCCTCACCGAAATCGACCGCCAGCTCACCACCCGCTCCGGACGCCTCCAAGTCCTCCAGCGCCTCCACGAATCCTTCGAGGGTTTCGGCGAAGGCGCGAAAGCCGTTCTCCAAGGCCAGCTCGACAACATCCTCGACGGCGCGCCCCGTCCCGTCGCGATTATGGACGGCCTCAGTTTCGCCCCCGAATACACCAGGGCCATCGAAGTCCTCCTCGGCGCCGCCGCCGAGGCCGTGACCGTCGCCGACCTCGCCACCGCGCAAAAAATCCTCACCCACCTCGAGACCTCCCAAACCGGCTCGATCTGCCTCCGCGTCGGCGAACTCACAGAAAAGCAGAGGCCGGAAGACCAGAGGCCAGAAAGCCAGAAGACAGAAAATCAGAATCCGGAATCTTCCGGCCCTCTGGCCTCTGGCTCTCTGGCTTCTGGGCTGACGCCAGTCAGCGCAATCCTCAACACCGCCGCCGAGCAGCACCCCGCCGCCGGCCTCCTCTCCGCCTGCTACATCGCCGACGACCTCGCCGCCTTCCTCGACTACTGGAAACAAAACCCCGCCTTCCCCTTCCTCGCCGTCGCCACGCGCAAAGGCGAATACGTTGACCGCCGCGGCCTCGTCTCCGGCGGCAGCAACAAGAAAAACCCCCGCAGCATCGTCCAGCGCGAAAACGAAATGCGCGAAACCGCCAACGCCCTGGCCGACGACCAAAAGGCGCACGACGAGCAAAAAACCATCTGCGACGCCATCAACGCCCGCATCGCCGAGGCCGAAACCGCCCTCGCCGAAAAACGCGAGGAGGAACTCGCCATCTCGCAACAAGTCGCCGCCATCCAGGCCGAGCAACGCAACGCGCAAAAAACCCTCGAGGACATTTCCAACAAACTCCGCCGCATGGAAGCCGAGACCGCCTCGGTCGAAGCCGCGCGCAACGAGGCCCACGCCCGCTGGGAAAAAGCGCAAACCCAGCTCACCGAGGCCGAAACCCTTCACACGCAAGGCAAGGAGCGCATCGCGCAAATGGAGACGCGCCTCGCCGAACTCCGCGTCGAGCGTGACACCAAGCGCGAAAGCCTCAACTCCGCCCGCCTCGCCGCCTCCGAGCAACGCAGCAAAGTCGATTACCTCGACCGCGGCATCGCCGACATGGAACGCCGTCGCGCCGAGCTCGGCACCCTCCTCATCCAGCGCCAGCAGGAAATCGAACTCTGGACGCAGCAAATCCAGGACCTCGAAGGCGAGACGGCCGCCAAGCGCGCCCGCGCCGAAACACTCGACGAAACCATCACCGTCGCGCAGCAGCAAGTGGAGCAAATCCGCGTGCAACTCGTCGAAGTCGAGCAACAAATCACCGGCGTCGAAGGCACGCAGGACGGCCTTCGCGTCGAGGCGGAAAAAGCGCACGACGAATTCAGCAAGTGCGAGGTGAAACTCGCCGAAAGCCGCGCCCGGGCCGATTTTCTCAAGGAGGAAGTCGAGCGCGAATTCCAAACCGACATCACCACGCTCGACTGGAAAAACCTCCTCTGGCACGCCGACGACGAACCCGAGGGCATCGAAAATCTCGACCTCGACGAAGACGAAGAGGAAGGCCAGAAGCCAGAGGCCGGAGCGCCAGAGAGCCAGAAGCCGGAGGATCAGCAACCCGCATCCGATCAGTCCACTCCGCCCGATCAGTCCGATCAGCCCGCATCCGAGTCTGCCGACGTAGGGGCGTCGCTTGCGACGCCCTCCGAACAACCCGAAGCCGCCGCCGCCGCACCCGCCGAGCCCGCCAAACGCAGCCGTCGCCGCAAACAAAAACAAAAAGGCGATCCCACCGAGGAAGACCTCGCCGCGCTCGACGACACCAACTGGGACCAAGTCCGCTCCGACGTTGCCAGCCTGCGCCAGCGCATCAACAGCATGGGCGACGTGAACCTCGTCGCCATCGAGGAATACCGCTCGCTCAAGCAACGCTACGACTTCCTCAAGACGCAAAACGACGACCTCGTGAACGCGAAAACCGAACTCCTGAAAACCATCGACGAAATCAACAACACCTCGATGCAGCAGTTCCAGATCACCTTCGAGCAAATCAAAAAGAACTTCGACTACACCTTCACGAAACTCTTCGGCGGCGGCAAAGCCGCGCTCGACCTCGTGCAAGCCGACGACCCGCTCGAAAGCGGCATCGAAATCACCGCGCAGCCCCCCGGCACGAAACTCAAGGGCATCTCGCTCCTCTCCGGCGGGCAAAAAACGCTCACCGCGGTCGCGCTCCTCTTCGCGCTCTACATGGTGAAGCCCTCGCCCTTCTGTTTGCTGGACGAACTCGACGCGCCGCTCGACGAATCCAACATCGGACGCTTCACGGACCTGCTCTCGCACTTCACGAACGAAAGCCAGTTCATCATCATCACGCACAACAAGCGCACGGTGGCCGCCGCCGACGCGATTTACGGCGTGACGATGGAGGAGCGCGGCGTTTCGAAGACCGTCTCGATGCGCTTCAACAAGGAACTCGGCGACGCCGAAGTCCAGCGAGGCAGCGACGACACCATCGCCGAGGCCGTCCGCGGCACACAGCAAAAATCCAACGGCGCGTAATCGCCGCATTCGTTTCCCGCGCATCTCTCGCCAATCCTCGGCGCGCTCGGCGCGCTCGCCCTGCCGCTCAAACCCAACACCGCATGGCGTCCGCCAAAAAAACAACCAAAACAAGAAAGTGGATTAAGCGCATGTTGATCATCGGACTCAGCCTGATCGGCGCGATGGCGCTGTTGGTGTTTGCATACATGCAGCATCCGAAATTTGGACGCCTTCCCAGTGGTGCGCGCCTTGAACGAATTCAAAAGTCGCCGCACTTCAAGAACGGCAAATTTCGCAATGTGGAGCCCAAGCCCCGAACTCCGGAAAACGTGAGCACGATCGAGGCGCTCGGGAAATTCTTCTTTGGCGACAAAAGCAAGCGCACGCCGTCCGCCCCTGTTCCGTCCGTGAAGCGCGACTTGCATAATCTCGACGCCGGACGCGATGTTCTCGTCTGGTTCGGGCATTCCTCATATTTTATGCAAGCGGGAGGGAAACGCATCTTGGTCGATCCGGTTTTCAGCGGCGCGGCCTCGCCGGTTTCCTTTACCACAAAGGCGTTTACGGGCTCCGATGCCTACACGGTCGGCGACCTGCCCGGCATCGACTACCTTTTCATCACGCACGATCACTGGGACCATCTCGACTACGAGACCATTTTGAAACTCAAGCCCAAGGTCGGGAAAGTTGTCTGCGCGCTCGGCGTCGGCGAGCACCTCGAATACTGGGGCTTCAAGCCGGAGCAGATCATTGAAATGCACTGGGGCGACGAAACCTCGCCGGAGGCGGGTGTGAAAGTGCACTGCCTGACCACCCACCATTTTTCCGGACGCGGTCTTTCGCATGAACGCTCGATGTGGGCCGCGTTTTTTGTGGAGACTCCCGCGCTCCGTTTCTACATCGGGGGCGACAGCGGCTACGGCGCGCATTACGCCGAGGCGGGCGAACGCTTCGGCCCCATGGATCTCGCGATTCTCGAAAACGGACAATACGACCCAAACTGGGCCAGCATCCACATGATGCCGGAGGAAACACTGCAAGCCGCGGCCGATTTAAAAACCAGGCGGCTGCTGCCCGTGCACAACTCGAAGTTCAGCATTTCAAACCACGACTGGGACGATCCCCACCGGCGAGTCACACAGGGCGGGCGAGCCCCAAACCTTCGACTGCTCACGCCGGTCATCGGCGAAATTGTTGACCTTCGCGACGACGCCCAAACTTTCGCGCACTGGTGGGAAAGCGTTGGCAAACAAACGTCCGCAAACTAATCCGCGCCAGCGCGGATTTTGGCGGTTTTTGTTGTCTCGTCCGTTCGCGAAGGCAGGCTTGCGCGCATTAACGCTTCGACTTTCTTGCCAACCATGAAAACCGTTTTTCGCCACGCAATCCTGCTCGTTTGCATTGCGGGGTTCGCCGCCGCCGCAGGTCACGCCCGCGCGGGCGAGTTCGCCAATCCGCTGATGCGCGGCGCCGATCCCCACGCGGTGGTCGCCGGCAAAACCGTCTGGCTGTATCCCACCATATCGAGAGATCGCTTTTACGCGTTTTCATCGGACGATTTAAAAACGTGGAAGCGCCACGGCCCCGTGCTGGATTTCAAGAACGTGCCGTGGGTGGGGGAGGATGGACGCGAGCATCACGGCGCGTGGGCGCCCGGCGTCATCGAGCGCGACGGCACGTGGTATTTTTATTATTCCGTCGGCCCAAAGCGCTCGCGCATCGGTGTCGCCACCGCGGCGAGTCCCGCCGGGCCGTTTGTTGACAGCGGCCGCCCGCTCCTTGACGACGAGGGCAAAAGAGGCTTCGAGGCAATTGACCCGATGGTCTTTGCCGACCCGAAGTCGGGGAAATATTATTTTTACGCCGGTGGAAGCGCCGGCTCGAAGCTGCGCGTGTTCGAGTTGAACAAAGACATGGTCAGCTTCGCCGCCGAAGTGCCCGTGGAGACGCCCGCGCATTTTACGGAAGGCGCGTTCATGCATTTTCGCGACGGCGTGTATTATTTGTCCTACAGCCACGGAAGCTACAAGAGGGCTTCCTATTCCGTGCACTACGCGACGTCAAAATCCCCCGTTGGCCCGTGGAAATATCGCGGCGCAATTTTGAAAAGCGACGCATCGCACAAGGGACCCGGGCATCATTCCTTTTTCAAAAATCCCGCCGACGGTTCCGACCTTATTGTTTATCACCGCTATGACGGCCAGACCGGGGATGGCCCGTATAGCACGCGCCGGCAAATTGCGATTGAGCGCGTGCGTTACGACAAGAAAGGCCTGATCCTCCCGATCATAATGACCGACGGACGCGATTAGGTTTTATGCCATTTGCGATGGCCGGGGTTGGCCTTTAACGGCGCGAATACAGTTCAATTAAACAGCCCTATTTTTTCGCGGGGGCTGTTTTGAAAAGGAAAAGGGTGTCGTCGCGGAGGTGCCTGGCGGCGATGGCGTTGATTTCGTCGCGTGTTATCGAGGAGACGTCGGCAAGGCGTGTCAGCGCCTGGGTGAGGCGTTCGGGGCGGTTTTGAATGTCGCGCAGGACGGTGTAGCCCCAGTAGGCATTGGTGCGGGATTGCTGGTCGTAGTGTTCGACGAAGGGTCTTTTGGCGCGCAGGAATTCGTCGTCACTGAAACCATTGGCGGCGATTCGGGCGATTGTTTTGCGCACGGCGTTGATGGCTTTGTCGAGCGAGCCGCGGTCAACCTCGGCGCCGACGAAGAGGTAGTTGAAATTGTCGAAACCGTCGTGCGTGGCATAGGCGGCGGACGAGACGTAGGCGGCGCCGAGTTGTTCGCGGATGCAAAGGCGGACGGCATTGTCGAGCGCGTCGGCAAGAAGCACACGGGCCCGGTCTTGGTGCGTGTCGCCGGCGTCGGGCACGGGCCAGACGAGGAGGAACGCGCCTTGTTTGAGCGCGGGGTTCACATTGATGACAATGGGCGCGGAGGGCGCGGGGGCGAAGGCGACGCCGGTGTTGGGTTTTGGCGGGAGGCGCTTGGCGCGAACGGGAAGGGCGCCAAGCGTCCCGGCGGCGGCATCGAGGGCGGCTTGCAAATCGACATCGCCGACGATGCTCAGCTCAATGTCGTCGTAGGTGAAAAGGGGGACGAGCCATTCGCGAAGCTCGTTGACGGTGCGGGAGGCGGGCTCGTCGTAATTGGGCCAGCCGAAGCGCGTGTCGCGCGTGAGCGCGCGTTCGCAAATCGCGTTCAGGTTTGCGGAGGGCGACGAAAGGGTGTGCTGGAACAGTGTTGTGAGATCGGGCCGGGCGAGAACGAACGACTCGGGCCGATAGGCGGCGTCGGTGATGAAGGCGGTCATCATTTGAAGCGCGTAGGGGAGCGACCGCACCGGGCATTGGGCGTAAAAGTGCGCGGCGTCGTCGGCGATTGTAAAATTGATGTCGAGCAGATGCCGCGCGTTGAGATGGGTGATCTCGGCTGCGGTGTGACGGCCCAGTCCGCCGAAAAGAAAGGCTTTTGATGCGAGGAGTCCGATGCCGGGAACGTTTTTGGGTTCCTCGCGTTTTCCGTGCCCGATGCGGAGGTTTATGAGGACGTAGTCTTTTTCGTATTCGGTGTGCTTGAAGTTGAGAAGAATGTTGTTCTCGAAGCGGACAAGGTGCGCGTCGATTTCGGGGAGCGTTTTGGTTTCCGCAATGCGTCCGGGCTTGCCGAAATCGGTGTAGGCAAAATCGAGCGCCTTGATTCCGGCGGGCGGCTTGACGGGGATTGCGCGGCTGGCCGCGAGTTTTTTCTCAAAGGCGGCGGGCTTGGAGGGCAGGAGGCGGATGTTGCCGTTGATAAATGTGCGCACGGGGGCGCGGCTCCAGAGCTTGGCAAAGGCGGCGTTGCATTCGGCGAGTGTGGCGTCGGCGATGGGTTTTTCGACTTCGCGCCAAGTTGTTTCGGGCGTGCAGAATCCCTCGCCATTGAGCAAAAAATAGGCGAGTTGCGAGGCGAGCATCGCCGATTTTCGGGAAGGGGCGTAAAGGGCGCCCTGGCGGTAGCGGTTGACGAGGTCGGCCTTTGCCTCGTCGAGCTCGCCTTGGGTGAAACCGTGCTCGATCGCGGCGCGGAGGGATTGCTCGGCGGCGGCGATGACGATGTCAGTTTTATTGAGGTCGCCGGGAACGGCAAACTGGACCATGCGCAGGCCGGGGAAAAGTTGCGTGTATTCGACATTTGGGGCGCCGAACGGCGCGCCGGGCTGGCGGGCGCGGAGCGTCAGGCGGCGGGTGAACATGGACAGGGCGAGGTTGCGGCGCGTGTGCTCGGCGAGTTTCTCGCGCGTGAAGGGCGCGGGCGGCTCGGCCCACGCGCAGGTTTGCATGACACCCATGCCGGTGAGTTCGTTGTGGGTGAAGACGCCGACAGCCGGCAGTTTCCTGGAGGCGGGGCGCGGGGATGGCGGCGGCGGTTCCGGGCGCGCGGGGGCGCGCGCGGCAAGCGGGGAAAACTCATCCGCGATCATCGCGCGCAGGGCATCGGGGTCGATCTGCCCCACGGCGATGAGCGCCATGCGCTCGGGGCGATACCACGCGTCATAAAATGCGCGGAATTGTTTTTGGGTGAAGCGGCGGATTTGTTTTTCGACACCGATGGGGGAGCGGCTGTTTTCGCGCGCGGAGGGCCAGATGAACGCGCTGTAACGCTGGCCGGCGCGCGCCATGCCGGTGTCGCGCGTGGCCATTTCGCTGAGAATCACGCCGCGTTCGAGCTCTATGTCGCCGGGCGCGAATTCGATGCCGGATGCGTATTCGCGGAAGACTCGCAAGCCCTCGCGCAGGGTGGACTTGGAAACGTCGGGCAGCTCGAGGTGGTAGATGGTGTTGTTGAATGAGGTGAAGGCGGTGTGATCGGGGCCGAAGCTGACGCCCATGCGTTCCAGCTCGGCAATGAGCCCGCCTCCGGGCTTGTTGCGCGTGCCGCGAAACGCCATGTGCTCGATGAAGTGGGCGATGCCGCGCTCGTTGTCGTTTTCGTGTATTGATCCAACGGATACAAGCAGCCGGAGCGAGACGCGGTTCGCGGGCTCGGCGTTTGGCAGAAGCGCGTAGCGAAAACCGTTGGGCAGTTCGCCGAGGACGAGCGCGGGATCCTGGGGCAAGTCGGTCTCGAGATTGGCCCAGGGCGCGGCTTTTGCCAAATGGGCGGGCAGCGCGATCGCGATCAATGCGGCGAGCAGCGTGAAAACCCGGGGAAGGGGATGGCGGCGGGGAGGCATCTTGGCGGCAAGGGTGCGGGCGGCGAAAATTGTTCGCAAGCCAAGAGAAACACATTCACCGCGAGCTCCGCGCTTGCGACGGCGCGGCTGATGGTATTGGGTGCGCGACAAACTGTTTCCATGGCTCATCGTATCTTTCAACGAATCTTTTGCGCGGCGGCGGCCCTCGGCGTTTTTGCGCTGGGCTCCTGTTTTCAGCGCGAGCGCGCCATCGACAGTGGAAATCGCGAGCAGGTTTTGCATCGAGGCGCGGGACCGGAGATCGCGACACTCGATCCGCACCTGGCGACGGGGACTTCGGAGTATAATATTTTGTCGGCGCTGCTCGAGGGGCTTGTGACGGAGAATCCGGTTGACCTGTCCCCGGAGCCGGGCGTCGCGGAGAGCTGGAATGTCTCGCGGGACGGGTTGGCCTACACGTTTTTGCTGCGCGACAACGCGCGCTGGAGCAACGGCGACCCGGTGACGGCGGGTGATTTTGTGGCGTCGTTCAAGCGCATGCTTTCGCCGTCGCTCGCCGCGGATTACGCGCACTTTTTATACATCATCCAAAACGCGGAGGCGTATCACAAGGGGCACCTGGAGGATTTTGCGCAAGTGGGCGCGGTGGCGGTTAACGAGCGCACGCTGAAGATCACGCTGGAGCATCCGTGCGCGAATTTTTTGTCGATGCTCAATCACACCGCATTTTTCCCGGTGCACGCGCGCTCGATCGAGGCGCACGGCGCGCTTGCGGATCGCAAAACCGACTGGGCGAGACCGGGACGCTTTGTTGGGAACGGCGCGTTCGTCCTCAAGGAATGGCGGCACGGTCAGCGGATATCGGTCGAAAAATCGCCGACCTATTGGGATGCCGAAAATGTGCGGCTGAACGGGGTCGTGTTTTATTCGTTCGAGAGTCGCGATGCCGAGGAGCGCGCGTTTCGCGCGGGGCAGCTTCACCTGACCGAGGCGCTTTCCCCCTCGAAGATCGACGCGTATCGCCGCAATTCACCGGGGCTGTTGCGCGTCGATCCGTATTTGGGAACCGAGTTTTACCGAATCAACACGGAGCGTCCGTTCTTGAATGATGCGCGTGTGCGGCGCGCACTTTCGCTGGCGGTTGACCGCAAGCTCATCGCGGCGCAAATCCTCCGCGGCGTGCAATCGCCCGCATACGAATTCGTGCCGCCGGACGCCCTTGCGCGCGCGGACGGAAAACCGGCCCCCGGCGCGTTGCGGCACGACGCAAACGCGGCGCGCGCCCTGCTCGCCGAGGCGGGTTATCCGGAGGGGAAGGGCGCTCCGCCGGTCGAGCTCCTTTTCAACACATCGGAGAGCCATCGCGCCGTGGCCGAGGCGGTGCAGGAAATGTGGCGGCGAGAGCTGGGGCTGAGCGTGACGCTCGTCAATCAGGAGAACAAGACCGTGCTCGGCGCGCGCCGGGCGCGCGATTACCAGGTGCTGCGCTCGGCGTGGATGGCCGACTATGCCGACGCGCTTTCGTTTCTCGAAGTGTGGGAATCGTCGAGCGGAAACAACCACACGGGCTGGAGCGACGCGGCTTTCGACCAGCTGCTTTACCAGGCGGCGCGCACCGCGGACAAGCAGGCGCGCGCGGTGTTGCTGCAAAAGGCGGAGGCGATTTTGCTGGGGCAGTCGCCGATGATTCCGCTCTATCATTATTCGCACGTTTTTTTGATCCGGCCTTCGGTCAGGAACTGGCATCCGACCCTGCTCGACCACCACCCTTACAAGGCGGTTTGGCTGGAGGCGGATTGATTTGCCCGGAAACTCTGTCTAACTACTCACGATATCATGAAAATCACCAAAATCGCATTCGTTGTTTTGCCCGTGTCCGACATCGCCCGCGCGAGAAAATTTTACGAGGATGCGCTTCATTTGCTGCCCGCCCGGATTTTTGAAAAGGACGGGCGTGGTTCGATTGACTACGACTTGGACTCGGGGCGCGTCACGATCAAGTGCGAGGGGCAGCTGCCCGTGGCAAACATGCCGCGAGTCACCGTGGCGTTCGAGGTGGACAATTTCAACGACGTCATCGCCTCGTTGCGCGCGCACGACACGACTTTCGTGACAATGCCCGCCGAGATTTCGGGCACTTATCAGGCCACGGTGAACGATCCAGACGGCAACAACATCGTCATTTACAAGCTCAAGGGTTCCTCGAAGAAGGACTTTCTTGTGATCTGAGTGGACTCGGGCGAGGCTGTTCCGGCGATTTTCGCGCGCGGTTATTTCTCCGGCGTTGCGGGCTTGGGATTCTTTTCCCGGCCCTTTTCCTTCTTGTTTTTCAGGTCGACGCGCTTGGGGCTTACGAGCGGGGACTCGCCGTGCCTGGCGCGTTGTTCCTTATACCAGCGCTGCCAGAGTCGTTCGTTTTCGCGATGGCGGGCGCGGATTTTGTCGTATTCCTCCACTTGTCCGGGCGTGAGGACGGCGCGAATGTCGTTGTGCAACTTGGCCGAGGCGTCGCGTTCGATTTGGCGCGAGGCCTGTTGTTTCTCCATGTAAACGGTGACGATGGCCTTGATCTGTTCGCGCTGTTCCGGCGTGGGGTCGAGGCGGTTGGTGATGCGCACCCATTGCTGGTTGCTGAGTTGCTGGGCGGCGGCTTTTCTTTGCACGGTCACGTTCACGTAACGCACGGCAAAGACACCGCCCGCGATGGCGCCGCAGAAAAAAATGCCGATCAGGGCAAATACGGTGATGATGGTTTTGTTCATTTCGAAATAGCCGGGTGCTCAGGGCTGGGCGGGGACTTCGGTGTTGTTCTCGACTTCAACGGCCTCGATGGACGTGCCCCCGAGGTCGCCTGCCGCCTTGTCAATGTTGCGCAGGATCGGGCCGAGGTTGATGGTCACACTGACAATGGCAAGCAGGCCGGCGACGCAGAGTCCGCGCAGCGTGAGCTTGGCCACGAAAAACGGCCCGGCGGAGGTTGGCGGCATGCTGAGCGCCCGTGCGGCGACGCGCGTGGCAAACCCATAGGGAGCCGGGATGTCGCTCACCTTTTCAAATTGCGAGCGCCGGGCGGCCTCCGTCAGTCGTTTCCATGCGGTTGTTCTCGGTGTGGCGGGATTCATGAGCGTTCCTCCTTTTTTAGTTCTTGAAAAAATTTCCTCAACTTGCGCCGCGCGCGGAAGGCGCGGACCTTGATGAGCGTGGTGTTCCAGCCGGTGAGCGCGCTGATTTCGGCGAGTGTTTTTTGCTCGAGATCGAGCAGTTGGATGACCATGCGATCCTCGGGCTTGAGCTGGTCGAGAAGCCGGTGGACGAGTTCGCGCGCGGCAAATGCGTCGCCCGCAGCCACATCGTTTTCGTTGGTGATGACGCTGTCCAGAACCTCCGCCTCCGTCTCGGAAAGGTCGGCCCAGCGAAACTCGGGGCGCCGTTTTTGGGCGCGCAGGTGGTCGATGCATGTCGTCACCGCGATGCGCGAAACCCAGTGCGAGAGCGGCATGGCTCCCTGGTATTGGCCGAGGCGCGTGAACATTTTCATAAACACCTCCTGTGCGAGATCCTCCTCCGGCACGCGGCGGGGAAGATGCGAGCGGACAATGCGGATGACCAGCGGGTAAAGGTGCTCGACCAGCTCGCGCGCGGCCTCCTGATCGCGCGCGCGCACCCGCTCCAGGCAGCGGGCGATGTCAAAGGGCGCGTCGGGGTCGGCAGGCATAAGTTGATCGAAACAGCATTCACAATGAACTGTGACGGTTTTTGCGAGCCGCAAGTTACTATTTTCATGAGATGTCGCGTCCGCGGGCGGGGTGTTGCGGAGCGCGGAACCAGTGGAGTGCGCATGCGCAATGGAGCGTTGCGCCCGCCTCCTCGCGTGCCAAACGGCACCCCGTCTCGCGTGCCAGCCTCAGCGCGGCTCGTTTTTCCTCTCGCCGGAAGGACAAAACTTGTTTTTTAGTCTCATCTTTCGTCCCTATTCCTACATGGCACGCATCGTCCAAAAATATGGCGGCACCTCAGTCGGTGACGTCGAACGCATCAAAAAAGTCGCGGAACGCGTCAAACTCACCCGCGACGATGGCAACGAAGTAGTCGTTGTCGTCTCAGCCCGTTCGGGCGTGACAAACGAGCTCATCGCGCGCGCCAAGTCCATCAGCGACCTTCCCAACGAGCGCGAAATGGACATGCTCCTCGCGGTTGGCGAACAGGAAACCATCGCGCTGACCGCGATGGCCCTGCACGCGCTCGGCGTGCCCGCGGTCAGCTTCACCGGCGCGCAGGCGGGCATCCTCACCAACGACGCGCACACACGCGCCAAGATACAGACCATCACGCCCAAGCAAATCGAGGACGCGCTCAAGCAGGGCAAGGTCGTCATCGTTGCCGGCTTTCAGGGCATCAACGCCGCGGGCCAGCTCACCACGCTCGGCCGCGGCGGCTCGGACCTCACCGCCATCGCGCTCGCCGCGCCGCTCAAGGCCGACAAATGCGAAATCTACACCGACGTTGACGGCGTTTACACGGCCGATCCGCGCATTGTGAAAACCGCGAAAAAAATCGACGAGATTTCCTACGACGAAATGCTCGAGCTCGCCTCGTCGGGCTCGAAGGTCATGCAAAGCCGCTCGGTCGAATTCGCCAAGAAATACGGCGTCGTTTTTGAAGTCCGCTCATCCTTTAACCACAACCCAGGAACAATCGTGAAAGAAGAAGTCTCGTATATGGAAAAAGTCGTCGTGCGCGGAGTCGCCGTCGACAAGGACCAGGCCAAGGTCACCGTCAGCAACATCGCCGACAAGCCCGGCTCCGCCGCCAAGGTGTTTCGCGCCCTGGCCGACGCGAATGTCATCGTTGACATGATCGTGCAGAACGTGGGCCGCAACGGCGTCGCCAACCTCTCCTTCACCGTTCCGCAGGTTGACTCCAATAAGGCGCAGCAAACGCTCGCCCCCGTGCTTGAGGAAATCGGCGGCGGCAACGTGACGATCCAGGAGGACATCGCCAAGTTGTCCGTTGTCGGAGTCGGCATGAAGACGCACAGCGGCGTGGCCGCGACGCTCTTCCAGACGCTCGCCGACGTGAACGTGAACATCGACATGATCACAACCTCCGAGATCAAGATATCCGTCGTCATCTCCAGCGAGCGCGTTGACGAAGCCGCCCGCATCGCGCACAAGGTCTTCGGACTCGACGCGTGAAGGGGAAGGCAAGAGGCCGGAAAGCCAGAAGACCAGAGAGCCAGAGGCCAGAATGCCCAAACATTGACAACCCATGGGATTGATTCGCCATTACACCGATTTGATTGTGTGGCAAAAGGCGTTCGATTTCGGGTGTCGCATATTTGAGTTATCCAGAAACTGGCCGCGCGAAGAACGTTACGCCCTGACCGATCAGGTTCGCCGGTCTGCGCGCTCGGTGAGTGGCAACATCTGTGAATCATGGGCCAAGCGACGCTACAGAGCTCATTTCATCAGCAAGCTTACCGATGCCGACGGCGAATTGCTGGAATCCGAAAACTGGCTCCGCTTCGCGCGCAGTCACGGATATATCAATCAACCTGAATTCGATGAACACGTGGAACTGGCTCGGGAAGTGGGCCGAATGCTGGGAAGCATGATTCGCAATCCCGAACCATTCCTATTGAGCGACGATGACAAACAGTCATAACATAATTTTCTAATTTCAATACTTCGTCTTCCGACCTCTGGCACTCTGGCCTCTGGTTTTCTGGCCTCTTCTTCTCATGCTCTATACATCCACACGCGGACAAACTCCGGCACTCTCATTTTCCGACGCCGTCGCCACCGGACTCGCGCCGGACGGCGGTTTGTTCCTGCCGGAGACGCTGCCCGCGTTTGATGACGCGCAGCTCGTGCGCTTCGACGCGCTGAAAAACGACTACGCCGCGCTGTGCTTCGAGTTTCTGCGCCACTTCGCGACCGATATTCCGGAGGAGACACTGCGCGCGATCATTGCGAAATCCTACACCACCTTTTCCGTTCCCGAAATCGCGCCGCTCAAGCAGCTCTCGCCGGATCTGTTCGTGCTCGAACTTTTTCACGGCCCCACGCTCGCGTTCAAGGACTTTGCATTGCAAGTGCTCGGCAATCTCTACGAGCACCAATGCCGTGTGCGCGGCGAGTCGATCAACGTCCTCGGGGCGACATCCGGCGACACTGGCTCCGCCGCCATCCACGGACTTTTGGGCAAACCCGGCACCGCCATCTTCATCCTTTATCCCGACGGGCGCACCTCGCCGCTGCAGGAGCGCCAGATGGCCTGCACCGGCGCGAAAAACGTCTTCACGCTCGCAATCGACGGCACTTTCGACGACGCGCAAAACGCGCTGAAGGATGTTTTCGGCGACCAGGAATTCCGCACGCGCTACCATTTGTCGGCGGTCAATTCGATCAACCTCGCCCGTGTGCTCGCTCAATGCGTTTATTATTTGTCCGCATGGCTGCGCCTGCCGGAAGGCGCGCGCGCTTCGGCGGAGTTTGTCGTGCCGACCGGCAATTTTGGAAATGTGCTTGCCGGTTGGATGCTCCAAAAAATGGGCGTGCCGATTCGCGGCTTCAAGGTCGCCACAAACCAGAACGACATTCTCCACCGCCTCTTCACGACCGGCGAATACAGCGTGGCGGATGTCCGCCCGAGCCTCGCGCCGTCGATGGACATCCAGGTGTCGTCGAACTTCGAGCGCTTCCTTTATTACAGCCTCGGACGCGACACGGCCAAAGTGCGCGAAGTCATGCACGCGTTCAAGACGACAGGCCGCTACGTGTTTGAAAATTTCAACCGCGACACCTTCGGCGCCTCGCGCTGCGACGACGCGGAAATCCCCGGCATCATCAAGCGCGTGTATCAGGATTTCGGATACATCGTCGATCCGCACACGGCATGCGCCTTCAAGGATCTCTCGCGTGACCGCGCCAGCGTGGTGCTCGCGACGGCGAGCCCGGCGAAATTCCCCGACACGATTCGCGAGGCCATCGGCGTCGAGCCGACCGACCCCGCGCTCGAAATTCTAAAAACGCGCCCGCTCGTGAAGCACAAGATCAAGGCCGACCCCGCCGCGATCAAGGCGTTCATCACGGCAAGCGCGGTTTAGGCGCGTTTGAGGTTTTATTCTTCGCGGTTCTCGGCGCGCTCGGCGAGCGCGCCCCACCCGTTGAAGACCAAAATCAGATCATAGACAGTGCAACCCATAGGTTGCACTCCCCATGAAACCCGACCGGTTTATTTTAGTTTGGGCCGGGTTGCGTTTCCGGGGTTATCCCTGCAGTAGTTTGTATTCGACGGAGTCGCGGAGGGCCTCCCAGCTGGCGTCGATGATATTGTCGCTCACGCCGACAGTGCCCCAGATGTTTCCCCGCTCGTCGTTTGTTTCGATGAGGACCCGGGTGCGCGCGGCGGCGTGCTGCTGGCTGTCGAGGATGCGCACTTTGTAGTCGGCCAGGGTGACAGTTTTCAGTTGGGGATAGACGGGTTCGAGCGCGTTGCGCAGGGCGCGGTCGAGCGCCGCCACCGGGCCATTGGCCTCGGAGACGGTGAGGTAGGTTTGTCCGTTGACCTTGATTTTGACGGTGGCCTCGGAGACGAGCTCGTCGTGACGGCGCTCGATGATAACGCGGTAGGCTTCGAGTTCAAAGGCGGGTTTGTAGTGGCCAAGGTTTTTTGCGATGAGGAGCTTGAGCGAGGCGTCGGCGGCCTCGTATTCGTAGCCTTCGAACTCGCGCGTCTTGAGTTGCTTGATGAGGTCGGCGATGGTGGGGGATTTTTCGTCGAATTCGTATCCGAGTTCGCGCGCCTTGGTGGCGATGCTGGTGCGTCCGGCCATGTCGGACACGAGGATGCGGGTGCGGTTTCCGACGAGCGAGGGGTCGATGTGCTCGTAACTGGATTTGACCTTTTGCGCGGCGTTGGCGTGGAGACCGCCTTTGTGCGCGAAGGCCGAGGCGCCGACGTAGGGGGTCTTGGTGTCGGGGGGGAGATTGGCGAGTTCGTCGAAATAGAGCGAGAGCTCGCGCAGTTCCCCGAGCTTGGGCGCGCAGTGCGCGGTGCAGCCCATTTTCAGGAAGAGACTGGGGAGGACGGTGACGAGGTTGGCGTTGCCGGTGCGTTCGCCGTAGCCGTTGACGGTGCCTTGCACGAGGCGCGCGCCGGCGGCGATTCCGGAGAGGGAGAGCGCGACGGCGAGGCCGGAGTCGTTGTGCGTGTGGATGCCGACTTTTTCGGGGCCGAATTCGCCGACTACGCGCGCGACGATTTTTTCAAAGTCGTGCGCGAGCGTGCCGCCGTTGGTATCGCAGAGGGTGAGGTTGGACGCGCCGTTTTTGAGCGCGGTGGCGAGTGTGCTGAGCGCGTAGTCGGGGTTGACTTTGTAGCCGTCGAAAAAGTGCTCGGCATCGTAGACCACCTCGCGTCCCTGCGCGGTGAGGTAGGCGACGGAATCGCCGATCATGGCGAGGTTTTCCTCAAGGGTGGTGTTGAGGATTTCGGTGACGTGGAGCGTCCACGTCTTGCCGACGATGGTCATGACGGGCATGCCGCTGTCGAGAAGCATGCGGAGCTGCGGGTCCGCGTCGGCCTTGGTATTGGCGCGGCGGGTGGAGCCGAAGGCGGCGAGGCGTGCGTGCTTGAGTTTGAGTTTTTGCGCCTCCTGAAAAAAGGTGATGTCGCGCGGGTTGGAGCCGGGGAAGCCGCCCTCGATGTAGTCCACGCCGAACTGGTCGAGTTTTTGCGCGATGAGGAGTTTGTCGGTGACTGAGAAGTTGATGCCCTCGCCCTGCGTGCCGTCGCGGAGGGTGGTGTCGTATATTTTGACCTGGGTGGGTGTGCTCATGGGAATGCGAAGTGTGGAGTTTGTAGTGTGATGCTGGAGAGGGAGTGAGAAAAAACAAAAAGCCCGCGGCTTGATCCGCGGGCTTTTGGAAATGGGTGCGTGATACGAGGGCTCGCGGATTAAACTTTTTCGACGAGACCTGCCTTAATCGCCTTCACGGAGACGAGAATGCGCTTGGTGCCGCCGTTTGCGGTCTTAATTCGAATTCGCTGAAGGTTCGGGCGGAATTTGCGGGGAGTGATGGTCGTCACGTGCGTGCCGATGCCTCCGCTCTTTTTGGACTGACCCTTGCGGTTAATGCGGCTGCCCTTGGTGGGACGTTTGCCTGTTATTGCACAAATTCTTGCCATGTTTCGATTAGATTGAAGTCGGCGAGGCAAAGCTGCCCGCGCGAGTCTGGCAAGGGAAATTTTTTAAAAAAACGGAAGATTGTGAGTATATGGGGTAAAAAATACGTTGAAGTCCCTTGAAAAAATTCAGTTTTGGCTGAATCACAACTTCAGTGAAAAGTCGAAATTATCGCGTTCTGATTTATGTGTTTTTCTTGTTTTTTTCGCAGAAGGAGTTCGGGGAGGATGATTTTACAGGCGCAGCCATGGGGCGTTTGGCTGGTGGCGTCTGTTTTTTTCCACCAAAGGACGAAGTTCACCCGTGCGAAAACAGGCTGGTAGCCAGACGCTTTTTTACGCGCCAGTTCTTCAGAGAATTTTTTCGAAAATCTCAAAATGACCCGTCCGGTTGCGCCGGGATGCGAACTAGTGCAACCGTCCACATCCGATGTTATGTGCAACGTGTCGCCGGAGCGGATATTTTTCAGTTGATCCTGAACGCGTTCGAAGAAATCGAGCCACACGTCCTTGTGCGTAAGGAATATTGTGATTTCGGATGGCTCGCCCCAGGCGTTGGTGTCCGTGACCCGGCGCACTGCGTCGGCCTGGATTGAATCAAATGTGCCGGTGTTGGTGAGAATAGCGAGGCGTGAGCGGGCGCGGGTGAGCGCGACATAGAGCAGGCGACGTTCCTCGTCATCGCGCGGCGGTTTCGTGAGGAGAAGAAACACGTTGTCGAATTCGCGCCCCTTCGCCTTGTGCATGGTTGAGACTGTGATGGTTTCGCGGGATTCCGTTTCGCAAAAATCCTCGAGGCGTGATTCGCGCACGAAAATTTCGAAATCGGTGCGGTAGCGCGAACGCGTGTTTGCGGCCTCAAATGCGCGTATAAGCGACCGGCATACCGAGAGTCCGCGGCTTGTCGTCGGAAACATCCGTTGCAGGAGTCTTTTTGCTGCATTCCATTCGTCATTGGGAATGGATGTGAATTGCTCGATTTGGCGGAAGAAAAAACGAACTTCCTCAATGTCCGCCAGTGAAAAGCCGTCGTTGCTTTGGATGAGACGGGCGGGTTGGTTGTGGTGGTTGAGCAGTCCGGTGATGATTTCCGCGGTGGTGTTGTCGCGGGTTAGGATGGCGGTCGATCCGGCGAGGCCGGTGCGCAAAATTACCCGCAGGAGAGGTGCGGCGAGGTGCGGCGTGGTGTAGCGGGTGATCGTGATGATGCCGTTTTGTGTGTCGTTGGCGGCGACGGGAATTCGCTTCATGCGGCCTGTGATCGTGCTGGCAAATTGGTTTGAAAAGGCGACAAGGTTTGGCCGTGCGCGGTAGTTGGTGAGCAGGTCGTAGCGAGTCGCACCCTCGGCATTCAGCAAACTGGCGAAGTATTTCGAGTCGGAGCCGCGAAAGGTATAGATATTCTGGTCGTCGTCCCCAACGGCAATGATGCGCATCTTTTTTTCACTGCGTTCCATGAGCAGATTCACGAGTGCGAATTCGTCGGCGGACATGTCCTGCGCCTCGTCGATGACGAGCACGGTTTTTGTGATGCGGCTTTGCTCGACATTGCCGGCGCGGATTTTTGCCACGGTTTCCTTGATGATGTGGTCTGTCTTGGTCAGCGAGCCCACGCGACCGAGCAAGTCGAAGCAGTAGGAGTGAAAGGTTTTTATCTCGACGAAGTTTGCGGCGTTGCCGACCAGTTCGAGAAGTCGTGTTTTGAACACGGTCGCAGCCGCCCTTGAAAATGTGAGCATTAACAATTGCTCGTGTTTCACGTCCTCCATCAGCAGGAGTGCGGCGAGTTTGTGAACGAGAAGTTTTGTTTTTCCGCTGCCCGGCCCGGCGGCGACAACGATCACCCGGGAGTCCTTGTCGTCAATGACGCGGCGCTGCGTTTCCGAGAGCGACTCGAAGAGTTGTCGGTATTTTTTCGGCGTGATGTTGAGGCGCATTTCACGGCGTCGGGCATTTGTGAAATACTTGGAGAGGAAGGATGAAAAATTAAGACGGAAGTAGTCGTCAACGAACTGCACCGCGCCAGCGTAATCCTCCAGCATCCTTTTTGCGTATTCGCCGATGATGTGGATTTGCTGCATGCGGTTTTCATAGAACTCGGAGAGTTTTTGATAGTCCTCCTTTTTGTAGGAGACGCGGAGATTGTGCTCTTTCCGTTCGATGGTAAGGCGATTGTAGACGACCATGAAGCCGCCCTCAATTTTCATCGCGCCAATCCGTGAAAGATAAAAGAGAGCGTCCTCAATTTCGGCGGCGCTCGCCGCCATCGAAAAAAGGCCGGAATTGGCGGAAACGATCCGGACGAGCTCTAGGATGGAAAAGGAAACGGAGGTGGACAGGGGGGCGACTTGCGCGTCCGGCGCCACGCTCCTTTGCGTATCCTCGTCCGCCGCCATTTTTTCATGGAGATATTCGACTATCCGGCGCGCGATTTCACCGCGCTTTTCCACGACGCCGGCGAACTCATTGGGAGGCAGCTTTGCGGTGACATGCGCATTGTGGCGTCCGTCCCACTCCCGTTTGGCAAGGCGCTTGATGTCCCAATAGTTGAGCAGTGTGTTGATTTTTTTCGTGTCGCAGGAGCGGCACCCGGCGGTTTCCGCATTTTCGTTCAGCTCCTTAATGTTGAGAACGGAGCCTTCCTCGGTGATGTGTTTTCGGAGGAAGTGTTCGATTTCAACATGCTCCTTCAGGATTCGGCGTGCCGTGGTTTCGCTTTCGTTGCGGGCGAAATGGGCGGACATGTCCTTCTGGTCATCAAGAATCTTTTCCTCACGCAGAATCTGGATGACGCGAATGACGTCCTCGCGCACGATGCCGAGGTTGTCCGAGATGTAATCCACCCTGCTTTCCGCGCCGTCTTGCATCGAGCCTTTGCGACTGCGCGCGCTGAAAAGATTGGCCATGATGCGGCTGGCGTTTTGGCGCTGAGTTTCGCTGGCGAAACGCGCCGATGCGGCGATTTTTTGCGACGCCTCGATCATTGACTGGCAGCGGATGCTGCTGGCGTAGATGCGGGGTGAATTTTGTTTTCGTTTCAGGTAGCCCGATTGCTCCAGTGCGTTGATGGCGGTGAGTATGCGCGTCTCCATTTCAGCGCCGGAAGTGTCGTCCCACCCGGCTTCGCGCGCGATTTCGAGGGCTGATTGCTGGACGCTCGAACGGTTTTTTGTAAGGTTTTTTATCGCGTGCCAAACTTGGTTAATTTCGCCGAGGTTGAGTTTTGTCTGGTTGAGGAGGAGGAAGTGTTTGTTGAGGTCGTCCTCGTTAAAGAGGACGTAACATTCGGCGCGGATATTTTCGTCGCGCCCTGCGCGGCCTGCTTCCTGAACGTAATTTTCGATGGAGTCGGAGATGTCGTAGTGGATGACGAGTTCGACGTCTTTTTTGTCAACGCCCATGCCAAACGCGGTTGTGGCGACCATGATTTGGGCTTCGCCGGAGAGAAATTTGTTCTGGTTGCCGGTCTTTTCCTCGCGATCCATTTTGCCGTGAAACGCGAGCGCCGCGAAGCCGTTTTGCGCCAGATGCCCGGCGATTTCCGTGGCGCGTCGGGTTCGCGATACGTAAACGATAGTCGGGCATTTGTGTTGCTCGATGAGGTCGCGCACCGTGTTGAACTTTTCATCATCACCGGTGCGTTCGAGCACGACGTAGTGCAGGTTTTCGCGTTGGGACCGCGCGATAAAAACATCGAGGGTGAGCCCGAGTTTTTCCTTAAAATACGCGCAGATATCCTCAATGACGCGTTGCTTGGCGGTGGCGGTGAAGCAGGAAACGGGGATTGGGTCGCCGGTCGCGCCCGAGAGTTTTCGCTCGAGAAGATTTTTTATGAAATCGCCAACATATAAATAATCGGGACGAAAATCCTGTCCCCAGGAGGAGAAACAGTGCGCCTCATCAATGACAAAACGGGCGATGTTTCGCTGGAGGAGAAGTTTTTCCATCGTCACCGAGCGCAGTGATTCGGGCGCGATGTAAAGCAGGCAGGCGGAACCGTCGGCGACGCGTTCGATGGCCTTGGCGTGTTCGATGGGATCAAGCAGTCCGCTGATGGCGACGGCTTGCGTGATGCCGCGCGCTTCCAAGTTGTCCACCTGGTCTTTCATAAGCGACTGGAGCGGCGAAATGACGACAGTAAGCGCTTTTTCGGCTTCGCCGGCCATCAACGCCGGGACTTGGAAGGTGACGGATTTGCCGCCGCCCGTTGGAAAAACAGCCAGCACGGACTTTCCCCCAACGGCGGCCCGCGCGGCATTTTCCTGCAATGGTTCGCCTGCGTAGGAGCGGAAGTTGTCGAAACCGAAAAACTTTTTAAGTCCGTGCCGTGGGTCCAGTTTTTCGCGGCAATACGGGCATCCGGCGATGCACGGTGTCGCTCGCAGCCGGCGAAACACGTGCTCGACACGGGGATGTTGCATCAACACCCACGGCGGCGTGAGTGACCCGACGTCGGCGCAATGAATGAGCGCCAGCGCGTAGGCGAGCTCGACCGGATTTTTTGTCACGGTTTCCGCGAGAGGAGCATTTTCGCAAATCAATTCGCGATAAAAGTCGGCAATAGTTTTTGCAATTGTGCTGGCATCGGAGGAGGCGGGGGCCGTGGCACCGGAGGTGGAATTTGCAAGTTTGATGAAGCCGCAAAAATCAGGCTTCCCGGAAAGCAGTTCGAAAAAAATGGCGCGCAATTCCGACGGCAGCTTCGTCCACTCGGCGAGTTCGGCATCGAGCAGTTCCCTCGCTTTGCGCGCATCGTTGACCGGATTGTTCAGTTCGTCGCAGATCAGTTTGTCGTCCTTGAGCAGCGCATGATAGGGTTTGCGCGGAAAAAGCAACGGGGAGAGCGGCAACGTGTCCACCGTCACTGCTGACTTTGGCATGCACTCGCCCACGAATTTCAGATCGTGACGAATAATATTGTGCCCGCAGACAAAAGCCGCGCCTTCTAAGAATTCTGCGAATGCCCTTTTTAAGGGCGAATGAAAAACGCATTCTGCATCATCAACCGCACCGATGTCCAAAACACTATGGTTTTGTCGGGATATTTCGATGTCGAAGCAAACGATCCTGTGCGTGTTTGATGCCATGTGCGGTGAAAAGACATAGTCGAATACAAGAGGCGAGGGCAATAGCATGGCGGGAGGCATTCAAAAAATTTTGCAGCGCAATTTTTCCCTCGTGCTTGGTTATGCGCGTGCGAAACAGGGCGGAGGTGGCGTGATTTTTTGCGCGGCAACGGCTAATCAGCGTGCTTGCACCATGGGCGGCGAGTCTTACAACCGGAACGCATGAAACGCCGCCAGCTGCGCGGCTACGACTTAAAACAGATCAACGGTTACGAAAGCCTCATCGGGGTCGACGAGGCCGGCCGGGGCGCTCTCGCCGGGCCGGTCGTGGCCGCCGCCGTGCTCGTGACTCGGGAGTTTTTGGCGAGCAACTGGGCCATGAGAAACGCGGGGCGCATCAACGACTCGAAGCAGCTCACCGCCGCCGGACGCGAGGAGGCGTGGAACGACCTCGACAAGCTAGCGCGTGGCGGGCTCATCCACGCGCACCACGGCGTGGCATCGGTCGATGAAATCGAACAGATGGACATTCTCGGCGCCACAAAGCTCGCCATGCGGCGCGCGCTCGAGGGCATTTATCCGCCGGCGGCCTTCCGCCGCAGCAAGCCCGGCGAGCCGGAATTGTTTGCGGACATGGAAACGCGCAGTCCGTTTTTCGGGCAAAAACTGTCGTGCCGCATCCTGGTCGACGGGCTGCCGCTGAAAAGTTTTCCGTATCCGCACACGGGGGTTGTCGGCGGCGACGCGCGCTCGCTTTGCATCGCGATGGCGTCGATCATCGCAAAGGTGACGCGCGACCGCCTGATGACGGAGCTCGATGGCGAGCATCCGGGCTATGGTTTCGAGCAGCACAAGGGCTACGGCACCGAAATGCATCGCGCGGCGGTGCTGGAAAAGGGAAGCAGCCCGCAGCATCGCGCAAAATTCCTGCGCAAGCTGCTCGACCATCGCGAGGATCCGGGGCAATTATCGTTTTTCGAAAATGGCGGCCAAAACATATAAATCGCTCGATCATGTCCTGGGCAGGTTCGACAGCCTCGATCCCGCCAGCCGCGCCAGCCTCGTGCAGCGTCTCGCGCGGGAACGCCGCCTGCTCGAAAATATTTTCAACGTGCTCAAGGACGGCGTGATTCTGGTCGATGCCGACGGGCGCGTCGAGTATGCGAACCAGACCGCCGGCAAAATGCTCGGCCTGCGCGACGACCAGCTCGGCGACGTGGTGCTCTGGCGTTTTGTGCCGGGGCTGCGCCCGCCGATCATCGATGTGAGCGGGGACGCGCGCGACGACGCCGTGCAAGCGGCCCATGCGATGACGCGCGAGATCGAGCTGACCTATCCCGAGCCGCGCGTGCTGCGGCTTTACATGGTGCCGTTTTTCTCGGACGAAAACGGCGGGCGGCAGCAATATGCCGTGATCCTGGGCGACATCACCAACGAGCGCGAAAAGACGGAGCAGCGCATCGCGGACGAGCGCACATCGTCGATCCGCCTGCTTGCCGCCGGCGTGGCGCACGAGCTCGGCAATCCGCTCAACTCCCTCACAATTCATCTGCAACTCATCGAACGGCGTTTGAAAAAACTCAAGGGCGCCGCCCAAAAGGATGCCGATGCGCTGGCCGAGTCGATTGGCGTTTGCCAGGAGGAGGTGAAGCGCCTCGACGGAATCATCACGAATTTTCTGGAGGCGGTGCACCCGCGTCCGCCGGATTTGTGCGAGACGCAGGTCAGCGAAGTGCTCGCCGACGTGCTGCATTTCCAGCGGCGCGAGCTGGAGGATCGCGGCATCACGGTCGAGGTCGAGGCGCCGGGCGACCTGCCCTTGGTGATGGCGGATCGCAACCAGCTCAAGCAGGTGTTTTTTAACATCAACAAAAACGCGATGGAGGCGATGCAGCCCGGCGGTGTGTTGCGCGTCAAGGCGCGCGCGGACGACGACAATGTGTATTTGCTTTTTGGGGACACCGGCGCGGGCATCAAGCAGGCCGATCTCGCGAAGCTGTTCCAGCCGTATCACACGACCAAGCAGGGCGGGCACGGTCTCGGGTTGATGATTGTGCAGCGCATCATGCGCGAGCACGGCGGCCAGATCGGCGTCGAAAGCCGCGAGGGCGCGGGAACCGTGGTGACCTTGCAATTTCCAAGAAAAGACCGCCGTGTGCGGATGTTGAAGTAGGCGCGGCCTTTCATGAAAAACGCCCCGGAAAAATCCGGGGCGTTTGTGTAAAGGGAATCCGTTTTCGTGGGCGCGCGTCAGTTGAGCGGCTGGATGGTGACGGGGATTACGAGGGGTTTGTCGGCGCCGGGCATTTGCGCGTAGAGCTGGCCGGTGGCGGGGGTGCCGCCTTTGATGGTGACGCTGCCGACGTTGCTGCCGGGCTGCACGTAAACTTCGGGCATGATCACGCTTTCGGGGATGTCGGTCGTCACGTCGATGAGCATGGGCGCGCCTTGCACGACTTGCGGCGTGATGAACTTGAGGACGAGCGTCTGGGTCTCGCGAATTTTGATTTCCGAGGGGCTGACCGTGAGCGCGCCGCCTTGTTGCGCGGTTTGCGCGGGGGCGGTTGTCGCGGCCGGTTGCGGATCGTTGGGAATCACGGTTGCGGGTGCGCCTGAGTCCGCGCCGGGGTCGATTCGGAAGGTGCCGATCACAAGTTTGCCGGGGACGTCGCCGATCGAGACGGTGTAGTTTTGTTCGGCGGGAAGGTCGGGCACGTAGAAGCTGATTGAGTTTGCGGAGTCGTAGATGGATCGCGCGAGGCTGTCGTTGAAATAGACGTTGTCGTGGCTGGTGAAGCCGCGTCCGGTGATTGCGATTCGCGAGCCGGCGGGGCCGCGGTTGGAGCTGAGGCCGACGGCGTCGCGCCCCACAATCGTGGCGACTTGTAACGGGCTGTAATCGGTGCGCGAGCGGAGGATGCCGATATTGGAAACTTGATACTCGATGAGGAAGTAGTAGCGAAGTTCGGTCACGCCGGGGGGGGCCTGGAATTCGTATTCGTAGATGCCGGGGGTGTCGGGAATCATGGTCATCTTGTGGGCGTTGCCGTCGATGATGAGCTTGGCGACGGTGCTGCCCTCGACGACGTTGGATGCCTGCGGCTTGATGCGCGCGGTGATCGTGTAGATTTGCGACGGGTTGGGCGGAAGCGACGGAGCCGTCAGGTTGGTGATGGACGGCGTGCCGCACCCGGCCAGCACGAGGACGGCAAGGGCGCTGATGATGACAAAGAATGATCTCGCGTGAAAGGTGCGGTTGTTTTGCATGAGTGTTTTCCGGTTAAAAAACGACGCAAACGCAACACAAACATTCCCGCTTGGCAATGAGCGAAATTGACTCCCTTAAGAATGCGGACGAGCCCGCGCGCCCTGAAAATCGCGCGCTCGGGTTGTATGTGCACGTGCCGTTTTGCGCGACACGATGCGATTTTTGCGCGTTTTACGAGGAGGCTCCGACGGCGGAAAAGGTGCGCCGGTATCTGGACGGGGTTGCGCGCGAGGTGGATATCCTGACGGAAAACGGCGGGGTGGAAACCGGCGCTGGCAAAAAAACGCGCGCGGTGGACACGGTTTTTTGGGGCGGAGGGACGCCGGGGGTGCTCGCCGCGAAGGATATCCTGCGGCTGGGCGGAATCGCGAGCAGACTTTGGAAAGGGAGGGGCGCGCCGGAAGAGTGGTCGGTTGAGCTGGCGCCGGGGTCGGTGTCGGAGGCGCGGTTGGAGGCGTTGCGCGAGATTGGCGTGACGCGCGTTTCGCTTGGCGTGCAAAGCTTCCGCGCGGATTTGCTGGAGGCGCTGGGGCGGCGTCACTCGCCGTCGCAGATTTATCGCGCCTACGAGCGGATTCGCGCGGCGGGGTTCAAGAATGTGAACCTGGACATGATGTTCGCTCTGCCGGGGCAGGAGGAGGAGGCGTGGCTTGCCGATGTGGGCGAGGCGCTCGCGCTCGGGCCGGATCATCTCTCGACGTATTGCCTGACCTTCGAGGAGGACACGGCGTTGTGGGTTAAGCTTTCGCAGGGCAAGGTGAAGCTGGACGCGGAGCGCGAGGCGCGTCTCTACGAGCGCACTTGGGCGGAGCTGGACGCGGCGGGGTTTCCCCAATACGAGATTTCCAACTTTGCGCCGCGCGGTTTCGAGTGTGTTCATAATTTGAACACCTGGCGCATGGAGGAATGGATCGGCCTTGGCCCGAGCGCGGCGTCGCAGCACGCGGGCTGGCGCGGCGCGAATGCGCGCGATCTGGAAAAATGGCTGGCGGGCATGCGAGACGGCGCGCGCGTCACCGAGGATCGCGTGAGGATGACGCCGGCGTTGCTGGCGGAGGACGCGTTGATTTTCGGACTGCGCATGAACGAGGGTGTTGACGTGGGTGCGTTGCGCAAGAAAGCGGGCGCGGACGCCCTGAACTGGACGGCAGTCGACGCGCTTGTGGACCGGTTGACAAACGACGCGCTTGCAATAAACGACGAGGGCAGGTTGCGCCTGACATTGAAAGGCCGGCTCGTAGCCGATGCGATTGCCGCCGAAATGCTGGGCGCTCTGACGGAAGGGGCGGGCAGTGAGTAGCGGGTGGCGGGTGGGCACTCCCTGGATATTTATCACCATGGCTCTTTATTATAAATTATACATTATTCATTATAAATTAGCCGTTGCCGTGGCGGCGGCGCTGTTGTTCGCGGGCGCGGCGCGGGCGCAAACGGCGAGGCTCGACATGGCGTGGCCAACGCCGAACACGGCTTTCATGCGGGGCAGGGGAGTCGAGGCGTATATCCAGCCGACGGCGTCGGGCGTGGTCGCGTCGGGCTTGTATGGGGGCACGCGCAACGGCGGGCGGCGTTTTCACGAGGGGATTGACTTGAAGCCGACGCTGCGCGACACGCGGGGCGAGCCGCTCGACGCGGTTTTCGCGGTGCTGCCGGGCGTGGTGCGCCACCTCAACCTCATCCCCGGAAACAGCAACTACGGGCGCTACATTGTGATCGAGCATCCGGGCGTGTCGCCCGCGGTGTATTCGTTGTATGCGCACCTGAGCGCGGCGCAGCCGGGGTTGCGCGCCGGCGACACGGTCGCGCGCGGGCAGCGCATCGCGACGATGGGGCGCAGCTCGGATGTGATCGCAATTCCGAAAAGCCGCGCGCATTTGCACTTCGAGCTTGGCGTGCGGCTGACTGACAATTTCCAGCCGTGGTATGACGCGCGGGATTTTGGCGGCAAAAACAAACACGGCGTCTGGAACGGAATGAACCTGATGGGGTTTGATCCGCTGGATTTTTTCAGCAAATGGCGGGCGGGTGAGGTTCCTGATTTTCGCGCGTATTTCTCGCGGATGAAACCGGCGGTGCGTGTGCGTTATGTCACGCGCGCGGTGCCCGATTTTACACGGCGCTATCCGGCGTTGCTGACCAAGCCGGTGCCGTCCGGCGGCGTGGGCGGCTGGGAGATTCTGTTTAACGAGACGGGGATTCCCTTCGCGTGGACACCGCTTGGCGAGACGGAGATTGCGGGCATCGCGGGCGAGGCGCGGATAACCTGGAAGGACGACGCGATTCTCAAGGCGTGGCGCTGCAAATCGCTTGTGCTTACCCAGCGCGGCGCGCCCGTGCCGGGGCGCGATCTTCGCGCGGTGCTGGGATTGCTTTTCGTGCAATGATGCCGTTTGCGAACTGGTTTTAAAGGAGGCGTTCCCGTCGGGTGCGCGGAACGGCGGACTCACCCCGCCGTTGACGGCCCGCGTGGATGAGGGCCATCCGTGGGGTGCGGTGTGTTTTCATTAATTTCATACGCGAAAATTGTGATGAAATTCATGTTGTGTGCGGTATGTTATAAAATTATGAAATTATAATAAAAAAACTGATTAATATTATTTTGTTTAATTATATTAAAGGTTTTTTTAACATTACGCCGAGGGCGCCTTTTTATATCCCGGCACGGTGTCGATTTTGATTAGTTTTATTCTGAACATTGCCCGTAAATAATTCCCTCGTGGGTATTTTTTCGAGTGTCGTGCATTGTGATTATATAAATGCAAATATTCGTTTCATTTTACTCCATTTTAACCGAACGAACTGCTTTTATAATTTACTATATTATTGATATGTTTTTTCATCGGGCGGTTTGGTAGCGGGGCGTTTTCCATTTTAAGAATTAAATAAATGACAGTTTGAAGGAAACTAGAGCCATGAAAGTGAATCCAGGAACACCATGATTTTTTTCGTTAATTAATCCATGCCATGCGCCGTCCTGCCCGGGTTTTCGTTTCTGGGCGGCAAACACAGTAATGCCATGAAAACTATAAAACATCCCGCATCATATCGGATGACTCTCCGTGGTTTGCGCGCCCTCGCCGCGCCCTTCCTGCTGGCGTCCCTCGCCGTGCAGTCGCCCTCGCAAACTGTGACAATTATCCCCCCCGGCTACAGCTACAATATTTCATCACCCGGAAGCTATGCGCTTTCCGGCACGATTGGCTCCGGGAGCATAACGGGATCGATGACAGGCGTGACGCTCATCATCTACACCGGCGCGCGTGTGAATTCGTCCGGCAATGCCTTGAACTTTCTTCAGGGCGGCGCTGACATTTACAACTCCGGCACGGTCATTAGCTCGTCGGACTACGGTGTTTTTTCAGCCACCAATCCCTCGTCCGTCACAAACTACGAAACAGGCCTGATTCAAGGCCGCTCGGCCGGCATTTACATGCGGGGCGGGGGCACGGTGACAAATACCGGCAGAATCATCGGCACGCTGTATTATGGCATTACCGGCAGCGGTGTTATCACAATCACGAACAGCGCCGCCGGCCTGATTAAAGGCGACAGCACGGGCATTTATATTAACTATCCGCCAAACGACGCCACGCTCATGAATAGCGGCAGCATCGTGGGCACAAAGGCAACTGGCGTTTCCGGAGTCCGCAGCATCACAAACGGCACCACCGGCCTGATTCAAGGATTCTATACAGGCATTTCGGATGTGACCACGCTGGTTAACGACGGCACGATCACTATTACTAACACTGATCCCACGGAGCACAAAGTTCGCCATGCCGTCAACATCAGCAATGGCTCCGTCACAAACAACGAGACCGGCCTGATTCGTGGCTATTCCACAGGCATTTACATGTCAAGCAGCGGCACGGTGGAGAATAGCGGCACGATCCTCAGCGACACGTATAAAGGCATCGACAGCATTAGCCATGTCGGCACGACAATCGTAAACGCCACCACCGGCCTGATCCAAGGCCTCAACCATGCCATAAGCTTTTATGACAGCGGCACGGTGACAAACAGCGGCAGTATCATCAGTTTGTATGATGGCATCAATGGTTGGAAATATGCAGTGATCACAAACAACGACACCGGCCTGATCAGGGGCCTCGCCAACGGCATCACCATGCGGGATGGCAGCACGGTGACAAACAGTGGCACGATCATCGGCACGGGATCCTTCGGCATCAATGCCCGGCTTGATTACCCACCCGTCTATTTGGATGTGGCGATCACAAACAACGCCACCGGCCTGATCCAAGGCGGCGTTACCGGCATCTATTTTGAGGACAGCGGCACGGTGACTAATAGTGGCATTATCACCGGCTCGCGGGCCTATGGCGTAAGAACCGGCAGTGATTCAACAATTATAATCACTGCGGGCCTGGTCCAAGGCGGCTCGGCTGGCATTTTCATGGGGGACAGGGGCACGGTGACGAATGAAGGCGTTATCACCGGTTCGCTGGCCTATGGCATTGCCGCCGGCGCTGATGCGACAATCACAAACAGTGCCACGGGGGTGATCCGGGGCGGCACCACGGGCATTCTGATGGGAAGCGGGGGCGTGGTGACGAACAGCGGCACGATCATCGGCGAGCGCGCCCGGAGCATTTTCATGGGGGCCGGGGGCGTGGTCACGAACAGCGGCGCGATTATCGGCTCGGGTGACTTGGGCCTTGAAGCCGGCGATGACACGACAATCACCAACAATGCCGCCGGCTTGATCCAGGGCGGCACCTTTGGCATTTCCCTTGGGGCCGACGGCGCGGTGACCAATTACGGCGTGATCTCGAGCGACGGAAACGGCTCCAGCGGCATTTTGATGGGGGACGGGGGCACGGTGACCAATAGCGGCACGATCAAGGGTGTCGGATACAACGCCAGCGGCATCACCGTCACCGATAATGCAATAATCACGAACAGCTCCACCGGCCTGATTCAAGGTGAATGGCAGGGCGTTTATCTGAAAGGCGGCGGCACGATCACGAACAGCGGCACAATTCACGGCGAGGGGACCGAGGGCATTAGCGGCTGGAGCAATCTGACAATCACAAATGACATCGCCGGCCTGATCCATGGTCGCACTTTGGGCATTTCTCTGTGGAGCAGCGGCACGGTGATCAACAGCGGCACGATCTTCAGTGAGATGCTATACGAAGGCATAGACGCCCGCGAGAATGCAACAATCACCAACAACGCCACCGGCCTGATTCAAGGCGGCGGGCATGGCGTCAAGGTGGGAAACAACAGCACGGTGCTCAACAGCGGCACGATCATCGGCGGCGATTACACCCCCCCCAGCGCCGGTGTCGCCGCCGGCCATGACACCACAATCACAAACGCCGCCACCGGCCTGATCCGGGGCGACGCTTATGGCATATCCCTGGGCGACGGCGGCACGATAACCAACAGCGGTCGAGTCACCGGCACCGACGCCGCCAGTTACGGCATCGCCGGCGGCAATAACGTGACAATCACCAACAGCACCTCCGGCCTGATTCAGGGCGTCGCGGGTGGCATTTCGCTGTTGGACGGCGGCACGATCACGAACAGCGGCACGATCATCGGAGGCATCGAGGCCGGCATTAACACAACAATCACAAACAGCGCGTCGGGCCTGGCCCGGGGCATGACCCTCGGGGACGGAAGCGTGGTGGTGAACAGCGGCACCACCGGCGGCATCACCGGCGGCGACGACGTGACGATCACGGGCGGCGCGGGCCTGATCCAAGGCATATCGCTGGGCGCCGGGGGCACTGTGACAAATGACGGCAAAATCACCGAAGGCATCACAGCCGGCGATAATGCGACAATTATAAACAACGCGACGGGCCGGATCGAAACCTTCGGCGAAAGGATCATTTTGCTCGGAGACGGGGGCTCGATCACAAACAGCGGCACCATCATCAACATCGTGCAAGAACTCGGCGTCACCGGCGGCGATGACATAACAATAACAAACAATGCCACCGGCTTGATCCATGCCGATTTTGACGCCATTTCCCTGGGTGACGGCGCCACGATTACAAATGCCGGCACGATCACCGGCGAGTCCTCCTCCGGCATAAATAGCGGCGTCGATTCAACCATCACAAACGCCGCCACCGGCCTCATTCAAGGCGGCGTCACAAGCATTTACTTGGGGCGCGGCGGTGTGGTGACAAACAGCGGCACGATCATCGGCACGCGGCCAAGCCTCCATGGCATTCAAGGCGGCGATAATATAACAGTCACAAACAGCACCGCCGGCCTGATTCGCGGCGGCAGGAATGGTATTTTCCTGAGGAACGGAGGCGTGATCACAAACAGCGGCTCAATCATCGGCGAGTTGAGCGATGGGGTCTCCGGTTACGATGGTCTGACAATCACAAACACCACCGGTGGACTGATCCAGGGCGGCATCGACGGCATTTCCTTGGGTTCCGACGGCACGGTCACCAATAGCGGCATGATTATCGGCACGGGGTTGCATGGCATTAAGGGCGGCGACAATACAACAATCACCAACGCCTCCACCGGCCTTATCCAGGGCGGCTCCATTGGCGTTTCTCTGGGGATCAACGGCGCGCTTGTGAACAGCGGCACGATCATCGGCGAAATCGGGGCGGGCGAGGGCACGACAATCACAAACGACGAGGGCGTGATCCAATACCTCTCCATGAAGGACGGCGGAGGGGTGATAAATCGCGGCGTAATCCTCGACGGCATCAGCGCCGGCGATGACACCACAATCAGCAACGCCGCCGACAGCCTGATCCGGGGCGGCACCGCCGGCATTCTTCTGGGTGACGGCGGCGTGGTGGCGAACAGCGGCACGATTCTCGGCACGGGCTCGGAGGCCTATGGCGTCACCGCCGCCAATAACACCCTCGTCACAAACACCACCGGCGGCTTGATCGAGGGCATCCACGGCGTGCGATTTGTCGCCAGCGGAACGGTGCTCAACGCCGGCGTCATCTCCGGCACCGGGGCCAACGGCGCCGGTGTCTATTCCAACGGCGCCGCCACGCTCGTGAGCAACACCACCGGCGGCCTGATCAGCGGCAATTATCGGGGGGTGTATCTTGGCGGCGGCGGCATCGTGCTCAATGCCGGCACCATCTCCGGCCCCGGCGCCAAGGGGCCTTTGGATTCCGGCGTCTCCTCCAACGCCAACGCCACGCTTGTGAGCAACACGACCGGTGGCCTTGTCCTGGCCAATTACTATGGCGTGCATCTCATCGCCGGCGGCACGGTGCTCAATGCCGGCACGATCACCGGGGTCGGAGTTTACGGCATAGGCGTTTATTCCAACTCCAACGCCACGCTCGTTAGAAACACGACTGGCGGCCTGATCCAGGGTGTCGAACGCGGCATCGCCTTATGGGCCGGCGGCACGGTGTTCAATTCCGGCACGGTCTCCGGCACCTACGGCGTCTATTCCCACGACGGCGTCGGATCCGTGGATAACGCCGCCGGCGGTTTGATTCAGGGCGTCACCCGCGGTGTGCAACTTGCCGGCGGCGGCATCGTGGCCAACAGCGGCGCCATTGCCGCCACCGGCGCCAGTGGTTTTGGCGTCCATTCCTCCAGCAACGCCACACTCGTGAGCAACACCACCGGCGCCCTGATTCAGGCCGGCCTCCGCGGTGTGTCTCTCGGTGGCGGCGGCACGCTCACCAATGCCGGCACGATCTCCGGCACCGGGGCCGGCGGTTACGGCGTCTATTCCCTCGCCGCCGACACGCTCGTGGACAATGCGACCAGCGGCCTGATCCGGGGCGGTTTTCAGGGCGTGTATCTCTCCAACGGCGGCACGGTCACAAACAGCGGCACGATTCGCAGCGCCAACGACTACGCGGTGCGCGTCAACAACGGCGGGGCGCACATCACCAACACCGGTGTCATCGACGGCGGCATCCATGCGGGCGGCACCACCAATGTTGACAACCAGGGCCTCGTCAGCGGTGGCCGCGGCACCGTCATCGGGGCTGATTCCACGCTCGCCAACACCGGCACCATAGACGTCACCGGCATTGCGGTCATCTTTGAAGGCGCGGCGGACTTCGACAACCAAGGCCTCGTCCGCGGCAGCCTCACCGGCGTGCGCCTCAACGTTGAGGGAGGCACGCTCACAAACAGCGGCAGGATTATCGGCACGGGATCCTCCGGCATCAGCGGCGGCAATGACATGGTTATTACCAACAGCGCAACCGGACTGATTCAGGGAGGCAGGCGCGGCATTTCCCTGCAGGACGGTGGCACGGTGACCAACAGTGGCACGATCGTCAGCACGCAAAATCAATCACAAGGTATTTACGCTGGCGGCAATTCGACCATTACAAATAATGCCACCGGCCTGATCCAAGGCGACTGGTATGGCATTTCCCTTGGAGACATTTTCCTTGCCGGAGTGGGCAACGGAATGGTGACCAATAGTGGCACGATCATCAGTGCGAGCGACGGCATCCAAGCCTACAGTAATGCGACAATCACGAACCATGCCACTGGACTGATTCAAGGTGATTACGGGGGTATTTCCCTGTGGAGTAGTGGCACGATTATAAACAGCGGCACGATCATCTGCATCGAAATCGGTTGTATCACAAGTCACAGTTTGTCTTCACCCGCAACAACTACAATCACGAACCACGCCACCGGATTGATTCAAGGTGCCTTTGAGGCTATTTTCATTGAGGATCGAAACACGATTACGAATACCGGCACGATCCTTGGCGTTGTAAGTGACGCCATCCATACGAGATCCATTGATACAGTGATTACAAACACCAACGCCGGCCTGATTCGGGGCGGTCACGCGGGTATTTCTTTGTGGGAAGGCGGCACGGTTACCAATAGCAGCACAATTCTCGGCATGGCGGGAACCGGTATTTCCGTCGATGGTGACGCGACAATCACAAACCACGCCACCGGCCTGGTCCAAGGTGGCACTGGTGGCATTAGTTTGTGGACCGGCACGATGATAAATAGCAGCACGATCATAGGTGAGGAGGGCGTGGGCTTCTACGGTGGCTATAATGTGATAGCGACAAACCACGCCGCCGCATTGATTCAAGGCGGCGGTGATGGCGCCCTCATGAGGGAGGGCGGCACGCTCACGAACAGCGGCACAATCCTCGGCACGGGATCCGCCGGCATTCGCGGCGGCCCTTATGTGACAATCATAAACAATGCCGCCGGCCTGGTTCAAGGTGGCGCTGATGGTATTTGGGTAAGAAAAGAGGGGTGGGGATCGTCGGACGACTACGGCACGGTGACGAATAGCGGCACGATCATTGGCACGGAGTCCCACGGCATTGGTGGCGAAATTAATTTAATAATCACAAATTCCGCCATCGGTTTGATACAAGGCGGCTCGGCAGGTGTTTTTTTGGAAAATAGCGGCATGGTGGCCAACAGCGGCACGATTCGAGGCGTCAACGACTACGCGGTGCGCGTCAACAACGGCGAGGCGGAAATCACCAACACCGCCGCCGGCGTCATCGACGGCGGCATTTATGCGGGCGGCATCACCACCGTTGACAACAAGGGCCTCGTCACCGGCGAGCGCGGCGCTGTCATCGGGGTCAGTTCCACACTTGCCAATACCGGCACAATCGATGTCACCGGCACGGCGGTCATCTTCGAAGGTGTGGCGGATTTCAACAACCAAGGCCTTGTCCGCGGCAGCCTCGCTGGCGTGCATCTCGTCGTAGGCGGCACGGTGGCGAACAGCGGCACAATTATCGGCACCGAGGTCCACGGCATTGAAGGCGACGATAGTAGTATAATAATCACCAACGCCGTCATCGGCCTTATCCAAGGAGGCACCGCGGGCATTTCGCTGGCGAGTGGAGGCACGGTGTTTAATGCCGGCGTCATTTCCGGCTCCGGCGCCTCCAACGTCGGCATTTATTCCGACTCCGCCGCCACACTTGTGAGCAACACGACCGGCGGACTGATCCGGGGTGTTATCAGTGGCGTCGATTTATTGGCCGGCGGCACGGTGCTCAATTCCGGAACGATATCCGGCTACGGCATCGAAATCCTTGGATACGGCGTCTATTCCCACGCCGGCATTGCATCCGTGGTTAACGCGCCCGGTGGCCTGATTCATGGCGTCCTCTGTGGCATACATCTTGGTGGTGGCGGCACGATCGCGAACAGCGGCACCATCGGCGGTAATTTCGGCGTCGAGACCGTCGGCAATGCCGCGTTCGTGAGCAACACGACCGGCGGCTTGATTTGGGGCATCAACCGCGGTGTGTATCTCGCCGCCGGCGGCACGGTGCTCAATGCCGGCACGATCTCCGGCACCGGAGCCAACGCTCACGGCGTCTATTTCCTTATCGCCGACACCTTCATGGAAAATGCGGTCGGCGGCTTGATTCATGGTGTCAACTACGGCGTGTTTATTCCCAACGGCGGCACGCTGGCCAACAGCGGCACGATTCGCGGCGTCAAAAGATACGCGGTGAACGCCGACAGAGGCGTGGCGGCCATCACCAACGCCGGCGTCATCGACGGCGGCATCTACGCGGGCGGAACCACCAATGTCGGCAACCAAGGCCTCGTCAGCGGCAGCCTCACCGGCGTGCATCTCGGCATCAGCAGCACGGTCGCGAACAGCGGCACGATCATCGGCACGGGAACCGAGTCCCATGGCATTTATGCCGTTGGCACCGTGGCAATCACAAACACCACCGGCGGCCTGATTCAGGGCGCCGTGGCCGGCGTTCACATGCAGGGCGGGGGCACCGTGACAAACGCCGGAGTGCTCAGCGGCACGCGCAATGCCTTCTTTGGCGGGGGCTACGGCGTGTATGCCGCCAATGCCGCCGCGCACATCACCAACGAGGCCACCGGCCTGTTGCGCGGCGAGTCCGCCGGACTGGCATTGACGGTCGGGGGCGTCATTATCAATTCCGGTTCGATCCTCAGCACGGCCTTCTACAACCCGGACGCCGTCGGCATCCAGGGCGGCGGCGCGCGCGTTCAACTCACCAACCATGCTACCGGATTGATTTGGGGCGACCGCTTTGGCGTCCGGCTGACGGACGGCGGCGAAATCACCAACAGCGGCACCATCGAAAGCAACGAATACGCGGTCACCAGCGTGAACGAGTCCATGCTGGTCTCCAACACCACCGGCGGACTCATCTTGAGCGAAAGGGGCGGTGTCCTTCTGCAAGCCGGCGGCACGGTGCTCAACAGCGGCACGATTGACAGCGCGGTGGGCATCCACGCCCTCAACACCGGGGTGGCGATCGCAAACGCCACCGGCGGCCTCATCCAGGGCGGCACGCTCGGCATCCGCTTGCAAACCGGCGGCGAGGTCACCAACAGCGGCACGATCATCGGCGGGGCCGCTACCGGCGTCAGCAGCCGCGACGAGGCGACAATTACAAACGACGCCACCGGCCTCATCCAAGGCGGCATGTTCGGTATTTTCCTGGGATCCGGGGGCACGGTGACGAACAGCGGCGCCATCCGCGCCCCGGGTGTTCCCGGTGATTTCTACGCGTTCGGCATCGAATCCGAGGACGAGGCCGTGATCACGAACAACGCCGGCGGCCTGATCCAGGGCGCCGATGTCGGCGTCGGCCTGGTATACGGCGGCACGTTGACAAACAGCGGCACCATTAGCGGCATAACGGATTCCGGCGTTCTCTCCGAGGAAGGCAGGACCGTTGTCATGAACATGGTGGGCGGCGTGATTCGCGGCGGCGAATACGCCGTCGATTTGCTCGGCGATGACGACGAGGCGCACGAGGTGCATCTCTGGAACAGCAGCACGCTGGCCGGCAAACTCTCCATCGCCGGCACCGCCTCGCAACTGGTGCTCAACGGCGCGTCCGGCAGCGAACAAGCCTACACCTCGGCGGTCACCGGCCTCACGACCTTCACCGGCACGCTCGTCAAGCAGGGCGCGGGCTCGTGGCTCATGGACACCGGCGGCATCGACATGCGCGCCGTCGATGTGCGCGAAGGCCTCCTGACCGCGCTGTGGGACATCACCCAACTCAACGCCGCCGCCGTGAACATCGCCGCCGACGCGACCCTCGCCGTGCGCGCCACCACCGACGCCACCCTCGCCAACACACTCACCGGCGGCGGCCTCGTCAACCTCCTCAACACCTCCCCGACCGACGCCGTCACCTTCAGCCTTCAGCCCTTCAGTCCTTCAGCCCTTTCCTTCACCGGAACAATCGGTGTCGGCGGAGACGCGCAAATGGCCGTGTTCAATTTCAACGACGCCGCCGAAACCACCCTCGCCGACGCCACCCTCTGGCTCGCCGACAACTCCGAGACCACCCTCAATGCCGACCGCTCCATCGGCGGCCTCAACCTCGACGGCGGCACCTTCATCGTGAAAACCGACACCGCCTCCGCCTCCGGCGTCGAACCCCACCTGCTCACCGTAAAAACACTCTACGTCAACGAAACCGACCTCACCGCCTCGACGACGATCGGCATCGACACCGACCTCCTCTCCGGCGTCCCCCAGTCAGCGGACCCGCGCATCGGCCTCGCGGGAAATATCTTCGACATTGATGTCGTCAAGTCCGGCTCCTTCCTGCGCGAGCGCACCATCGTCCACTCCACCGAAAGCGGCCCCGAGGACGGCATCGCCTTCGACCTCGTCGATAGCAACGGCGACCCGATCCACTCCGGCACCTCCTCCATCACCTACGGCGAGGATTCCGGCGGCGGCCCCGTCGGCAAAAACACCTACGGCTACAACGCCATCACCCAGGACGGCGACATCCTGCTCAACCACGGCCTCGTCTCCATCGAGTCACTCAGCGACATCGAAAACATCGTCATCGATCCCGCCGACGCCATCGACGACACCCTCAGCGCGCAACTCACCGGCGCGGGCGCGGCGGGCTTCGCGTTCACCGGCAGCCGCACCATCGTCCTCGGCCACACCGACAACGACTACACCGGCGCCACGCTCATCACCGGCTCCGCCACGCTCACCACCGCGGGCATCGACAACGTCATCGCCAGCAGCACGAGCGTGACCATCACCGCCGGCGCCGCCTTCGACACCGACAACACCGACCAGGCCCTGCGCAACCTCTCCGGCGCGGGCGCCATCCACATCGGCGACGGCTCGCTCGACATCATCAACAACACCGCCGGCCTCGTCTTCTCCGGCACGATCGACGGCGCGGGCGCGCTCACCCTCGCCGCCGGCGGCGCGCTCATCCTCACCGGCAACAACACCCACACCGGCCTCGCCACAATCGAAACCGCCGCGCACCTCCAACTCGGCGCGGCGGGGGAGGGCGGCGGCGCCTCCGGCATGATTGCCAGCGCCGCGGTCGCCAACTCCGGCACGCTCACATTCAACCGATCCGACGCCGTCACCTACGCCGGCGCGATCACCGGCGCGGGCGACCTCGTCCAACTCGGCGGCGGCGCCACCACGCTCACCGGCGCGAACGCCCTCACCGGCAATCTCGTCGTCAAAAACGGCTCGCTACAAATCGGCTCCGGCGCGACCGACGGCTGGGCGGGCGGCGTCATCGCCGCCAACGCGCAAATCAGCTCCGGCGCCACGCTCTTCCTCAACCGCTCCGACCGCGTCACCGCCACCGGCACGATCGACGCGGCCGGTTATCTCCGAGGCGCGGGCGACCTCCAACTCGGCGATGCCGGCGCCGGCGGCGTCATCATGGTCGCCGGCAGCGGCTCCGTTAACATCGCCGGCGCGTATGTGCAAAACGCCCGCTCCTCGCTCGCGCTCGACGCCTCCGGGCGCGGCCTCGCCGACGCCTTTGTCGTCGCGTCGTCGGCGACGGTCGGCGGCACGCTCAGCGTGCGCGGATTCGCCGCGGGCTCGGCTGGTTCCTCCGCCAGCGCGGTTCTCGCCAACAACAACCAAGTGCTCCTCGAAACCACCACGGGCACGATCTCCGGCGCCTTTGCCAGCGCCACGCTCGACGGTTTCGACGGCTCCGGCCTGCCCAATTATCTCCTCGGCAGCATCTACAAATCCGCCAATGCGAGACAATACCTCGCCGGCATGACCCTCTCCTGGTTCGGCGCCGCGGCATACAGCCACGGCACGTTCACCATCGGCGCGGGCGACACGTTCAATGTTGACGTGGCCATCGGCAACACCACCGCGCACGCCGGCTGGGACGGCAAATCGCTCACCAAGCTCGGCGAGGGCGCGCTCATCCTCAGCGCGAGCAACACCTACACCGGCACGACCCTCGTCAGCGGCGGCTCGCTCGACATCACCAACTGGACGGGCGCCACCGCGCGCGTCCTCGTCGGCGGCGCCGCCGGCACAAGCGGCACGCTCAATGTCAGCGGTTACCTTGGCGGCGCGAGCGATCTTTACGTCGCCGATCAAGGCGCCGCCGCCATGACCATCTCCGGGAGCGGCGTCGTGCAAAACACCACCGGCGCCATCGGCAACAACACCAACGGCGTCGGCGTCGTGACCGTGGGCGGTTCGGGCCACTGGCTCAACACGGGCATCCTCTCCGTCGGACGTTACGGCTCCGGCAGCCTGGCGATTGTCGGGAGCGGCAGCGTGCAAAGCGCCACCGCCTACATCGGGCGCTTCGCCAGCGGCAAGGGCGCCGTGACCGTGTCCGGCTCCGGTCTCTGGAACAACACGGGCAACCTCTTCGTCGGCAACAGCGGCACGGGCCGCCTCTCCATTTCCGACGGCGGACGCGTCACCATCGGCGGCACCTACCGCCAAAACGCCATGTCCACGCTCGCGCTCGACGCCACCGCTCGCGACCGCGACGACGCCTTTGTCGTCGCCTCGTCGGCCACGGTCGGCGGCACGCTCAGCGTGAGCGGGTTGAGCATCGGCGCGGATTTCTCCAAGGCCAGCGACGTTCTCGCCAACAACAACCAAGTGCTTCTCGAAACCACCACCGGCACGATTTCCGGCGCGTTCGCCAGCGCCACGCTCGACGGCTTCGACGCCGCGAGCCTGCCCGATTATATCCAGGGCGGCATCCGCAAATCCGCCAATGCGAGACAATACCTCGCCGGCGTGAGCCTCTCCTGGCTCGGCGACGCGCCGGGCAGCCACGGCACGTTCACCATCGACGCGGGCGACACGTTCGACGTTGACGTGCCGCTCGCCGACACCGCCGCGCACGCCGGTTGGGACGGCAAATCGCTCACCAAGCTCGGCGCGGGCGCGCTCATCCTCAGCGCGAGCAACACCCACACCGGCACGACCTTCGTCAACGGCGGCACGCTCAACATCACCGACTGGACGGGCGGCAACACGCGCGTCATCATCGGCGAAACCGCGGGCGACAACGGCACGGTCAACGTGAGCGGTTATCTCGGCGTCGAGGCCGGCCTTTCCAACAACGGCTATCTTTATGTCGGCCACACCGGCGCCGGCGGCCTGGCGATTGTCGAAAGCGGCAGTGTGAAAAGCGCGTTCGGTTTCATCGGCGCATATGCCGGCGGCGTCGGCAGCGCGACGGTGAGCGGTTCCGGTTTCTGGAATAATAGATATGGCTTTTATGTCGGCGCCAACGGCAGCGGCACCCTGACGATTGCCGGAAGCGGCAGCGTGCAAAGCGACAGCGGCGAAATCGGAGCCCACGCCACCGGCGTCGGCAGCGTCACCGTGGGCGGTTCCGGTTTCTGGAATAACACGCAATCCCTCACCATCGGCAATAACGGCGCCGGCGGCCTGAGGATCACCGAAAGCGGCGGCGTGCGAAACACCATCGGTTACATTGGCAACAACAGCGTCAACAGCACCGGCACCGTGACCGTGGACGGTTCCGGATTCTGGAATAACACGGGCGATCTCCACGTCGGGCGCACTGGCGCCGGCATACTGATGATTGCCGGGAGCGGCAGCGTGCAAGCCGTCAACGGTTACGTCGGCAACATCGCAAACAGCAACGGCAGCGTGACGGTGGGCGGTTCCGGTTACTTTAACAACACGGGCAATCTCCGCGTCGGCAACAGCGGCACGGGCCGCATGGCGATTTCCGGCGGCGGCGGAGTGCAAAGCGCCAGTGCCGACATCGGCTACGCCGCCAACGGCAACGGCAGCGTGACCGTGGACGATTCCGGACACTGGAACATTACGAGCATGAGCGGCCTCTACGTCGGACGTTCCGGCACGGGCAGCCTGGAGATCGCCGGGAGCGGCAGCGTGCAAACCACCCACGGCTACATCGGTCGCAACGCAAACAGCCACGGCCGCGTGACGGTGAGCGGCTCCGGTTACTTCAATAATGCGAACAACCTCCGCGTCGGCTACACCGGCGTGGGATACCTCGGCGTTTCCGGCAGCGGCCTCGTCAACGTCGTCGGCACGTATCAGCAAAACGCCGCGTCCACGCTCGCGCTCGACGCCTCCGGGCGCGGCCTTGGCGACGCCTTTGTCATCGCGTCGGCGGCGACGGTCGGCGGCACGCTCAGCGTGACCGGATTCACCATCGGCCCGGATCTTTCCACCGCCGCCGAGGTTCTTGCCAACGGCACGCAAGTGCTCCTCAAGACAACCACCGGCGTGATCTCCGGCACCTTCGACAGCGCCACGCTCGCCGGCTTCGACGCCGCGAGCCTCCCCGACTATCTCTACGGCGGCATCCACAAATCCGCCGACGCGAAACGATACCTCGCCGGCGTGAACCTCTCCTGGTTTGGCAACGGCGCGCCCTACGGCCACGGCAACTTCACGCTCGGCTCGGGCAAGACGTTCGAGGTTGACGTGGTCCTCGGCAACACCACCGCGCACGCCGGCTGGGACGGCAAATCGCTCGTCAAACTCGGCGAGGGCACGCTCATCCTCAGCGCGGAAAACACCCACACCGGCACGACGCTCGTCAGCGAGGGCGTGCTGCGCGCGGGCACGGCCAACGCCATCGCCAGCAGCACCGCAGTCGTCGTCAACGGCGTGTTCGACCTGAACAATTATAACCAGCGCGTGAACAACCTCTCCGGCGACGGCGCCGTCACCCTCGGCACCGGCACGCTCACCGTGAACGCCACGCGAAGCTCCACCTTCTCCGGCCTCGTCTCCGGCGACGGCGCGCTGGTGAAGGAGGGCGACTCCACCCTTGCGCTCACCTCCGGCAACACCTACTCGGGCGACACCTTCGTCAACAACGGCGAGCTCTCGCTCGGCGCGTCCGGCGCGCTCGGCGCGACCGGTGCCGCGCGCATCGCGCAAACCGGCACGCTCACCCTCGCGCTAAGCGACGCCGCCTTCTCCAACGCCGCTGTCAACGCCGGCGTGCTCCTCGTCACCGGCAGCGGCGTCACGCTCGCGTCGGACATCACCGGCAGCGGCACCAACCGTATTGAAAACCTGGATACAAACATCACCGGCGACAACACCGGCTTCGACGGCCTGTGGCACATCGCCGCCGACGGTTCCGCGACCGTCACCGCGCAGGACAATCTCGGCGCCGCCGCCACGCGCGTTGACGGCGTGCTCACCGTCGGCACCAGCTCCGACTGGACCTACGCCAACGCCCTCGGCGGCTCCGGCGTGCTCGCGGCCGAGCTCGGCGGCTCCGGCACGTTCCGCTTCGCCGTCGCGAGCGCCGCCTTCGCCGGGGATAATTTCACCGGCGCGGTGCTCGTCAAAAACGGCTCCTTCCTGCTCGACGACGACACCTCCGAAACCGCCTTGCGCAACGCCACGCTTCGCCTCGGCGCGAGCGGCAGCGCGTCCATCGCCTCCAACCGCGAAATCGCCGGCATCGACTTCGACGGCGGCGCCTTTGTCACGAGGATGGTCAACAACGTCATCACCGGCACGCTCATGGTCGGCCACCTCGGCGCGACCGGCACGGGCACGATCGTCATCAGCGGCAGCGGCCCGATTGATTTCGACGCGGATGAACCTTCCCCCGCCTCGTTCTTCGACCAGGACGGCGGCGAAAATCTCCAGCAAGTAATCACCGCCGCCGTCGTTGATAGCGGCGCGGGCGCGCAGCTCACCGTCACCACGATCAGCGGCAGCGCGCTCAGTGGCGGCACGGCCGCGATCAGCAAGCCGGTCATTGAGGCGGGCGGCACGCTCGGAACCGCGTATTACGATTATTTCGCCGTGGTCAGCGACGAGGACGGAAGCCGCGGCGTGTATCTCACCTACGGCCTCAAGCGGCTCGACGCCGACGCCGGCAAGACCATCGTGCTCGACAACACCGGCGCCGACGCCACCCTCGGCGCGCAACTCACCGGCTCCGGCAATTTCGATATGCGCGCCGCCGGCGTCGCGTTCATCGGCAACGCGCTGAGCAACTACACCGGCACGACCACGATCACCAGCGGCACCGTGATCGCCAACACGGACAACGCCTTTGGCCTCACGAGCCTGCTCGAACTCGCCGCCGGCGCCGGCGTGGACCTCGACGGCAACGCGCAAACCGTGGGCGCGTTCAACGGCGCCGCAACCTCAACGCTGAACTTGAACTCCGGTGCGCTCACGATTCTGTCCGGCGGCACAAGCTCCGGCGCGCTCACTGGCGGCGGCACGCTCGCGCTCACCGGCGGCATGTTCGACGTGACCAATTCCAACAGCGAATTCACCGCCGCGATTGAAAACAGCGGCACGCTCAAACTGCGCGAGGCCGACGCGGTGGGCGCGACCGGCGCAATCGAAAACAGCAACCTCGTGTTGTTCGACGCGGCGCGCGGCGTCTTCGCAAAATCCGTCAACGGCGACGGCAACGTGCAACTTTCAAACAGCGCGACAATCACGCTCGCCGGAGCCAACGCCATCACCGCCTCCGGCAGCTTTATCATCGACGCGGATTCGCGCCTCATCGCGAGCGAGGCCGCGAACACCGGCGCGGCTACAATCGCCAACAGCGGCGTGTTTGTCGCCGACAACGCCGCGACATGGGACTTCGCCAACGCCCTCGTCGGCACCGGCACGCTCGTCAAGCAAAACACCGGCAACCTCGTCATCGCCCGCGCCAACGAAAACTTCACCGGCGACACGCTCGTCACGACCGGCACGCTCACCGCCGCGATTGCCGGCGCGCTCGGCTCGTCGGATGTCGGGGCGCAACCCGCGGGCGTTCTTGTTTTCGACGATTTTGACGGCGCCGTTTCCAATAACATCAGCGGCGGCGGCGCGGTCATTGTCGGGGCGGACGCCGATCTCTCCATCGCCGGCGAAAACACCGGGTTTGCGGGCGCGTGGCTCGTGCGCGGCACCGGCACGATGACTTCGCAGGACAATCTCGGCGTCGCCGGCGCGTCCGGCGCGACCGTGGAAATCGACGGCGGTCGCCTCGCGCTGCTCGGCATGGGCGGCGACTACATTTTCAACCACCGCCTGGTCGGCGCGTCCGGCGAGCTGCTCGTGGACAACGCCGGCGGCTTCGGCTTCGGCGCGGCCTCGGTGGTCGGCGCGAATTACAGCGGCACGGTGCGCTTGCAAAACAACACATTCGCGCTCGGCGCGGACAACGCCTCCGCGCTCGCGAACGCGAGCCTGCTCATTGGCGACGGCAACATCACGACCGTCGCCACCGGCTCGCAGCGAGTCGGAAACCTCATGCTGGAAAGCGGCACGATCCGTTTCGCGCTGGACAACAGCGGCACCGCCGCCGCCGGCTTCGTTGACACAAACGCGCTGCACGTCGGCGACACCGTGCTGGTTGTTGACACGGGCAGTTTCAACAACGTCCTCTCGCTCCTGCGTCAGGACGAGGGCCTGGGCGTCCAGCTCGTCAAGAGCGTCGCGCACAGCGGCAAGACCGCGCTCTCCGGCGCGCAGCTTGTTGACCAGTTCGGCAACGAACTCGGCGACGCCACGCAGCGCGACATCACGCGCGGCGACACCGTGACCGCCAGCGGCACTTACAACTTCACCGCGACCGCCGACGAGGGCGGCCTCTTCCTCGGCTACACGCTCACGCACCTGCGCCTGCTCACCAGCCAGACGACGCTGCTGGACAAGGACACCGCCTTCCTTGGCGGCGACGAACTGCACGCCCTGGTCAGCGGCGACGGCAACCTGCAAATCAACGCCGACGGCGACACCGGCGTCATCACCCTGGGCAACGACGGCAACACATACACCGGCGCGACGCTTGTCACCGGCGGCACGTTGAAGCTCGGCGCGTCCGGCGCGCTCGGCCAGACCAGCCTGCTCGAACTCGCCGCCGGCGCCGGCGCGGACCTCGACGGCAACGCGCAAACCGTGGGCGCGTTCAACGGCGCCGCAACCTCAACGCTGAACTTGAACTCCGGCGCGCTCACGATTCTGTCCGGCGGCACGAGCTCCGGCGCGCTCACCGGCGGCGGCACGCTCGCGCTCATCGGCGGCGTGCTCGACGTGACCAATTCCAACAGCGGATTCACCGCCGCGATTGAAAACAGCGGCACACTCAAACTGCGCGAGGTCGACGCGGTGGGCGCGACCGGCGCAATCGAAAACAGCAACCTCGTGTTGTTCGACGCGGCGCGCGGCGTCTTCGCGAAATCGGTCAACGGTGACGGCAACGTGCAACTTTCAAACAGCGCGACAATCACGCTCGCCGGAGCCAACGCCATCACCGCCTCCGGCAGTTTCATCATCGACGCCGATTCGCGCCTCATCGCGAGCGAGGCCGCGAACACCGGCGCGGCTACAATCGCCAACAGCGGCGTGTTTGTCGCCGACAACGCCGCGACATGGAACTTCGCCAACGCCCTCACCGGTGCCGGCGAACTCGTCAAACAAAACACCGGCAACCTCGTCATCAGCCGCGCCAACGAAAACTTCACCGGCGACACGCTCGTCACGGGCGGCACGCTCACGCTGGCGCATCTCGGCGGCATCGGCGACGGCAACGTGACCAACAACGCCGTGCTCGCGCTCACCGCCGCCGGCGCTTACGCGAACACCACGGCCAATGCGGGCTTGCTGGACGTGCGCGTCGCGGGCGTTGACCTGGCGGCGGATATCAGCGGCAGCGGCACCAACCGCATCGCGTCCGGCGCGTCCGCCACGGTCGGCGGCGACAACTCCGGCTTCGACGGCAAGTGGGACATCATCGGCGACATGCTCGTGGGCGAGCAAGACCACCTCGGCGCCGCCGCGACCGATGTCAGCGGCACGCTCCGCATCGAAAGCGACACGGCCCCCGCCTGGACTTACGAAAATGTTCTCACCGGAGCCGGTGTGGTGGCTGTTGACCTCGACGGCGGCGCGTTAAACTTCGCCGCCTCCGCCGGCGCGGATTTCAACGGCGCGCTCAACCTCGTCTCGACCAGGCTCGACTTCGGCAACGATGCCGCGGGCGCGCTCAACGAGCGGGCGCTCGCGCGCGCGACCGTGCGCGCCGGTGCCGACTCGAATGTGCGCGTCGCGCGCGCCGGCGCAATCGGCGGCCTGACGATGGACGGCGGCACGCTGAGCATCGCCATGGACGCGCTCAACCCCGCGCACGTTTTCAAGACCGGCACGCTCGCGGTCGCGGACTCCTCCAGCAAAGTCATTTTCGAGGGCTTCTCCGAGGACTTGACGTCGGACGGCACGCTGCCGCCCCCGACCAACTTCCTCGACCAGGACGACCCCGGCGCGAACGCGGTCAAGCTCTTGGACGCGGACATCGTCACGCAGGAGGGCCAGATGGAAATCCGGCGCGAGGACGGCAGCGCCATCGGCGCCGGTAAGAAAATAAATTACGACGGCGTCGTGATCGCCAATTACGAATACGCCGCCGTTGCCACCGCGACAAACGCCATGGGAGGGCGGGGCGCGGGTCTCTATTACGATTATCTGCTCACCGAGCTCGACATTCAGGGCGGCAAAACGCTCGCGCTCGACACCACCGGCGCGGCGAACAGCGTGCTCGACGCAAGAGTCACCGGCGAGGGCGGTCTGCGCATCAGCGCCACCGGCGGCATCATCACGCTCAACAATAGCGGCAACGACTATGCCGGCGAAACCGTTGTCACCGCGGACAGCGTGCTGGTGACCGGCAAAAACAACGCCCTTGGCAACAACGACAGCCACACCTCGCTCCTGCGCCTGGAAAACAACACCACGACCCTGATCGGCAACACCGCGCAAATCGTCGGCGCGCTCCACACCGCCGCCAGCTCCACGGTCGCCCTCGGCTTCGACGGCGCGCTCACCATTGTGAACGGCGGCGTCGCGGCTGGCACGCTCACCGGCGGCGGCACGCTCGAATTGCGGGGCGGCACGCTCACCGTCACCTCCGCCAACACCGGCTTCGACGCAAACATCACAATCGCCGAATCCGCCATGGCGGACTTGAAGGACGTTGCCGCGCTCGGCGCAAGCAACATCACGGTTGGCGGCACGCTCCGGTTTGATGTCGCCGCGGACGGCGCCATCGCCAACACGCTTGCCGGCGCGGGCGAAATCATCAAAACCAACGGCGGCGCCGCCGTCATCGCGACGGCCAACGCCGGATTCCTCGGCAGCGCGCGCGTCGAGCGCGGCAGGCTCGTCCTCGAGGACATCGCCGCGCTCAACACCGCCGATATTTCCGTCGCCGACGGCGCCACCCTCGAATATCGCACCGCCGCCGGCGTGATGGGCAACACTGTCACCGGCCCGGGCACGCTCGCGATCACCACCAGCGACTGGTTTGCCATCGAGCACGACAACGAGATCGACAACGTCGAGCTGGCCAACGCCGTCGTTCACCTGCGCGCCGCAAGCGCCCTCGGCGGCGCCACCGCCCGCGTGGACGCCCGCGACGACTCCGCCATCTGGCTCGACATTGACAACGCACAACTGGGCGCCACGACGCTCGACAACTCGAAGCTGGGCTTTGTCCATTCCGGCCCGGCCTTCCGGCGCGCCACGCTTGCCAGCCTCTCCGGCGACAATGGCTCGCTGGTGTTCAACGTCGATTTCAGCAACGCCACCGGACTCAAGGCCGATGGCGAGGTGGCCGACCATTTCGCCATCACCAACGGCAGCGCCGTCGGCGCGCACACCGTTGCGGTCAACCCGGTGTCCGCCGACGGCATTCCCGCCGGTGGCGAAACCGCAATCCCGCTCATCACCGACGCCGGGGCCGCGACCTACCGGCTCGAAGGCGAAAAAATCGACTTTGGACTGGCCTCGTTTGAACTCAACAAAGGCTCCGCGGTCCTCAGCGCGTTGAGCCTTGACCCCGACAAATGGTATCTGCTCAACACCGGCCTCTCGGACGTGGCGGACTCGATCATCAACACCGCCTCCATGCTCGCCAAGGACTGGCACTATTCCCTCGACGCGCTTCACCTGCGCATGGGCCATGCCCGCGCCGAACTGGCCGGCGTCGAAAAACCGACCGGCAACCTGTGGCTGCGCGGACGCGGCTACTATTTGAACGCGAACAACACGATCTCCGGACGCGGCTTTGACCAGCATGCCTATGGACTGACCGCCGGCGGCGACAAAGCCTTCCGCGCGCGCAGCAGCGTGAATCTCCTCGGCGGATTTGTTGACATGGGCAACATTGACCGCGACTTCGACGCCGCCGGCGGCGAGGGCGAGACCCGCAATCTCTCCGCCGGCCTCTACGCCACGTGGCTGCGCGACAACGGCTGGTTCGCCGACCTCGTGCTCAAGGTCGATCGCTACAAAAACAGCTTCGAGGCGCGCACGACCGGGGGCCGCCTGGTTCGTGGTGATTACAACAGCAACGCGCAAGGCGTGTCGCTTGAGTTTGGCCGCCGCCTTGAAAACCCCAACGGCTGGTGGGTCGAGCCCGGCGTGCAAGTGGCCGTGGCCTGGCTGAACAGCGCGAGCTATCGCACCACGCCGGAAAGCGTCGCGCTTGACGTAAAAGTGGACGGCTCCCGCGCCGCCCAATATCGCGGCCAGGTGCGTGTTGGCCGTCAGCTCACGAATTCGAAATGGTCGCCCTACGGCAAAATCGGCGTGGTGCGCACCGACACCGACGGCGGCAAGATACACGCGAACGAAAAGACCTTCGCCCCCGACTACGACGGCTGGCGATTCGAGGCCGGTTTTGGCGCGAGCTACCTGATCGACCCGCGCAGCCAGGTGTATTTGGATTATGAATACAACAAGGCGGGCGCCTACGAGCGCCCCTGGTCGCTCAACCTCGGCTACCGCCGCCTCTGGTAACGCAGCGCAGACTGCCAAGTCCGCCTGTTAGTGATCCCGAAAAAAAACCAAGGCAAATCCAACCGCGGATAAACGCAGGCGCACGCGGATAATAAAACCATCGAGCCCCAAACCTAATTGGCTTGGGAATATCTTCGCAACCCCGCGTCCATCCGCGGTTGAAAATTCATCTTTCTCATCCTTCCGTTTTTAATGAAACGGGGAGGCCGTGGCCTTGGAGCACATTTGTTCGCTGCAAAATATAAATGCTTTTTGTATACACCGCAAAAAATAAAATCAGGAGCGCATGCAATCGCGGCAATGTGATGATACTGTCCCGGGGGTTTTGGCTGGAAGAAATTTTAATCGCATGCGCGCGCTACCATAAGCCGGCCTGAAATTGGCGTGTGCGCGCTCGATGCGCAAAGGCGGGCCTCCTTGGCCGGCGCATCTTGTTTTTGCGCATTTGTTTATCCACTCCCCCTCGCGAATGTAAACCCCTGTCGCGGCCTGTGTTCCTCGCTCCGTTTTACCCCGGCGGATGGTGTTCATAGATATAATATAAAAACATAACACTGTTTTTATAAATAAGCGCGAAGGCCAGTCGTGATTTACTGTGTTTATTAAAATATAAATACACACAAATTATTAAAGTAAAAAGTATGCGAATTTCGTTGAATTCCCGCCTTAAATGAATCCCTGTTGCATTATATAACGGTCCGTTTCGGCCTTTCGCCAGCGGATTATCAGACATCGAATATCGCATGAAAAGTAAAATATATATCAAGACACGCCGGATGGTTCGCGAGTCGTTTCAGGCCGCCGCCATTTTTGCCATTCTTCCATTTGTTATCTTTGCGGGGCGTCTGTCCGCGCAGACGACAAGCATCCCGTCCGGGACCGGCTACAACATTCCCGCCGCGGGCGAATACGTTCTTTCCGGAGTGATCGTTTTCGGGGGCATAACCGGGACGATGACCGGTGTGACGCTCGCCATTACCGAGGGCTCGCTGGTGTCAGCCAACTCCACTCACGCCTTGTATTTTAACAATGGCGGCGCCGTCATCACCAACGCCGGCATGATCAGCTCCGCGGCAAGCTGGGCGAGTTCCGGCATCTATTCCGACGGCGGCCCCTCGTTCATCGACAACACCGCCACCGGGGTGATCGAGGGAAGCTCCAAGGGCGTGTTTTTAAGCGGCGGGGGCACGGTGACAAACGCCGGTCTCATCAAAAGCATGAGCTACTATGATTATGGCATCCATGCCCAGCGGGGCGCGGTGGCGATTCTGAACAATGGCGGCACCATCCAGGGCGGCCAGGGCGGCATCCAGCTCACCGCCGGGGGCACGGTGACAAACACCGGGGTGATCTCCGGCACGAGCAATTATTACGCGTCCAACAGCCATGGCGTGTATTCCCACGGCGCCAGCGCGCTTGTCATCAACGGCACCACCGGCCTGCTGCGAGGCACCTCCGCCGGCGTGACGTTGAGAGCCGGGGGCACCGTGGTCAATTCCGGCTCGATCATCAACCCGTCCTATTACGGCAGCCAGTCCGCCTACGGAGTTTTCACCGCCGGCTCGTCCGCGCTGATCATCAACAATGCCTCCGGGATTATTTCGAGCACCTACGCGGGCGTTCAAATGGCGGGCGGGGGTGAAATCGCAAACGGCGGCGTCATCAGGGGCGGCGAATACGCGATCACCAATCTGGGCGCGTCCATATTGGTGACCAACACGACCGACGGCCTCCTCTCGGGCGATCACAGCGGCATCTGGTTTCAATACGGCGGCACGCTGTCCAACAGCGGCACGATCCTCGGCGCGCATTTCAACGGCGTTTATGCGCACGGCCTCGCGGTGACGGTCTCAAACAACGCCGGCGGCCTTATCCACAGCGCCGAAATTGGCATCCACGCGATGGCCGGCGGCACGTTCGCGAACAGCGGCACGATCATCGGCGGGACGGTGAGCGGCATCACCAGCTACACCGACTCCGCAGTCACAAACGACGCCGGCCTGATCCAGGGCGGCATAGCCGGCGTCTCCCTGTATGCCGGGGGCACGGTGACAAACACCGGCACCATCCTCGCCACGGGCCGCCCCGATGGCGCATACACCTTTGCCGTCGATATCGCGGGCGAGGCGACGATCTCGAACCTCGGCGGCGTGATCGAGGGTGCCGATGTCGGCGTCATCATGGTAAGCGGCGGCACGCTCACAAACAGCGGCACCATCAACGGCATCTCGGACACCGGCCTTGTCTCCTTGCAAGGAACAATCGTCACGAACACGACCGGCGGCGTGATCCGCGGCGGCGACCACGCCGTCTATCTGGACGAAGGCGATGACGGTGACGCCGCGCACGAAGTGCGCCTCTGGAACAGCAGCACGCTGGCCGGGCAACTCTTCATTGCTGGCGACGCCTCGCAATTGGTGCTCAACGGCGCGGCCGGCAGCGAAACCGCCTACACCTCGGCGGTCACCGGCCCCACGACTTTCACCGGCACGCTAATCAAGCGGGGCGCGGGCTCATGGACAATGGACACCGACGACCTCGACATGCGGACCGTCGATGTGCGCGAAGGCACCCTGGCCGTTGCGTGGGATGCCACCCAACTCAAGGACGCCACCGTGAACATCGCGACCGGCGCGACCCTCGGCGTGCACGCCGCCACCGACGCCACTGTCGCCAACGCCCTCGCCGGCGACGGCCTCGTGAACCTGCGCAACACCGGCGACGCGCAATCCGTCACCTTCAGCCTTCAGCCCTTCAGCCCCTCAGCCCTTTCCTTCACCGGCACCATCGGCGTCGGCGGAGGCGCGCGGACATCCAAGTTCAATTTCAACGACACCGCGCAAACCATCCTCGCCAACGCGACCCTCCAGCTCGCCGAAAACTCCGAGACCACGCTCGACGCCAATCGCACCATCGGCGGCCTCGACCTCGCCGGCGGCACCTTCATCGTGAAAACCGACACGACCTCCGGCATCGCCCCCCACATGCTCACGGTGAAAACGCTCTCCGTCGGCGAAACCAGCGGCACCGCCGCGACCAAAATCGGCATCGACACCGACGTCCTCTCCGGCATCAACCCGCCCGCGCCCCCCGGCCACGGCCTCAACGGCAACATCTTCGACGTCGACGTCGCCCCGCCCGATTACCTCCTGCACGAGCGCACCATCGTCCGCTCCACCGAAAGCGGCCCCGCCGACGGCATCGCCTTTGAGCTCATCGACAGCAACGGCGCGCCGCTCCCCTCCGGCGCCTCCACGCTCACCTACGGACAAAACAGCGCCACACCCGTCGGCAAAAACACCTACGGCTACAACGCCATCACCCAGGACGGCGACATCCTGCTCAACTACGGCCTCGTCTCAATCGATGCGCTCAGCGACGCCGAAAGCCTCGTCATCAATCCCGCCGACGCGCACGACGACACCCTCAGCGCGCAACTCACCGGCGCGGGCGCGGCGGGCTTCACCTTCACAGGAAGCCGCACCATCGTCCTCGGCCATGGCGGCAACGACTACACCGGCGCGACACTCATCACCGGCTCCGCCACACTCACCACCGCCGGCGCCTCCAACATCATCGCCAGCAGCACGAGCGTGAGCATCACCGCCGGCGCCGCCTTCGACACCGGCAACACAACCCAAACCCTGCGCAACCTCTCCGGCGCGGGCGCCATCCGCATCGGCACCGGCGCGCTCAACATCGACAACAACACCGACGGCCTCGTCTTCTCCGGCACAATCGACGGCGCCGGCGAACTCACCCTCACCGCCGGCAGCGTCCTCACGCTCACCGGCGACAACACCCACACCGGCTCCACGACAATCGAAACCGGCGCGCACCTCCAGCTCGGGGCGGGGCAGGGCGGCGGCGCCTCCGGCATGATCGCCTCCGCCACGGTCGCCAACTCCGGCACGCTCACAATCAACCGCTCCGGCAACATCACCCACACCGGCGCGATCATCGGCGCGGGCGACCTCGTCCAGCGCGGCAGCGGCACCACCACGCTCACTGGCGACAACGCCCTCACCGGCAAACTCGTCGTTGAAAACGGCGCGCTCCAAATCGGCGACGGCGCGGCAAACGGCTGGGCCCCGGACACCGCCATCGCCGCCGACGCCACCGTCGCGGACGCCGCCTCGCTCATCTTCAACCGCTCCGACCTCGTCACCTACGCCGGCGTGATCGACGGCGCGGGCGACATCGCCGCCATCGGCGACGGCGTCGTGGTGCTTGGGAAAGCGCAACGCCACACCGGCTCGACCACCGTTAAAAACGGCACGCTGCGCCTCGCCGCCGAAAACGCCATCCGGACGAGCCGCGGCATCACGCTCGAACACGCCACGCTCGACCTCGGCAACAAATTGCAAACCCTCCAAAACCTCCACGCCGTCGGCGGCGCGATCCACTACCACACGCCCGGCTCGAACGACACCACCTACACCACGCTCACGATCACGGGCGACTACACAGGCGAAACGACGGGCCGCATGAACGTCGATCTCGCCAACAAACAAACCGACCGCCTCATCATCAGCGGCAGCGCGGACGGCGCGCACCACATTGTCTTCACCAGCATGAACGACACGCGGCCCCACGACCCCGCCCGCAAATACGCCCTGCTCGTCGTCGATTACGAATACGGCGACCCCGTGTTCACCTCCGACGGCATCGAGTTCGGCATGATCACCTACGAGCTCCACCAAGGCGACGGCGGCGCGATCATGCCCGACACCTCGGCCTATTACCTGACCGCCGGCAACTCCATCAGCCGCGGCGGCGACGCGATCCTGAGCACCGCCGGGGTGATGACCGCCGACCTGCACTACGGCCTCGACAACGTCCACAAACGCATGGGCGACATCCGCGTCAACATGCCCGCCGACCACCTCGCCACACTGGGCGACCGCGCCGGCATACCGCACGATCGCGGCGCCCCGGCCCGATCTCACGACCGCGGCAACATCTGGGCCCGCGCCAACACCTACCGCCTCAACACCGATTCCCACTTTGGAAACAGCCGCGTCCGTCAGGACACCCACGGCCTCACCGTGGGCGCGGACAAAATCTTCGCCATTAAAAACGCGCTCCTCATGGCCGGCGTCCATGCCGGCATGAGCTACAGCGACCGCTCCTTCGAGGCCCTGGGCCACAAATACGGCGACGGCAACAGCACCATCCTCGGCGGCGGCCTCTACGCGCTCTGGATTCACGACGCCGGCTGGTTCGTCGATTCCGTGCTGCGCCTCGACCGCTCCGAAAGCGAACTCAACGCGCGCGGCGTTGACGGCTACCTCTCGCGCGGCAAATACAAAAACAACATCCAGGGCGTCTCCGTCGAGGCCGGCCGCCGATTTGTGAACGGCCGCTACTGGGTGGAGCCCTCCGCGCAAGCCGCCGTCGCCTGGATCAACGGGACCGGCTACACCATGAGGAACGACCGCCACCGCGACATCCAAGTGCGCATCGGCGACGCCGACTCGTGGCAATACAGCGCGCAAGTCCGCACCGGCGCCAACTTCGAGCGTTGGATTCCCTACATCAAGTTCGGCGTGGTCAAGAGCGACATCAGCGGCGGCGAAGTCACGGTGGAAGGCCGCACCCAAAGCCCCGGCTTTGAGGGCTGGCGGTTTGAAACCGGCGCGGGCGCGGGCTACCTGATCGACGAGCGAAGCCAGTTGTATTTGGATTATGAATACAACAAGGCCCCGCACTACGAGCGCCCCTGGAGCATAAACCTCGGCTACCGCCGCGCCTGGTAGCGCGGCGCGCTCACGCGGCGCCGTATTTCACGCCCGCGAGCTCCAGCCATTTGTCCAGCGCCGCCGCGTTGCCGAGCGAGTCGGCCCAGCTCATCTGGCCCGCCTCGCGCCTCCCCGCGGCCACGCACTCCGCCACGACATCGGCCTCAAGCATGTATTCACTTTCTTGATACGGCAGCGCGATCTCCCCCGCCGCCGCGTCCGGACGGCGCAGCCACATGCGGGCCCGGCCGCCCTCGTTGCGCGACGGGGTCCACGGCTCCACGACATGCAGCCAGCCCTTCGTGCCGTAAATGCGCGCCGTGTTTTGCTGTTGCACGCTCGTGGAGCACGACACCTGCGCCACCATGCCTGTTGAAAATTTCAAGGTCGCCGCCGCCCACTCATCGACGCCCGTCTGCGGATGCGTGACGCCCGTCCCGTTGATTTCCACCGGATCGAGGAACACGCTCCCTTTTCCCTCCGCCGCGCCCGCGACAAAACGCGAGAGCGAAACCGGATAGCATCCCACGTCCAGAATCCCGCCGCCGCCCAGCCCGTTACTCCAAACGCGGGATTGCGGGTCAAAGGGGCGATTGTAGCCAAATGCCGCCTGCACCATGCGAACCTCGCCCAGAGCGCCATCGCGAATCAACTCCGCGATCCTCGCCGTCTGCGGATGGCATCGATACATGAACGCCTCCATCAAAAACACCCCGTGCTCGCGCGCCGCCGCGATCATTTGCTCCGTCTGCGCGCGGTTCATCCCCATCGGCTTCTCGCACAGGATATGTTTTCCCGCCCGCGCCGCCTTGAGCGCCCACTCAAGATGCATCGGATGCGGGGTCGCGATGTAAACCGCGTCCACCTCCGCGTCCGCCAGCAGCGCCTCGTAGCTTTCGTGCGCGCGGGCGATGCCAAATTTCTCCGCAAACGCCCGCGCCGTCGCCCCGCTCCGGCTTCCGACCGCCACCGCGCGCCCCAACTTTGACGCAGCCAGGCCGTTTGCAAATTTTTCCGCAATCCGCCCCGTCGCCAAAAGTCCCCACTTGAGATGTTGCGTGCTCATGTCATACGAACGTTTTTCCAAAACTAAAAAACGCAAGCCCGCATACCATGTCCCACGACTTTGAAACAACACACGACCGCCGCGGCACCAACTCGCTGAAATGGCAGAAATACGCCGGCTCCGACATCCTCCCCATGTGGGTTGCCGACATGGATTTTCAAACTTCGCCCGCTATTGTCGAGGCGCTGCGGCGACGTGTCGCGCACGGCATCTTCGGCTACGCCCACGCCACGGCCGATGAAACCGCCGCCGTTGTCGAGGCCATGCAAGCGCGCTATGGCTGGGCGATTTTGCCGGAATGGATTGTCTGGCTGCCCGGCCTCGTCTGCGGCCTCAATGTGACTGCGCAGGCCTTCGCCGGCCCCGGCGACCAAGTCCTCTGCAACACGCCGATCTACCCGCCCTTCATGACTGCCGCGACCAATTCCGGACGCCGCTCGCTCGCCGTTCCCCTCGCGCTCAACAGCGCCGCGCGCCGCTGGGAAATCGACTTCGACGCCATGGAGCGCGCCGTCGTTGCGGGCAATGGCAGCGTGAAGATTTTCCTCCTCTGCAATCCCCACAATCCCGTCGCGCGCGTTTTTCGCCGCGAGGAGCTTCTGCGCCTCGCCGAGTTTTGCCTGCGCCACAAAATCGTTCTCTGTTCCGACGAGATCCACTGCGATCTCGTTCTCGACCCGGCGCTCCCGCACATCCCCGCCGCCACGCTCGCGCCCGAGATTGCCGCCCGCGCCATCACACTCATGGCGCCGAGCAAAACCTACAACATTCCCGGCCTCTGCACCTCGTTTGCCATCATTAGCAACCCAACGCTTCGCGCCACGTTTCAACGCGCCGCCGCGGGCATTGTCGCCGAGGTCAACGCGCTCGGTTATGCAGCGTGCGCCGCGGCCTATCGCGACAGCGAACCTTGGCGGCAGGAGCTTCTCGCCTACCTGCGCGGCAACCGTGATCGCGTTCGCGAATTTGTCGCCGGCGAGCTTCCCGGCGTCACCATCGAGGCACCGCACGAGGCGACCTATCTCGCATGGCTCAACGTCAGCGCGCTCAAGCTCGAAAACCCCGTCGCGCATTTTGAGAAGCACGGCGTCGGCCTGAGCGACGGCGCGGATTTCGGCTCGCCGCGCGGCGCTCATGTCCGCCTCAATTTCGGCTGTCCGCGCGCCACGCTCGACGAGGCCCTGCGGCGCATGAAGGCGGCGCTGTGACCGCGTTTCACCCGCGGGGCGCACCTGTGCGCATTCTCAACACACGATGCGAAGGCTCGCAAAGCGCATTGGGTTCGCGCAGGGTTTTCGCGGCATGGAAACACTTCGCATCATAGGCATTGTTCTCGGCGTGATTATTTTGACCGGCGTGATTGTCGGCTTCAGCGGCTGCGCCAACAGCGTATTCTATTATCCAACCCGCGATGTTTACGGCACGCCCGGCAAGAAAGGCGTCGCCTATGAGGCCGTCACTTTCAAGAGCCGCGACGGCACCAAGCTCTCCGGCTGGTTCATGCCCGCCGTCGTGGACGGCGCCGTCGACGCGCGAAAAGCGAAGGGCACGGTCATCCATTACCATGGCAATTCGCAAAACATGACCTCGCATTGGGAATTCGTGGGCTGGCTGCCCGCGCGCGGTTTCAACGTGCTTGTTTTTGACTACCGCGGTTACGGTGCGTCGGAGGGCCGCGCGACACAACGCGGCTTGTTTGAGGACTCGCAGGCCGCACTCGACTACGCGCGTTCGCGCCCCGATGTGGACGCGACCAGGCTCCTCGTGTTCGGACAAAGCCTCGGCGGCACCCACGCCATCGCCGCCGTGGGCGCGGGCAACCGCGAGGGAGTGCGCGCGGTCGCGCAGGAGGCGACGTTCTACTCGTATGCGCACATCGCAAACCAGAAGGTTCCCGGAGGCGGCTTGCTCATCGGCAACAAGTATTCGGCGGGCAAATACGTGGCAGCGCTTCCGCCGATCCCGCTGCTCATGATCCACGGCACGGCCGACAATGTCGTGCCGTATGAAAATGCCACGCGCCTGTTCGCGGCGGCGAGGGAGCCGAAAAAGTTGATCACGATCAACGGCGGCAGCCACATCGACGCCATGACCGAGGCGCAAGGCAATGTTTACCGTGACGAACTGGTGCGGTTTTTCGATGAGGCGTTGAAGTGATTGCGGGGCTTTTTTGCATCAATTTTTACGCCATTGGCAATTGACCGGCATTTGGGCCGTGGCATTGTTTTGTGCATTCTTCGTAACCCCGCGCATCTGTTGTCCAAACTTATGAAAATAAAAAACCTTCACTTTGCCTCGTGCCTTTTTGTCAGCGCGCTTGCTTTTGCGCAGCTCCACACACCGCTTCGAGCCGCCGCGCCCGAGCCTTACATCGAGGGTTCGCGCATGGGCTACCAGCTCGAAAACCAGAGCCTTAACCTGGCCGTGGTGCTTCCCGCCGGGAACCGTTACGCGACAACCGAATCGGGCGCGCCGAATCCCGATTACGCCACACTCACCGACGGCTATTGGGAAGTCTCGGAAAACAACGGCGCGAGCTGGCGCAAAATCGGCAGCGCACTGGAGGACTCGACCCTCTATTCGAGCGGCTCCTCGAACCCGCTTACCATCTGGGCGCTCGGCACAAACATGACCGGCTGGCAATATCGCGCCACCGTCACGATTTCCCACGACGGCGGTCAGTCCACCGCCACCCGCGCCGTTGTTTCGGAAAAACTCAACGTCAAGACATCCTTTCTCAATTGTCCGGCATCGCTCACCTTTGACGCGTCCGGCAATCTCTACGTGGCCGACATGCTCTCGCACGCCGTCCTGAAAATCACGGACGACAGCAAGGTTTCCGTTTTCGCCGGAAGCGCGACAGGTGAGTCAGGAACGACAAATGCGTCGGGCACGCTCGCGCGTTTCAAATATCCGCGAGGAATCGCGTATCACAACGGCAAGCTCTACGTTGCCGATGCCGGCAACAACGCCATCCGTATAATCGCGTCCGACGGCAATGTCTCGACGCTCGCTGGTTCGTCCGGTCACGCAGGCGATTACCAAGAGGGCACGGGTGCCGGCGCCCGGTTTGACTACCCGGCCGCGCTCACGGTTGATGAGTCCGGCAATGTCTATGTGGTCGATGCGGGCAACAGTGTGATTCGCAAGATCACGCCAACGGGAGTCACCTCGCATGTCGCGGGAGAATATTATAAAAACACAGGCGGCGGAAGCGTAACGGGAACCATGAGTTGGGGCAACTGGGGATCATCCGATGGAGCCGTGCTCGGCACCGGAACCCTGATTACCACCGGCTCATGGATATTCGGTGGGGGAGGTGAAATTTACACGGGTGGCACCGGCGGCATTCTCGGCGGCGGTTTTCAAGGTTCAGGTATTGATATCACAGGCACCACCTCCGTTTCATTTCCTCCCCCGTCCGCATCGCAGTATTCATATCGCTTCAGCGGCGCGCTGGGCATCACGCTTTCACCGGACGGCAAATTGCTCCTCGTTGCCGATCCCGGCAACGACTCCTTCGTGATCGTAACCATCGCAACTGGCGATATGGATTATTTCCAGATGTGCGTGAATGAACCCGCCTACGACACTATCGCGAATGCTTCCCCAAAGCCGATCAGTCCTGCCGGATTTTGTTATGACAGTGCCGGCAACCTCTACATTGTCGATGCCTACAGCTCGCGCATTGTGAAATTAACAACCTCGGGTTCCGGACACGTCCTCGCTGGCCTTACCAACTGGCTTTGGACAAGTGGTTCGAGCCTGTGGGAACTTTACTCGAACAGCTTTCAGGACGGCGACGCCTCGGAGGCGCTCTTTAACATTCCCTCCGGTGTCGCCGTCGGTGGCAATGGAAGTATCTATGTGGCCGATTCGGAAAACGCGGCGATTCGCAAAATCACGCAAAGCGGCACGACGGTTACCGTGAGCACGCTCGCGCTCACCGCCGCGCCGATTTCAACCGGATCAACAGGTGGCGAAAATGTCACGGTCGGCGAGTCGTCCTCCGGCGGCGGTGGTGGCGGCGCGCCTTCGGCGTGGTATCTGCTCGTGCTCGGCGCGCTTGCGGCGGCGCGCCTGCGGCGCAAGTGAAACACGAGTCGGCGCCCGCCGGCTTTTGAATTTCGGTAGGGCGTGCTCGCCGAGCGCGCCGAGACTGACGGGAGACAAACGCGGCGGCCTCGGCGAGACCGCCCCACCTTTCGACAAAAAACCGGAGCGGGCCCGCTCCGGTTTTTTTATCGCATCCCTTGCGGTTTGCGGTTCTTGAATTTTCTTAAAATCGCGGCGGCTTATTTGCCCATCGCTTGGAATTTGGGCGTGAGGTATTCCGCGCAACTGTCGAGCGAGGCAAGCTGCATGTAGTCCGCCTCGGGAACCTCGATGCCGTGGCGTTTGCGCAGTTCCATCACGATGTCCAAGAAGTCCATCGAGTCGAGTTGGAGCTGGTCGCGCAGGCGCACGTCGGGCTTGAGGTTGGTGAGATCTTCATCAGGCGCGATGTCGGCGATGATTTCGATCACGAGCTTTTTGCATTCGTCTTTAGTCATGCTGTGTGGCGTTGTGTTGTGTTTGGAAAAAGTCGGTTGGCGTGTTGTCAGGGGCTCAGGCCACGTATCGTTTTATGATAAGCGTGGAGTTGATGCCCAACATACCGAACGAGTTGTTGAGGATAGCGTCAACCCGTTTTGCCTTCACGGGCGCATTTATCACGAGGCCGGGGAGCGCGCACTTCGGGTCGAGGTTGTCCACATTGATCGTGGGGTGCACAACGAGGTCTTCGAAGCTGGGCAGGTTGCCCGCGAGTTCGAGCGCGCCCGCCGCGCCCATGGCGTGCCCGATGAAGCTCTTGGTGTTGTTGATGTATGTGTCGGGGCAATCCTGAAACACTGTGCGCAGGCCGTCGGCCTCCTGAACGTCGCCGAGCGGCGTGGCGGTGGCGTGCGTGTTGACGATGTGGATGTCCGACGGGCGCAAACCGGCGCGCCGGATCGAGGCGGCCACGCATTCCGCCTGGCGCTCGGGGTTCGGGAGCACGTAGTCGGAGGCGTCGGAGTTCACGTGGTAGCCGGAAATTTCGCCGTAGATTTTGGCGCCGCGCTTGAGCGCGTCGTCGAGGCGTTCGAGCGTGTAAAGCGCGCCGCCCTCGGAGATGACGATGCCGTTGCGCGCAAGGTCGAAGGGGCGCGAGGCTTTTTTCGGATCGGGATGGGAGGCGAGCGCGTTCTGGCTTTTGAACGCGGCGAAGATGCCGAATGTGTGGATGCTTTCGCTCACGCCGCCGCAAATCGCGAGATCGACCTCGCCGAGGCGGAGCATTTGCGCGGCGTGGATGAGGCCCATGTTGCCGGCGGCGCACGCCGCGCCGATCGTGTAGGCGGGGCCGGTGACGCCGAGGTTGAGCGAGGTTTCGCCGGCGGGGTTGTTGGCGACGGTGCGAGGGTTGTGGTAATGCGACCAGAACTTCGTGTCGTAGTTGTATTTCGAGAGGCTGTAGATTTCGTTTTCCGTCTCCACGTTGCCGTGTTCGGTGATGCCGATGTAAATGCCCGTGCGGTCCTTCGCGACGGACTCGACGGGAATCCCGGCGTCGGCCAGCGCCTCGTGCGCGCAGTAGATCGAGATCGACCCGGCGCGGGTGCCCACGCGCACCTCTTTTTTCTTCTGGTATTTGAGCGGGTCGTAATGGCAGACGCCCGCGATCAGCGGCCCCATGTAGCGCACTTCGAGCGGTTCAATGCCGCCAACCCCGGCGAGGAGGTTTGCGCGAAATTCGGCGAGCGAATTGCCGTTTGGAGCGGTGAGGCCGACGCCTGTGATAACGATGCGAGGAAGATTCATGCGGACTTTATAAGCGGACACTGTGCGGGTTAATGCGAAAAATGAAACGAAAATAGCTAGCCAACCGCCGCGCACAATCAATACAACATTCACTTCGCATGAATGTTTTAATTGCAGGTGGAGCTGGTTACATTGGCAGCCATTGCGTGCGCCAAGTGGCCGCCGCGGGCCATCGTCCCGTGGTGATCGATAATCTTGTCTTCGGCCATCGTCCGGCCGTCGCGCCCGACGTGCCCTTCTACGAGGCGAATCTCGGCGACGAGGCCGCCGTGGGCAAAATCCTCGTCGATGAAAAAATCGACGTCGTGATGCACTTCGCCGCCTACATCTTTGTCGGCGAATCCGTCCAGGAGCCGATGAAGTATTATTTCAACAACGTCGTCTCCACGCTCCAGCTCCTGAGGACGATGCTCTCGAAGGGCGTCAAAAAATTCGTCTTCTCCTCGACCGCGGCGACCTACGGCATTCCCGAAAAAATGCCCATCACGGAGGATTCCCCCACGAATCCGATCAACCCCTACGGGCAAACCAAGCTCGACGTCGAGCACGCCCTGCACGCCTTCGCGCGCGCCTACGGGCTCAGCGCGGCGGTGTTCCGCTATTTCAACGCCTCCGGCGCGTCCGAGGACGGCTCCATCGGCGAGGATCACTCGCCCGAGACGCACCTCATCCCGCTCGCCATCGGCGCGGCCACCGGACAGTGCCCGCCGCTCAAGCTCTTCGGCGACGACTACCCGACGCCCGACGGCACCTGCCTGCGCGACTACATACACGTTGACGACCTGAGCCGCGCCCACGTCGCCGCCTTCGACAAGCTCGCCGAGCCGGGCAAGGTCTTCACCTGGAATCTCGGCACCGGCACGCCCGTGTCCGTCTTGGAAATCATCCGCGCCGTTGAAAAAGTGACCGGCAAAAAAGTGCCCTACACCATCGCCCCGCGCCGCGAGGGCGATCCTCCCGCGCTCTACGCCGACTCCACCAAGGCGCAGCGGGAGCTCGGCTGGAAAATCAAATACCACGACATCGAATCCCTCGTGGCCAGCGCCTGGAACTGGCACTCGAAGCACCCGAACGGATACGGGAAGTAAGCGCGCAACCTGTCGCATTTCGCAGGGGCGCGGCTTGCGCGCGCCCTCGTTTGTGCGGGTGTTGTGACTGCGCACGCCAGGTGCGCCCCTGCGGGCCGGCATTCCTACCACGCGCGCTTGGCGGGTTCGCTCTCCAGCGCGTCCTGCACTTCGCTCGAAAACAGCGGAAAGAAATCCAGACCCGTGCGCTGTTCTATCTCGCGCACGCTTGCCAAATATTTTGACGGGGCCTCCTTCGCCGCGATTGCGCGGTGCGGCACCAAAAATGCCTCCGTGCGCATGAGCCCGGTGTCGGTGATGTCTTTGTTGGACGCGTCTTTTTCGTGCGTTGAGATTATCAGGAAAAACGCGTCCGGCACGCTTACGTCCGAGCCGATTTTGACGGGTGTTTTGCCCGCCTCGTAAACCGGGCCGCACATTACCCAGACCTGGCCGAAGCGGCGCGTGTAGCGCTCAATCACGCGCGCTTCCATCGCCTCCCAGAAGGCCGCGTTCAGGCCGTGCAACTGTGGCACGACATTTGACATGAGAAACGTCTCCACCTGCGCCTCCCCGCCGTGGCACACCGCAATCGCGCGGTTCGGCGCCATGTGGCCGCGGTCGTATCCGGAGTTTGAATACGCGGAGGAGCGCACCTTGGCGCGCGTGCGCGGATCGGGCTCGAACTTGTCGGGGCGCCTGCCCGATTTGTATTTCGGCGGAAACACGCGATAGGCGACCCATGCGGGGTTTCGGTGGTTGTTGTCGTAGCCCGCGAGGTAGCCTTTGTTTTGCAAAAAATCCAGGGGCTCGGGCGAGGCGGGCGTGCCGCCCAGAACCATCAAGTCGCTTTCGATTGTCACGCCGGGGGCGACGGTTTTTCCTCGGGCGAGCGGGATTTTGTCCGAAAGCAAATCGAGCCAGAAAACCAGTTCGCGGGGCATCGACCTGTTTTCACGCGCAAGGTCGATCACGTTGAGCGTCACGGATTCGATGCGTTCCCGCGTGGCGGGCGGGGCGAGGCGGTGCCAGATCGCAACCCCGCCCAGCAATCCAAAGACGACCAGCCCGCAAACAATCAGGCGGCGCAAATTCATGCGCCCGCGGTTGCGCGTTTTCTTGCGGGATTTGCCCCTTGCCATGTCTTACTTCGCCGGTCCCCAGTGGCTGGTGAACGGATAAAACACCCACAGCGGGCGCCCCACCGCGTCCTTCTTCGGCACCTCGCCCCAGTAGCGGCTGTCGAGGCTGTTGTTGGAATTGTCGCCGAGCGCGATGTATCCATCCTTGGACACAGTGTATTTTTGGCCGGGAACAAGTATGGGGCGCGGATAGCCTCCCGCCGGCTTGCCGTTGACGTAACCGCGATACTTACCCTGGCGCGTTGCGTTGTCCTCAAAGGCCTGCGCGCCCGTGATCGGCGCCCCGTTGCGGTAAAGGCACGGAGGGCGGATTTCCAGGACGTCGCCCGCGCCGCCGATGAAACGCTTGATGTAATAGCTGTCGCCGAGGCCCTCGATGTTGCGCGTGCGAAACACAAAACTGGAGCCCACCTTTGGCTTCACAAAATGGTAGCTCATGCGATCCACAAAAAGCTGGTCGCCCGTGATGATGTCGAACGAGAGGACACGCTCGCCCGCGCGCACATGTTTGCCCGTGCGCAGCATGTATGCGGGCACCCTGTCGCCGGACTCTGTTGTTACATAGCCTCTCGCAATACGGCCCTCCTGCTCGGCCTTGCGCGCCAGATGGGCAAAGTCGATCTCTTCTGGATTAATGGTGTCCTTAATCGCCCAGTCCATTGCAAAGTCCTCGGGCACACTGACAGAAACAACCTGATTCCCAACAACCACATAATACCGTCTTTGGTTTTGCGGTAGAACGAGCCAGTGCCGTCCCTTTACAGGCTCTCCCACCATGTAATAGGTTTTCTCATTACTGTTATAGCCCACGGGAATCACAATCTCGCCGTCCACCGGCGCGTCGACACGGTAGGCGATCGCGCCAAGTGCCAGCGTGCGAAACAGCCGCGCGGCCGCGCCCGGCTCGTCCTCGATCTTCGCGTGCACTTCGGGAAACATGCCGTTGTAGGTGGGCCACATCGAGTTGGTCGGAATCTTGAACGGCTGCACAAAAAACTGCCTCATTCCGATCAGCAGGATCGCCGCGACCACAAAGAACTCCACCCACTCGCGCAATCCGCTGTGCGGATAAATGCGCCCGCCTGTTTTTCGCAGCACCGGCTCCAGTTCCTCGATGGACAGCTTGAGTTTTTCGGCCCCGGCTTTTTCGCGAACCTGCGTGCGCAGGGTCTCCGTCTTTTTCTGCAAGTCGGCGAGCTCGGCCTCGCTCAGTTCGTCGCGCCGGTAGTTAAAAACACGATCCGCGACATCGAGCCAGTTGCGCGCATTGGCGCGCATTTGTTTATCGGGCGAGGTGAAGAGTCCGAACATGGGAGGGAAGTTCTGAAAACCTGAAAGCCTGAGGGCTGAAGGTTCGTTGGTGTATGATTTGAGCGGTTTGGGCGATTGTTTTTTCAGCCTTCAGGTTTTCAGTTCTTCAGAACTTGTATGAAGGCGTCCGGGGGGATCGAAACCTTGCCGATTTGTTTCATCTTCTTTTTGCCCTCCTTCTGCTTTTCGAGGAGCTTGCGCTTGCGGGTGATGTCGCCGCCGTAGCATTTCGCGGTGACGTCCTTGCGCATTTCGCGGACGTTTTCGCGCGCGATGATCTTGCCGCCGATCGCGGCCTGGATTGCCACGCGGAACATTTGCGGCGGGATGATCTCGGCGAGTTTTTCGCAAAGCTCGCGGCCCTTCCCCTCGGCCTTGCTTCGGTGAACGATGCTTGAGAATGCGTCGACCGGCTCGCCGTTGATGAGAATGTCCATCTTGACCAGGTCGTCGGCCTTGTATTCGCCGAGCTCGTAATCCATCGAGCCGTAGCCGTGCGTGACGCTCTTCAGCCGGTCGTTAAAATCGACGAGGATTTCGTTGAGCGGAAGGATGGCGGTGAGCATGACGCGGTTGGCGTCGAGTGTGTCGGTGTGGTCAATGACGCCGCGTTTTTCCATGATGAGCGAGAGGATGTCGCCCATGCAGGTGTTGGGAATGAGGATCGACGCGCGGATGGTGGGTTCGGCGATGTATTCGATGGTGCCGGGATCGGGCAGGAGCACGGGATTGTCCACGTCGATCTCGGGCAGGCCGTGCGCCTTCACATGGTAAACGACGCTCGGGTAGGTGGAGATGATTTCCACGTCGTGCTCGCGCCGGATGCGCTCCTGGATGATTTCCATGTGCAGCAGTCCGAGAAACCCGCAGCGAAAACCGAAACCGAGCGCGAGGGAACTCTCCGACTGGTATTGAAACGCGGCGTCGTTGAGGCGGAGGCGTCCGAGCGCGGCCTTGAGTTTTTCGTAGTCATTGGACTCGAGCGGATACAGTCCGCAAAAAACCATCGGGCGCACCTCCTTGTAGCCGGGGAGCATCTCGGTGGCGGGCTGGCGCGTTTGCGTAATGGTGTCGCCGATTTTGATGTCCGAAGTGTCCTTGATGTTGGAGACGACATAACCGACATCGCCCTCGCCGAGCATGTCGATTTTCACCATCTTCGGGGTGAAGATGCCGACCTCCTTGATCTCCGCCTTTTGGCCGGTGCTCATCAACGTCATGCCGTCGCCGGCGCGCAGTGCCCCGGAAAAGACGCGCGCGTAAGTGATGACGCCGCGGTAGGAATCGTAAAGCGAATCGAAGACAAGCGCGCGCGTGCCATTGTGGTCGCGCCAGCGCGGAGGCGGAATGCGCGTGACGACGGCCTCCAGAATATCCTGGATGCCGATGCCGGACTTGCCCGAGGCGAGAATGGCCTCGTCGTGCGGAATAAAAAGAATGTCCTCGAGTTGCTGGAGGCAGAGGTCGAGGTTTGCGCTGGGAAGGTCGATCTTGTTGATGACGGGGATGACCTTGAGGTCTTGTCCGGTGGCGAGATGCGCGTTGGCGACCGTCTGCGCCTCGACGCCCTGCGCCGCGTCGATGAGGAGCACCGCGCCCTCGCAAGCGGCGAGCGAGCGCGAGACCTCGTAGGAAAAGTCGACGTGCCCCGGCGTGTCCATGAGGTTGAGCTTGTAAGTGCGCCCGTCCTTGGCGCGGTAGTGCATGGTGACGGGGTGGCTCTTGATGGTGATGCCGCGCTCTTTTTCAAGGTCCATGGCGTCGAGGTGCTGGTCGGTGAGGACTCGTTGTTCGACGGTGTTGGTGTGTTCGAGCAGGCGGTCGGAAAGCGTCGTCTTGCCGTGGTCGACGTGGGCAATGATGCAGAAATTGCGTGTCAGGATTTCGTCCATTCTGGTGCGTAAAAAGTCTGGTGCGGTAAGGGCGTCGCGATTCGTGTTGATTGGCGTGTGATTTGAAACCCGTCAAGTTGCAGGCGGAAGCGCGCGGGAGCAAGCGGCGAAATTACGGAAAAATCAGTGTTGATTTCCGCGCGCAGGCGGGCACGGTTTTGTGCTCCCGCTTATTTTTGCGGGCAAAAAACTGTCGGACGCTTAGCTCAGTTGGTTAGAGCACGTGCTTCACACGCACGGGGTCACTGGTTCGAGTCCAGTAGCGTCCACCATTTTTTTGGCAAGCTGCAAGGCGGTCAGCGTTGATAACGCCTCTTGTGAAACAGAGGTTTTCATGGGAATGAGCAAGTCGCCGAGGATTTTGGAAAGGCGACGGGATTTTTAAGGGCTCTTCGCTTGGGCACCCTTTTCTTCAGACCAAGAGAGTTTCCACAATCTGCTTTCGGACTGCCGATGGTAAGGCCGGATCCCACGGGCTGGAAGCCTGTGCCGCTCCAAAAAAAGCGGCGGACTTTTTCAGGCCGCCGCTTTTGCAGAAGATTGTTTTTGATATTCGTTTCCTTACAGCGATTGCGCGGCGGCGACGACGGCTTCGGCGGTGATGCCGAGCTCTTTCATCACGGTGCCGCCGGGGGCGCTGATGCCGAAGCGGTCGATGCCGATGCAGATGCCGTCGAGTCCGACGTATTCGCGCCAGAGCGCCGTCACGCCCGCCTCAATCGAGACGCGTTTGCGGCAGTCGGGCGGGAGGATCGAGTCGCGGTATTCCTTCGGCTGCTCGTTGAAGCGCTTGAAGCTGGGCATCGAGACGACACGCGCGCCGGGGCCGAGGATTTTCGCGGCTGCGACGGCGTGCTGCACTTCGCTGCCGGCGGCCAGGAGGATGTGCGTGAGCGGAGCGGTTTCCTGGATGGCGACGTAGCCGCCTTTCAACACGCCGGCGCGGCGGATGTGCGGCGGGATGTCGTTGAGCATCGGCAGCGCCTGGCGCGTGAGCGCGAGGAGCGTGGGGCCGTCGGTGCGCTCAAGCGCGGCGGCAAAGGCGCCCGCGGTTTCCTCGGGGTCGGCGGGGCGGATGACGTCCATGTTCGGAATGACGCGGAGGCCGCTGACGGTTTCAACGGGTTGGTGCGTGGGACCGTCCTCGCCGACGCCGACCGAGTCGTGCGTGTAGATGTAGGTGACGGGGAGCTTGGCGAGCGCGGCGATGCGCATTGAGGGGCGCGAGTAGTCGGCGAACACGAGGAACGTGGCGCACGAAGTGCGGAAGATGCCGTCGTAGGCGATGCCGTTGTTGATGGCGGCCATGGCGTGCTCGCGGATGCCGTAGCGGATGTTGCGCCCGGCGCGGTTGGTTTTGTCGAAGTCGGCCGAGGCGGCGATGTAGTTGAGCGTGGAGCCGTAGAGATCGGCGCTGCCGGAGACGAGGAGCGGGAGCTCGGCGGCGAGGGGCTGGAGTATCTCCTTGCCCGCGGCGCGCGTGGCGAGCTTGGCGTCGGCGGCGAACATCGGGATCACGTTCTCGGCGAGATGCGCGGCGCTGACCGGCGTGTTGCGCGAGTCGAGGATCGCGGCCTTGTCGGGGTTGGCCTCGCGCCAGGCCTTGTAGGTTTTGCCCCATTTGTTGTAGGCGCGGACGAGGCGCTTTTTGTGGTTGGCGAAGTAGGCTTTGACGTCGTCGCTCACGTGGAAGAGCTGGTCGGCGGGGAGGCCGAGTCCGGCGCGCGCGGCGTCGGCGAATTTCGCGCCGCCCTCGCCGTGGCCTTTCGAGGTGCCTTCGACTTCGGGGATGCCCTTGCCGATGATTGTTTTTGCAATGATGAGCTGCGGTTTGCCGGTCTTGGCTTTCTTGGCCTTGTTGACGGCCTTGTTGATGGCGGCGATGTCGTGGCCCTCGGCGAGCGTGATCACGTCCCAGCCGATGGCCTTGAAGCGGGCGGCTGTGTTTTCGTTTTGCGACTTGTCGGCCATGGCGTCGAGGGTGACGTCGTTTGAGTCGTAGATGAGGATGAGGTTGTCGAGGCCTTGGAATCCGGCGAAGGCGGCGGCTTCCATGGCGACGCCTTCCTGCATGCAGCCGTCGCCGGCGAGCGTGATGATGTGGTTGTCGAAGATGGTGTGCTCGGGGGTGTTGAAGCGCGCCTCGGCCATTTTGCCGGAGACGGCGTAACCGACGGCGTTGGCGATGCCCTGGCCGAGCGGGCCGGTGGTGGCCTCGACGCCCGGGGTTTCGTCGAACTCGGGATGGCCGGGGGTCTTGCTGTGGAGCTGGCGGAAGTTTTTGACCTCGTCGAGCGGGAGGTCGTAGCCGCTCATGTGGAGCCAGGCGTAGAGGAACATGGAGCCGTGGCCGCCGGAGAGCACGAAGCGGTCGCGGTTGAGCCATTTGGGATCGGCGGGATTGTGCTGGAGGGCGCTGCCGTAGAGGACGGCGCCGATTTCGGCGCAGCCGAGCGGGAGGCCGAGGTGGCCGGAGCTGCATTTATGGACGGCGTCGATGGCGAGGCCGCGGGCTTGGTTGGCTGCTTTTGCAAGGAGGTTTGTTTCGAGTGCCATGATGGTTGTTTTTTGGTGATGTAAAAAGGCGCGTTATGCGTTTGGTGAAAAAGACAAAGGTTTAAAGTGAAGAGGCAAGGGAGATGCGTGAAAAGGGAAAAATGGCGCGGCGTTTTGACGCCGAGGCGTTTGCGGGGTTGCAAACACCGGATGTTGTCCCATTCTAGCAAGATGCCGATGACCATTGACCAGATCGTGAATGAAACACGTTCGCTGCCGCGTGATGTGGTGGCGGAACTGGTCGATCGTATTTTGATGGAGTCTCACGGCGGCCAGAATGCGGAACACTCCGCCGCGTGGTCGGCGGTCGTTCATTCGCGCATCGGCGATATTCGGAGCGGAAAAATCAAGGGCATTCCGGCGGAGCAGTCATCGAAAAAAATCAGGCAAATCGTCGGAAGGTGATGCCCGATGAAGCCCGTCGTTCTTCACCCCGAGGCCGATGAGGAATATGCCGTCGCAGCCAAACATTACGCGAACATAAGCCGGCAATTGGGCGGGCGTTTTTATGACGAGATCGAAAGGTGGATTTTGGAAATCAGAAAATCCCCGGCGCAGTTCCGACAATACGAGCCGCCTGCAAGGAGAAACTTGGGGCGTTCATTTCCATTTGCCGTTGTTTATCTCGACGAGCCGGACTGCGTGTGGGTGGTCGCGATCATGCACCTGCATCGCGAGCCGGATTATTGGAAGCGGCGGCTTGGGTGAGCGTCACCGTTTCCAGAGCGCGAGCAGTTCCTTGGCGGCGGCGAGGGAGGGTTTTTGGTCGTTGGCGACGGCGTGCTCGATTTGAGGGAGCAGCGCCTTCACGCCGGGGGCCTGGTAAAACTCACTCAACAGCGCCTCGCGTATGAGCGAGTGCATCCATGCGATGGACTGGTCGCGGCGGCGTTCGTCGAGGATTCCGCTTTCGCGGCAGGTCTTGAAGAAGTTGAGCACGGTTTCCCAAACCCTGTCGATGCCCTCGCCGGTGATCGCGGACGCGGTGAGCGCGGGAGTGGTCCAGCCTTCGGTGGCGGGGCGCAGGTAGTGGAGCACGCGTTCGAGTTCGGCGCGCGCGGCCATGGCGCGAATTTTGTTATCACCGTCGGCCTTGTTCACGACCATGATGTCGGCAAGTTCCATGATGCCTTTTTTGATGCCCTGCACTTCGTCGCCCGCGCCGGCGATGGAGAGGAGCAGGAAACAATCGACCATGGAGCGCACGGTGACCTCGCTTTGGCCGACGCCGACGGTTTCGACAATGATCACGTCGTAGCCGGCGGCCTCGCAGAGGAGAATGGTTTCGCGGCTTTTGCGCGCGACGCCGCCGAGCGAACCGCCTGAGGGCGAGGGGCGGATGAATGCGCCGGGCTGACGTCCGAGTTTTTCCATGCGCACCTTGTCGCCGAGTATGCTGCCGCCGTGCACACTGCTCGACGGATCGACGGCGAGGACGGCGACACGGTGGCCTTTTTCGCAGAGGTGCGTGCCGAGGCTTTCGATCGTGGTGCTCTTGCCCGCGCCGGGGATGCCGGTGATGCCGACGCGCATGGACTTGCCGGTGTCGGGGAGGATGCGCGCGAGGAGCTGCTGCGCCTGCTCCTGGTGCGCGGCGACGCTGCTTTCGACGAGCGTGATCGCGCGCGCGAGGATGGTCGTATCCTGTTTTTGGATACCTTCGACGTAGTCGTCGATCGAGAGCTTGCGGCGGCGCGGCGGGGTGGCGGAGGGCGGCGCGAAGTCGCCGGTTTGTTTCACGCCCTCGATCACCCAGGTGGCAAAGGCGGAGCCGGCGTTTTCCGGAACCCAGTCGGGGCGTCCGCCCGTCGCGGGTTGTTCGTGCGCGGGTGTGTGCGGATTTTTTTCAGGCTTTTCTGACACGGCGCAAAGGGATGACGGTTACTTGGCGTCAACGCCGAAGAGTTTTTCCTCGGCGGCGACAACGGCTTGGATGAATTCCCCGGGGGTTGTCGCGTTCATGAGGACCTCGCGGTTTTCGGGTTCCTTGAGCAGGCGGCAGAGCGCGCTGACGATGGCGAGGTAGGTGCCGGGATTTGTCTTCGGCGTGCCGAGCACGAACATGAGTTTTACGATCTGGTTGCAGTTTTCAAACACGACGCCCTTCTCGCTGCGACCGACGGCGAGCACGATTTTTTGCACATGCTCGGTGCGTGCGTGCGGAATCGCGATTTCGTTGCCGAGGCAGGTGGTGTCGAGGCGTTCGCGCGCGAGCAGCTCGTTGTAGAAGCCCTGGAAATTAGTGACATTGGGGTGGCCGTCGAGGAGCCGCGCAACTTCGTTGATCGCGGCGGTTCTCCGCGCGCTCTTGATGGAGAGCGTGACGCGGGAAGGGTCCAGGAGTTGTGAGAGGCGGCCAATCATTGCTGATGTCGGTTGATGGTTAAGCAAAGAAACAGAGAGAGCCCGCGCGCGCGAGTTTGCAAGGGAGGAATCGCCCAAGAAAACGATTTTTTGAAGAAGCAAATAAAATTGCAGCCCGCGCGAAGGCCGCGCATGACTCGGGCATGACTTCTCTTCGTTTCTTTCGGTTGACGGCGGCGCTGGCCGCCTGCGCGGCGGGGTTGTTTTTCGCCCCTGAAGTTTGCGCGGGCGCGGGATTTTCGGGCGGGCTTAGCAAGGCCGACTACGCGGCGGCGGGTTTGGCGAAATTGTCCGATGACGAGCGGGCGCATCTCGACGCGCTTGTGCGGGCGCATGCCGCGGGGGCGTGTGTTGCGAACGCTGAAACGCAGGCTGCGGCCAAGCCCACCGGGGATGAACCAGTGACGGTGGTTGCGACGGACGCGGCAACTGCAAAACCAAAATCCCCGCCCAAACCGAACCGGCAAAAGGTGAAGGTCGATCCCGGCACCGAGATCGAATACAACACGATGGAGCTTGAGCTGGCGGGCACGTTTGCGGGGTTCGAGAAGGGCACGGTTTTCACGCTTTCAAACGGACAGCGCTGGAAGGTGGTTTCCGGTTCGTATTCGTGCGGCCCCGATCCGCGCGTCAAAAAGGTGCGCGTGAAGCCGGGCGTGCTGGGCAGCTTCTTTCTGGAGTTTGAGCGGGTGAAAACCCAGGCGAAGGTGAAGCTGGTGAAGTAGCCGAAAACGAAACGTCCGCGTCCGCGTTACGCGCGCTTCGCGGCTTCGATGCGTTCGCGCATGGGCACGTAGTCGCGGAGTGTGTGGCCGGTGTAGATTTGGCGCGGGCGGTAGATTCTGCCTTTCGGGTTTGCCGCGATTTCGCGCCATTGGGCGATCCAGCCGGGCATGCGCCCGATGGCGAACATCACGGTGAACATGTCGGTCGGGAGGCCGATGGCGCGCATGATCAGGCCCGAGTAAAAATCGACGTTCGGGTAGAGTTTTCGCGATATGAAATACTCGTCGTTGAGCGCGGCTTCCTCAAGTTTCATGGCGATGTTGAGGAGCGGGTCGTTTTTGATGCCGAGGCTCGCGAGCGCGTCGTGGAAGCTTTGCTTGATGATTTTTGCGCGCGGGTCGTAGTTGCGATACACGCGGTGGCCGAAGCCCATCAACCGCTGTCCCTTGCCCGCCTTTGCCGCGGCGATGAATTTCGTGCCGTCGTCGCCGGCGTCGTGGATGTGCTGGAGCATTTCGATCACGGCCGCGTTGGCGCCGCCGTGGAGCGGGCCCCAGAGCGCGCACACGCCGGAGGCGATTGAGGCGAAGAGATTGGCGCCGGCGGAGGCGACCATTTTCACGGTCGAGGTCGAGCAGTTTTGCTCGTGATCGGCGTGCAGGAGCAGGAAGAGGTTGAGGGCGCGCGCGACTTCCTCCTTCGCGATGTATTCGTTGTAGGGGTCGGTGAACAGCATGTGGAGGAAGTTTTCGCAGTAGCCGAAGTTCGGGCGCGGATAATTGAAGGGTTTGCCCATGTTCACCCGGTAGGTGTGCGCGGCGATGGTGCGCACCTTGGAAATGGCGACGGCGGCGGCCTCGTCGAAGTGCTCGAGATCCTGCTGGTGGTTGTTGCTGGCGAGGTGCGGGTAGTAGGCGCCGAGGGCGTTGAGGCTCGCGGAGAGCACGGCCATCGGGTGCGCGTCGCGCGGGAAATTCTGGATGAAGCGCACCATGCCCTCGCGCAGCGCGGCGTTGTCCGAGAGGAGGCGTCCGAACCTGGCGCGCTGGTGGGGCTTGGGCAGCTCGCCGTTCATTATGAGATAGGCGGTTTCCACGAAGTTGGATTTTTCGGCGAGCTGCTCGATCGGGTAGCCGCGGTAGCGCAGGATTCCCTTTTCGCCGTCGATGAAGGTGACCTCGCTTTTGCACGAGCCGGTGTTGGCATAGCCTTCGTCGAAAGTGATCGCGCCGGTGTCCGCTCGCAAGCGGCTCATATCGATGGCGATTTCGCCTTCGGTTCCTGTGATGACCGGCAGTGTGAGTTCCTTGTTGTTGAATTTGAGGAGGGCGTCGGAGGACATGGTTGTGGATAATGCAGGCTGGATTGCGCGGCATGCAAAGAAAAGTTGCGTTTTTTGTGCAAATATTCTTTTCACCTTTAGCGAAAATTTGACCAGCGGACTCGCGGGCGCAGACCAAAAAACGTCGCGGGTAAAAACAACTCCAATAAAATCACCCCGTTCATAAGCATTATGAAAAAAAACATAAACCGCCGTCGTTTTCTCAGTCATGCCGCAACCGGAGGCGCGGGCCTGATTCTGTCATCCGCGCTGCGCGCGCAACCTTCAGCCGGTGAAAAAACCGTCGCGCCGCAGCCGCCGAAGTTCGAGGTTCGCCCCCTTGGCAAAACCGGCATCAAGCTCCCCGTCCTCAGCATGGGCGTGATGAGAGCCGACAATCCCAACCTCGTCAGGGCGGCCCTGCGCAACGGCGTCGTGCATTTCGACACGGCGCACAGTTACCAGCGCGGTAACAACGAAACCATGCTCGGCAAGGTGCTCAAGGGCGTGCCGCGCGACCAGTTTGTCATTGCGACGAAAGTCGGCGTCCGCCGGGAAATCTTCAACGACAACGCCCCGGATATTTTCATGGAAAAGTTCAACACGAGCATGGAGCGCCTCGGGCTTGAATACGTGGACATCCTTTATCTCCACGGGGTCAACTCCGGGAAGGCCGTGCTTCACGAACCGATCCACAATGTCATGCGAACCTTGAAAAAACAGGGGCGCATCAAGCATTGCGGCGTCTCCACGCACGACAAGGAGCCCGAGGTCATCGACGCCGTCATCAAGGGGAAGTTTTACGAGGTCGTGCTCACGGCGTATAATTTCAAGAAGCAGCAAAGCCTCGATATAAAATCCGCCATCGCGCGCGCCGCCGCCGCCGGCATCGGCATCGTCGCGATGAAAACAATGGCCGGCGCGAAAGACATAAACGTGTCCGCCGCGCTCAAGTGGGCGTTGCGGGATAAAAACGTGACCACGGCGATTCCCGGCTACACAAACTTCGACGAACTCGACGTGTGCCTCGAATCCGCCGCCAGTCTCGCCTACACGCCCGAGGAAAAGGCGTTCATCGACGGCGGCAAAAAAGTCGCCTCACTCTACTGCACGCAATGCCACGGATGCGACGGCCAGTGCCCTCAAAATCTGCCGATCCCCGACCTCATGCGCGCCTACATGTATGCGCACGGCTATCGCCAGCCCGGCCTCGCCAAGGAAACCATCACCGAGCTCGGCCTGCCCGACAATCCCTGCGGCGATTGCGAAACCTGCACCGTCAACTGCCGCTCCGGGTTTCTCGTTGCCGAAAAAATCCGCGACATCTCCCGCATTCGCAACGTGCCCGACGAGTTTTTGGTGTAGCCAAATCGCGCAAAACACCGCGTTCATCCCGTCCCGTTTGTCCCGTTCATCCCGCCGGTCGCATGGGGCTTATTCATACCATGAAAAAAATCATCCTCGCACTATTCGTTTTTCCCGTCGTTTTCGCCGCGCTCACATTCGCCCAAACCCCGAGGGAACTCGTCGCCATGCTGCCGAAAATCGACGGCTGGACGATTTCCAAGCAAGTTGAGGTTTTCACCGGTGATAATCTTTTCGACCGCATCAACGGCGCGGCCGAGGGGTATCTGAAGTGCAACTTTGCCGAGATGACCTCCGTCGATTACACAAAGGACGGCACGGACAAATACGTGACGCTGCAAATGTATCGCCACGCCACGCCGTTTGACGCCTTTGCCATATACTCCGCCGAACGCTCGCCGGGGCCAGCCTTCCTCCAAATTGGCGCTGAGGGTTATCGCGCCGCCGGCCTGGTTCATTTTCTATCCGGCAGCATGTATGTGAAAGTGACGACCTCCGACGAAAGTCCGGAAACCCCGGTCATGATGGAAAAAGTCGCGCGCACGCTCGCCGCCAAAATTGACCCCGCCGCCGCGCTTCCCGCAATCCTGAAGGCGTTTCCGCGGAAGAACAAACGGGCGCTCTCGGAGACCTACATCGTTGACAGTTTCCTCGGACACAAATTCATGCTCCCCGCATGGAGCGCCACCTATGACAAAAACGGGAAGGACTATGCCATGTTTATCATAGACGGAAAAACAAAGGCGGGGATCGAAAAGCTGCTCGGCGACTACGCAAAATTCAACCGGCAGAAATCCGCGCCCCAAGAAGGCGCGTTTGTGATGCCCGACCGCTTCAACGGCGACATCCCGATGCTCTGGCGCGGCCAATACATCTTCGGCATCACCAACGACAGCGGCGCCGACATTGATGCGAGCGCGCTTTTGGCGCGGCTTGCGGAAGCCGTGAAGTAGAAGGCCGGAGGCGCGCCCCCTGTGCATGCGATTTCCCTTTTAACCCCAAATGCATTCTGGCATTAAGCGTTAATTCACGAAACTTTTCCTCCCGGTAGGCGACTTATTTTTTCTCATGCGATTTTTCAGAGCGATCCTGCTTTTCACAACGACACTGGCCGTTGCGGCATTTGCGCGCGCGGCCGACACGCCGGCGGCGCAAGGGCCGACTCCCGTATGGGAGGCCGGGCTGCCCAAGTTCGACGCGGGCGCCTATGACGCGAAGGTCGAGCTGCTGCTCTCGAAATACGAGGCGTCCACGGGGCGCAAACTCGCGCCGGGACCGAAGAAAAAAGTAGGGCTCAAAATCTACACGGACTCGGGGCCTGGCATGGCCACGCCGATCGCGCTGGTGAAGGCGGTTATTGCCGCGATGGAAAGGCGCGGATTTGAAACGGAGGGTATTTTCATTGTCGGGTTGAACCAGCTGCGCCTGCGCATGACCGGATACCTGCCGGCATACGCGCAAGGAGATTATCCGTTCAAGGGGCACCCGGTTTACGTGCTGGAGTCGGGCCGGTATTACGATCCGGTTTGGTTTTACGACAGCCCGCTGCCGTCGCGCTTCGATTCGATTTTTGCGGAGAAAAGCGTGGAGGATCAAAACCCGAACACGACCAAGGAGCAGGACCGCAAGAGCTTCCTCGCCACGCCGCTCTTTCTCGACGCGGATTTTTGGATCAACCTGCCGGTGTTCACCGACCATCCGATTCTCGGCATCAACGGCTCGCTGGTGAACGCGACGCTCTGGAACGCGAGCAACACGGCGCGCTTTTTCCGCAGTCCGGCCAACGCGCCCGCGGCGGTCGCCGAGATGAGCGCGATCCCCGAGCTCCGCCAGACGTGGGCGCTCACGATTGCGAGCCTGGAGCACTACCAATACATCGGCGGGCCGTATTTTAACTCGCTCTACACGGTGTCGGAGCCGGTGCTTTGGTTGAGCAGCGACCCGGTGGCGCTCGACTCGATGGTTTTGGAGCGCATCAACCGCTGGCGCGAACGCAACGGCTTCCGCGCGGTGTCCGAGGACATTCACACGCTCGGTTTTGCCGAAACGCTCGGCGTCGGCTCCACGCGCATCACCCCGGAGCGCGTGATCAATGTGGACAAATGAGCGGTCGCGCTTTAGCGCGAGATTATCAAGGAGTGCGAAATAAAAGGGACATTGCTTGAAGCCCAACGGGCTTCCGTCCTCTAGCCCAAGGTTGCGAGCGCAGCGAGCTACCTTGGGTATGGTGAATATGACAAACAACCCCAACGGGGTTGCGGTATCTTTCTCATGGCACCCGGGGTAGGCGCTCGCGGCTCGCACCAACCCGGGCTAAGGGACTCATCCCCGTTGGGGATGAGCGTTCCGCCGTTTCGTATTGCGCATGTCGCCTGATTTCATGAACGCCTCGTGAAAGGCGAAGGCGTTTTTTTAGTCGGCGGGTGTCTGGCCTTGGGGAGGCGCGCGGTGTTTCAAATCCTGGCGGGGCTGTTTCACCGAAACAGTTTCTTTTATGCCTCCACCCAGACGGCAAGCCCGCTCGCCTCGAAACGGCAGGTTCTTTTGGGCTTCCCTTAGAATTGATTTGCCAGCAAGCGGGCACAGTTACTTCTTTTGACCTTCACACAAATTTATCAGCACCCAAACAACCAAAATCACATCGCACAACACCATGGCCGAACTTGTAGGAAATGTCTTGGTGGGCCAGTCAGGAGGCCCCACCGCCGTTATCAACGCCAGCGTAGCCGGAGTCGTCTCCGAAGCACTCAACCATGAGTGCATCGAGGAAATCTATGGCACGCTCAACGGCGTGCTCGGCATCCTTAATGAGGATTTCGTCGACCTCGCCTCCGAATCGCAACAGGTCATCCGCGGCCTCCGTTACACGCCCGGCGCCGCGCTCGGCACCTGCCGCTACAAGCTCAAGAAACAGCAGGATTTCGAGCGCGTTCTCGAGGTCTTCAAGGCGCACAACATCCGCTACTTCTTCTACGCGGGCGGCAACGACTCGCAGGACACCGCCGACAAAATTTCCAAGCTCGCCCAAGAGCAAAACTACGACCTGCGCGTCATCGGCATTCCCAAGACCATCGACAACGACCTGCCCGTCACCGACCATTGCCCCGGCTACGGTTCCGTCATCAAGCACATCTGCTCCACCGTTCGCCAGGTTGCCTGCGACAACGAGGCCATGGGCCAGCACGACCTCGTGCAAATCATCGAGGTCATGGGTCGCAACGCGGGCTGGATTGCCGCCGGCGCCGCGCTCGCCAAGCGTCGCGACCAGCCCAATGATCCCCCGCACCTCATCTATTTGCCCGAGGTCGCCTTCTCGACAGAGAAGTTCGTTGGCGACGTGCAACGCGTTCTCAAGCGCGAAAAATACTGCATGATTGTCGTGGGCGAGGGCCTCATCGACGCCGACGGCAACTACGTTTCCGCCGATGACAAAACCGACGCCTTCGGCCATGCCCAGCTCGGTGGCGCGGCCGATTACCTGAAGGGTCTTGTCGAACAAAACTTCCCGACCGTGAAATGCCGCACCGTCAAGCTCGGCATGGCGCAGCGCGCCGCGGTCATTGGTGGTTCGAAAGCCGATGCCGACGAGGCCTATCTCGCGGGGCAAGCCGCGGTCAAAGCCGCCGTCGTCGAAGGCGAGACCGACAAAATGGTCACGCTCCTGCGTGGCGACACCGACCACTACAGCTGCGAAACCGGACTCGCCCCGCTTGGCGACATCGCCAACGGCGTGAAGAAACTCCCCCGCGAGTGGATCAACGAGGACGGCGTGAGCATGAGCAACCAGTTCATCCGCTACGCGCAGCCGCTCATCCAGGGCGAAACGGTCGTTCCCTACGAAAACGGCCTGCCCGCCTTCGTGAAACTCGAAAAAGTGCGCGTGGACAAAGCGCTCCCCGCATACGAAATCTGAGCCGGCGGCAAACACGCACGCACACTTAATTCTCTCTCAAAGCGCCGCGTTTTGCGGCGCTTTTTTTGCGTGTGGTTGTCCCGGCTCGTTCCGTTTCAACGTAAATCGACTTGAATCGACTCAAGTCGATTCATGCCGGTTCAAGTTGTTCCGCCTTGGGCCGGCTTGAGTTTTTCGCCGAATGCGAAGGGCGGGTGTGTGCCGTCAATCGGGTTTTCGGCGAAAAGCTGCTCGAGCGTCTTGGTGAAAACCGGCTCGCGATTTATCGCCTTAATCGCGGCATGATACTGCGCGCTCACGGGATCAATGCTGTCGAGCAGCATGCCCGAGGGATCCTCGCCGATGTTCTCAAAGAGCTCCTTGAACTCGCCGAGCGTGATGCGGTTGAGCGGCCGCGCCGGTTGATACAGATAGTCCGACGCCGCCTCGCGTTTGGCCGGCGGCGGCACGGCCGAGATCAGCCCGAGATCCTTCAAGCGGTTGAGGCATTCGTTCAGAATTTGCGCGGGCGCCTTGATCGTGTCGCCGAGTTGCGAAACGGTGCACGGCGGCATGCACGCCTGGAAACGCCGCGCGATGGTGAGCAGCACGATGAGCGTGAGGCGTTCGCGCCGGGTGAACGACAGCGTGCCCCAGGCGATCTGGCTGTTGCGGAAATGCACGTTTTGCACCGCGTAGCTGACCTGCCCGCCGATCAGCACAATCATCCAGAACACATACAGCCCGAGCATGAGCACGGGCAGCACGCCGAGCGAGCCGTAGAGGCTTTGCGTGATTTCGATGCGGCGAAAATATGCGAATGCGATCAGGTTGTTGCCGACGAGCAGCACCGACATGGTGATGGAGCCGGCGAGCGCCGCGCGCCAATACACGCGCGTGTTGGGAATGAAGCGGTAAAAAAGAGTGAGCGCCCCAAGCGCGAGCACGGCGATGACCGCGGGCATGACAAAATTTGCGGCGGCGATCATCTGCGCACCAAAGGGGATTTTTTCGCGGAAGAAGTTCTCGAAAGTCGCCGCCGAGAGCGTGGTGATGGCGACCGAAAAGATGATCGTGCCAAGCGTGAGAATCGTCCAATAAAACACGACGCGCGTGAGCCACGAGCGCGTTCGTCGCACGCCCCAAATGTCGTTGAACACATCCTCGATCGCGCCGAAGAGAAAAATCACAATCGTGATCAGAGTGATCGCGCTGATGCCGCCGATGGTGCCGGAGCGGGCGTTGGTGATAAAGTTGTTGATGAGGCGGACGATTTCGGGGCGAACCTTGCGTTGCGCTGTGTCGGGTTGCGCGGGGGTGGATGGTGCTGTGGATGTTTTTTCAGCAGCCGTGACGGCGGAGGATGGCGCGGGCGCCGAAGGCGCCGGGGCGGGCGATGCGGCGTTGGATTGTGTTTGGGTGCCGGGGCGCTCGGCGGAGTTTCTGGCGCGCCCATTGCGGCGGTTTTGCTGGCGGATTTCCTCGTAGTGATCGACCTGCGGCGCGACGAACTTGATCGCGTCGTTGAGTTTGTTCGCGATCATGTCGGGATCCTGGTCCTTGAGCACAAAGCCGGCGACCATTACCGCAAGCGCGATGAGCGGCCCGAGGCTGAGCAGCGTGGTGAAGCTCAGGGCGGCGGCGCGCGCAAACGAGCGCGTGGCCAGCGTGCCGGTGATCGTGATCGAGATGACGCGCAGGAGCGCGTAAGCCCAGCCGCGCAGGGATTTTTCCCCCATGTGCGTGGACTGCCAGATTTCCTTTGTGTAGAGGGAGACGGCGCGGTTTTTGAGGAGTATGAGTGAGCGCATCATATTGGTGGGCGCGGCCCGGGGCCGCATTTACGTGAGCAGACAATATGCGAGCGCTGCGAGCGCTGCCAAGCCTGCGATTGTGTTTGCGATGAGCGCGCGCGGAGCGGCGCATGTTGTTGCCAGCCAGAGACAGACCGACGCGATCAACGCGGCAACAAGCGCGCCGGTGTTCGCTTGCAGCCAAAAAAGCGCGCCCAGAAAACCGAGCCCGAGTCCCGTGCGAACGCGGACGAAACGGAAGAATCGCACGCCAAACACGCCGCAGCACAACGCCATCAAAAGGTCGAGCGCGCCGAGCCAGAAGCATGGATATTGCAGGAGGGCGTTCGCATTGAGCGCGTCCACGCTTTTGAGCATGGGGAGCAACAGCGCGAGCGCGCTGCCCGCGAGGAGAACGACGGTGAGTTTCGCCGCGAGCGGAGACGAAGCCGCGGGAGGTGCCGGATTTTTCGCGGTGTTTTTGGGCAGCAACGCGGCCAGTTCGGGCACCTCGAACAGCGATATCCACTGGTCGGTGTTGGCGTCGAAGTGGAGCGTGCTCGAATTAAGCCCGCCCGATTCGGCGAGCCGGGAAAGTTGTTCAATCGTGAACGGTCCGCGCGCGTCGGTGTCGGATGGCTGGCGGATGTAATACTCGTGCTGGGAAGGAGGCATTCTTTGTGGCGCAGACCGCCAAGTTTGCTCGTGGTTCGGAAGGGAAGGGGAATCGGCAAAAATGCAGGATTGGCAGTTTGTGCTACATGCGCTTGAGCGTGCGCACGCCGAGGAGGTTCAGGCCGGTGTTGAGCGTGAGCTGGGTGCGCGCGCAAAGAAGCAGGCGGCGGGCGCGAACCGGCGCGTCGTCAACGAGCACTTTGTCCGCGTTGTTGAAAGCGCTGTAATCGCCCGCGAGCTCGTAGAGATAGAGCGCGAGGAAATGCGGGCGGAGCGTGTCGGTGGCGAGGCGAAGCGCGTCGGGAAACTTCACGAGTTTGCGCGCAAGGGCGAGCTCGGTGGGTGTCTCAAGCGGCGCGGCCTCCTTTTCGATCGCGGCCAGGGCTTCCGGCTCGATGCCGGCCTTGCGGAAAATGCTGTGGATGCGCGCGATCGCGTAGAGAAGATACGGCGCGGTGTTACCGTCGAGGGAGAGCATTTTGTCCCACGAAAAGAGGTAGTCGCTGGAGCGGTTTTGCGAGAGGTCGGCGTATTGCACGGCGCCGATGCCGACGTGGTGCGCAATGGCGCGGCATTCCTCGTCGGTGAATTGCTCGGCCTTGGGGCGGCTCGCGTTTTTCTCGCTCACGATGGCGTGGGCGCGTTCCTCGGCCTCGCCAAGGAGATCCTTCAGCTTGATCGTGTCGCCGTCGCGGGTTTTGAGCGGCTTGTTGTTTTCGCCGAGCACGGCGCCGAATGTGACGTGGGCGAACCGGGGCATGCGGCGTCCGGTTTTGGCGAACCATTTTTCGGCGGTGAGCGCGAGCTGCTCGAAGTGGTCGGACTGGCGGAAGTCGGTGAGGATCACGATGCCGTCGGCGTGGAAATGCTCGACGCGGTAGAGCATGGTGGCGAGGTCGGTGGTGGCGTAGTTCGACGCGCCGTCGCTTTTGCGGATGATGAATGGCTGTTTCGCGAAGCGCGGGTGCTCGGGATGGAAAACGACGAGCGCGCCCTGGCTCTCCTCGGCGAGCCCGAGTTTTTGGAGCTCGTCGAGCACGGGTTGGAGTTTGTCGTTGTAGAAACTTTCGCCGAGGTAGTGGTCGAACTTGATGGCGAGCTGCTTGTAGATTTCGTCGAAGGCTTTTTTGCTGACCTCGGAGAACAGTTTCCAGAGTTCGAGGCTGTCGTAGTCGCCGCGCTGGAGTTTCACGAGTTCCTGGCGCGCCTCCTCGAGTTCGGGCGAGCCGTCGGGCGTGGCTTCGTTGCCGAGTTTGTAGAGGCGCTCGAGCTCGGAGATCGGATCGCGCGCGAGGGCGTCCTTGTCGAGCCAGCGCTTGTAACCGTAGATGAGTTTTCCGAACTGCGTGCCCCAGTCGCCGAGGTGGTTGTCGCGGATTACTTTTGCGCCGCTAAACTCAAGCAGCCGGCAAATCGCCTCGCCGATCACGGCCGAGCGCAGATGGCCGACGTGCATTTGCTTGGCGGTGTTGGGCGAGGAATAATCGACGACCCATGTCTGCCCCGCGTAGGCGGACGAGGCGCCGGCCGAAAGTTTTTGGATGGAGTCGTAAGTGTTGAGCCAGTCGGCGAGCGCGGCGGGCTTGAGCGTGAAGTTGATGAATCCGGGGCCGGCGATGGCGGTGTCGAAGCGGGCTTTGGTTTCGCCGGGGAGCGCGGCGATGATTTTTTCGGCGAGTGCGCGCGGGTTTTGTTTGTTGCGTTTTGCGAAGGCGAGGACGCCGTTGGCCTGAAAGTCGCCGTGGCGCGGATCGGCGGTGCGGACATCGGGCGCGAAGTCGCCCGCGTCGATGCCTGAGGCGGCGACGGCGGTTTTCATGGCGGCGTCGATATCCGCCGCGATATTGAACGAAACGTGCATGCGTTTAAAAGACGGGCAGGAAGGGCGGGGCGGCAACTAGAAAAATCCGCGGAAATCCCCACGGTAATAAAATCCCCAAACCCAACCCGCCGGGATTTTCCCTACTTGGCATTTTTCGATTTCTTCGGGGCCTTTGGATTCGTTTTATTCCTTGGCGCGGGTTTCACGTCGGTGCCGGAGATGACGTATTCCACAACCTCGGCCTCGCCAAGCGTGACCTTGCCCTTTTTGAGCTTGTTGCGCAGTTCGACCGGGTAGCCGTCCGCGCCAAACGAGCTTGCGCCGACTTCCAACATTCGCGGTATCGCCTCGGCGAGCGGCGCCGAGCCGCGGCCCGTGTTGTAAATGCTCAGGCGCGTGCGCCACAGCATTGTCTGGCGGCGGGGCTTGCCGGCTTTCAGCGCCGCATAGTCGTATGCGCCGAAAAGAATGAAGTAACGTCCTTCGCTCAAGTCCGGCAGGTTGTGTTTGCGGTCAAAGCTGTGGGGGCGCAGGTCCATTTTGTTCGTGCTGACGATGCCCAGCATCTCCGCCGTGTGGCGTTGAGTCGTGGCGGTTCCCCCCTCTTCGCCCAACTCCGTTTCGTCGGCGTTGATGCTGCCCCAGCTGTAAACTATGAGCAGCGACGGCTCCGGATGGTCCTTGTCGATTTCGAGGTAGTGCTGCGATGCGAGCGCCTTCTTCACGTGCGGCGCGACCTCCTCCTCCCTCGGAATTTTTTCGCCCGCGTAAACCGCGCCCAGCTCCATCGGCCCCGCCGAGTGTATGATGCAATGACGGGGTTTTTCCGCGGTCGGCGGCACAAAGTTTTTCCCCTCGGCGGTGCGGTCCGGCGCCACGAGCACATCAATGTCGCCCTTTGCCGCGCGCAGTGTCCCCTCCGGCAAACCCAGGGTCGCAATCGCCGCCAGCCCGATTGTGATTTTGGTGAAAACCCCGCAACGCCGCCGAACGAAGGAAGGGGACGCGTTCATGTGGGTTGTTGCGGAGATTGAGAGCGTATTGTTCCGGAGGCGGGTGGATTGCGCTCCGCTTATTCCCGTTCGTTTAGCGACACTTCGCCGCCGAGCAGGCGCAGGGTCGCAAAATCCGCAGCCTTGCCGGTGAACTCAAGCCGGGCCTTTTCCTTCGCCATCGCGGGAATCGTGACGTTCGTCGGCGCGCGCTGCACACGGGCGACATAACCGGACTTGTCGAGAAGCATGACTTGGTCGGATGCCGCGAGTCCGCTCACACGGATTGGCGCGTCCGTTTCGTTTGCCAGGCCGAGTGTCACGATCACCGCGCCCCGCGTCTCGTCGTCCTCCACGCTCAGAATCTCGAAGCTCACCTTGCCTTGCATTTCGGCAAAGGTCGTTGCCACGCTCGCACCGTCCACGCCCGTGGTTTGTTTGCGTCCCTCGTCAATGCCCTCGGAGATGCCGGAGAAAACGCCCTTGGCTGTTTCGACGGTTTTTTTCGTCACCGTGCCAACGACCTTCTTTGTCGAGTTCCCGCTCGGACAGCCGGTCAGCGCCAGTATCGCAAATCCCGCGGTCAGGCCCGCAAAACACTTGTTGAGTAGTGGTTTTTTCATGGCGTGTTCTTTGCCCGCTTCGTCCTTGCCAAGGAAGGAAAAAATGCGCGGATGAAAAATACGCGGCATTTTCCACGCCCAAGAAATCGTAAAACTGATCTGAACTTGCAGCAATTGCGCTTATTATTGCGCCAAACGGCGTTGGACAATTTGACTAACCGCGCGGGCCGGTGTCATTTGCAATCGTCCGAAACCGCCATGCCTGAAAACTCCGCCGCCGCCAGCTCATCCGCGCCCCCCGTCATACTTCTCATCGACGATGATTCCGAGGTGCGTTATTCCCTCTCCCGCGTGCTTTCCTCGCGCAACTACAACATCGTCGAGGCCGCCAGCGGCGAGCAGGGTGTCGACATCGTCAAAAAATCCCCGCCCGCCCTTGTCTTTCTCGATGTGCGCATGGGGGGCATGAGCGGCATCGAGGCGCTCCAGCACATCCGCTCCGTAAATCCGCGGCAAATGGTCATTCTCATGACCGCCTTCGGCACCGCGCAAACCGCCATCGAGGCCATGAAATACGGCGCGTTTGATTACATCATGAAACCCTTCGATCCGCAGAAGGTGCTCGCGCTTGCCGAAAACGCGCTCAAGGCCCGCGCCGACACCCGCGCCGCGAGCGATTACAAACCCGCCATCACCAGAGACGATTTTAAGGAGGGCATCGTCGGCGGCTCGCAACCCATGCGGGACGTGTTCAAGCTCATCGGGCAAGTCACCGCCAGCGACGTCACCGTGATGATCACCGGCGAAAGCGGCACCGGCAAGGAACTCGTCGCGCGCTCCATTTGGAAGCACAGCCGCCGCGCCCCAAAGCCCTTCATCGCCGTCAATTGCGCCGCGATTCCCGACAACCTCATCGAGAGCGAACTCTTCGGCCATGAAAAAGGCTCCTTCACCGGCGCGACCAACCAGCGCATCGGCAAGTTCGAGCTCTGCGACGGCGGCACGATCTTTCTCGACGAAATCGGCGACATGGCCCCGGCCACGCAGGCGAAAATCCTTCGCGTGCTCCAGCAGGGCGAAATCCAGCGCGTCGGCGGCGGCGAAACCATCAAGGTCGACGTTCGCATCCTCGCCGCCACGAACAAGGACATCGATGCCATGATCCGCGAAAAAACATTTCGCGATGATCTCTACCACCGCCTCAACGTCGTGCGCATACGCATTCCCGCGCTTCGCGCCCGTCCGGACGACATTCCGCCACTCGTCGATTTTTGCGTGCAAAACCTCGCCCGCCAAAAAAAGACCCGCGCGCGCAAGGTTTCCCCCGAGGCGATGTCCGTGCTCACCCGCCATCGCTGGCCGGGCAATGTGCGCGAACTCGAAAACACAATCTATCGCAGCGCCGTCATCGCCCAGGGCGACACAATCCTCCTGAAAGACCTGCCGCAGGAAGTGCGCGACGCCGTGGGAGAAGTGCGGGATGAAACACACTCCGGCGCTCCTGCGTCCGAACCCGCGACAACAGCGGCGTCCTCAACAAACAAATCCGAGCCCTCGCTCACAACCGGGCGCGCTCTCGATTTCCTGCGCGAAACCCTTTCCGAATCCGGCGGGCCCATTCTCGCGCGGTTGGAACGCGAAATGATAATTCGCGTGTTCAAGGCCGAAAACGGAAACACTGCGCGCGCGTCCGAAAAACTTGGCATCACGCGCGCCACTTTGCGCAAACGGCTCGATGAATACGGGCTGAAACCGTAGCGCTGTCGCGGACAGCCGGCCTGCGTCACATGACCGTCCCGGCGCGTTTTACGCCGGAGGCGACGCACGCGGGGACGGCGATGCCGTCGCGAACATTGCCGGCGACGACCAGGCCGGGGTGCGCTCGCTCAAATTCGTCGATCAACGACAGGTATTTTTCATGGCCGACGTTGTATTGCGGAATCGCGCGCTGGTGCGTGGTGAGTTTCTGGAAGACGGGCGCGCCCTGAATGCCGAGCAGTTTTCCAAGCGGCGGGCTCACAAGGTCGACAAGCTGTTGCTCGCCCAAGCTTGCGAGTCCCGGCTGGCGCGTGCCGCCGATCATCACGGTGAGCGCCGCGTGCCCCGGCGGGGTGCGCCCTGCGAAGAGGCTGCTGCTGAACAGCACGCCGAGGAACGGCAGCTTCTCGACTTCCGGCACGAGCGCGCCAAATCCGTCGAGCGGATGCGCGATTTGCTCGCGCTTGTAGCCAAGGAAAAGCGAGGCGAGCGGCGGCGAGGCGATTTCGCCGAGCCCGGCGAGCGGTGCAAAGAATTCGCCGGGGCGCGCGGCATCGGGCGCGATTTGCAACGGGGCGAGCGCGTGGGGCGGGATGGCGAGCAGCACCTTGGAGAATGTTTCCGTTTGCGCGGCGCCGTCGCGCATCCAGCGGACGAGCCAGCGCGGTTCGGACGCGCCACTGCTTTCACAGCGCGAGATTGATTCGATGCGCGCGCCGGTTTCGAGGGCCGAGTTTGGCAGTTGCGCGGCGAGCGCGTCGGGCAATTCCTGCAGGCCGTTTTGGAACGAAAGCATTTCGGCCTTCGGGATGCCGGCCTTGCGGCGGGCGCGCATCTGGGCGATTTGTCCGCGGACGATCGAGCCGTGCGAGCGCTCCGCGTCCCAAATGAAGGGCATGGCGTGGCGCGCGGAGAGTTTTTCCGGATCGCCCGCGTAGATGCCCGCGACCATGGGGTTGAGCGCGTAATCGATAAATTCGTCCCCGTAGTGCTCGCGCGCGAGTTCGGAGAGCGGGAGATCCTCCGTGCGGTTTCGCGGGCGCGAAAAGAAAAAGTCGCGCGCGATGCGCCATTTTAGGTTGAACGAAACAATCCTCGTGGTGGCCGCGCCGAACGCCGATGTGGGCAGCGCCATGAGTTTTCCGTTGCGCACGATGAAGCGTTTTTTGGCGAGCGGGTCGGGGCGCAGGCGGCTTTGGGCGAGCCCGGGGATGTCGAGGTAGCGCTTGAACTCGTTTGTCTTGTCCAGCACGGTGTTGGGGCCGGTTTCGATGAGCCAGCCCTCCGGCGTGCGTTCGCTGCGAATGGAGCCGCCGAGCTGCCCCGACGCCTCGAAAAGGCGGACGCGGCGGTTTTCACTGGCGAGATGGTGGGCGGCGGCGAGTCCCGTGATGCCTCCGCCCACGACGGCGATGGACTGGTTGCTCATTTTGCGTGGAGGGGTAATGCACGGGACGCTTTGGGGGGCGCGCAACAAAAAAACATATTTCCGCTTTACACCCGCCGCATTGTCCGGTCACCTTTCACCCTTTTCGACTAATCATGCAACCTACATTCCGTCCACATCGCAAGAAGCGCGCCCGCCAGATCGGTTTCCGCGCGCGCAAGGCCACCAAGGGTGGCCGCAAAGTCCTCGCCAATCGCCGCCGCGTCGGCCGCAAACGCCTGACCGTGGTTTGATTCCGTCGCGTCCCTCATCTCGATATCCAACGCGACTTAACTTGCCGGCATCATGCGTTTCCGCCCCGAACAACATGTGCGGCGGCAACGCGACTTCCGCAGTTTGCGGGAAAAAGGCCGCCGCTTCGAATGCGGCGGCTTTGCGTTTTGGCATTACAAACGTCCGGACGCCGACGCTTCCGAAACCGCGCCGCCGGTTGTTCGCGTCGGAGTGGTCGCCTCTTACGCGGCGGTTGGAAATGCCGTTGCCCGCGCGCGCGCCAAGCGCCGGCTGCGCGAGGTTTTCCGCCAAAACCAGCAACTCGTTCCGCCCGGACACGACATCCTGCTCGTCGCCCGCCGCTCGCTTAACAAAACGGATTTTTCAGTGATCGGGCAAAAATTTGCCGACGCCTGCCGCAGGGCTTTTCAGAAACAACCAACCGAAACCAAACCGTGAACAAAACCATGCAATCGAACAAAGAACGCTTGCGCACGGAGCGGCGGTCTCCAGGCCGCCGGACGCGGCAAGGCCTCGCACGGCTTGAGGGTCAGGGACTGGAGATGTCGATGGTTTCGGAATCGGATGGCGGGGTGCGTCGCGCCCCGTCCGGCGGCCTGGAGATCGCCGCTCCTTTGTTTTTGATCGCCGTTTACCAGCGCGTCATTTCGCCCGCGCTGCACGTGGTTGCGGGCTCCGCGTTTGGGTGCCGGTTTCATCCCACTTGCTCGTGTTATGCCGCCGAGGCGCTCCGCGCGCACGGTTTGCTGCGCGGACTCGCGCTGGCGGCGTGGCGGCTGTTGCGTTGCTCGCCGTTGAGCGCGGGCGGTCTTGACCCGGTGCCTCCACCCGCGCCGCGCCGCCGGCTCCGTTGCGAGCGCGTCGCCTGAATTTTTCTCACAAAACCAAACACTCTCTCCCAAAAAACGTTCGTATAATGGATAAAAAAAACCTCCTCATCGGCATAGTGCTGCTGGTCGCCGCATTCGGGCTCATGCAATACACGGGCTCGCGCAACACACCGCGCCAGCAACCGCCGCCGCCCGCGCAGCAATCCGCGCCCGCCGGCGCGCCCGGTTCCGCCGTGCCGCCCTCCGCGCCCGGCGTGCAGAGCAACGCGACCTTCGCCCCGGTTGCCTCCGCCTACGAAGACGCGCGCTACGTGACGCTTTCGAACGACTACATCCAGGCGCGCTTCACCAACTTCGGCGGCGCGCTTGAGGACATTGCCTTCAAAAAATACGCCGCCGAAAAAAGCAGCGACGAACCCTTCGTTTTCAACGGCAGCCACGCCGACCCGATCTTCGCGTTCACGACCGACGCGTTCACGTCGAAAAAACTCGACCGCCATGTGTCCTACGAACTCGTTTCGCAATCGGCCACCGAGGTTGTTTACCGCACGGTTTTTGAAAACCGCATCGAGGTGCTGCGCCGCTACACAATCGTGCCCACCGGCGCGCCCGAGGCCGCGGGCGATCCCTACATCATCCGCCACGAGCTCACGCTCCGCAATCTCACCGGTGAGGCCGTGCCCATGCCGGCGTTTTCCTTCAACATCGGCACGGCGTCGCCCGTCAACGAGCGCGACAACGGCATGTATTTGACCAGTGGATACAACAACGGCGAGAAATCGAAGTTCATCGAGCGCTCCAAGCTCGCCGGCGGCAGCGGCTTCCTCGGCTTCGGGGCCAGCGCCCCGGTCCCCTACGTCAGCTCGCCGGAGCAGATTGTCTGGGCCTCCGTGAGCAACCAGTTCTTCACCGGCCTGCTCACGCCCGACCAGCCCGGACGCGGCATGATCACGCGCCGCATCGAGCTGCCGCCGCTCCGCGGCATGACCACGCCCGCCGTTGGCCTCACCGTGAGCGCGGCGTTCGACGTGCCCGCGCTCGCGCCCAACGCCGAGACCACGCTCGGCTTCAACTATTACGGCGGCCCGAAGGAATACACCCGCATCCGCTCGTTCTCCAAAGTCTCCAAGAAAAACGAGGACGAGGTGCTGCAATTCAGCAGCGGCTTTTACCGGACGATCATGCTCAGCGGCTTTTTCTCGCCGATCATGAACCGGCTCATGGTTTTCATGCACAGCTTTGTCGGCCAGTGGGGCATCGCCATCATCATGATGACGCTGATGCTCAAGTTCGTGACGCTGCCCTTCACGCTCTCCGCGTCGCGCTCCGCCAAGCGCATGCAAAAAGTGCAGCCCGAGATGCAGGCCATCCGCGAGAAATTTAAGGACAACCCGCAAAAGCTCAACCAGGCCACGATGGAGCTCTTCAAGAAGCACCGGGTGAATCCGCTCGGCGGCTGCCTGCCGATCTTCATCACGATGCCGCTCTTTGTCGCGTTTTTCTTCATGCTTCAAAGCACCGCCGAACTCCGCTTCCAGAGCTTCCTGTGGGCGAGCGACCTTTCCGCGCCCGACACCATCGCGCGCCTTCCCTGGCTGAATTTTCCGATCAACATCATGCCGATCCTCATGGGCGCCACGATGATGATCCAGATGCGCCTCACGCCTTCTCCCAGCGTGGACAACATGCAGGTCAAGATAATGAAGTTCATGCCGCTCATGTTCATTGTCTTCTTCTACAACTTCTCCTGCGCGCTCGCGCTCTACTCGACGGTCAACGGCCTGTTCACCATCTGCCAGCAACTCGTCGTCAACCGCATGAAGGACAAGGAACCCGCCCCCGCCCCCGCGCCCGCGGCAAAGGGCAAGCGCCCGATGAAAAACGTGACGCCCCCGAAGAAAAAATAAACACGGGCTTCACATTCACCCGATAACATTTCATCATTCGAGAATCACCACTCACCCTAATCCAACATTCCCCCGCCATGGCAGGACACAGTAAATGGGCCAAACTCAAGCACTTCAAGGGCGCGATTGACGCCAAACGAGGCAAAATCTTTTCCCGCATCTCGCGCGATCTGACTCTTGCCGCCAAAGCCGGCGGCGGCGACCCCGACGCAAACCCCCGCCTGCGCACCATCCTCCTGAAGGCGCGCGACGCCAACATGCCCAATGACAACATCGACCGCGCCATCAAGAAAGGCACGGGCGAGCTTCCCGGCGTTTCCTACGAGGACGCCACCTACGAAGGCTACGGCCCCGGCGGCGTGGCGATGATCGTCAAGGTGACCACGGACAATAAGAACCGCGCCGCGGCCGATGTGCGCAGCGTGTTTTCCCGATACGGCGGCAACCTCGCCGGCGCGGGCGCGGTGGCGTTCAATTTCACCCACGCCGGCCAGTTCCTGATCGCGAAGGACAAGACAACCGAGGACCAGCTCATGGAAGTGGCGCTCGACGCCGGCGCGGACGACATCATCACGACCGAGGAAGGCCACGAAGTGCGCTGTCCGATCCCCGCGTTCGACAAAGTTTCGCAAGCGCTGGAGCAGGCGGGCATCAAACCCGACTCCGCCGAAATCGCCTACATACCGAACAACACGGTGGCGATCGACGCGGCGGTCGCCGAGTCGCTCCAAAAGCTGCACGACGCCCTCGACGAAATCGACGACGTGCAGAGTGTGTTTTCGAACGAGGAGTAAGCGCGCTGCCGCCTTCTTGCGCCGGGCGGAAAATCCGCGCATGCGCGCCGGGCGAAATCCCATTGCGCGGCGCCGTTGTTTGCGTTTTTTCAATTGGCCGTGGAAATGCCTCCAAAAGTCAATGTGCTCGGCGTGGGCGTCAGCGCCATGAACCTGCGCGTCGCCACCACGCTGCTGCTTGATGCCGCGCGCGCGGGGCGGGGCGGGTATGTGTGTGTGACGGGAGTGCATGGGGTTTCGGAGGCGCAACGGGACGCCGGATTCAAACGCATCCTCAACGACGCATTCTTGAACACGACCGACGGCATGCCGCTGGTCTGGCTGGCAAAATGGCGCGCGGGCGGGGACATCGGGCGCGTCTACGGGCCCGACCTGATGCTTGCGCTCTGCGAGGCGGGCGTGGAGGACGGGCTCACGCATTTTTTCTACGGAGGCGGCGAGGGCACGGCCGGGTTGCTGGCGGAAAAACTCGGCGCGCGTTTTCCGGGATTGAAAGTCGCGGGCGTCAAGACGCCGCCGTTTCGCGAGCTCGACCCGGCGGAACTCGCCGTGCTGGCCGCGCGCGTGAACATGCTCAAGCCGCGCTTTTTTTGGGTCGGGTTGGGCGCGCCGAAGCAGGAAAAATTCATGGCGCAATTCGCCCCGCGCATCGCCGGGTCGGGCACGGTGTTGCTTGGCGTGGGCGCGGCGTTTGACTTTTTGTCGGGTCGCGCGCGGCAGGCTCCTCGCTGGATGCGGCGTTGCGGGCTGGAATGGTTTTTCCGGCTGTGCATGGAGCCGCGCCGGCTTTGGCGTCGCTACTTGATAAACAATCCGCTGTTCGTGCTCAGGGTGACGCTCCAGTTGCTCGGGCTGAAAAGATATCCTCTTGAGGAAACGCTGCGCAAAGGGTAAGCAATTTCGCATATGAAAAAGATACTGGTCTGCGGCGCCGGGGGATTCATCGGCGGGCATTTGGTAAAGGCCTTGCTCGACTTGGGGCACAAGGTCGGGGCCGTGGATAAAAAGCCCGTCGAGGCGTGGTGCCAAATTCATGACGCCGCGGAGTCGCGGACCCTGGACTTGCAGTTGCGCGACGCCTGCGCCGAGGCGGTGCGCGGATACGACGAGGTGTATAATCTGGCCGCGGACATGGGCGGCATGGGGTTCATCGAAAACAACAAGGCGCTGTGCATGTTGAGCGTCTTGATCAACACACACCTGCTTGTGGCCGCGCGCGATTGCGGCGCGGGACGTTTTTTCTTCTCGTCGTCAGCCTGTGTTTACAATGCCGACAAACAAAAGAGCACGGACGTGACGCCGCTGACGGAGGCCGACGCATATCCGGCGATGCCGGAGGACGGCTACGGATGGGAGAAACTATTCAGTGAGCGCATGTGCCGCCACTTCGACGAGGATTTCGGCGTGGTCGCTCGCGTGGCGCGTTATCACAATGTTTACGGGCCGCACGGCACCTATGACGGTGGCCGCGAGAAGGCTCCCGCCGCGATTTGCCGCAAGGTGATCGAGGCGGTGCGCACCGGCAGGCATGAAATCGAAATCTGGGGCGACGGCAGCCAGACGCGCAGTTTCACCTACATCGACGATTGCATAAAAGGCACGCTGTTGCTCATGGGCGGCGACTGCGCCGAGCCGCTCAACATCGGAAGCTCGGAACTCGTGTCGATAAACGGCCTTGTCGGCATCGTTGAGGAAATCGCGGGCGTGAAGCTCGCGCGAAAATACAACCCCGGCGCGCCCAAGGGCGTGAACGGGCGCAACAGCGACAACACGCGCATCAAGTCGCTGTTCGGCTGGGAACCGTCGACGCGCCTGCGCGACGGCATGGAGCAAACTTACCGCTGGATTTACGACGAAATGATGCGCGCCGGGCGCGAGGGAAAAGCGTCGCGCGTGAATCTCCATTGACGCGGGCTTGCCGCCGTCCCGCGGCACGCGCAACTCCCCGGTCGCTTTCCATTCTTGCATCCTCCGCGGACGACGGACTTTATTTTACGTTTTTCCGGACCACTTTTATTTATGAAAAAGACAGCCAAACGCTCATCCGCCACCGCGACAAAAACCGCCCCGCGTGAAATGAACGGCGCCGATTGCGTCGTCGAATGCCTTCTGCGCGAAAAGGTCGGTGTCGTCTTCGCGTATCCCGGCGGCGCGGCGCTCGAGTTGCACCAGGCGTTCGCGCGCAACAAAAAGCTGCGCGTCATCCTTCCCCGTCATGAGCAGGGCGGCGCGTTCGCGGCGGGCGGCTACGCGCGCGCGTCCGGCAAGGTCGGCGTGTGCATGGCCACCAGCGGCCCCGGCGCCACCAACCTCGTCTCCGGCATCGCCGACGCGTTCATGGACTCGATCCCGCTCGTCGCCATCACCGGTCAGGTTTTTTCAAAATACATCGGCAAGAGCGCGTTTCAGGAAACCGACTTTTTCGGCATGACACTGCCGATCGTGAAACACTCCTACCTCGTGCTCGATGTCGCCGACCTGCCGCGCATCTTCAAGGAGGCGTTCGAGCTCGCGCGCAGCGGCCGGCCCGGCCCCGTGGTCATCGACATTCCGAAGGACGTGCAACAGGCGCGCTTCGTGCCGCGTTTCCCGGAAACAGTTTCGTTCCGCAATCCGTTTGTCGGGTTGAAGCACACCGCGAGCGACGCGCAGTTGAAACAAATCGCCGGACTCGTTTCGGCCTCGAAAAAACCGATGCTCTATGTCGGCGGCGGCGTCATCTCGTCCGGCGCGCACAAGGAGCTGCTCGCGTTTGCCGAGCGCGCGCAAATACCGGTCGCGACCACGCTCATGGGCCTCGGCGCGTTCCCCGAGACGCATCCGCTCTCGGCGCGCTGGTTCGGCATGCACGGCTCGGCGTATGGCAACTGGGCCGTCGACCAGTGCGACCTGCTCATCAGCCTCGGCGCGCGTTTCGACGACCGCATCACGGGCGACACGGACAGATTTGCTCCGCGCGCCAAGATCATCCACATCGACATCGACGCCTCCGAGCACAATAAAAACAAGCGCGTTGATTACCCGGTTTGCGCCGACGTCAAGGATGCGCTCACGCGCCTGAACAAGCTCATGTCCGCGCGCTCGTTTGCCGCGCCCGACACGGCGGCGTGGATTGCGCAAATCCGCGAATGGCGCAAGGAGCATCCGTTCAGTTATCCGGACAGCCCGCACATTTTGCCTCAGGAGGCGGTGGCCTCGCTCTACGAACTGAGCAAGGGCGACGCGATCATCGCGACCGGCGTCGGACAGCACCAGATGTGGGCCGCGCAATTTTACTCGTTCGAAAAACCGCGCCGCTACATCAGCTCGCTCGGCCTCGGCGCGATGGGTTACGGCCTGCCCGCGGCGATTGGCGCCAAAGTTGCGTGTCCGGACAGGCAGGTCATCGACATCGACGGCGACGGCTCGACCACGATGAACATTCAGGAACTCGCCACCGCGGCCATTGAAAAAATCAACATCAAGGTGATGGTCCTGAACAACCAGCACCTTGGCATGGTGACACAGTGGGAGGACCGTTTTTATCAAAGCGTCCGCGGGCAGACGATTCTTGGCGACGTGAACAATATCGGCAGCCCGACAAACATCGGCGGCCTGTATCCGAACTTCACACAGATCGCGGAAGGCTTCGGCGTGAAGGCGCGCCGCGTGATCAAGAAGAGCGAGCTGCGCGATGCGATCCGGGAAATGCTCGACCATGACGGCCCGTATTTGCTCGACGTGATCGTGCCGCACAGCGAGCACGTTTTGCCGATGATCCCCGCCGGAAAATCGGTGAAGGAAATGATCATGAAGTAAGCGCTCGACCTCGCGTGCGCGAAAGACTCTTTGCCCAGGCGCGAAACCGACAAAACAATCTCCTTAAACCCAAAACAAAAAACAATGACTGAAAAAAAATCCGTGGTAATCGGCTGTGACGAAGCGGCCTGGGAACTCAAAAACACGCTCAAGGCCCACATCAAAAGCCTGGGCTACGAGGTCGAGGACGTCGGCTCCGAGGAGGGCGTTTCCGTGCTTTATCCCGACATCGCGCTGGCCGTGGCCGAGGCGATTCGAAGCGGACGCCATGAGCGCGGCGTGCTGCTGTGCGGCACGGGCATCGGCATGGCCATGACCGCGAACAAGGTTCCGGGTATCCGCGCCGCGCAGGCGCACGACACATTTTCCGCGGAGCGCGCGCGCAAGAGCAACAACGCGCAAATCGTCACTCTCGGCGCGCGTGTGATAGGCCCCGAGCTGGCCAAGATGATTGTGCGCGCTTTTCTGGAATCCGAATTCGAGGGTGCCCGCTCGCTGCCCAAGGTTGAAAGAATGGCTGAAATCGAGCGCGCGATGCGCCAGGCGTAATCGCGCGCGAACTACTCGCTCCACACGCTGGTTCCTTGAATAATTTCAAGGAACCGCAAACACTGTGCCGCATGAGTTTTTATCGTTTGTGCAAATGTCTTCTCGGCGCGCTGTCACTGTTGCTGGCCGGATTTTGCGCGGCGTCGGGCGCGGCTGACAAGGCGGGCGCGCAGGATCTTGGCGAGGGGCTTGTGTATTTTCGCATGACAAACCCCGCCGCCGACTTGCCCGCGCTGAAATCCGTGCTCGCGGAAAACAAGGCGGCGGTTGTCGATTTGCGCGGAGTGGATGCGAGCGTGGCCGATGTGCGCGCGTTGCGAATCGCGCTTGTTCCGCCGGTGTCCCCGGCGACTCGGGCCGCGCGTTTTGTGTTGATCAATCGCGACACGTCGTCAGCGGTTCCGTTCACGCTCAACGCCGGATTGCCGGACAACACTCAGGGCGTGCTGGTCATGGCATTGGCCGGCGACAACGTGCCCGCCGACGTGAAGGTGCGGGGTTCCGTTGAGGACGACCGCCGCGCATGCGAGGCGATTGCGAAAGGCGCGGCGGTTTCGACTCTGATCAATCACCAGCCGGACAAAAAGCGCTATGACGAGGCGGCGCTCATGCGCGACTATCAGGGATTGCCGGAGCCGGAGGTGGAGGCAAAAACGGTCGCGGATAAAAAAGCCCCGGATGCGGCGGGCCCTGATTCGCAGGCGAAGCCGGGTGAAAAAGAAACCGAAGGCGAATCGTCGTCGCCAGAATCACAACCACCTCCAACGGATTCATTGCTGCAGGCCGCCGTGCAAACGCATCGCGCGCTACTGGCGCTGGGGAAGTTGTAGGCGTCGATTATCTTATTGAGGATAGTTTTTGGTGTTTGTTTGGGGGCGAGGGTGTGGCCGCATATTCGACGCCAAAGGCGTCATACAAATTAGCCCTGGGTGTGGCGCGTAGCGCGCAACCCAGGGGTGCGATAATATAAAGTCGGCGCCCTGAATGGGCGCGACAACATGTGGTGGCGGGTGTTGCACCCCTTCAGGGTGCTGAATTTTAAATACAAAAACCCGGGGCAGTGTAACTCGCCCCGGGCTAAGTTGTAGCACGCCTTTGGCGTGCAAAGGCAGTCACGAAACTTCTGCCTTCTCGCTAAACGAATTTTTTGAGTGTGCTATGGTGGTCTGCGAACGGTGGAAGTATCGGCTTTGCGAAACCGTCCCGCCTTTTATTCGGCGGCTTCGCCCGCGTTGGCGGCTTCCTGCTCTTCCTCGGACTCGACGACCTTGGCGATGCTTAGGAGGGTGTCGCCTTCGGCGAGGGTGAGCAGTTTCACGCCTTTCGCTCCGCGGTTGGTTTCGCGGATCGTGTCCACCGGGCAGCGGATGCTTTGGCCTTTCGCCGTCAGGAGCATGACTTCGTCGGTGTCGTGGACGCTTAACGCGCCGGCGAGGTTGATTTTTTCAGGGAGGTCGATCGCCCACACGCCCGTGCCGCCGCGGTTGATGAGGCGGTAGTCCTCAAAGCGGGTGCGCACGCCGAGGCCGGCTTCACTGGCGACGAGGAACTTCGCGGTGTGGTCAACCACTTCGATGACTTCGAGGTAGTCGCTCTTGAGCTTGAAGCGCATGCCGGTGACGCCCGCGGTGGCGCGGCCGGTGGCGCGGAAGAGGACTTCGCCGGTCTCGGCGTCGCTTTCGCGGAAGCGCACGGCGAGGCCTTGGTGCGAGACGAGGATGAGTTCGTCCTTGCCGGTCGTGAGCACGCAGCCGATCACGGTGTCGCCTTCGGCGAGGTTGATGCCGATGAGGCCGTTTTCACGGGTGGCGTTGGCGTAGTCGCCGAGGGTCGTTTTCTTGATGGTGCCGCGCTTGGTCGCCATGACGAGGTAGCGGTTGGCGGCGTTTTCATTGGCGAAATCGGGCGTGCAGAGCATGGCGGCGATTTTCTCGCCTTCCTTGAGCATGAGGAAGGAGTGCACGGACTTGCCTTTCGCGGCGCGGGCGGCCTCGGGGATTTCGTAGACTTTCTTCGCGTAGCACTGGCCGGTGGTCGTGATGAAGAGGATGTAGTCGTGCGTCTCGGCGGTGAAGAGGCGTTCGACAAAGTCGTCCGCGTAGGTCTCGGTGCCGATGACGCCTTTGCCGCCGCGTTTTTGCGAGCGGTATTCGACGACGGGGGTGCGCTTGATGAAGCCGAGGTGCGAGACGGTGATGACGCAGCCTTCGTTGGGGATGACGTCCTCCATGCGGAACTCGCCGAGCGCGCCGGTGATTTCGGTTTTGCGTTCGTCGCCGAATTTTTCCTTGAGGGCGAGGAGTTCGGTTTTGATGACTTCGCGGAGTTTGTAGTCGTTTTCGAGGATGGAGCGGAGTTCCTCGATGAGTTTGAGGAGTTCGAGGTATTCGGCTTCGATTTTGTCGCGTTCGAGGCCGGTGAGCTGGTAGAGGCGCAGTTCGAGGATGGCGTCGGTCTGGCGCTCGGTGAGCGGGTATTTGGCCATCAGTTTTTCCCTGGCCTCGGCGCGCGAGGCGGAGGCGCGGATGATGCGGACAAAGTCGTCGAGGTTGTCGAGGGCGATTTTGTAGCCTTCGAGGATGTGGGCGCGGGCCTCGGCTTGGTTGAGGCGGAACTGGGTGCGGCGGGTGACGACTTCGCGGCGGTGGTCGATGAAGCATTCAAGGAGTTCCTTGATGTTCATTTGCTTGGGGCGCTTTTTGTCGAGGGCGAGGAGGATGGCGCCGAAGGAGGACTCGAGGGCGGTTTTTTTGAAGAGTTGGTTGATGATGGGCGAGGCTTGTTCGCCGCGCTTGAGTTCGATGACGATGCGGGTGTTGGCGTCGGATTCGTCGCGGACGTCGCGGATGCCCTCGATTTCCTTTTCGGTGACGAGTTCGGCGATGCGGGTGACGAGGCTGGCGCGGTTTACGTTGTAGGGGATTTCGGTGATGACGATTTGCTCGCCGGTTTTGTTGTCCTCGGTGTGGGCCTTGCCGCGGACGCGGATGATGCCGCGGCCGGTTTTGAGGTAGGAGAGGATGCCTTCGCGGCCGGCGATGACGCCGCCGGTGGGGAAGTCGGGGCCTTGGATGATGTCGCAGAGTTCGTCAACGGTGGTGGAGGGGTTGTCGAGGAGGAGCGCGGCGGCGGCGGCGACTTCGTGGAGGTTGTGCGGGGGGATGTTGGTGGTCATGCCCACGGCGATGCCGGTGGAGCCGTTGAGGAGGAGGGTGGGGAGGCCGGCGGGGAGGACGGAGGGCTCGGTGGTTTTTTCGTCGAAGTTGGGGACGAAGTCGACGGTGTCCTCGTCGAGGTCGGCGAGGATGGTTTCGGCGGTGTGCTCGAGGCGGGACTCGGTGTAGCGGTAGGCGGCGGCTTCGTCGCCATCGACCGAGCCGAAGTTGCCTTGCGGGTTGATGAGCGGGTAGCGCATGACCCAGGTTTGGGCGAGGCGCACGAGGGCGTCGTAGACGGAGGAGTCGCCGTGGGGGTGGTAGTTGCCGAGCACTTCGCCGACGACTTTGGCGCATTTGGTGAAGGGGCGGTTGCGCAGGAGGCCGAGGCGATACATCGCGTAGAGGATGCGGCGTTGCACGGGTTTGAGGCCGTCGCGGGCGTCGGGCAGCGCGCGGGAGATGATGACCGACATCGAATAATCGATGTATGCCGTCTGCATGATGTCGGTGATGTTGGCCGTGGAGAGTTTGTCGGGCGGTGTTTGCATTTATGAAAAGGAGGAAGGAGTCAGAATACAGGAGTCAGGAGTCGGAATACAGAGGGCTTGAGGGTTGCCGGAGGTTTTTTCTCCTGTCTCCTGACTTCTGTATTCTGACTCCTTTTTTTTATTAGACGTCGAGGTATTGGACGTTGAGGGCGTTGTCTTCGATGAATTGGCGGCGGGGGGGGACTTCGTCGCCCATGAGGAGCGTGAAGAGGGCGTCGGCCTTGGCGGCGTCGGCCACGCTCACGCGGAGGAGGCGGCGGCGCTCGGGGTCCATCGTCGTCTCGTAGAGTTGCTCGGGGTTCATTTCGCCGAGGCCTTTGTAGCGCTGGATGGTGAGGCCTTTGCGGCCAAGGGCGCGGATGTGCGAAACGATTTCGAGCGGGCTGTGGATTTCGATTTGGCTTTCCGATTTCTGGCCGGCGTTTTCGGTGATGATGTAGCGCGGTTCCTCGGTGGGGCCGTAGCGGTTGATGTCGAGTCCGGAGGCGGCGGTGATGGCGCGGAGGATTTTCGACATTTCCGTCGATTCGAAGATTTCGTGGACGGTGATGCGTTTGAGCGGGCCGGCGGCGGCTTTTTTGGCGGCGGGGGCGGTGTTGTTGCTGTTGTCGTCGGTGGTTGTCGCGGAGGGCGTCGCAAGCGGCGCCCCCACGGTGCCGGCGGGTTGCTCGAAGAGGTCGGCGTCGAGGCCGTGGTCTTGCACGAACTTGGCGCGGGCGTGCTCGTCCATGAGGAATTGGTGGCTCTCCTTGTTGCCTTCGCGGATGCGCGCGATGTAGCGGGGGAGGGCGTGCGTTTCCTTGTCGTGGCAGTCGAGGTATTCGGCGAACGAGGCGCCGTATCGGGTGACGCCGCCGCCGAGTTTTTCGAGCGCCGAGAAGTGCTCGACGAGTTTGTCGATTTCGGCGGGGGCGAGGACTTTGTTGTCGCGGAGGCGGGTGAGGGTGACGTCCTCGGAGCCGAGTTCGAGGAGGATGCGGTTCATCTGCTCGTCGTTCTCGATGTATTGCTCGCGTTTTTTGCGTTTGATTTTGTAGAGCGGCGGCTGGGCGATGTAGATGTAGCCTTTGTCAAAGAGGCCGCGCATTTGGCGGTAGAAGAAGGTGAGGAGGAGGGTGCGGATGTGCGCGCCGTCAACGTCCGCGTCGGTCATGATGATGATTTTGTGGTAGCGGGCCTTGTCGCCGTTGAAGCCGCCTTCGGTGGGCGTGCCGTCAACGTCGAAGTTTTGTCCGATGCCGGTGCCGAAGGCGGTGATCATGGTGCGGATTTCGGCGTTGGAGAGCACCTTGTCGAGGCGGGCTTTTTCGACGTTGAGGACTTTGCCGCGGAGGGGGAGGATGGCTTGGTAGCGGCGATCGCGGCCCTGCTTGGCGGAGCCGCCGGCGGAGTTACCCTCGACGATGTAGATTTCGCATTCGGCGGGGTCGCGCGAGGAGCAGTCGGCGAGTTTGCCGGGGAGGCCGCCGCCGGAGAGGGCGCCTTTGCGGACGGTTTCGCGGGCCTTGCGGGCGGCCTCGCGGGCGCGGGCGGCGTTGACGATTTTGTCGATGATGCGCTTGGCGGTGGGGATGTTGGCCTCGAGGAAAAACTTGAGTTTTTCGCCGACGATTTTTTGCACGATGCCGTCGACCTCGCCGTTGGAGAGCTTGGTCTTGGTCTGGCCTTCGAAGCGGGGTTCGGGGACTTTTACCGAGATGACGGCGGTGAGGCCTTCGCGGCAGTCGTCGCCGTTGATCGGGGGGTCCTTTTCCTTGAGGAGGTTGTTGGCCTTGGCGAAATTGTTGAGGACGCGGGTGAGCGCGGAGCGGAAGCCGGAGAGGTGCGTGCCGCCCTCGATGTTGTGGATGGAGTTGGCGTAGGCGAAGATTTGCTCGTTGTAGGAGTCGTTGTATTGCATCGCGACGTCGACGGCGATGGGCGGGCGGGTCGGGTCGTTTTCGTCGGCGACGGAGTCGGAGAACGAGACGGGGTTGGGGTGGACGAGGTTTTTGTTGGTGTTGAGATACTGGACGAATTCGACGATGCCGTCCTTGAAGTAGAAGACGTCGGATTTTTGCGAGCGTTCGTCGTTGAGTTCGATGCGGACGCCGGGGTTGAGGAAGGCGAGTTCGCGGAGGCGGCGCGCGAGGATTTCGTATTGGAATTCGCGCGTGGTGAGGAAGATTTCCGCGTCGGGCTTGAAGGTGATTTTTGTGCCGGTTTTCTTGGTGTCGCCGACGACGGTCATCTTTTGCGTGGTGAGGCCCTGGGCGAAACGCATTTGGTAGACCTTGCCGTTGCGGCGCACCTCGGCCTCGAACCATTCGGAGACGGCGTTGACGCACTTGGCGCCGACGCCGTGGAGGCCGCCGGAGACCTGGTAGGCTCCCTTGCCGAACTTGCCGCCGGCGTGGAGGTTGGTGAGCACGAGCTCGAGGGCGGGGATGCCGTATTTGGGGTGGATGTCCACGGGGATGCCGCGGCCGTCGTCCTCGACCGAGCAGGAGCCGTCGAGGTGGATGGTGACCTTGACGGAGGTGGCGAAGCCGGCGAGGCACTCGTCGATGGAGTTGTCAACGACCTCGAAGACGCAGTGGTGGAGGCCGCGCTCGTTGGTGTCGCCGATATACATGTCGGGGCGTTTGCGGACGCCCTCGAGGCCCTCGAGTTTTTCGATTTGGGAGGCGTTGTAGCCGGATGCGTCGGCGCCTGCGGCGGGGTTCTGGTCGGCGTTTTGCGGGTCGTTTTGGTCGGACATATTTGCGTGGAAAATCGGGTGCGTAATTGCGTTAAAAATAAAAGGGAAATTGCATCGAAATTCAGGGTCGGACGCAATGGGTTTTTAGGGGAAAATGGGATTATTTTTCGTGATGGAGCACGGCGTGATTTTGAGGGCGGCGGCGTGGTTAAATTTCAAATTTCAAAATCCCAAAGCCCAAGAGATTTGAGCGCGTGTAATTGCGTCGTTGTGTATGATTAAACACAATCGCTGCTGCGCGCAAAGCCAAGACCTGAGAAATGGGGGGCGCTATGCGTTTTGAGGTCTGCTGCTCCGCGCCTTTGTCAACGAGGGAGGGATCTATAAGGAATTATTTGGCCTTTGTATCCGGATTCTCCGTTACGCCTGTCAAAATACCTTGAAATATATCCAGCAAACGGGGGTTGGTTGATGGGATTTTGGTGTATTCGGGATTCATCTCGATGCCCGTGACAATATAGGCATATCCATTGGTCTTGTAATCCTTGGGTAATATAAATGCTGCATACGAAAGAAATAACCGAGATGTATCAAATGGACGATTCCTTCCTCGTTGGGTTTCCCGCCATTCGTCAAATCGGCTTTTATAGAAAAAGACGCTTCCAATTTTTGATTCAAACACAGGCTTTTTTTCAAAGAGAAGTGATTGCCGGTCGCCAAAGGTTTTTTTGTGAAATTTCGGAATGTCCTTTCTTATCATCGAGTCGGCTATCTTACGGTCTTTTTCCGTCAGCAATTTGGCGGCAATCGACACTTTTATCACATTAAAATCGCCCATCGCATTCTCACTTTGACGCTTATAGCATATCCGTGTCTTGTTATCCAAGACACTCACGTTCCATTGCGCGGGGGCGTCGATTTTGTAAGTTACAGAAAATCCATCCGCAACGATTGTTTCTGGAATTGGAGTTGTTTCTGCATGCAGCAGGGTAGCTAACGTGCTGCACAATATTGAGAGGAGCAAATTCTTCATTGGTTTCGCGATTGCTAGCAGAGTGATAGGTATTGCAAAAAAAGCGAGGTTCCTTCTCCAAAACATACGCACAAAAAAACGCCCCCGGTTTCGAGGGCGTTTCGGTTTCCAAATTGGAAGAAAACTGGCGCGGTCTTTAGCGCTTGGAGAACTGGTAGCGCTTGCGGGCGCCGGGCTGGCCGGCTTTCTTACGCTCTTTCTCGCGCGGGTCGCGGCGGATGTGGCCGGCCTTCTTGAGCGCGGGACGAAGCTCGGGATTGAGCTTCTGGAGGGCGCGGGCGATGCCGTGCGCAACGGCTCCGGCCTGTCCGGAAACGCCGCCGCCGTCAACGAGGACGGTCACGTCAACCTTGTCGCGCATCTCGGCGACGATCAAGGGGGCGCAGGCGGCCTTGGAGAAGGTTTCGTGCGGGAAATACTTGTCGTATTCGAGTTCGTTGACGACGAACTTGCCCGAGCCTTCGGAAAGGCGGACGCGGGCGACCGAGGTTTTGCGACGGCCAGTGCCGAGGTGGATGACTTTTTCGCTCATGGGCTAATTATTTGAGAGTGATTGTGACGGGGTTTTGCGCCTCGTGCGTGTGGTTCGGGCCCTTGAAGACGCGCAGTTTCTTGAGCATCTGGGCCGCGAGGCGGTTTTTCGGGAGCATGCCCTTGACCGCGTGGGTGATGATGAACTCGGGCTTCTGCTCGCGCATCTGGGCGAGGGAACGATAGCTTTCGCCGCCGACGTAGCCGGAGAAGAACATGTATTCGTTTTGCTCGTCTTTCTTGCCGGTGAGCGCGACTTTCTCGGCGTTGATGACCACAACGTAATCGCCGGTGTCAACATGCGGAGTGTAGGTGGCCTTGTGACGGCCGCGAATAATATTGGCGACTTTAACTGCGAGACGGCCGAGCACGAGCCCGTCGGCATCGATGAGATACCACTTGGGCTGCACTGTCTCTTTCTTGGCGAGGAACGTTTTCATGAAAGGAAAAGGGGTTGATTGGTAGCGCACGGCGGGTGACTGTCAACCACGGAAGTTGGGAAAAATTCAAATCGAGAGATTTTCGGTGGGCGCGGCGGCTGCAAAAACCGCCGTTTTTCCCTTTTTTGCGCCGTGTCGCCGGCTGTCATTTGCCCGGACGACGCGCCATTTTGCGATGGAATCGGCATTGTTCGCCAGGGCTTAATCCAGCTTTACGATGCGCACGCCGGCGTCACCGAGCATGGGGGCGACAATCGGGTCGTTGTTGTAGTCGTCGCGGTAGCGCACTTCGGCGATGCCGGCGGCGGACAGGATTTTTGCGCAGTTGATGCACGGATAATGTGTGACGTAGGCGATGCAGCCTTCCACCGAGCTGCCGCGGCGCGCGGCGTCGGCCACCGCGTTTTGCTCTGCGTGCACGGTTGATTGCTCGTGCCCGTCGCGCACCCGGGAGATGTGCGGCACGCCGGGCAGGTAGCCGTTGTAGCCGGCTGCCACGATGCGGTTTTTGCGCGCGCCGCCGCTCACGATCACGCAGCCGACATGCAGGCGTTCGCACGGCGAGCGCGTCGAGATCAATAGCGCCGTCGCCATGAAATATTCGTCCCACGAGGGGCGCTCCGTCGCCGTCGCGGCCGCATTGGCCACGATGTCCACAAGTGATTCGGTTGATTCCGTGCTCATAATATCCGGGGAAGATTGAAAAACGCCCGGAAAAAAGCGAGGCGTGTTTTGCTTTCCCTTTCCGCCTTATTTCCCCTTCATGTTGCGCGCATCATGGACGAACTTTTCCGACTCACCCCCGAGGAACGGCGCCGGCGGCGGATCATACGGCTTGCGGCGGCGGGTTTTGTGGTCGCCGTCGTGTTCGCCGGCGTGGCGGTTTCGTTTTTCATGCGCGCATGGGGCAAGGAGCCCGAGCCCGTGCTGCCCGCCGCCTATCTCGTTTCCCCCGGCGGCGCGACCACGGTTCGTGTTAATGGGAAAAACATTCTGTTCGAAACAACCCTCGCCGTTCCCTCCGGCTCGGCCATTGAGGTGCCCGCGCGCGCAAACATCATCGTCGTGCACCCTGGTGACGCCTCCTCAAAAAAAATCAAGGGTCCCGAAACCCTCCGCCCCGAACCCGCGCGGGAGCCCAAGAAGGACGCGGTCGATTTTCTGGTTTCGCCAAAAGAAATCCTCATCACGGCGCGTTACGGCGGTCCGCGCGAAAGCACGGGGCGCGTGCTGGTGACCTCGCCTTTTGGTGTGACGCGTTTTACCAACCCGATCATCACGTGGGAGCCGCGCCCCGGCGTGCGTTATGACGTGGCGGTTGTTGATCCCGCCGATCCCGTCGCTCCACCCCGTGTCGCGATCAACGTGCTCCCGCCCTTGCGCATCGACCAACTCGAAACCACGCAGGATCGCGTGCTGCGCGCGGATCGCATCTACAACGTCATCGTCAGGGAAGCCGGCAGCGAGACACAGGTCGGCGCGATGCGTTTCCTCGTCTCGCCCGGTGCGACCGACGCCTCGCTTCCGCTTGCGCCCGCCGATCTTGTCATGGAGGCGATTGACGCGCTTTGGAGCAAACCGGCGCGCATGGGCGACGGCTGGCTCGCGTTATCGCGCCTGCCGGCCGACTGGGCCGAGTCGGAACTCGTGCTGCGCCTGCGCATGCGCGCCGCCGCCGAACTCGGCCTCTTCGACGAAATAGAAAAAATCCAGTATCAACTCTGGATGCTGGGGCCGATGCGATAGGCCGGCTTGATTGACCGGGCCGGGCGCGGTTTTGGAAATCGCAGGATCGTTTTGGGCGGGGCGGTTGTCGGATTGTTGAGATCGCTCTAACCGTCGAAACCGCAGCCCGGGTCACTTGAACAGCAGCCTGTCGAGGCCGAAGTGAGTTTTGCCGCCGGGATGCTTGGACGGCGCGACGAGTTCGACCTCGAGGGTGTTCTTGCCCTTGACGAGTTCGACGCCGGCTTGCGCGGTGGTGGTGTAGAGCTCGGGCGTGTTGAGGTTGAGATTTTTGAAAACGATTTTTCCGTTCAACCGGACATCAAATGTGCCGTAGTCGTTCGCGGTGGTCAGGAATGCGGTCATGTCGAAGCGGCCGGAGACGTCGGAATAAAAGGCAAAGGTGGCGCGGGCTTCGGGCTTGAGATCACGCCACCAGAGTTGCGCGCCGCCGCTCCACGGCATGGGTCGCTTGATTGATTGCGCGGCGGCTTTTCCGGAGGTGGTTTTTTCAACGAGCAAATCCTCGCCCTCAATGAAGAGCGCGCCGGCCTTGTCCCCTTGGAGATCGCTTGGGATGATGTCGGAGCGGTCGAGCGCGACGGGTTCGCGGGCGTCGGCGGTGTTGTCGGGCGCGAGGCTGCGTCCGCCGGGGAGCATATACCAGAAGGCGGCGGGCGCGTAGTTCACCCGCGTGGGCGACCAGTGCCACAGTTCCATGTCGAAGCGGAGCGATTTGTCGAAGGGGATGGCGTCGAGGCCGCGATACCGGGTGTTGACGGAAAGTTTTGGCGCGAAATTGCCTTCGCCCAAGGGCTGCGCGATGAACGGATGCCCGGTGAAGCCCTCGGGGCGGCACCATGCGTAGCCGTAATAATCCTCGGTGCCGGTGCCGATGTGCGAGGGGAACTTTTCGCCGTCAACATAGACCTTTTCGTCGCCCTCGCCCCACCAACGGTAGGTGGTGTTGAAGATGGCGAGATTGTCGCCGACATAAACGCCCTTGCCGCGGAGTTCGGCGTAGTTGAGGTCGACGGCTTTGTCATGAGGGCCGGCGAGGACCTTGGTGTATTGGCGCCAGCCCGCGCCGAAGTGCATGGAGCGCGCGTCCCATTTCCAATCTTTGATTATGACGACGGAAGTGCCCATGTGGACGGTTTGCGCGCCGAGATTGCGCAGCGTGATGGTGCAGGTTTTTTCATACGGCATGATCCATGCGGCGCGCATGAATCCGGATTTCTCCGTCGCGGTGTAATAGGTGTTTGTGCGAAGTTGTTTGTAACCGATGCCGAAGAAATCGCCGATTGGCACGCGGACGGTTTGCTCGCCGTCGAACGCGATTTCGAGGATGGTGGAGCGGAGTGCCTGCTCCTGATTTTCCGCGCCTAGGTGCAGTGCGATGCAGTCGATGGCGGCAGGGCCGCCGCGCAGGGTGACGTCACGGCTCGCGCCGGGCTCGAGGCTGGTGGCGAGGTTGGTGATATATCCGTCGATGTTGATGGTGAGGCCCGCGGCGCCGGATGCGAGTTGCGCCTGCGCGTTGGCGATGGCACCGGCGTGGCGTTGCACGACGGATTTTGAGAAGGACTCGACGGGCGTGCCGGCGGGATACGAGCGGTAATTTATGTTGTAATAGACGCGCTCGGTGCCGCCCTTTTTCGCGCCGGGATCGTCCTCGCTGAGCCGTTCGCTTTCGTAGGTGATTTTGCAATGCCTCGCGTAGGGAATCGGGAAGTAGAGGTTGTGCCCGCGCCGTTCGTAGGGCGTTTCCTCGGAGACGGACGCGGCGAGCGGCGGGCCTGCGATGATGCTGCCGCTGAGGATGTCGAACGCCGCGCCCTCGACGGCAGGCGCGTCGTCGCCGTCGATGTAAATGCGCATGGTGCCGCGCCCGCAATCCTTGCCGGCGAACGTCATCCAGAAGCGGACGATTGCGCCGGGGCCGCCGGCGTCGAACATGACGAACTCGCGGCGTCCGTTGTTGCGCTCGACGCGGAGGAACATGGAGCGGTCGGAGTTGGCGAACCAGCCGGGTTTGTCCGGCGCGACTGAGGCGCGATCGTAGCTGCTGAATTGCGCGCAGGTGAAGGCGGGCTCGGGGAAGCGCGCGCGTTCGTCGCGGTCGGTCATTTCATCGAGCAGCGACTTGATGGTGATGGTGCCGGCGTTTGCCGCGCCCGCAAAAATGGCGAAAAGGAGGGGGGCGAGCAGAAGTATTTTGGGTTTCATGATGGGAAAAAAGAAACGCGCGCGAACCATTCGCGCCTGTTTCGCAGCACTGGTAAACTGCCCTCATCGGCGTCCGTGCACAAGGTGGATTTCCGAAAAGAGGCGGGGGAATTTTTGAAACAAATAACAGCCGGGCTTGAGGAAGGAACCATGTGCCTCGCCGCAAGGGCGTCGTTTGATCCAGAGCGGTTTCGGCTTAAACTGTCGTGGGGAAATGTCTTTTGGCGGGGCGAACCAAAAAACTAATCCCGTTTCGGCGCCCAGCGGCGTTCCTGGCGCTTGAGGATGAGCGGCCCGGCATGGATTTGCGCGCCAAGGACCGCGGGGTGGTTGCGGATTTGGTTGAAGCACTCGGTCGTGAAAGTCCATGCCAGTGAATCGGCGGCCTCGGCGATGGGCGCGACGCGGTCCTCGAAAAGAAACGCGAAGGAGGTTTCGGTTTTTCCGGGAGTTTGGTCGAGGGTTTTGCGCAACGCTTTTAGGAATTCGGGCAATTCGGGATGATCGGGTTTTAGCAGCCAGGTGATGCGCCGGATATTTTGCGCAATGAACGGCACCAGCGGATAACACTCGTTGATCTGGATGCGCTTTTCGCCTTCCTTGTTGACTTGCACCATGCCTTGCACGGCCACGAGGGCGTTTTCCGCGAGCGCCGCGCCGTATTCCTCGTAGGTGCTCGCAAACATGTTGAGCGTGATCGCGCCGTTTTTGTTGGAGAGGCCAAACGAGGCCCAGGGGCGGTTGTCTTTTTTCGAGAGGCGTTTGGCGATGTTGCCGCAAATGCCGCAGAGGCGAAACTCGGTGCGGTCGGGCAGCGTGATGAGGTCGCCGATCGCGTAGGTGTCGAGCGCCTCGACGAGTCCGGCGTATTCGTTGAGCGGGTGTCCGCTGACGTAGAAGCCGAGCAGTTCCTTTTCAAACTGGAGGCGGTTTTCCTTGGTGAGGATGCGTTCGGCGGCGCCGGTGGACGCTGTTTTCTTTTTGCCCTTGGCGACCGCGCCGAGGGCGAGCGTGTCGTTGTCGTCGTCGATTGCGGCGGCGGGCGCGGCGGGGGTGACTTTGCGCGAGTGTTTCAGGATTTGGGCGAATTCTTTTTCGAGTTCGCCCATGGGCGGAAGGGGCGGGGCGCTGTCGATCGCGCCGAGGTCGAAGAGCATCGTGCCGGCGGGGGCTTCCTCCTTGGGTTTGCCGGCGTCTTTTTTGAGCGCGGGGTATTTGCGCTGAAGCTCGGAGAGCGCGCCGAGGGCGAGGTCGATGCGGGGAAAAAGGGTTTCGCGTTCCACGCCGCTGAAATCGAACGCGCCGGTGGCGACGAGGTTTTCGAGCACGCGCTTGTTGATGGCGCGCGGGTCGGAGCGGAGGATGTAGTTTTCGAAACTGGTGTAGGGGCCGTGGGCGTCGCGTTCGTCGCGCGATTTGACGGCGGCTTGCTCGCCGACGCCCTTGATGCCGGCGAGGCCGAAGCGGATTTTGCCCGAGGGCATGGGCGAGTCGCCCATGCCACCCGATCCCACGGGCGAGTCGCCCGTGCCACCCGACCTGGCGGGGCGTGCGATGACGGGGGTGAAGTTGGGGCCGGACTCGTTGATGTCGGGGCCGAGGACGGTGATGCCCATCGCCTCGGCCTCGGCGATGAAGTGCGAGACTTTTTCGGCGTTGCCGAGTTCGGCGGTGAGCACGGCGGCCATGAATTGCACGGGGTAGTTGGCCTTCATATACGCGGTTTGATACGCGATCATGGCGTAGGCGGCGGAGTGCGATTTGTTGAAGCCGTATTGCGCGAACTTGTGGAGCAAGTCGAAGATTTCGTTGGCTTTCTTCGCGTCGAGGTTGAGGGTCTTTTTCGCGCCTTCAACGAAGATGCCGCGCTGGCGGTTCATCTCGGCCTCGTCCTTTTTTCCCATTGCGCGACGGAGCATGTCGGCGCCGCCGAGGGTGAAGCCGGCGATGACGCGCGCGCATTCCATGACCTGCTCCTGATAGACGATGACGCCGAAGGTTTCCTTGAGGACGGGCTCGAGGAGCGGGTGCGGATAGACGATTGACGCGGGATTTTTTTTGCCGGCGGCGTAGGTGGGGATGAATTGCATCGGGCCGGGGCGGTAGAGCGCGGAGATGGCGTTGATGTCGTCGATCGACGAGATGCCGACCTGGCGCGCGGCGTTTTGCATGCCCTCGGATTCGAGCTGGAAGACGCCGACGGTTTTGCCCGCGTTGAGGAGTTTATAGGTGACGGGATCGTCGAGCGGGATTTTTTCGATGTCGAAATCGGGTGCGGCGGTGCGGCGGATGTTTTCAACGGCGTCGGAAATGATGGTGAGGGTTTTGAGGCCGAGAAAATCCATTTTCAGGAGGCCGAGTTTGCCCACGGCGCTCATGTCGTATTGCACGGTGACGTCGCCTTCCTGGAGCGTGAGCGGCACGAACTCGTCGAGCGGCTTGTCGGTGATGATGATGCCGGCGGCGTGCTTGCCGGTGTTGCGCACCATGCCTTCGACGACGAGGGCGGTGTCGATGATGCGCTTGGTGCCGGGGTTGCGGTCGATTTCGAGGCGGAGTTCGGCGGATTTTTTGATCGAGTCGGTGAGCGAGATGTTGAGCTCGTCGGGAATCATCTTCGCGATGCGGTCGGAGTCGGCGAAGGGGAGACTGTTGACGCGGGCGATGTCGCGGATGGCCATTTTCGCGCCCATGGTGCCGTAGGTGATGATGTTGGCGACGCAGTCGCGCCCGTATTTTTCGCGGACGTAGTCGATGACCTCGCCGCGGCGTCGCATGCAAAAGTCGATGTCGAAGTCGGGCGCGGAAACGCGCTCGGGATTGAGGAAGCGTTCGAATAGCAGGCCGAAGCGGATGGGGTCGATGTTGGTGATTGAAAGGAGGTAGGCGACAAGGCTGCCGGCGCCGGAGCCGCGGCCCGGGCCGACGGGGATGTCGTGCTCCTTGGCCCAGCGGATGAAATCCCAGACGACGAGAAAATAATCGACGTAGGTGGTGAGGTTGATGATGGCGAGCTCGTAGGCGGTGCGCACGACGAGTATCTCCTCGGGCGCGAGGCCGTTGTTGTCGGGCGGCTGGGGTTTTTCGTCGGGGGCGAGCTTGTCGATTGTGATGCCTCGCTCCTCGACGGCCTTTTGCCCGGCGACGAGGGCGGTGGCGAGTTTTTCGAGCCGTTCGGCGACGGCGGGGCGCGCGGCGACTTCGTCGTGGTCAACGCCGTAGCGTTGCTTGAGGCCGTCAACGCAGAGCTTGTGGAGGTATTCAGAAGGTGAATACACGCTTTTGATTTCGACGGGCAGTGGGTATTTGGGGTAGCGCTCGGAGCCTTTCGGGAACGGGATTTCGAGGTCGCACATCTCGGCGATGGCGCGGGTGTTGGTGATCGACTCGGGAACCTCGGCGAAGAGGCGCGCCATTTCGTCGTGCGACTTGAGGTAAAATTCCTTCGTGTCGAAACGCATGCGGTTGGGCTCGTCGAGCTTGGCGCCGGTCTGGATGCAGAGCATGGCGTCGTGCGGGTCGGCGTCGGTGTCGCGGATGTAGTGGACGTCGTTGGAGGCGATGACGCGCAGGCCGAATTCCTCGCCGAGCTTGAGCAGTCCGGGGATGATTTTGATTTGCTCGGGGATGCCGTGGTCCTGGATTTCGATGACGAAGTTTTCCCTGCCGAAAATTTCGACAAAACGGGCGCATGCGGCGCGAGCCTCCCGCTCGCGGTCGTGCATGAGGTGTTGCGGGATGATCGCGGCGAGGCAGCCGGAGAATGCGATGAGGCCCTCGGAGTATTTTGCGAGCGTTTCCCAGTCGGCGCGCGGTTTGTAATAAAAGCCGTGCAGGTGCGCGTCGGAGACGAGCTTGAGGAGGTTTTGGTATCCGGTGAGATTTTTGGCGAGAAGCCCGAGGTGGTAGTAGGATTTGCCGTCCTCGGCGCGGCCCTGTTTTTCGAGGCGCGAGCCCTCGACGAGGTAGATTTCGCAACCGATGATGGGCTTGAGGTTTTGCTTTTTTGCGGCGTTGTAAAAGTCGATCGCGCCGAAGAGATTTCCGTGGTCGGTGAGGGCGAGCGCGGTCATGCCGAGCGACGCGGCGTGTTTGCAAAGTTTGTCAACCTGGCAGCACCCGTCGAGCAGCGAGCGGTCGGAGTGGACGTGGAGGTGGACAAAGTCCTTCGCGGGCGCGGAGGGCGTGACGTTGGTGACGATGGGAGCGGACACGGGAAAAATGGAAAAACCGAAAGTTGAAATCGAAGATGGAAAAAACAAATGGCAACGCCTGCGGCGGGAATTATCAACGGGCAAAATGAATGAAATAATTTGGACGTGAATAACAAAACTCTGGAGGACGAAAAACCGGGCAAATTTCGTTTGACGCGGGGGCGGATATCCTGCGTAGTTCACATCTTTTTCCGACCAATCCGTTAAGAAACACACATGTCCATCGAAATCAAAATCCGCAAAAACGAGCCCGTTGATCGTGCGCTCCGCCGCATGAAGAAGAAGCTCGAGCGCGAAAACATCATCCGTGGTGTTCGCGCAAAGCGTTACTACGAAAAACCTTGTGACAAGCGCCGCCGCAAGGAGAAGGTCATGGCCTTCACCGCCATGCTCCGCCGCCGTTACGCGGACTGAGTGTAGACACGCTGTTTTCACTTTCGAACCGCCTGATGACTTCGATGTCGCAGGCGGTTTTTGTGTTTGCGGGGAAGGGGAGGGGCAGGCTTGTTATGCCCATGGCCGTGTTTTTTTGCATTTCCATGGGTGGGGCGAAGCCTCCAGCTGAGCCGAAAGCGCCAAATCGCCTGAAAGATGAACGGCTCAGCCGGAGGCTTCGCCCTACCGTTATCCTGTGAATTTCAAACAAATGACGCTGTCACATTGACCTCAAATGCGCCCCGCCGAATCCAGTTTTCCGCCGCTCGCGCTTTCCACGTGCTGGTGTTCGCACCGGCACACGGATGGTTACGCGATGTTGCGCGAGATTGCGGATATGGGGTTTTCCCATGCGGAGTTGAGCCACGGGGTTCAGGTCACGCTGGTGCCGGGAATTTTGCGCGCGCTTGAGAAAGGCGTGATCAAGATCAGCTCGACGCACAATTTTTGCCCGCTTCCGACGGGGTTCAGCCGTCCCGCGCCTAACGCCTACGAGCCGTCGGTCGGCGATCCTACGCATCACGATCAATGGGTGCGGCAGACGCGGCGTTCGCTGGATTTCGCGGCGCAGGTTGGCGCGCGGGTGCTGGTGACACATTTGGGCAGCGTGCGTTTTTGGTGGAGGAATCCTGTGAAAAAACTGCTCGCCCGCGCCGATGAATATTACAGCGCGAGTGACGCGCCGGCGCGTTTTGCGGGCGAGGCGGACTTTGCGGCGTTGCGCGAAAAAGTTCTCCGAAAAGTTCGCGAGCGCATGCCCCCCTACTGGAATCAGGTGCGCGCGAGCATCGGGGAAATCCGCGAATACGCGGTCGAGCGCGGCGTGACGCTTGGGTTTGAAAACCGCGAGCGTCCCGACGAGCTGCCGCTTGACGATCAGTTCGGGGAATTGCTCGACGGCCTTGCGCGGCCCAACACCGCCGCCTACTGGCACGACACGGGGCATGCGCGGTTGAAGGAGCAGCTGGGCATCCTTTCGCACCGCGAGCACTTGGAGAAAAACGCCGGGCGGCTTGCCGGATTCCATTTGCACGACACGACCGCCGACGGCCGCGATCACCAGCCCATCGGCGCGGGGGAAATCGATTTTGAAATGGTCAGCCGTTTTTGGAAACCGCATCACAAGCTGGTGCTTGAGCTCAGCCCGCGCGTGTCCGTGGAAAACGTGATTAAATCGAAAAATAAAATCGAGGCGCTCATGCGCGGCTGACACGGACGGCGATTTCTGCCACACAATTTGCGACCACCAACCATCAAACCCACCCATGAAACAAAGTCTGCCATACGCATATCTCCTTTTCGCCATCATCGCGCCGCTTGCGGTCATATTTGCCGGGCGCGAGCTCTGCGGCAGCTGCGCGGCGGATCAGGCGGCATGGCTCGCGGCCGTGCAAACCGCATCCGGGAAAACAGGCGTCGCGGCAAAATTGGAGGCGGTTGAAAAACGTATCAGCGCAAAACTGGCCGCGGTCGATGAGGCCACGGAAAAATTGCTCAAGGAGGAGATCGCCGCGCTCGACGAAATCGTCGCCACCCACAAGGCCGAGCAGAGCGACGACGTGGCGCGGGTGCTTGTCACGAAAGGATCGCTTTACCAGCGCTTCCTCGACAATCCCGACAAGGCGATTGAAATTTACCGTCGGATAAAAACCGAGTTTCCCTCAACCACGCAGGCGGGCAGGGTCGGGGAATACATTGCCAAGGCCGAGGCGCGCAAAGTGCGCATGGCGATCCGCGACTCGCTCAAGCCCGGCGTGCAGTTCCCCGCGTTTGCGTTGACGGACATCGACGGCAAGCCGCTTTCACTGGAGCAGTATCGCGGCAAGATCGTGCTCGTGGACTTTTGGGCCACATGGTGCCCACCGTGCCGCGAAGAAATGCCCGGCGTGATTGCCGCGCATCAAAAATACCGCGCCGACGGCTTTGAGGTGATCGGCATCAGTCTCGACAAGGACATCGCGACATTGCGCGCTTTCATCGCGAAAAACAACATGCCCTGGCGGCAGGCTTGCGATGGGAAATCGTGGGACGGCGGGCTGGTTGAGAAATATGGCGTGCTTTCGATTCCGACGACATTTCTGCTCGATCGCGAAGGCCGCATCATCGCGAAAAATCTTCACGGCGACGAACTCGACAAGCAAGTCCGCAAGGCGCTCGGCAAGTAATCGCCCCCGCGGGTTTGCGCGACGCGCGCGTCCGCGTGGGACCCTGGAATTTTGCATGCGTTTTACGGAAGGCCGGTTGAACAAACCCGCCGCCAATGACTCTAACACAGCTTATACAATTCATGAAAACGAAGCACTGGATGATTTTGATTGCAGCGACAATTGCGGCGGGCGTGTGCGCGCCGGCCATTAACGCCCAGACTGGAACGGGCGACGTGCGGACGGCCGTGGGCAAGGTGGTGACCTCGCTTCGCCAAAAGCTGCAAAACTTTTCCGGACAGCCAACGGAGGCCGCGTTTGCGGGCGAACTCGCCGAGTTCGATAAAATCATCGCCGCCAATCCGAAGGCGCCCGCGGATGAGCTCGCCGAAGTGCTCGTCATGAAGTCCGGTTTTTACGCCGAGGTGCTCACCGATTTCGACAAGGCCGAGGCGCTTGTGAAACGCATCAAGACGGATTATCCAACCTCCCAGGCCGCCGCGCATGTCGACGACATGCTCAAGCAACTCAAGCAGCTTCGCGAGATACAGGCGACAAGGGCCGCGCTGCAACCCGGCAAGGTGTTTCCCGATTTTTCCGTGACCGACATCGCTGGAAAACCGCTCACTGTTTCGCAATTCAAGGGCAAGGTGGTGCTCATCGATTTTTGGGCGACATGGTGCCCGCCGTGTGTCGCGGAAATTCCGAACGTCCTCGCCGCGTATCAAAAATATCACGACAAGGGATTTGAGATAATTGGCATCAGCCTCGATCGCGACAAGGCTGCGCTCCTGAAATACATTGAGCAGCAAAAAATGCCGTGGCCGCAATACTTTGAAGGCGACAATCCTCAAAACACGCTTTCCGAAAAATACGGGGTCGAAACGATTCCCACCACATACCTGCTGGACGCGGAGGGCAAGATCGTCGCCACCGACCTGCGCGGTAACGACCTCGAACAGCAACTCGAAAAATTGCTGGCGAAATAATTCGAAATCAAACGGCGGCGATGCGACCGCCTGATCGCATTTCCGGTCATTGCGACGCGCGAAAAATGGTGCCCGGGACAGGACTTGAACCTGCACGCCATTCGGCAAGGGCTTCTAAGACCCTCGTGTCTGCCATTCCACCACCCGGGCATGAGCGGTTTGCTGCCAGCAAGAAGCGCAAATTAAGACGAATGTCCGGCGCGGCTTGCAAGCGCTGTTTGCGCCATTCCGTGACACCATTATCCGAATAAGACCATTTTTCAGGCGCGGCGTTAATGGGGTGGGGTGGTTGGTGGATTGTTGCCACCGCTTGAAACGTCGAAACCGGCGCGTTTCCTCCTCGTAATTCTTGTCGCGCCCGGCGAGCACGCCCCGGCTGTTAAAAAAACAAACCTTGGCACGGCACCCGTGTTTAAAAAAACAAGCGTCGCCAAACCGGGACCGAAGTATTTTGTTTGCGGACGTTTCTCTCATGTCCGCATCACACAACACGCACGAACACACCGCTATGTTTTCCCGGCTCGGCGAGCGCGCCGCTCCGCCGACAATCGCCCGCCTCATGACGATGGCGCTGGAAACGCCGGGGCTGTTGTCGCTTGCGGCGGGGTTCACGGACAATGCCACGCTGCCGGTGGATTTTGTCGGCGAGGCATGGAGGGCGTTGTGCGCGGACGCGGTGGCGAGCAACAATGAGTTTCTCCAATACGGCACAAACCAGGGGCGCGCGATTTTGCGCCGGTTGATTGCGGAACGGATTTCGCGCGCGGACCGTCTCGGGAGTGACGGGAGCCTGTCCGAGCGGGAGGTGTTCATTACAAACGGCTCGCAACAGGCGCTGTATCTGGCGATGCAGGTGCTGTGCGATCCGGGCGATGTCGTGCTGGTGGATCGTCCGAGCTATTTTGTTTTTTTGGAAATGCTGCGCGGCCTGGGCATTGAGGCTCGCTCGCTGCCCATCGACGCGGGAAACCGCATCGACACCGTTGCGCTTGGCAAGCTGCTCGATGACTTGCGCGAGGAGGGGCGCCGTGTGCGCGCGGTTTATTTTGTGAGCTATTTCTGCAACCCGTCGGCGCGCTGTCTCGACGAGTCGGAAAAGAACGGCATCGCCGAAACTCTCGCGGCGCGAGGCATGTTCATTCCGGTGATCGAGGACGCCGCGTATCGCGAATTGTATTTTGAAAATGAATACAGCGCGCGCAGTGTGCTCGCCCTTCCGGCTTGGAAGCCGTTCCCGAAACTTTACACCGCCACGCTCACAAAACCCTTCGCGACGGGTTTGAAGGTCGGTTACGGCGCATGCACCGACGAGGCGTGGCGCGGCAGGATGCTCCATGTGAAAGGCCACCATGATTTTGGCTCCGCGAATTTCGGACAGGCAATCATGGAGCATGCCCTGGCGGGCAAGAATTACGAACGCCAGCTCGCGCGCCTGAGGCCGGCATACCAGGCGAAAATGCTCGCGTTGCACGGCGCGCTTGCCGGTGCCGGTTTGCGCGAGCGCGGCTGGAAATGGGTTGAGCCGGCCGGCGGGTTATACATATGGCTCGAGGCGCCGCGCGGACTCGACACGGGCATGGACTCGGCCTTTTGCCGCGCATGCATTGAGGCGGGCGTGCTTTATGTGCCGGGAGATTTGTGCTTCGGTGATTCGCCGGAAAAGAATTTCATCCGCTTGAGCTTTGGCGTGCTTGGCACCGCGGACTTGGCGGAAGCCGCGCGCCGCTTCGCCTCGGTGGCGAAACAGTTTTGACCCTAAAAAACGCCCCGCGTTTTGGGCGGAGCGTTTGTGGTGTTGGATGAATTTTTCGCGCGGCCGGATTAGGCGCCGAGCTGGTAGCGGGTGAAGCGGCGGATGCTCATGTTCTCGCCGATGGTCGCGATTTTCTCGGTGAGGATTTCCTTGATGGTTTTGTCCGGGTTCTTCACGAAGGGCTGGTCGAGGAGGCAGATGGTCGAGTAGTATTTCTCGAGCTTGCCTTCGACAATTTTCTGGATGGCCGCGGGGGGCTTGCCTTGCACTTGGGCAACGGCGATTTCGCGCTCGGCGGCGATGGCGGCCTCGGGCACTTCGTCACGGGTGACGTAGAGCGGGCTGGACGCTGCGACTTGGAGGCAGAGGTCGTTGCAGAAGGCCTTGAAGTCTTCGTTGCGGGCGACGAAATCGGTCTCGCAGTTCACTTCGATGAGGACGCCGACTTTGTTGTTGCTGTGAATGTAGCTCCAGATGAGGCCTTCCTTGGTGGCGCGGCCGGCCTTTTTGTCGGCGGTGGCGGCTCCTTTTTTGCGGAGGAGGGTGACGGCTTCCTCAATGTTGCCGCCGGTTTCGGCGAGGGCTTTCTGGCAGTCGAGGAGACCGGCGCCGGTCTTTTCGCGGAGTTCCTTAACGGTTTGTGCGGAAACGGGTGTGCTCATTTTTAATTTTATATGTAAGTTTGGGTTTTGAGTTTTTGTGCTCGGTTGCGCACGCGAATTATTCGTCGGTCTTGGGAGCGGCGATTTTCTTGCGGGCGGCGGGTTTCTTTTTGGCGGCGGGCGCCTCGGCGGCTTCCCCGGTCGCGGTGGTTTCGGGGGCGTCGGCAGCGGGAGCGCCGGCTTCCGTGGTTTCGGCGGTGGCGCCGGAGGCCTCGGCAACGGCCGCGGTGGCGGCGCGGAGATCGGCCTGGCCGCGCGCTGTGCGGCGGCTTTCGCGCTGGGCGAGTCCGCTTTGGACGGCCTCGACGATGGTGTCGACGATGATGCGGATGGATTTCACCGCGTCGTCATTGCCGGGGACGGGAAGGGGGAGGGTGGTGGGGTCGGAGTTGGTGTCAACGAGTCCGACGCAGGGGATGTTGCAGCGGGCGGCTTCGGCGACGGCGATTTTCTCGTGGTTGCCGTCGACGACGAACATGATCGAGGGGAGGTCGAGCATGTCGACGATGCCGGAGAAGTTGCGTTGCATGCGGGACATTTCGCGCTTGATGGCGGCGCTTTCCTTGCCGCCGAGCTTGGCGAGTTCGCCGCTGGTTTCCATTTGCTGATACTTTTTGTATTTGGCGATGGATTTCTTGACGGTGGCGAAATTGGTGAGGGTGCCGCCGAGCCAGCGATCAACGCAGTAGGGCATGTTGGTGGTGGCCGCGGCTTCCTTGATGATTTCCTGCGCCTGGCGCTTGGTGCCGACGAAGAGGATGGTGCCTCCGTTGGCGATGGTGTCCTCGACTGTGGTGTAGGCTTTTTGGAGCAGTTCGTGCGTTTTGCCGAGGTCGATGATGGTGATGCCCTGGCGGTGGTCGTAGACGTAGGGCTTGGAGCGCGGGTTCCAGCGCTTGGTTTGGTGTCCGAAGTGGACGCCTGCATCGAGGAGGTCTTTTGGTGTGACGTTCATGTGATCTATGTATCTTTGGCGACTACACAGGCCGGCCTACGGGCCGCCTTGCGATCGTTTTGGATGTTTTGGTTATTGTTGTGTTGTTGGTTTTTCCAAACCGCGTTGTGCGGAGGAAAGCTGATAAAAACATAGGGCTGCGGCGCGTGTGGCAAGAAAATGTTTGGGTCAGTTTTGGGTTGGAAAACTGATCACGGGCCGGGGTGTGGAACCGGGGCCTGACGCCTTGAATCACGCGACGGGTTAAGCGGTGGCGATGGTTTGCACCTGGCGGGTGGATTCGACGACTTGGTCGACGAGGCCGTAGTCCTTGGCTTCGTGGGCGGTCATGTAATAGTCGCGGTCGGAGTCTTTTTCGACTTGGGCGGCGGTTTTTCCCGTGTGGCGGGCGATGACCTCGTTGAGTGTTGCGCGCCAGCGGATGATTTCACGCGCGGCGATGGCGATGTCGGCCGCCTGGCCGCCCGCGCCTCCGGAGGGCTGGTGGATCATGACGCGGCTGTTGGGGAGCGCGAATCGCTTGCCCTTGGTGCCGGCGGCGAGCAGCACGGTGGCCATGCTCGCGGCCATGCCGATGCAGTAGGTGACGACGTCGCACTGGAGAAAGTTGATCGTGTCGTAGATTGCCATGCCGCCCGTGACAACGCCGCCGGGGGAGTTGATGTAGAGGTGGATGTCTTTCTTGGGGTCTTCCATTTGAAGGAAGAGCAGCTGGGCGATGACGTTGTTTGAAACGACATCGTCGATGGGCGAACCGATAAAAACGATGCGGTCCTTGAGAAGGCGGCTGTAAATATCCCACTGGCGGACTTCGCGGCCTGTGTTTTCAACGACGTAGGGAAGATAGTAGCTCATGAAGGTTTAAGTTTAGAGCGGTAGGGCGAAGCCTCCGGCTGAGCCGAATTCGGAACGGCTCACCCGGAGGGTTCGCCCTACCGGTTTTTGTTCTGGATTAAGATTGTGCCAGAGGCGTCAAGCCTTGGGCGTGACGAGGGAGATTTTGGCCTTGGAGACGACCAGATCAAGCGCCTTGTCGATGATGATTGCCTGCTGGACGGCGCGGAGGCGGCTCTGATCCTTGGTGAGTTCCTTGACGAGTTTGTCAGGGCTCTGGCGGGTCATCATGGCTTCGCGGTAGATGAAGGCGTCGATGTCTTTTTCATCGACCTTGACGTCCTCCTTCTCGGCGATCTTGGCGAGGATGAGGCGGGTCTTGGCGCGGATGAGCGCGGATTTCTGGGCGCTTTCGTAGAGCTCTTTTTTGTTTTTCTCGAGTTCCTCCTCGGGGACGCCGCGGCGCATGTTGTCCTCGACGATGTTGCGGAGAACGCCTTGCGTTTCGTCCTCAAGGAGCGAGGCGGGGACTTCAAACTCGGTTTTGCCGATCAGCGTGTCGGTGATCTGGCGGCGCTGGGACTGGCGGTTTTCGTATTCCTTGCGGCTTTTGAGTCCTTCGCGGACGCGGGTTTTGAGGGCGTCGAGATTTTCGACGTTTTGAGTCTTGAAAAACTCCTCGTCGAGGGCGGGAAGCTCGCGGGTGCGGATTTCCTGCACTTCGATGGCGTAGCTGACGGTCTTGCCGGCGAGGGCGGGCACGCCCTCGAATTGTTCCGGATAGGTGGCGGGCACGGTTTTTTTGTCACCGGGTTTCACGTCGGCGAGGTGTTTGCCGAGGCCGGGGATCACTCCCTCGTGCTCGCCTTCGACTTCCTCCCACGTGGTGGGCGCCTTGGCGTAGATTTGTTTGTCGCCGACAATTTCAGCGAGCGGTTTGTCATCGAGCGTGCCTTCGTAGGAGAGCTTGATGTAGTCGCCTTTTTTGGCGGGGCCCTGGCTGACTTCGAACTTGGCGCTTTCGGAGCGAAGGGCGTTGATGGCGGCGTCAATTTCCTCGTCGGTCGGGTCGGTGGGGGCGATGGCGGTGGGCAGCTCATTGTAGTCGGGCAGCTCGAACTCGGGGCGCACATCGACGGTGACGGTGATGGTGGCGTCGGCGTCGGGCTTGATGTCGCCGGTCTGGATGTCGGTGATGGTGAGGACGTCGAGCTTGGATTCCTTGATGCCGTCGCGGTAGGCCTTGGAGGCGACGCGTTGCTTGAACTCCTCGTCGATTTGTTTGCCAAACTGACGCTGGACCATGGCGGCGGGCGCCTTGCCGGGGCGGAATCCGGGGAGGCGGGCGTGCTTCATGTATTCGGCAAGCACGGCCTTGTGCTCGGCGGCGACTTCGTCTTTTGTGAGCGAAACAGCCATGCTTTTGCGTGTGGTGGAGACGTCTTTGATATCGATATTCACGTTGAGAAAATGGGAGGTGTTGGAAGCGTGTTTGCCTGGATGTTTGAAATTTTGAAACCGAACACGGTGATGATGCGCGCGCGCGCGGTCAATGTTTGATTGCGGTATTGCTTTGGGTTGCGCCCTCGCATCGCAGGCGAATAGTTTTTCCGAATATTTTATGCCGGTTCATCACGCCACGTTCACAATTCACACACGCTCGCAAGGGCTTCACGAAATCACCGGCCAGCTTGAGCGCGAGGTTGCGCGCTCGGGGATTGCGAGCGGCGTTGCGACGGTGTTTTGCCGTCACACGAGCGCGAGTTTGGTGATCATGGAAAACGCGGATCCGTCGGCGCGCGCGGATTTGGAGGCGTGGTTGAACCGCCTCGTGCCGGAACGAGACCCTCATTTCACGCATACGTTTGAGGGTTCCGATGACATGCCGAGTCACATAAAAACGGCGCTCACCCGCACGAGCGAAACCGTGCCGCTCAAGAATGGCCGGCTGTTGCTCGGCACATGGCAGGGCGTGTATTTGTGGGAGCATCGCCGCGAGCCCCACACGCGCGAGGTCCTGTTGACCGTGCTGGGCGAGCAGGCGCTCCAAAACGCTTGAAACACGCGCTGTTTTTCACGGGGAGTGTCATCTAATGGATGACATTGTTTGGGGCGATTTTTCGCATTGGCGGGGTGTTGGAAATTCCGGGGTAAAAAAATCCGGACTTGCCTCATTTTTCGCGCTGGCCGTGTGTTCATTGTAACAAAAAAATCATGCAACGCCTTAAGCCGCTTTTTCCCGAGATCACATCCGCGCAATGGGCGCTCCTTGAGCGCATGGCGTCGCTGCATCGCGAGTGGAACGCGAAGATCAATCTCGTTTCGCGCAAGGACATCGACAACCTCGAGTGGCACCATTACGCGCCGTGCGTCGCCGCGGTGAAGTTTCTGCGGCTCATGAATGGCGCGACCGTGCTTGATGTCGGCACCGGCGGCGGGTTTCCCGGATTGATACTCGCGGCGCTTTATCCGCAGGCGCGGTTCACGCTGGCCGATTCGGTCGGCAAAAAAATCACCGTCGTCGCCGACATCGCGCAGCGTCTCGACCTGCGCAATGTCGAGGCGAGGAACATCCGCGTCGAAACGCTCCGGCGCGAATACGATTTTGTAACGGGGCGCGCGGTCACGTCGCTGCCCGCGTTCATCCAGCTCATTCGCGCGCATGCGCGCCCCGGTGAAAAGAGTTCGCCCGGCAACGGCGTGATTTATTGGAAGGGCGGGGCTCTTGCCGCCGAGGAGGAGGCGCTCGGAATCGCCCCTTCGCGCGTGCTTTCGCTCGCCGAGACGCTTGCCGACGCCGGGGACTATTTTCACGAAAAATACATCGTGCACTATCGCCAGCGGGATCTGGCGCGCGCGAAACCGCCCGTCCCGACGGACGGGGTGCGTTGAGCCTTTCGCCGCAATTTGAGGTGATTTGATTCCGCACTGATTCGGGAGGAAAGACGGGAAGGCCGAAAGCTGGGAGGCGCAATGCATCGTTGTGCGTTGTGCTGCCGGCAGCCGCGCGGAATCGGTAGCCTCATCGCCAGGCTTTATTTGCATTTCGCAGAGCTCGACACCTCCGCCTCCCGTTCAAAATGGCGAGGCGGGGGCATTTTTTTGCCCCAAATCGCAAACCCGCCTTGCATTACGGAACAATTGCCTTTGAAACGTGCGCTTCTTTTTTCACGTTTCTTCACACCGATTTTTCCGTTTCCCGTTCGATGAGCAAACCGTCCTTCCTGATGCGCCTGCTGCCGGCGTCGGGCCTCAAGATTCTAAATCGAGGCCTCGCCGCATGGACGGTGATCGTGTTCATTTTTCTTTACCTGCCGATTCTCATCCTTGTCGTTTTTTCGTTTAACGGCGGGAAAAACAGCAAGGCGTGGGACGGGCTTTCGCTGAAATGGTATGAGGCGCTGTTCAGCAACACGCCCATAATGGAGTCGCTGAAAAACTCCCTCGTCATCGCCGTCGCCACGACCATCGCATCCGTCATCGTCGGGACAACCGGCGCGTGGCTGCTGCATCGCTACAAGTATAAGTTTTCCAAAACCCTCCAGACGCTGATCTGCGTGCCGATGATCATGCCCGAGATCGTCATGGGCATAAGCCTGCTCATCCTGTTCACGGTTGTGCGCATGGAGCTCGGTTTCACGACGGTGACCATCGCGCACATCACGTTCTGTTTTCCCTTTGTGCTCGTGGCCGTGCAAGCGCGGCTGCACGGGCTCGACCCGGCGCTTGAGGAGGCCGCGCTCGATCTTGGCGCGAAACCGCTCCAGGCGTTCTGGCTCGTCATCGTTCCGTGCCTGAAGCCCGCGATTCTTTCCGGCGCGCTCATGGCCTTCACGCTTTCGCTCGACGAGCTGATTGTCACCTTCTTCACGCGCGGCCCCGGCTCGCAAACGCTGCCGATCGTCGTTTACGGCAAGGCGCGCGTCGGCCTCGACCTCACCCTCAACGCCCTCTCCACGGTGTTCGTGATCACGACCGTCGTTTTTGTTTTCTTCTCGGAATACCTGCGCAAGATCAGCACGCGCAAGTAACCCCTCGCCAGCAACAACACCCGCCTCGCAAACCGCTCATCCATTGTCCCAGCCAAAACCATGAAAAAACCAATCCTCATCGCCATGCTCTCCGCCCTGGTTGCCCTTGCAGCCGGGCTCGCGTCCTGTTCGCGCACCACCGAGCCAAACAAGCAGATCAACCTGTTTGCCTGGTCCGAATACATACCCCAGTCGGTGATCGACGAATTCACCAAGGAAACCGGCATCAAGGTCAATTACGAGACCTTCGCCACCGGCGAGGAAATGCTCAACAAGGTTCTGGCCGGCGGCACCAAATACGACATCATCCAGCCCTGCGACTACATCGCCGAGGGCATGATAAGAAACAACCTGCTCCTTCCGCTCGATTACACAAAGCTCCCCAACTTCGAAAACATCATGCCCGAGTTCAAAAGACTCGCCTATGATCCCGGGCAAAAATTCACCGTGCCCTTCATGGTCGGCGGCGTCGGCATCGTCGTGAACACCGAGAAAGTCAAGGAGCAGATCCGCGGCTACAAGGACATCTTCCAGCCGAAATACGCCGGACGCATCGTCGTCCTTGACGACGGACGCGAACTGGTCACCTGCGCCTTCGAGACGCTCGGCATTCCCATCAACAACATCACCAAGGAAAACCTCGAGCGTGCCCGCCCCGTGATTGCTGAGTGGATGAAATACATCAAAATCTACGACTCCGACAGCCCGAAAAACTCCCTCAGCAACGGCGACGTTGACATCGGCGTTGTCTGGAACGGCGAGGCCGCGCGCCTCTGGTTTGAAAACAAAAAATTCCAATACGTCCGTCCCGCGGAGGGAGCGCATTTCTACGTGGACGTGTTCGCCATTCCGCACAATGCGCGCAACACCGAGGCCGCCCACAAGTTCATCGACTACATCATGCGCCCCGAGGTCAGCCGCGAAATCTCAAGGGTCTTCCCCTACACCAATCCGAACGGAGCCGCGCGCAAACTCCTCACCCAGGAGGAGCTCGACAATGTCGCCAGCTATCCAAACATGGCCAACATACAACTCTTCCGCGACATCCCCGGCAGCGGAGAACTCACCGACCAGCTCTACACCGACCTGAAAAACGCCGCCGGACGCTAAAACGTAGGGGCGTCGCAAGCGACGCCCCTACGCGCCACACCAACCCATGCAAGCCGTAACACTTCCCGACAACAACACCGGCCATGCCAAGCGCCCCCGGCTCTTTGGCTGGCTGCTCATTACGCCGATGGTGTTGTGGCTTGTCCTCTTTGTCGTCGCGCCCCTGCTCATCCTGCTCGTTTACAGCTTCTGCCAGCGCGACGACATGGGGCGCATCGTTTACACCTTCACGCTCGACAATTACCAGCGCGCGTTCGACCCCATCTACCTGCGCATCCTCTGGCGCTCGGTGCTCTACGCGGCGATCACCACCGTGCTCTGCATCGCCATCGGCTACCCCGTCGCGTGGTTCATCGCGCGACAGAGCGAAACGATCCGCAACCGCCTCATCATGCTCGTGATGATTCCCTTTTGGACCAGCTTTCTCATCCGCACCTACGCCTGGATTACCATCCTCAACCAAAACGGCCTCCTTAACGGCCTGCTCGAGTCCGCCAGAATAATCCCGCAGCCCCTCGAAATCCTCTACACGCCCTCCGCCGTCATTCTCGGCCTCGTTTACGCCTACCTGCCCTTCATGATTCTGCCGATCTACGGCAGCGCGGAAAAAGTGGACGAGTCGCTCGTCGACGCCGCGCACGACCTCGGTGCCGGCCCCATGCGCGCGTTTTCCGACGTTATCATCCCGCTCACTTGGCCCGGCATCTCCGCCGGCATCCTGCTCGTGTTCGTGCCCGCCATCGGCATGTTTGCCGTCACCGACCTCATGGGCGGCGGGCGCGACATGCTCATCGGCAACGTCATCCAAAACCAATTCGGCAAGGCGCGCAACTGGCCCTTCGGCGCCGCGCTCGGCGTGATCTTCACCGTCCTGTTCGTCGCCGCCTACGCCTTTGTTCAATACCGCGCGTCGAAACGAAACCAGCACCAGTAGCGGCCCGGTTGTTCGCGCGCGCGCGCCGACTGCAAAAAACTTTCCGAACACGCGTAATTTTCATCGCATTTTTTCGCACGATATCCTTTTTCGTTCCTCCATAGATTTTCATTATCGCAACCCACGCATTGAAATGCAGGCAAATCCTCAGCACGAAAACCACGCACAGCCGCCCTACGACCCCGGAACGCTGCGCGCGCCTGAATCCAGCGCCGTATAATGATCCAGATAAACGGAGTCACCAAACGGTTCGGAAACTTCACTGCGGTCAACGACGTGACCCTTGAGGTGCAGACGGGAGAATTCCTCACACTCCTTGGACCCTCCGGCTGCGGGAAAACGACACTCCTCCGAATGCTCTCCGGTTTTGAGCACCCCACTGAAGGCACAATCTTTATCGACGGCGAAGACGTCACCGACCTCGCGCCCTACCGCCGCAACGTCAACCAAGTCTTCCAATCCTACGCGCTCTTCCCGCACATGACCGTGCGCGACAACATCGGCTTCGGGCTGCGCATGAAAAAAGTCGCCGAGGCCGAGGCCCGCCAACGCATCGCCGACGTTGTTAAACTCGTCGCGCTCGAAGGTTTCGAGGACCGCTACCCGCACCAGCTCTCCGGCGGCCAGCGCCAGCGCGTCGCGCTCGCCCGCGCCATTGTTCCCCGTCCGACGGTGCTTCTCCTCGACGAACCCCTCTCTGCGCTCGACGCCAAGCTGCGCGTGCAAATGCAGTTCGAGCTCAAACGCCTCCAAAAGCACCTCGGTATCACTTTCGTTTTTGTCACGCACGACCAGGAGGAGGCGCTTACGATGAGCGACCGCATCGCGGTCTTCAACAAGGGCAAACTCGAGCAACTCGGCACCGCCGACGAAATCTATCACCATCCGAAAACCGCCTTTGTCGCCGACTTCATCGGCGAGGCCAACCTCCTTGAGGCCGAGATGATCTCGCGCAACGGCGTCAACGGACGCGTCCGTGTCGAGGGCGGCCTCGAGCTCACCATCAGCCTCTCGCAATGGCCCGCCGAAATGACGTGCGCCATCGTCACCGTGCGCCCCGAAAAAGTCTTTATTTCGAAACACCCCATCGACGCTGAAAACGTCTTCGAGGCGCACATCACCGAGGAGGTGTTCCAAGGCGCGATCGACCGCCTCGGCATCCAGTGTGTGAACGGCACCACGCAACTCACCGCGCTTGTGGCGAACGAAAGCGCGCTCCAGGAAGCCTTCCACCAAGGCGACCGAGTCTGGTGCGGCCTCCACGCCGACGACCTCGTAGTCGTGCTGCCCGACGATTGAGATAGTCAGGCAATGGAAAATCAAACTGTGGCATGGCGCCCCGTATTTTCACTGTAATTGTTTGAGTGAAGGGAAACTCGATTTTGAAGGCCCCCACACACTCTCTCCCCAATAACGCAACGCGCAAAGCAATAACCTGATCCTCGAAATATCCAGCGCAATCCGGCATGCCGTCACTTGACAGCCACGTCGCGTAGATACACCGTGAGCACATGACAACAACGGCAAAAGTTTTCAAGGCGGGCAATTCGCAGGCCGTGCGTCTGCCGAAGGGCTTCCGCTTCAAAAGCAAGACTGTGCAACTGGTGAAAAACGGATCGACGGTCACGCTTATCGACCCCGCCGATCAGGCGCGCCGCCGCCGTGCGATCGAAAAACTCTATAAAACCCCCCCGGTTCTTCCACCGCTCGAACGTCCCTGATGCCGCTCTACCTGCCCGACACAAACGTGCTCTCGCGCTTTTTGCGCGGACGCGACCTTGCACTAAAGGCCAAAGCTCTAGCGCACATTCAGGATTGTAAACTGTCCGCCATTCCGCTCATGGAGTTGCAATACGGCGTGAATCGCCGCCCCGACATTCCTGCTTTTGCGAAACGATTGGAAACATTACGCGAGGTTTTTGACGATATTGCGCCATTTAACGAGGAAGCCGCGTTTCACGCGGCTCGTGTGCGCGCTTATTTGGAGGCGCTCAAACCCAACGCGCAACCCATCGGACCTTACGACCTGATGCTCGCTGGTCACGCGCTTGCGCTCGGTGCAACCGTGGTTACGCATAATGTCGGCGAGTTTGGTCGCGTGCCCGGTCTCGCAATAGAAGACTGGCAGGGCGAAGACTGAACGGGCGCAAGCTATGCCCGTGTAATGACGGTCGGCAGGGTTGCCGTGAATGTTGTTCCTTTTCCGATTTCGCTTTCGACGGTGATGTCGCCGCCGTGGGCTTTCATGATGGCTTTGCAGATGGCGAGGCCCAGGCCGAGGCCGCCGGTGGCGCGAGCGCGCGAGGCGTCGGCGCGGTGGAATCGCTCAAAGAGGCGCGGAAGTTGCTCCGGCGCGATTCCATCGCCGGTGTCGGAAATGGAGACGCGCGCGTTGTCGTCGAGATGTGTTCGCACAGTGATGGTTCCGCCGGCGGGTGTGTGCTGAATGGCGTTGGTGAGCAGGTTGGTGATGACTTGCGCCAGTCGCGTGGAATCGCCGAGGCAGGGCGCGGGCGCGAGTTGTATTTCGAGGCGCTGGTTTTTCGCATCGGCGAGAGGACGAAGTTGCTTTGCGCAATCACCGGCGAGCTCCGCGAGGTCGCAAGGTTCGCGAGCGAGTGTCTCGGCCCCGGCGTCGAAGCGCGTGAAGTCGAGCAGTGCGTCGATGAGCGTTTTCATCCGCCGCGAGGCGCTCACGCAGTCGGCGAGCGCCTCGCGATACTCGGCGGGGGTTTGCTCGTGCAAAAGCGCGCCTTGCGCATGCGTGAGAATGAGCGAGACCGGCGTGCGAAGTTCGTGCGAGGCGTCGGCGGTGAATTGCTTTTGTCGCGCGAACGCGTCCTCCAGGCGGGCGAAGGTTTCGTTGAGCACGCTGGCGACTTCGCTGAGTTCGTCCTCGGGTGTGGGGACGGGAATGCGGCGCGAGAGGTCGCCGGTGGCGATTTGTTTTGCGGTGCGGCTGACTTGCGCGAGCGGGCGCGTCACGCGCGAGGCGATCCACCAGGCGAGCGCGAGGCCGAGCAACAGCACGCCCGCGCCGATGGCGGCGAGCGAGAGGGCGTCGGCGCGCATCGCGGCGCGTTCGTCCCGAATGCCGCGCCCGACTAAAAAGCAGCGACCCGTGGGCGTGAAATGGACGAGTTCCCGAAACTCGCCCCGCATCCTCAGGATTTTTCCCTTCGCCGTTTGCGCGGGGCGCGGTATTTCGGGTGCGTCGTCGGAGTGCCCTTGCACGCGGCCATTGCCGTGCCACACACGGTAGTAGAACGGCTCGCCGCCTTCGTTGGCGAGGAGTTCGAGCGCGCGGGGCGACAGGCGCGGCTCGCTGACTTCGCGCAGGCGTTGCCCGGTGTCGGGGCGGTAGCCGACGATCAGCAGGTTCAGCCTTTGCTCAAGCTCGCGGTCAACGGCGGCGATTCGCGCCGCGCTGTCGCGCTGCCATGCCACATAGCCGAAGCCGGCGAGCACGAGGAGGAGCAGCAGACCGATGTGGCCCAGCAAACGCACTCGGATGGAATGGCGGCGTTTCATGGTTCGATGCCGATGCCGTAGCCGTGCCCGCGTTTGGTGACGATAAAATCCTGCCCGAGTTTTCGGCGCAGGTTGGACACGCGCACGTCGAGCAGGTTGGAGAGCGTCTCCTCGTTTTCGTCGAAAAGGTGCTCGTAGAGCGTGGTGCGCGTGACGAGTTTGCCGCGGTGCAGCGCGAGGTATTCCAGCAGCGCGTATTCGTTTGGTTGCAGCGTCACGGCCTCGCCGCGCCGCCACGCGCAGCGTTGCGCGGTGTCGATGACGATTTCGCCAAAGTCGATCCGGCTGCTCGCGGTCTCGGCTCCGCGGCGAATGAGCGCGCGCACGCGCGCGAGCAGTTCCGGCAGGTCGAAGGGTTTGGCCACGTAGTCGTCCGCGCCGTTGTCCAGGCCGCGCACGCGGTCCGCGCTGGCGTCGCGCGCGGTGAGCATGAGCACGGGTGTCTTTTTTGTTTTTCGCAATCGCGCCAGCAATTCCCATCCGTCGAACACGGGCAGCATCGCGTCGAGCAGGATCAGGTCGTAGTCGTTTTCTTGCGCCTTGTATAATCCCTCTTGGCCGTCCGCCGCCGTGTCCACGGCGTAGCCCTCGGCGCGCATGATTTTTGCGAGCCTGCGCAGCATGTCGGCTTCGTCTTCGATGATGAGGAGTCGCATGTCGGAAAACGGTTAAAGGGCAGGCGCACGCTGTTTGATTTTTCGCATCCGATCAAGAAAAGGCCGTCGGAAATCGGAGCGGCGGCAATTTTTTCCGAGCGCTCATCTTCCGCAAAGGTTGGCGGCAGTAGGATGCGGGCGAAATCCACCACACGCCATGAAAACACACACCACTCACATCATCACCCGCGTTATTCGCGGTGCCAGTCTTGCCGGAGTTTTTGCCGTTTGCGGCATGTTGCATTCGGCTCCGGCTTCCGGGAGGAGCGTCCCGGTCGCGCTCACGCCGAACCAGCCCGAGCCGCCGTCCGGCTTCAACGCTCCACGCGGTGGCGTCGCGCGCGGAAAAGTCGCGACCGTTGAGTTCAAGTCGAAATCCACCGGGGAAAAATTCCGCGCGACCGTTTACACGCCGCCGGGCTATTCCCCCTCGAAAAAATACTCCGCGCTCTACCTGCTTCACGGGGCGAGCGGCGACGAGAACACCTGGACGCACGAGATCCAGGCCTACGCGATCCTCGATAATCTTTTCGCCGACAAAAAGCTCGAGCCGATGATTGTCGTCATGCCGTCGAGTCTCTCAAACGTGGCGCGCAAACAGGCGGGCGAAAGCCGCGACGCGAAACAGAAGGCGAGCATGGCGTTTGGCGGCGTGTTGTTGCGCGACTTGATTCCGTTCATCGAATCCAAGTATCCCGTGATCGCCGACCGCGAGCATCGCGCGCTGGCGGGGCTCTCGATGGGCGCGGGGCTGGCGTTCAACACCGGCCTGACGAACCCGGACACGTTTGCCTGGATCGGCGCGTTTTCCGGCGGCAGCACGCGGCGGCTTGCGAAAAGCCCGCGACTCGACGTGGCCTCGCCGGGCCGCCAGTTGCGCTTGCTGTGGCTCTCGGTTGGCAACAAGGACACGCTAATGGCCGGCAGCGTGGCGGCGGTGGACGCGTTTTTGACGGAGCGAAAAATCCCTCACGTCTTTCGCATCAACGCCGGCGGGCACGAGCCGAAGGTTTGGATGAACGACCTCTACCACTTTGCTCCGCTGCTTTTCAAAAATGAAACCACCACAAGCGCCAACGCCCGCCAACCCTGACAATCACGATGCGCGCCATGAACGCCACCCAATCCAAAATGAAACCGCCACGCTCGCGCCTGGCGACCGCGCCGGTGTTGCTGGCATTGTCGCTTGCGGCGGGCGGGCTTGCGCTCGCGCAGGATTTTGCGCCGCACATCGGCTACGTTTATCCGGCGGGCGGAGGGCAGGGGACGACCGTTGAGGTGACTGTCGGCGGACAATACCTCGTCGCGCCCAACGCCGCCATTGTGTCCGGCGACGGCGTGCGCGCGGTCGTGATTCCCGCGGAGCCGCTGCTCTCCGGAAAGCAGGCCGCCGAGGCGCGCGGCAAGTTGAAGGAATTGCGCAAACAAAGAAGCCCCGCGACGCGCGAGGAGATTCGGAAGCTCAACCGGAAACTTGCGTTGCATGAAAAATCGAAAATCACGCCGGCAATCGGCGAACAAGTTGCCGTCAAGATTAGCATCGCGCCGGATGCGCCGCCGGGAAACCGCGAGCTGCGGCTCGTCACCGCGACGGGCTTGACCAACGCGCTGGTTTTTCAAGTCGGCGCGCTTTCCGAATGCCGCGAGCCGGACTCGGGGAAGGATGAAAATTGGGTGCGGATACAAAAGACGGTGAATGATCCCGACAGTCGCGTGAAGGCGGGTCGCAACGATGCGCCGCCGATGGCCGTCACGCTGCCGACGACGATCAACGGGCGGATTTTGCCGGGCGAGGCGGATCGTTTTTGCCTCAAGGCGCGGCGCGGACAAACGCTCGTCGTCGATGTCAGCGCGCGCGAACTTTTGCCGTATCTCGCCGACACGGTTCCGGGCTGGATGCAGTCGGCGGTTTCGATGTTTGATTCGTCGGGAAAGGAATTGCGCGCCGCCGGCGATGTGCAGATTCACGCCGACCCGGTTCTTCGTTATGAGATTCCCGCGGACGGAGAGTATGTGCTCGAAATTCGGGACAACCTTTACCGCGGGCGCGACGATTTTGTGTATCGCATCCGCGTTGGCGAACCGGCGCTGCTCGCGAAACCCGCGCCGACTGACAACGCGCTCGCCGCGCAAACGCCGGAGAAGGAGCCGAACAACACGCCCGACGACGCGCAGCCTGTTGCGCCGCCGGTTGTCATCAAGGGGCGCATCGACGAACCGGGCGACATCGACGTTTTCCGTTTCGAGGGCAAGGCGGGCGCGCGTGTTGTGGCCGAGGTTTACGCGCGCCGGCTCGATTCGCCGCTCGACTCGCTGCTCATCATTTCCGACGCCGCCGGAAATCGAATCGGCTTCAACGACGACCACGAGGACAAGGGCTCCGGCCTGAACACGCACCACGCCGACTCCTATCTCGCGGTCACGCTTCCGGCGGACGGTGTTTATTATGCGCACATCGGCGACACGCAACAAAACGGCGGCGGCGAATACGGCTACCTGCTGCGAATCAGTCCGCCGCAGCCGGATTTCGCGCTGCGCGTCGTTCCGTCCACGCTCAACATGCGCGCCAACGCGACGCAGCCCGTGACTGTCTACGCGCTTCGCCGCGACGGTTTTGATGGTGAAATCACGCTGACATTAAAAGACGCGAGCACCGGGTTTTCGCCGGGCGGCGGAGTCATTCCCGCGCATCAGGACAAAGTGCAATGCACGCTGACGGCGCCGGCGTCGCGCGGAAACACGCTGTTCAAACTCGCACTGGAGGGCCGTGCGAAAATCGACGGGCGCAAGATTGTGCGCGCCGCCGTTCCCGCGCAGGAAATGACGCAGGCGTTCTTTTACCAGCACCTCGTGCCGGGCGCGGACTGGTTTGTGTTTGTCGGTGAAAAACACGCGCCCGCCGCCCCGGCGAAATTTCTCGGACGCGGGCCGCTAAAAATTCCCGCGCGCGGCGGCGTGGTGAAGGCGCGATTCCGCGTGCCGCGCTACCTGCCGTCCGACACGGGCCAGGTGCGCCTGCTCAATCCGCCGGAGGGGATTGCGCTCAAGAATTTCTCCCTGGGAAACGGGGACATTGTCCTCGAGATCGAGGCGGACGCCGAAAAAATAAAACCCGGCGCGGGCAACCTGATCGCGGAGTTCGTCGCGAAAGACACAACGCCGCCCGGCGCGCCGAGGAAGAACCCCCGGCGGGTGCCGCTGGGGTGTTTGCCGGCGATTGCGTTTGAGGTTGTCGGGGGCGAAGTTTCGACGGGGTCGACCGGGACGACGGGTGCCGACAGGTAGCGAGTGTTTTAAACCCCGTCGATGCCCGTCGCAACTGGTCGCCGCCTGTCGCCCCCCGTCGCTACCTGTCGCCCTCTCGCTGCACCTCCCGGGTGCCCTTGCACTCCGGATACCCCGTGCAACCCCAGAATTCCCCGCCGGCGTTTTTGCCCGATTTTGCGACGCGTTTTTTCATCGGCTTTCCGCACTCCGGGCAGGCGGGCGCGTTTTCTTTTATGGCGCGCGCCTTCACGCGCTCCTCCGTGAGCTGCTCCCGAAAACCGCCGGTCTCGGTGAATTTCTCCCCCTGCGCCTCGGTCTGCCGGATGAGCATGTTTATCGTTCGCGACAGGATTATCAGCATGGCGTTGGCCACGACGCAGGAGTCGTCAGAATCCAGCCAACGGGCGAATTTCTTTTGTTCCTCCAAAATGCGGACGCAGGAATCGTGCACATAATCGTTCCCGTATTTGGCGGGCGAAAGCCGGACGTTGTAGATCGCCTGCGACTCCGGGGAATCCTTGCGCCAGGGTGCCTGCCCTCGAAAAAGCAACCAGTCCTCATAATCGCTGTGCAACTCGCCGAGCGACGCGCGGGCGACATCCGTGAGCTTCATCTCGGTTTCCTTTGACGTCGCGGAGCGCGCCGAGCCTTCGACGATGTTCGCCTTTCCCGAGCGGGCCGCCTGGGTCATCTGGTCGTAATGCCGTCCGGTGGGGTCGATGTTTCGCGTGAGAAATTTTTTGCAAAACCGCAAATTGGCCAGTTGGGCGATGGTCGCGAGCGTCCACGAATCAAGGCGGCGATAACCGCCGGAGGGGGTGAGTTGCATGGCTGAATCCTTTGGTTGAAACCGGATTCAACGGCAACTTGTCCCGGCGGGCGAACTCTTTCTCAAAACGAATTTTTTTGCGCGCTCATCTTCCGCAAAGGTTGCCGCCGCTATGATGCGCGCAATCACATGAATACTCACAACAGCCTTCTCCTTGCGGCGACGCTCCTGGCGGCGGTGATGTCGGGCGCCGATGCAATTTCCAACGAAACACCCGTGCCGTCCTCTCCCGACAAAATCGACGCGCTTGTTTTCGAAAACTTGAAAGCGCGGGAAATCCAGCCGGCGGAGTTGTGCTCCGACGAGGTGTTTGTGCGCCGTGTTTTTCTCGATGTCATCGGCACGCTGCCGAGCGCCGCGGAGGCGCGGCAATTTTTGTCCGACAAAAACCCGGACAAGCGCGGCATTCTCATCGACCGGCTCCTGCAACGCGACGAGTTCGCTGACTACTGGGCGATGAAGTGGGGCAATTTGCTGCGCGTGAAATCGGAGTTCCCCATCAACCTCTGGCCCAACGCCGCGCAATCCTATCACCGCTGGATTCGCGCGAGCATCAGGGACAACGTGCCGTGCGACCGCTTTGCCCGCGAGCTGCTCACCGCCAGCGGCAGCAACATGCGCAAGCCGCCGGTCAACTTTTACCGCGCCATGCGCGAGCGCACTCCCGACGGCATCGCCCGCACGGTGGCGCTCACGTTCATGGGCGCGCGCATCGAGAGCTGGCCCGCTGAAAAACAGGCGGACATGGCGGTCTTCTTTTCGCGCGTGGGCTACAAGGCCACCGCGGAATGGAAGGAGGAAATTGTGTTCTTCGATTTCGCAAAAGCGACCGGCCCGGCGTCCGCGCGCTTCCCGGACGGCACGCCCGTGACGCTTTCCCCGATGCAAGACCCGCGCGCGGTTTTTGCCGCGTGGCTGGTCGATCCCAAAAATCCGTGGTTCGTGCGCAGCCTCGCCAACCGCGCTTGGTATTGGCTGCTCGGTCGCGGAATCGTCCACGAGCCCGACGACATCCGCGACGACAACCCGCCGCGCAACCCCGAATTGCTCGATTATTTGGAACGCGAACTGGTGGCGCGCGGATACGACCTGAAACACCTTTTCCGGCTCATCCTGAACTCGCGAACCTACCAGCTTTCGTCGAAACCGGCGGACGAAAACGCGCGCGGCGAAACGGACTTCGCATCTTATCCCGTGCGCCGGCTGGAAGCCGAGGTGCTGATCGACGCCATCAATCAAATCACGGGCGCGCGCGAAAAATACATCAGCCACATTCCCGAGCCGTTCACCTACATGCCCGAGGAGCAGCGCGCGATCGCGCTGGCGGACGCGAGCATCAGCAGTCCTTTTCTCGAACTGTTCGGGCGCTCGCCGCGCGACACCGGCCTGGAGTCAGAGCAACGCAATCCCACGCCGACCGCCGCCCAGCAATTGCACCTGCTGAACTCAAATCACATTCGCGGCAAGCTGGAGCAAAGCGCCGCGCTTCGCACCATGGCCAACCGCGCAAAAACAACCGCCGCCTTGGTCGATGAACTTTACCTGACGATTCTGTCGCGTCCGCCGACGGACGCCGAGCGCGCGATCATAAAAGCGCACCAACAAACCGCCGCCGACAAACAAGCCCTCTGCCTCGACGTGGCCTGGGCTCTCATCAACAGCGCGGAGTTTCAATTCCGCCATTAACCAAAGAGAGGACAAACCCATGAAAAAACTCATCACACGCCGGGAAATGCTCAAACACAGCTTTTGGGGCGCGGCGGGACTCTACCTCGCCGGCAACGCGACGATTCGCGCGCTCGCCGAGCCGCAACTGCCCGGAGCCGGCGGCAAGGCAAAGGCGATGATTCAAATCTGGATGGACGGCGGCCCGTCGCACATCGACACCTTCGACCCCAAACCGGAATGCGGCGCCGATTTTTGCGGTCCGCTCCGCAAGGCAATCGAGACCAATGTGAGCGGCATACGAATCGGCGAAATGCTGCCGCTGCTCGCGAAGCAGGCGGACAAATATTCCATCATCCGCAGCATGACGCACGGCAGCGACGCCCACGAAACCGCGACCTACATGACGCAAACCGGACGCACGCCCGGCGGCCAGCTCGTCTATCCGTGCGCGGGCGCCGTTGTCTCGCTGCTCAAAGGTTACGCCGGCGGCTACCAGGGCCAGCTTCCGCCCTACATCACCCTGACCGAGCCGCTGGGACGTTTCGACGAGGCGGGATTTTTGGGAACGCGTCACAGGCCCTTCGCAACCGGCGGCGACCCGGCGCAGGAGCGGTTCATCGTCGAGGGAATCGTCGCGGAAGGCCTCACCGACGAACAACAGCGCAAGCGGCGCGAACTGCTCCACAAACTCGACGCGCTGAACGGCGCGCATCCGGGCAATCCGGGACTGGAGGCGTTTGCGCGCTCGCAGGACCAGGCCTACGACATGATCATCGGCGACGGCGCAAAAGCCTTCGACCTCTCCGGCGAAAACGACGCGCTGCGCGACCGCTACGGACGCGCCACGGTGGTGCAAAGCTCCGGCTCCGCCGCGCCCGCATCCGCGCCGCGCCGGACGACCTTCGGGCAGTCATGCCTCGTCGCGCGCCGGCTGGTCGAGCGCGGCGTTCCCTGCGTCATTATAAAATATCCCGGCTGGGACACGCACAAAGACCACTTCCCGGAAATGAAGCGAATGCTGCCCGAGTTCGACCAAGGCGTGGCGACCCTGCTCCAGGATTTGTCGGAGCGCGGGCTGTTGGAAAGCACCATCGTCTGGATCGGCGGCGAGTTTGGACGCACGCCGCGCGTCATGTGGGAGGCCCCCTGGAACGGAGGTCGCGGACATTGGGGCAGGGTGTTCAGCACCGTGATCGCCGGCGGCGGTTTCAAGGGCGGCCAAATCGTCGGCGCGTCGGACGCAAAGGCCGAGGACGTGAAAGAGCGCCCCGTCTATCCGTGCGATGTCATCGGAAGCGTTTATCACCAGCTCGGAATCGACCCCGCCGCCCGCCTGCCAAACCCGCAAGGCCTCGACGTGCGCGCCATGCCCACGCCAGCCGAAGGCGTCCCCACGGGCGGGCTGTTGAAAGAAATCATGTAGGAAAAACTAAACAATCACACTCGCCACAACATCACGGCACGCCGCGCGCACACCTTCCCCTGTAAATTCGGAGCGTTGTTACCACGGCGAATAGGAAGCGTCTCAAGCTCGGTAACCGCACTTTCACCGCCCCGGCATATCACACAAATGATTTCCTCACTCCCCTGCATTCCGACGCCTTGCGCAGACTTGACGATAAGCGTCACCCATGACGAAAGACGCGCCCCCGCGCCGCGCATATCGTATTCACGCGCGCTGCTCCCGCCCGCGGTTTTAATCGAGGAATTAGCCCTGTCGCCGTCGGAGGCCGAATTCGTCACCGGGGCGCGCGCGCAGATAGGCGACATTTTGAAACAGCGCGACGACCGCCTGCTTGTCATTGCCGGCCCGTGCTCGATTCACGACACGGAGGCCGCGCTCGAATACGCCCGGCGGCTGGCGGCGCTCGGGAAAAAACACGGGGAGGATTTGTTTGTCGTCATGCGCGCTTATTTCGAAAAGCCGCGCACCGTCGCCGGATGGAAGGGCCTGATCAACGACCCGTATATCGACAATAGTTTCAGGATTAACGACGGCCTGCGCATCGCGCGGCAACTGCTTCGCGACATGATTAAAACGGGCGTGCCGGCGGCGACCGAATTTCTCGACACAATCATCATGAAATACATCGCGGACATGGTTTGCTATGGCGCCATTGGCGCGCGCACATCGCAAAGTCAGGTTCACCGCGAGCTGGCGTCGGGCCTGCCGATGCCGGTTGGCTTCAAAAACGACACCACCGGCAGCGTGCAAATAGCCGTCGACGCGCTCGGCGCGGCCAAACGTCCGCACTGGTTCCCCTCCGTGGCGGACGACGGTGCGGCGGCAGTTTTCAACACGACCGGCAACCCCGACGCGCACCTCATCCTGCGCGGCGGCGCGCGCACCGGCGTCAATTACAAGGCCGGGCACATTGCCGACGCGACCGCGCTGCTCGCGAATGCGGGACACCCCGGCGTTGTTGTCGTGGATTGCTCGCATGGAAACAGCGAGAAAGACCATCGCCGGCAGCCTGCGGTCGCCGCGGATTTGGCGCGGCAAGTCGCCGCCGGCACGCGGGCGATTGCCGGCGTGATGCTCGAAAGCCACCTGCGCGAAGGCAGGCAGGACAAGCCGGACAAATACGGCGTGAGCATCACCGACGCCTGCATTTCGTTCGAGCAAACCGAGCCGATCCTGGAGCAACTCGCCGGAGCCGTCCGCAGTCGGCGCAAGGCCGTTGCCGGGATGAAATAATTTGTATTCGTTTTTCTAATACGAATTCGGATCGCCGAAAAACGCTTTTTTAAGGGGGCGTGATTTGTGGTTTAGCCAACAATAATGTCCGTCTGCGTGCGCACCCATGCCTCCAGGCGTTCGCGCAATCTTCCCACGGCTTCCGCGTTTGCCGATTGCTCAGCGAGCGGTTTGTTGAGCAGTTCCGCCACCTGTGCGCGATCCGCGGCCGCGAGCGAGCGCACCCACTCCTGTTTCACCGGATATCCCTCGTCGCGCGCCAGGCAATACAGCGCCTTCACATACGCCACATCCGGACGCGGCGATTCCGCGAACGCGCCAAACGCCTGTCCCAATAGTGCATACACCCGCGCCCGTGTTTCCTCGGGAATTGTGTTTTGCGCCACGAGCCACGCAAACGCCGACGCGCACTGCAACGCCTCGTAATTGCGCCCGATCCCCTCCGCGCTTCTCAGCACGCGGGCCTCGCGCACAAACCATGTTTGCCCTTGGTTCGAGCTTTCGAGCATCAGCGACACCTCGTTGAAAAGATCCAGCGCCATCGCCACCTCGCCTTTTCGCTTTGCTTTCGAAACACGCTGCAACACCAGCAGCAATCCCTGCGTCTCGGAAAACACCGAGAGCACTTGAAACGCGTCCGATGTCGAGGGACGCCTCAACAGCACGAACGCATCAGTCGAAAGAGTAAGCCTCGCCATGGCGAACCGCCCTTCATTTCCGGCCCGGGCCGGGCTCGCTCGCCGTGTGCGGCAATAAACAAACGCGGCGGTCCCGGCGGGAACGTCCTACGCATGCGTGCCATTGGTGATGTAACATGCCGCCCATTCTACATTATTCATTCTTCATTAGTTCTGAAGCCTCCGGCTTCGGAGCGGCGGAGGGCCACGGCGGGGCAACGGCGCCCACCGACACGATCATCTTCATTCCCTCGCCCACAGTCATGTCCAGTTCGATGATATCCTCCTTCGGTAGCATGATTAGAAAGCCCGTCGTCGGATTTGGCGTCGTTGGCACAAACACCGCCGAGACCTTCTCGGCCGTTTTTTCCTGCACCTCGCCGACCATCTCGTTTGTGAGGAAACCAACCGAATACATGCCCTTTCTCGGAAACTGCACCAGCACCACCTTGCTGAACACGTTTTTGTTTTTGGTGCTGAACGTGTCGATGATCTGCTTCACCGCGCCATAGACCGCGCTTACTCCGGGAATGCTCCGGATCAGCCGGTCAACGAATTTCAAGAACCACCGGCTCATGACATACCGCGACACAAGCCCCAGCACTGTGATCAACGCAATCAGCACAAGCGTGGAAAAAATATCCCAGATGATGCTGTCCGGCTTGATCCATTCCGGCAGGTATCCCTGGAACAGCGGACGCAAAATGCCGCCCGATTTTTTGAAAACCCACGAGAACACAAATGCCGTGATTCCGATTGGCGCCAGCAGCACCAATCCCGCGACAAAACCGTTTCTCAATTTCGTGAGCAATGGATGCCTTGCCTGTGGTGTGTCCTGAGCTGGAAGATTGACGGGTGCCATTTGGGAAATGGCGTTAATGGAACACAAACTCCCCGCCCTCGGCAACACCAAGCTTCCGAACTCGCGGAATTGGCGGCGGCACCGCGTTAGCTCAGTTCTTCCGCGCAGAGCGCGCGATGCGATTGCGCAGCGTCGTCGCGCGGAGCTTTATTGTCGCGCTTAAGCCGGGTTCTTCGAGCAGTTGCCCGGCGATCTCGCGCGCCTGTTCGTTGTCGCCACCCCGCCAGCACGCCACCGCGATCGCGAGCTGTGTTTGGTGATACTCGGCTTCGTTCATGTCGGCCATCGCCGCTTTCGCGCGCTCCAGCGCGGAATCGTTCATCGTTTCACACTGCGACTCGACCGTCGCGAGCAATGCGTGCGCCTCCATGCAATCCGGTTCCAACTCAAGCACCGACGCCGCATTTTGCCGCAGCTTTGCCGCCTCCTCATCCGTCATGTGGTTGCTGAGCGACCAGCGGATGCCGTTTACGCCTTCGCGCAAAATCCACAGGCGCGCCAGCGGATTGCGCGAGCCGAGCGCCACGGCTTTTTCGACATGGGCGTTTTTTTTGTCGCGCGGCGAAATCTCCGCATACAGTTCCCATACGCGCGGGTAATCCCCGTATTTTTTCACCAACCGCTCAAAACGCTTCGTGGATCGCTCGCTGTGATCGTGGGTCATCCGGATTTTCAAGGCGGCCAGTTCGCACTCGACCTCGCGCATTTCCGCCTTGCGGCAGGTGACGCCGTCGTGCGTGGACGCCGCGGGCAGCCTCGGCGAATAATGCCTGTTGTGGTCGCTTATCACATAAGCGCGCAGCACGCGCTCCAGCTCCGCGTAACCGAGCCCGAACGCCTCGCGAAAATCCGCCTCGGACGGTTTCCGTTTCTTTTTATACAGCTCAATGTATTTCCGGAGGTTTTCGGCCGGCTGCGACCGGCCACGCGGCCCGAGCATTATGTAGTGCGTGACCAGCCACGCCTGAGCGTAAAACAACCTCATCCTCGCGGGATCGGTGTAGTGGGGCGACTGCATGGTGACGTTAAAAAACTCGTCCATTGGGATGAGTTGTTTAACGAGCAGCAGCCGCATGTGCTTGTTGCTGCGCATGCCGAGCACCGGCTCGCCGCCACGCGTGCCGAACGTCTCGAACACCTCCGCCACACCCTCGTTGAGCCAGAGAGGAAGCCGCAGCCCCGAGGCCGCGACCAGCGAGTGCGCGCACTCGTGAAAAACCGTTGTCATGCCCCGGCCCGACGATCCCCGGGGCATCGCGATGCGCGGCCCGAGCTGGCTCCTCATAAAAACGCCGCCCCGGTGCGCATGCGTGCCGTCGGCCATCTTGTTGTATGGCTTGAATTGCGCGTTGGAGTTGAACACAAAAATCAACGGGCGCGGGTAATACATCTTGCGCTCGTCGAACCAGGTGAAAAACGCCATGCGAAACCGCTCCATTTCGGCGAGCACGCGGCGCGAGTCGTTCTCGTCCGTGCAACTGAGCATGTCGAAATGCTTGCTTGAAAGCCGCAACCATTGTTCCGCCGCGCCCGCCCTCGTCGCGCCGAGGATGCACGCCACGGCCAGAAGCAATGCGCGGAAATAAAAGCGGGGGGACCTGTTTTTTTTGAAGCTCACGGGGTTTGCGGTTTTCGGAAAACACCATGCCGTTTTTGCCCCCGCCAAATCAACCGCAAAACAGCTTGCACAACAAGGGCCGGCACCTATTTGTCAGCCCTTGGCGCAACGCCTGTTATTACCCGCTCCCAAAAAACTATGATGAAACAGCAATTCGTTTTGTGTGTGTTAAGTCTTCTCATGCTTGGTTCCGTCTCGTCCTGCGCGGACGATCTCGAGGCGAGGCTTTTTTATACCTTTATGGATGATCGAACGGAGTGGAAAACCGCCCCGCTCCGCCAGGAGGGCGGCGTTCACTATCTCAACATCCCAAAAAATGATATTCCTAAAAATGTGAAATACGCCGAAATCCACCACCCCTTCGCCACGGCGACGGCGGGAGACGGCGGGTTTTACGTTTTCAGCGATGGCATGTATGGTGAGTTCAAGGCCCGGATAGACGGCCATTATCGAAACTCGCGCATCTCGATGCCGATGTTCGGCGTCAAAACCCCGAAGGCGGCCATGACGGTGATCGCCACCGGCATGCGTTACTATCTCTTCCAGATGGCGAGGGTTGAGGATAACAAATACACCGTCTTTCCCCGGCTGGAACTCCACGGCGACGACGCTTGCGACGACCTGAAGATCGAGTTTCACCAGCTCGGCAGGGACGCCACCTACGCCGACATGGCCAGGACTTACCGGCAATTCCAGCTTCAACGAAAACTCATCCGCCCGCTTCGCGACCGGGTCAAGGAAAACCCCGGGTTAAAATACGCCGCCGAGTCGATGGAAGTGAGGGTTCGAATGGGATGGAAACCGATGCCGACCAGCGTCGAGGAACAGAACGCCGAAAACGAGCCGCCGATGAAAGTCGCCGTTTCCTTCGACCGCTTCCAGCAAATCGTCGCCGAGTTCAAAAAGCAGGGCGTCGACAAGGCGGAGTTCTGCCTTGTCGGCTGGAACATCGGCGGCCACGACGGCCGGTTTCCCCAACTGTTTCCCGTTGACGAACGGCTCGGCGGCGAGGCGAAACTCCGGGCCGCGATTAAGAAAACGCAACACGAGGGTTATCAAATCGTCTGCCACACTTGCAATTACGACATCTACAGCGTCTCCCGGATCGCCGGGCTTTGGGACGATGGCCGCGACGTGATACGCCTCAAGGACGGCTCGATGGCCCGGCAGAAGCCACCGCTCAGCGGCGGCGTGGCGTATCTGGCCTGCCCGCAGCGCATGTATGAGCGCTTTGCCAGGGACGACCACCGAAAAATCCGCGATCTCGGATTCCGCGGCGCGCATTACATCGACGTTTTTTCGATCATCACCCCGATGGCCTGCTATTCGCCGGAGCATCCCCTGACCAAGGAAGGCTACGCCGAATGGGCCCGGAAAATCATGGGCGACGCCCAGTCGGTTTTCGGCGGCGTGGCCTCGGAGGGCGGCTTCGACCACTGTTTGCCGCACCTGGATTACGCCCTGTATGTTTCCATTCATTACGATCCGGACAAACCGCTGCCCAGCCTCGTGGATCGCCATGTGCCGTTCTGGCAACTCGTCTACAGCGGTTACATTTTGAGCACGCCGTTTTCCCGCGCCACGAATTACACGATTAAAAAACCGTTCACACAATTGAAGATGATCGAGTTCGCCGGACGCCCGCTGTATTATTTTTACTCGAATTACCGCGAGGGCAACCGAGCTTGGATGGGCGTGGAGGATTTGCGCTGCGACACCGACGAGGAGCTGGCTGAATCGGTCAGGGCCGTGAAACGCGGTTTCGACGAATTCGAACGCCTCAAGCATCTCCAGTATGAGACGATGGAAGGGCACGACCAGATTGCCGAGAACGTGTTCAAGACGAGTTTTTCCGACGGCACGGCCATCGTGACGAACTATCGCGCCACGGACTTCGATTACAACGGCAGGAAAGTGAAGTCGATGAGCTACATCGTCGCCGGAAAATAAGCGCCGCTCCCGCGCCCGCCGCCCGCGCCCGGGCAGGAATTGAGTTGGCTTGCATCCTCCGCATTGTTTCGCACGTTTTACCCAACCCATGAAAAAATCCTCGAAGAAAACCACCATCGGCATCATTGGCGCGGGCGGCATGTCCCGCTACCACGCGGAAGGCTTCCGCTCCGCGGGCGCTGAAATAGCCGCCATCGCCGACACCAATCCCGCCGCCGCCGCAAAAACCGCCGCGCGCGAGAACGTAGCCCGCTCTTTCGGCAGTGTTGAGGAAATGCTCCGCGACTGCCCCGAAATCAACGCGGTCTCAATCATCGTTCCCAACAAATTTCACGCGCCGCTCGCGCTTCAGGCGCTCAAGGCCGGCAAGCACGTTTTCTGCGAAAAACCGCCCGCGCTCAACGCCCGCGAAGCCCGCGCCATGGCCACCGCCGCCGCAAAGGCCAGGCGCACGCTCATGTTTGATTTTAACAACCGCGCCCGTCCCGAATCGCGCGCCATGAAAGCCTACATCGACCAGGGGGTGGCGGGGCGCGTCAACTCCGCGCAGGCCAAATGGGTTCGCCGCACCGGCATTCCCGGCTTTGGCGGCTGGTTCACCAGCAAGGCGCTCTCCGGCGGCGGTCCCGTGATCGACCTCCTCCACATGCTCGACCTCGCGCTCCACTTCATGGGCTACCCCGAACCCGAATGGGCGCTCGGACAAACCTTCACCGACTTCATCACCGACAAACAGTTCAAGGGACCGTGGGGCATTCCCGACGCAAAAAACGGCGTCACCGACGTTGAAAACGCCTGCCATGGCTTCATCCGTTTCAAGACCGGCCAGGTGCTCACCATGCAGTCATCCTGGGCCGAGCTCGTCAAACGCGAGGAGGTTTCCGTCGCCTTTCAGGGCACCAAGGCCGGTGGACTCGTCCGCCGTCTCTTCGGCCAGGATGGCATCGATTCCACCGCGACCGACACTTGCGAACTCTACTCGCAGGAAAACGGCCATTCCGTGAACCGCGAAATTATCGTTCCCCCCGATGAGACGATGGGGCGCGTCAGCGCCGCCGCGAATTTTGTCGCCGCGATTGAAGGCCGCGAAAAACCGCTCAACACCGCCACCGAGGCCGTGACGCTCATGCGCATCATCGACGCCCTCTACACCAGCGCCAAAACCGGCAGGCCGGCGAAGTGCTGAGCACGCGAATCGTCGCAAAACACGTTAAAAAAAGCACAGACATTTCTGTCTGTGCTTTTTTTGCGCTCCCGGCGCGTCAGTTGCCGATATCCCGCCCTTCGGCGAGCTTGCCGTCCTTGAAGATGATTGTCTGCGTGACAAACCGGCTCGGCCAGTAAACCCATGTGTTCAGGTCGAGCGATGGCGTGCGATGCGCGGGCGGCCAGCCGCGGGCCATGATGACTTCCTCCTTGGTCATCCCCAAAATCATTCGCCCGCTTTGTATGGCCGCCGCCGTTTCCTTCTCGTGGCCCTTCAGTGAAATTTCCTTTTCCGAAAGCATCCGCCGCGCGACCTCATACATGCTCTTGTCGGTGTATTTGGTCCGGTTGCGAATCCAGACGAGTTGCGAGCTTGAGATCACGCGAATCGACATTGTTTCGCCGAGCATTTTCTCGACGCGCACCTTTGTGTTGATCGGCAGCAATGTGCCACGGGCATAATTCGTCGCGTCATATTTCCACATCTCGCACCAGATGGCGTGGCGTAGATAATACGCTTTCCCTTCCTCTGGGATCGGCGCCTTCTCGATTTCCTTGACGTAATCGGCGATGTCTCCGGCGCGAAGCGTTCCGCAAAACGCGAGCAGGAATGCAAGGGGGGCGGCGGCCACAAAACGGGTTATTGTTTTCATACATTGGTATTAGACTCAAATTGCCTAAAAAGTTTTCATTCCAGTCCGAAAGTTTTTGGGTTTTCAGTTTTTTTACAAAAAAGACGCGCGGGGAAAATACCTTTTTGTTTCAATGGCGGGCTGTTTTCCCTCTGAAAAACAAAGAACCCCGCGGCTTTTCGCGGGGTTCCTCATGCGGGCGTTTGGGTGCGCGCCAGTTGGTTAATTGATGCCGCGTCCCGCGTCCAATTTGCCGTCCTTGAACACGACCGCCTGCGTGACAAAGCGGCTGCTCCAATAGGTCCATGTGTCGCGCGTAAGCGAGCCGGTTTTGTGCGCCGGAGGCCAGCCGCGCGCCATGATTGCCTCCTCCTTGGTCATGCCGATGCGCAATTCCCCGTTGCGAATGCTGTCGGCGAATTCCTTGCTGATCGAAACCTCGGTCGGCGAGAGCATGTTGCGGGCGATTATTTTCATGTTTTTCCGGGTGAACTTTTCCGCGTTGTCGATTTTCACGGTGGCTCCGGTCGTGCTTATCCGAATGGTCATTCTCCTGCCGGACAATTCGAGAAGCGTCACCTTGGTGTTTGCCGGCACGAGGTCGCCGCGCGTGTAGTTGGTGGTGTTGTGCGCGTCGTTTTCATGCCAGATGCAATAGCGCAGGTAATACTCCTTGCCCGGCTCGGGCGCCGGGGATTTTTCGAGTTCCTTGAGGTAATCGGAAACATCCCTCGCATTGAGCGCGCCCGATGAGAGCAAAGCCGCCATTGTTAATGTCGCGAACCATTTTAGCGTTTTCATGTTTTTTGGATTTTGAGGTTTTTGAACGGAAAAAGTTTTTTGTTCTAAGACTAGAAAAAATGAAAACGGAAACGCATTCAAGCCCGCGTTGCACCCAGGGCGCGCGCGGGCCGCGGGGTCTCTCCCCGCCAGGCCTCAATCAGGTTTTTCCGCTCAGTGTATCCCGCGTCCCTTGACGAGCTTTTCGCCCTCAAACTCCAGCGTGTGCACGACGAGCTTGCTGCTCCAATACATCCATTTGTCCCGGACGAGCGAATCGGTCTTGTGCGCCGGGGGCCAGCCGCGCGTCATGACGACTTCCTCCTTTGTCATGCCAAGGCGCGGCTCGCCGTTGCGGATGCTTTCCGCAAATTCCCCGCTGACGGAAACCTCTTTCGGTGACAGCATGAGGCGGGCGATCGTTGACATGTGTTTTCTCGAAAAATTGATCACGTTGTTCACCTTCACAACCTTGCCCGTTTCATTCACCCGAATGGACATGTCGCTGCCGGACAAATAGAGGAGCGTCACCTTCGTGTTCACGGGCAGCATTTCACCGCGCGCGTAATTGGTCGTCTTGTGCTTTCCCCGCTCAAACCAAATGCAGTGCCTCAAATAATATTCCTTATCCATTTCCGGATACGGGCTCTCGTCGAGTTCCTTGATGTAATCCGAAATGTCCCGCGCGTTGAGCGCGCCAGCCGAGAGCACAGTCGCCAGCATTATTATCATGAACTGTCTCACGGTTTTCATATTCGGTGATTTTTTTAATCAGGGAAGGGGCGTTGGGACATCCGTTTTTGTGGCGCAATCCGCTGCGTTGGGCAAGCGGATGTCTTCACCTGGATCAAATCACCGGCGGGTTGGGGCGCTGGAGCTCGGCGATGCGCGACATGATGATGTCGCTGGCGTGCTGGTAGCGTTCCTTGCCTTTTGAGGGATCGTCGTAGTCGGCGGGGCCGAGCGGTTTGCCATAGACGACCGGCACCGGCGTGCAGGGGTGGAGTTTCCCATCGGTGCCGAAGGCTTTGTGCGAATCAAAAATGCGCGCGGGCACGATCGGCACGCCCGTGCGACAGGCAAACATGCCGACGCCGGGCTTGGCGGTTTGCAGGCTACCGTCGGGCGAGCGCGTGCCCTCGGGAAACATGATCACGACCTTCTTGTCCTTCATCGTTTGCAGCACGGCCTTGATCGCCTTCACGTCGGAGCCGCCGTCGCGGTCAACGGGAATCGTGCCGACAGCGTTGAGCCACCAGCTCGCGAAGCCGGGTTTCCAAAGTGTCTTGCGCGCGAAGAAGCGCACTTGGTGCGGCAGAAACGCGCCGACGAGCGGCGGGTCGAGAAAACTGGCGTGGTTGCACGCGATCATATACGGCCCGCGCTTGGGCAGGTTGTCCTGGCCGTAAACATCGCCGCGAAACGCGATGTCCATCAACACGGCGTCGAGGTAGAGGAAAAACCCATACCAGCGATCCATTTCGATTTGGCGAAAGGCGTAGCTCATGCGCGCGCGTTTGCGAGGGTAGGGCGAAGCCTCCGGCTGAGCCGTGAGCGACTTGGGTTTGCGGATGATTGCGGCTCAGCCTGAGGCTTCGCCCTACCTTGCTGGCTGATGCGGTTCATGTGAGTTTTTCAGCGACGATGCCGGAGATTTTTTCGACGACTTGGGGCAGGTCGAGGTTTGTGCTGTCGATCATGATCGCACCCTTGGCGCTTTCACGGAGGCGAATGTTGTCCAGGACATCGCGCTCGGCGACTTTGTCCATCAGGCCTTCCTTCCGGCGGCGCTCGGCGCGCTTGACGGGGTCGGCGTCGAGGAAAAAGCGGAGGTTCGCGTCGGGAAAAATAACCGAGCCGATGTCGCGGCCTTCCATCACGAGGCCGCGAAGGTCGTGAGTGCAGGCGACATCGGCCTGCCCGCGCTGGTAGGCGAGAAGCGCGGCGCGGACTTCAGGGATGGCGGCGAATCGGGCGACGGTGGCGTTGACCTCGGGCGTGCGGATTTCGGCGGTGTCTATGGGGTGTCCGCCGATTTTCATGTGCGCGGTGCGTCCGTTGACTTGTGTGTCGAGGCTGATTTCCGGAAGCGCGGTGCGGATGGCGGGAAGATCGTCGGGGGTGAGGTTTCGGCGAAGGAGCTCGGCGGCGATGGCGCGGTAGAACGAGCCGGTGTCAACATGCAGAAGGTTGAAACGCTCGCTGAGCGCGCGGGCGGTGGACGATTTGCCGGAGGCTGCGCCGCCGTCGATGGCAATGATGAAGGGAGACATGTGAAGGACTGAAAGGCTGAAGAACTGAAGGGCTGTTCCGAACGAAGTGCGAATCTGCCAAGGCTGTAGGATTTGTGCGTGAAAGGTGAAGTGTGAAAATGTGGATATGTGCGCGCGATTTGAGATTTTTTGCTGATGCGTTGTTTTTCTTTCAGCCCTTCAGTCCTTCAGTCCTTCAGCTTTTCCCTGATTTTTTCGAGTTGCTCGAAAAAATCAGGAAAGGTTTTCGCGCAGCAGGCGGGGTTGTCGATGGTGAGCCAGGGGCGTCCGTCGCCGTGGAGGTCGTGGCAGCCGAGAATGCCGAAGCTCATGGCGAAGCGGTGGTCGTGATAGGTGTCGATGGTTTGTCCGGCGAGGAGCGGGCGCGGGTGGATTTCGAGCGAGTCCCCGGTTTCGATGACGTGCTGGCCGAGGCGCGCGAGCTCGCGCGCCATGCCGGCGACGCGGTCTGTTTCCTGTTTGCGCGTGTGCGCGATGCCGGTGATGCGCACGGGATGCGGAAGGAGCGGCGCGATCGCGGCGAGGGTGAGGAAGGTGTCGGAAAATTCGTTGAAATTGTAAGAATGCGGAATGGCGGACAGTCGCGCGGCGGTGGCGGTCAGGCCTGTATCCGTTTCTTGGATACCGAGGCCGAGTTCCGTGAGGACGGTGGCGAAGCGGGTGTCGCCTTGCAGACTGCCGGAGCCGGGGCCGCGAAGGGCATTGAGCGCGAGTGTGCCGCCGGTGACGAGGGGGAGCGCGAGAAAATAGCTGGCCGCGGTGGCGTCGGGCTCGATGGCGTAGGCGGTGGCACGGGCTTCCAGTCCATGGGTTTGCGCTGCGTTTTTTAATCCGAATTGCGCCATCATTCTTTTCGTCATTTCAACGAAGGGCTGGCGCACGGGGGCGGAGAGGCGGATGTCGGGCGGTGTTTCGCAGAGCGGCGAAATCATGAGGAGCGCGGAGAGCATCTGGCTGCTTTCCGTGGCGTCGATTTCGACCGGGCCGCCGCGCAGGCCGCGCGCGTGGATTTCAACGGGAAAGTGGTGCGGCTCGCCCAGGAAATGGATGTCGGCGCCGAGCGAGGTGAGCGCGTCGAGCAGGCCGCGCATGGGGCGCTTGCGCATTTGCGGAACGCCGTCGATGCGATATACGCCGCGCGGCGCGGCGGCGCAGAGCGCGGTGAGGAAGCGGGCGGCGGTGCCGGCGAGACCAACGTGAATGTCGGTGAATGTGGATTGCGGATTGCGAATCGCGGATTGGCCGGAGACGCGAATTGTGCGGGCGAGTTCGTCGGTTTCAATTTCGAGGCCGAGCTGGCGCAGGGCGGCGATCATGAGCGCGGTGTCCTCGCTGAAAAGCGCGCCGGTGAGCGTGACGGGGGCGTCGCAAAGCGCGGAGAGGATGAGCGCGCGGTTGGTGATGCTTTTCGAGCCGGGCAGCGTGATTTCGCCGGAGACGGGGCGCGTGATCGGAATGACGGGAAGTTGCGCGGGAAGCGGGTTCATAACGCGTCGCGGAATTGTTTGCCGGTTTCGAGGCGGGCGCGGAGTTGCGGCCAGTCGTTTTTTTCGAGGGCGTCGCGGAAGGCGGCAAGCTCGGCCTGGCAGGCGTCGAGGGCGCGGAGGATGTCGTTGCGGTTTTGTTGAAAGATATCAACCCACATGGTGGCGTCGCTCGCGGCGATGCGCGTGGTGTCGCGCAGGCCGTTGCCGGCGTAGTCGCGCCACTCGGGATTTTTTTTCGCGAGGAGCGCGGCGAGCGTGGTGGCGAGCGCTTGCGGGAGGTGACTTATGTGCGCGACAATTTCGTCGTGCTGCGAGGGCGTGACGATGACAGGGGTGGCGCCGAGGCTGTCCCAAAAATCGCACACTGAGGCGACTTTGAGTGCGAAGGCGAACGCGCTGACTTGCAGCTCGTTTTCGGGCTGCATGACGAAGGTGGTGCAGTTTTCGAAGAGGCTGGCATCTGCGTTTTCCCAGCCGCTTTTTGCGCTGCCGGCCATGGGATGCGAGCCGATGAAGAGCGCGTGCGGCGGCATGGCGGCGGCGCATTCGCGGCAGATGCGGGCCTTGACGCTGCCAACATCGGTGACGATGGCGCCGGGTTTGAGCGCGGGGGCGATTTGCACTGCGAGCTCGATGATTTTTTCAACGGGCGCGGCGAGCACTACGAGGTCGGCGTCGCGAACGGCGTCGGCGGGCGTATCGGCGATGGTGTCGGCGAAGGGTTGGGCGCGAAGCGCGTCGCGCGTTTCGGGGCGGCGCGCCCAGATGGTGATGCTCCGCGCGGCGTTGCGCGCGCGGGCGGCCTTGGCGACTGATGCGCCGAGGAGTCCGGGAGCGAGAATTGCGAGGTGGTCGAGCACGGGGGAATTAAGAATTAAGATTTAAGATTTAAGAAGTCAGAAAACCTGGCCTCTTTCACTTCTTAATGGCGCGGCTGAAACCGGTTTTAATCGCGGAAGCGCGGAAGGGCGGAAATCAGAATGAGATTTGTTTCCGTGCTTCCGCTCTTCCGCGTTTCCGCGATGGGGTTTTCCTATTCGACGACGAGGGTGGTGCTGGCGGAGTGGGAGTTGTATTCGGGCGCATACATGCACTGGATTTCGGCGATGCCGCTTTCGTAGACGCCGCGCAGTTGCACGCGCACCGGATACTCGAACACGTGCGTGCCGGCGGGCAGCCAGTCCATGAAGAAGTGCGTGGCGGTGTCGCGCGTGCTTTCATAGTAACCGAGGCCGTTTTTCCAGCGGTAGCCGCTCAGGACGTTGACCGGCTCGGTGCCGCTGCCGCGTTGGTCTTTCAAGTGCACGAACTCCATGTCGCGGTCGGTGCGCAGTTCGATGCGCGCGATGAGGGTGTCGCCGGGTTCGAGCTTGGTTTTGTCGAGCGCGACGAGGGTTGGGCCGCTCGATGTGTTGATTTGTTTCCAGAGGGTTTTCTTGAGCGTGAGCGGCGTGCCTTCGTGCGGGGTGATTTTGTCGATGGTTTGAAGATACTGCCAGGTGACGCCGCCCCACGCCGGTCCGGCGTCGGTTTTGGTGACGGTGATTTTTTCTCCCATTGAGGGTGTGATCGAGGGGCCGGGGATGCGTTCGCGATAATAGCCGGTGCCGGCTTCGGATTGGGCAGGGGCGATTTTTTTGCCGCCAAGTGAAACGGTGACAAGGGCGTCGGATGCGAGTTTGTCGGCGCCGCGCAGGAGCAGCGCGTAGACGGCGTCGGCGGTCGCCTTGGTGCTGGGCCAGGCTTGGGTTTGCTTTTGCTTGAGCAGCCAGAGTTGGAGGTCGGAGACGGCTTGGGAGTCGCGCGCGACTTCGTCGAAGACTTCGATCATGAGCGCCTGGGTTTCGATTGGGGCCTGCCACCAGAACCAGCCGCGGTTGGTGTCGGCCCAATACATGCCGAGTTCGTCGTGGTTTTTGGCGTGTTGTTTGAGCGAGGTGACGATGGCGGCGGGTGTGGCGGTGTCGCCCATGCGGGCGAGCGCGAGAGCGGCGTGGCCTTGGGATTGGCGCGGGAGCGAGAGCCAGTGTTTGCGGGCTTGCGCGGCGTAGAAGTCGTAGGCGGCGCGGGCGGTGTCGGGGATGGGGATTTCCTTCAGGTAGAAGCTGCGCGTGTAGAGTTGGAATGCGTCGGCGCTGCGGATGTGGTTGTCGGCGGGGTTGAAGTCTTCCGTGGCAATGAGCTCTGCGTGGTGTTTGGCGAGGGCGGCGTCGAGCGCGGTGACGGCGCGCTTGAGCATGGCTTGGGCAACAGGCGGGACGCCTGTGTCAGCACGCGGGACGCGCGCGCCCCCCTGGACGGATTTTTTCTCGAAGTGGCGCAGGCGCGCGAATCCGGCGACGAGGTAGCGGGTGATGTAGTCGCTGCCGCGTCCGCCGGGGAACCATGCCCAGAGTCCGTCGTTCATCTGGCGCTCGGCGAGTTGCGCGATGATGGCCTGGGTTTGCGCGGCGGTGCGGTTGGCATCGAAGAGATTTCCGATGGCGCGGCGGTTTTCACTTTCGCGCGTGGCGTCGTGCAGCCACGGGGTTTCCTCGATGAGCACGGATTTGAGGTCCTCGTTTTTGAGGAGGGGCGATTCGAGCGCGGGGGTGTTGCGCCATTGCTCGAAGACGCGCGCGATTTTCGGGTCGGAGTTGGCGATGTGCGCGGCGAGGGCGTTGGCGTAGTAGCGGTTGAAGAGTTGCTCGGTGCATTCGTGCGGGTATTCCATGAGGTTGGGCAGCGCAAGCACGGCATACCAAGCGGGGTTGCCGGTCATTTGCACGGTCAGGGATTCGTGGCGAAGGGTGGTGTCGGTTGCGGATGCGGCGAGTTTGTCGAAGCTGAATGTGTAAGTGCCTTTGTCGCGGACGGGCAGCGTGATGGATTCGGTGACGAGCTGGCGGCGACTGAGGACGGGCAGAAAACCCTCCTCGCCGTCGCTGACCGCGCCGGTGGAGGCGACGGCTTTGTAGGTGAGGAAACCCTGGCCGTCGGAAACATAAATGCGCCATGAAATTGTTTTCGATGAATTTGGTGCCAATGTAAAAGGACGCTTGGGGCGATTAGCTTCACCATCTATTGTTTCAAAGGTGAATATATCCATGTCTTTCAGCGTGCTGGCGTCGGCGAAGGTGAGCTGGGCGGATCCGGTTTGCGGCTTGTCCGTCATGTTGGTGACTTTGACGGTGAACTCGACGGTGTCGCCCTCGCGCAGGAAGCGCGGCGGGTTGGGTTGCACCATGAGGTCTTTTGCGGTGACGGCGGTGTCGGTGAGGATGGCGGAGCGCAGTTGTTTGTCGTGCGCGAAGCCGAGGAACTTCCAGCGCGTGAGCGCCTCGGGCACGGTGAACTCCATGCGCACGGAGCCGTCCGAATCAGTGAGGAGTTGCGGGAAGAAGAATGCTGTTTCATTGAGGTTCTTGCGCGCAGTGACGGCGGTCAGGTCGGGGGCGGGAGATGAGGATGGCCTGGTCTTTGTTTCGGCATCTTCATTATATACCCGAAAGGCGTTTGCTCGGTCAGTCGAGTTTCCGCCTCCACTGGCCAACGTAATCCCGTCCATGCTAAAGCCTGCATACTTTGGATCCAGTCCGCCGACTCTCACTACATCTTGTTCGCTTGTCGGCTGTGCGCTTTGCTTGCCCGAAGCAATTTTGGATTTTCTGGAACGGCCACTACTAACTGTGAATTTTTCCAATACAACAACATCAGCACCATCCCTAAAAGAGAACGCATTCCTATGCCAGTATCGGAAGATCGCGTTATTCCAGTGCCGATAGGGTGACTTGATGACAGTTCGAGTGCGTTTCTGTGGAGTGTTTTTAGTTTTTAGAGTGAAGGAATTCAGGGCGTTGGTCGCGGTCCATGAAGTGTTGTTGCGGTTTCTGCGAAAGATGCCGGAGAGGTCGCCCCAGCCGTGCGAATAAAACTGGTCGAGCGAGGCGTCGTAGAGGGCCGCGGTCATTTCAGCGGCAGTTTTACGGGCATCCGGACCGGCGATTTTGGCTGCCCATGTTTCTCGTCCGCCGGGGACGAGTTTGGAATTGAAGTGCTCCCACGTGATTTTGAGACGCTTGTTGTCCCACGGAATTTCGATTTCCCGGGATTTTGAGACGAGGCGGTTGTCGCGCATTTGGAAGATGCGAAGGGTGATGCCGCCGCGCATGGATTCACTGACAGGGATGGAGATTTGTTGCTGGGTGATGCCGGATTTTGTCCAGAAGCGGCGAAGCACTTTTTGGTTTTGCTCTATGCTGACGAGCGCGCGGGCGCTGTCGTAACCGGAGGACCAGAGGGCGTTGATGGTGTCGCCCGGTTGGGCTGTCCATGAGGGCGCGGCGAGATTGAAACTTTCCTTGACGCCGTAGCGGTTGGAGTCGGGTTCGAGAACACGAAACTCGGTGCGTGCGGTTACGGGTTTTCCGAAACGGTCCTTGGTTTTTACAATGGCGCGGTAAATGCCGGCGGGAAGTTTTTCGGTGAGTTCGGCGACGCCTGTGTCGGCGGCGGTGGTGAAGGTTTGCGTGGCGACGACGACGGACTCGGGCCAGCCCCGGATGTCGGCGGGGTTTGGCTCGGGTGAATTCTTGCTTTTAAAGTGGCGGTAGATGGCGGGGAGCGCGGGTTGCGGGACTGTGGAGGGTTGCTTGAGGGCGTGAATGGCAAGAGTGCCGGTGGTTGTTTGGGCGGTGCCGTCGAGGGTTTTTGTGGCGAGATTGAAGAAGACTGGATCATCAGTGGTTTGCCATTCGCCAGCGGAAACAGTGGCAGCGAGCGCGGTATAGCCCACGGAGATGACGCGGGTGACCGTGCGGGTTTCGCCTGTGGCGTCGGTTATTTCGGCGGTGATGGCGTAGTCGAAGACGGGCTCATTTTTAGCGTCGACGGTTTTGTCGGGGATTGTGTCAAAGGTGATGGTAAATTTTCCGGCGAGATCAGTGCCTCCGGTGCCGTGGGCTACTTCGCGGTCAGTTCTTGCGGGGATGAACCACCAACACCAATCGGGCACGCGGACGAGGCGGCGAACGCGCCATTTGACCTTGGCCCCATCAATGGGCGCGCCGGTGTAGGCGATGGCGGTGCCGGAGAGCGTGACGACGCTGTCGAGCTTGGGCGCGGTTTCGGGCGCGGGGAGCGAGACTTCAAACTTGGGGCGTTTGTATTCCTCGATGCGGAAGGAGGCGCCGCCTTGTTTGTCGATGGCGTGAAGGCGATAGTGCCCCGCGAGACGTCCTGCGGGAACGGTGAAGGAGCCGGAGATGGAGCCAAAATCGTTGGTGCGGAATTCGACGCGGGAGACCTCCTTATTGTTGGGGTCGCTGAGGACGACGGTCACACTGCGGTTTGCGAGGGGTTTGTTGTTGTCGCGCGCGGCGTTGGCGCGGAGGAGGACGGCCTTGAACTGGATCGTTTGACCGGGGCGATAGATGGAGCGGTCGGTGAAAAAGAAAATTTGTTTGGAGGCACTGGCTTTGTCTGTCGGGTTTCTGATGTAAACGGGGGTTTTGGTTGAGATGGCTTGTCCGTCGAGGGCCGTGGCAAGGACGGTGTAATCGTGGTATTTGCGTGAAGATGCGCCGGTGTTTGCGAACTCGAATGCCCCGTCGATGTTTGTGCGCGCGGGTGTGAGCGGGACGCGTTCGTTGCTGTCGGTGGACTGCCATGCGTGGACGGTGGCGTCGGCAATGGGTTCGCCAGTGGTGGCGTCAACGACGTAGCCCGAGATGCGACCGTCGCGAGCTTCGTTGCGAACAATGGCGAGCGTGCTAACCCAGACGGGAGAGAATGCGGTGATGTTGTGCTCCTCGGAAAAGAGGTCGGTTTTGTAGAGGCTGGCGACGATGAAGTAAAAGCCGGGCTCAAGATCGCGAGGGGCGGGGAGTTTTTCCTCGCGATAACAATAATCGGGTGTGGCGGGAAGCTCGGCAGTCCAGGTTTTGGAGGGGGCGAGCGAGAGGATTTCGAGGCGATTTTTTTCCGAAAAACGACTGAGGCGATTGTTCTTTTTTTTCAGGAAGGTTTCCCACTCAACGGGGATGGCTCGGAAGTGTATTTGGGTTTGGTTGCGATAGCGGACGGTGATGCCGGGCATGGTTGCGTCGGGATCTGCAGGCCATGTGTATTCGGTGATGAGTTCGGTTATTGAAGGATGCTCGAGGCGCTCTATGATTTCGTGGCAGGTCTTGTCATAGCCGCGCCTGTCAATGGAGACTCCCCGTGTTGCGGCTGCGTGCGAGGCCGCGGGATCGGCGATTTCGAGAAGCTTGGCAAGGCGGGCGCAAGCGAAGACAGCGATGCGCGTGTCGTCGTATTCCCAGCGGTCGATGAAGGCACGGAGGGCGTCGGCGTGGCGTTTGCGTGTAGTGTCGTTGTTGCCGAGGAATTTGGCCGCCCATGTGATGCGGGCGAGGTCGGCGTCGGCGAGGGCATGCGGGGGAAAGGGGTCGCTGAGATGGAAGCGGAGGAGCTGTTGGTAAAGTTGAATGGCGCGCAATGCCGGCGAGACACTGGCGTTCCCAGTGCTGGCAGTATTCCATGCGAGGAATTCTTCGAGGGTGCCGAGGATGGGGGAGTCGGGAGTGGGTTCGAAGGCGTCCTCGGATTTGGGAACACCTTGTTCACCCGCACTGTAGAAAGCGATAGCCTCGTGGACGAGGAAATCGTAGAGGGTGGGGCGGTAGGCGTCGGGGAATTTGCCTTTGAGGAGGAGGGGGGCGAGCGTGGCGATGGGTGTTTTTTGAAGCGTGTCGGAATCGACGAGCGCGGCTTCAAAGTGCGAGGCGGTTTCGGTAAGAACACGACGTGCGCCCCAAGTGAGGAAATCGTCGGAGGGGGGCTCGGTGGTTTGTGTGCGTCGGAGGAGTTGCCAACGGTTGGCTTGATAATACGCCCACCAAGTTTTCGCGAGTGCGGTTTCAAGAAGCGGGCGCATTTGCGGCGAAAGCGTTGGGCGAGCATTGCCGTTGGTGTCGGCGGGCGGCGTGTCGGCGAGCCAGGCATTGAGTGCGCGAATAACGTAAGCGGATTGCTCTTTTTGTTTTTCGCCGGAGGCGTCGGTTTGCGTTTTTTGCAGGATGGCTTTCAGCGCCTCGGCATGAGAACCATCGGCAAGCGCGTTGGTGATAATACTGTCGAGCGCGGCGGCGGCGGTTTGGGGCTGGCCTGCTTTTTGTGCGTCGGCGACAGCGCGCCAGTCCGCGGCGCGGTCTGCCGCGAAGAGTGTAGGGTGAAGGGTGAAGAGTGAAAACAGGAGTGCGAGGGCGAGGCGGCGGAGGTGCATGGCGAAGAGGAAGTGCAGCGAGTGGTGAGTCGCGGATGTGAATGTGGGTGCGCGAAAAAGCTATCGCAGTGATGCGGGGAAGGGGAGGCTTTTTTGAGGCTTTGGTTTTTGCCTCTTAACGACGGAATGTCTTTCCGCTCGAAACTTACCCCTTACTTCTTAATTTTCTTCAGTAGCACGCGCCATTGGCTGGGTTGGCTGAGGCGGCGGTTGAGTTCGAGGAGGGTTGAGTAGCTTGCGGCGGGGATCACTGCGGGGTTTAGGTTGATGGTTTGCGTGATCGTGAGCGTGGTGCGGGCGTTTTCGGTCTTGGTTGCCGTGATGACTGCGATTTGGCCGTAGTCGCCGGGCCCGGTCCATGAGAGGTTTTCGGGGGCGGCTTCGACTTCGAGACCTTCGGGGAGCGTGATTGTCCACTGGATTGTGGAGTCGCGGTGCGCGGTGGCGAAGAGGGGGTGGATGCGAGTGTCGGGGCCGGCGGGCGTGGGCGAGGTTGAGGCGGCGGGGAGTTGAAAGTAGAGGTAGTCGCCGCTGCGGACCGCGTAGCGGGCGACGTCGGCGGAGAACGAATAGGTGGCGGGGTAGTCAAGGTTGGTCTCGAAGCCGCCGCGTGGTTGGGCGGCTTGCGAAATCCATGTCATGCACGACTGGTGATAACGGTCGCGGTCCTCGGGTGTCATTTCGGTGAAGCGGCGCTTGAGGCTTTCGTGGTTGGCGCCGTAGTGGGGCGCGGTGAATGTGACCGCGGCGTCGCCTTCGGGGGAGAGGATTATTTGCCAGTCTGTGCGGCTGGTGGTTTGGTATTTGGGCGCGGGGGTGATTGTTTCGATTTTTCCGGTGGCGAGTGCAATGACCATGCAATCCTCGAGCGAGGTGGCGTGCGGGTCGGCGTAGAGGCTGAGGTGGTCGAGGTAGCAGGTTTCGCCGTCCGCCTGGACGCGAACTGCGAGGTGGCTGAAGGAATCGGCGGGGAAGAGGTCGTCTTCCTGCCAATAGAATTTTGTGACACGCGAGCCGGCGAGGAGGAATTCGGGTTCGAGGCCGGCGGCGCGTAGGAGCGCGGCGAGGAGGATGGCGCGGTCGGCGGTGTTGCCGTAGGCGTCGGCCAGGGTTTTTTCGGCGGGCGTGAGGCAGGAGAGCGGCAGGTCGGTGAAGTTGGGGCCGGCGTTGCGGACGTGGCGGGCAATGTAATCGCGGATGGCGACGACGCGGTCGGTTTCGGTTTTGGCGGCGGCGGTGAGTTCGGCGGCCTTGGCACGGATGGCGGCGGTGGGTTCGGCGAGGGGCGCGACGGCGGCGTTGATGAGGCGCGCGTAATCGGCGGGGTTGTTGAGTGTGGTGGCTTGATAAACGGGGCCGAGATAGGAGCGGGGCGGGAGCGCTCCCTCGCGGGGCGAGGCGGTGCGGGAGCCGCTGACGCGGAAGCGGGTTCCTGTTTTCGGATTTTGGTTTTCGTCTGGGGAATCGGCGAGCGCGGCGAGTGCGGGGGTGGTGGAGAGGTTTACGCCGGCGGCGGTGTTGAGGGTGAATGTGTAGGCGTCGATGGGATCGAAACCAAAATAGGACTGCGAGAGGGCGAACCAGGGTTTGTTTTTGTGGGTGGTGGTGATTTGGGTGTCGATGGTCGCGCCTTCCTCGACGCCGGGGAGCGAGATGACCATGGTTTTTGCGGCGGGGTAGCGCGGGGCGCGGGCAACCCAGGGGGCGTCCATGATGTTGATTTCCTCGGGGGAGACGGTGCGCGTGCCGCCGTCCTTGAGTGTGACGGTGGCGTGGTCAAGCGTGACGGTTTCCCAGACGGGGTTGTAGTTGAGCTTGATTTCGGAGTGATTTTTTTTGCCCGCGTAGGTGAGCACTTGCTTGCGGACGGCGCGGCGGCGCGTCCAGTTGTGCGCGTCGTCGAGCGTGATGGTGAGTTCGTTGTTGAGGGTGCGGATGTCGGGGGTGAGTTGCGTTTTGGATTTGGCGGCGAGCACGGGGGCCTGGCGGTCGGAATACTCTATGTCCTTGAGGGCGTCCTTGAGTTGCGCGTAGGGTTCGCCCTCGGCCACGCGGGGGGCGCGGAGGCGCATGGCGAGTTTGCCGGTGATGACGTTTTTGTTTCGCGTGAAAGTTTTTTCGTAGGTGACGGCGGGGAGTTCGACGCGGGTTTCGTCGGGAAGGGCGAGGGTGTCCCCGATGCGCGGCGGGAGGTTTAGCGTGAGCGTTTCGTCGAGGCCGCAGGTGTAGGGGATTTCGAGGGGGAAGCGGCGTTTGGCGAGCGCGGTGCCGTTGCCGAGAAAGCGCGAGGCGATGGAGAAGTCGGCGCCGAACCAGGGTGTGTTGAGAATGGTTTTCCCCCGGGCAACGGTGAAGTAGTCGGGCGCCGAGAAGGAGATCGCGGCGTGGAGGGGCCGGGTGGTGTCCATCGCGTTGCGCGGGGTGATTTCGTGCGCGGTGAGGGTGGCGCCGGGGATTTGATTTTTGAGGAGGGTTTCGAGCCAGCGGCGGATGTCCTCGGGCTTGGCGCGGGCGAATGAGCCGCGGTAGGCGTTGTCGTTGATGCCGCTGAAGTCGAGCGTGATGTCGCCGGTGGCCGAGCCGTCGTCGGCAATGGTGATGCGCGTGGCGGCGCGGAGCATGTTTTCCTCGGGCGGGGCGACGGGCGAGACGCGGAGTGTGTCGCCTTCGGCGCGGGCTACGAGGTAGCTTTTGTTGGCGAGGTAACTGGGGAAGAGGTCGGCGGTGTTTTCGTCGGTCGAGTCCATGAGGATGTCGGTGCCGTCGGCGAGGCGGACGGCGGTGACAGCGTGGTTGAAATAAATTTTCGGGACCTCGGGATCAACGAGCGGGCCGGCGTTGATGAGGACGGGCGCGGCGTCGAAGCCGGCGGCGCGGAGCATGGTGACGAGGAGCGCGGCCTTGTCGCGGCAAACGCCGTAGCGGTTGTTGAATGTGAGGCTGACGTCGTGGGGTTCGAAGCCGGGCGAATCTTTTTCGAGGGTGATGCCCATGTAGCGGATTTCCTGCGAGACGAAGCGGAAGACGCGGCGGATTTTTTCGTCGTCGGTGAGCGGCGTGGTGGAGCCGGCGGGCGGCGCGATGAGCTCGGCGACCTTGGCGTCGATTTCGGGCGTGCTGGCGAGGTGGGGTTCGCAGATGGAGGAATACCATTTGGAAACTTCCTCCCAAGTGGCGACGGTGCTGACGAGGAGGCGTTGCGTGCAAATGTAGAAGGCGGGCATCGAGGGTTCGGGAAACGCCTGGGGGACGTCGCGCGCGATCCATGTGTGGATGATTTCATCGCCCTCGACGCGGGTGGCGGCGGTGAGCGTGTCGCCGTTTTTGTCGAGGATGGCGGTGGCTGCGAGGGGTTTGTCCTTCGGGCCGCGAACTTCGTAGGTGCTGCGGATGATCGGGCTGGTGCTCTCGAAGGATTGCCAGTCGCAGAAGGTGTCTTTCATGCGCGGACGCTTGGTGGTGGTTTCCTTGACGATGTGCAGGGTGTCGCCGACCTTGAGGCCGGGGAGGGCGAGGGTGAGGATTTTGTTGTTTGGGTCGTAGATGTTTGCGGCCATCGAGCGGCGGTTGGTCATTTCCTTTGTGTTGGCGGCGATGTCGATGGGCGTGGCCGTGCCGTCGGGGTGGATGATGCGGGCGAGTGTGACGACGGTGCTTTCGTAAAAGATATTATAGGCCATGCTGTGGGTGCGGTTTTCGCGGAGGCCTTTTTCAGTGAGGATTTTCACGAATGTTTCGGCGCGTGTGAAAGCCGAGCCGTCGGCGGCGTAACGTGTGCGAATGATTTCGTCCACAAGAACGGAATCGGCGTCGGGGTAGCGCTCTGTGGTGATAGCCGAGAGATCGGGAAAGGCTGAAGAACTGAAGGACTGAAGGGCTGAAAGAAGGAAGAGCGCGAGTGCGGCGAGGTGGCGTTGTGACATGGGAAAATGTTTTTTTGGATAAGACAGATAAGACCGATGGGACGGATTCGAAAGGCCGAAAATCAGCCGCCGGCGAACACCGGACGGAAGCCGGCCTCGGCAAGGATGCGGGCGACTTCGTCGCGCTTGTCGCCCTGGATTTCGATGCGGCCGTCCTTGACCGTGCCGCCGGTGCCGCAGACGGCGCGCATTTTTTTGGCGAGCGCCTCTTTTTCGGGGAGGCCGATGCCGGTGAAACCGCGCGCGACCGTGACGGTCTTGCCACCGCGCCCGGCTTTTTCGCGAACCACGTCAACGCGGCCGCGGTTTTTTGCGGGCGCGGTGGACTTGGGCTGCGTTACAGGCGGAGATGATTGTGGCGCTGGCGCGGATGCGGGGGCGGGTTTCAGATTTTCCAAACCCGAAAGCGATGCGAAGACGTTTTGCGTGAGGTCCCGTCCGCCGTCGGTCGGAATTTTTCGCGTGTGTTTGTCGGCGCTCATGATGCGGTGGTTTCGTGTGTCTTGTGTGAAGCGGATGGCGGTGTTTTGCGTCGGATTACGCTGCTTGATGGAGCGGCGCGCAATCCATTACTAACGGTCAAACACGGTGCGTGGCGCGGCGATGTTGCGGCGCCCCTTTCATCTTGAGCCGCGGAGCCCGCGCGTGTATCGTTCGCCCAAACAATTCAGCAATGAACTCGCTTTCATTTCCGACGCGCGCGAATGCCGATTTGATCGAGGCCGCATACCGTGGCTGGCTCGACGATCCCGATTCGGTCGATCCCGCGTGGCGCGCGTTTTTCCAAGGCTTCATGCTCGGCAACGGCGCGTCGGCCACGCCCGCGTCAATCGGCGCCGCGCTCGCGGGCGCGCCCGCCATCGACTCGCTCAAGCAATCGCAAGTCCACTCGCTCATTTACCACTACCGCAGCATCGGGCATTTGCAGGCTCATCTCGATCCGCTTTCGCCGCCGCCCGGACCGGCGCCGCGCCTTTCGCTCGCCGAGTTCGGACTGACCGCGGCGGACCTCGACGAGTCGTTCGACATCGGCCACTATCTCGACGGCGGGCGGATGCGTTTGCGCGACCTGATCGCCGCGCTGCAAAAAACCTACTGCGGCACGATCGGCGTCGAGTATATCCACATTCAGGACACGGAGGTGCGCCGCTGGATTCAGTCGGCGATCGAGCCGAATCATTTCCAGCCCGCGTTCAACAAGGCCGAGAAAACGCGCATCCTCCGGCGGCTCCACAAGGCCGAGCTTTTCGAAAAATTTCTCCACACCAAATACGTCGGCCAAAAACGATTCTCACTCGAGGGCGGCGAGACGTTCATCGCCGCGCTCGACGCGATAATAGAGCGCTGCCCCTCGCTCGGCGTCGAGGAAATCGTGATGGGCATGGCGCATCGCGGACGCCTCTCCGTGCTCGCGAACATCCTGAGAAAACCATTCGACGTTTTGTTCGAGCAGTTCTCGGAAAACTACCTGCCCAACACCGTCGCGGGCGATGGCGACGTGAAATACCACCTCGGTTTCGGGGCGATTCTGAAAACATCCTCCGGCGCGCAAGTCGAGGTGCGCCTCGCGGCAAATCCCTCGCACCTCGAAATCGTGAACCCCGGCGTCGAGGGCAAGACGCGCGCGCGCCAGCGCATCCGCGGCGACACCGAGGCGCGCGGCAAAGTCATCCCGCTTCTCGTCCACGGCGACGCCGCGCTCGCGGGCCAGGGCATCGGCGCCGAGACGCTCCAGTTTTCCCAACTCCCCGGCTACCGCACCGGCGGCACCGTTCACATCGTGATCAACAACCAGATCGGTTTCACCACGATGCCCGACGACGCGCGCTCCACGCGCTACTGCACCGACCTCGCAAAAATGGTCGACGCGCCGGTCTTCCACGTCAACGGCGACGACCCCGAGGCCGTCTGCCTCGCCGCGCTCCTCGCGCTCGAATTCCGCCAGACGTTTCATCGCGACGTGTTTGTTGACATGTATTGCTACCGCCGCCACGGGCACAACGAGTCCGACGAGCCCGCGTTCACGCAACCCACGCTCTACCGGCGCATCGCCTCGCACCCGCACGTCTCCGAAATCTACACGAAACAACTCATCGCCGAGGGCACGCTCACCGCCGCCGACAGCGCCGCCATCCAGGCCGAATACACCGCCGCGATGGACGCCGCCTTCGCAAAAGCAAAGGCCGCCGAGGCCGCCGCCGCCGCGCGCCCGCCCGAGGAATACGATCCGGCCACCCGGCGCTTCCGCGGCTCCAACGCCGTTTTTCAGCCGCCCTACAAACACACGCCCGTCGCCACCGGCGTCCCGCGCGAACTCATCGAAAAAGTCACGCGCGCCCTCACAACCATTCCCGACGGTTTCAGCATCAACTCAAAAATCAAGCGCCTGCTCGACAACCGCGCAAAAGCGCTCGCCGCCGACGGCCCCGTCGATTGGGGCTACGGCGAGGCGCTCGCGCTCGGCACGCTGCTCGCGGAAGGCACACCCGTGCGCCTGAGCGGGCAGGATTGCGAACGCGGCACATTCTCGCACCGCCACGCCGTCCTCTACGACCAGGGAACGCGCGCGCGCCACATCCCGCTCCAAAACCTCTCGCCCGACCAGGAGCGCTTCTGCGTCTACAACTCGCTCCTCTCCGAGGCCGCCGTGCTCATGTTCGAATACGGCTACTCGATGGACTACCCCAAAATGCTCTGCATCTGGGAGGCGCAATTCGGTGACTTCGCCAACGGCGCGCAAGTCGCCATCGACCAGTTCATCGTCAGCTCCGAGTCAAAATGGCAGCGCAGCACCGGCCTCGTGCTCCTGCTCCCCCACGGCTACGAGGGCCAGGGCCCCGAGCACTCCAGCGCCCGCCTCGAACGCTTCCTCCAAGCCTGCGCCGAAAACAACATCCAAGTCGCCAATCCCACCACGCCCGCGCAAATCTTCCACCTCCTGCGCCGCCAGATGAAACGCGATTTTCGCAAACCGCTCATCGTGATGTCGCCCAAATCCCTCCTGCGCCATCCCGCCGCCGTCTCGCGTATCCAGGATTTCAATACAGGCGGTTTTCAGGAAATTCTCGACGACCCCGCGTGGGCCGACTGGCAATCCTGCCCGCTCCCCGGCGCGTCTCCCGAAGAAAAAATTGAAACCACGTCGCACCGCCCGCCGGGCCGCATCATCCTCTGCTCCGGCAAGGTTTATTACGACCTCTGCGACTACCGCGCGCGCAACAAAATCACCGACACCGTCATCCTGCGCATCGAGCAACTCTACCCGCTCCACCGCAACCGCATCGCCGAACTCGCCGACACCTACGGTCACGGCGGCCACCTCGTCTGGTGCCAGGAGGAACCGCAAAACATGGGCGCGTGGACATGGATCGCGCCGCAACTCGAGGAAATCTTCGGACGCAAAGCCACCTACGCCGGCCGCAAACCCGGTGCCAGCCCCGCCGTCGGCGCCCTCGCCCTGCACAAACGCGAACTCACCATGCTGCTCCGCGACGCGTTTAACCTCTGAAAAATCCTATTCCCGACTCAGCCCGCCACAAGTCGTCACACGTCGATTCCCGTCGATACAAACAACAACCCACCCAATCCCCCTATGAGCCTCCTCGAAGTCAAAATCCCGCCCGTGGGCGAATCGATAACCAGCGGCATCCTCGCCAAGTGGCACGTGGCCGACGGCGAAATCGTCAAACAAGACCAGCCGATCTTCGAACTCGAAACCGACAAAATAACAAGCGAGGCAACCGCCGAGGCCGCCGGCAAAATCACGCTCAAAGTTGCCGACGGTGCCGAGGTAAAAATCGGCCAAGTCGTCGCCACAATCGACACCTCCGTAGGGGCGTCGCTTGCGACGCCCGGATTGAGTGGCACGGGCGACTCGCCCGTGGCTCCGGGTAACACGAACACCCCGCCCGCATCCCCCGCGGTCCAACGCCTCGCCGCCGAAACCGGCATCGACCCCGCGACCATCCAAGGCACCGGCAAGGACGGTCGCGTGACAAAAGCCGACATGCTGGGGAAGGCTGAAGAGCTGAAGGCTGAACGCCTGAAATCCCAATCCACGCCGCCCGCGCCACCTCAGCCTTCAGCCTTCAGTCCTTCAGTTCTTCCTTCCGAGCGGCAGACTCGGAAGAAAATGTCGCCCCTGCGCAAACGCATCGCCGAACGCCTCGTGCAGGCGCAGCACCAGTCCGCGATGCTCACCACATTCAACGAATGCGACATGTCCGCCGTCATCTCCCTGCGCACCAAATATCAGGACGACTTTGTGAAACGCCACGGCATCAAACTCGGCTTCATGTCATTTTTCACAAAGGCGGTTGTCCACGCCCTGCAAGCCGTCCCGGCAATCAACGCGCAGATCGACGGCGACACGATTGTCCAAAACAACTACTACGACATCGGCGTCGCCGTCTCCTCCGAAAAAGGCCTGATGGTTCCCGTCCTCCGCGACTGCGACAAAGCCGGCCTGGCCGACATCGAAAAACAACTCGCCGCGCTCGCCAAAAAAGCCCGCGACGCCAAAATCACGCTCCCCGAACTCGAAGGCGGCGTCTTCACGATTACCAACGGAGGCATCTTCGGCTCGATGCTCTCGACACCGATCATCAACACCCCGCAAAGCGCCATCCTCGGCCTCCACGCCATCAACGACCGCCCCGTCGCCATGAACGGCCAGGTGGTCATCCGCCCGATGATGTATCTCGCCCTGAGCTACGACCACCGCCTCGTGGACGGCAAGGAAGCGGTCACCTTCCTCGTCAAAGTAAAACAAGCCATCGAAGACCCCGGAGTGTTGGCGCTGGGACTGTGAATAATAATTATTAAGAATGTATCTACTTTTACGTTATATGCGGTGAAATGAAAAAATATGTCATCATTGTTTTGCTTTTTGCATGTGGCTGCACCCAGACGCCTAAAACAGATAAAATCACTGCTGTCACAGCACGCGATCTTTATTCAAATCCATTAAAATACAATAAACAGTATGTTGAGTTGAGTGGAGGAATCAATATTCAGTTTGAATATCAAGTCATTTCATATGAAGGCGAAAAAATAAAGCAACCGGCATTACTTTCAGGAATATGGATTTCTTTTGATATTGATTCGATTAAGAAACACAGCCCACAATTTTATGAATTGATAGATAACGGCTTGAATCAGGCTATGGCTTTTAAGGGCGGCTTGATAGGTAATATGCGGTGCCGTGGTGATTTTACAGTGGCTGATTGGTATGGCGATTTGTCTGCCAAAACTATTACGGAAACAGATGTTTTTGTGAGAGGATTCGGTCACTTTGGCGCTTACGGAGCTTTGTTTATAGTGCGCGAAGTCTTGGATCATCAATCCACGGTTTCATCACTCGAAGATTCTTCGACTCCAGATTCTCGGCAATAACATGCAACATGTCTCATTGCTTCGTCGTTTCTATCCTGCCTCTGAAATCAAAAGCATAAGTGTTGCCACGTATGTTTCCTAGGTGCTTATTGTTCTCGTTTTTTACGAATCCTTTGTAAAAAAGCGTTTTGACCGGCCGTGTGCATGCAAAAGGGGTTTACCTGAGGCTGTTTGGCGGCAATATCCGGCGCATCATGGACGACCTACTTGCTGCACGCGCCACGATTGCTTTCTCACTGGGGTTTCACATCATTTTTGCGTCGATTGGCATGACCATGCCGTTCTTCATGTCGGCGGCTCACTGGCGATGGCTCAAAACCAAGGATCCCGCCCATCTTGAGCTCACAAAAATGTGGATGCGCGGCGTCGCCATTCTTTTTGCCGTGGGCGCGGTTTCGGGCACCGTGGTCGCGTTCCAGCTCGGGCTGCTCTGGCCCGGCTTCATGAAACACGCGGGACCGATTTTCGGCATGCCGTTTTCGTGGGAGGGCTCGGCATTTTTTGTCGAGGCGGTTGCCATCGGGTTGTTCCTTTACGGCTGGGGGCGCATGAAGCCGTGGCTGCACTGGGCCACGGGGCTCGTTGTCGGCATCGCGGGTTTTACCTCGGGGATTTTTGTCGTCGCGGCCAACGGCTGGATGAACACGCCCGCCGGATTTGACTGGGTGGAGGGCGCGGCAATCAACATCGACCCCGTCGCCGCGATGTTCAACAAGGCGTGGCTTCACCAGACAATTCACATGCAGCTCGCCGCGCTTCAGGCCGTGGGATTCGGGGTGGCGGGCATCCACGCGGCGTTTTATTTGCGCGGCAAGGCGAGGGAGATGCACTTGGGCGCGCTCAAAATTGCGCTCACCTTTGGCGCGGTGGCGTCGTTGCTCATGCCTTTCTCGGGACACTTCGCCGGGCAGCGCGTCGCGGAATACCAGCCCGCCAAACTCGCCGCCGCCGAGGGGTTGTTTGTGACGACCACAAACGCCCCGCTCATCATCGGCGGCATTCCTGACGTGGAAACGCAAACCGTGCGCTACGCCATCGAGATCCCCGGCGCGTTGAGTTTTCTTGCGCACAACGATTTCAACACCGCGGTCACCGGGCTCGACCAAATTCCGCGCGAGGACTGGCCGCCCGTGGTCGTCACGCACTTCGCGTTTCAAATCATGGTCGCCATCGGCGGCATCCTCGCGTTGATGGCCGTGCTCTATCTCGTTTTCCTGAAAAAGAAACGATGGCCGGGCTGGTTTATGAAGGCGCTCATCATTTGCGCGCCGCTCGGGTTTATCGCCATCGAGGCCGGGTGGGTCGTGACCGAGGTGGGACGGCAGCCTTGGATTATACAAGGCGTCATGAGAACCAAGGACGCCGTCACGCCGGTGCCCGGAATGCAGTATCATTTGTATTTGTTGTTTGTGCTCTACGCGATCATCACCGTCGCGGTGGTCTGGCTTTTCAAGCGGCAGGTGCGCGGCATGCACAAGCGGCTCGATGACACGGAACCCTCAACGAAAGCCTGAGCCATGACACACATCCTTATCTTTTTCATCGGCGCGTCGCTCCTGCTTTACGTGCTGCTCGGCGGCTCGGATTATGGCGCGGGCATTCTTGAGTTGTTGTCCATGCGCTCCAAAAAACTGCGCCGTGAGCAAACGCGCGCTATCAATCATGCGATGGGGCCTGTGTGGGAGGCGAACCACGTGTGGCTCATCCTGATCGTGGTGATTTTGTTCATGGGATTTCCCCTCGCGTTCACCACGCTCATGACCGCGCTGCACGCGCCGTTGCTCGCGTTGCTCGTCGGCATTGTCGTGCGGGGGGCGACATTCAGTTTTCGCCATTACGATCCCGTGCAGGATGAAAAAACGCAGCGCGTTTACACGATACTTTTCGGCGGCTCGAGCCTGTGGACCGCGATGTGGCTCGGCATTATTGCGGGAACGCTGAACCGCGGCACAATCCCCCTTGCGCGCGCGGCCGGCGAGGTCGGCGCGGTGGACGCCTACATTCTCCCGTGGCTCGACTTGTATCCGTTTTGCGTGGGTCTGTTCGTGACGTGCATCTTCGCGTTTTTGGCGAGTGTGTATATGGTGGGCGAGACCAAGGAGCCCGAGCTCAGAAACGTATTCACGCGCCGGGCGGCGATTTCCAACGTGTGTGTTTTTGTCGCCGGCGGCGTGGTGTTTCTCGCGTCGCTGCTGGAGGCCAAAAGTCTTTTCGCCCTGTTTCTTGAGCGCCCCGCCGCGATTTCGGCGATCGTGATTGCCGTGCTTTTGTTCGTGGCGCTTTGGAAATTTATAAAATTGCGCAATGTTGTTTTCGCCCGCGTGGTCGCCGCCGGGCAGGTCACGATGATCCTTCTTGGCTGGTGGCTGCTTTACGCGCCCAACGCAATAATCACGACCGAGGGGCCGGTGAGTTTCTACGAGGTCGCCGCGCCGCGCGCCACGCAGCTGCAGCTCATGCTCGCCCTGCTGGTCGGCAGCTGCATTATATTCCCAAGCCTGTTTTTCCTGCTGCGCGTGTTCAAGACCAGGAGCGAAACCGGGGCCGCGAATTGATATTGGAGCCGCGGTCCCGATTATCACATTTTTATATTCACGCCGGCGGTTATGTAGGCGGACGATTTTCCCTTTAGCTCGTAATCAATGTCGTGATAATCAAAACGCCGGTCGACCATCCAACCGGCTTCGAGTGACAGGCTCACGCGGCGGGCGACTTTATACGAGGCGTTCACGCCGGCGCGTATTTCGCGATAGTTCACGTAAGTGTTGGCCAGGTCGGCGCGGTTGGTTTTTCCCGGGGCTTTTGTGGTGCGATAACCGCCGCCTTGCATGGTGGCGCCGAGACCGAGTTCGAGCGCCTTCGTCGCCTGCCACATCACGCCGACGCGCGGAAACCCGAGATTGAGCGACCAGTCCTCGGCAAGCGCGCACCGCATGCTCACCACCGGCATCACTTTATATTCGCCGAACGGATTCACGCTCACGCCAAAAGACCACATCGTGCCGTTGGACTGGGTGTAGTTGGCGATTGCCATCACGGGCACATTGATTGTGCGCCATGTGTAGTGCTCAAAATCGCCGTAGTATCCCGGGCGCGCAAAAATTGCCCCGCGCCATTTTTCAGAGAACACCTGCGTGATGCCGGCGTTCACGGTGATCGTGCCGAGGCGCTCCGGCGCGGGCACGGAGTCGTCGGAGTCGATTTCGTTTATTGAGAACGCGGCGCCGAACCCGAGGAACGTCGCCTTGCCGAGCGCCAGGCGCCCCGACGCGCTCAGGCTGAAATTATTGACCGACGTCTCTCCTGAAGTCTCGTTGTGTTTGTAGCCGGATTTCCCCGAATACGAGTGGGACGCGGAAAGACTTTCAAGCAGCGACGGATGAAATGTGGCCGAGGCGGTCTGGGCGTGCGCGTGAAGTGACGCGAACGCGGCGATAAGAAACGCTGCAAGTGGTGCGAGTGGGCGGGTTTTCATGTGAAACAACAAGTGTGAAGATTGCAGCGTGAGACCTCAAGGGCTCATCCGTGTTCATAAATACATTTTGGAACCGAGGGGATATTTTCCAAACGCATGACATTTTCCTTACAAATGGCTGACGCCCCGCTGACAATCCCTCCGCCGGTTTCCGATATTCTGCGCGCACACTTTTAGGCAAAACCCGAACCGCTTATCAACATCACCAACATGAAAACAACCCGCACCACACCACCATCCCGCAAACGCGTTTCCGCCGGCGCAATCACACTCGCGCTCGGCCTGACGCTCGCCGCCACAAGCGCCTTTTCAAAACCCATGACAAATCCAACACCCACCCAATCAAAAATCACCGCCGCCACCGTTTACACCGACCGCGCCATCGTCACGCGCGCCGCGCGCATCGAGCTGCCGGCGGGCGAATCGCACATCATCCTCGAAAAACTGCCCGCGTCGCTTGTCGACGCCTCCGTGCAAGTCAACGGACGCGGCACGGCCGAGGCCACCATCCTCGATGTTTCCACGCGCGTTACCTACACGAGCAACGCCGCCGAGGTTGACCTGCCGCGAGTCAACGCACTCCAGGAGGAGATCGCCGGCATCGAGCAGGCCATGCGCAAGCTCAACGACCGCGGCGCCGTCCTCAAGCAGCAGGCCAAGCTGCTCGACCGCATTGAGGGCGTGATCGTCGCCTCGCCGCCGAGCGGTTCCGACGCGCCGCCCCCGTCGTTGGAAAACCTGCAAAAGCTCATGGAATTTTCCGGCGAGAAACGCGAAAAACTCGCGGCCGACACGCAGGCGCTCGACCTCGAAATCGCCGAGACAAACAAGAAGCTCGGCACGCTCCGCGCGCAATTAAACATGATCATGCGCGGCGCGCGCCCCGACAATAAAAGCTACAAGACTGTCACGGTGCGCGTTGCCGCCGCGAAAGCCGGCTCGCTCGATCTCAGCGTTGCCTACACCGTGCCTAATGCCAGCTGGTCGCCGTCCTACGATGTGCGCATGCGCTCCGACGAGCGCGCGGTCGAACTCACTTACTTCGGCATCGTGCGCCAGGCGACCGGCGAGGATTGGGACGACATCGCGCTCACGCTCTCGACCGCGCGCCCCTCGCTTGGCAGCGCCGCGCCCGTCCTCAACCCGTGGATACTCGACGTGTTCGTGCCGCGGCCTGCTGTTAAACTTGATGCAATGATGGAAAGGCGATACGCCTCACCGCAACAGATGAAAATGGCCGAGGCCCAAGTCTTCAATGCAGCCGCCACAACTGAAATGGTCGTAGAGGAAATGGCCGAAAAGGACATCGCCATCGCCACCGCGAGCGTGGACGCGTCCACCACCAGCGCGACATTCAAAATCCTCGCGGCCACGAGCATCCCGAGCGACAACACGCCGCAGAAAGTCAGCATCACGGTCAACAAACTCGACGCCAAACTCCAGTATCAGGCAACACCCGCGATGCAGGAGACGGCGTTCCTCAGCGCCTACGTCACAAATTCGACCGAGTATCCGTTCCTCGCAGGGCCGGCGAACATCTTCCTCGACAACGCGTTTGTCTCCACTTCGTCGCTCAAGTCGGTGATGCCCACTGAAAAGTTCGAGGTCTCGCTCGGCGCCGACGAGGGCGTGGCAATCAAGCGCCGCGTTGTGAACCGTTTCGCCGAAAACACCGGGCTGACCGGCAAGGGCCGCCGCGTGACCTACGAGTTCATGGTCACGATCACGAACAACAAAAAGACCGCCGAGCGCGTCGTGTTCAAGGAGGCGCTTCCGCTTTCGCGCAACGAAAAGATCGTCGTGAAACTCATCACGCCCGCCGAGAAGGATGTGGGCACGCTCGAAAAACCCGGCAAGGAAGTGACGCGCGAGGAGGACAACAAACTCGTGTGGCGCCTCGACCTTCAACCCGGCGAAAAACGCGAGGTTCCGCTCAAGTTCAGCGTCGAATATCCAAGCGATGTGCAAGTGACCGGACTGGAATAATTCCAAAAAGAAGTTGGTGGGGCAGGGCGGTTTCACAAGGCCGCCCTGCGTTTTTTTGTGAGTTTCCGTGGACGTTCGAAGCCGGACGCCCACGGAGCCTGTCTCGTAAAAAAAGACGCCTCGCCGCGATTTTTCTGGCAAGTGAAATTGCCCGTCGCATTATTCATTGGAAATTAACCAAACGCCCGGCAAAACCGATCGGGGATGCCGGCGGCACGTTCGTCCAATTTTTAATTTTCAGCCCGGTTCGTCATGACAACTCTCCAGTCAAACAGATCAGAGCGATCACAAGATTTTGTGAAACGGTCCTCTTTGTATCAGGAATTTCTGGCGGAGCGTGAGGAGATACTGCGCCACAAATGGCTCGAGTCCGAGCGCCTCGGCTATGACATCGGTTTTGAGCGCGCATTGCTCGACTGGATTCGCAAGCACCGCGAAGGCTGGCGCACGGCGCGCCGCGCGCAAACCCCGCCCTGTTCCGCGAACAGGCAATAACGCACCGCGCTTTCTTGCACGCCGCTCCGGTCATCCATCCGGATGCAAAAACGCCCACAAGTCCGCCGCCATCTTTTCGCCGAATCCCTCGACTTCGGTGATGCGCTCCACGCTTGCGGCGCGCAGTTTGTCGATGTCGCCGAAATGCGACATGAGCGCGGCGCGGCGCACCCCGCCCATTCCGGGGAAATCGTCGAGCACGCTTTCGCGGATTTTTTTTGAGCGCAAGTCGGCGTTGTAGGTGTTGGCGAAACGGTGCGCCTCGTCGCGCATACGCTGCAGCAACTGCAACCCCGGATGCGTGAGCGGCAGGTTCAGCGGCGGCCGCGTGTCGGGAAAAATGATTGTCTCGTGTTTTTTTGCGAGGCCGATGATTGCGGGCGGCTCGACGTCGATCGCGACAAACGCCTTCAGCGCGGCGGCAACCTGGCCGCGGCCGCCGTCGATCACGATGAGATTCGGGAACGCTTTGTCCTCGCCGTGCAGTCGCGAGTAACGCCGGCCCACGACTTCCTCCATCGCGCGAAAGTCGTCGTTGCCCATGAAACTCTTTATGCGGAAACGGCGGTAGTTGTTTTTGTCGGGACGCCCGTCTGTGAAGTGCACGCACGAGGCGACGACAAACGTGCCCGAAATGTGCGAGATGTCGAAACACTCCATGTGCGCGGGCGGCGCGGGCAGTTCGAGCGCGCTTTGCAGCGAGGCGAGCGCGTCGGCGTCGGTGTGGATCACGCTTTGCTCGCGCTCGAAACGACGCGCGGGCTGGAGCGTTTTTTCGAGCGCAAACACAATGTCGCGCAACTCGGCGGCCTTTTCGAAATTGTGTTTTTCGGCGGCGGCGAGCATTTCGCCGCGCAGGATTTCAAGCCATTCGCGCGACTTGCCCTCGAGAAACGCGCACGCGGCGTCAACCCGGGCGCGGTATTCATCGGCGGTGACGATGTTGGCGTGCTCGCCGTAGATTTCCTGGCGGATGTCGTCGTAGAGCCGCCAGCGCCCGTCGGGGAGTTTTTGCGGTGACGAGTCGGAGAGCAGCACGCCGAACTGGCGGCGCATTTGCGCGAGTGTTTTTCGCAGCGGACCCGAGTGCGCGAACGGGCCGAAGTAGCGCGAAACGGAGTCCTTGCGGATGCGCGTGAGGCGGATGCGCGGCAGCTCCTCGCGCGGGTCGATTCGCACGAGCAGGAAGCGTTTGTCGTCAATGAAGTCCGTGTTGTATTTTGGCTTCCACTGTTTGATGAGGCGCCCCTCGAGCAGAAGCGCCTCGGGCTCGGATTTCACCTCGATTGTGTCGAAGTCGGCAATCAGGCCGATGAGCGCGCGGATTTTCGGCTGTGTGATCATCGCGGCGCGCGAGGGCGTGAAATACGACGAGACGCGCTTTTTCAGGTTCTTTGCCTTGCCGACGTAAAGGATTCGCCCGAGCCGGTCCTTCATCAGATACACGCCCGGCTTGTTGGGAAGGCGGCGCACCTTCCCCTTCAAGCCCAAGGGCTCGTTGCTATCTGTGGCGTTTGATGGCATCTGTTTGGGAAATTCCGAATCTCAAGTATCCAAACCTCAATGAGGCCGGGTTTGCCAATGGAAAATCGTCTTTTGCAATTTGAGATTTCCACGTTTGCGATTAGCATGTTCGTTTGAGTCTTTTCCATGCGACATTTTGAACTTCTTACCCTTGGCGACGAATTGCTGCTCGGCTTGGTTGGCAACAGCCACGGCACATTCATCGGTTCGCAACTCGCCCGGCGCGGCGTGATGCTGCAACGCAACATCACCTTGGGCGACGACGCCGGCGCGATCGCGCGTCAGTTTGCCGAAAGCTGGCGCGTGGCCGACGTGGTCATCACGACCGGCGGGCTCGGACCCACTTGCGACGACCGCACGCGCGAGGCCGTCGCGCGGGAACTCGGCCAAAAACTCGTGCACGACGAAAATGTGGAGCGCGCCCTTCGCGAGCGATTCGAGCGTTTCGGGATGTGCATGACGGCGAACAATCTCAAGCAGGCGCAGCGTCCCGAGCGCGCCGAGATTTTGCACAATCCGAACGGCACCGCGCCCGGCCTCTGGGTCGAGCAGGATGGCAAGGTGCTTTGCATGCTGCCCGGCCCGCCAAACGAGCTGCGCCCCATGTTCACCGAGCAGGTGATGCCGCGCCTCGCGCGCCTCGGTTTCATCGCGGGCGAGGAGGCGTATGTGCAAATGCGCACAATCGGCGTTGGCGAATCGCTTCTCGAAACAAAATTGCAGCCCGTCTTTGACAGGCACGGCGCGTCCGATCCCGCGAGGCTGGGCGTGGCGTATTGCGCGCATCCCGGCGCGGTGGATTGCCGCATCAGCTCGCCCGGCGGCTTGATTTCGCGCACGCAGCTTGAAAACATCGCGTGCGAATGCGCCGCGCAGCTTGGCGAAAATTTGTTGTGCGTCGGCCACGATGAGCTGCCCCAGGTCGTGGCGCGCCTGCTTGTCGCAAACAAGAGGCTGCTGGCCATCGCGGAGGACGCCACCGGCGGAATGCTCGCAAACTGCTTCAACGACATTCCCGACCAGAATCATTTTTTTGCGGGCGCCGCCGTCTGCCACACGCACGAATCGAAAATGCAGCTCATCGACGTGCCGGAGGAGGTGTTGCTCCAGCACAACGGCGCGAGTGACGAGGGCGCCATCGCGATGGCGACCGGCGCCGCCGAGCGCATGGGCGCCGACTACGCGCTCGCGATAACAGGGTTTGAATACAATCCGCGCGCCGGCAACGAACACGGCGGCCCGGTTCACATCGGCATGTATTCACCGAATGGCGCATGGGCCAAAACCGTGACCTATCCCGGTCCGCCGCTCGCCCTCCGCCAGCGCGCCATCACTGCCGGGCTCGACTGGCTGCGTCGGGAGTTGCTAAAAGAAAAAAACACCCAGTCATAAAAACGCGGTGTTATTTGAAGGTAGGGCGAACCGTCCCGGTGAGCCGGGATAGTGAACGGCTCGCCCTGCCAATATCTCACAGAGGAAACTCCCTGTTATTTCTTTTCCGAAAAATTGATTGTGTCGCCCGCTGTTTTGTCGCGGCTGCGGGCGCTTTTTGAGCCGTAATACGCGTAATTTTTGCTGTAATAGGCATAGTCCGCGCCGGCGTTTTTCGGGACGCGGTTAAGCACCACGCCGAGGATTTCCTTGTCGAGTCCGAGGATGGTTTGCTGCGCGCGGAGCACCATGCTGAGCGGGTTGCGGCGATATTGGATGAGCAGGAGCACGTGGTCGATCAGGCTCGTGATCACGGCGGAATCGCTCACGCCGATTATGGGCGGCGCGTCGAACACGATGCGGTCGTATTGCGTGCGCAGGTCGGCCAGAATTTCCTTGAGGCGGTCGGCGTAGAAAAGGCTGAGCGTGAAACCGCTGATCGTGCCGCTGGGGATGAAGTCGAGTCCGGGCGCGATGTTGCGGCTGCGGCATTGGTCGAGCGTCACCTTGCTTTGCAGCAGGTCGGCGAGTCCGGGGGTTTTGGCGACGTTGAAGAGGCGGTGTTGCGTGGGGCGGCGCAGGTCGGCGTCGATGAGGAGGACGCGTTCGCCGGCGGCGCCCATTGCGCGGGCGAGGCGGAGGAGCGTGGTCGACTTGCCTTCGCCGGGGCCGGCGGAGAGCATCACGAGCGTTTGCGCGCCGTGCGAGGGTTTGTTGCGCAGGGCGAGGGTGATGTTTGTTTGCAGGACGCGGAAGGGTTCGTCCTCCGCGGGGTCGAGCGGCTCCTCGGCGGGCTTGCGCGCGGTGAGCGACGAGGGGATGACGCCGAGCACGGGGCGCTGGAGGCGGCGTTCCACGTCGGCCACGCTGCGGAAGCTGGCGTCGAACATGTCGATCAGCAGCGCGGTGCCGATGCCGAGCACGACGCCGAAAAGGATCGCGAAGGTGATGTTGATCGGCCAGCTGGGCCGCTCGGGCTCGGGCTTGGGCTCGGCCTTGCTGAGGATTTCGACGGGGCGCTTGGGCTGGTTGTAGTCGATTTCGCGCTGGCGGAGGGTGAGCTTGAAGGTGGTGTAGAGTCGCGTGGCCTCGTCGAGTTTTTGCATGGCTTCCTCGAACGGGCGCATGCGCTTGGAGGCGTTCTCAATTTGGGACGTCTTGGCTTCCTCGAGTTGTTTCTTGAGCTCGGCGACGCGCGCCTCGGCTTCCTCGGCCTTGCTTTTGAGCGTGAACTCGTAGCCGGTGAGTTGCGCCTCGAGCTGGGTCTTGATTTTCGAGAGGTTTTCGCTGGCGACGATCATCTCGGGGTGCGCTTCGCCGAGGCGGGCGGAAAGTTTGGTGACGTTTTGCTCGGCCTCGAGGTAGATTTGCTGGAGGCGCTGGGTGCCGGGGTCCTCGATGAGTTGCGCGTTGACGAGCGAGAGGCGTTTGTCGGGCGGAATGTCGCGGAAGCTTTCGTAGCGGGTTTTGAGGCTGTTGGCGTCCACGGTGAGCGCGACGAGCGTGCTTTGCATCTGGCGGAGGCGCTCGACTTCCATGCTGTTGTTGCGCGGATTGGTGAGGTCGATGCCGGAGATGCTGAGTTCCGCGCGGAGGCGTTCGACGGTGTCGCGCTGGGCGATGACGATTTTTTCCTGCGCGGCGAGCTGGTTGTTGAGCTCGGCGAGGTCGGCTTTTTGCGCGGCAGTGGCGAGGTTGATGCGGTCCTCGGTGTAGACGCCGACAATCTCATTGGCAATGGCGGCGGAGAGCGCCGGGTCGCGGGAGTCGATAGTGATTTCCACTATGGAGGATGTTTTTGGCGACTCGACGGAGACGAGGCGTTTTTTGATGAGATAATCGTAGGTGAAATCAACGGGGAGCGGTCCGGGGATTTCGAGCACGGCGGCGAGTTTTTCGTTGAGCTTGAGGCGTTCGATGACGGGGTTGATGATTTTTGGGGATTTGATCGTGCGCAGCTGGTCCTGCACGAAGTAGGGGTCGTAGTAGTCGTTGCTCTGCGCCTGGAAGACGGCGCTGGTCGCGCCGATTTTGAGCACGCGAATGGACGCCTTGGAGCGATACCATTTGGGCAGGAACGCAGTGACCGCGATGGTCGTGATGACGACGAGTGCGAGGATGAGGAGTATGAGAGCCTTGCGCAGGTTAAGCGTTTGTAGAAACGCGGGCAGCGGTGCGCTCTCCTTGACTGGATCTGAGTAAGCCATTGTTTTTGGGCGTCACGAAAGACAATGTGCGCCCCGCCGCGGCAGCAAGAACTTTATCTCGCATTGCAAATGAGAGGCGTTGGGAGCCGCGCAAGGGGGCCAATCGCGCAAAATGGCGGATGTGATGCCGGCGCAATCGCGGCAACCCGTCATTGACCGCGCGCCCCGCGTGCGTTTTGTTTGTCGTTTTTATTTTTCATCCACCGCCATTCACAACACACTTATGTCAACGCAGTCCACACCCGCCGAAGTCTCCATGGAAACCATTGTCGCGCTCTGCAAGCGCCGCGGTTTCATTTTCCAGTCGTCCGAAATCTACGGCGGCCTCAACGGCTTTTTTGACTACGGCCCGCTCGGCTCCGAGATGAAGAAAAACATCCGCGACTGCTGGTGGAACGATATGGTGCGCCGCCGCGACGACATCGTCGGCATCGAGTCGTCGATCATCATGCACCCGAAAGTTTGGGAGGCCTCGGGCCACATCGCCGGCTTCACCGACCCGCTCGTCGATTGCAAGGCCAGCAAACAACGCTACCGCGCCGACCAGCTCTTTTTCTCGCCCGTCGTCGTCGATGGCAAGACGGTCGGCTACGTTTCCGCGCTCGAGGGCGAAAACACCGCCGCCGAGCTTCAGTCCGCCGCCGAAACGCTCAAGCGCAAGAAGGCGATCCAGGGCGAGCTCGCGCCCGTGCAACCCAAGGACCTCACCGAGGCGCAGCCCGACGAGATTCCGCTCATCCCGTCGCCCGCCACCGGCGAGCCCGGCAGCCTCACGCCGCCGCGCGCGTTCAACATGATGTTCGAAACCTACGTCGGCGCGCTCCGCGACGCGTCCGCCGTCGCCTACCTGCGCCCCGAAACCGCGCAGGGCATGTTCGTCGATTTTAAGAACGTCGTGGACACCGGCCGCGTGAAACTGCCCTTCGGCATCGCGCAAGTCGGCAAGTCGTTTCGCAACGAAATCACGCCGCGCAACTTCATCTTCCGCTCGCGCGAGTTTGAGCAGATGGAGATGGAATACTTCATCCACGAGGACGCCGACTGGGCGCAGTGCCACAAGGACTGGATTGAATGGTGCCGCCAGTGGCTCATTTCCATCGGCCTGCCCGATTCGCACCTCTCGCTCTACGACCACCCGAAGGCCAAGCTTTCGTTCTACTCAAAAGGCACGACGGACATCATGTTCAAGTATCCCTTCGGCGTGCAGGAACTCTGGGGCATCGCCGCGCGCGGCAACTACGACCTCACGCAACACGCCGAGGCCAGCGGCAAGCCGCAGGAAATTTTCGACGAGGCCACGAAAAAGAAATTCGTGCCGCACGTGATCGAGCCCGCCGTGGGCACCGACCGCATTTTCCTCGCCGCGCTCTGCGCCGCCTACGCCGAGGAACAGGTCACCGATGAAAAGGGCAACACCGAGACGCGCATCGTGCTTCGCCTCTCGCCGCGCATCGCGCCGGTGAAGGTGGCGGTGCTCCCGCTCCTCAAAAACAAGGAGGCGCTCGTCGGTCGCGCGCAGGAACTCTACAAGAAGATCAAACGCAAATACACCGCCTTCTACGACGAGTCCGGCGCCATCGGCCGCCGCTACCGTCGCCAGGACGAAATCGGCACGCCCTGGTGCGTGACGATCGACTTCGACACAATCGAAAAGGACGGCACCTTCACCCTTCGCGACCGCGACACGATGCAGCAAACCCGCATCACCGAGGCCGAGCTCTTCGCGCTGCTCGAAGAGAAGGTGTATTGATCCACCCCCGCTCGTTTTCTTCCCATGAAACCCGTTCCCGATCAAAACAACCCGGACGCAGGCGGCAAAAAAAGCGCCGCCGCGACCGCTCCGCGCGCCAACACCACAAACGATCTCGAAATCAAGGACGCGCAAATCATTTTCGACGCCGTGTGGCATGACCTCGAGCAGGAACGCGGGCGCGAAAGCCTCCGCTTTCCCAAGGAACTGCTCCTGCTCGGCGGCGCGCCCGGCTCCGGCAAGGGCACTCACGCCAACTTCATCCAAAAAACACGCGGCTTCACCTGCGAACCCATCGTCATGAGTTCGCTCCTCGCCTCTCCCGAGGCCAGGCGCATCAAGGAATCCGGCAACATGGTCGGCGACCGCGAGGTTGTCGGTTTGCTCATGCGCGAACTCCTCAAGCCCGAATACGCCGACGGTGTCATCCTCGACGGATTTCCGCGCACGCAGGTCCAGGTCGAGTGCATGAAAATGCTTGTCGCCAAAATGGACCAGCTCCGCGCGGAATTTTTCGACACCCCGCTCCATGCGCATTTTCGCAAGCCCACCATCCACATCATGGTGCTTTTCGTTGACGAGAAAACCAGCGTCGAGCGCCAGCTTCAGCGCGGACGCGAAATTCTCCAGCACAACGAGGAGGTTCGCCGCACAGGCATCGGCGAGTTGCTCGAGGAACGCTCGACCGATTTCGACGTGCCCCTCGCGCGACATCGCTACCGTGTGTTCAAGGAGCAAACCTGGGCGGCGCTCCAGTCGCTCAAGGAAAACTTCAACTACCACTTCGTTATCTCCGAGGGCAGCATTGCCGAGGTTGATGAAAAAATCCTCGCCGAGCTCCGCTACCAAAGCTCGCTCGAGCTCGACCCGCGCACCTATGACCGCGTGCGCACCCTGCCGCTCGCCAGCGATATCATCGTCCACGCGCGCCAGGATCTCGTCAAACGCCTCGACTCCTACGAAACCGAGCACGCCGGGCTTTTCGAGCGCGTCGTCAGTTTTATCGAAAAGAAACTGATGCCCATCGTCATCCGCCACGCCATTTCCGGGCGCGCCGACATCAACAGCGAAGACCCGCTGTTCGATGATCCCCTCGCCCTTGCGATGCTCATCGACACTTTTTCGGAACGCGGCTACCACGCCGTCGTGGATCTTCGCCGCATCGAGGTGCCCGAGAGCGTGGACTTTGCCACCGGCATAATTAAAAACCGCGTGAAAAAAGTGCACCACATACACGTCCACTTCCAGGGCGCGGAACTGAGACGATGAAGAAATTTTCGATTTTGGATTCTCGATTTTGGATTGGGAGCTACCGCTCCATTTTCGCATTCGCAACCGCGCGGTAGCGCGCAATCCAAAATCGAGAATCCAAAATCGAAAATTCGCGCCCCGTCTTTCTGCTGCCAAAATAAACCAACGCTCATGAACCACATTTCATTTCTCGGCGCGGGCCGCATGGCTTCGGCGATTGTCACCGGGCTCATCAACAAAGGGGCGCGCACTCCCGCGCAAATCGCGTGCCTCGGCAGCGCGACCGACACGACCGCGGCCGATCTCGCCGCGCGCACCGGAATCGCCGCGACCAACAATCTCGAAACACTGCTCGCCGGAGCCGGCACTGTTGTTCTTGCCTGCAAACCGCAGCAGCTCGCCCAGCTCGATGCCAGCCTCGCCGGGCTCACCCGCGGCAAGCTCATCATCTCGATCCTCGCGGGCAAGCGCCTCGCGCGCCTCGCGCAAACATTTCCCAATGCGCGCAACATTGTTCGCGCCATGCCCAACACGCCCGGCCAAATCGGCGCCGGGGTCACCGCGTGGGCGTCGCTCTCGCCACTCGCCGAAACCGACCGCGCGAACATCGACCAGGTGCTTGGCTCGCTTGGCCGCGTCGTCGCGGTTGGGGAGGCGCAACTCGACGCGGTCACCGGCCTGAGCGGAAGCGGCCCGGCGTATGTCTTTGAATTCGCCGCCGCGCTTCGCGATGCGGGGGTTGCCGCGGGACTCGAACGCGACTCCGCCAAACAGCTCGCCATCGAAACGCTTCTCGGCTCCGCGAAACTGCTCGCGCAGAGCAGCGAGGACGCCGAGACGCTGCGCGATCAAGTCACCTCGCCCAACGGCACCACTTATGCCGGGTTGCAGCGCATGGCCGCGCGCGATTTCCGCGGCATCATCAAGGAGACTGTCCTCGCCGCCACCGCGCGCTCGGAGGAGCTTTCTCGCGACTGACGCACAAGATTGTTTTCCCCTCGCATTCGCCGGACAATGACACCCGAAACACGCAAAAGAATTCTCATCGCAGTCACGATCCTCGTTGCGATCGCCCTGTGCCTCATTTTCCCGCGCGTGCTCGCCTTCGCCAGCCTTGCCGCGCGCGAGCTGCGTTATTTCTGGTGGCTGATCCTCATCGCCGCCGTGGGCATCTACCTGTCGTTTTTCGCGGGACGGAAGAAAAAGTAGCGCGGCGCGTTTTTTTTAGAGAATCGAGTTTTTCAACAAAAACAGACGCCCGATGCGTTCGCGGATCGCCTTGCTGCTGCATTCAAACGCGCCGAGCTCGAAACGAAACCATGCCAGCGCGCCTTCGCTGTCGCTTGAGGGAAGCAGATAGTCGGCGGGGCAGGCGAGGGCGTCGAGTTTGTGATGTCCGCACATGTGCATCGCGCGGGGCATGTGCCAGGCGGACGTGACCAGCGCGACCGGCGCGCCGTTTGCGATTTCGACGGCTGTGCGGATTTCGTCATCGGTGTCGCGTGCTTCGTCCATGCGAATGATGCGCCCGGGATCGATGCCGAGCGATTCGGCGGCCTCGGCGCTGACTTGCGCGTGCGAAGGGCCGCGCAGATGATAACCGGAGACGATCAACTTCGTGTCGGGTGGCAGCACGCGGAGGATTCGCAACGCCTCGGCAAGCCGCGCGCGCCCGGAATTGCTGAGCTGGTTGATGCGGGAGCGCGCGGGGTCGTCGGCATGGCCGCTGCCGAGCACGAGCACGTATTTGCACGCGGCGAGCCGGGCGGGCACGGCGGGATTCGCCGGATCAAACGCCGATTTTAACTCCGGTATCGGCGCGTAGGCGGACTCAAGCGGACGCGCAAGCCGGATGGCAACGCCGCGGTTTGAAGCAAGCAGGAGCACGAGCACGGCGAGTGTGATCATGACGCGCCCGATGCGCGCGAGCTTCTCGCGTTTGCGAAGCCAGATGAACACCACGCCGATCACGCCGATAATAAGCGCGAACTGCAGCGGCATGAAAAAGAGCCCGATGATTTTTTTGAGCCAGAACAGGAAAGTCATTGCGCCATCAAACGTGCGCAAGTCGCGGCATGAGGGAAGCCATTGTTATTCACACGATGCGTTTTGTGCCGCGAGCGTTCCGCGCTCCGCAGTTTTTGCGCGCCGGCCTTTTCGATTTTTGTCACCGGGGCTTTCTGATTTCTTCCGTTCCCGGTCCGGCAAAGGGCGGGTTTTCGAACATGCCGCCGCCGTTTGTCGCGCGCGGGTCGTTGGTTTGCGCAAGCACCTCCATCATGCGGGCGGCGAGCGTTTGGCGCCGCTTGTCGTAATCCGCGTCGGTCGCGACGTTGACGAGGCAGTCGGGGTCGGTGCGCAAATCATAGAGCTCCTCGGCGGGGCGTTTGCCGAAGGCGTATTTCCAGTGCACAATCCACTCCGGCTTGGCGCCGTGAAGCATGAGCCAGGTTTTTGTCGGGCTCGCGTCCATGTCGGCAAACGCGTAACGGGAGTCCCGGCTTTTTTCGGCAAAATTTTCGGGCAGTTTTTTGGCGTTCCAAGCGTAAGGATCGCCTGCGGGCCAGCGTTCGGGCTTGAAGTTGCGGATATACAAAAAGTCCTTCGTGCGGATGGCGCGTTGCGGATACGGGGTGAGGTCGGCGCGCGCGCGTTCGACGTGCCTTTCGCGGCCGGTGATGACGTAATCGCGTGCCGGATCAACCTGTCCGTTTTTGTCGGAGAGCAGCAGCGGCAGGATGCTGCGGCCCGTCATGCAGGCGGGCGGTTTTTCCCCGCCGATTTCCAGAAACGTGGGCGCGAGGTCCATCAGGTTGATGAAGTCGTCCACCGCGCGGCCGCCCTTGACCTTGTCGCCCCAGCGCACGAGCAGCGCGACTTCGGTGCCGATGTTGTAGAGGTTGCACTTCGCCCGCGGAAAACCGGGGATGCCATGATCGCCGCTCAGGACGATGACCGTGTTGTCGAGCTCGCCCATTGCCTCAAGCTTGGCGATGAACCGTTCGAGCACGGCATCGAGCGCGAGCACTTCGCCGAGATAATCGCAAAAATCCTGCCTCACCTCGGGCACGTCGGGCAGGAATTTGGGCATGCGCCCCTTCAGTTTTTCGGGGTCGAGATTCCAGAGCGCCTTGCCCGAGCCTTTTTCCCATGCTCGGTGCGTGTTTGTGGGGCCGAAGTAATAACAAAACGGTTTTGTCGCGTCCTCCGGCGTGGCGCGCCGCCTGGCGAGAAACGCCTCGAAGTTGTCGATGCACTCCTTGTATATCCGCTCCTTGGCGTCGTCGAGGTTCGCGCCTTTTGCGACGAGCTTGGTGACGTTTTGGGAAAACCTGTTGAAACGATTGCCCGCGCCGGTGAACTGCGTGCGCTTGGCCCCGAACGGCGCGTTTGCCGGCACTCCCGGTCCCCACGCCTTGTAAGTGTGGCCGATAAAATAGCCGGATTTTTCGAGCAGCAGCGGGAAGGTCGGAATCGACTCGTCCCAGATGGCGGGGCGCAGGATCGCGCCGCGTCCGGTGCGGTAAAAATATTGGCCCGAGAACAGCGCGCTGCGGCTCGGCGTGCAACTGGGCGCGTTGACATGCGCGTTGGTGAATCGCACGCCTTCGAGTCCCACCCGGTCGATTGCGGGCGTGTTCACGAGCTGGTTGACGGGGTTTTCCTTGTAGACGCCCGCGTAGCGCCCCCAGTCGTCGGCAAAAAAGAAAAAGATGTTGGGGCGCTTGTCCCGCTCTTGCGCGGCTCCCAGCGCCAGCACGGCGCCGAACCATGCAAAAAGTTGTTGTATGAGGAAAAGACGGCAAAAAATATTTTTCATGATTTGGACTGCAAGGGGGCTCGCCGGAGCCAGCCGGCAATCAGAGCCATTGGTGCGGGCAGAGGGAATCGAACCCTCCTCTCATGCTTGGGAAGCACGCATAATAGCCGATATACTATGCCCGCGAAAACCAAAGGGGAACGGTCTCGCATTCAAGGGCGGCGGACGGGGAGGGCAATCACGAATTTGCCGCGTCCGCCTTGGTGTTCGCCCGGGGCGCCCGTTTATTGCACTTGTTCGATTGACTCGACCTTGCCGTCGCGGAAAACGATGCGACCGATTTCCTCCATGCGGTCGCGATAAACCGCCTCGGACACCGGTGTGTAATACACGCGCCAGACTTTTGCCCGCGAATCATAATACATGTCGCGACGGTGACCGACGAAACGGCGGCCCATGTATTCCTTGTAATATTGGTTGTATATCCACGTGGTCACGGTGCCTTTGGCCGTGGCGCGGCTTGTCACTTTGTCGGCCTTGCCCATCGCCATGTAAACCATGTCGGGCGTGTAGCCGACCTCAATGATGCCCTGCCTGACGTTCGCCTGTTCGGTTGGCGTCAGCGAATCGAAGACAGGCTGTTTTTCCTTTATGCGACTGTCCACGGTGCTGCATCCCGCCATCACGAGCGCGGCAACGAGAATGGTGAGAACGGAAATGGCGTTTTTCATGCGCGTTGCTGACATGGTTAATCGAGCGGCGTTCCGCAAGGTTGGGGGCGGCGGGATGTTTGCATCGCAAATTTAATCGCCCAAGTTTGTCCCAAGGTGCCGCGCGGAGCGGATCAGCGGATGGTCGAGCGGGAGTGTTTTCAGGTTTCCGGCGACTTTAGAAATCGGGGTTGTCGTGATGCGGTCGCCGTCAACCCCGACCATGATGCCAAACTTGCCGTCGGCGATCCTTTCCACGCAGGTCGTGCCGAGGCGGGTGCCGAGGAGCCGGTCGCGGTGGGAGGGCGTGCCCCCGCGCTGGATGTAACCAAGAATGGATACGCGCGAGTCGAGGCCGGTGAGCGTGTTGAGCTGGCGGGCGAGGCGAAAGATGTTGTCCTCGTGATCGGCGTCGAGCTTGGCGATCACGGTTTTGGCGATGCGTTTTTGCGCGGCGTTGGTCGCGCTTTTGCCTGCCTGGCGCGCGGCTTCGTAGGCCCGCGTGTCCTCGATGGAGCGCGCGCCCTCGGCGACGGCCACGATGCTGAACTTCGTGCCCCGCGCGACGCGGCGTTTGATGGCCGCGGCGATTTTGTTCACATCGTAGGGGATTTCGGGAACGAGGATCACGTCCGCGCCGCCCGCGAGCCCGGCGCCCATGGCGAGCCAGCCGGCGCGGTGTCCCATGATTTCGGCGAGGATGATGCGGTGGTGGCTGTGCGCGGTGCTGTGCAGGCGGTCGATGGCGTCGGTTGCGATTTCAAGCGCGGTGGCGAAGCCGATGGTGGAGTCGGTGTGCGCGACGTCGTTGTCGATTGTCTTTGGCAGCGTGACAATGTTGAGGCCTTTTTCGGCGAGCTTGAGCGCGTTTTTATGCGTGCCGCCGCCGCCGATGCAAACGAGCGCGGTGAGCTTGTGGCGCTTGTAGGTGGCCACGAGTTTGTCGCGCACATCGACGGGGCCTTTTGGCGTTCCCATGCGGTGGGGCTTGAGCCGGCTCGTGCCGAGCACCGTGCCGCCGACGGTGAGGATGTTGGCAAGGTCCTCCTTTTTTAACTCGACCCAGCGATCCTCAAGCATGCCGAGGAATCCGTCGCGAAATCCGATGACGTTCCAGCCTTTGCCGATGGCGGTTTTGCCGATGGCGCGGATGGCCGCGTTGAGGCCGGGACTGTCGCCCCCGGCGGTGAGAACTCCAATGCACGTTTTCTTTTTGGATGATTTGGGATTCTTTTTCGACGGCTTCATCTTTGTCTCCGAGGAAAATGCGAAGACCGCGCGCGGGCAAGGCGCAATAAACGCCCCGCGTTAAATCGCGCGCATTATGCCGGGCGTCACAAGCGATGCCGCGCATCTACTTCCACAGGTTCCAAAAATGGTGCGTCGGGCCGTGGCCGGAGCCGACGTCGAGCGCGCCGGAGGTTTCGATGGCGCGTGTGAGGTAGGCTTTGGCGGCGCGGATCGCGTCGAGCGGCGTGGCGCACTGCGGAAGCTGGGCGGCGATCGCGGCGGAGAGCGTGCAGCCGGTGCCGTGCGTGTTTTTTGTGGCGATGCGCGGGGCGCGGAGCTCGGTTTGCGTGACGCCGTCATCAACGATGTCGATGCTTTCGGCACCGTCGAGATGACCGCCTTTTACCATGACAATGCGCGGGCCGAGCTCGCGCAGGGCGCGCGCGGCTTTGCGCATGTCGTCGAGGTTTTTTATCGGTGCGCAGCCGAGGAGCACCTCGGTTTCGGGGATGTTGGGCGTGATGATTTCGGCGAGGGGGAAGAGTTCGCCGCGGAGCGACTCGATGGCGTCATGGGCGAGCAACTGGTGTTTGCTTTTGGACACCATGACGGGATCGATGACGATGCGTTTCGCGTTGTGGCGGCGAAGGTCGGCGGCGACGCGGCGCGTGATTTCGGCGGTGCCGAGCATGCCGATTTTCACCGAGTCAACGCGCACGTCGGCATACAGCGTGTCGATTTGCCGCGTGATAAAATCAAGCGGGATTGGATAAATGCCGGTGACGGTTTGCGTGTTTTGCGCCGTGAGCGCGGCGAGCACGCCCATGCCGTAGGCGCCGTTTGCGGAAAATGCCTTCAAGTCGGCGAGCACGCCGGCGCCGCCCGACGGGTCGGTGGTTGCGATTGTGAGGACGTTAGGAATCATGGTGATCGTTTTGTTGTGAAATTTTTGGGTAGGGCGAACCCTCCGGGTGAGCCGGGATTGTGGACGGCTCACCCGGAGGGTTCGCCCTACCATGTGTCATTTTTTCGCAGCCAGAAGCGCCGCGGCCGCGGCGCGGGGATCATCCGCATACGAAATCGCCGAGACAATGGCGATGCCGGTCACGCCGGTCGCATAAATGGCGGGCGCGCTTTCCGCAGTGATGCCGCCGATTCCAACCATGGGCACGGGCGAGAGAGGGACGAGCTCGGCGAGTCCGGCGGCACCGATTGCGGGCGGGGCGTTGCGCTTGGATTGCGTCGGGAAAACGGGGCCGATGCCGATGTAATCGACGACGGTCTTGTCAACCGCGAGGACCTGTTCGCGATTGGATGTGGAGAGGCCGAGCAGCTTGTCTTTGCCGATTAGCCGGCGGACAACGGGCGCGGGCAGATCGCCCTGGCCGATGTGCACGCCGTCGGCATCGAGCGCGAGCGCGAGATCGACATGGTCGTTGATGATGAGCGGCACGCCGAGGCGCTTGAGCAGGTCGCGCACGGCCATGCCGTTTTCGTAAAGCTCGTGTTTCGTGCCGCCATCGGTGCGGTATTGCACGATGGAGACGCCGCCCGCGACGGCGGCTTCGATGGATTCGAGGAATCCCTTTTTATAAACCGACGGCATGTCGGTGACCATGTAGAGTGTGTAATCGGGTTGTTTCATGAGGGAAAAGGAGTCAGGAGTCAGAATACAGGAGTCAGGAGATGAAGAGGGATGGGTGGCGAGTAGTGAGGAGTGAATGGTGGAAGATGGATTCTGGCACTCAGGCTTCTATCCTCTGTTTTCGATTTTTGCGTATTTGCGAATGGTGTCGGCGTCGAGCCGGTCGAGTTCGTCGATGAGCGCGGTGCGAAAACTTCCGGGGCGCGGCGCGCGCGCGGCGGCGAGCTCGCCCGCGATCGCCATGAACACGGCGGCGGCCGCGGCACCATGAATCTTGGCCGGCGCGACGGCGACGCACGCCGCGGCAAGCGAGCCTTGCGCGCACCCGACTCCGGTCACGCGCGTGAGAAGCGGATGGCCGTTGGCGCAGGCGAGCGTGCGCGCGGCATCAAGCGCGTAATCAACGGAACCGGTGACAAGAACGGCGTTTCCAGTCTGCGCGACGAGTTGAGCCGCGGCATCGAGCGCGTGCTCGGCGCTGTCGCCGCTGTCCGCGCCGCGGCCTTTTCCAGCTCGGCCCGCGAGCGCGATGATTTCGGATGCGTTGCCGCGAATGAGCGCGGGGCGTTGCGCAAGAATCTCGCGGGAAAAACGCGTGCGCAGGCTGATCGCGCCGACTGCGACGGGATCAAGCACCCACGGTTTTCCGGCAAGCGTGGCGGCGGCGATCGCGGCGCGCATCGCCTCCATTTGCGCGGTGCCGAGCGTGCCGACGTTGATGAGGAGCGCGTCGGCGATCGCCGCGAACTCGGCGGCCTCCTCCGCGTGCTCGACCATCGCGGGCGACGCGCCGATGGCGAGGAGTATGTTTGCGGTGATGTCCTTGACGACCTCGTTGGTCATGCAATGCACGAGCGGGCGTCGCTCGCGGAGCGTTTCGAGCACGCGGACGATGTCGTCGACGGTGACTGTTGGTTTGTTTTGGGCCATGTTTGCGAGATTTGGTTCAACGCGGTTTTTTCGCGGCGACTGAACCGGCCCGCCGTCCCGGTGCTGGCGCGCCCGGCGCGGCTGTGACGATTCCCTTCGCCGGTATTAACCGGATCAGGTTCGACGGGTTTGTTCTCAGCTTCCCTCGGGCGGAAGCACCCCGTGTCACTAGACGCGGCGGAGTTTTGCCCGCGGCGGGGCGCTGTCAATCCTTCAGGATGCGTCGCCGCGCCGAGACGGGCCGGGGCTTGGCGACTCCGGGGCGATCTGACTCCAAAGCATGGCGGATTTTTCGCGCAAAATTTCGCGCGCGCGAACGACCTCGTTTTCACGGGCGGCGCGGTTTTTTTCGGCGATGCGCGCGAGGTCGTCGAGGTTGTAGACAAAAACATTTTCGATGTCGGCGACGGATGGCTCGACATCGCGCGGCATGGCCAGGTCGATGAAAAAAAGCGGCTGCGCGCGGCGGCGGCGCATGGCGGCCTCGGCGTCGTCGCGGCGGATCACGGCCTCGGGCGCGGCGGTCGAGCAGACAACAACGTCATAATCGGCAAGGTGCGCGGGGACGTGCCCGAAGGGCAGGGCGGTGGCGCCGAGATCGCTTGCAAGCGCCATGGCGCGCTCAAACGTCCGGCTGGCCACGGTGAGGGCGCTCGCGCCGCGGCTCTGGAACGCGCGCGCGGTTTTTTCGCTGATGTCTCCCGCGCCGAGCAGGAGGATGCGCGTGCGCCCAAGCTCTTCGAAAATCTTTTGCGCGAGATCGACGGCGACATTGGCGATGCTGACCTGGCCGGCGGTGATCGCGGTGCTGGTGCGGACGTGTTTTGCGTATTGGAATGTTTTTTGAAAAATGCGGTTGAGCGCGGGGCCTGTCGCGCGGCGCGTCAGCGCGTCGGCGTAGGCGTCCTTCACCTGCCCGAGGATTTCGGTTTCGCCGAGCATCTGCGAGTCGAGCCCCGAGGCCACTTCGAGGAGATGCTGGATGGCGTCGCGTCCCGTCGCATGCTGGCGGACATCGCGAAACGTCTCCGGTGGAAAATCTTGCAATGCGCAAAACTCCGCCTCGATGCGCGCGATGATTTCGGGTGCGTTGGCGAGGCCGTAGATTTCGACGCGGTTGCAGGTGTTCAGCACGACGGTTCCGCGCAGGCCGTCGATGGCGGCGAGGCGCGCTTGGAACGCGGGCAGCTTGTCCTCGGTGAGCGCGAGTTTTTCCCGCAGCGCGAGAGGCGCGGCGTGGTGGTTCGCGCCGAGATAAAAAAAGACTCCTGTTTCGTGCGCGCTCATGGCAGGCGGTGCGCGTCGATGACGCCGAGCGTGGCAATCGCCACGGTAAAAAGCGCGATGCAAACCCACGCGAGACGGCGGGCGGGCACGATGTTTGCGCGGCGGAATGAGAGAGCCACCGCGTAAAGAAACCAGATCGCGCCGAGAAACAGCATGGCGGAATTTATGGCGTGGCCCGCGGTGCGCTGCCAGTGGATGATCGCGACGGCGAGCGACGCGCCGAGCAAAACGACCCCGGTCGTGAGCAGGCGCAGGTTGATTTGATCAAGCGCCTGCATCGGCGGCAGGAGCGAAAAAATGCCGTCCATCCGCCGGCGTTTGATGCTAAACCACTGAAGCAGATACATGGCGGATGTGAGCGCGAGCAGTCCGAAAACGCCGTAGCTAAAAAGCGCGAGCGCGGCGTGAAACTCGACCCACGCGTTGCCGCCGGACGCGGACGCGCGGCGAACCGCGTCCCACGCCGGAACCGCGAGCGAAACGAGGCTGAGCGCGGCGGCAAACGCGGATGTGAAAAACCCGAGCAGACTTAACCGAAAAACCGCGCCGACGACAAAATACAGGGCGACCGCCGACCATGTGGTGAATTGCAAAATCTCAAACGTGTTGCCGATGGGACAGCCGCTGATTGCTTTTCCGCGCAGATACAGTCCGAGGGTTTGCGCGGCGAACCCCGCGAGCATGATAAAAAACGCGAGGCGGTTCGAATGACGCCCGCGCCGGATGAGCGGGACCACGCCGAACAAAAAGCCGCCCAGGTAAAGAGCGGCCGCCAGCCAGAGCCAGGCGCGGTCTGTGAGGAAAGTCTCGGTCATTCGCGGCCGATTAGATGCGAAATCTTCCGATGAGCGCAAGACAGCGCGTGCTCATTTGTTTTTTCCGAACAGCATGCGCAGGACGATCAGCGCGGCAAGCGAGGCAAGGAAACTGGGCGAGTGCGCACCGCCGCCGGCGGCATTGCGATTTGTGACAGCGATGTCGTTGCCCGAGCCTGTTCCCGCTCCCGTGCCCGCTGAATTGTAGAATGCATAAATGCTAGTCGCGTTTGGTGGCATGGTGAATGTCGTGGTTGCGGACTTGGCGTCGGTGAACACTCCTCCGGCCGTGCTCATCCAGCAGTCGAAAGAGCCGCCTTTGGGCGGATTGTAAGCGGTGAGCGTCACCGCGTCCCCCGCCGCATAATTTCCGGAGCCGTGGCCAAGTCTGACGTCCAGCACGTAGGTGGTCGGCGGAGGTGGTTCACCGCTGGCGTTGTAAATGGCCAGCGTTGTCACTTCGCCGGTGGCGAGCGCGATTTTTCGAATGACAGAGTTGCCGGTGTCAGCCACATAGAGGCTGCCGGTTCCATCGTATGCGATGTCCGAGGGCTGGTTGAACAATGCGTTGCGCCCGACGCCGTTTGTGAAGCCGGTGACGCCGGGCTTGCCGGCGATGGTAGTGACCTCGATTCCATTCCTGATTTTGCGGATGGTGGAGTTTGCAGTGTCGGCAATGTAGAGGTTTCCGTCGTTGTCAGAGGTAATGCCGCCGGGGTGGTTGAAGCGGGCGTCGACGATCGGATTGTAGTCGGTCGTGCCGGAAACGCCCGGCGCTCCCGCCCATGTGATTATGGCGCCGTCCGCCGCGATCGTGCGAATGAGGTGGTTGCCGGTGTCGGCGATGTAGAGATCACCGGCGTCATCGACGTGCAGGTGGGAGGGGTTGCGGAAGCGTGCGCTCGAGCCGGTGGCGTCGGCGAATCCCGGGGCTCCCGCGAGTCCTGCGAAGCCGGCGGGTTGCGTGCCGCCGGGCATGACCTGCCAAATGTTGTGCGCGCTTGCGTCGGATATGAAGACGGAGCCATCGGGGGATGTCTCGACACCGGTCGGCTCAAAAAGTCCGGTGACGAAGGTGGTGACGTTTCCTTCGGCGGTGATTTTGCGGACGGCTGCATTGCCACTGTCGGCGACTAGCAACGCGCCTGTTGCGTCGAGGGCGAGCGCGACGGGCGCGTGGAATCGGGCTCCTGTTCCCAAGCCGTCAGCCAATGCTCCTTCACCGTTAGCTCCTGCGAGGTGGGTGGCGGCGAGACGGGGCGTGACTTTGCTAATGACGTGCGCCGCGGAGTCGGCGACGTAGAGATTGCCCGATGCGTCGAACTCGATGGCTGCGGGCGCGGTGAAGAGCGTCGGAACCACGGTGAGCGTGAGGACGTTGCTGACGGCTTCGGTGTGGTGACCGTTGGTGGCGACACGGCGGATTTTGTCTCCATTGTGAAACCTAACCCCTGCCGTGAAGGTGAACTTTGTTCCGGTTGCTCCCGGGATCACACGCCACGATGCGCCATTGTCGGGAGACTTTTGCCACTGGCAGACAGGGATCGGGTCGCCTCCGGCGGGCGCGATGAGCGTGATTTGTTCGCCGTCGAAGGCGGTGAGCGTGGCGGGAATCCAGCCGGTGTTGTAGGGCTGTGTCGGCAGGAAACCGGTGGTGTTGCCATCGTCGGGCGGCTCTTCTCCGTTATTGCCAGTGCGCTTGCGCACCGTGAGCCGGGCTTCATTGCTGTAGATGGTTTCGTATTCGTTGGTGGCTCGGCATCGGTAGAGGTTTCCGTCAAATGACTCTGGAGTCATAAAAGTCCGGAGTGTTTCGGTGTTTCCGTCGTCCGAGTAGTTAGAGAGGCGTCCGCCGTGGCCCGGATATGGCACATCGAACCATGAGTATCCGTCATTCTCGGAACATTCCCATTGGAGAGTCAGCTGTTCCGCGAAGTAATTTTCGAACACCGCTCTAAATGTGGCGGCCTCGTCGACATAAATCGACTGGTCTTGGGGTTGAATGTAAACGCTGAGGTGGGACGCACGCGGATTTGAACTGGATGCCGCCGTAGCGCGGGAGATGTTCGGCAGGGCGATGATTAAGGCCAGTAGCGTCAGGGGTATCTTTGTGAAGAGCGGGAACCTTATTGTTGCGCATTTAACGTGGTGAACAGGGGCTCGCGTTTTCATGTTGGCAAGCGTGACGCGACCGCTCGCCATAAGTTGCGCCGGACTATGTGTGTTTTTGTGAGCGGTTGCCGTTACTTGTCCTTCCCCAGCAGCAGGCGAAGCGCGTTGAGGCAGACGACGACGGAGCTGCCTTCGTGCGCGATCACGCCGAGCCAGAGCGGGACGATGCCAAAAATCGAGCCTGTCGCCATCACCACGACCACGCCGAGCGAAACGGCGAGGTTTTGTTTGATGATTCTTTTTGCGCGGCGGCTCAGGCGAAACGCGGCGAGCACGTTTTCAATGCGGTCGTGCATCAGGATGACCTCGGCCTGTTCCAGCGCCGCGTCGCTGCCGCGCGCGCCCATCGCAATGGACACGTCCGCCGCCGCGAGGCTCGGCGCGTCGTTCACGCCGTCGCCCACCATCGCGATGCGTTTGCCTTGCTCGCGGAAACTCTGGATCGCCGCGACCTTGTCCTCCGGCTTCAGGCCGGAGCGCACTTCGTCGAGGCCGAGTTCGCGGGCGATGTTTTCCGCGGCATGGCGCCGGTCGCCCGTGAGCATCACCGTGCGCACTCCGTTTGCGCGCAACTTGGCGAGCGTGTCGCGGGAGGTTGTGCGTATTTCGTCGCGCAGCAAAATGCGCCCCGTCACATCCCCGCCGGTTACCCATACTTCACTCAGGTCCGGCGACGAGGGCGGAAAACTTTTAATCGTTTCGACCAGCGGACCGGTGTGGTTTTCGATGATCAATTCGCGCCGGCCAAGCAGCACGGGCACGCCGTCCACGCGTCCGCGAAGCCCCATGCCGGTGAGCGACTCGAACGCCTCCACCGCGGCGGTTTGCACGCCCGTGTTTTGCGCGTGTTTGACGATGGCGCGCGCGAGCGGATGCTGCGAATTGTTTTCAAGCGCGCATGCCAGGCGCAGCACGTCGGATTCGCGGCCCGGCGGAAAACTTTCCACGGTGGCGACGCTTAGTTTTCCCGTCGTGAGCGTGCCGGTCTTGTCGAGCGCGATGACATCCACGTCGGCGAGTTTTTCGATGGCCGCCCCGCCGCGAAACAGCACGCCGTGCCTTGCGCCCCACGCGATGGCGGCGAGAATTGCCGAGGGAATCGAGAGCACGAGCGCGCAGGGGCTCATGACGACGAGGAGCGTCATGGCGCGATAAAACGCCGATGTCGTTTCACCGCTGATAAACGGCGGCGCACCGAAGCCGAGCCACCACACAAAAAACATGACTGCGCAGGCGCCGAGCGCGAGGAGCGTGTAATGGCCGCCAAATTTATCCGTGAATCGCTCGCTGGGGGCCCGGAGTTTTTGCGCCGTCTGAATCATGCGGATGATTTTTTGCAGCGTGCTTTCGGAGGGCAGCCGGTTGACCTCGAAATCGAGCACTCCCCACAGGTTTATCGTGCCGCTGTAAACCGCGGCGCCGGCTTCCTTTTCGACCGGGGTTGCCTCGCCGGTGATGGTCGATTCGTCGCAGGCGCTCTCGCCCTTGATCACCGTGCCGTCGGTTGGAAACGCCTCGCCGGGCTTTACGCGCACATGGTTGCCCACGGCGAGCGCGGCGACTTCAACCGTTGTTTCCATGCCGGCGTCGTCGAGCAGCGTGGCGGTTTTTGGCGCGCTCTTGAGCAGCGAGCTGACCTCGCGCTGTGTGCGGTCCATCGCATAGGCTTCCATCGCCTCCGCCCCCGAAAAAAGAAACAACAGCACGACCGCCTCGTGCCACGCGCCTATGCATGCCGCGCCGACGGCGACCGCAAGCATTAGAAAATGGATGTCGAGCGTGCGCGCCTTTATGTTTTCCCAGGAGTCCTTCGCCGCGTCCCACGCGCCGGCGACCAGGGCGGCGATGTAGAATGCACCGGCCAGCCACGCGGGCCCGACTTCCGCGCGCTCAATCACAAATCCCGTGACGCCGAGGACGCCGCAGAGCCCCGCGAGCAGTGCGAGATTCTTCCATTCGCCGCCGTGGTGGTGATGTCCGTGGCCGGATTGGTGGCCATGACCATGGTCGTGGCCGTGTTCGTGATCATCGTCATCATGGTGATGGTTTTCATCGTGGTGATCCTGTTCGCGGGATGTCGTCATGAGTAAGGGCTATACCCCCTATACCCATATTGACAAGACGAAAGAAACGTGAAAATGTCCGTGCCAGACACACGATCTAATTTTCAAAAAAGGGGAAGGCCCCGACATTTTTATGAGCGACATACATCATCATCCCGAGGGCGAGACAAAGGCGTTGCAGGTTCGCGTTCGCAAGATCGCCGGGCAGATCAACGGAGTGGAGCGCATGCTGCTGGCCGACCGCGACTGCGCGGAAATCCTGCTGCAACTGCTTTCCATACGAAAGGCGATCAAGTCGCTTTCGGAAAAAATCCTGCACGCGCACATACGCGATTGCATCGAGGGCGCGACGAACGGCAACGACGCCAAGCGCCGCATCCGCGAGCTGACGACCGTGCTGGAGCGCTACGTGGAGTAGATGCGGGGCGCGCGGACTGCCAGCTTTACCTTCTGCTCGCTGCATGGGTTTTTGCAAGGTGGCACAGACATTCCTGTCTGTGTTCCGCGGTATTGGTTCACGGCACGGACAGGAATGTCCGTGTTACCTTGATCGGGGGCGAATCCGTTTCAATATCATGGCGCGCGCTTCGTCGCGGCCCTCGATGCGTAGCACCCAGGCGAGGGCCGCGTAGAGCGCGACCCCGGCGGCGATCATTATGGCGAGGCCGCAGGCGGTGTTGAATGTCGTCGCTGTCGCGAGGTGCGTCCACGCGCGCCAGCCTCCCCAGACCGCCGCGCCCATCGCCGCGCTCGCGATGATTATTTTTCCGAGGTCGCGGCCGATGTGGATGAACGCCATCTCGGGCGCTTTGCGCGTGAGCATCACCTGCAAAAACACTGCTTGCACGATGATGGCTGCGTTGCCCGCGATGGCGAGGCCCGCGGTCGAGAGCGGCCCCATCAGCGCGAGACTCAGGACGATGTTCACCACGAAACTCAGCAGCGCGGCCACCACGGGCGTCTTGGTGTCGCGGCGCGCGTAGAAGGCGCGCAGCACCAGGTTTACAAACGAGAAAAACGGAAGCCCGACCGCGTAGATCGCGAGCACGGGGGCCATCGCGAAGGTGTCGCTTGCGACAAACTCGCCGCGTTGGAACAGCAGCCGGATTAGCGGCAGCGCGAGCACGCCAAGCCCGGCGGCGGCGGGGATGTTGATGAGCAGGATCAGGCGCATTCCCTTGCGGTAGGCGTTTGCCATGCCGGCGGTGTCGTTTTGCGCGGCGAAGCGCGAGATGAGCGGAAACACCACCGTCGAGACCGCCACGGCGAACACGCCGATGGGCAGCTCCATCAGGCGCTGGGCAAAATTGAGAAGCGCGACCGCGCCGTCGTTGAGCGACAGGGCGATGTAGCGCGACACGGTCATGTTGATCAGGTAAACCGCCGAGCCGAGCACCGTCGGCGCCATGAGCCGGAAGATCGCGCGCACAGGCTCGCTGAGCTCAAGCGTGAAGCGCGGACGCCAGCCCTCGCGCAGCAACGCCCATCCGGGCACGCACATTTGCCCGAGTCCGCCGACGAGCACGCCGGCGCACAGCATGTAAACCTGCGTCATTTTTGCGTCCGGCCAGAGCCGCACGCCGAGCCAGAGCATTCCGATCATGGCGAGGTTGAGCCAGATCGGCGACAGGGCCGGCTCGAGAAAGCGCCCGAGCGATTGCAGCGCCGAGCTGAACACGGACGCCAGGCACACAAAGAGCAGGTAGGGAAACAGCACCACGGTCATGTTGCCGCTCAACAGCCAGCGTTGCACGGTGGCGTTGTCGCCGGTGAACACGCGCGCGGCCGCCTCGATCCACGGCGGCTGGCTGAAAAAAATCATCGCCGCCACCACGACCGCGCCCGCCACGACCGTGAGCCAGCTCGCGACTTGGTTGACCAGCGCGAACGCGCCCTCGCGCCGGCGTTGTTCGAGCTCGATGTTGAGCGTCGGCACAAACGCCGCCGTGAGCGAACCCTCGCCGAGCAGCCGCCGGAACAAATTGGGCAGCTGGTAGGCGGTGAAAAAAGCCGACGAAATCCCGCTCAACCCGAAGACCGCCGCGGTCTGCATGTCGCGCACAAGGCCCAGCACGCGCGACACCATCGTCGCGCCCGACACCAAGCCTATGTTTTTGAGGTTCCTCGACACGCCCGCATTTGTCGCCACGCGGGCGGCATCTAGCAAGAAATTAGCTCGGGCCGCGCGCGGATGTTTTGCGATTGAGTTGCGCGGGGAGCGTTTTTCTTCTTCTCCTGACTCCATACTCCTTTCATCCTGCTCCCTTTTTATTCTTCCCATGCGCATTCTCACAGGCATCCAGCCCTCGGGCACGCTCCACATCGGCAACTATTTTGGCGCCATCAAACCCGCCGTCGAATTGCAGGCGCGCGGCGACGCGTTTTATTTCATAGCCGACTACCACTCGATGACCACGCTCACCGACCCGGAGCAGCGGCGCAAAAACGTGCTCAATGTGGCGCTCGATTTTCTCGCGTGCGGGCTAGATCCGGCGCGCAGCGTTTTCTGGAAGCAAAGCGACGTGCCCGAGGTGTGCGAACTGACGTGGATTCTCGGCACCGTCGCCCCGATGGGGCTCATCGAGCGCGCGCACAGTTACAAGGACAAGATCGCGCACGGCTTCTCGCCGAGCTTCGGACTGTTCTCCTATCCCGTGCTCATGGCCGCGGATATTTTGCTGTTCAACTCCGACCTCGTGCCCGTGGGCAAGGATCAGAAGCAGCATCTGGAGATTACCCGCGACATCGCGATCAAATTCAACCTGGCCTACGGCGAGGTGTTTACAGTTCCCGAGCCGGAAATCCGCGAGGAAGTCGCCACCGTTCCCGGCCTCGACGGTCAGAAAATGAGCAAGAGCTACAACAACACGATCGACATTTTTGGCGACGAAAAGACCGTGCGCAAAAAAATCATGGGTATCGTGATGGACAGCCGCACGCCCGCGGAGCCGAAACCCGACGCGGACAAAAACCTCGCAATTCAGCTACTCAAACTCGTTGCGCCCGCCGATATCGCGAAGGAAACCGAGGAGCGCCTGCGCGCGGGCGGGCTCGGCTACGGCGACCTGAAAAAAAGCCTGTTCGAGCACTACTGGAACTATTTCGCTGAGGCCCGCGCCAAGCGTGCCGAGCTTGCCGCGAACATGGACTATGTGAACAAGGTCCTGGCCGACGGCGCCGCGCGAGCGAGGGAGGTCGCGGCACCCATCCTGAAAAAAGCGCGCGAGGCTTGCGGACTGTGATGTGTAGGGGCGCACCTTGCGTGCGCCCTGGTGTTCGTAGAACTGTTTGCGAGCGTATCCACAAAGTCCTCGAGCACTAGGGCGCACGCGAGGTGCGCCCCTACGGCCTTGATTGCAAACTTCGACAGTGATTATGTGGCGTCATGCCGTTCTACTCGCGTCGAACCTCGCAACTGCATGTCGGGCGAATATCAATTTCCGGCGCGCGCTATTTTGTGACATTTGCGACCGAAGGTCGCCGACCATGGCTCAATGATGCTTTGTGCCGTGCACACATGATCGAGGTTTTGAAAAGCGGACATAATGCGCGCAGGTGGATGCTGCTGGCGGTCACTTGCATGCCTGATCATGTGCATGTGCTGTTCGAGCTTGGAGTGGATGTCGGCGTGTATGCGAATGTCGGGCGTTGTGTGGCGCGATGGAAAAACCTGTCGCGAGCCAACGCGACGCGTGGTGATGGCTGGCAGCGCGATTTTTGGGAACATCGTTTGCGCCCGGATGAGATGAACGAGGACTATGCCCGATACATTTATATGAATCCATATCGTGCGGGCTTGATTGAATGCGGCGATGGCGGATGGGATGGCACATGGATGCCAGAGCCGAGGTGTTTCGATTTTGTGGAGCACCTCGGCCCGTCCGGTTCGCCGCCCGTTGAGTGGCTCGGTGATTTGGAAAAAGTCGCCGACCGCGATTCGTAGGGGCGCACCTTGCGTGCGCCCTGGTGTTCGTAGAACTGTTTGCGAGCGCATCCACAAAGTCCTCGAGCACGAGGGCGCACGCAAGGTGCGCCCCTACGAGTTATTATCAAACTTCATGCGCGGGTTGTTTTCCAAAAATTCCGCGATGGTAGCTGCGAAGGTTTCGCCGAACTCGGCGCGCTTTTTTTCGCCCATGCCGAAGATGTCGTGCATGTCGGCGAGGCGCGTCGGGTATTCGCGGGCGAGCTGGCGGAGCGTGGCGTCGCCGAAGATCACGTAGGCGGGCACGCGGCGTTCGTCGGCGAGTGTCTTGCGGAGTTCGCGCAGGCGCGCGAAGAGGATTTCGTCGCACTCGATGCTGCCCTGGCGCGGGATGACTTTTTTCACCTTCGGAAGCGCGATCGGCTTGGTGAGCATCACGGGACGGCGCGAGCGGAGCAGGTCAACGCCCTCGGCGGTGAGTTCGAGCGTGGGGAATTCGCCCTCGGCTTGCGCGAGGCAGCCCATGCGCATGAGTTCGCGTCCGACGGCGGCCCATTGCGGGCGCGTCATTTCGGAGCCGATGCCGTAGGTGCTGACTTTGTCGTGGCCCCAGCGGCGGATTTTGTCGGTGTCGGCGCCGGTGAGCACCTCGACGATGTGGTTGAGGCCGACGCCGAAGCGGCTGGCCTGGCGCACGCGATAGACGCAGGAGAGGAATTTTTGCGCGGCGATGGTGCCGTCGAATGTTTCGCGCGGCTCGAGGCAGTTGTCACACGCGCCGCAATTGTCGATCGGGAAGGTTTCGCCGAAGTAGCCGAGGAGTTCGCGGCGGCGGCACGAGGCGTTTTCCGCGTAGTGGAGCATGAGGCGCAGTTGCGTGCGCGCGACGTTGCGCTCGTGCTCGTCGGTCATCTCGTCGATGAAGTGCGTTTGTTTCGCGGCGTCGCCCCCGCTGAAGAGCAGGAGGCAGTCGCCGGGGAGCCCGTCGCGCCCGGCGCGGCCCGTTTCCTGATAATAACCCTCGATGTTTTTCGGCAGGTCGTAGTGGATGACCCAGCGGACGTTGGGTTTGTTGATGCCCATGCCGAAGGCGATGGTGGCGCAAATGATCTTGGTTTCGTCGCGGAGGAAAAGCTCCTGGTTTTCGGCGCGCTCCTTGTTGGTGAGCCCGGCGTGGTAGGGACGGGCGGAGTAGCCGCGCGAGGAGAGCGACTCGGCGACGCGCTCGGCGGTGGCGCGCGTGGCGCAGTAAACGATGCCGCTTTCGTCCTCGCGTTTTTTCACGAAGGCGATGATTTGCGCGAGCGGGCCGTCCTTGGGCAGGACGCGATAGGTGAGATTGGGGCGGTTGAAACTGGCGACGTAGATTTGCGGGTCGCGGAGCTTGAGGTGCTTGACGATGTCGGCGCGCACGCGCTCGGTGGCGGTGGCGGTGAGCGCCATCACGGGGATGTCGGGCAGCAGCTCGCGGAGTTGCGCGAGCTGGCGGTATTCGGGGCGGAAGTCGTGGCCCCATTCGGAGATGCAATGCGCCTCGTCGATGGCGAGCGCGGCGACGTTCCATGCGCGGAGGTTTTCCGCCCAACTGTCGAGCATGAGGCGTTCGGGCGCGACGTAAAGCAGCCGCCATTCGCCGCGGTGCAGGCCGGCGAGGCGCGCGCGCGATTCGCGTTCGCCGAGCGAGGAATTCAAGAACGTGGCCGCCACGCCCGCCGACTGGAGCTGGTCAACCTGGTCCTTCATCAACGCGATGAGCGGCGAGACGACGACCGTCAGGCCGGTGCGGTGCAGCGCGGGCAACTGGTAGCACATGGATTTGCCGCCGCCGGTGGGGAGCAGCGCAAACACGTCGCGACCCGCGAGCGACGCCTCGATGATTTCGCGCTGGAGCGGACGAAAATCGGGATAACCGAAAGTCGTCTGGAGCGTGATCTGGAGTTCGTCGGGCTGCACAAACGCTATAGCCGCAAAGAGGCGCAAAAGGCGCAAAGGAAAAAATGCGAGGAGTGGATTTTCGGGCATTCGCCCGCGTGTCACGCATTGCCATGCCGGGGGCCTGTTCGCCGCATTTGAAAGGTTTAACTTGCTGGCAAACGCCCGGCGTTTCAGGTTGCGACCTTGTCCATGCATAAAACGTCCGACATCAATATCATCGAAATAAGAGCGCTTCCGTCGCCCGCCCAGCTTATGGCGGCCGAGCCGCGCACCGATACGCAGTCCGCCTTCATCGCCAGCGCCCGCGAGCAAATCCAGAAAATCATTTTCGCCGACGACAAACGATTCCTCCTCGTCGTCGGCCCGTGCTCGATTCATGACACCGCGGCCAGCGCCGATTACGCCCGCCGGCTTGCCGCGCTCGCCCGCGAGGTTTCCGACCGCGTGCTCATTGTCATGCGTGTTTATTTCGAGAAGCCGCGCACCACGATTGGCTGGAAGGGCCTCATCATGGATCCGCGGCTCGACGGCTCGCACGACATCGCCGCCGGACTCCGCATGGCGCGCGCGTTTCTGCGCGAAATACTCGACCTCGGCCTGCCCACCGCCACCGAGTTGCTCGACCCGGTGACGCCGCAATACATCGCCGACCTCATCTGCTGGTCGGCCATCGGCGCGCGCACGACCGAATCGCAAACACACCGCCAAATGGCCTCCGGTCTTTCCATGCCGCTCGGTTTCAAAAACGGCACCGACGGCTCGCTCTCCGCCGCCATCAACGCGATCAAGGCCGGTTCGCAGCCCCAGACTTTCCTCGGCGTCAATTTCGACGGCCATGCTTCCGCGGTTGTCACCCGCGGCAATCCGTGGTGCCACATTGTGCTGCGCGGCGGTTCGCACGGCCCGAACTATTCGTCCGAGCACATCGCCGAGGCCGAGCGCGTGCTGGCGAAGGCAAACCTCCCGCGTTCCATCCTTATCGATTGCAGCCACGACAACTCCGCCAAGCAACCCGGGCGACAGCCCGAGGTGTTGCGCGAGGTGGTGCGCCAGATCAACGAAGGCAACACCTCGATCATTGGCGCGATGCTCGAAAGCAATTTGCTCGCCGGCAACCAGCCCTTTCCCCAGCCGCGGGAAAAGCTGAAATACGGCGTTTCGATCACCGACGGTTGCATCGATTGGGAAACGACCGAGTCGCTAGTGCGCGAACTTCACGCCGCGCTCGCCCCGCGCTTCGCGCAAGGCTGAGCCGGCATCCGGCGCGCGAGCATGCTTCTGCCGTGTTGGTTAACGAGGGTAGGGCGGTTTCGCCGAAACCGCCGCTTCCGAAACCGAAACCGCCGCGCGAGGCTGTCCATTGTGCCATTGATACGGCCACTCGCCGGGTGTCGCGCAGAGGTTTTTGCGCAAGGGATTGTTTTGGATGTAATGCCATTTTTCAGCCAGTGATGCATGATCGCGTATGCGGTGATCGAAAAAATCCCGCTGCCACTGGATGTTTTTGTGCCGGGCAAGATAGCGTTTCCAGTCGAAAACCGTGCGACGCATGGAGACCGTCCTGCTGAATGAAACCAGTCCGTGCAAGTGATCCGGCATGAGCACGAGAAGTTGTATCCACCATTGGCAGATGCGCTGGCGATGAATGAAACTGTTTTCCACGGTTTGCGCGATGTCCGGGGTGGCAAGCTGGTTCAGTCCGCGCGGGGTGCAGTTGATTGTGATGAAGTAAGTTTCCCCGTCCTTGACCCATGAGGGGATGGCGTGCGGGAGTTTTTTGCGTTTTGGGAGCGACGCATAGGGTAGGGCGCGCTCGCCGAGCGCGCCGTCGGGAGGAGTGGGGTTTTGCGTGTGCATGATGCGCCGGTCTTTGCCAGCCGCCAAAGCATGTGGTTTTGCCAATGATGGCAAAAGGTTTTTGGCCGGATGATGGCGGAATATGGTGCAGACGGCGGTTTCGGCGAAACCGCCCTACCCAAAACACTCTCGCGCGCTGTTACGCTTTCATCACCAGCTTGTCGTCCTTCACGCTGAACTTCACTTCGGTGCCTTCGGTGATTTCGCCGGCGACCAGGGCGCGCGCGAGTTTGGTTTCGATTTCGCGCTGGAGATAACGCTTGAGCGGGCGCGCGCCGAAGACCGGGTCGTAACCGCGCTCGCCGATCCATTCTTTTGTCCGCTTGTCCATCGTCACGGTGACGCGGCGGTCGGTGAGGCGCTTGTTCAGGTCGGCCAGGAGGAGGTCAACGATGGCCGTGATTTCGTCGAGCGTGAGCGGCTTGAAGAGGATGGTTTCGTCGATGCGGTTCAGGAACTCGGGACGGAAACTTTTGCGCAGCTCGGTCATCACGCTTTCGCGGACGGATTCCGGGATGGTGTCGCCCGTGACGCCTTCGAGCAGGTGGCGGCTGCCGAGGTTCGAGGTCATGATGATGATCGTGTTCTTGAAATCCACGGTGCGGCCCTGGCTGTCGGTCACGCGGCCGTCGTCGAGGACTTGCAGAAGGACGTTGAAGACGTCGGGGTGCGCTTTTTCGATTTCGTCGAAGAGCACGACGGCGTAGGGCTTGCGGCGCACGGCCTCGGTGAGCTGGCCGCCTTCGTCGTAACCGACGTAGCCCGGGGGCGCGCCGATGAGGCGCGAGACGCTGTGCTTCTCCATGTATTCGGACATGTCGATGCGTATGACGGCGTCCTCGGTGTCGAAGAGGGTGGCGGCGAGTGTTTTGGCGAGTTCGGTTTTGCCGACGCCGGTGGGGCCGAGGAAGAGGAAGCTGCCGACGGGGCGGCGCGGGTCCTTGATGCCGGCGCGGGCGCGGAGGATGGCGTCGCTGACAAGGTCAACGGCCTCGTTCTGGCCGATGACGCGCCGGTGGAGCGTGTCGGCGAGGCGGAGGAGTTTTTCGCGCTCGCTTTCGACGAGGCGCGTGACGGGGATGCCGCTCCACTTGGCGACGATTTCGGCGACTTCCTCGGCGGAGACTTCCTGCTTGAAGAGCTCGGTCCTGGCCTCGGCTTTTTCGAGTTTCTTGAGTTCGTTTTCGAGTTGCGGAATTTTGCCGTGCTGGAGTTCGGCGAGTTTGTTGAGGTCGTAGGTGCGCTCGGCTTTTTCCATGGCCACGCGCGCGGCGTCGAGTTCCTCGCGGACTTTGCTCACGCGGGCGACGGCGGCTTTTTCCTTGTCCCATTTCGCTTTCAACGCGGCGGTTTCGGTGCGCGTGTCGGCGAGTTCCTTGCGGAGTGTTTCGAGGCGGCGTTTGCTGGCCTCGTCTTTTTCGAGCTTGAGGGCGGCTTCCTCGATTTCGAGCTGGAGGACGCGGCGCTGGAGGGCGTCGAGTTCCTGCGGGGCACTGTCCATTTCGGTGCGGATCATGGCGCAGGCTTCGTCGATGAGGTCGATGGCCTTGTCGGGGAGGAAGCGGTCGGAGATGTAGCGGTTGGAAAGGGTGACGGCGGAGACGAGGGCGTTGTCCTGGATGCGGACGCCGTGGTGGAGTTCGAAGCGTTCCTTCAGGCCGCGGAGAATGGAGATGGCGTCCTCGACGGAGGGCGGCTCGACAAGCACGGGCTGGAAGCGGCGCTCGAGGGCGGCGTCTTTTTCGATGTGCTTGCGGTATTCGTCGAGCGTGGTGGCGCCGATGCAGTGCAACTCGCCGCGCGCGAGCATGGGCTTGAGGAGGTTGCCGGCGTCCATGGCGCCCTCGGTTTTTCCGGCGCCGACGATGGTGTGGAGCTCGTCGATGAAGAGGAGCGTGCGGCCCTCGGACTTTTTGATTTCATTGAGGACGGCCTTGAGGCGTTCCTCGAATTCGCCGCGGTATTTCGCGCCGGCGATGAGCGCGCCCATGTCGAGCGCGAAAAGGGTTTTGTCCTTGAGGCCCTCGGGGACGTCGCCGCGCACGATGCGTTGCGCGAGGCCTTCGACGATGGCGGTTTTGCCGACGCCGGGTTCGCCGATAAGCACGGGGTTGTTTTTGGTTTTGCGCGAGAGGATGCGGATGGTGCGGCGGATTTCGTCGTCGCGACCGATGACGGGATCCATTTTTCCCTTGCGGGCCTGTGCGACGAGGTCGATGCCGTATTTTTCGAGCGCCTGGTAGGTGGATTCGGGGTTGTCGGTGGTGACGCGCTGGTTGCCGCGAATGTCGCGGAGTGTTTTCAGGACGGTGTCGCGGTCGAGTCCGAAGGACTTGAAATATTTCGCGAGCGCGGGCGGCTTGCCGACTTCGATGAGGCCGAGGAAGAGGTGCTCGACGCTGATGTATTCATCCTTGAGTTTTTTCGCCTCCTTTTCGGCGGCGATGAAGACTTCGTTAACAGCCTGGGTGATGTAGATTTTGGAGACGTCGATGTTGCCGGTGACGCGCGGGAGGCGGTCGAGCTCGCGCTCGGCGGCGAGCGTGAGGGCGCTGGTGGTGAGGCCGAGTTTTTCGACGAGGGCGGGCACAAGGCCGTTTTCCTGCCGGAGCAGGGCGTAAAGGAGATGCCACGCGTCGACTTCGTTGTGGCTGCGGTTGCGGGCTTCGTTTTGCGCGTCAGTGACCGCTTGGCGCGACATTGCGGTGAGTTTTTGAAAATCCATAATGCGAATGTTAACGCATAATGCGTGCCAATGCAAATGGGCGGGGCTTCGAGGGAGGCGTTGATTTGGTGTGTGCCGCCGTGCGTCAGAAGTGCGCGCGGCGGGGACGATTTGGCGCAGCGTTCGCGTTACTTCTAGTGTTACGTCAAAAGGCAAGGACCGAGGTGTTTTCTGGTCGGCATCCCACGGCATAGTTATGCTCTAAAGTGTCACCTGTCTTTCCGGATCATACCAGCTGAGAAGATAATTTTTTTACCAAAAAAGACCCAGCTAAAACCAGGGGCCAGCGCATCGACGCGGGGGGCATGGATCGAGTTTGAAAATGCGGAAAATAAGTGGTCCCCGCGCAACATAGTTTTCGGGCGGATGCGGAAACGCATTTTTTGCAAGGGTGGCCAAGGGTGCGACGCGCGCCAATCGACACGGCGCCGTTGACAGGTAATACGCAATCATCCATGTGAGCGGCCTCGTGTTTAACGTCCCCCAAAAACTTATGAAATACTTGCTTGCTATCATTATGCTCTCATTGGCCTGCGGCCTTTGTAAGGCTGGGACAACATCTGACAAGGCGCGGGAACTAAACAAACTGCTGGATCATTTGGGCTATGGCGAGTCGTTTTCACGATTGAGTGCGAGCGTTGTGCGGATCCAACGGCATGCCTACGCACAGGCAAATCTGCCTTCCGAAGTTTGGGATGATATCGAACGCGAGCTGCGTTCCGATGAGATCAGGAAAATATGCGCAAAGCTATATGACGAGGCGCTCACGCTTGAAGAGATTAAGGCGGCAAATGCGTTTTATGAAAGCGACCTAGGGCGAAGCTACGCAAGGAAAGTCAGTGAAGTCGGCGAGAGGGAATTCTATGCGGCGAGGGAATGGGCTGGAAAAAAAGTTGAGGCCGTCCTTCTGCGCTATCGGCAACAAGCGGCGAAGGCCTCCGAGGTGCCCACTCCGCTCCCCCACGTTTGGACCGATGAAAAAACGGGCGACAAAGTAGCGATTCTTCGTCTGCCAGCAGCCCCTGATTCGGAGACCATGCGCAATCAAGCGGGCGGTTTTATTGAAGGAGCGCTTAACAGCGGATACTTTATCCCTCAACGCGCAGGGGAAACCTCGTTCGCAGGCCTGCCGGCCTTGTCCATGCGAGGTCGCGCGGTCGCTGATGGCCGTGAGGGCACAGTAATCTTCACGATAGCGTTTGCGAAGGATTGCAGCTATTTAATTACAGCTATCTCCGAGAATGAGCCTTCAACCGCCACACAAGAGGCGGAGATCCTCGAGACAGCGGAACCCCGCGAGGAGTTGATTCCAGTTGTCAAGGAAATCGGATCGAAGCTCCGTGACAGCATCGGGGAGCTCGCCGAGGAGGCTAAAAAAATCGTGGCTGCCCGGCGTGTCACGAAATAGCCGGACGGGGTGGGGCGTGTTTGGTCACTTTGCCGTCGTGTTTTTCCAAAAAACAAAAGAGCGCAAACGACACCCCTGGGGAAACGACGGGGAGTATCCGATAGCGTTTAGCAGCTGATGTCGTTGATCAACTGCTCGAGCGTTGTGTAGCCTTCGAGGATATTGTGCGCGGTGGGCGACGCAGCGTCCCCAGCGTCGCCGGGCGTGTGGATTTTTCCTAATAGATCTCGCGAATGGTGTCTATGGAGAGGGAGTCGACCTTGTCCTTGATTGTCCCGGCGAAGGCGAGGAAGTGCGCGGATTTGTTGTGAAGGTCGATGGCCTCCTGGTTTTTCCAGACTTCAATAATGGTGTATTTGAGCGGGTTGGTGGTGTCCTGATGGAGAACGTAGGAGATGTTGCCCGCTTCCTTTCGGGTGCCGTCAACCACGGCGGTGAGGGCGTTGCGGACTTCGTCCTTGTTGGCCTCCTTGGCGACGAGCGTGGCAATGATTTTAAATTCACCTTTCTCCGTTTTGCAGCAGCCGGAAAAGCTGATTGAGAGGGCGCCTATGAAGGCGAGGAGAAGGATGCGGGTGGTTTTCATCGTTTTTTTGTTGTGATACTGATTTTTAAGTTTGGTTGAACCCCACTGTTGGTGGTTTGTCTTCTGTTTCTTAACATCTATGTTTTTACGGTCAATGACGGACGTTCGTGATTTTTCCAGTAGGCTTTGATCAGAGTGGCAACCCGGCTCCATCATGAGCGAGGCGCTCTTTACGGTTTTGCCGTGACCTCCGCGAGGCGTTGTTTGGCGTGGGCCTCGACCTCGGGGTGCTTCTTCATGTAGGCGGTGATTTCGTCGCGGATTTCCTTGATCGCCGCCTGTGTGTCGGGGTTCTTGAGCATGGCCTCGGCTGTGCGTATGCCGAGGTCGCGGCCCGCCATGACGTCGGTTGGGTAATGCACGCCGCCGAGCACGCGGCACCACATGGTTTCGCGGACTTGGGCGTCAAAAATCGGTTTGTATTCGGGGAATGCCGCGGAAAAGAGAGCGCCCCTGAACGCGCCGGTCGCTGAGTGTCCGCTGGGATAGGAGAGGTCCCTCGGTTTTTTCACACAAATGACAACTTCCTTGCTACGTTGGTAGGGGCGCGGGCGTTTCCAGATTTCCTTGCCGTTACCGATCATCCTGCTGCGGGTGGCGCGCAGTTCCTGCATGAGCGCCGTGGTGCGCGGGAAATTTTCCTTGGTGAAGCTCGGGCCGAAAGCCACCGCACCCATTTGCGTGGCGGAGTGGTTGTCGATGCGTTTTGCGCGGGCAATTTGCTCGGGGGTGCGGTCGCGCTGCAATTGGAGGATTGTTTCAAGGTCGGCCATGCCCGCGGGCGAATCATCGGCGGGGGGCGGCGGAACCAGTGAAAGCAGGTCCTCGGCGGTGCCGGTGTAATAATTCTTTTTGCCGGTCGCGCCGGGCTGGCCCGAAAGCCAGGGTGTGAGTGCGATTAAAAGGAGCAGGGTTGGAAACAAGTGTTTTTTCATGGGAAAGGTTTTTAAAATGCGGGAAAGGGATTGTTTTGTGCAACAAGTTTCAGGCGGCGGTCGGATTGCGCGCGGTCTCTTCGCGCGTTGCACAGCTTGTTTCGCAATCATTTCACACGCGTCCGCGGTTTGATTGCGCTATCCTGATATCAGGGGTGTGAGCGCCGCGATTTCATTCATGCGCGACGGCTCGCCAACGAGGTTGCGCATTTCGAGCGGGTCGTTTTCCAAATCGAAAAACAGCCACGGCGAGCCGTCCTCGTTGAGAATGAGTTTGCGCGCCGGCGTGCGCACGCCGCGCCACGCGCGCTCGCATTGGCGCGGCAGGCGCACCACGCTCGGCATCGAGATGAGCGCGTGCGTGAAATCGAGGCGCGGACTGCCTGGGCTGTTTTTCCCGAAGGCGGACCGGGTAGTTTCCTCCGCGAGGGAAAGCGTCATCGCCGGCAGGTCGATGAGCGAGACGGCGGCGTTGCTCAAAATCGATTCCGGCGCGAGGGTCGGGTGATTCACCAGCAGCGGCACGCGCACGCTTTCCTCGTGCGGCCAGCCTTTGCGGAACAGGCCGTGCGCGCCGTGCATGTCGCCATGCGCCGAGGTGAACACGATCAACGCGCCGGGATTTTTCGCGCGCGCCCCGGCGATGAGGCGGCCGACCGCCGTGTCAGTCGCCTCGATGTGCGCGTAATAACCGGCGAGTTCGCGACGCGCTTTTGATTCGGCTTCGCTCCCGGCCGGCACGTTTGCGGGCAGGATGAGCTGCTCCGGATTCGGCGCGACGGCGTTTGCCGCCGGCGCGTCGTAGGGCGGGTGGGGCGTCTCGAGGCTCACGATGCAAAACATCGGCGCGCGCGCCGGGTTTTCGCGTGCGGTTTCGCGCCCGCAAAAGTATTCCAGCGCGCGTTCGCAAAGCACGCCGCCTTGGTAACCGCGAAATTGTCGCGGCTCCGGCAGGCGCGTGCCGTGCAGCCACGGGTCGTTTAGCAAAAAGCCGCTTTCAAAACCCTCCCAAAAATCGAAGCCGCCGCGCGCGCCGGGCGGCACGATGGCGCGCGCGTGGGTCTCGCCGACGAGCGGCGCGCGCGGGTCGCGTTTCGACAAGTGCCATTTTCCAAAGAATGCCGTGGCGTAACCGCGCTCGCGCAGCGCGTGCGCGATGGTGCGGCTGCTCGCGGGCAGCGGATCGTAATAATCGCGAACGCCGTTTTCGGGCGAGGGAATGCCGGTGAGCATCGCGGCGCGCGCGAAGGGGCCGAAAGGGTGGGGCGTCACGGCTTGCGCGAAGTTGATTGTGCCCGGTTCGCGCGCGAGGGCGTCGAGGCGGGGCGTGCGCGATGGCGCGCGGAGATTCGGGTCGCCCGCGAAAGCAAATGCCTGCGCGCGCCATTGCGTGGTTACGATCCAGAGTATGTCGGGCGGGCGGCTCATGGCGCGGGAAAATTGCAAAGTGTGTCCTGCGCGGCAAGGATTCACATGCGGGCGAATATTGGGATTTGGATATTTCCTGAAATTGGGTCATTTGGTTTTTTTAACTTTTTTAATTTATGGCTCGAAGTGTCGTGTTGCGCGGGGTGCCCCGCTGTCCGCATTGCCAGATTGCGCCGCGCTGGTGCGTCTGCGAGGGCGCGCGCGCGGTCGCGCTGCCGTTCGCGCTCGATGTGCTGATGCACAACGGCGAGGTGTGGAAACCGACGAGCACGGGAAACCTCATTCGCCGCGTCGTGCCGGCGTCGCGCCGGATCGTTTGGCACAACCAGTGCCTGCCGCGCCGCGAGGATGTGGTTGGGAACGGCGGGGCGGACGCGCTGTGGATTTTGCACCCGCGCGGAGAGGCGCTTGAGGATGTGTTGCGCGACGGGCTTGACGGACTTGAACAACCGCAGGCCGGCGCCGGGGCGCTGAAAAATTTGCAGGTGCTTCTGATCGACGGCACCTGGTCGCAGTCCAACGAAATGCTTCGCCACGTTGATGGATGGGGGCGGAAGGTGCGCCTGCCGGTGTCGGCGTTGCGCGGCGAAAGCCGTTACTGGTTGCGCGCGCAGCACAGCGCGGGGCATTTTTCGACCATCGAGGCGCTGATCGCCTTGCTCAACGCGCTTGATTGCGCGAACGAGAGCGACACGATCCGCGGGCAATTTGAAATGCACGTCTACGCGAGCCTGCTCGCGCGCGGACACAAAACCCGCGCCGCGCAATTCCTCGCCGGATCGCCCATCGGGGCAAGCATGCCGGGGCTGGTGCGGAAGCTTCAACCGGCCCCGGCGCGGGATTGATTGGGGCAAGCGCGCCACCCAAGCATCCAAACCTGCGGGCAAGATGCCCGCGTTCCCGGGCGCATGCGTAGTTCGGTCAAATTTTTTGGATACCCCCTTGGGAAATTTGATCGCAATAAAACATTTTACCTCGCGCACTTTTCACTCATACAGTGTCCATTCCGTATTTTTTCCACCATATGAACACAACCATCACCGCTATCAATGCTCGTGAAATTATCGACTCCCGTGGCAACCCCACGGTTGAAGTTGATGTCGAACTCGCCTCCGGCATCGTCGGACGCGCCGCCGTTCCCTCCGGGGCCTCCACCGGCGAACACGAGGCGCTCGAACTTCGCGACGCCTCCGCTCCCGCCAAGTCGCTCCCCAAGGGCGTCAATGGCAAGACCCGCTTCGGCGGCAAGGGCGTGCTCGCCGCCGTCGGCAACGTCAAGGGCATCATCGCCCCCGCGCTCGTCGGCTACGACGTGACCGACCAGGTCGGCCTCGACCGCGCAATGCTCAAGCTCGACGGCACCAAGACCAAGTCGAAGCTCGGCGCCAACGCCATCCTCGGCGTCTCGATGGCAGCCGCCCACGCGGGCGCCGCCGCCGTCGGCCTCCCTCTCTACCGCTACCTCGGCGGCGTGAACGCAAAAGTTCTCCCCGTTCCGATGATGAACATCATGAACGGCGGCGCGCACTCCGACGCCCCGATCGACTTCCAGGAATTCATGATCCGCCCGGTCAATTTCCCGACCTTCTCCGAGGCGCTCCGCGCCGGTTGCGAAGTCTTCCACGCGCTCAAGAAAGTTCTCAAGAGCAAGGGTCTCTCCACCGCGGTCGGCGACGAGGGCGGCTTCGCCCCGAACCTCGCCTCCACGACCGACGCGCTCGACGCCATCGCCGCCGCCGTCAAGGCCGCCGGCTACAAGCTCGGCAAGGACATCATGCTCGCGCTCGACGTCGCCTCCTCCGAGTTCATCGACAAGAAGACCGGCAAATACGTCTTCAAAAAGAGCACCGGCCAGCAGTTCACCGGCGACGAGTTCGTGCAATACTACAAGGAGCTCACCTCCAAGTATCCGATCGACTCCATCGAGGACGGCTGCGCCGAGAACGACTGGAAGACCTGGAAAAAACTCACCGACGCCATCGGCGACAAGGTGCAGCTCGTCGGCGACGACCTCTTCGTCACCAACGTGGACTTCCTCCGCAAGGGCATCGAGCAGGGCGTCGCCAACTCGATCCTCGTCAAGGTCAACCAAATCGGTTCGCTCACGGAAACCTTCGACGCCGTTGAAATGGCGCACAAGGCCGCCTACACCGCCGTCATCTCGCACCGCTCCGGCGAAACCGAGGACGCGACGATCGCGGACATCGCCGTCGCGACCAACGCCGGCCAGATCAAGACCGGCAGCGCGAGCCGCACGGACCGCATCGCCAAATACAACCAGCTCCTCCGCATCGAGCAGGAGCTCGGCTCCAAGGCGATCTACGCCGGCACGCTGTAAGGCGAACCGCCAACAACAGGGACAGCCGGCGAAATAAAGTAAACTGGCTGTTCAATCACTCATCCGCGAAAAGCCGGACCTGATTCAGGTCCGGCTTTTTTTGCGAACGGATAAGTTGTGTGCCGCCATATGCCTGTATTGTGTTTGCATGCATTTATGTTTTGTTTGCTGTAAAATATATTTTATTGGAAATCATAAGGTTGACTCTTTTTAATAATTTATTGCAAAAGGTGCTTTTTTAAGGAAAAGGTAATTTTCCCGTAAAAAAATTATCCAATTTTTTCTCTTTTTTTATCATTTTAGTGAAGCCTGTGACAGTGACATTTGCATTGCCGATAGAGCCCTGGCTGTTGTGCCAACTGGCGGTGATTTCGATTTAACCCCACACCAATTTTAATGAATGCAAAAAACGGTTTAGCCCAACTCGCCCGCAGCCTTGCCGACATTTTTCCCGGCACGAGCAAGCCTGCGCAAACACCCAACCGCCACCACCTCATGCATAACACCCGCCCATCATTGCAAGCGCGCGATTTCCCGCGCACCATCCGCACGTTTGCGGTTTTTCTGGCTTCTGTCCTATCCCTGCAAGAGATTCGCGCCGGCGCCGATGGCACGGTGTCGGGCACTAATAATACGCGCGTCACGCTCAATTACATATGGGGCACCAATGATGGCTCTGCTTCGGTTTACCCATTAACTATTGTCAGCTCAGGCGCCAAGGGTGTCGTCTTTGATACTCGGGTAACATTGTTGGACTTGGATCACGCGAGACAAACCAATGTTCAACTGCTGCTCGTAGGTTCCGGAACGTCGGTTCGTCTGCTGGGAGGGCGTGCCGGCTCCATAACGGGAACAAACCAAGGATTTAATCATGCCACAATAACTTTTAGCGATGATGCATCGTCCTATTTTTCCTATGGCAGCAACATTACTTCAGGCACATATAAGCCTACACAGCTAACTAGCGGCGATACTCACACTTTTCCAGGAAATCCGGCCGCCACACCCTATGGCACAACATTATCAGTATTCCGCGGGCTTAATGCCAACAACACATGGCATCTTTACGCAGCCGATACTGTTGTCGCTACCGCTGGTTCACTCCAAGGCTGGAAGATCGAAATCGACTACAAATACAAGTTCAAATGGACTGGCACCGGGGCGGACGACATGCTGACCACGGCGAAAAACTGGGACGATGACATTTCACCCATCAGCGATGCCCAGATCGAACTCACTTTCGCGGGTCACGATCGCCTCACCCCCACTATGAGTTCCACCAACATGCGCTTCACGAGCATCGCCTTCGATTCGACGGCCGGGGCTTTTGTTCTCAAGGGCGACGGCCAGTATAGCCTCGACGAGGGCATCATCAACAACAACACCGTCGCGAAGCAGACAATCACAAACAGGATCAACATCGTTTCGGCTGCGCTGGGAATCGAGGGTGTGCAGAACAGCACCACCGAGCTCAGCGGCGTTATCAGCAGCAATGGCGCCGCGCCGCTTTACAAGGGCGGCGAGGGCTTGGTCATGCTTACCGGCAGCAACACCTACACCGGCAACACGATAATCGGCGGCGGCGCGTTGCAACTCGGCAACGGCGGCGCGACCGGCTCGGTCAACGGCGACATCCAGATATACGATGGGAGCAACCTCGTGATCAAGCGCTCCGACAATTACATCTATAATGGCGGCATCAGTGGCGCGGGCAGCTTGTCGCAACTCACGCAAGACGGATCGGGCGCGTTCACGCTCACCCGCGCCGGTTCGGCCGTGGGCATTGTCAATGTCTACAACGGCGCCATGCAGTTTGCCCAAAACGGCGCGTTCAACGCCATCACCTCATACGACACGTATGCCGGCGCCGCTACGCGCATCAGCGGTTCCTCGAAGCTCGCCACCGGCGCGTTCCGGCAAGCCGCCGGCTCGACGCTCGACCTGACAATAACATCCTCCAACCCGATCATCACCGCGACGACGGCCACCCTTTCGGGCACGCTGAAAGTTTCCGATTATTGGGGTGCCACCTCCGGCTCCGCGAGCGGCCTGGCGGCGAGCATTTCAACAATCATCCGCACCGAAAACGGCATAACCGGACGCTTTTCCGAAATGATACCGGGCGGGTTTCAGCCGGGTGTTAACTACATCACGCTTCAGCACGGAGTGTCAGCCGACACCAAGGACTATCAGCTTCGCTACGGCCTCGCGTGGTATGACCCCGATCTTGCCGTCGCGCACGGCGCCTTCAACATCGCCTCGGGCACGGGCTTTCTGGTGGACGTTGCGCTCAACGACCGCGCCGAGTCGATCACCTCCGGCTGGGACGGAAAATCGCTCACCAAACTCGGCGACGGCTCGCTCACCCTCAGCGCGAGCAACAACTACAGCGGCACGACCATCGTCAACGGCGGCACGTTGGCCATCACCGGCTGGACCGGCGGCAACGCCGCCGGTTACATCGGCCAAGCCGGCATGAACGGCACCGCCATCGTCAGCGACACCGGTTATTGGGGTGTGCTCGGTGATTTGCGTGTCGGCGCGGACGGCGACGGCGTGTTGGAAGTCACCGGCAAAGTTGACACCGATTACATGGGCATTGCCCGGGAAAGCGGCGCGACCGGCTTGGTGCGCGTCAGCGGCACCGGGCGCGTGGTTGTGGCCGACACGATTGATGTCGGCGCCTATGGCGGCAGTGGCACGCTCGCCATTGCCGGCAGCGGCACGGTCACTTCCGGCGAAATTTATATCCACGCCAACAACCACGTCGCCATTGCCGGCCAGGGCTGGCTGGGCGGCGGCTATCTATACAACACCGGCAATCTCACCATTGATGGAACCGGCAATGCAGGCATCGCCGGCAACTATCACCAAGCTTCCGGAGCCATGCTCGCCATCAGCGACCACGGCCTCGTCACCGTCGGCGGCACCTACTTCCAAAACGCCAACTCCACGCTGGAACTCACCGTGGAAGACCATCGCGGACGGAACGACGCCTTCATCACCGCGAACAGCGCGACCGTCGGCGGCACGATCACCGTGACCGGCTTCGGCGTGGGCACGGATTTTGACACCGCACAGAAGGTGCTCGACCACGACACGCAAGTGCTCATCCAAACAACCGGCGGCATCAGTGGAGTGTTTGCCAGCAGCACCCTCGTCGGCTTCGACCACGAAAGCCTGCCCGATTATCTTTACGGCGGCATCTACAAGAGCGCCGACTCAAAACAATACCTCGCCGGCATCGACCTCTCGTGGTTTGGCAACGCGATCCGCGGCCACGGCAACTTCACCATCGACACTGGCACGAGCTTCAACATGGACGTGCCCCTCACCGACCAGAATAACGGTCCCTACACCACCAGCGGCTGGGACGGCAAATCGCTGACGGTCACCGCCAGCAACAGCGGCACGCTCATCCTCAGCGCGAGCAACAGTTACACGGGCACGACCACCGTCAACGGCGGCGCGCTCAACATCACCGGCTGGACGGGCAGCAACACTGCCGGCCTCATCGGTTTCGGTTCGGCGACCGACAGTGGCACGGTCAACGTCAGCGGCTACTGGCAAATAAATGCGAACGGCTCCTGGGATAACTCCCTCATGATCGGCGGCACTGGCTCCGGTGTTCTCAACATCACCTCCGGCGGCACCGTTGCCACCAGAGGCTTGGGCGTCCTCGGCTACACCGCCAATGGAAGCGGCACGGCCAATGTCAATGGACTCTGGCTTTACGAAAACATGTATGTCGGCGGTTATAGCGGCAACGGCGCCCTCAACATTGCAGCTGGCGGCACCGTCAGCGGCGACTATACCTCCATTGGTTACTCGGCAAGCGGCAGCGCCACAGTCAGCGGCTTGCTGGAGGCTAACTCACTTATGTATATCGGCTACTTTAGTGGAGGCGTCCTTACCGTGCAAGATAGCGGCACCGTCCTCGTCGGCGACATCGGCATCGGCGGGATGGGCAGCGGCACTGTTCTGATCAGTGATAACGGCATGTTCCGAAGCGCCACCAATTTCCTTTTCGATATGTGGAACAACGACACCGCCAATCTGCTCGACATCCGCGACCACGGCCTCGTCACCGTCGGCGGCACCTACTTCCAAAACGCCAACTCCACGCTGGAACTCACCGTGGAAGACCATCGCGGACGGAACGACGCCTTCATCACCGCGAACAGCGCGACCGTCGGCGGCACGATCACCGTGACCGGCTTCGGCGTGGGCACGGATTTTGACACCGCGCAGAAGGTGCTCGACCACGACACGCAAGTGCTCATCCAAACAACCGGCGGCATCAGTGGAGTGTTTGCCAGCAGCACCCTCGTCGGCTTCGACCACGAAAGCCTGCCCGATTATCTCTACGGCGGCATCTACAAGAGCGCCGACTCAAAACAATACCTCGCCGGCATCGACCTCTCGTGGTTTGGCAACGCGATCCGCGGCCACGGCAACTTCACCATCGACACCGGCACGAGCTTCAACATGGACGTGCCCCTCACCGACCAGAATAACGGTCCCTACACCACCAGCGGCTGGGACGGCAAATCGCTGACGGTCACCGCCAGCAACAGCGGCACGCTCATCCTCAGTGCGAGCAACAGCTACACGGGCACGACCTTCGTCAACGGCGGCGTGCTCGCCGTCACCGGCTGGACGGGCAGCACCGCGCAAGTCGTCATCGGCGGCAGCGCCGGCACGAGCGGCACGCTCAATGTCAGCGACACCGGCGTCTTGATTTCGGCCACGAGCATCCTTGTAGGAGACAGCGGTTCCGGCGTGCTGAATATCGCCGAGTCCGGCACGGTCAAAAGCGCCGGTCTTAACATCGGCCATGCCGCCAACTCCTCCGGCAGTGTGACTGTCGCGGGTTTGCTGGATGCCGGCGCATCCGCGTCGATTGTTAATATTGGAATCGCGGGCTCCGGCGTGCTGACTGTCGAGCGGACAGGCACGTTCTTGAGCAACAACACGCAAACCTATGTTGGCGGCACCGCCAACATAGCCGGCCTGTGGCGCGACGGAAGCGAGATTTGGCTGAACGACTCCGGCGCGATCAACATCGCCTCGACCGGCACCATCATCACCGACGCGTATTTCCGCGTAAACAACGCCGGCAACCAAATGCTGACCGTGAATCTCGACATGGATCGCGACACCGCGTATGTGATTGCGGATGGCTATCTGTTGTTGCCGGGCATAGGCGGCGGCAACGGTTCGCTCACTGTGAGCGATTACATCCTCGCGGGCGACATCGCCGACACCGTCAAGGCGAGCGAATTGGGTGCCACCCAAAAACTCATCCTGCACGCCACCAACGGCACGATTCTGGGCGATTTCGCCGATGTCACCATCAACGGCTCCGGCTTCGACACCGCCGGCCTGGCCGATTACCTCTACGGCGGGAGATTCATCACGGACGACAAGAAAGACTATTACGTCGGCTACTTCCTGCGCTGGTATACCGGCACCACCAGCGCGTCCGGCACCTTCACCGTCGGTGCCGGCGGGACATTTGAAATCGACGCGCTGCCCGACTTTAGCGGCACCGCCGGCGTGGGCCTGGTTGACCGGACTACCAGCGTCGCGCCCGGCTGGGACGGCAAATCGCTCACCAAGCTCGGCGAGGGCACGCTCATCCTCAGCGCGAGCAACAACTACACGGGCACGACCACCGTCAACGGCGGCGTGCTTGATGTGACTGGAGTCGTCAGCAATACCAATGTCTTGCGCATCGGCACGGCGGCCGGCACGAGCGGCACGGTCAACGTCAGCGGCACATGGATCAGCAACCAAGGCTCCGGCGACACCGTGAAAGTGGGATCGGACACGGGCAACGGCGCCGGCACATTGGTCATCGAGCAGGACGGCTATTTCTATAACAATCGCACCCAGGCCATCCGGGTCAACCAACGGGGCGTCCTCACCATCGAGGACGGTGGTTGGTTGCGAAACCGCAATCATCTGGACGTGTGGGCCGGCGGCGTGCTCAACGTGCTGGCTGGCGGCACCTACACTGGCGAACGGTTGCGCGCCAACGGCACCGTGAACGTGGGCGGCTACTTCAGCGCAACCATCAGCAGCATCGCCATCGGTTTCGAGTCAAACCAAAGCACCGGCGTTATCAACATCGCGGAAACCGGCACGTTCGACGGCTCCGCGAACGCGACCTTTGGCGACACGGCGTCCAACACGGGTATCGGCAACATCGCCGGCCTGTGGAAGACCGGCACCGATTTTATTGTCGGCAACAGCGGCACCGGCATCGTCGCCGTCACAGGCACGGGACGGCTGGAGGCGGGGCGCGACATTGTCATCGCCAGAAACAGCGGCGCCAGCGGCAGCCTCACGGTCGGCGGCACCGCCGTCGTCACGGCGGTTAGACTTCTGCGCAACGGCAACAACGGCGCCGGCACCCTGTCAATCAGCGACAGCGGCACCGTTGGCGTTGGCACCACGTATGTGCAAAATGCCAATTCCACGCTGAACCTCGCGCTCAGCGGCACCCTTGGTCAACGCGGCGCGTTTATCACGGCCCCAACCGCCACGGTTGGCGGCACGCTGAGCGTCGCCACCACAAGCACCGCCAGCGGGACAATGGCGAGCGAGCTCGACGCCAACCACCAGGTGCTCATCCACACCACCGGCGGCATCACCGGTGATTTTGCGGAAAGGATAATCACCGGTGGCGCGAGCACGCACGACTTCCTGGTGTTCGACGCCTACAAGAACAACAACGACTACATCCTTGCCTCGCGACTCGCCTGGCTCAGCGGCACGCTTCAGTCGCACGGCAACTTCACCCTGGGCGCGGACGAAGTGTTTAACGTTGACGTGTCCCTCGGCAACGCCACCGGGCACGCCGCCGGCGCAAACGCCCCCGCCTGGGACGGCAAGTCGCTGACGGTCACCGCCGCCAACAGCGGCACGCTCATCCTCAGCGCGAGCAACAGCTACACGGGCGGCGTTTATATTCGCAATGGCGTGCTCGCCGCCGCCACCGGCACAAACGCCGGTTGGGCGCTCGGCTCCGGCGCGAAGGCCGTTTATTACGACGGCGCCGCAGGCTCGGACGCGACCCTCCTCTTCACTTCCAGCGGCACCATGACGCAGCGCCAGGTCGTTTCCCCCGGAGCCAACGCCACGCTTGAGGCGGCCCCCGGCGTGAGCCTCACCGTGACGACTCCGCCTCTTGCCACCAACGGCGTCGCGGTTTACGTGGATGCCGGCGGCACCTTTGGCATCACCGGCGACATTACCTTCAAAGGCAACTACGGCACCTCCACCAGCGCCACCGGCGCCGTCATCTACAACGCCGGCTCACTCGAAGCCACCGGCGCGGTTTTTGCCAGCAACACCACCATTGGTTATGCCGGCGCCATCTACAACACCGGCACCATGGCCCTCGCATCGGGCACCATTGAGAACAACCGCTCGGGCCTCTCCGGCGGCGCGATTTACAACACCGGCGTGTTCACCGGCTCCGCCCTGCTTTTGTCCAGCAATACTGCCGGCCCCGGCGGCGGCATTTATGCCGGGGCCGTTTACAACAAAGGCTCCGTGACGCTGCTATCGAGCACCTTCACAGGCAATGTCTCCCAGTCCAACGGCGGCGCCATGGCCAACACCGGTGGCGGCACCTTTACCGGCACGGATGTCGTCTTCACTGACAACACCGCCAGCGCCGGCGGTGCCATCTACAACCAAGATGGCGGCACCCTCGTGCTGAACGGCGGCACGTTTTCCGGCAATATCGCGTCCAGCGGCGGCGGAGCCATTCACAACGAAAGCACCGGAGGCGCGCTTCGTGGTTCGAACCTCGTCTTTGTCAACAACCGCGGCGGGCAATACGGCGGTGCGATCAACAATGACAACGGAGGTGCCGCATTGGTTTTGGTTTCGAGCACTTTCACCGGCAATCGCACGAGCACGACAACTCAACGCGGCGGAGCCATCCGCACCAGGGCGACAATCACGGGCACCAGCCTTTATTTCTCCAGCAACACCGCATACAGCGGCGGCGCGCTTTACAGTGACGCGTCAACCACCCAAGCCGACACCCTAGTTTCCAGCACCTTTATCGACAATTATGCCTCCCAGGGCGGCGGCGCCATTCGCACATCCAAGGTGCTCACCGGCACGGCGCTTGTTTTCACAAGCAACACGGCCGGCACCGACGGCGGGGCGATTAACAACTCGGATCGCCTGCTCGTCCTTGAGTCGAGCACGTTCACGGGTAATTACGCCACGAAGCATGGCGGTGCCATTCTTGCCGGCGGCACCCTAACAGGCTCCAATCTCGTGTTCACCGACAACTACTCCGGCACCTACGGCGGCGCCATCCGTTCCAACAGCGCGCTCCTCATCGAATCCAGCACATTCACGGGAAATTATGCCGCCCAGTTTGGCGGCGCCGTCTATGCCTCCGGCACCTTTGCCGGCGCCGGGCTCTTCTTTGATAGCAACACCGCCGCAAGGTATGGCGGCGCCATTCTTGCGAATCTTTCAAGCGTCATCGTCCTGAATTCGAGCACGTTCGAGGGCAACCATGCTGGCGAATACGGCGGCGTCATCTTCAATTACAACAGCCCGGTTTCCGGCACGAATCTGCTCTTCGCAAGCAACACCGCCGTGGCGGATGGCGGCGCCATTTTCGATTACTATTATGGAAGCACAGGAAGCATCATCCTAACCTCGGCAACCTTCTCCGGCAATTACGCCGGCTCCGCCGGCGGGGCTGTCGCGAGCCAAGGCATTTTCGGCGGCACCAATCTCGTCTTCACCAGCAACACCGCGGTTGTCGGGGGCGGCGCGATTTACCATAGCGGCGCCGCCAGCGTGAACATCACCACGGGCACCTTTGCGGACAATTATGCCGAAAGCTCTGGCGGCGCGATCTACAACACGACCGGCACCGTCACCGGCACCAATCTCGTCTTCACCAGCAACACCGCGCTCACCGGCGACGGCGGCGCGATCTACAACGTGTCATCGGGCATCATCAACATCACCTCGGGAACCTTTGAAAACAACTACGCCGGAAATTCCGGTGGCGCGATTTACTCGGACACCAACGCCCCGCTCGCGCTTGAAGTCAGCGCGATGTCCATGAGCGGCAATCAGGCCGTCGCCTCCGGCGGTGCGATCTATAGCGGCACCAGCTTCACGCTCGAACTCGCCGCCGGCGGAGTCTTCACCGCCACCAACAACACCGCTGCCGACGACGCTTCGGGTGGCTTCCTTTACGCAAACAGCGGCGGCATGACCTTCGACATCGGTGCAAACGCCACCGCGCAAATCGGCGACGCCAACTCCATCGCCGCCGCGGCCGACGGCATCGCGTCGGCGGGCGGCACGATCGCGCTGACCAAAACCGGAGCCGGCACCCTCACGCTCTGGGCGAACAACACCTACACGGGCACGACTTTCGTGAACGCCGGCCTGCTCAGCCTGCGCGGTTACCTGGCGAGCGCGCACACAATCGTCGCAGCCAACTCCACCCTGGGCGGCACCGGCACGGCGGCGGGCAACGTGACGATCCTCTCCCATGGCCATCTCTCACCCGGCGCGAGCCCGGGCCTGCTCACAATCCTGGGCAACCTCACCCTCAACGACAACGCGCAGCTCGACTGGGAGCTCGGCGCGCGCACCGATCCCGGCCACATCTACCAAAGCGGGACGAACGACCTCGTGGTCGTCGGAGGCAACGTGACGGCCTCGGGCACGAGCTACGTGAACATCACCACAACGGCGACCCTGACCAAGGGCGAGTATGACCTGATTAAATACACCGGCACGCTCGGCGGCGATTCGACCAACTTCGCCATCGGCACGATCAGCGGCGACGCCGACACCAACCTCGCCAAATACCGCATCGTCACCAGCGAAACGAACTGGATCAAGCTTGCCTACGATCTCGGCGGCTACGCGATCTGGGACGGCGCGGACAAGGATCTTTGGGGCAACGGCGTGGCGAACGGAGGCAATGGCACGTGGTATGCGCCCGGGCAGCTCTCGGGCACACACACCGCGTGGACGGGCACCGACGGCAACTCCAACGGCGAGTGGGAGCAGGGCGGGTTCGCAATCTTCAAGGGCGTTTCGGGCACGGTCACCGTCGTCAACTCCGGCACCACCATCGAACTTTCCGGCGCGCAGTTCCGCACCGGCGGCTATCTCCTTGCCGGCGGCACGCTCACGACAAGCGGCAGCGACGCGAACATCATCCTGCGCGTTGACGACGAGGATTACCAAACGCCCGGCCTGCTCGTGACGACCACCATTGCGACAACAATCACCGGCACGCACGGCGTCGAAAAAACCGGCGGTGGCACGCTCGTTCTTTCCGGCTCAAACGACTACGAAGGTTCCACGCTTATCAAGACCGGCACGCTGGTGATGGCAAACGAGCACGCCATCAGTGTGAGCACCGCGACCGTCGCCGCCGGCGCGACCCTGCGCGTCGCCACCGGCAGCATGACCTGGAGCAACACCCTCGCCGGCGAAGGTCTCCTTGAAATCGATCTCGTATCGCCTGATGCCGCCTTCTCCTTCAGCCCTTCAGCCTTCAGCCCTTCAGTCTTTTTCTCAGGAACCGCCAGGTTCCTGAAAAGCGCCTTCACGCTCAACAACAACGCGCTCGCCGGCGCCGATGTGATCCTCGGCGCGAACAACACAACCACCGTGGCCACCGGCACGCAGCAACTCGGCAACCTGACCATCGACGGCGGCGCGCTTTTCTTCACCCACGCGAGCGGCACGCAAGCCGAGGGCATCATCCGCACGGGCACGCTCGACGCCATCAGCGGCACGGTCACAGTCACCTCGACTTATAGCGGAAGCACGGGCCTGTTCGCCAAGCCGCTCCTGCAACAGGACGAAGCCCACCGCATACTGCTCATTGAGGCGATTGCGCTGAGTAACACCAACCTCACGCTCGCCGGCGGCACGACCGCGAGCGCCGCCATCAAGAACGCCGCATCAGTCACGACCGCGACGGCGACCTACGCGCAAACGCTCGATTACACCAACGGCCTCTCGATCACCTACGAACTCACGCAGCTCGAGCTCCTCGCGAACGAAACCACAACCCTCTCCGGCGACGCCGGGCCGCCCGCCGGCGGCGCGGAACTGCACGCGCTGATCACCGGCGCGGGCAACCTGCAAATCGACGCCACCCGCGCGATCACGCTCAACAACACCGCCAACACCCACACCGGCACGACCCTCGTAAACACCGGCACGCTCATCAGCGGCACGAGCAACGCGCTCGGCAACACGTCCTACCTGGCAATCACGAGCACCGCGGCCTACGACCTCAACGGCCACACGCAAACAATCGCCAACGGCGCGCGCATCGACGGCGCGCTGCACGGCACCGGCAGTCTCGGCCTCGGCGGCCAGGCAACAATCACCAGCGCCAACGCCGCCTTCGCCGCCAACGTCGGCGTGACCGGCACGACGACCATCGCCAGCACGCAAGCCCTCGGCACGACCACCGGCACCATCGCCATCGCCGCAAACGCCGCCCTGCAAACCGCGAGCGCCACCGGCACCTTCGCCAAAACCCTTTCCGGCTCCGGTGTGTTCGCCTTGCAAAACACCTCCAGCATCGCGCTCACCGCCACAAACGCGGCCTTCAGCGGCAGCTTTGTCATTGCGCCCGCAAGCGCGCTGCGCGTCACCACGACCGCGAACCTCGGCACCGCGGCAATCGTTGACGACGGCCTGTTCACCATGGCCAACGCCGCCGCCGAAACCCTCGGCAACGCGCTCACCGGCACGGGAACCCTTGCAAAGGACGCCGCCGGCAACCTGACGATCAGCCGCTCCAACGCCTTCACCGGCGAGACCATTGTCAGCGCCGGCACGCTCACGCTCGCCGATCTCGGCGGCCTCGGTAGCAGTGCCGTCATCAACAACGCCGTCCTCGAGCTCGCCGGCACGGGCACCTTTGCCAACAACATCACCGGCACCGGCACGACCGCGGTCACCGGCGCGGGCGTGAACCTCACCGGCACC
>NZ_JAQFIP010000002.1 GCF_029504735.1 Ereboglobus sp. PH5-10 | reverse complement strand
CAGTTCATGGCTGCGGTAACAACCTACCAGCACTACTACAACTTCGCGCGCACCAACCGCTCCCGCGCCAACAAAACCCCGGCTCAATTGCTCCGCGAAAAGTCCCCTCAAATCGACCCTCGCGTCCTGCTTCTATCCCCACTCCTTCTCGATGCCCCGATGGGTCAACTTCTGTCTGGACCTCCCGAAAAATCATTTTTTTGTCACTTCTCGGTTTCCACAATCAAACCAGCTTGGTTTCACCCCGGGCCGGCTTTTATCAGATCGGGACGTAGTCGGGGGTTTGCTCGGGCTCCACGACTTCGGCTGTCGTGAGTTGCACCAGTTCGTGGAGCGTCTTGAAGTGCGCGGCGAGGTCGTTGCCTTCGGTGCCGCCAACGATGCGCTCAAAGAGGCCGCGTTTGCTGTCCTTCAGGCTTTGGATGCGCTCCTCGATTGTTCCGGCGGTCACCATGCGGTAAACGAAAACCGTGTTCGACTGGCCGATGCGGTGGACGCGGTCAACGGCCTGCGCCTCGACGGCGGGGTTCCACCATGGATCGAGGAGAAAGACGTAGTCCGCGGCGTGCAGCGTGATGCCGGTGCCGCCGGCCTTGAGCGAGACGAGCATTGCGGCGGCGCCTTTCGCGTTTTGGAAGGCCTGCACGGGTTTGAGGCGGTCCTTGGTCATGCCCGTGATTTCATAGCGCGGCAGGTCGGGGTAGGCGAGGGCGATGGCTTCGTGGACGCGCTCAAGGAGCATCACGAATTGCGAGAAGATGACAACTTTGTGCCCGCCGCTGATGATTTCGGCGAGTTTTTCAACGAGGAGGTTGATTTTGCCGGAGTCGGCAAGCGGGGTGTTCAGCCAGGGGAGCATGTCGGGGTCGCAACAGATCTGGCGCAGGCGCGTGAGCAGGGCGAGGAATCCGAAGCTGCGCTCGCGCAGGGCGGCGTCCATGTCGTCACCGAGGCGTTGCAGGCCCTCGGCGCAGACGCGGGCGTATTCGGCGCGTTGCACATCGGTGAGCGGGCAGACGAGTTCCATTTCAACTTTGGGCGGAAGCTCGGTGGCGACATCGCTTTTGGTGCGGCGCAGGATGAAGGGGGCGAGTTGCGCGCGGAGGCGGGTGAACGCGCCTTCGCGGTCGGCGGCGAGCGCGGCTTCAAAAACGGCGCGCGTGCCAAGCAGCCCGGGCAGGAGGAAGCGGAAGATGGACCACAGGTCGAGCTGGCGGTTTTCGAGCGGGGTGCCGGAGAGGACGATGCGGTGCTGGGCACGGATGGCGAAGCAGGTTTGCGTGGTTTTGGCGACGGGGTTTTTGATGAACTGGCCCTCGTCGAGGATGGTGTAGCCGAAGCGCGCGGTGTCTAGGCGGGCGCGGTGTTTGCGGAGTTGCGCGTAGCTGGCGATCCAGACGATGCGCTCGGAGACAGTGGGGGGCGCGGTTTGCAGTTTGCCGTTTGCGATTCCGGCTTCGGGCTCGGCGTCGTGATTCGTTTCGGTGGCGTTGCCGACAAAGGGATTTCCGTTTTTCAGGACTTTGATGCGAATGTGCGGGGCGAATTTCGCGAATTCCTCCTGCCAGACGGGAACGACGCTGGCGGGGCAAACGATGAGCGTGGGAAGCGCGGGATCGTTGGCGGGGCGGACGGAGAGAAGCGAGATTGTCTGAAGGGTTTTGCCGAGGCCCATTTCGTCGGCGAGGAGTCCGTGGCATCCGGTGTCGCACAGGTGGTGCATCCATTCGACGCCGTGGCGTTGGTAGGGGCGGAGAATTTCGGGGAGTGGCTTGGTGAAGGGCGCGGGGGTGGTGACGGCCCGGCGCCACGTCTCGATTTCGGGCGAAAGGGTCAGTTTGAGGCGCGCGTCATTGAAGAGGGAGAATATGAGGTAGGGGGGGAGTTTGCCGTCGGGTGTTTCCGCCTCGGCGATGTTGCGTTGCCAGTTTTCCAGCGTTTCGAGGCGGTCGGCGGGGAGGGTGACGATGCCCACGCCGGGGAGCAGGGTGGGCGAGGCGCCGCGTTTGGTGACGAGGGCGACTTCGTCGTCGGTGAGAAGGCGTTCGCCGGATTTGAATATCCAGCGCAAGTCGAGGGCGGTATCGTTGTCGTTGGATGTGGTTTTTGCGCCCGGTGTTTTTTTCCCGTTGCGCCGGGTGGCGATGACGCTGACTTCGAGGGTTTGCGCGGTGTGGAGGAGTTTTTCCGTTTCGGGGGCGAGCTCGATTTCGTAGGCGCGCCGCCAGGCGGGGAGGGTGTTTTTCAGATAAGATGGAATCTCGATGATGTTCGAGAGGAGGTAGTGGCCGGTTTGGGCGTTGTAGGTGAAGTGCGATTTGCGCGCGAGGGCGGCGAGTCCGATGAGCTTGGCGCGTTCCGCCCGCGTGGTTGCGGGGCGGGCGGACGAGGCGGTGTTGTCCGGTGTGAACGCCGGGGCGCGCGGCGCGCGGGCATTGGCCGGGTCTTTCCAGAACGCCTCGAACGAGAGTCCGTTGTGGCTGGTGGCGAAGGTGAGGACGAGGGTGCGCGGAGGCGGCGCATCGGAGGGTGCCGGGGCGGTTTTGCCGTTGGTTGTCGCGCCGGAGGATTGCGGCGCGGGCGCGCGGGCGCCGTTGCCATTGGCGGACGGCTCGGCGGGCAGGGGAGGGAGTTCGTCGCAAAGGAGCTCCTCGATTTCGTGAATGCCGGCGACCGCGATGGCGCGGGCTTTTTCGGTGTCGTCGGTCGATGCGCGGATGTTGAGCTCGCCGTTTTCCCATTCGATGACGGCGTATTCGTCGCGTTTTTCAACGCGGCGGTGGATGATGGCGTCCTTGTTGGTGAGTTCGAGTTCGCGGATTTCGCTGTCGCGGTAAATGCGGCGGCCGTGCGCGAGCTGGCTGTCCGTGAACACGGCGAACCAATCGCCTTCGAGTTTCTCAAACCAAAACTCGAGCGATTGCGGACTGTAGATGCGTTTTGCGGCGTGCTTTTGCATGACGCGAAAAGGTTCAACGCTAGAATCGCATGAGTGTGGAGCAATCCCTTTTTCGAGTGTCATTGTTTTTTGGATGCGGGCGAAACATACCCTCGGGACAATGGCAGGCGACGCGACCAAATTCATTGTAAACGCGACGTTAATATACCGTTGCCAAGCTTTCCGCCCGACATTTGCGTTTGGGTTTAAATTTCCCAAATCTTTTTTAATCTCATGCAATGGTATTATGTTTTAAACGGCGAGCGCGTCGGGCCGGTTTCACAGGAGCAATTTGACCAGCTTGCGCAGGCGGGCACGATCATGGGCGAGACGCTCGTCTGGCACGCGGGCATGGCGGAGTGGCTGCCGTGGGCGCAAACGGCGGCGCGGATCGCCGGGGAAAGCGACTCGGCCGTGTGCGCGGTGAGCGGGCGCCTTTACCCGAAGCGCGAGATGCTCGAATACCAGGGGCGCTGGGTGAGCGCCGAGCACAAGGACGCGTTTTTCCAGCGCATTCGCGAGGGCGTGCAACACACCGCGATGCCGGGGGAGATGCGTTACGCGGGATTCTGGATTCGGTTCGCCGCGGTCATTATCGACATGATGTGCCTGTGGGCGATCAACATGGTTTTCAGCATGGGTTTCATGTTTGTCCTGATGGCGCTTGGCGGCATCGCGTCCGCGTCTGGAAGCGATGGCATGACACCGGTTGTCTTGATTCTGCAATTGTCCCTCTATCTTGTGCAGTTTGCCGTGGCGCTGGCCTACGACGTGTTTTTCATTCGAAAGTATGACGCGACTCCCGGCAAACTTGCGCTGGGCTTGAAGATTCTGCGCGCCGATGGAGAGAAACTTTCGGTGGGCCGGATTATCGGGCGCAATTTTGCGAAGGGTGTCAGCGCGTTGATCCTGTGCATCGGCTACATAATGGCCGGCTGGGACGAGCAGAAGCGCGCGTTGCATGACATCATCTGCGACACGCGCGTGGTGCGCAAATAATCGCGAGCTTCCGGCGCGCGTTTAATCTTCCATGCGCATTTTTTGATTCCGTGAGCAACAAATCTCCAACACTGAACGGCCCGTGCTCTTGCGGCGGACGTTATTTGCTCACGCCGGGGCGCGCGCAATGCGAGGTGTGCAAGGATGGCTACCAGTTTGTGGAGTTCCCGGCGTTTCGGGCGGAGCGCGTCGTGACGAAGCCGCACGAACTGGCGGGCGGTGACGACGCGACTTGTTTCTTCCACGCGCAAAACCAGGCCGAGGGCGTGTGTTCGTCGTGCGGACGATTTTTGTGCCCCGTGTGCGCGGTCGATTTTGGCGGACGCGTTTTGTGCCCGGCGTGCATCGCGGGCGGGAAAACATCGCCGGCGCGGGTTGAGCGGGACAAGTGGATGGCGGACACCACCGCGCTTTGGCTCGCGGTGCTGCCGCTGATTGCCTGGCCGCTCACGATTGCGACGGCGCCGGCGGCGTTCGCGCTGGTGTTGTTGAACTGGAACAAACCCGCAAGCATCGTGAGGCGCTTTCGCTGGCAGCGCTGGGTGGCGGGCGCGCTTTCGCTGGCGCAGATTGCCGGATGGGTGTGGCTGTTTGTGGAGATGTTTTCAAAATGAGCGCGAACGACGGCAACAATCCGCGATACAAACATCTGCGCTGTCAAAACGGCGGGCTGTTTTCGCGCGGGAGCCTGTGGCTCGCGGACGACCATGTGCTGCAAATCACCTCGACCGGACTGCATGAGCGCTACCGGCGTTTCTATTTGCGCGACATCAAGGCGATCATGGTTGGCGAGGGTTTTTCGGCCAAGGTCGGCGGCTTTGTCTGCGGATTCATCGCGTTCTTTTTTGGCCTCATGTGGTTTTTGACCGCGATGACAAGCAGGGAGGGCGGCGGCTCGCCCGGTTTGCTGGTGTGTTTTTTGATAATGCTCGCGGTCGCGCTCCTGTTCCTGTGGCGCGGGCGCACGGTGAAAGTTTACGTGGTGACGGAATTGCAAACGGTGCTGTTGCGCTCCGTGGCGCGGAAATGGCAGGCGGACAAATTGATCGAGCAACTCACGCCGTTGATCAATGCGTCGCAGGCGGATTTGACGCGCGCGCAACCGACGATGCCCGAGTTGCCCTCGCAGCCGGAGCTGCCGCAAATGCAACCGCGGCAAACTTCGGACGCGCAAAATCCGGACGGAGGCCCGGGCGCGGCATGAGCACGGCGGAAAATCCACCTTTGCCGTCGCGGGCCGACGGACCGATGCGCAGGCTGCGTTGCACGCGGCACTCGGAACGCGAGGCGGCGGCGTGTTGCGCGGAGTGCGGGCTGCCGTTTTGCCGCGAGTGCGTCTCGGAATACGAGGGGCGCTTGTTGTGCGCGGCGTGCCTGGAGAAAATCGTTGCGAACGCGAAGGCGGATGCGGACGGGAGCAATCGCGGTCTTTTCGCGCTGACGGCGGACTCGGTGAAACGCGCGGCGTCGCTCGCGGCGGGCGTGGCGTGGCTCTGGTTGTGTTTTTACCTGGCGGGTTTGCTGATCGAAAAACTGCCGCAGTCGGTGCATGAGGGCACGGTGTGGGCGCAGGCGGCGGAGGAGGCGCTGGGCGAAGAATGACGCGCAAGGGAACAACCGCGCGCCGTCGCGAGACGGAACCGTCCGCGCTGGCACTGATCGAGGAATCCGCGCACCTGCTCCGTCGCGCGCCGGCGGGAGTGTTTGTGCTTCACCTTCTCGGCGCGGGGGCGTGGGCGCTGGCGGTTTTGTTCGCGTGGGCTTACGTCTCGTGGTTCAGGCCGTCGCGCGACGAGCTCGCGCTGGGCGCGTGCGCGCTCGTGCTGCTGTATGCGTGGATGAAGGTCGCGCAGGCGGAAATGTGCGCGCGGTTGCTGGCGTTTCGCCTTGGCGCGAAGCCGGAGAAATTCACATGGCGCAGGGCGGCGCGCCTGGCGGTTTCGCAATTCAAAATCCACGCGTGGGGACCGGCGGCGCTGGCGGTGTCGGGTGTGCTGCTGCTGCCATTCGGTTATGTGTGGCTGTATTTTCAAACGGCGACGGCGCTTGGCTCCGGGCAAGTCCCGGAGCAACCCGGAGCGGCGGGGGCGGATGTGTGGCGGCTTGCGAAACTCTGGCCGCGGCAGGGGCATGTGGGGCTGCTCGTGATCAGCGCGCTTTCGCTTGTGGTTTTTGCAAACGTGGCGGCCTTGTTCTACATGCTGCCGTGGCTGGCGCGCACATTGCTCGGGATGGAAAACTTCATGTCGCTGGACGGCTGGTCGATGCTCAACACCACATTCCTCATGTGCGTGACGGCGCTCACATGGCTCGCGGTCGATCCGCTTGCGAAGGCGTTTTGCGTGCTGCGTGTTTTTCGCGGGCGCGCCCTGCGCACCGGCGCGGATTTGCGCATCGAAATTGCCGCCGCCCGAAAACAGGGGCGCGCCAAAACAGGTTTCACACTCGTCGCGCTGCTCGCGGGCGCGCTGATGTTTTCGGGGGACGCGCCGGCCGCGGAGCAAGACTCCGATTCCGTCCGGCAACAGCAGCAACAAGTCCAGCCCGCCGAGCTCGACCAAGCCATCGACGAAGTGCTGGCGCGCAGCGATTTTCAATGGCAGTTGCAGCCGGATGAAAAAGCGCGCCCTTCGGATGACGAGGCGAGCGCAATCGAGCGTTTTTTTAACTGGATGGGGAGCGGTGTGAAATCAGTTTTTCGCGCGCTGGGGCGTTTTGTCGAATGGCTGGCGAATCTGCTTTCGAGCGACAATGATAATTCCTCGCCGGTTGTAATGAAGGAGCGATCGGGCACGGGAGACCTGTCGCTGTTGAAATTTTTTCTCTACACGCTTCTCGCGGTGCTGGCGGGGTTGCTCGTTTGGGTGATTTATATAACGGTGCGAGGCGGGCGGCGCAAAATTGTGGAGGCGGCGGCGGGCGTCGCGGAGATCGAGGGGAAACCGGATTTGCGCGATGAAAACGTGCAGGCGGCGCAACTGCCTTGGGACGAGTGGCTGCAACTCGCGCGCGAGCAGATCGCGCTCGGAGAGTGGCGACTGGCGCTGCGCGCGCTCTACCTCGCGCAACTCGCGCGCCTCGGCGCGGAGGGATTGCTGACGCTGCGCCGGCACAAGACGAATCTTGATTACGAGCGCGAACTGCGGCGTCGCGCGCTGCAGCGCGCGGGACTGCCGGAATGGTTTGCCGCGAGGCGGCGCGAGTTCGAGGCGGCGTGGTATGGCCGCGAGCAGACGGACGAGGCGCGCGTGCGCGCGTGGTTCGACGAGATGGAGAAAGGAGCGAAAATATGAGGCGCCGCGCCTCGATGATTCTGCTCGCCGCGCTGGTCGTGCTGTTGCTCGGCGGCATCGCCGAATTGCTGCGCATGAGGATTTCGCGCGGCGATGTGTATCCGCTTTACTCGACCTATCGCGCCGACCCGCTCGGCACAAAGGCGTTTTATGAAAGCCTGGAGCTTGTGCCCGGCGCGCGCGCGCAACGATGGCTGCGCGAGCCGGAAAAATTGCCGGCCGGCATGCGAGGGACGATTGTGTTTGCGGGGGTGAATTCCGCCGGGTGGTTGCGGACTGACCGCGTCACCGCGAAAAAACTCGACTCGCTCGCTCGCGGCGGCGCGCGCGTGGTCGTGACGTTCAAGGCGGGCTTCGGCGAGCGCGAGTTGAAGCGCTGGCGCGATTCGCGCACCGATGACGATTATTCAAAATACAATTTCGCGGGCGCGCCGGATTTTGCCGCGCATGCCTTGGAGAAGCGCGACGCCCCCGAGGTCGCGCCCGGGGAAACCCCGGAGCCCGCGGAGAAAAAAGGCAGTCGCAAGAAACATGTGTTTGTCGATGCGGGCGGGCAATGGGGCGTGAAAATCGTGACGCGCATCATCAAGCCCGACGACGACGGCAGGCTGCCCCCCGCGGTGCGCGCGGAAGGACAACCGGGCGAATGGCCGGGGAGACTCGACTGGATGAGCGAGTTGTATTTCGACACGGAAAAAAGCGCGGACTGGCGCGTGCTTTACACGCGCGAGGGGCGTCCCGTGATGATTGAGCGCGCGCTTGGAACAGGCTCGATCGTGCTGGCGGCGGATTCGTTTTTCCTGAGCAACGAGGCGCTGCAACGCGCGCGCGCGACCTCATTGCTCGCATGGCTCGTGACCGCGCCGGGCGGCGACGGCGTTGTTATTTTCGACGAATATCATCTCGGCATGACGGAGGATCATGGCGTGGCCGCGCTTGCGCGGCGCTATGGGCTGACGGGGGCTGCGTGCCTGGCGATGTTGCTGGCGGTGTTGTGGGTGTGGCATCGCATGGCGCTGTTCGTGCCGCCGCCCGCCGACGAGGATGAGGAGCGCGCGGGCTACGAGCCGACGGCGGGCTTGGAGGCGTTGCTGCGCCGCTCGGTGCCCCGCGCGCAGGTGGCGCGCGTGTGCCTCGACGAGTGGAAAAAAACGGCTTCGCCCGCCGACATTGCGCGCGTGGACAAGGCGCTCGCGACGCTGGAGCGAAACGCGTCGCCGTGGACAATCTACACAACAGCGCGGGAATCGCTGAGAAAATCAGGAGGGGTTTCGCCCCGCCAAAAATAGAAATCAATTTTATGAACCCAACCATTGAATCGTTTACGGAAAAACTAACCGCCGCCCGCGCCGAGGTGGCGAAAGTCGTCATCGGCCAGCAGGAGGCGGTCGAGCTTTCGCTCATCACCTTGCTGTCGCGCCAGCACGCGCTCATCGAGGGCGTGCCGGGCGTGGCGAAGACGCTGCTCGTGCGCACGCTCGCGCACGTGCTCGGCGTGCCGGGCGGGCGCGTGCAATTCACGCCCGACCTCATGCCGTCCGACATCACGGGCACGAACGTGTTTAATTTGCAGGCAAACTCATTCACGCTGATTCGCGGGCCGGTGTTCACGTCGTTCCTGCTCGCGGATGAAATCAATCGCGCGCCCGCGAAAACCCAGGCTGCGCTTTTGCAGGCGATGCAGGAGCGCGTGGTGTCGATCGACCGCGAGACCCACTCGCTTGATGAAAACTTCACCGTGTTCGCCACGCAAAACCCGGCGGATTCCGAGGGCACTTATCCGCTGCCCGAGGCGCAGAAGGACCGTTTCATGCTCAAGATCAAAATGGAGCCGCCGTCGCGCGAGGAGGAGCTTTCGCTGGCGCGGCGCATGGTCGGAAACAACACGCCGGAGGGCGCGCTCGCCGCGGGCGAAGTGCGCGCTGTGCTTGGCGCGGGCGAACTGGCCTCAATGCGCGCCGCGCTCGACACGGTGACGTTGCGCGAGGAGTTGACGAGCTATGTGGTCGATCTTGTGCGCGCGACGCGCAGCCACGAGAGCATGCTGGTCGGCGCGGGGCCGCGCGCCACGCAGGCGCTGCTGCTTGGCAGCCGCGCGCGCGCCGCGCTCGACGGCCGCGACTATGTGACGCCGGACGATGTGCGCGGCCTTGCAAGCGCGGTGCTCGGACACCGCCTGATATTGCGCCCCGAGTTCGAAATCGAGGGACTGACAATCGACGAGGTGCTCTCGCGGATACTCGAACAAGTGGCGGTGCCAAGATGAAGAAGTTTGGGGTTTTCGATTGCGCGCCACCGCGCGGTCTCGAAATCGAAAATGGAGCGGTAACTCCCAATCGAAAATCGGAAATCCAAAATCGAAAATAACAACATGACCTTTCTTCCCTCAACACGTTTGCTCTGGCTTGTCTTCGCCGTCGTGATTCTTGCGATACCGGCGGGGCCGATGCCCGGGTTGATGCCGGTGTGCTTCGCCGCGCTGGCAATCGTGGCGTTGCTGGCGTTGGCCGACCTGGCGTTGAGTCTGCGCAGCGTGAGGATGCCGGTTGTGTCGGCTCCGGAGGTCGTGCGTTTTTCGAAGGACCGGCCCGGCGCGATCCCGGTGCGTTTTTTAAATGAGACAGGGCGCGCGATGGAGCTGCGTTTTGCGCTCGGATTGCCGAAGGTGTTTGCGGCAAAGGACAATGAGTTGTGGGTGCGCCTGCCGGCGGGGGCGGACAAATCGCGCGCGCAAATCGAATGGGCGTGCACGCCTTCGCGGCGCGGGCGTTTTTCGAATGCGGCGCTGGCGTGTTGCGAGGCGGGGTCGCGACTGGGTTTGTGGCGGTTGCGCGCGCGCGCGCGGCTGGAGTGCGAGCTGCGCGTGTATCCGAATTTGTTTTCCGAGCGGCGTCAGCTCGCGGCGGTTTTTCTGGATCGCGGCCAGTTTGGCGCGAAGCTGCAGCGCACGGTCGGGCGCGGGCGCGAGTTTGAAAAATTGCGCGAGTATTTGCCGGGCGACGGGTTTGACGAAATCCACTGGAAGGCGACGGCGAAGCGCGGTCATCCGGTGACGAAGGTTTTTCAGGCCGAGCGCACGCAGGAGATTTATGTGGTGATCGACATGTCGCGTTTGTCGGGGCGGCTCGTCACGCACGAGGGTGTCACGCAAACAGTGCTCGAACGCTACCTGACTTCGGCGTTGGTTTTGTTTCTCGCCGCGCAGCGGCAGGGGGACCGCTTCGGCGTGATCGCCTACGATGATCGCGTGCGCGTGAGCTTGCGCGCGGGCAACGGCGCCGCGCATTACGCGGCATGCCGCGAGGCGTTGCACACGCTCCAACCGGGCGGCGTGACACCCGACATGGCCGAGGTGGCGCGTCACATTCGGTTGCGGCAACGCCAGCGCGCGCTGTTGTTTTTTCTGACCGACCTGGGCGACCCCGTGCTGGCGGAGGATTTCGCGAGACACGCTCCATTGCTGGCGCGCCAGCATTTGATGCTGGTGAGCCAGTTGCGCGGGCCGGGCGTGGAGCCGCTTTTCGCAAGCAGGAGGGCGGACGGGCGCGGCGATCTTTACGCGAGGCTTGCGGGCCACATGCGCTGGGAGGAAACGCAGGCGCTGATCCGCGCGCTCAAGCAGGTCAACATCACGGCGGCGGTGATTGATGACGAAGCGTTTGTGGCGAACTTGGTGACGCAATATTTGCAGGTGAAGCGGAGGCAGTTGCTATGAAGGCCGACCATCGAACAGACGGAGCACTGGGAACGGGTCGGGGCGTGGCGTCCCCTGTAATTTCCCGTGCCTTCCGCGTTTTTTTTCAGGAGGATTTTTCATGATCGTAAACCTGGACAAATTCATCGAGACGGAACGTCCAAAGTGGGAGCGGCTCGACAAAATTCTGAACCGCATGGCGAACGATCCCTGGCGCAGGCCGCCGCTTGAGGAAGTGCGCGAGATGGAGCATTTATATCAAAGGGCCTCGGCGGACCTGGCGCGCCTGGCCACGTTTTCCGCGGAGCCGGAGACGCGCGCGTATCTGGAGAATCTTGTCGCGCGCGGTTACGCGGAAATCCACGGCGGCGCGGGCGGGCGCTCAGTCGAGCACTGGCGGCCCGGGAAATGGTTCGCTGTCACGCTGCCCGGTGTATTCAGGAAACGAATACGCGCGTTCTGGTTCGCGCTGGCGTTGATGCTGGGAGGCGCGGTTTTCGGGGGCTTCGCGGTGGCGCTTGATCCCGATGCCAAGCAGGTGCTGATGCCGTTTTCGCACTTGCTCGGCGATCCGGCGGAGCGCGTTGCGAAGGAGGAATCGGGCGAGGATTACAATCGGCTGGACGGCTCGAAGGGCACGTTTGCCGGTTATTTGATGACGCACAACATTCGCGTGACCTTGCTCGTGATGGCGCTCGGCATGACGTGGGGCGCGGGGACGCTGGTGCTGTTGTTCTACAATGGCGTGATTCTCGGCGCGGTGGTGGCGGACTACGTGCTCGCGGGGCAGACGACGTTCCTGTTCGGATGGCTGCTGCCGCACGGCATGATTGAAATCCCCGCGATTCTCGTGGGCGGGCAGGCCGGGTTTGTGCTGGCGGGCGCGTTGATTGGGCGCGGCCAGAGCAAGGGGCTTGCGATGCGCCTGCGGGCGGCCGCGCCGGATGTGGTGACGTTGTGCGCGGGCGCGGCGTTGATGCTCGTGTGGGCGGGCGTTGTGGAGGCGTTCATTTCGCAATACCACGCGCCGGTGCTGCCGTATTGGGTCAAGATCGGCCTTGGTGTGATCGAAGGCGCGGTGCTGTTGTGGTATTTGGGGTTTTGCGGACGCAAAAAAGAGGGGGAGGAAAATTCATGAACGGCGTGAAAGGTATTGAAAGGCTGGATACAATCCGCGTGCGCACTCCGGAGTGCGCGGTATTTTCGCACCGGCTGGCGAGTCCGGTGCCGCGGATGCTCGCGCTGCTGGCCGACTGGATGATTGTGAGCGCGGGGTGGGGGATTGTGAGCGTGGCGATCAGCCTGCTGGCGATCGTGAGCGTGGACGCGATGCGCGCGGTGAGCGTGATCGGGTATTTTGTGGTGTCGCAGGGTTACTCGATTTTTTTCGAGTGGCGCTGGCGCGGCCTTACGCCGGGCAAGCGGATGCTGCGGTTGCGCGTGATCGACGAGCGAGGCTTGCGGCTGTCCCTGTGGCAGGTGGTGCTGCGCAATTTGCTGCGGGCGATTGACGCGCTTCCGCTTGGTTATTTCGCGGGCGGCGCGACGGCGTTGTTGAGCCGGCGCTGCCAGCGGCTCGGTGACCTGGCGGCGGGAACGCTTGTGATTTGGGAGGCCCCTGAGCCGGCGCCCGATCCGGCGTTGCTGGGGAGTGAAAAATACAACACGCTGCGCGGCCACGCGCCGGTGGTGGCGCGTTTGCGGCAGGCGGTTTCCCCGGAGGAGGCGCGCGTGGCGTGGCTGGCGCTGGCCCGGCGCGACATGCTTGATGACGCGGCGCGCGCGGAGTTGTTTGCCGATCTCGCGGAGCATTTCAAATCGCTGACGGCTTTTCCCGAGAGTGTGACCGACGGTGTGAGCAACGAGCAGTTCGTGCGCAACGTGGTGGATGTGCTGTTTGTGGAAAGGCACTTATCCACGGAGGCGCGGTGAGCCTGCCGCCGGGCTTGGCGGCGGTCAAAATTTCAGATGCTTCACCGTTAATCCCCGGTTGATGAGCTGGTTTAATGAATCAATGCCGATTCGGATGTGCGGCTCGACATGGTCGGCGTCAACGCGCCGGTCGCTTTCCGTGGTTTTCACGCCTTCGGGCGTCATCGGATGGTCGCTCACGAGTAGGAGCGCGCCGGTGGGAATGTCGTTGAAAAAGCCGACGGTGAAGATCGTCGCCGTTTCCATGTCCACGCACATGACGCGGATTTTTTGCAGGTATTTTTTAAAGTCATCGTCGTGTTCCCAGACGCGGCGGTTGGTCGTGTAAACAGTGCCCGTCCAGTAATCCCGCGCGTAATCGCGGATCGTGGTGGAGATGGCTTTTTGCAGCGCGAAGGCGGGCAGGGCGGGAACCTCGGGCGGGAAGTAGTCGTTGCTCGTGCCCTCGCCGCGGACGGCCGCGATGGGCAGAATGAGCTGGCCGACTTCGGCGCGGTGTTTCACGCCGCCGCATTTGCCGAGGAAGAGCACCGCCTTGGGCCGGATGGCGCCGAGCAGATCCATGATTGTCGCTGCGGTGGCGCTGCCCATGCCGAAGTTGATCATCGTGATGCGCCCGGCGGTGGCGCTGGACATGGGTTTGTCGAGCCCGCGCACGGGGACGCCGTGCCATTCGGCAAAGAGCTGCACGTAACGCTGAAAGTTCGTGAGCAGGATGTGGTCTCCGAATTCGTTGAGCGGCACGCCCGTGTAGCGCGGCAGCCAGTTTTCGACTATGTCTTGGCGTGTTTTCATAATGTGAGGGGCGACGGAGCAAAACTGTTGCTGTCGCGGCGCAGCATGGAGGCGGTGGGCATGGTTGGAAAGGATGAAAGCGCGGCATTTGGCGCGTCCAAACGCGGAGGAAGTTGGCGCCAATAAGAATTGCGTTTTGGCGTTGCTGGAAATGGAGTTGTGCATTCTTTTAAAATCCATCGCCTCGACCTCCATCCATCACTGAACCAAACCCATCCACCATCATGGCCAGAAAAAAGAAGAACCCCGTTACCTCCCCCCTCACATTTGATTTGCCGGTGTCGCTGATTGCAAAAATTGACGCCACTCAGAAAAAACACGGATTCCGCTTCACAAGCGAATTGGTGCGCGAGGCGGTCGCGAGTTTTGACATTGAGCGTTGTGTTTCCGCCGGCGAGCCGCACAGGCAGATTTCCGTCCGTTTGCCCGCCGAGATGAAGGCCAAACTCACCAAGGCGGCCAAAAAGAAAAAGGTCAGCATCGGCGAAATTTTGCGCGTTGCGCTCGAATCCTACGCGCCCAAGGCCGCGGCCAAAAAAGGCCGGCGCGGTTAGGCTTTTTCGGCATAAATTGTCGCAAGGAAATGCCTTTGGGGAGGGGCGAATCCTCCGGGCAAGCCGTTAATGTTGCGGCTCACCCGGAGGGTTCGCCCCTACCGATAAAAATTTTTCCGCGCCACTGTCACGCGAACGGTTTTCTCACTCCCAGCGCGTGTAAATGCGCGCGGTTTCCTTGCCGTCGTTTTCGCGGGTGAGGATGTGCCAGAGGGCTTTGCCGTTTTCGACGGGCTGTTCATGGACGGACATGGTGAGCTTGTCCTTTGCGAAGCACTCGTTCTTGAAGGTGATCACCAATTCCTTGAGCGCGCGGCTGGAGGCGATTTCCGGCGGCGCGCTTTCGAGCGCCCATGCGGTGAAGTGGGTGTTGTTCACGTGGGCGTTGCTGTCGATGTCCTCGTTGCGCACGATGATTGGAAGTGTCGCCGCCGGTTGGACTCCGCTGAAATCGGGCATCTTGGGATTGTTTTCCTCAACGACGAACTCCGGGGTTGGCGGGTTCATGTCGATGAGCATTTGCGGTGTGCGCGCGATTCGGCGCGTGGAGATGTCTATCAACAGCCACCACGTTGACCCCTTCAAAACGGTTTCTCCTTTTCCGTTGGTTATGTAAAATTCCCTCCGGCTCATGAGCCGCTCGGAGCGGCTGTGCCATGTGTGCACGGTGAAAGTGTCGCCGCCCGCGGCCCTGGCGGGGCATAGCGGGGTGAGTTGCATGCGCGTGAGCACCCATGTCAGCCCGGCGGCGTCCCCCAGGTCTTCGCTGCCAAAGGCGAGTGTGTGCGCGTCGATGCCGGCGGCGTCCTGAAAATAATCGCAGAGCTTGTGCAGCGGGATGGCGCCATCGGGGGCAAGTTCGTAGTAACGGACGCGGAATTCTTCGTGTGTCATGAATGCGGTGATTTTATTTGTGGATCAAAAGTTCAGGTCAATGCCGAGATGCGTCGCGAGCGCGTGTTTTCGAATGCCGTAGAAACGGGCGAATGCGCGCGCGTTTTCCAGCGCGGTTTCGTCGCCCGGCGCGCGCGTCTTAATCGCGGCAATCATGAGGTTTTTCGCGGTGTGCTCGGTCGAGATGAACTCGAACACCTTTGCGCGGTAGCCGGCGTATTCGAGGAGTTGCGCGCGCAGGGCGTCGGTGACAAACTCGGCCTGCCGCTCCTGAAAAATACCGTGGCGCAGCGCCCCGGCAAGGACGGGCGGCGCGGTCAGTTGCGGGCGGAGTTCCTTTTGGCAGCAGGGGGAAACGACGATCAGGCGCGCGCCGGATTGGATTCCCCTGGCAATGGCGTCGTCGGTCGCCGTGTCACAGGCATGGAGCGCGATGAGGATGTCGAGTGTGTTTTGCGGCGCGTCGTGCGCGAGTTCCGCATCCGCATCCAGTTGCGCATCAGCGATGGTTCCCTGGACAAATTTCAGATTGGAAAATCCAGTTTCCTTTGCGATGCGGTTGCAAAACGAGACGAGCTCGGGGCGGGTCTCGATGCCTTGAATGCTTGCGCGCGACCCGAGGAGCGCGGCGGTGGCGAAGGTGAGGTAACCCTTGCCACAACCCATGTCGGCAATGCGCAACGCGGAGGCGTCGTCGCGACGCGCTTCTTCACCAAGCCCCGGAATGATTGCGGGCGCTTCGATGAGAGCGGCCTCCGTTGCGAGGTGCGAAAGCAGCTCGGCGAATTTGTTTATCTGGCGAAGTTTCGCCGACATGCCCTCGCGCGGCTTTCCGTATTTGTTTGTGATGCCGAGCGCGTGCAGCCAGGGCGCGTCGAGCGGAATGGCCTGCCGTCGCGCGCGATCATGCGCGGCGGGAATGCCGCCGATGGCGGATGCCGGCGCGTTCGGAACGGCGTCTGTTTTTTTGACGCGAAGACGAGCACCCCCATTTGAATCGTGCGAGAGCTGCGCGGATTGCGCGGCGGTAAAAAGGTGCGCGTCGAGAAACTCGGCGCCGATGAGTGTTTCAAGAAGGGTGAGCGCCTCGTCCGGCTGATGGTTTTTGGTTATGTCGCGCGTGGCATGGCGATAAACGAAGCTGAGGTGCGGGCCGCCCTTGAGGGAGACCGGGCGGACAAAGACATTGCGCAACGAGGCGTCGGCGCCGCGATATTTGCCGAGCGTGAGTTTCGAAAGCGAACCGTCGGAAATGGACGCGCGCAACAGGTCGAAAAATTGTTCGCGGGCGGCTGGTTGTGACATGGGGAGTGCATTGGCACAGTGAAAAGGGAAACGCAATGCTTGACCTGAGCACGGCAATGCGCACTGTTCTGTGTTCTTGCACAGCAAACGCCCTCATCGTCTATCGGTTAGGACGGAAGATTCTCATTCTTCAAAGCGGGGTTCGATTCCCCGTGAGGGCGCCAATTTACCACCTCTCCCTATGAGGAGACTTTGAACCTGTGTGGTAGTATAGGTTTTTTGTATGAGACTGTATGAGAAAACCCCGTTCCAAACGCAGGGAGTGGCCGCGCTTGGTCAAGTCGGACAATGTTACCGTGAAGGTTTGCTGTATGGCGCACAAGACCATGAAATCCGGTTTTGTCTATCAGGTGGCATGGGCTGGTGCTGACGGAAAGCGAAAGCTCACCCAGTATGCCTACCACGCGCGCTCGCCGGTGACCGCCTCGGTCAATGTGGGGCAATTCCTCGTGCCTGCTACCGGGGCAGTTTTCAGTGCCTGCTTGCAATGGTCCCGAAGCATGGCAATTTAAAGTAAAGATAGCTCCGGGGCATTTGAACAATCCCGCAACACTCATTCGACCACCACGCAAACAACCCTCATGCATGTTCGGCCAACCAAGCCGAGGCAAGCTTCGAGGTATTAAACCCAAAGCGAATAAATATATAGAAATGAAAACTAAAATTATGTTATTGCTGACTCTTGTTTCTACATCGGCGCTTTTTGCTGGTGTGTCCGATTTTAACAAGAGTCATAAAATTTGCCTGTCGCTGGATTATTCAAAGCAGGACAATATGCTGTATGTCACGTTGTCGAATAATGGAGACAAGGCCATTGTTTTTGCTGATGGATTATTTGACAGAATAAAATATGAAACGACAGCGCTTGATATGCGCACCTACTGTGTTTATGCGGACGGCACCACAGAAGGGAATAATGTTCGAACTCTGCCCGAATATAATAAGGGTTATAGCGATAAGATAACACCCGCATTCAAAGTGAGTGTGGATGAATTTTTTCGAGATCTGACGCCAAAACAAGCAATTTCACGAGGATTTGATGGCACAGCTGTTCTCAAAGCATTCAATAGGGTCGCTGTGCCCGGAGCCAAGCCGAGAACTAAATATGTTGTCAGGGTTCACACAGAGCTTTATTTTACAGAAAAAGATGTGTTTGGCACCAATATTTATTTCGGGTCGCTGGAGTGCATTTTAGAAATCCCAGCTGATGAATTCGAATCCGTATTAAGAAGTGAACCATCCAAGCCAACCATAGCAAACAACGTGCCAGCTTCGGCTAAAGCGCAATGAAGTGAGCCAACAAGCCAACCATTAGCATTAGATGTGCCAACCGAATCGTCAGCGTATGCTATTTGAAAAAGCACAACACTCATAATATTCGGATGTGATTTTCAAATGTAGCGACGGTCGTAAATACTACCATCAATGCGCTTAAATTTGCTGTCGGAATTTTGAGAGACGTTCACTGTAAGAGAAACGATAACAATGTGGTTCCTTCCGCAGCAACGGTGCAAAGCAGGTAGTGTCCGTCAAGTTTCGCACATTTTAAAAAGCATATAGTCGGCGGAGGAAGGTTATGTGTTGTTTTGTTGTTGGTTCTTTCCTGAGGGTTGAGAGCCGCGCTGCGTGCTTTTCGATTATGTTCACGGCTTTCAGATGGCTCATGTCCATGTAACGTTTCTGGCCCCACTGGCTGCCGGCCACCTGCCTCAGCCGCGCGGCCACCAGTATCATCGCAGAGTTGCCGCCGGGAAGCGCTCCGACCGCGCGGATTCGCCTTCGTATCTCGCGCATGAGCCGTTCCAGCGGGTTGTTTGTTCGCAATGAGCGCCAGTGCTGGCCAAGGTGGGGCAATTCCTCGTGCTTGCTACCGGGTCACTTCTCAGTGCCTGCTTGCAATAGTCCCGAAGCATGGCAATTTAAAGTAAATATCCCCGGAGCAAGCTCCGGGGCATTTGAACAATCCCGCCAACACTCATTCGACCACCACGCAAACAACCCTCATGCACGTTCGACCAACCAAGCCGAAGCAAGCTTCGAGGTGTTAAACCCAAAGCGAATAAATATATAAAAATGAAAACTAAAATTATATTGTTGCTGACTCTTGTTTCTACATCGGTGCTTTTTGCTGGAGTGGCCGATTTTGATAAAAACCATAAAATCAGCCTGTCATTTGATTACTCTAAACAGGACCGTAAGTTTTATGTCACGCTGGCAAACAATGGAGATAAGGCGGTTGTTTTTACCGACGGGCTATTTGACAGAATCAAATATGAAACAACAGCGCTTAATATGCGCACCTACTGTGTTTATGCGGACGGCACCACGGAAGGGAATAATGTCCGAACTTTACCTGAATATGATGAAGGATATAGCGATAAAATACAACCTTCAATATTGGTGATGTTAGATGATGTTGCCCAAGTTTTGCAACCCAAACAAGCAATATCACGAAGCTTTAGCAGCAAGGCTGTTCTTAAGGCATTCAATAGACGTTTTGTTCCGAAGACTAAGCCAAGAGTCAAATATGTTGTCAAAGTTTATACAGGGCTTTATTCTACAGAAAAAGACGTGCTTGATACCTATATTTATTTCGGATCTCTAGTGTGCATTTTAGAAATCCCAGCTGATGAATTCGAATCCGTTTTGAAAAGTGAAAGTGAGCCATCCAAGCCAACAATAGCAAACATCATATCAACGAACGAATAAGTGTTACGTGTTGCCTGTTACGAGCCGAATTGAGGTCGCGTGCGTCAAGCAAAGCTTGGTGCCTCTTGCAAGGTGAGAGGCATTGTTGGGTAAGTGTTACGAGTCGAATTGAAATCCGAAATTTTGCCGATCTGGCGTCGCAGGGTTTTTATGATAATTCCAGCATGCTGCCGAACTAGCAATAGCCGCGCACACATCGCAAATACGACCGGCTCGGCCATCCGGCGCTTGTTTGGCGTCCCCCATTTTTGGTGCATCGCCGTGTCATGTTGCGACAGAAACGAGGTGCCACGGTGCTCGTGCATACGACGGCGGTGACCCGGTGAGCTGCTTTGCGCTGTGTGTATTACGACACGCCTGGCGCGGGATTGCCTTCCTCGCCGGCGCGCGTCAAAGGTGGGTGGACGCAAGCGCGGCGGGTTGTTTTTAGCCCAAAGCGCCCGATGAAAGCGCGTTTGAAACCACGCGCACATGCCGGGCGGATCGGCGCGGTTGTTGTCCGGCGGGTCTCGCTCACGGCAACGCAAAACGCGCGGCGCGTCCATGCGCCGCCGCAAGCGTGCCCGCAAATGATAAATACGTTTCCATCGCGAAGGGCGCGCGCAACGATTCGTCGTCGGCCTTGAGAGAAAGCCTCGCGAGCAGCCCGGCGAACAATCGCGAAAGCGTCGCCGTGTCCACGCCGTGACGCGGCACAGTCGTGGACAGATAGATTGCAAACGTGCGGCCGCATCCGCTGCGCCGCCCGCGATTGGAGCAATACACGCGCCGGCCTCGCGGCACTGATATATGCTGCCGCGTTCACGTCACAATGTCATCGCCCTTGCGACGCCACTTCGGCTCATTCACGCCACCTCTTGCGATGCCAATGTGGCGCGTAACAATTACCCCCGTCAAGGGATGCGGGGAGCTTGGGAGTTACTCAATGCCCCGTTGCTGCATGAAATTCGCCAACCGGCTTTTTCGTTTTCACGGAAACGGTTGGCATTGCTTTGAAACGCAACATGTTGTGATTTTTTTCGTTTCTAACATTGCCTTTTGCTAAATGGCGCAACACGTTGCGTTCCTTAATGCCGCAATGAGTAGCTTCGATCCAAACAACCCATCCGATTCCGACGACGACGATGTCGGCGGCGTGGCTTGGAATGAGTTCGACTGGGAGCATTACCTGCGCGAACAGGACGACACGATTCATCGCTATATCGGCTTTTACGAGTTGCTGCTTCGCGATGAGAACCGGCTCGAAAAAGCAGCCGCGCACATGGGCTGGCGGCTTAGCTCAAACGAGGAGGATGATGACGATGACGACGACGAGGACGATGACCAGGGGCCCTACACTGTTCACAAAAATTACATTTACGTGGCGCTCAGGGCCATCCACCTGAAGCTCTCGCGCGAATGGGAGCGCATCGCCGCGAACCCGGCGTCCGTGCCCCAGCCGCTCGCCGTCGCATTCGCGGCCGCGTTGCATCGCGGCGAATCGCATGCCGTGCTCGCCGTGCACGCGCTGGACTTCGGGGATTTCGCCATGGCGGTCAGCTTGTTCAAACGGATGTTTGGCGAAATAAACAGAGCCATCGCCATCCTCGACGAAAAGGCGGCCAGGCATTCGTCCGCGCTGGCCAAGTATCGCGCCGAGGCGTTGTGCATGCTTTTTGATCTGCGCGAGATATCACTCCGCATGATGGAGGACTGCCGCGAGGCCATAGAGTTGCCCGCCGAGGACGACTTTGATTGAGCCTGTCCGGCTGCCCCTCCTCGCGCCCCGCCGCATTTTCCTGCACACTGAATCGCGAAATCCATTTTCCTCCAATAGAAAATACCAACCATGAGCACGACACCAACCAACCTTCTCGACAACTCAATCGCCGCAACCGCGCGTTGCATCGAATCGCTCAAGGAAATCCGCGCCGAAATCGACCGCGCGGCGGAGCTGATTCTCAAGACCGTGCGCTCGGGCAACAAACTGCTCATTTGCGGCAACGGCGGCAGCGCGGCGGAGGCGCAGCATTTCTCAACGGAACTCGTCGGACGCTATTTCAAGAACAGGCGCTCGCTCCCGTCCGTCGCGTTGAATGCGGACGGTTCGCTGATCACCTGCATCGGCAACGATTACGGGTTTGACGCCGCGTTCTCGCGCCAAATCGAGGGGCTCGCGAAACCGGGCGATGTCGTGATTGGGATCACCTCGAGCGGCAACTCCGCCAACATCCTCGCCGCCCTCGAAACGGCCAAAAAGCTCGGCCTCGAAAGCATCAGCTTCCTAGGCAGGGGCGGCGGCAAGGCCAGGGGAATGGCGACGGTCGACCTGATCATCCCCGGCGACTCGGGACGATGCGCGCAGGAGGCGCACCTGTTCCTCGTTCACCATTTCTGCGACCTGATCGACGCGGCGGTCGAGTAACGCTGATCCAAAATTTTTCCAAAGGGCGCGCCGCGCCCTTCGATTTGCATTTCTGTTTATTTTGCATGGCTTACGATTGGTTAAAAGGAGTCGCTGATGAATATGACGTCATTGTTATCGGCAGCGGTTTGGGTGGCTTGACCGGGGCAAACGTCCTCGCGAAGGCCGGCCATCGCGTGCTCCTGCTCGAACACCATTACCAATTCGGCGGGCTCGCCACCTGGTTCACGCGCAAGGGCGGGCACATTTTCGACATCTCGCTCCACGGCTTCCCCTCCGGCATGATCAAATCCTGCCGCCGCTACTGGACGCGGGAAATCGCCGACTCCATCGAGCAACTCAAGGACGTGCGCTTCGTGAATCCGCAAATGGACGTGTGGACGACATTCACCCGCGAGGACTACACGCGCGTGCTCGTCGAGCAGTTCAAGCTCCCGCGCGCCCAGGTGGAGGCGTTCTACGACCACCTGCGCGCGATGAATTACTACGACAACAACACCGAGACGACCGGCCAAATGTTCGAGCGCTTCTTCCCAGGCCGCCCCGATGTGCACCGCCTTCTCATGGAGCCGATCTCCTACGCCAACGGCTCCAACTTCGACGACCCCGCGATCACTTACGGCATCGTTTTTTCGAATTTCATGGGCGCGGGCGTGTTCACCTTTCGAGGCGGCTCCGACGTGCTCATCGAAAAAATGTGCGCAGAACTCCGCAAAAACGGAGTCGAGCTGCGCAAAAAAGTTCTCGTCGAAAAAATCCTCGTCGAGGAAACAACCGGCGCGGACGGCGTGACGCGCAAAACCGCCCGCGGCATCGTCGCCTCCAGCGGCCGCGTCATCCGCGCCAAGGCAGTCCTCTCCAACGCCAACATCCACAACACCATCTTCAAGCTCGCGGGCGCGGAAAACTTCCCCGCCGATTTTGTCGCGCAGGCTCGCGCCGTGCGCATCAACACGAGCTCGTGCCAGGTGTATCTCGGCATTCGCAAGGGCGAAACGATTCCGCGCATCGGCGACCTTATCTTCACGTCCGACGAGCCCGAATACGACAGCGCCGCGCTCACCGACCTGCGCACGACCAGCCGCACCTTTTCCGTCTATTATCCCGAAACGCGCCCCCATGCGCCCGAGCCCCGCCACACCGTCGTCGCCTCGCTCAACGGCCGCTATCCCGACTGGGAAAAAATGGACGACGCCACTTACGAGGAAAACAAAACGCGCCTCATCGACGAGGCCGTCACCGCGCTCGAACGCTTCATCCCCGGCGTGCGCGAAAAGATCGACTGGACCGAGGCCGCCACGCCGCGCACGGTCGAGCGCTACACGCGGCATTACCAGGGCGCGTCGTTCGGCACGAAATTCGAGGGGCTGCCCGTGTCGATGAATCTCGGCGAAAAACTCCCCGGCCTTTATCACGCCGGCAGCGTTGGCATCATCATGTCCGGCTGGCTCGGCACGATCAACTACGGCGTGATCACCGCCAATAAAATCGACAGCTACCTGCACGGGTTGAAAAAATAGGCGAGGCAAACGCGCAACCGCGGGTTTGGTGCTCGCGCATCGCGCCGTCACCGCATGGGGGCGGGGCAGGGGAGCCGCCCGCTTGGAAAAATAAAAAAAACATTTTGCCATAATTTTGACAACAGCGTGATTGCGCGCGGGTTGCGCGGCGCGGCACCATGCCTTTTTCATGCGCCGCAAAAAACAGCCGCTTGACACTAAAACCAAAAATTGCAACGTGCGTTTCAAACAACCGTTTCAAATGACCGATAGAAACAAAAACCACGCAGCCGAGGCCGAGCGCGACACCAAGTCGCGCATTCTCGACGTCGCCGAGCGCATGATCGCGGGGCGCGGGGTCCAGCAGGTTTCCATTCGCGAGATCACCCAGGAGGCGGGGGTCAACCTCGCCGCGATCAATTACCACTTCGGCTCCAAGGAACGGCTCATCGCCGAGGTGCTCGCGCACCGCATCACCGCCCTCAACGACGAGCGCATGGCGCTGCTCAAGGAGGTGGAAGCCGCGGCGGGCGACCGCGCGCCGACGGTCGAGGCGATCCTTGAGGCCGCGATCCGTCCGCTGCTGCACACCGACCAGGACGAGCGCAACAAATACGCGCACACCGCCAAGATGATCAGCCGCTTTTTTCTCGATCCCGACGACGAGATCACCTCGTTCCTCACGCCGTTTATCCTTCCGTTCAAGGATCGCATTTTGAAAATGCTCGCCCGCGCGCTGCCCGACATGAACAAGGATGAGCTGGAATGGCGCACCGTCCAGGTGTTCGCCATACTGCACCACCACATGCTTTTCGCCGACCTGCGCTGCCACAAGCTCGGCAAAAACCTCAGCGTGAAAAAGGAGCTGCGCCGCCTGCTGACGTTCTGCTCGGCGGGCATGAGGGCGTCGCTTGACGGCGCGTGCGCGCATTAGGCGGACGCTTGTTTCAAACGCCGTTTATGCGCCAAGCGCGACCGTCCGGCACCCACGTTGACCATCCATGTTTTTTTTACTGCGAAACGGAACATCTCCCACCAAAAAACCAACAAACATCCACTTTTAATCCTACAATGAAGCCTAGCAAAAACTCCCGAGACGGACGCTCCGTTTCCCGTGTCATCCTTCCGCTCCTTGCGACGCTCGTCGCCACGGCATTCGCCGCGGGTTGCTCAAAGAAAGCCCAGCAGGGCGGACATCAGATGGCCGCCTTGGAAGTCGGCGTTTACACAGTCAAGGCGGAGCCGGTCACGCTCACGCGCAAACTGCCCGGCCGCACGTCCGCCTACCGCGTCGCCGAGGTGCGCGCCCGCGTCAATGGCATCGTGCAAAAGCGCCTCTTCAACGAGGGCTCCGAGGTCAAGGAGGGCCAGCAACTCTACCAGATCGACGACGCGCCCTACGTGGCCACGCTCGAAAGCGCCAAGGCGACTCTCGCCCGCGCGCAGGCCAGCCTCGTTTCCTCGCAGGCGATGGCAGATCGCTACTCGGAGCTGATCAAGACCAACTCGGTCAGCAAGCAGGACTACGACAACGTCGTCGCGCAGGCCAAGGCCGCCGTCGCCGACGTCAAGGCCGCCGAGGCCGCGGTCACAAACGCCGAGATCAATCTTTCCTACACGAAAGTGTATTCGCCGATCACCGGCCGCATCGGAAAATCCGAGGTCACCGAGGGCGCCTATGTGCAGGCGGCCACGGCCACGCTTCTGGCGACCGTGCAGCAGCTCGACCCGATCTACGTGGACATCACCCAGCCGGCGGGCCAGGCGCTCCAGCTTGAGGAATATCGCGAGGCGGGCCTCCTCCAGGCTCCGAAAGAGGGCTTCGACAAGGCGATCCTCCACATGTTCACCGGAAAGCAATACGGCAAGACCGGCAAAATCCAGTTCGCCGACATTTCCGTGAACCCCTCGACATCGTCGATCATGATGCGCGCTGAATTTGCCAACACCACCAAGGGCGGCGTGCCCGAGTTGCTGCCGGGCCTGTTTGTCCACGTTGAGATCGTCGAGGGCGTCGCGCCCCAGGCGATCCTCGTTCCCCAGCAAGGCGTCTCGCGCAACACCAAGGGGCAGCCCATCGCCTACGTCGTCGCCAAGGGCAAGGACGGCGGCGACACCGTCGAGCTGCGCGTCCTCAAGGCCGACCGCACCATCGGCGCCAAGTGGCTCATCACCGATGGCATCAAGGCCGGCGAGCAAGTCGTCGTCGAGGGGCTCCAATACATCCGCCAGCCCGGCATTCCGGTCAAGCCCAGGCCCGCCGGCCAGACGCCCGGCTCCATGCCCATCGAATAATCACCGCGCGAGCGCGCAGCAATTCACACCGTTTTCCAAACCTCCGAGGAGGATTCTCTCATGGCCAAATTTTTTATCGACCGCCCCGTGTTCGCATGGGTTATCGCTATCTTCATGATGCTGGCGGGCCTGTTGTCCATCAACACGCTTTCCGTCTCGCAATATCCCGACGTCTCGCCGCCCGCGATCTCGATCAGCGCGATGTATCCCGGCGCCTCCGCAAAAACCGTGCAGGACAGCGTCGCCCAGATCATCGAGCAACAGATGACCGGCATCGACAACATGCGCTACATGGAATCGACGAGCAACAGCGACGGCTCGCTCTCGATGACCATCACCTTCGAGGTCGGCACCGACCCCGACATCGCGCAAATGCAGGTGCAAAACAAAATGCAACTCGCCCTCCCGCTCCTGCCCGACGAAGTGCAGGACCAGGGCGTGACCGTGCAAAAAGCCACGCGCAACTTCCTCATGATGGTGTCCTTCTACTCGACGGACAACTCCATGTCGGACGCCGACATCGCCGACTATGTCGAGACGCAGGTGCGCGACCCGCTCAGCCGCGTGGCCGGCGTCGGCGACGTGCAATTCTTCGGCGCCAAGTATGCCATGCGCATCTGGGTCAACCCGCACGCCCTCACCAATTACAACATGAGCATCTCCGAGGTGCTCGCCGCCATCTCCGCGCAAAACGCCCAGGTCTCCGTCGGCGAGCTCAGCGGCACGCCCTCGCCCAAGGGCCAGCGCCTCACCGCCACCATCACCGCGCAGACCTACCTCACCACCGCCGAGCAATTTGAAAACATCATGGTGCGCGTCAACCCCGACGGCTCGCAAGTGCTCCTCAAGGACGTCGCCCGCATTGAGAAGGACAAGCAAAGCTACTACTTCGAGGCGCGCTACAAGGGCCAGCCCTCCGCCGGTTGCGGCATCAAGCTCGCCTCCGGCGCGAACGCGCTCGCCACCTCCGACCGCATCCACGCCGAGGTCGAGAACCTCTCCAAGTTTTTCCCGCCCAGCCTCGCCGCCATCTACCCGATGGACACCGCGCCCTTCGTGCGCATCTCGATCGAGGAGGTTGTCAAGACTCTGCTCGAGGCGATCGTGCTCGTGTTCCTCGTCATGTTCCTCTTCCTGCAAAACATCCGCGCCACGATCATCCCCACGATCGCCGTGCCCGTGGTTTTGCTCGGCACCTTCGCCGTGCTCGCGGCCTTCGGGTTCACCATCAACACGCTCACCATGTTCGGCCTCGTGCTCGCCATCGGCCTGCTGGTTGACGACGCCATCGTCGTCGTCGAAAACGTCGAGCGCGTCATGTCCGAGGAAGGCTTGTCGCCGAAGGAGGCGACGAAAAAATCAATGGGCCAGATCACCGGCGCGCTCGTCGGCATCGCCATGGTGCTCGCCGCGGTGTTCACCCCGATGGCGTTCTTCGGCGGATCGACCGGCGTCATTTACCGGCAGTTCTCGATCACCATCGCCTCGGCCATGATCCTCTCGGTGGTCATCGCCATCGTGCTCACGCCCGCCCTCTGCGCCACCATGCTCAAGCCCCTCAAGCCCGGCGCCCACGGCGAAAAGAAACGCGGCTTCTTCGGCTGGTTCAACAAAGTCTTCGACCGCAGCACCAACGGCTACGAACGCAGCGTCGCGGGCTTGGTCAAGCGCCCCCTGCGCGTCATGCTCATCTATGTCGGCATCACCGTCGCCATGGGACTCATCTTCGTGCGCCTCCCGAAATCATTCCTTCCCTCGGAAGACCAGGGTTACGCCGTCATGCAGGCCATCCTGCCCCCCGGCTCCACCCAGGAGCAGACCGTCAACGTGCTCAAGGAGGTGGAACGCTACTTCCTCGAGGAGGAAAAGGACGCCGTCGAAACCATCTTCACCATTTGCGGATTCAGCTTCGGCGGCCGCGGCCAGAACGCCTCCCTCGGCTTCATCAAACTGTATGACTGGGACGAGCGCCTGGACAGCAGCTTCACCGCCAAGGTGCGCAAACTATTCGGCCTGAAGAGCGACAAAAAGGACAACAGCGTTGACGCCGTCGTCGGACGCGCCATGGCGCACTTCAGCAAGATAAAAGTCGCGCTCACCTTCGCCTTCACGCCCCCCGCCATCGCCGAGCTCGGCATTGCCGGCGGCTTCGAAATGCGCCTCCTCGACCGCGAGGGCATGGGGCACGACGCGCTCACCGCCGCGCGCCAGCAACTCATCTACTCCGCGAACATGGACCCGGCCTACAACCAAAACCTCGTCGCGGTGCGCCTCAACGGCATGGACGACACCCCGCAATTCCACCTCAATATTGACCTCGAAAAAGTCAGCGCCCTCGGCCTCTCCATCGCCGAGGTGAACCAGACCCTCTCCATCGGCTGGGCCTCGCGCTACATCGGCGACTTCATTGACCGCGGACGCGTCAAGAGAATCTACATCCAGGGCGACGCCCCATACCGCATGATGCCCGAGGACATCGGCCTCTGGTATGCGCGCAACAACAAGGGTGAAATGGTGCCCTTCTCGGACTTCACCACCACCCACTGGGAATACGGCTCCACCGCGCTCGACCGCTTCAACGGCTTCCCCTCCGTCACCATCCAGGGCAGTGAATTCCCCGGCAAAAGCACCGGCCTCGCCATGGACACCATGGAGCAAATCGTGGCCGAAAAACTTCCCGCCGGCGTCAGCGTCGCCTGGAGCGGCCTCTCCTACGAGGAAAAGCAGTCCGGCGCGCAAGCCGGCCCCCTCTACGCCATCTCGCTCATCGTCGTGTTCCTCTGCCTTGCCGCGCTCTACGAAAGCTGGACGGTGCCCATCTCCGTCATCCTCGTCGTGCCGCTCGGCCTCATCGGCGCCGTGCTCGCCGTCTGGTCGCGCAACATGACCAACGACGTTTACTTCCAGGTCGGCATGATCACCACCGTCGGCCTCTCCTGTAAAAACGCGATTCTGATCGTCGAGTTTGCGAAGGACGGCTTCGACCGCGGCATGGGCCTGCTCGAGGCCACCGTGCACGCCGCGCGCCTCCGCCTTCGCCCGATTCTGATGACCTCGCTCGCCTTCGGCTGCGGCGTCGTCCCGCTCGCCATCTCCACCGGCGCGGGCGCCGGCTCGCAAAACGCCATCGGCACCAGCGTGCTCGGCGGCGTCATCACCGGCACCGTCCTCGCCCTCTTCTTCGTCCCGGTGCTCTTCGTCGTCGTTACGAAACTATTCCGCAGCAAACCGAACAAAATCGGATAAACGAACAAAGAATTAACCACGGAGCGCATGGGGAAACATGAATAAAAACAACGTCCGCCTCCGTGCTCCCCAGTGAACTCCGTGGTTAAAAAACAAACCAATTTTAAATTCAAAAATTTTCCAGAACTCTCAATGAAGACAAAAACTTTAACCCTTGGCGCCATCGCGCTGGTGCTCCTCGCCGGTTGCACCATGGCTCCGAAATACGAGCAACCGCCCATGCCCGTCGAGGCCGCCTACGCGGGCGCGACCGACGAACCCGCCGCGGTGAAGGACATCGCGTGGCAGGATTTCTTCGGCGATCCGCGCCTCAAGGCGATCATCAACCTCACGCTCGAAAACAACCGCGACCTGCGCGTCGCCGCTCTCCGCGTCGAACAGGCCGCCGCGCAATACCGCATCGAGCGCGCCGCGCTCCTGCCCACCGTCGCCGGCGCGGGCGGCTACACCCGCTCGCGCACGCCCGCGGAGTTCTCCATGACCAGGCAGCCCTCCACCGGCAACCAGTTCACCGTCGGCGTCGGCATCGCGTCCTACGAACTCGATTTCTTCGGACGCGTCCGCAGCCTCAAGGACGCCGCGCTTGAAAACTACCTCGCCACCGAGGAGGCGCGCCGCAGCGCCGAGATCACGCTCATCGCCGGCGTCGCCTCGCAATACCTCGCCGAGCGCGCGCTCGACGAGCAACTCGCCATCGCCGAGGACACGCTCAAAACCGTCGAAGGCTCATACGACCTCATCAAAAAAATGTATGACGGCGAAGTCGTTTCCGAACTCGACCTGAAGACCGCCGAGACGCAAGTCCACAGCACGCGCGCCAGCGTGGCCGACATCAAGCGCCAGCTCGCGCAAGCCCGCAACGCGCTCGTGCTCCTCGTCGGCGCGCCGCTCCCCGCCGACCTCCCCGCGCCGCTCCCGCTCGGACGGCAGGGCATCATCGCCGAGCTTCCCGCCGGCGTGCCCTCCGACCTGCTCACGCGCCGCCCCGACATCCTCCAGGCCGAGCACACGCTCCGCGGCGCCAACGCCAGCATCGGCGCCGCGCGCGCCGCGTTCTTCCCCTCGATCTCGCTCACCGGCAACGGCGGCTTCGGCAGCGTCGAACTCGACAACCTCTTCAAAAGCGACTCCTTCATGTGGAGCTTCGCGCCGAGCATAAACGTGCCCATCTTCACCGGCGGACGCCTCAAGGCCAACCTCGCCGTCACCGAGGCCAACCAGAAAATCATGCTCGCGCAGTATGAAAAAACGATCCAGACGGCCTTCAAGGAAGTGTCCGACGCGCTCGTGGCGCGCACGACCTACGTCGATCAGATCAAGGCGCAGGAACTCCGCGTCGCCTCGGAGCAACGCCGCTACGACCTTTCCGACACCCGCTACAAGCAGGGCGTTGACAGCTACCTCACCGTGCTGACCGCGCAGCAAGGCCTCTTCTCCGCGCAGCAAGGCCTCGTGCAGGCCCGCCTCGCGCAACTGGCCAACTACGTCACGCTCTACAAATCCCTCGGCGGCGGCTGGGTCCAGGAGCAGCAACAACAATAACAATTAACAATTTTTTGAGTTTTCGTTTTCGGATTCGGGGCGTATAAAACGCTTGCGGAAATCCCACGGCGCGGAAGCGCCCTCTACGAGTCCGCGAGTGGTCTGACATCGAAAATCGAAAATCCAAAATCGAAAATTCCCACATGAGCACAAATCTACAAAACACATTGCGAATGCTGCGCGAGTGCCAGTCGCGCTCCGCGCGCGAGCAGCAGATACTCTCGGGCCGCGATTGGTTGTTCGCCACCGCCCTTGTGCAGTTTATCTCGGCGCTGTTTCCCATTTACCGGTGCATCAACTACGCCATGGCCATAACGGACATCAATCCGGCCGTGGAAAAAGACCTCGGCATGGCCATCGGCATGGTTGTCGTCGGCACGGTGCTCGCGATCCTGTGGGGATGGGGCAAATACGCGCCGTTCCGCGCCTCCGTTACCGCGCTTGTGTTTTATGTGACCCTCCAGGTGCTCATCGGCATCTTTTATCCGCTGCACATGTTCGACGGCATCGTGCCCAAGGTCCTCATCATGCTCGGCCTGATAATCGCCGTGCGCACGGGCTACCGCCGCCGCCACTCGGGTTGAGCAAGAAAGCGCCGAAACACAAACACCGAAACCGCCATGAACACCAAAGACTCTGACATTCTTTACACTGAAACGCCCGACCGCACACCCGACGCGGGCCCGACCCGGCGCGGCGGCACCGCCGTGTGGTTCTGGACCATCGTGGCCGGCCTCGCCGCCATCGTCCTCACGGTTGCGGGCATGCAAGTGGAGGGCTGCAAACCCTGGGCCTGGATGCCCGCGGTGGCGCTGGGCGCGCCCTGCGTCTACGGCATCTGGTGCATTTACCGGAGCTATCGCGACCGGGTGGACGCGCCCAAGTCGCACAACGTGCTCGCGGGCGAGCTCGGCTTCGACCTGCTCGCCACCTGCCGCGGCGTCGCCGCCACGGCGTTTTTTGTGCCCGACTCGCTGGTGCGCTCGGGCTCGACGACATTCTTTCTCTTCCTCGAAAACTACCGCTCGCGCCAAAGCGTGGTGACCGTGCGCCTCGGCCACCTTCCCGACATCGGACGCCCCGAGGCCACCTACACGAAGTTCCACCTCGCGGCGGGACAGGCCGCGGTTTACGCGATGCCCGTGCGCACGAACGCCAACATTCTCACGGGCTTTCATCGCCTTTCCGTGCAAATCACGGTCGAGAAACCCACGGGTTTCGGGCAAAAACTCTCCGGCACGCGCATGCGCATTCCCAGCATGAGAAAACTGCGCATGGCCGTGCCCTTCGAGCTCGCTGCCGGCCGCCCCGAGGAAACTAACCAGCAAGCCGAGCTTCCCAAGCCGCGCTACGTCTCGCTCGCCTCAATCAGCGAAAAAGAGCCGACCATCGAGCGCCTGCACGAACTGGTTGAAAAAGCGTGAGGGATTTTCCCTTGTTTGTTTTTCGGCGCAACGCGGACTGTGTTGCGCCATCTTTCGGCTAGCGCAGCGCGGATTTTTGCGCCACGGTGTGCGGCATGTTTAATCCTGTTGAAAAACTGAAAGAGTTCATTCGTTGCGCGAGTATTTCCACGGATTCGTCCGCCAAGGCCGGCATGGCGACGGCGCGCGATCTGGTGGTCGACCTGCTGAAATCGTCCGGCTTCAAGGTCGATGTGGTTTCGATTCCCACGGGAGTGCATCCCGTTATTTGCGCGCACCGCGGCGGCGACGAAAGCTGGCCGCACGTGATTGTTTACGGGCACTACGATGTGCAACCCGCCGATCCGCTCAACCTGTGGGAGAGTCCGGCGTTTGAGCCGGAGATTCGCGGCGGGCGCATCTACGGGCGCGGCGCAGCGGACAACAAGGGGCCGCTGCTCGTGCACATCGCGGCGATCACAAAACTGCTGGAGCGCGAGCCCAACCTGCCGCTGCAAATCACTTTTGTCATCGAGGGCGAGGAGGAAATGGGCAGCCCGAGCTTCCTGCCGTTTCTTGAGCAATACAAGGACCGCCTCGGCAAGGCCGACTGCGTGATTTTGTCCGACACGGGCAGTCCCCGCGAGGACCAGCTCGTGGTGACGTGCGGATTGCGCGGGTTGATGCTGCTCGACCTGATTGTGACGGGGCCGAAAATGGACCTCCACTCGGGGCTTCACGGCGGTGTGTTGAGAAATCCAATACAGGCGCTGACCGAGGTGTGCGCGTCGCTGCACTCGCCCGACGGACGCGTGAACGTGCCCGGCTTTTACGACGACGTGCTGCCCGTCGAGCAGTGGGAGCGCGACGAACTGACGAAGTTCGGGCAAAGCGAGGAGGAATACCGCGAGTTCCTCGGCATTCCGGCGTTTCATCCGGCGAAGGATTACACACCGTTCGAGGCCACGCGCTACGGACCCACGCTTGAGTTCAACGGCATCGGCGGCGGTTACCAGGGCGAGGGCACGAAGACGGTCATCCCGAGCAAGGCGTTTGTGAAGATTAGCTGCCGCTTGGTTTCCAACCAGGACCCGGTGAAAATCAGGGAGCTGGTTTACAACACGATCAAGGAGCGCATGCCGAAGGATGTGACGTTCGAGCTGGTCAACCAGCACGACGCGCAGGCCTATGTCGTGGTGCCGCCCGGCCGGAGCAACACGCCGAAGGACCAGTCGCCGGTGCTTGCGCGCGCGTTTCGCGCCACCGACTCGGCGGTGACCGAGGTGTTCGGCAACGCGCCGCTGTATTTGCGCGAGGGCGGCAGCGTGCCGATCATCGCGGACATCAAGCGCGTGCTCGGCCTCGACTCTATGCTGCTCGGCCTGTTTCTGCCCGAGGACAACCTGCACGCGCCGAACGAAAGCTTTCACCTCGGCGTAATGGAGAAGGGCATCCTGGCCGTGGAAAAGGTTTACGAAAAAATCGCGCGCGGATGAAACACGTTTTTCAAAAAACGTGTTTCGACGAAGGTGGCGCAGACATTCCTGTCTGTGCCGTGATTTGCGCGAACTCTCCGCACAGACAGAAATGTCTGTGCTACCTTGGCTAAACCATGCCACCTGAAACCGGTCCATCATCGCAGCCAGTTCCATCCCCGTCGCGGCACAACGCGGAGCAGGAGTTGATCGAGGACATCCTCCGCGTGATGCTCGAATGCGAATACCAAAATCACGCGCCGTCGGGCGAGCACCTGGCGGGCGTGTCGGGGATTCCGCTGCAGGATGTCTTGCGCGCGTTGGGCAAGGCGCGCGAGGCCGGGCTGGTGACGGTTTCCGAATCGGGCAACTGGACGCTTGCGCCGCAAGGGCGCGAAATTGGCCTGCTCATCATGCGCGCGCACCGGTTGACGGAAACGCGGCTTGCCCGTCAGTCGGGCGTCAAACCCGAGCGCTGGCACGAGATTGCGCACGAGGAGGAGCACCAGCTTTCGCGCGACGAGGTCAACCGCCTTTCGGACCAGCTCGACAACCCCCGCTTCGATCCGCACGGCGATCCCATACCGACCCGCGAGGGCACCTGGCCGGCGCACAAGGGGCAGTCGCTGCTCGCGTTTCGCCCGGGCGATTGCGGAGTGATCGAGCACGTCGAGGACGAACCGCCGGCCTTGTTTTCGCGACTGGTTGAGGCGGGCGTTTATGCCGGAATGCGTTTCTCCCTGTTGGAAACAAACGCCGCCGCCTGCCGGCTTTCCGTCGAGGCGCGCGAGATATTGCTTCCGTCCGAACTCGCCACAATGATTCGCGCGCGCCCGCCGGTTGCCGCGGACGAGCGCGTGCCCGAGGGCGCGCGCCGACTCTCCGATCTCACCATTGGCAAAAGCGCGGACGTGCTGCTTTTGCTGCCCGGCTGCATCGGCGTGGAGCGCTCGCGGTTGCTCGACCTCGGTTTCGTGCCCGGCAGCCGGATCGAATACGCGATGCAAAGCCCGTTTCACGGCCCGGCGGCGTTCAGTGTGCGCGGCACGTTGATCGCGCTCCGCCGCGAGCAGGCGGAGCAGGTCTTGATTTGCCCGCTGCCCGAAAACGCCCCTGCGGCGCAAAATTAGAATCATTTCTCCCGATGTCCGACGCCTGTCCTCCGTCCTCCTGCTCAACTTGCCCCTCCGCTCCGCGCGAAGGGCTGGAGCGGCTCGGCGTGCGCATCGACCAGTGGGATTGTGTCATCGCGCTCGCGGGAAATCCGAACACCGGCAAGAGCACCGTCTTCAACAGCCTCACTGGATTGCGCCAGCACACCGGCAACTGGCCCGGCAAGACAATCGCGCGCGCCGAGGGCGGTTTTTCCTATCAGGGCAAACGCTACAAAATCGTCGATCTGCCCGGCACGTATTCACTGCGCTCGGCGAGTCCCGACGAAACCGTTGCGCGCGAATTTATTTTGTTCGGCCAGCCCGATGTTTCTGTGATCGTGGTCGACGCATCCTCGCTCGAGCGAAACCTCAATCTCGTTTTGCAGGTGTTGCAGATCACCGACAAGGCCGTGCTCTGCCTGAACCTCATGGACGAGGCGCGCGCCAACAATCTTGTGATCGACGCGCGCCGCCTTTCCGCCGACCTCGGCATCCCCGTCGTGCCGTGCGCGGCGAGGCGAGGGGAGGGGATCGACAAATTGCTCGCCGAAATCCACGCCGTTGCCACGGGCGCTGTGGTGTGCAAACCCCGCCGCCTTCAACTCGATGTGCCCGGCCTCCGCGAGGCGCTTCCGCTCATCGTGGAGCGCTTGAAAAAAACATTTCCCGCGCTCGCGCATCCCGACTGGATCGCGTTGCGCCTGCTCGAGGGAGACCGCTCCATTGCCGACTTGGTGCGAAGCGGGCGCATCGGCACGCTCGCCGGCGATCACGCCGCCACCGCGAACGCAGGCTCCGAATCCGCCGCCAATTCGCCCGCTGCGGACAATCCCGAAGGCGTGTCGATTGTCGAGACGGCCCTGCACATGCGCTGGAAGCTGCCGTCAAATTATCGCGACCGGCTCACCGAGGCCATCTACGCGGAGTCCTCGCGCATCGTTTCGCGCTCGGTTGCGCGCAAGGGCGCGTCGCGTCGCGTCGATTTGCAAAACAAACTCGACGCGCTCCTAACCGGGCCGTGGACGGGTTTCCCGATCATGGGCCTGGCATTCGCCGTCGTTTTGTGGATCACAATCAGCGGGGCGAATGTTCCCAGTGAATTGCTCAACGACCTGCTGCTCGGCAAAATCTATCCCGTTCTGCACGACCAGGCGCACGCGCACCTCTGGCCGTGGCTGGCGGGGCTGATGATCGACGGCGTTTACCTTGCCGCCGCGTGGGTGATCAGCGTGATGCTGCCGCCGATGGCGATCTTCTTTCCACTGTTCACAATACTGGAGGATTTCGGATACCTGCCGCGCGTGGCGTTCAATCTCGACCGGCTTTTCCAGCGCGTCGGCGCGCACGGCAAACAATCGCTCACCATGGCGATGGGATACGGTTGCAACGCCGCCGGAATCATCGCCGCGCGCGTGATCGACTCCCCTCGCGAACGCCTGATCGCAATCATCACGAACAATTTTGCCATCTGCAACGGACGCTGGCCCACGCAAATCCTCATCGCCACGATTTTTCTCGGCGCACTCGCGCCCGCGGCGCTCGCGGGCGTGACGGCCACGCTCGCGGTTTTCATGATCGCGGTGCTCGGTTTCGCGCTGACGCTGCTCACCTCGTGGGCGCTCAGCCGCACGGTGCTGCGCGGCGAGGCGTCCACGTTTAGTCTGGAGCTGCCGCCGTATCGTCCGCCGAACATTTTGCGCACGCTCTACACGTCGCTCATTGACCGCACGCTCTTTGTCCTGTGGCGCGCCATCGTGTTTGCGGCGCCGGCGGGCGCGGTCATCTGGCTTGTTGCCAACGTCACCATCGGCGGCACCAGCCTCGCCGGGTGGATTGTCGGCGGCCTTGATCCGCTCGCGTGGTTCATCGGGCTCAACGGCGTCATCCTGCTCGCCTATATCATTGCGATACCCGCCAACGAAATCGTCATCCCCACAGTTCTGATGTTGACGGTGCTGCTGACCGGCCACGCCGTGCCCGGAAGCGAAGCCGGCGTGATGTTTGAAACCGACAACGCCAGTGTGAAAACGCTCCTGACCCAGGGTGGCTGGACGCTCCTCACGGGAATAAACCTGATGCTTTTCAGCCTCTGCCACAACCCCTGCAGCACGACTATCTACACGATTTACAAGGAAACGCGTTCGGCCAAATGGACGGCGCTGGCGACCTTCATGCCCATCGCCATCGGCGTCGCCCTCTGCAGCCTGGTCGCGTTTGCATGGCGCATGGCCGCCGGATGATATATGCGTGTTGATGGCATGGGCGACGTTTGGAGTAAGCGACTGCAATCGTCCGATTATATCGAAATTCTACATCGCTATTCTCGGAAAGCGATTAGTTGGTTGCATGATAGGCTCGACGGACAATATGCATTACTTATAAAACAGTATTTTCTCGATCATCCAAAACTTGCGCAACACTTACTAATTATTAATAGATGCATTGGTTCCCCAACCGCTTGACAAACGAATTTTAAACAGCTCCATGTCATTTTACCGATGCGTTATTATTACCGGATAACAGTCATACACAAAGGACTCAACCGCCAACGCGTTCTTAAAGGAAATAGCAAGACAGAGCTTGAGTATCGTGCGCAATTGCTTTTGGCGGATTGGGAGGAGACGTGGAAAAAACGCTGCGAAGTCGCCGCCAAGCGCAAAGCCATTGCCGACAGGCGTGCCGCCATTGAGGCGGGAATCGAGGATGCGGAGGAGCGCACGACCGAGGCCCAGCAAGCCCTCGCCAACTGCCGCTCAATTCTCACATCATCGCTTCGCCACCAGCCTCCCGTCACTTTCGAGCAATTCAAACGTGCCGATAAGTTTCCCGAGCCGGAACCCGTTTTTAAACAACGTCTGTCACCACCCCCGCCAAACGCTGCGGCGGAAGAATTTTCACCGAAGTTGAGTCTGCTTGATAAAATTATTCCTCCATTGCGACGTAAAAAGGAAGCCGCCGCGCAAGCTCGCTTCGCCAGCGCTCAAACTGAATACTCGGCCAAAGTCGCGGCCATAAAAGCGGAAAATATCCGCACCCACGAATCCTATCTCCGGCAGCATGCCGTGTGGATTTCTTCAAAAAAAGCATTTGAGCAACAACGCGCCGCTCACAACGCCGCTCTCGATGCCAAGGAAATCGCCTACCGCCACGGCGACCCGCGTGTTGTCGCGGAACATTGTGACCTCGTGCTAACTCGCTCCGAGTATCCTGATTTTTTTCCGAAGGAGTTTTCCGTCGATTACCGGCAGGACATGCGCATGCTGATCGTTGATTACACGCTGCCGGATTTTGCCAGCATCCCCCGCCTGAGCGAAGTGCGTTTTCAAAAAACAAAAAAAACCTTCACGGAAAAAAATATCACTGAAACTGACGCCCAGCGACTCTATGCGGAACTGCTCGTCCAGTCATGTTTGCGTTCGATTCATGAGTTATGTTCAGCAGACCGTGCCGGTGTGCTTGATTCGGTCGCTTTTAACGGATGGGTGCGGGGTGTGAGTCCCGCAACAGGCCGTCTCGAATCAGCTTGTCTCGCAAGCCTGCATATCCAAAAATCTGCTTTTCTCGCGCTCAATCTTGCCCAAGTAGCGCCTCGCATTTGTTTCGATGAACTCGGCGGTGTCTTCAGCACCAAACCGCATCAGCTATCCTCGATTCGCCCCATTGTTACATCGGAGGATTTTGATGCCGAGGCGGAGGCAGCGCAACGCCAGCCCCCCTCATACGCGGAACAACTCGCCTCACTTGTGGATAAATCGGACGCATCCGGCGTTGCCTTCCTCAAAGCGGCGGACTTGCGCACACTCGTCGGCCTCGCGCCGGAAACGCGCGCAAGCGCTCAAAGCAGCCGTGAACTCGTTGAGCTTCTCAATGCCGACGGCTATTGTGTCGAACCCGATGCCGCCGCGCTCGGCATCTCCTACAAAGCCCGTGACGAGGTGGCCGTGTTCAAGGTTCCCGGACGCATCGCCACGCATCCAAGCGCCGCCTACCTCGGCTCGTCTGCATTGCTTCAATTGATGCATCTTGTCGCCAGCGCCGACGGCACGATTGACCCGGCTGAGGAAAAACTGATACGCGATCAACTTGCCCCGGCCCTTGCCGCCGACCCCGCTGACTCTGTCCGGCTCAACGCGCTTTCCGCACTTCTCCGGCACAATCCAGCGCAAGCCGGTGCAGGCATTAATAAGATCACACGGCGGCTTGACACCGAGCGTCGGGAAAAAGTCATGCGGGCGTTGGTGCTGCTTGCGGCTGCTGACGGACTTATCACCGATGGTGAAAAGAAAGCCATCGCACGCGCCGCCGCCGCGCTGGAACTGCCCGAATCCGTCGCTGAAAAAATCATTCCGTGGACACTGGCCGATGACTTTGTCGAAACAACCATTGCCGCGGCGGACGCGCCAAGCACAGGCGAGACAATCCCCGCGCAACCAACATCAAAGATTTCCTCCCATGCATCCTATTTCGCACTTGATGCGGATCGTATTGCCGCAATCACACGCGAAACATCCGAGGTCGTAAAAATTCTAGCTGATGTTTTATCCGAGGAAACTAATTCCCCGCCACCACCCGCGGCCAGCACTCCCACGTCAAACGTCACAAGGCAGACCCCGGAAAACAATCAGTCTCAATCGACAAATCCGATGCGTTTTTCTTTCGACGGCCTGCCGCAGCAATACCACGCAATGGCATCCACACTTTGCAAACGCCGGACATGGACGGCCTCGGATTTTGCCAATCTGGCCCGCGATAATCACCTGCTCCCCAATGGAGTAATTGAAGCAGTCAACGCATGGGCCGACGAAGCACTTGGCGACTTCCTGCTCGTCGAGAATGAAGATGGCTCCATTACGATTAACTCGCACCTTCTCGTTTCCACACCAAAAGAATAACACTTCCTCCCATTATTCCCATCGCCCACACCTCATGTCCGCAAACAAACCCGCCAATTCAAACAACACATCTCCAATCAAGCGCCGCGAACGCGATGCCATCCTCCAATCGCTTCAGGCCGGTTTGGTTCCTCGTCAAGGGTTGCACCACATTCAAGTCGGTCGAAAACGTGAAGTCGAAGCCCTGCTCACGGACATAGAGCGCATTGTCGCAGGCTCGGCGGCGTTCCGCATTGTGGTCGGCCGCTTCGGTTCCGGAAAAAGTTTTTTCCTCAACCTTGTCCGAACTCTTGCTCTCCAAAAAAATTTGGTCGTTGTCCAGGCCGACATGACCATGGAACGCCGGTTATACGCAACAACCGGAGAAGCCCGTGCGCTTTACACTGAGCTCTTGCGCAATCTCGCCACGCGTTCCAAACCCGAGGGAGGCGGACTCCCGGGGCTCGTGGAAAACTGGATTTCCCGCATCAGTCACAAGGTAAAATCCGCCGGTGGCGACGATGCCCAAGTAAAAGCCCGTCTCAACACCGACCTCGCTGATATCCAGCAACTCGTCGGCGGCTACGAGTTCGCCGAGGTTCTCTCCAAATATTACGAAGGACACCAGAACGGCGACGACTCGCTCAAGACGTCGGCCCTGCGATGGCTTCGGGGGGAGTTTGCCACCAAGACCGACGCCCGCCATGCCCTTGGAGTCCGCCGCATCATATCTGATGAGACTATCTACGATTCGCTCAAACTCATGGCAGCCTTCTGTGTGAAGGCCGGCTATGCTGGCATGGTCGTCAATATCGACGAACTTGTCGTGCTCTCCCACCGCCTTCCAAGCAAGCGCGCCCGTCAGGCCAATTACGAAATGGTGCTCACACTTATCAACGACTGCCTCCAAGGCACCGTAGCCCACCTCGGGTTCATTTTTGCCGGCACCGATGAATGCATCGAAGACACGCGCCGCGGACTCTACAGCTACGAAGCACTCCGCACGCGCCTCCAAGGCAACAGTTTTGCCCAAGGGGGACTCATTGATTTCTCCGGCCCTGTCATCCGGCTCGCCTGCCTCAGCCCGGAAGAACTTTATGTCCTTCTTGCCAACATCCGCAATGTGCACGCATCGGGCGATCCTGCCCGCCATCTCGTGCCGGACGCAGCTCTCCTCGCCGTCCTGCGGCGCGCAAACGACACCCTCGGCGCCGACTATTTTAAAACTCCCCGCGATGTTATTCGGTCCTTCGTCGGCCTGCTCAATGTATTGGAACAGAATCCCGGCACAAAATGGGAAGACCTCGTCTCTGGCGACGGTTTCTTGCGCAAGGCAACCACTCCGCTTTCGATTGAGGAGGAACTCGAGGCAAATCCAATCGCGCTTCCCGATGCCGACGAAAACGACGATCTCGCCACACTAAAACTCTAACGCGCTCTCCGGCGTCGCTCCGTGTCCTCGGCATTCGAACTTTTGCACCCCGGCGTGCAACGCGCAATCTGGGATATGCGCTGGCAGGAACTCAATCCAGTTCAGCGCGATTGCATTCTCGCCTTCAACAAATCCGACGCCCCGCTCATCATCACCGCGCCCACTGCGGGCGGGAAAACCGAGGCTGCGTTCCTTCCGATTCTCTCGCGCATCGTATCCGGGCAGAACGATGCAGTCCGCTCCATACGCGCCCTCTATGTCGGACCTCTCAAGGCGCTCATCAATGACCAGTTCTCCCGGCTCGAACGCATATGCGAGCATGCGCAAATCCCGGTTCACCGATGGCACGGTGATGTCAGCGCAACCGAAAAAAAAGACACGCTCAAAAACCCCGGCGGTGTGCTTCTCATCACACCAGAATCCATCGAGGCGCTGTTCTTGCGCCGCGGCCGCGAAATCCCGGCGCTCTTTGCCGCGCTCAATTACGTGGTCATAGACGAACTCCACGCCTTTCTCGAAAATGTGCGGGGCATTCATCTGAGGAGCCTGCTTTCGCGCATTGCCCACCATGCCGGTTGCCGGCCTCGGCTGCTCGGCCTTTCGGCCACGCTTGGTGATTATGCCGCCGCCCGCGCATTTATTTCTCCCGACGCCCCGGCCAGCGCCCTCATCATTGAAAGCACCGGACAAGGCCGCGAAATTCGTCTTGGTGTTCGTGCGTATCTTGCGCCCGAAGACAGGAAGGACAAACAAGGCAACGTCATCGCACGCCGCCGCCTCGTCCCCGAACAATGGCGTGCGACACTCGCCACGCTTGACAGCCGTGCAACAACGCTCACCGATTCGTCGCCCTCGGTTGACGATCCATCAAAAAAAAGCCACGAAGTATTTTTCGAGCATCTTTACGGCAACACACAAACCGACCCGCGCAACGTCACCAATGAATTCGATGATATCGCCGCGGATATTTGCCGTCATTTTCGTAAGGGAACCAATTTGATTTTCGGCAACGCAAAACGCTCTATTGAACTTGTTGCCGACACATGCCATCAAACCGCCTTGCGTGAAAACTGGCCCGTCGATCCGTTTCATGTTCATCACGGTTCACTCTCAAAAGACGAACGCGAGTCCGTCGAGGCGCATCTTAAAAACGCCGTGCCCGGCCGACCTGCCACGGCGTTTTGTTCAAGCACGCTTGAGATGGGAATCGACATCGGAAATATTCGCGCCATCGGACAAATCGACCCGCCGTGGTCCGTGTCATCAATGGTGCAACGTCTGGGACGCTCGGGCCGCCGTGCCGACGAACCATCCATTCTTCGACTTTACACACGCGATTCCACGCCAACGTCCAAGCTTGTTTCGACCCCCGAGGATTTTCTTTTTCCCGAGCTTCTCCGCTCCGTCGCGCTCGTGCGTTTGCTGATGCAAAAATGGCTGGAGCCACCCGATTCAAACCGCATGCACCTGAGCACTCTGGTGCATCAAATTCTCAGCTATCTTACCCAGACTGGAGGCATGCGCGCGATAAACTTGCACGATGCGCTCCTTGTGCGCGGACCATTTCGCAATATCGACCAACGACAATTTATCACACTGCTTCGCGGTCTCAAAGAACAGGAACTAATCGAGCAAATGACCGATGGCACCCTGATTCTCGGACTCGCCGGCGAGAATATCACGCGTGATCGGACGTTCTATGCTGCGTTTCAATCAACCGAGGAATTCAACATTTTGCACAACGATCGTCATCTCGGTATGCTTGCCGCCGACCTAGTGCCACCGATAGGGGAAAATATCATATTGGGCGGACGCCGTTGGGAAGTTGTCGAGATTATCACCGACGAAAAACGCGTTCATGTGAAAAGCAGCACCAATCCAAAGCTCCCCTATTTCCGTGGAAATGGGGGCAACATAGCTGACCGAGTTGTGTGCGAAATGAGGAACGCGCTCAATGAGACCTCGACCGCACTCGCATGGTTGGACACCGCAGCTCAAACGCTCTTTGACTCTGCGCGCGATCTTGCCACACGCTGGCAAATTGCTTCGCCGAAGTCAGCGGGGATTCTCATCATAGGTAATGATTTAGTTTGGTTCCCTTGGCGTGGAACAAAAATTATGCAAACGCTTGCACTTCTTGCTAAACACGACCGCATGCAAACATCACTCGGTCAATTCACAATACACTACAAAAACGTGGATGTTGATACATGGCGCGCTCACATAAGTCGGATTGCAACCACAACAATATCTGCCGAAACGCTGAGTCCACTTTTGCCAATGAAACAATTTGAAAAATTCGACGAACATGTGCCGGAAGCACTGCTCGACATGGCGAACGCCCGCGAACGTCTTGACATGCGAGGAGCTTGCAGCGTGGCGGTGGAAACAGCAGGAACATGGCAACAAAACGTGCAAAAGGAGTGAGATGCATCGTCTGCTTTTACGTGAATAGAGTGTGTCTGCAGAAAATTACACTTAGTTTTAAACACAGAGGCGTCGGAAATTTTGACACACTGCGACATCATTCACGTCATCGCAAAGCGCGCGGGGGCAGCCAGGCGCCGGCGTTTTCGCAGACGCGGGCGGCGAAGTCGCTGCCGCATTGGGCCGCCTCGCGGCTCGAGAGGCCGCGCAGGCAGCCGTCGATGAAACCCGCCGAGAAGGCGTCGCCCGCGCCGACGGTGTCGATGATTGTTTCGGCGGGCGAGGCGGGGATGCGAACAGGCTCGCCGCCTTTGTCGAATACATCGGCGCCGGCGGGGCCTTTTGTGAGCAGTAGCGTGCGCACCGGGTGGCGCGCGAAGACGGCGTCGGCGAAGGCGCGCTCTTCCGTTGGCAGGCCGAGCCAGGAGGCGAGCAGCGGCAGTTCCTCGTGGTTGAGTTTGAGGATGTCCGCGTGCGCGAGCGAGTCGTGCAGCACGTCCGCGCCCGGCCAAGGTTCGCGCAGGTTTGCGTCGAAGAAACGCAGGCAACTCGCGGGGATTGTTTGCAGGAGTTTTTTCAGGGTCGCGCGGGATTCCTCCGAGCGTTGCGCGAGCGAGCCGAAATAAAACGCCGCCGCGCACGTCGCCGTTTTGGCGAGGTCCGGCGTAAGCGCGATGCGGTCCCACGCGGTGTTTTCGCGAATCCGATACGAGGGGATGCCCGCGCCGGTGATCGTGACATCGACGGCACCGGTCTGCGCGCCGGTGATTACTTGCACATGCGTGGTCGGGAAATCGCGCTCGCGCAGGAGCGCGAGCATGTCGTATCCGGGCTCGTCGTCGCCCACGGCGCTCGCGAGCAGGCAGTGCGCGCCGATCGCGTGCGCGAGCACGGCGACGTTTGCGGGCGCGCCGCCGGGGCGCGCGCCCGCCGGCAGCATGTCCCACAGGATTTCTCCGAAGACGAGCAGCGGCGGGTTGCCGGGGATTTTGTCGTTTGTGTTCACGCGCGTTGGTTTTTCCAGAGGTTATTCCGAATTAAGATTTTCGGATTCTTTTAACCGCAGATGGACACAGATAAACGCAGATACGGAAAACAATGTGTTTTGCGGTTCGATGGTTTGAATATCTGTGCTCATCTGCGTTTATCTGCGGTTAAGTTTGTTTTTGATTTGATTGAGTCACGGCATGGGAGACGCGCGCAAAAATTCGCACATATCCGTGGTTATTTATTTTTTCCCGGACAGGCGTTTTTGGATTTCCTCGAGGGGCACGCCCTTGGTCTCGGGATACCAGCGCAGCACGACGATGACTTGCAGCACCATCATGGCCGCGAAGAAATAAAACGGGATGCCCGCGCCGGGTTCGCCGGCGTTTTTGGCGAACACGGGGAACAGCCACGAGATCGCCGCCGCCATGATCCAGTGTGTCGAGCTGCCGAGCACCTGGCCTTTTGAGCGCACTTGGTTCGGGAAAACCTCGCTGATGAATACCCAGATAACCGCGCCTTGTCCGAAGGCGTGGCACGCGATGTAGCCGACGAGCAGCCAGACAAGCGCGCCCTGGTATTGGTTGATTGTGAAAATCCACGCCACGCCGAGCAGGCACAGTCCCGTGCCGATCGCGCCGCCGAGGAGCAGTGTCTTGCGGCCCACGCGGTCGATGATCGCCATGCCGAGCATCGTGAAAACGAGGTTGGTCGCGCCGATGAGCACGGATTGCAGGTCGCCGGAAACCTTGTCGAAACCGGCCATGCCAAAAATGGGGCTCAGGTAGTAGAGCAGCGCGTTGATGCCGTCGAGCTGGTTGAACATCGCGACTGAGACGGCGAGAAATACGGGCAGCGCGTGGATGCGCCGGAAGAGCGGCTCGGAGATTTTTTTCGCGCCGGTTTCCTCGTCGAGCGAGGCTTGGATGACAGCGACTTGCGCGGCGGGATTTTCGACGCCGGTTTCGGCGAACACGTGCGAAGCCTCGTCGGCGCGTCCGCGCATGATGAGCCAGCGCGGGCTTTCGGGAATGTTGCGCAGGAGCAGCCAGAACAGGAGCGCGGGGAACGCCTCGACGCCGAGTTTCCAGCGCCACTCGTCCGCGCCGAAATCAACGAGTCCGAGCAAGTAGTTCGACAGATACGCGACGAGGATGCCGAGCACGATGTTGAACTGGAAAAACGCGCCCAGCCGCCCGCGCCAGCGCGCCGGCGAGATCTCCGCGAGATACAGCGGGCAGATCACCGTCGAGCCGCCGATGCCCAGGCCGCCGATGACGCGAAACACGATCAGCGACCAAAAATCCCACGCGAACGCGCAGCCGGCCGCCGACACAAAAAACAACACGCCGGCCCATTGCAGGCAGCGCTTGCGGCCCAGCGCATCGCTCGGGCGCGCGGCGAGAAGCGCGCCGATCACGGTGCCGATGAGCGCGGACGCGGTCATGAAGCCCTGCATGAATCCGCTGAGTTGGAACAGTTCCTTGAGCTGGTTTTGCGCGCCGGAAATGACGACGGTGTCGAAGCCGAACAGGAGTCCGCCGAGCGCGGCCACGAGCGAGCAGCGAAGAAGGAACGAATTGGGCGAGGCGGTTTTGTCTTGGGTTGATGAGGCGGTCATGGGTTTCAGGGGATCGTGTTAATTTTTTCGAAATGAAAGAGGTGCTGGATGAAGCCCAACGGGCTTCCGTCCCTTAGCCCGGGGTTGCGAGCGTGGCGAGCTACCCCGGGAATAATGAAAATGACAACCAACCCCAACGGGGTTGTGGCCTGTGTTCCTTGTTTGTTTTGTTTGTGCGCCATGTGCGTTCAGGGGACGCAACCCCTTCAGGGTTGTGTTTTCTCTTTCACCAAACCCGGGGTAGGCGCTCGCGGCTCGCGCCAACCCCGGGCTATGGGACTCATCCCCTTTGGGGATGTTTGAGGCGGTGTTGTTGGGGATGCGCGGGCAATCGAATCGTTTGAGGTGTTTGTTCAGTGATATGCGAAACGAGCGCGTGCGTTGCGCGCGTCGGGCGGTGGGACGCCACCCCTCCTTGCGCAAGCGCGCTTCGCTAATATCACTTTGAATTCTCATGTCAGGCCGGCGTTGTTTGTGCGTCGGGAGAATTACTGCGTCGGGTGCATGTCCCAGACTTGGAGTTTTTCGACGGTGACCGGTGACTCCTCGGCGATGAGCGCGATGTCCTTCGCGTCGGGGCGCGTCGGATAAACGCGCTGCGTGAGGCACTGGCGCTCGTTCACATAAACCTCGATGACGCTCTTGTCCACGAACACGCGCAGGTCGGCGGCCTCGCCGGGCGCGAGCGTGAACGGGGCGGTTTGCTCGGTGACATAATGTTGGTCGCGCGGGAGGTTTTTCAGGAACGCGGCGCGGCCCTTGGTCCAGCGGGCGGCGGGGTTGAGGGTGGATTTGGAGATGTCGGCGGTGAGCGTGTTTTTGCCGGGGTCGATCCAGATCACGGTTTGCTCGGCGCGGTCGGGCGTGGCGCGGACGATGATGCCGAAGCGCCCGGATTTTCCGGGGGTGATTTTGGCGCGGATTTCGAGCGTGTCGCCGCTGAGGCCGCCGAGGTCGCGTTCGCCGGAGACGGTGAAGTTCGAGAGCGAGCGCTCGTTGTGGCGGAGGACTTCGAGCTCAGGCGCGGGCTGGATGCGGAGCGTGTTGTCGGGGAACAGCGAGAGGATGCGCGGTAGCGTGGCGACGGAAGCCCATGTCACCGAGGCGACGGTTTGCCCCCTGATTTGCGTGGGGCGGTAGGGTTCCTGCACCCAGCCCCAAAAGACGCGGCGGCCCTTGCCGTCGAGCAAGGTCTCGGGGCCGGCGACGGAGCCGGCGGCCCAGCTCATGCGCCCGTGCGATTCGGGGATGAATTTTTCGGCGGCGCGATCCCAGGCGCCGATGTAATAATGCACGCTGTTGAACGGCTGGTGGCAGTGCATGAGGAGCATGTGCTTGCCGTTGCCGATGGGGAAAAAGTCGGGACAGGCGGCGTCCTCGTGCGCGGCGGTCCACTTGCGGTCGGATTTGTAGAACGGCCCGCGATACTCCCAGTTCACGAGGTCGGTGGAGCGGTAGAGGCTGTTGCTGTCGCCCTCGTAACCGGGCGTGCCGTTTTTGTTGCCGATGAGCGCGTAGTAGGTGCCGTCGGCTTCGCGCCAGGCGGTGGGATCGAAGACGCGGACTTCGGGCGGCGCGGTTTTGTCGGAGATAACCGGGTTGCGCGGGTCGGGCGTCCAGCGAACGAGCTCGGGGTCGTTGGGATCGTCGGCGGTGGCGATGCAGGTGCCCTGCCCGGGGACGTGGTAAATGAGCGTGGGCACGGGCGCGTCGTTCACGGCGTCGCCGCTGTAAATGCCGCGCGGCATCGAGCCGTCGAAAACGGGAGCGACCGCGGGCGCGTGGTGCACCCAGTGCACGAGGTCGGCGCTCGACGCGTGCAGCCAGATTTCGCGCGGGTGGTCGTTGTCGCGCCCCTCGAGGACGGTCTGCGTGTCGGGTGCCTGGCGTCCAAGAAACATGACGTGGTAGCGGCCCTTCCAATAAAGCGTGCCGTTGATGTCGTTCCAATAACCGTCGGGCGGCATGAGGTGGTAGCGCGGGCGGTGCGGATCGGCGGCGAGCTTGGCGCGCAGATCGCGCGCGGCGCGGAGCTGGTCAACCGTGCCGAGCCCGTCCCTGCCGGTCACGGCCTCGACCTTCGGGCGAAGCGCCTCCTGATTTTTCGCGACGTGCGCGGCACCCCCGCTCAGCGCAACAATCTCGTCGTCGGAAAGCGCGCGCGCCCAGATCGCGGCGTGGTCGATGTCGCCGCGCATGGCTTTGCCGATGATCAGCGGCTCCGCGTTTTCGCGCAGCTCGCCGGACACCGGCGCGGACGCGACACGGCGGCCGTTGACGAACAGCGCGATTTGCCGCCCGTCGTAGCGGGCGATGACGTCGTGCCACGCGCCCCGCTCGATGGCGGACGCCGGCAGGCGGACATCCGCGCCAAGATTTGGCCGGCCCTTCACGCCGATCTGGAAACCGATGGCGCCGTTGTTGGCGTAAAGGTTGAAGGAGGTTTTGGCATGGCCGCCGTGTTTGCAAAAGAGCTCGCTGTTCGCCAGGCCGGCGGTGGGTTTTATGCGAAGGAGAATCGTGAGACGGTCACCCTTCGGCGCGGCGAAACGGTCGGCACGGAGGAATCCGCCCGAGAAGCGCGCCGCAATCCCGTCGCCTCCGCGAGCGCGCGAGGCCGCGCGGTCGCCGCTGTCAAGCGGCTGCCCGAGCGAGACCGCGCCGGAAATCGTCACTGAATCGCCGGCGGTTGATTTTGAGGCGTCCATGTTCCAGACGGCGACAGGGTCCTTGAAAACGGGATGGGAGGTTTGCGCATTTACAGCGGCAAAAAGAAGCGGCACGAGGAATGCCGGGAGCCGGGTTGCGACAAACGACAGAAACCGTCGAGCGCGCGAGGGGAGGGGATGTTTCGGGGGAGTGGCGGGATTGCGCATGGCAGGGAATGAACTTGCTCCACAAATCCCCGTCGCGCGCACGGCTGCCAATTACATTCTTGCGCAGCCTGCCATATTCCTGACAAGACAGGTTGCATATTTGTCATGTCAGCTTTGAGGCATCAAAAACTTCCCGGAGACACCAACCCGAAATACATGCGCATCGCGGCGGTATTGCGCGAAAAAATCCTTTCCGGCCAATATGCGCCGGGGCATCGGCTGCCGAGCGAGTCGGCGCTCGTCAAAAGTTATGGTGTGTCACGCCCGACGGCGGGACGCGCCTTGCGGGATCTCGCGGACGCGGGCTTGGTGGAACGCCGGGCGGGCGCCGGCTCCTTTGTCGCGAGCCAGCCCAAGGCGGTGACGGGCAGGCCGACGCTTGGCATTCTCATGCCCCAGTGGGAATCAACTGAGATTTTCGAGAAAATCTGCGGACAACTCGCGAGTCTGGCGCGCGCGCATGGCATCGACATCGCATGGAGCAAAGCCTCTCCGCCGAACCTTTCACCCGGCGCGCGAATCAAGGACGAATCGGAGCAGGCCGAGCGGATGTGCTCCGACTATATCGAGCGCCGGATGGCGGGCGTTTTTTTCGCGCCCCTGGAGCTTTCAAAAACACAGTCGGAGGTGAACCATCGCATCGTGTCGCGGCTGACTGAGGCGGGAATCGCAATTGTGCTGGTGGACCGTGACATTGAGAAATATCCGCAGCGGAGCGGGTTCGACCTGGCGTCCATGGACAATTTTGCGGCGGGTTATAAAATTGCCTCGCACCTGCTCCTGCTTGGCTGCCGCCGCATCGCGTTTTTCACAAAACCGTATTCCGCCTCCACGGTTGCGGCGCGCATCGCGGGCATGCGGGAGGCGATGGCGCGCGCGAATGCCGAAACCAGGGGCGATGTGATCGAGGGCAACCCGGCGGACGCGAAGTTTGTGCGGTCGGTTTTTGCGCGAAAGAAATGGGACGCGTGCATTTGCGCCAACGACCGCACGGCGGCGCAACTGCTCCAGTCGCTGATCAAACTGGGCATCCGCGTGCCGGGCGATTTGCGCGTGGCCGGTTTTGACGACGCGAAATACGCGACGCTGGTCGCGGTGCCGCTGACGACAATCCACCAGCCCGGCGACGAGGTGGCGGCGCTGGCGTTTGAGGCGATGATGCGCCGCATCAACAACCCGCTCGCGCCGGCGTGCGCGTTCCTGGCCACACCGCGCCTCGTCGTGCGCGAATCCTGCGGCACGTATTTGCCGCGGTGATTGTATCTGCTTGCCCGGCGGTATTCGCGGGTTTGCATTGCGGGGTTCATTTACGAGCTCATCCAAAAATGCCCGCCATCAATCCAAACGCCACGCCGCTTTTTCCCCGCACCGCGCTGCATCCCGCCGCGCTTGCGCGGGCGGATGCGCAAGCGGACGGAGGCGCGCCCTGGTGCGTGGCGTTTTCGGGCGGGGCGGATTCGCTCGCGCTTCTCATCACGCTGCGCGAGCACTGGCCGGAGCGGAAAATTGTCGCGCTCCATTTTAACCATCACTTGCGCGGCGAGGCCAGCGACGGGGACGAGCAATTTTGCCGTGATGTTTGCGCCGCGCGCGGCGTGGAATTGCGGGTTGGCCATTGGGAGCGCGCCGACACAAACGCCAGCGAGGCCGGGGCGCGCGAACAGCGTCATGGTTTTTTCGACCAACAAATGACCGCCCTCGGCGCGCGCGTGCTTTGGCTCGGCCACCAACTTGACGACATCGCCGAAACACAGCTCATGCGGCTGGCGCGCGGCAGCAGCACCGCCGGGCTTGCGGCGCCGCGCCCGGTTCACGCGCATGCGAACGGGCGCGTATTTCTTCGTCCGCTCCTCGCGCTTTCGAAGCGCGAAATCACCGGCGCGCTTCGAGCGCGCGGGGTCGCGTGGCGCGAGGACGCGACCAATCGCGAGGGGGATTTTTTTCGCAATCGCATTCGCCGCGACATGCTGCCCGCGTTCATCGCCGCGTCCCAAAACAACGACGCGCTTGCCGGTGCCGCGCTCACGCGCGAGCTTCTCGAGGAGGATGCCGCCGCGCTCGACGCGTGGCTCGACGAGTTGCTTCCCGCGTCCGCGTTCACGCCCCGTTCGCTCGACTTGCGCGCGCTCGCGGGCAAACCCCGCGCCTTGCTTCGACGCGCGCTTCGTCGCTGGCATCCCGCCTCCGAACTCGCGCGCGCCGGCTTCGAGGCACTTCTCGCCATTTGCGAGAATCCCGGCGGCGCTGCTGCAAAACGGACGAGTGTTGGCGATGCCGTTGCTGTTTTTGAAAATGGCATCCTGAGCATCGAGCCGCCCGCGGGCACCGTCCCCTCATTCAACTTTTCCGCCACCGCGCCTTTCGTGCTCAGCCTGCCCGACGGCGCGACACTTGCGGCGGAGCCTATTGCGCTCACCGGCGAACTTCGTGACGAAATCCTCTCGGGCCGCCATGATCCGAGTGGCGCGGTTTTTGTTTCGCCCGGGCCGGGCGGCCTTGTCGTCCGCTCCTTGCAGCCCGGTGACCGTTATCAACCGCTTGGCGCGCCTGGTTCGGCTAAAATTTCCGATCTGCTCATAAATCGTAAAATTCCGCATGCGCGCCGGCTGGCGCTGCCGGTTGTTTGTTTTGTCCGTGACAAACAAACGGACGTCGCTGAAATTCTCTGGGTTCCGGGTATTCCTCCCGCCGACGCTTGGAAGATCACGGCGCATACACAACAGGCGCTGCATTTGACATATCGTCGCGGAACCCGCACCTTGTTTCCAAAGTCTTTACACAATTCACAGAAATAACGAAATGCCAGAACCCAAAAACGACAAAAAACGCCGTCCCCTGAAAAGCCTTCCGCCGGAAGGCTTCCAGCCGAAGGTCTGGATCATTTGGTTCGGCCTCATTGCCGCGTGCGCGGCTCTTTACATGTTCGGCGGGCGCATGGGCAGCAGCGGCGAAACTGCCAAGCTCAACATCCAGCAGGTCGTTAATCTCACCCAGGTGAACCAGATCAAGAGCGGTGTCATCGAGCCCAAGCTCGCCGGCGGACGCGATTGGATGACAATCAGCGGCGAGCTCGTCCAGGACGCCAAGCTCCCCGACGGGCTCACGTTAAAGCCTGGCGCGCCCAAACCGACCCGTTTCGTTGCCGAAGGCCGGCTCACGGACAAAAATCTCGAAGTCCTCCAGCACTCCGGCCTCTACACCGAGAAACAAAGCTCGAGCTGGTTTGAAACCATCGGCTCGCAACTGCTCATGTTCGGCGTGCTGATTGCCGTCATTTATTTCCTCTTTTTCCGCCAGCTCCGCAACGCGGGCAAGGGCGCGATGAGTTTTGGCAAAAGCCGCGCCAAGCTCCTCACGCGCGATCGCGACAAAATCACCTTCGCCGAAGTCGCCGGTTGCGACGAGGCCAAGGAGGAAGTTTCCGAGGTTGTCGATTTTCTGAAGGACCCGAAAAAGTTCACCCGCATGGGCGGCAAGATTCCGAAGGGCATCCTCATGGTTGGCCCTCCGGGCACGGGCAAAACGCTTCTCGCCAAGGCCGTCGCGGGCGAGGCCGATGTGCCGTTCTTCTCGATCAGCGGCTCCGACTTTGTCGAAATGTTTGTCGGCGTCGGCGCCAGCCGCGTGCGCGACATGTTTGAGCAAGGCCGCAAAAACGCGCCCTGCCTCATCTTCATCGACGAAATCGACGCCGTCGGTCGCCAGCGCGGCGCGGGACTCGGCGGCGGCAACGATGAGCGCGAGCAAACACTCAACTCGCTCCTCGTCGAGATGGACGGTTTCGACACCACCGAGGGCGTCATTATCATCGCCGCGACCAACCGCCCCGATGTTCTCGACCAGGCGCTGCTGCGTCCCGGACGTTTCGACCGTCAGGTTCACGTTGATGTGCCCGACCTCATTGGCCGCGAACAAATCCTTCGCGTGCACGCCCGCAAGATTTCCCTCTCCGACGACGTCGATCTCAACGCCATCGCGCGCGGCACCTCCGGGCTTTCCGGCGCCGACCTCGCCAACCTTCTCAACGAGGGCACGCTCCTCGCCGCCCGCCGCAACAAGAAGCGCGTCGAGATGGTCGATATTATTGATGCGCGAGACAAAGTCATCTGGGGCCGCGAACGCCGCAAGCTGATGGACGACGAGGAGAAAAAATCCACCGCATGGCACGAGGCCGGACACGCCGTCCTCCAGGCCGTCCTCGACGACGGCACGCTCCCCATTTACAAGGCCACGATTTTGCCGCGCGGACGCGCGCTCGGTTTTGTCGCCACGCTTCCCACCAAGGACATCCGCTCCATGTCCAAAAAACGCCTGCTCGATTACATCTGCATGGCGATGGGCGGGCGCATTGCCGAAAAACTCGTGACCCACGAAATCAGCACCGGCGCCGCCGCGGACATCAAGCAGGCGACCGCCACCGCGCGCTCCATGGTTTGCGATTACGGCATGAGCGATCTCGGCCCCATCGCGCTCGGGCAGGATCAGGACACCGTTTTTCTCGGCCGCGACATCACGCGCTCGCAACACATCAGCGAGGACACCGCCCGCAAGGTTGACGACGCCATCTCGAAAATCATCTCGCTCCAATATGATCGCGCCGAAACGATCATCAACGAGCACCGCGAGGCGCTCGACAAGATCGCGCAGGCACTCATCGAATACGAGACGCTCGAGGGCAAGCACATCATGGAAATCCTTCAGCACGGCGAAATAAAATCCCCCGTGATCAACGAATCCATGTCGAAGCCCGCGGAAAAACCCGCCGAGCCAAAACCCGCGTCCACAAAACCCGCCTCCGACGACGGCGGGCTTCCAAAAACCGCGCCCAATCCGGCTTGACGAAATAAAAAACGCGAACATTGAGTTCGCGTTTTTTGTTGCCCGCCGCCGTTATGAGACGCGCGTTTCTTGCGCGCGCATTTACCCGCATTAAAATGAAAACTCACCGCACGCTTGTTATAATATTGCTCACCCTGGCCTGCGCGACACTTGCGCACGCCAAGAATATCGAACCCCGATTCTCCCGTCGCGAAGCGCCGGTTCTCACACTGGCTCAAAACAACACCGCGCTTGAAATCCGGCTCAACAACGAGCACCCGTGCACCGTCGAAAAAATCGCAATCAATCTCGACGGAACGACCGACCTCAACGACATCGCATCGGTTCGCATTCACTATGCGGGGCGCGACAAAAAAAGCCATCCGTTCGGTGAAACGCGCGCGCCCGTCGCGGGGGAAATGGTGTTCGCAGGCTCGCAGGCGGCGGGCGTTCCACCGGGCGTTTTCAAAATCTCCATCCGTCTCAAACCAAGCGCCGATTTGCTCAACCGAATCAACGTCTCGTGCGCATGGATGCAAATCGACGGAAAACGCATCGCCGGGGCCGCCATGCCCGCGCCGGGATTGCGCGTGGGTGTCGCGGTTCGTCAGGCAGGGGACGACGGCGTTGCGCGCTTCCGGATTCCCGGCATCGTCACTACGCCCAAGGGCACGCTGCTCGCCATATACGACGTGCGCAGGGAGAAATCGCGAGACCTCCAGGGGGACATCGACATCGGCCTGAGCCGCAGCACCGATGGGGGGCAAAATTGGGAGCCCATGCGCATCGTGCTCGACATGGGCGAATGGGGCGGCCTCCCGCAAAGATACAACGGCGTGAGCGATGCCTGCATCCTCGTGGATGATCGCACTGGCGACGTTTATGTCGCGGGCTTGTGGATGCACGGACTGCTCGACGCGGAGGGTCGTTGGATTGAAGGGCTGAGCGAAAATTCCACCGAGTGGACGCATCAATGGCGCGCGAAAAGCTCGCAACCGGGTTTTGGCGTGAAACAAACCTCCCAATTTCTTCTAGCCAAAAGCACCGATGACGGACGCACCTGGTCGCCGCCGAAAAACCTCACCCGCGCGTTAAAAAAGGAGGAATGGTGGCTGTTCGCACCCGCGCCCGGACGCGGCATCATGTTGAAGGACGGCACCCTTGTTATGCCCGCCCAGGGGCGGGACGAGAAGGGGCTCGCCTTTTCAAACATCGTTTTGAGTCGCGATGCCGGGAAAACATGGTCCGCCAGCCATCCCGCTTATTCCGGTTCCAACGAAAATCAAATCGTCCAACTCGACGACGGTTCCATCATGCTCAACTCCCGCAGAGGCCGCGACCAGGGCAGCCGCGCGGTTACGGTCACGCACGATCTTGGAAAGACGTGGCGGGAACATCCCTCGTCCGGCGCGCTGGTCGAGCCGGGCTGCATGGCCGCGCTTCATCGCCATGAATACACCGCCCCCGACGGTTCGCGGAAAAGCATCCTGCTGTTTGCCAATCCGAACTCCAAGAAGGCGCGGGAAAAAATGACCATCAAGGTCAGTTTCGACAACGGCGCCACATGGCCGGCGCGCCACTGGATTTTGCTCAACGAGGAAAAACGCAGCGCCTACTCGTGCCTCACCTCGGTTGACGAACAAACCATCGGCATTCTCTACGAAGCCGGTGCCGCAAACATGGTTTTCCAAAAAATTCCGCTCGCCGAAATCCTCAATCGTTGAGGCTCAACGCGCGGGGACGTTTTTAGAATTGCTCGGGAAATCCGTGCTCAGAACGCAAAATCGTCGGTGGTCGTGGGGGCGACTTGTTCCTGCACGAGCTTTTCGGCGGTTTCGTGTTTTGCGATTCCGCTTATGACAATCGCCTTCGGCGTCACCGGGCAGGCGTATTGGCACGCGCCGCATCCGATGCAGTAGCGCGGATCGACCACCGGCACGGCGTCGGCATGGCCGGGTGGCTTTTTCATTTGCAACGCCCCCGTGGGACAGTGCTCGGCGCAGGCGCCGCAGGCGGTGCCGTCCTTGACAATGATGCAGCGCGGGTGCGCCGTGTGGGCGAGGCCGATGCGCGTGGTGTGCTTGGCGTCCCTGGCGAGATGCAGGATCGTGCCGTCGGGGCAGACGTCGGAGCAGACGGTGCAGTCAAAATTGCAAAAACTCTTGTCGAAATTGAGGCGCGGCTTCATGAGGCCGGCGAGATTTCCGTATTCGAGAAACGCGGGTTCGAGCACGTGGCTCGGGCACGCGCTCACGCAGAGCTGGCACGCGGTGCATTGCGAGAGGATGCGCGCGACGCTTTGCGCGCCGGGCGGCGCGACGACTTCGGGATTGTCGAGTTTTGAAAAATCGCGCCCGCGTCCGTGTCCTTGCCCGTGCTGGCCCGGGCCTTTTGGCCCCTTGCCTTGTCGCCCGCCGTTTTGCGCGATGCCGCGCGAGGCAAGAAGCGCGGTCGCCCCGACGGTTGCGAGCGTGCCGGCCATCGCCGTGGAAATAAAGGCGCGGCGGTTGGCGCGCGAAGGCGGACGGGCGATGGAATTTGGGATTTGCGAGTTGCGATTTGAAATTCCGCGCGGTTCCCGTCGCGCGGACACGCCGTGCCAGCGGTATTTCACGCCGCCCTCGTCGCACACGGAGATGCAATCGTAGCAGGCGACGCAGCGCGAGAAATCGATCTCGGCGGCGCGCAGGTCGATGCACTGCGCCTTGCAGGCGCGCAGGCAGTCGCCGCATTTTACGCAGGCTGTCTTGTCGATGCTGACGCGCCAGAGCGCGCGGCGCGAGACGAGGCCGAGCAGCGTGCCGACGGGGCAGACGGTGTTGCACCAGAGGCGTCCGCGTTTGGCGGCCATGATCGCGACGGCGATGAAAATGAGGAGCGGGGGCAGGAGCGCGCCCGCGGCGGCGAAGCTGACGTTGACCTGCGGAATGGCGGCGGGGTGGCCGAGCGCGTTGGCGACGGTGGCGGCGATGTTGTTGGCGACCACAGCGAGCGGACGGAAGAGCGTCGAGGCGAAGCGTCCGAAATGGCTGTAGGGATCGAGCCACGCGAGCGCGACGCCGCCCCAGCCGGCGACGATGGCGAGGAGCGTGGCGGCGAGAATCGCGTGGCGAAGCGTGTTGTGCGCTTTTTTGGCGGGAAGTTTGTAGGGCGGTTTGCGGCGGATTTTTGCGGAGATGCGTGAAATGACATCCTGCAAAATCCCGAGCGGACAAATCACCGAGCAATAGACGCGCCCGAACGCAAACGTGAGCGCGAGGATGAGCAGGCACGCGAGCGCGGTGGCGTGGAACGCGGTCGCGAACGTGAGCACCGAGGGCACGAACTGAGCCGATGTGTAAACGTGCTTGAGGTGATTGGGAACGAGATCGCGGAAGTCGATGAACGCGGCGAGCGCGATCAGAATACTCGCGAACGCCGCGACGATGCGCAGGCGGCGGAGGACATGGCGGGCGGGGGATGCGTTTTCAGGCGCAGTTTTTCGCGGGGTATTGTTTTGTTTCTTCATGCTCGTCATTCGCCACACACTACTCGCCACAGGTCATGCGGTCATTCGCACGCGCTCGATTTTTAGCTCGCCGAGATTGTTGCGCCCGTGGCCGGCCTCGGCGGCGATGCGCACGTGCTCGATGTCGCGCTTGTGACCCATGATGCGCGAGGCGGCGGCGTCGATCGCCACGATGTCGCGCGAGATGAGGAGTTGTTTCACGCTCGTGTCGAGGTCGGCGACGGTGACGCCCTTGGGGCCGTTGCGTTTCATCGGGCTGAAGGCGTCGAGGATGTTGAGATCGGGTTTTTTGAAGCTGAGGATGTCGGCTATGCACTGGTGCAGGCCGTTGCGGTGATACGAGCGCTGGTCGGCCTTCGAGACGATGCCCATGAGGTTTTTCATGCAGGCGGTCATGGTGGCGCCGCCGTGGTGCTTGAGCACGGGGACGTTGATGAAGACGTCGCTGTCGAGGACGGCGGTGTGGACTTTCACTTTTTTAATCGAGACGCCGCCGGGGATTTCGATGTCGCGGTAATACGAGTCGTTGTTGGCGGGGAGCACGCGCGCGCCGGCGGCACGGGCGGCGTCGGCGATGCCGCTGGTTTTGTAGGATTTGTCCCACTGGTCGCAGGTGTTGTCGAAAACGGAAACCTCGCTCGCGCCGGCCCCGAGGCAGAGGGTGACGAGCCGCGCGACGATGTCGGGATGGGTGTTGGCGCAGAGTTCGGGCGGCTTGTCCCAGCCGATGTTGGGTTTGATGACGATTTTCTGGCCCTTCTTGACGAAGGCTCCGATGCCGCCGAACGCCTCGAGCGCGCGGTCGAGCATGGCGACGCGATCCTCGCCCTTGACGGTGATGAGGTCGGGGACGCCGCCGGAGGCCGGCGCGTCGGCGGCGACGAGATTTCCGAGGGAGGGGAGGGCGGCTGCGGTTGCGCCGGCCACAAGGCCTTTTTTGATAAAATCGCGGCGTGTGTTCATGATTGTGTAATGGGGGTGGCGTTGTTTTTGAAAGATTCTTATTTGCGACTTCGGCGAAGCGCGCAATGGCGATTTGGGCGAAACGTGCGAATCCCGAGTATGACGTCCCGAGTATGACGTTTCGAACGGGCGATGGTTGCGCAAAAAGGGCGGCGCACGCCGCCCGTGACCGCGATTTTTAATCGCCCCACAATTTTTCCCGCGAGTTTCGTCCGGGGCTATCGCTTAGAACTTAAGTTTTGGAAGTTTGGCGGCAATGGCGGCGATTTGCAGGAAATTTTTAAGCGCGGAGGCGACGGCGTTTTTGTCGGCGGCGGCGGGCAGCGGGGACGATGCCATCAGCTCTTTCGCCAAGCGGGCGGCGTCACCGGCACCGGCGTATTCGATTCCCTTGGTCGAGGGCAACGCGGCTATGGATATCAGGGTTGCCGCCATTTCGCGCGCGAGACCTCCGGCTCCGCTTCCGATGACTTTGTTATATATGGCCGCGGCGGGGTTGCGAGCCACTAGCGCGCCGGCCGCCTTCGCCCTGGCCGCATGTTTTTTCATGTCCTCCAGCGGCGCGGCGGCGTGCTTATACATTTCATTGTTGACGTTTTTTTCCTTGTTGCGAATCGCCGTTTCTATGATTTCGGGGCGCAATTCCTTGAGAAGTGCGTCGGCGGCTTGCGACATTTTGCGGAGCAACGCGGCGCTTTTGGGCGCGAGCGGGTCTTTTTTGTCGACGCTTTTTTCCGTGGTTACGGCGGCGTTGCGCACTTCACCGATTGCCTCGCGCAGAGTGATGACTCCCCCGACAATGACTTCGCGCACCAAGTCGTCGCATGTTTTGCTCCAGCGCTTGTAATGATATTGGGCCCATGCGGGGCTTTGCTTGAAGAAGGGCGCGAGCGCGCCGAAGCCCGCTTTGTTAAAGGCCTTGTTGAGCTCGGCGAGCGCCTTTTCGCATTTGGATTTATCCTTCAGCGAGGCGGGAATATCCTTGGCTCCCTGCCAGTGTTTGAGAGTCAGGATTTGTGGTATTTCGGGTGCGGTAAAGGTAGCCATGGCGAGAATTTCTACATTGGTTTTTTAACAGTGGTGTTGAGGGGCACGCGGGGGCGTTCCGGATTGAGTCCCAGTGATCGCTTGTAGCGGGTGGGGGTAATTTTTTGCTTTGCCGCGCCTCCGTCCCCTGTTGCCCGGGCGGTCTTGCTGAACTGGCCTTGTTCGGCGGCGATGAGGAACGATTCGATGGTCGCCTTGGCTTTCTCCCAACGTAAGCGGACGTCCTGGGCTTTGCTGGCCGAAACCAGTTCAATGCTGCCGTCGGATTCAGAAAATTCGCCGAGCACATGGCCGAGCTCAATTATGATCCGGCTGATTCGATATAAAAAATCCTCGGTTGTGATCTCCTCGGTGGGGCGTTTGACAAATGTGCCCTCAAAGCGCGAGCAGAGCCATTCGAGCGGAGCCATGTCGCCGGCGAGGCGCGTGAGCACCTCGATGCGGTCAAGCGGATTGCTCGTTCCGCTGCCGACGATGGGGGCCTCGGCCCATTTATACACGAGCGAAAGAGATACCCCGAGTTCCTGCGCGACATGCTTCGCGGGAACTCGTTTGAGCAATTCTTTGACTATGTCGTGGGATTCCATCTACGGGCTGTGTGTTATGCTTTGGCGCGTGCGTCAAAAGCTTTTAGTAATTTTTTTGCAATTGCGTCGTATTTGGCGATACCTGCATCCACCGCCTTGCTTGTTTTTTCAATGGATTGGATTTGGGCGGTCAATTTGACGCATTGATCGGCCAATTCCCGGTTGCCTTGTGCCTTGGCGGACGCGGCCATGCGGGCGATTTCCCTGGCATCGGCGAGTTTGCCGCCGGCCCTGGCGCATTTGGCCTGGGTGGCGGCCAGGGATGCCTGCAATTTGCCCGCGCGCACTTGGTTGACCGCGGACGTGAGTTTCGGCGAGGCCACGCCCTTGCCGACAATGGTGTCGAGTTTCGTGATGTCCTTGAGGGATTTGTCAACTGTCTGGGCGAGCAGGGTGTAGTCCTTGAGGCAAGCCGCCGCCAATGCCGCGTTTTGCTGCAAGTTTTTCGACGCGGCTGTGACTGCGGCGACTTCTTCGTCGCTTTCCTCAATCAGAAGATCCTGCACCTTGACCGCGCCCTTCTGCCATTTTTTCAGTAGGATGAAGAATGGCTCGATGAATTCGCGCACCTCCTCCGGCATCTTGGAGTCGCCGAGCATTTTTTTAATGCGCTTCATCAAATAGGCGACGTGCTCGCGAAACTCCTCAAAGAGTTCGACTGTGAGCGGCTTGGTTTTCTTGATCTTGATGAGCGTGAGGTTGAGGAACTTCAGCGTCTTGGTGAACTTGGGGTCTTTTGTATATTCAAGATCAAGCCACTCGGCGTAGGAGTAGGGGGATTTGAGCTTTGGGGGGAGTTTTAGTTTCATGGTGTGTGCTTGTCGTGTGTGGTTATATTGTGCGCGGCGCGGGTGAGGGAGGGCGGGAGGACGGGCTTATGCGCCGCCTTCGCCCTCCGCGCTGTCGTTGCGTTCGTCGACTTCCTTCGGGGCGGTGGGCTCCTCGGGCGGATCGGGTTCTATGGCTGTGCCGGATGCCTTGGTCATAAAGTGACAATGGTTTGGTTCGTTTTGCAGTGACGCCTATTTTTTGACTTTTTTGGCGGCGGCTTGGTATGCTTTTTTTGCGGCGTCCTCCGCTTGTTTTTTATAATTTTTCGTGGCGACCAGATCGGTTTGTATTTTTTTCCGCAGGGTCAGCGAGGTCTTGTAAATTTCCGCCAGTTTTTTGGTCTGCGGTTCCACATCCTTGGGCGCGACGCGCGGAATCTCGAGCAGGGTTTTGTTGTATATGCGCGTGGCTTGGTCCAGTTTCTCCAGCGCCAGGGCGGTGTTGGCGATGGGTTCGTCAAATATTTGATCAACTGTTTCCACTGTGCCGTCCATCCACTTCAGAACCGCGTCCGGTGTTTTCCCCTCCGGGTTTTTGATTTGCTCCTTTATCAATCCGAGGAGCCGTTTGCCATCCAGCTTCTTGACCAGCGACTCGGCCTCCTTGCTCAGCTGCTCGATGGCGGCCGCCCCGTTGAGAATGGACGCGCGCACGTCTTTTAGCGCGCCTTTTTCGAGCGTGAGATTGACCATGATGGCGGCTTCGGCAGCCTTTCTGCTATCAGTCATTCCCGATGCGAGCGTGTCCATTTGCTTCAGCATGGAAACCAGCTCCAGGTGTATGTTTGACAGGTTTTCGAAAATGCCGGTGTCTTTTTGTATTATGCGTGTGACAAGCGCCTTGTCGTTGGGGTTTACCCCGGCATCCGTGCGCACTTTTTGACGCCCTCCCTCGCGTTGATATTTGAATTCCGGAAACACAGTCCCGTCGTAATAAGACTGCTCGGTGGCGACGAGGGTTTTGGTTTCACCCAGAATTTTTTCCATCAGGGAGAGCTTCGAGTCATACTCGGACTGCTTGATTTTTTTTGCCTTGATGTCGGTGGTGATTTTGGTGAAGGCCGCTGCGCGTTGTTTCAGGAGCTCGACGTTTTTCTTGAAGCGGGCTTGGGCCGCGGTCAGCAGCTTGAGCGCGCGGCTGCGAATTTCGAAAAAGGTTTTATACGCTTTTTCCCCTTGGGAAATTTCCTGTTTGAGGGCGATTTTTTCATCAATCACAGCCCCGGCGATGGCCTGGGCCACCACGATTATTTTTTTGGCAAACCCGGCCGCGGGGGCGGGCAGGGAGGGGTGCTTGAGGACTTTTTTTGCCGCTGTCACAACATCGTCGCTGGTTCCGCCAAGGGAGCCCAGTGCGGCGGCAAACACGGTGTATCCATGCTGAACCAAGCTTGGCTTGAAGGCCTTGAGGCCGTCGTCCAGCTCGTCAAGGGCGGCCTCCAGGCCGCAGTCAGCCTTGGCCGGCAGTTTGTTTTCGGTTTTGATTTTTTTCCAGGCCGCCGCGTTTGTGGAGGCGCTCAGTTGGGAAGGTAGTTTGCTCATGGGTTTGGATTGTTTAATTTTTTGTTTTTGGTGTCACGCCAGCGAGGGTTGATTATTTTATAAAGGCGGAGAATGCTTTTGTGATTATAATGACCAGATTTGTTTGTAATGAATGATTATAATTACGGCTGGGTTTTGTAATGGGGGGGGGATCGGGCGCGGCGCGGAGGGGCGTCAGTTGATATTCACCATGGAGCCCTGGATGGTGAGGATGGCGTCGGATTTGACCTCGGCCATGGCTCCGTGCATCGCGGCTTTTGCGGTGCCTTCGAGGGTGAGGTTGATGCCGGCTGTGATGTCGGTGTTCATGTCGGATTCGACGGCCGCGCCACTCGTGCCCTTGGCGCTGAAGTTGCCCGTGGCCTCGATGGTGGTGTCGCCTGTGGAGGTGACTCCAAATTTGCCGCCGGCCTCGCTGGTGATGTCGCCTCCGCTGGTGCTGGCGATGCTGCCGTCGCCGTTGATGGCGATGTCGGCGGTGGTGCTGATTTTGATGCCGTCGGAGGTGATCGCTATAAAGTGGTCGCCGACGTGGAGCGTGAGGTTTTCCTCGGCTTCGAGGACGATTTCCTTGGCCTTGAGGTAGCGTTGCTCGGTGACGGCGGTGGCGTGGTTGGCCTCGAAGGTCTCGGCGACGTCGCCGGTGACTTTGAGCGAGGATTTGCCGCCGATTTCGATGACGCGGGGGCCTTTGATCATGATGTGCTGGCCGCCGCCTTCCTCGACTTCGCCCTTGGTTTCGCCGTCGGCTCCCTCGACGCCCTCGGCGCCGGCGCCGATGCTGAGTTTGTGCATGCCGCCGATGGCCTCGTGATGGTCCTTGTGGATGAGTTCGAGGCGGTCGTTGAGGACGGTGAGGTGGGTGTCGTTGCCGACGTGCTCGACGCGGTCGTTGGCGGTGGTGATTTCGTGGTCCTTGCCGGCGTGGATGAGGAGTTGTTCCTCGTCTTTTTTGTCCTCGAAGCGGACTTCGTTATACACTTCGCCCTCGGGGGTGGAGTGGGTTTTGATGGTGGAGCGGGTCTTGTGGTCGGGGAGGGCGTAGGGGGGGAGGTTTTCGGCGTTGTAGAGGCAGCCGGTGATGACGGGGCGGTCTGGGTGGCCGTCGAGGAATTCGACGATGACTTCCTGGCCGACGCGGGGGATGAAGAGGGTGCCGAAGTTTTTGCCGGTCCACATTTGCGCGGTGCGGAGGTAAACGGTGCTGTCCTCGCCTTTTTTCTCGTCGTCGCGGTCCCAGTGGAAGCGGACTTTGACGCAGCCGTATTCGTCGGTGTGGATTTCGTCGTCCTCGGCCCCGGTGACGATGGCGGAGTGCGGGCCGCGGAGGTCGGGGATCGGGGTGCGTTGCGGGGCGCGGTATTGCTGGTCGGCAATGATGGCGGTGATGCGGGACTGGAAGGTTGCCTCGGCGGGGGGCTCGCCGTCGGTGTAGGGGGGATTTTCGGCGAAGATTTCGTTTTCGATGACGAGGTATTTTTGGTTAAAGGCGGTGTTGGGGTGGTTTTCGAGGGAGAATGTGGTGCCGGTGGAGAGTGTGACGGCGGTGGTGGTGCCGGTGTAGGTGTTGTGGGTGGCTTGGTGCGCGCCGAGGCGAATTTTGGCGAGTTTGTCGCCGTCGGTGCTTTCGGCGAAGATGCCGGGGTAGTCGAACATTTCCGCGTCGTCGCCGGTGTAGCCGCGGCTTTCGGTGGCGTTGGAGCGGAGGACGGTGGAGGGGCTTTTGTAGTTGTAGTCTGCGAGGACGTAGTTGCCGGGGATGGCGTTGCTGAGCACGCCCCAAGACTGGATGCCTTGTTCGCCGCGTATGAGGCGTTTGCTGTGGAAGGCGATGGTGGCGGCGTCGGATGCGTCGGAGTGCGAGCCTGGGGAATCGCAGAGCACGAGCGTGTGTTTTCCGTCGGCGTGCTCGAAGTGGTAATAGATGCCTTCCTCTTCCATGAGGCGGGACGCGAAGGCGAGGTCGCTTTCGCGGTATTGGACGCAATAGGGGCGTTCGGTGCTGCCCGAGTCGGAGGCGCTGTCCTTGTAGTCGCTTATGCCGGCGTCGGTTTTGATGATGTCGGAGAGGATGGTCTTGGTGTCTTTTTTTTGGAAGATGCGGCAGTCGGTGGTGAGCGAGGTGAGCCAGAGTTTGGGAACAATGACGGCCACGTAGCGGGCGAGGGCGCCGGTGGAGCCGGTGCGGCCGAAGGAGCGCACGATGCCGTTGATGTAGCGGGTGCCGCCGTCCTTGATGGCGCTTTCGATCTCGATGGTCACGTCCTTGCCGAGGACGTCCTTGTAGTCGATGTTGTTGTCTTCGCTGAGCATGCGGGCCTCGTATTCAAAGAGGGTGCTGAGCCGTTCAACGCCGCGTATGCTTTTGAGGAGGAGTTTGTCCTTGCCGAGCGGCGTGGTGATGCGCAGGAGGCGGTTGTCTTGTGTGTAATCGGACATGGCGGAGGGAGGATTTTCGATTTTGGATTCTCGATTTTCGATTGCGCGCTACCGCGCGGTTGCGAATGCGGGTATGGAGCGGTAGCTCCCAATCCAAAATCGAGAATCCAAAATCGAAAATATAGTTACTCTTTGTAGTTATAAACGAAGGCGCTGTCTTTTGTTTCGACGGTGATGGTTTTGATGTTCCGGCCTTCCATCAGGCGGGTGAGGATTTCGCGGCTGATGTCGGGGAGGAGGGTTTGGGTGAGGATGGCGTCCACCATGCGCCCGCCGCTTTCGTTTTCCGTGCAGCGGCTGGCGATGAGCGCGACGACGTCGTCGGTGTAGGTGAGTGCGATGCCGCGGTTGGCGGCGATGCGCCTGACGATGCGGCCGAGTTGCAGGCGGATGATGGCGCGGAGCATTTCGTCGCTGAGCGGGAAGTAGGGGATGGTGACGAGGCGTCCGAGAAGCGCGGCGGGGAAGGTCTTGAGGAGCGCGGGGCGGAGCGCCTTGGCAATGCCGTCGGCGTCGGGCATGAGCTCGGGGTCCTTGCAGAGGTTTGTAATGATGTCCGTGCCGACGTTGGTGGTGAGGAGAATGATGGTGTTCTTGAAGTCGATGAGGCGGCCCTCGCCGTCCTCCATCCAGCCTTTGTCGAAGACTTGGAAGAAGATTTCGTGGACGTCGGGGTGCGCTTTTTCGACTTCATCGAGGAGCACGATCGAGTAGGGGCGGCGGCGGACGGCCTCGGTGAGGATGCCGCCTTCGCCGTAGCCGACGTAGCCCGGGGGCGCGCCTTTGAGCGTGGAGACGGTGTGCGCCTCCTGAAACTCGCTCATGTTGATCGTGATGACGTTTTGCTCGCCGCCGTAGAGGACTTCGGCGAGGGCGAGGGCGGTTTCGGTTTTGCCGACGCCGCTGGTGCCGGCGAGCATGAACACGCCGATGGGTTTGCTCGGGTTGTCGAGGCTGGCGCGCGAGGTCTGGATGCGGCGCGCAATGGCTTCGAGCGCGTGGCGCTGGCCGATGATGCGTTTTTCCAAGTTGTCCGCGAGGTTGAGGACGGACTGGATCTCGTTTTTCACCATGCGTCCGACGGGGATGCCGGTCCAATCGGCGACGACGGCGGCGACGGCCTGGTCGTTGACCGAGGGGAGTATGAGCGGCGTCTCGCCTTGGAGGGCGGAGAGTTGGGTTTCGAGGTCGCGGAGTTCGGCGATGAGGGGATCGGCGGGAGTCGCGGTTTTTGCGGGGGCTGACTTCGCGGATTTCTTGGCGGACTTTTTCTTTTTGGATTTTTTGCCGGTTTTTTTCTCGGACTGATCTGACTGAGTGGATGGATCGGACTGACCAGGTGTGGCGGGGGTTTCCTCTTTTTGGGCTTCGGTGACTTGACGGCGGAGGGCGATGATTTTTTCGACGAGTTCTTTTTCCTTGGTCCAGTCGGCCTCGAGTTTGGCGAGGTGGGTTTTGTCGTCTTCGAGGTTTTTGCGGAGCCTGGTTTCGCGTTCGGCGTGGTCGGCGCCGAGCTTGGATTCGCGAGCGAGGATTTCGAGCTCGGCTTCCTCGATTATTATGCGCTGGCGGGTGTCGTCGATTTCGGCGGGCGTGGCGTGCTGCGAGACGGCGACGCGGGCGCAGGCGGTGTCGATGAGGCTGACGGCCTTGTCGGGAAGCTGGCGCGAGGGGATGTAGCGGTGCGAGAGTTTGACGGCGGCCTCGACGGCGCTGTCGAGGACTTGCACGCGATGGTGTTTTTCGAGGACGGGGGCGAGGCCGCGAATCATGGCGATGGCGGCGGCTTCGTCGGGTTCGTCGACTTTGACAACCTGGAAGCGGCGCGTGAGGGCGGGGTCTTTTTCGATGTGCTTTTTGTATTCGGCCCAGGTGGTGGCGGCGACGGTGCGGAGGGTGCCGCGGGCGAGGGCGGGTTTGAGGAGGTTGGCGGCGTCGCCCGTGCCGGCCGCGCCGCCGGCGCCGATGAGGGTGTGGGCTTCGTCGATGAAGAGGATGATGGGGGTGGGGGAGGCTTGCACCTCGTCGATGACCTGGCGGAGGCGCTGTTCGAACTCGCCTTTCATGCTGGCCCCGGCCTGGAGGAGGCCGATGTCGAGGGAGCGGAGTGTGACGTCGCGGAGCGAGGGGGGCACGTCGCCTTTGACGATGCGTTGCGCGAAACCTTCGATGACGGCGGTTTTGCCGACGCCCGCCTCGCCGGTGAGGATGGGGTTGTTTTGGCGGCGGCGCATGAGGATGTCCACGATCTGGCGGATTTCGTCCTCGCGGCAAAGGATGGGGTCCATTTTGCCTTCGCGGGCCTGTGCGGTGAGGTCGGTGGTGTAACGGTTGAGGGCTTCCTGTTTGCCGAGTTGGGCGGGCGACATGGCGCCGCTGGCCTCGCCGGGAGCGGCTCCGCCGGTGGCGTCGGAGGCGGGGGATGACATGCGCGCCTCGGGAGAGCCGGAGGTGATGTCGGCGAAGTTGTCCGTGAGCGCCTGCTCCTTGACCTTGCCGAACTCGGGCGAGAACTGGAGCAGCAGCGAACGGAGGCTGGGCGTGCTGATGAGCGCGAGGAGGAGGTGGCCGGTGCGGATGGAGTTTTCGCCGAAGAGGAGCGAGGAGTAGGTCCACGCTTGCTGGGTGGCGTTTTCGATGTGCGGCGAGAAGTCGTTGATGGCGGTGGCGCCGCGCGGGAGGCGGTCGAGCGCGGCGGTGAGGTCGGCTGCGAGGCGCGAGGCATCGAGCGAGAAGTGCCGCGCGATGTGGTGCAGGTCGGTGTCCTGTGTCTGGAAGATTTGGTTTATCCAGTGCAGGAGCTCGACGTAGGGGTTGCCGCGCATTTTGCAGAAGACGGTGGCGCCTTCGAGTGCCTTATACGCGAGCGGATTGAGTTTACCGAATAGGGTGGAGCGTTGGATGGATGGCATGGGTGGTGATGGAATGTGAAATGAAAACAGGATTATTCTCGAATGGCTTTTGTATTTTGTGATTAAGAAATGATAAAAGAGAATCAGTTTGTCTTAGCATGCCTCAATCTGTGAGGACTTTTTTTTCTTGCCGAATATTTGTGCCGCTCATGTTTGCTCGCTCAATGACATCCATTGCCGTGTTTGCCTTGAATAGTTTTTTAACAAATTTTAGTTCCTCATCAATATCGGCGGCTGTGTTGGCTGAGATTTGCCCGAATTGGTTCAATTTAGCGCGAGCCGCCGCCACTGTTTCTTTGCCGCGCAGGGGCTCTTTTTTCGCCAGCGCGTCCACATATTGGCTGATGTGGCCCATCTGCCGTCCGCTCAAATCTTGCACCCTGACATTCAATGAATTCAGGCGGTCCACAATTCGCGAGGCCAGTTTTACAAAGTCGTTTTTTTTGATTTTCTTGGTTTTTCCCAAAAGTAAATTTTTGCTTTTGACAATGGACGCCAATTCCTTTCGGGCGGCCTCGGCGGATTTGAGCATGGTGTCCAGCGAGTCCAATGCTGTTTTTTGGGTTTTTTCCAGCAACTTCTCGTCGTTGATGCCCGCCTTCATGTCACCGGCGATTATAGCGGTGAGTTCCATCAGCTTGGAATTGAGCCTTTCGAAGCTCTGCCGAAGCGTTTTGTGAATGGTGAAGGCAACTTCGAATTTATGCCTCTGAACTTTGTTGGCGGATTCCAGGCGTTTCGAGAGATTTCGGATGGCTCCCTCAAAGGCCTTGATGGCTTTTTGAATATCGTCCCTTTGAGCGTTTAATTGTTGAATCCGGTTGTTTATTCCGGGGAGCGCGCGTGTGTTTTTAATTTTGTTATTCATGAGGCGGTATTCATCGCAGTCGTCCGCCTCCTTTATGAGTTTTTTTATTGAAAGCACCAATTTTGCCAGTGCGGCCTCGTCCAGTATGGCCATGTCCCTTTCAATTTTGGCGTCCAGTTTGTTACAATGCTCCTTGATGGACTTTTCGTAGTTAATCAAATCGGCGAGAAATCCCGGAATGATTTGTTTTTTCACACCGGCGGGAATGACAGCCTCCGTTTTAATGTCATCGGCCAATTTCCTCACGGCTTCAATCACAGGCGCCAGCTGCCTGGCGCACAGTCCGTCTATTTTGTCACCAGTCGCGGCTTCAAGCTCGGTCCATTGTATTTTACCGAACAAAGACTCGATTTTTTTAAGCCGGGGACCGAAGTCCACCTTTGTTGTCAAATCGGCCCCGTTTTTTTTCCTGGCGTTTTTCTTATACGCGGACCATTGGGCATGTGTGTAGGGGAGTTTTAATTGTTTTGGCGTGGCCATGATGTTATATAATATTTATAGTTACTTGAATTTGTCAGTGGGCTCCAGGAAGCCTGAAATCCCTTCCGCTGTAAGCTTTGTAGATAATTGGTCCGTCCTTGTAATATTTGGCCAGTTGCGCCTGCAATCCCGCGAGTTCCTTGGCGAGTGATGCGCATTCGCGGTGACAAGACTGGATGCTTGATGTGAGAGCGCCTAATTCCTTCTTATATTCTTTTTTGCCGATAACGGAGGCGTCTTTAAGAATTTCTTTTATTCTCCTGTCGTATTCAGCACTCACATTATACGCTTTCTCATCGAACCCCCAATAAGTGCGCACAACGCTTGCCAGATAAGCCTCATCAAAAGCGCCGAATGCCGCATCATCAAGTTGAAGCGCCCCCTTGCGCTTCTTTGCCTCCGGCGCTATTTTTTTTAGATAATCCCTCGCCTTGGCGAGCGCTTGTTTTAGCTTCGGTTTGTCAGCTTTATAGGAGTCACGCTTTGCAGTCAGCTCACTGAGAATAGCTTTTAGGTTCGCAAGGCAGGAACGATAAGCGTTTTGTTCGTTGGTATCATTTGTCCTCTTTTTTTCATCCTTTTCCTCCGCCTCATCTATCATCTTCTGAGTAATCTGCGCTCGCAGGTCCTTGTAGTATTCTTGGGCGGCATCGAGGTAATTTTTTAATTCCCTTACTTTCTTTGTGCTCATGCTTGCCAGCGGGGTCATGAGATCCAGCCTTCGTTCCCTGGCGATCGAAGCGGCCTTTTCAAGGCGGGTTTGCAGTTCCTTGAGATTCGCCGCGCTTTTCTTTTTAACTCCCAGCAGACCCTCGATCTTTGGGAGTTCTTTTGAAAAACCCGGAGGGCGTTTTCCCGGGGCGGCGTAGCCGCTTTTTTTCCAAGCGGTATAATTATATTTTGAATCAAGTTTGGACGGGAGCGCCATGGTGTGTGCTTTCTATGGGTGCGCTTGTTGATCGAGGAGTGTTTAGCGGAGGGATTGGAGTTCGCCCAGCAGCTCGGAGACTTCCTTTTCTATGTTGGAGAGCAGGGTTTGCCTTGCCGTCATGTATTTGTCCCATGCCTTATTTAGCTCGGCGCGCGCAGTGACGATTTTGGGCTGGGCCTTGGCGGCTTTCAGCACGAGAGCCTTGTTGATGACCGCGGGGGCGTTATTGCGCGAAATTGCATTGCCCATGCTGACGGCCAAATCCCGGAGGGGATGGTCGATTTTGGCAATTACGGCGTCGATGTCGGCATTGGTGGATTTTCCTGTGAGCATTTGTGTTTCCAAGAACGCTTTTTTGAGGCGATCCCTTTGCTTGATGATTTCGGCGTCCGAGCCTTGCGTGTCCGCCCTTGCCTGTCCCGTCACCGAATTGGCGTCAGGCACGAATGTTTTGATTTCAAAATCATAAAAATCGCCGGCTGTTCTGCTGATGGAATTCAGGTGCTTGGCAACCTCGCCGTCCGTTAGTTTTTTTAGATAACTGGCGGTGGCGATGATTTCCTTCACGGCTTTTTTCGCTTTTTCCCCAAATGGGTTCCAATAGTTGGTCAAAAGCGTGGCGACTTCGCCGGGGTTTTTCTTTTTCGCAAGCGCGGCGCAGTTCTTTTCGGAGAAGTAGTCCCATTTCACGGATGCGATTATTTTTTCGAGCGATTCGAGTGCTTTTCCGAGGTCGCTTTCGGGAATGTTTTTCGTCTTTTTCGACTTTTTATACGCTTGCCATTGGGCACGGGTTAAGAGGGCGGGGACGATGATTTTTTGCACGTTGGGCATGGTTGGAGTCCTTCTATTTGTATTTTTGATTTGTGTATGTGTCGCCGGCTTGATGGCGCCTTGGGTGCGGGTGTCACGCCTTGATTTCCGCAATCATTTCGGCGATCCAAGCATTCGCGCCGCCGATGGTTTCCCCGGCTTCGTTGACGGTTTGAATGCAGGTTTTTGCGAGGTTTGTATAAACAGCCATGGAATTGGCTTCGACGATCTTGTATTCTTTTGTCTTCATGAAGGCAGCCGTGAGCGTTTGCAGTTGCTTTGCCGAGGCTGAGAGCTTTGCGACCATGTTCTTGATCTCCTTTATCTTGGAGGTTGCGTCGCGGCGCAGTTCCGGGTTTTTCGCCATCATGGCCACTGGCCCTTTTCTTTTTTTCCATTCCGCCACGAGTTTATCCGTTTCCGTGTCCACCGCCCCCTCCAGCTTCTTCAATTTGGCATAATACTTATCCAGCAGATCGAACTCTTTCACATTGGTTTTGGGTCGCTTGCCCTTGGCCGCCTTGAGCAGGGTTTCGGCGGCGTCGATCAGGGCGGGCGCCTTGCCGAGAGCATCTGTGAACGGAGCCATGGCCTTTTGGCACTCATCGTGAAGCGATTTGAAATAGCTTTTATACATCGAGATGCCGGCGGGCATCGCTATTCTTGCGCCGGGCGTGGCATCTATGATTTTCACACCGTTCTTGACGTCCGTTTTCAAGGCATCGATGCGGGTTGCGAAGTTTTTGATTTCGGCCTCCGTGATTTGGCGGTTTTTATCGTTTATAATATCGTTGATGTTTTTTATCAGCGTCTTGGCGCCGGAGGCGATGAGCTTGAAGCGGGCGATCATCATTTTGCGCGTGCCGAGGGATTTTTCATAGGCCGCGTAGGCTTCGGCCACATTTTGGCCAAGGGGCCTGTAATGGTTGCTCAGATCGAGGACGGCCTTGTTGAGTTGCGCCTCCATCTGGCCGGCGGCTTTGCTTATTTTCTGGGCGTCAGACTTGCTGGCGAGGCCGCTGCCGACTTTATAATCGGCGGATTCGGCGATCGCGGCGTCGCCCAGCGCCTTCAGCGCCGCGCGCATGGGCGTTATGTGGGCCTTGACTTGCGCCGCCATGACGGCGTTCCAGTTCTTAATATCAACGTGGTTTTCGGGAATATCAAAATCGTCCGGGGCAATGTTGGCGTAGGCGGTTTCGACGGCGGTGAGGAGGGCTGGAACTTTGGATTTTTTGGAGCTGAGGAGTTTCCAGTCGTTTTTCTTGAGATTTTTGAGGAGGGGGGGGAGTGAGAGTTTCATCGCAGTGGTATGTGTGTTGTTTATATTATTTTAATGGATTGTTGCGTGTATTGCGAATCACGCTTCCTTGGCGGCTTTCTTGAAGTCGGAGATGTTGTCCTTGAGGTCGATCAGGCCCTGGGCGACGTCGATCATGTCCTCGGCGTCCTTGAGGCTGACGACCGAGGTGACGAGGTTCACTATTTCGGGGAGCATGGTGAGTTTGCCGAGAACCTCCTTGTCCTTCTTTAATATAATCTCAACGGCGGGTGCGCATTTTTTAATATTCGACTTGTTCTTGGAGTATCTTTTGGAGAGGGAGATTATTTTTTCCAGGAGGGCGTCGAGTTTGGCCTCCAGTTTGGCCATGGCCTTCGGGTCGCCGCCATTGACGCTGAATTCGAGATTGGACTCCATGAGCGGGGGTAGCGCCTTGGCGGCCTTGGCGGCGTTGTAATGAAGGCCGGCGGTTTTGTTGTCCCATAGCTCGACCTCGTCCTTGAGTTTTCTGGCGGTGTCGAGGAGGGGGATGTCGAGGGTGTCGATGGCGAGGTTGAGGTAGGCCTCCTTTTTCGCGGCGGTTTGATATTTAGCGAGCAGTTTGGCGGCGGTTTTTGTCACGCTTTTTCCGGAGCTTTCGACCTCCTTGCCGAGGCTGTATAAAACCGCGCCCAGTTTCGCGAGTCCGGTGAGGGTGCCGACGATGGCCCCGGCGATGGCGGCGGGGCCGCTGGCCCCGGCGAATTTGAGGGCGGAGAGGGCGACGCCGAGGCCGCTTTTGGCGACCTTCTTTTTGCTTTCGAGCTTGTAGGCCTTGTATTGTTTTTTCGCGGCGGTGAACTCGCGCCATTTTTCCTGGGGGATTTTGTCGAGTTGCGTGTAGAGGGCGTCGAGTTTCGACTCCACGGTCTTTTTAACCTTGTCGGTGAAGGAGACCCGGGCGTCCGTCTGGAATTTGGGCAAAACCTTGTCCGCGTTTGTTATTATATTGGTGATGTCCCTGATGGTGTCGGTGACGGCGGTTCCCATGGCGTCGGAGATGACGGCGGTTATGTAGGCGTTTTCCTTGCCGCCCATGTCGGGCATGCTGATGTAGGTGACGACGAGGGAGGGAGGGAGGGTGAAGACTTTGCTTTTGGTGGCGTCGTTTATCTTTTTCCCGATGTCGCCGTAGTTTCTTTCAAACTTGGTGATTCCGTCGATTTGGAGGGCGGCGGAGGCTCCGGGTTTGAGCTTGGAGATGTCTGCCATGAAGTTGTATGCGGTGATGGCGGAGACGAGCTTGAGGGCGTCGGCTTTTATGGCGACGATGAGGTCGAGGGATTTTTTGGGGATGGGTTTTGATTTTTTCCAGTCGGACTCGGTTTTGGAGGCGGTGGTGACGAGGGCTTGGGCGGCGGCGGCGAGGGGTTTGATTTTTTTTGCCTCGGTGTCGGCGCGTTTTTTGAGGTCGTCGATGAGGGCGTCGGTCCAGTCGCGGGTGGCGCGGGGGGTGAAGACGGACCAGTCGATGGCAGTGTGCGCGGAGTCGAGCTTTTCCATGGCGGGGCCGATGCCGGTGGCTCCCTGGAGTTTTGCCATGAGACCCTTGTTTTTGTCCCAGTTGGATTTGGTGAGAGTTTTGGGGATGAGAATTGGAGAGGGCATGGTGGTGCAGTTTTTGTTGATTGTTTTTGAGGGGGCTGGAGCCGATGTTGTTTAATTAGTGGCTATGGGGGATAATATTTTGGCCGCGGATTACTTGGCGCGGCGCAGCCGCAACCGAAGTTTCGAGTTTTTATTTTGACCACGGATTACACGGATTATCCCCGATGACAAACCGGGCGTCGCAAGCGACGCCCCCCCACTGTGTTTATTCGTGTAATCCGCGGTCATGTATTATTGGGGGATATAAGGCGGAGGGCGCGTGCTTAGAATTGGGCGCGGCGTTGTGGTGTCATCGTCACAGTTTTATCGGGCCGACGTCGTCAGGGAGTGTCTTGGCGTCTTTGAGGAGGGAAACCACAAGGAAGAGCGTTTCCGAGAGTGTGTCTTCGGTGACTTTCTTGTGGCTCATTGCCCAGGGGCTCAGGTCTTGCTGAATTTTTTTGGCTTTCGCCAGAGGGTATGAGGAGATGTTGAAGAGTTCGGCCATGGTGATGCGAGCGCATACTTGGACGAGAGTGCGACGGGCGATGTTATCATCCGATGCCTTGTTGAAGGCTTCGACGGCTCCCTTTTTATCGGTTTTGAGCTGCTTGCCGATGTTGGCTAGAAACGCGATGTTTTTGTCGGCGCAGGAGCCTATTTTTATGGTGAGGGCGTATGCTATTTTGCCGTTCAGCTCGGTGATGGATTCCTTGAGAAGGTCGTCCCAGAATTTCACCATGACATCGGGCTTGATTTCCCCCGAGAAGAAGAGGGCGTCGACGGCGATTTCGGCGGCGGCCTTGGAGGCTTTCGGGTATTTGGCGTCGGCAAACATTTTGGAGGCTTCCTTTGCCGTTTTGTGGAGGCTGATGGCGGCCTTGTATAGTTTGGACATGGGGCCGCTTTCGACGGAGGCTTTTTGGGCGGCCACCGTTTGCCTCAGCATGTTAAATTCCTTGATCACGGAGGGGCCGGCGTTGCCGGCGAGTCCGTCAGCTTTGATTACGTAACCGGATATTTTTTTATAGGCGGTCCAGTCCGCTTTTTTATACGCGTCTTGAAAGCTTTTGATGGCCTCGGTAACGCCCGATGGTTTTTTCTTAGAGAGAAGCTCACGTTTTTTATTCCATGAGTTTACGTCAATACTGGGCGGGGCTGGCGGTTGTTTGAATTGCGGCATTGTGGTGGTGTTTTTTGTTAATGTTGTGTTATGCGAGGCTTGTTTTTTCGGAGGGTGTCTCGCGTGGTTTTCAAGGGGAAGAATGCCGGGCGCGGGGCGGAGCGGAAATATATTGTGATTACAATGGGCGGTTTTGTTTGTAATCCACAGGGCGAGGGCCGTCAGGTTTTTGGCGTGACTAGGAGGTCGCCGTGGTTGCGGGTGGGCGGGTTGGAGTGGAGCCAGGTGGTCCAGCCGAGTTGCTGGCCGCCGTCCGCGCCACCGAGGCGGAGCATGGGGATTTCGTCGGCGCGGATGACGAGGCGGGCGTCCCAATAGAGTTCGGCTCCGGCATAGTTTAATATCCAGTCGCGGAGGCGGCGGAAGGATTCGCCGCGGGGCAGGAGGCGCTTGTAATCGGCGTAGCGCATGGGGCCGAGGTTCACGCGGAAGCTGAGCTGGGTGTCCCAGACGCGGGTGCCGATGATTGCGTTCTGGCCGAGCGTGGAATCGGTGGTGCGTCCGCCGAGGCCGCAGTAGCAGTCCTCGGGCAGCGGTATCCAGCGGCCGACTAGGGTTTCGATGGTCGCGGGGACGCTGAAGAACTCGGAGATTATGGACTCAAGGCTTTCGATGTTGCGCGTGGGGCAGGAGAGGCGTCCGGTGTAGTAGAGTTTGGCGTTGAGGGGGATGCTGTCGTTTTCGGTGGGCGCGGAGGCGTCGTCCGCCGCGCCAAACATGGCGCCGATGTAGTGGGAGAAGGTTTGCCGGTCGGGGCGGTCGAGGTCGGCGGAGAGTTGGTTCACCATCCATGCGCGGTAGAAGAGCGCGATCATGCGGTGGTGGAAGATGTCGCAGAAGGCGGCGAAGGTGCGGTCGCCGTGGTGGCGGTCGCGGCTGCGGGCGTGTTCGGTGAGGTGGAGGGGCAGGGGGCCGTTGGGGCCGAAGAGGCCGAGGAAGTTTACGTAGAGGCGCGGCGGGGCGGTTTCGGTCGCGGGGGAGAATGACTCGATGGGGGTGCGGGCAAAGACGAGTTCGGGTTTCTGGCCAAAGCGGATGGCTTCTTGCGCGGGGGTGTAGGCTTCGCCGGTGCGCGGGAGGTCGGGGTGCGCGGCGTCGAGCATGCGGACCGCGCGGTAGAAGTCCATGGAGGTGATGGAGGACTCGGGGGAGGCTGGTGTTTGCTCGGACATTGCGGAATGGGACTATGTGGAACCGGTGGGACGGATGGGACGGATGGCGGCGATTTTGGCGGGGCTCAAAATCGCCGCCGTGCCAGGCGGAGGGTGTTATGCAAGGCCCGCTTTTTTGAGCAGGTCTTTTCTTCCTGATTCCGTGAGCAGGGTTTTGACGGCGTCCTTGCAGTGTTTGTAGAAATATTCGGCTGTGTGCTTGGCTATCGCCTGCCCGGAAGCTCCGCTTAGGTTGTGCATGTGTTTCGTGCCGGCATTGCTCAGGGATGCGAAGAGCAGAACCCTGATGGCGCCGCTTCTTTTGATCGCGGACTCCACGTCTTTCGTTTTCAGGTCAACGTTGACGGGCAGCGCAGTCACCAGCGCGGAGGGGATGCAGTGGGCAAACTTCGCATCCAGCTCGTAAAGCGGCCACAGCGGGGCAAGATACTCGGCGATGTCCTTGGCATAATTCGGGTGGATTTGCCCTTTGGTAAAGATGGCCCATTTCTTCCAGCTTTGCTTTCTGCCGTAGTCCGCATAGCCCTTGCCATAGCCATTGAGCCAATTGTGGCATATCGTGGCTTTTTTCCCGTCATTGAACAAATTGCTCCAGATCCCGGTGCCTTTTCTTTTTGTGATTTGCAGCATGTTAGCGATAACATCGTGCCGGACAGCCAAGTCCCAAAGCGGCTCCATTTTTTCCGGTTTGGCCTCCTTTTTTTCCTCGGCTTTTTCCTCCGCAACCACACCGCAATAGACGGCGAGTTTTTTGGCCTTGCTCGTGATTTCAAGCAGTTTTGCCGCCGTCTCAGGGCCAACCGTGCCTTTCTTGTCGCCTTTGATTTTGTATTTCGACTGAAAGGCCGCGACCGCTTTTTCGGTTGCCTGGCCAAAGTCTCCATCGGGTTTGAGTTTGGGGTTGGCCTTGCACTTTTCGTTGAGTATTTCCTGGAGGATCGTGACGTAGTCGTTGTTGACGCCTTTTTTTAGTATTTTTGCCATGATGGTATTATTGGGTTTGGGTTGTTGTGCTGGCTGCTGTCGCTGGTTTTTCGCCTAGAGCACCGCGCGTTTTCCCGCCGTGGGTTTCCATCGGGCAATTTCGCCTCGTTGTTCGGTGCGGATCACGGTTTCGGTGAAGGAGTTTATGGTGGCGTATTTGGTGAGGAATTGCTCTAGGACGCTCGCGAGGAGGAACACGCCGGTGCCTTCGAAGGCGGGTTCGTCGAAGGTGAGCGTGACTTCGAGGCCGCGGCCGAAGGTGATCGGGCCGGGCGTGGGCGAGCGGCGGATCACGGGGCGGGCTTGCACGGCGGTGAGGCCTTCGATTTGGCGGGCGAGCTCGCGGTTGTCGTCCTCGATGTAGAGTTTGAGGATGTCGCGGAGGGCGGTGGAGTTGCGTCCGTCGGCGGAGTTGACGAGCGAGGTGTAGTTGAGCGAGAGGTGGCTGATGAGGCGCCAGGTGAAGCGGCCCTCGGCCATGGAGGGGTGCGGCTCGGTGGGGCCGGCGATGCAGCGGATGCCGGTGATGGGCGCGCTGGTTTCCATAGTGAAATCGGCGGTGGTGACGCCGATGGCCATTTGGATGGGGAGGTGGCGGTTGGTGCAGAGGGCCTGGATGGCGAGCTGGCGGAGGTCGGCGCGGTAGGGGGCGGCGTTGGCATCGACGAGTGAGATGAAGACTTCGGTGCCGGTGTAGTCGCTTTTTTTGCCGAATTGTTTTTCGCGGGCGGTGAGGATGCGGGGCTGGCGGATGCTTGTGTAGTAGGCGGCGGAGGTGAGGTCGGTGTCCTTCGCCATATAGAAGGGGTTGAAGGTTTGTTGTTCGTCGGCGGTTTCGCCGAGGCCGCGCACGGAGTCGATTTGAAAGATTTCAAAATCGAGGGGGCGGTTGCGGTCGGGGACGACGTGGAACTCGGAGAGCCATTCGGAGAGTTGGATGCGGTCGAGCGACTTGGGGAAGAGGTTGATGACGGGGGCGCAGTGGAGGGCGAAGTTGGAGGCGTCGATGCGGTTTTCGAGGCGGGGTTCCTGTTGCGCGAGGGGGATGACGATGTCGAGTTGCGTGTCGATGGCGCACTCGGCGGCGAGGTTTTCAGAGAGGTTGCCGACTTTGAAAAAGAGGAAGCGCTGGGGGAACGCGAAGTATTCGCGGAGGAGGCGGTAGCCCTCGAAGGAGCGCGGGCTGGGGGGCAGGAGCGCCTCGTTTTCCTCGAGGCCGACGCGGGTGACGTGCTCGGGGCCGGAGATGGAGACGATTTTGCCTCGACGGGCGGGGGACTGGACAACGACGCCGAGCTGGTGGGCGATGATTTGCTCGAAGATGGAGGCGGGGAGGTCGCTCGCGCCGGTGAGGTGGAGGACGAGTTCGTTGAGCGCGATTTTGTTAAAGGTGAGTCCGGCGGTGGCCTTGATGCGGATGCGGATGGCGGCCTTGGCGCCGAGGTTGCGGGGGAGGTTGAGGGCGGCGACGTCGCGGGTGTAGTAACGGACTTCCTCGATGCGGACGGGGAGGAGGTTGACGTCGTGCGCGGTGCGGAAGGTGCAGGGGGTGCGGTCGCCTTTGCCGAGGATGCTTTTCAGGATGGAGCCGCGTGGGATGACGGCGCCCTTGGCGAGGTTGGCCTCCTTTTCGTCGGCGGCGAAGCGGACGATGGCCATCGAGGGGATGGGGGTGAGGAAGTGCGGGTAGATTGTTTCGAGGAGCGACTGGGTGAAGCGGGGGAACTCGGCGTCGAGCTTGAGGTGGACGCGGGCGGCGAGGTAGGCGAAGCCTTCGAGGAGGCGTTCGACGTAGGGGTCGGGGCAGGTGTCGGCGCCGGCGGTGTCGAGCGCGAGGCGTCCGGCGATCTTGGGGAACTCCTGCGCAAACTCGGCCGCCGACACGCGGAGGTGGCGGAGTTCGTTGTTATAATAATCGAGGAAGCGTTTGTCCATGTTTCGACCTTCGGTCTAATTTATAATTAAAAATGAATAATGTGTAATGGGGCGCTGCCGCGCCGTTGGGAGCTAGTTTTTAAGATTAAGTTTAATAGGGCGGAGGGTTTTTCATTATACATTATTCATTATGCATTTTTCATTAGCGCGCGTCAGCGCGCGCTAAAGCTGCTGATGGCCTGGCCGGCGCCGGCTTCGATGTCGACCTGGGTTTTGATGAAGAGTTTTTCGGGGATGGGGTTGGCCCAGAGGTCGCCGCGGATTTCGAAGCTGACGAGCTGGTTCAGCATGGTGGCGCGGACGGAGAGGGTGCTTTTTATGATGCGCGGCTCGAAGACGCAGATGGCGTCGTAGAGGGAATCCTCAAGCGCGCCCATGTCGGGGGCGGTCAGGCCGAAGAGGTGGCGGATGCCGAAATTAAAAACGGAGCGCTCGACTTCGGGGAAATCGCCGATGCGAAACTCGGTTCCGGGGCGCGATCCCTCGACGGGGAGGTGCGCGCTGGTGCTGAAGAGCCAGGTGAGGTCGCGCAGGACGCCCTCGCGGTAGGCTTGCGAGGAAATGACACGCGCGTTGCGTCCCTCGACCTTGCTTGCGGAATTGTCGTCAAGCAGGCGGTCAAGGAGGCACGGGTGGATGCGTTTGAAGTGTTGGTCGTCGGGCGGCACGGAGGAAATTTAATTTTCGATTTTCGATTCTCGATTTTCGATTGCGCGCTACCGCGCGATCTCGAGGTCGGAAATGGAGCGGAAGCTCCCAATCGAAAATCGAGAATCGAAAATCGAAAATGTTTTTATGTTTCCAGGTCGATGATGCGGAGGTCGAGGATGGGGTGCTCGGTTTCGTCGGTGGCGAACATGCGCTGGCCGGAACCGACGGTGAAGTTGCCCGGGAGGTCGGTCCATTGTGTGAGACGGGAGAGCGCGCACTTGGAGTCGGGCGCGGAGTCGGGGGCGCCGACGGGAGCGTAGCGCACGGGGATGAAGCCGGCGCCTTCGCCTCCGTTGCTCCAGACGAATTGCGCGGGCGCGAAGACGAGGTCGATGAGGTTGCCCGGCGCTTCGAGCGCGATGCGTTTGATGCGGCTCATGGGCACCCAGTAGTATTTGCCCTCCATGTGCAGCTCGATAACGGGGCCGAGGCGGGTGTCGGCGTCGGCGATCCACTCGAAGGGTTTGCCGTCGATCTTGCCCGAGGTGGCGGGGGCGGCGTCGAAGGCCTGGTCGCGGAGCGCGGCGGCGGCCTCGGGCTTGCCTTGTGCGAGGAGCTGGTTGGCCTGCATGAGGGGCGCGAGCCATTGGTCGGGTTCGCCGAGGATGAGCGGGGTGCGTTTGCCGGCGAAAACTTCGGCGCGGAAAACCTCGCACTGGATTGCCATTTGGTGGAGGCGCGTGGTGACGCGCGCGTCGGGGTCGTCGGGGATGAGGCCGGCGTAGATGGCGAGCTGGTCGAGCGCCTTTTCCCAGCGGCCGAGCACGCAGTTGAGCTGGTAGAGGAATGCGCGGGCCTTCGGGTCGGCGGGGTTGGCGCGGACGGCGGCGTTGGCGGCCGCGAGCGTGGCGTCGAGGTCGGCTTGCTTGAGGTGGTCGGCGGGATCGGACATGATGGAAAAGCGGAGGGTGGAGGGAAATTACGGCAAACGGATATGAAACCCGCGTCGTGCAAAGCCCGCAAGGCAGCGCAGGGCGGGCTCCTGCGCTGCGCTGTGCGATATGCTGGCTATCACAACGATCAACCGGCTTTCGTGCCGGAGTTTTCGACGCGATCCCAGAAGAAGTTGGCAAGCTGACCTGTGGCCGCGCCAGTTCTGGCGTCGGTCTTATAATAGGTATAGGCAACCTTGCCGTAGTTGAACTTCAACGTTTCCGAGGGCATTTCATCGCCGCTTCCGGTAATATTGACTTCGGTGATCACGATATTGCTGTATGTGATTTTCAGGTAACGCGTGGGTTTGCCTTGGTCGCCTTCGCCAGCGGCGCGATAAACCATGACAACCGCCCTGTTTATATGCTTTCCGGAGAGGCAATAAAAAAGAAGGGTGCCCGAGGAGATATCCAGCGACTTTCCAGTTTCGAAATCCTCGAAATTGGCGCGTCCCACTGTGACAGCCCCAGTTCCCGAGCGGTTTTCAACGAGGGGCATGTTGAGGTCGAGTGAAAACGAGTTTATTTCGATGGGGCCCGCGCCCGCCGGGATCTCCGAGGCGCTCTTGCCCACCTCGCTCGTGGAGTCGCCCTGAACGCCCTCAATGTATAGATATGCTTCTAATGCCATGATGTTATAGAGTTGGTTTTAATTGTATATTGGTTGATATTATTGATCTCAGGCCTTGCTTCCCGAGTTTTTGATGGTGCTCCAACTGAACACGCTTTTTTTGCCGCCCGGAGTGATGGCCCCGGTTTCCTCATCCACGCTAAAACCATTGTATTTGTATTCAATGGAACCGTAGGTGATCGATATCTCCTCCTCGGGAAGGTCATCGCCCGCCGAGCCGGAAAACTTGTAGGCGCTGATGACCGCGCCTTGCAAGACGACGGTGAGGAATTGGTGGGGCTTGTGCTTTGCGCCGCCCTCGTCGAGCGTGGCAAAAAGATTAACCACGATTCGCTTGAAGATGGTGCCCGCGGCGGCGTGAAACGCCAGGCTCATGCTGGTGGCGTCCGCTCTTTTCTTGCAGTTGAAAGGCTCGAGTTTGCCTTTTCCCGTGGTGGCGGCGCCTGTGCCGCCCGAGCGGGCCGGGGTCACCGCCATGGTGGCGGAAAAACCGTAGTCGGATATGTCTATCCACCCGGAATTGCCGTCGGCGCTGTCCGTTTGATAATTCGCACTAAGTTTGGCCTCTCCTTCCACTTTGGGTTCGAGAAACCGCATGTATGCATCGAATGCCATGATGTTTTATATATTTTCTAAGGTTGTGAGTTTGGTTGCCCTTACGCGCGTGAGGCGGTTTTTTGTGTCAGGAGACTGGCGGCGCGGCGCCAGAAAATCATGTGAAGACAGGGTTGTTACGGGGTTGAGAGTTTACTGGCGGAATCCGTGTCCTCGGAGAGAAAATTCCATTTCAAGTTTTGCCACAAGTTCTGCTTGGGCTGCCTTATGCAGGAGGTCACCATTTCAAATTTTATGGTGAACGTCTCCACCATGTTGGAACTTGTGGAGGCGGTGACGGAGAGACTGGATATTCGGCAGTTCTCCAATACATATCCCAAATAGGCTTCGCGGCTCGCCTTGTCTCCTTCTTCGGATTGGATTTGGCGGCAAATATGAACCTCCACCATGCCTTTAATATATTGGTCTGTGGCAAATTTTGAGCATTCCTGGCAAAGGTTGTGCAGTTTGGGGCTGGTGGCATCGAGCCACTTGTCGACAGTTATTTCTCCGTCCGCTTCGGCGGCACTCTCCCTCATCGCCGGTGATCTTTCCCCGCGAGCCCACCTTTCCAGGCGGTTTTTGATATGATTGAACCTCTTCTTTGAATCGCTGGTTTGGCGCGGCACGCCCGCGCCTGTCTCACTCGGGGCATCGTCTTCCCCGCTCTGCCTGTTCGTGGTTTCATCTTCGACACTGGCCTCGGTCTTGAATTTGAATGAGCGGATCGGTATCCATTCCTTCCCATATTTTTCGTCCGTGGACTCGGAGTTTTGGATTCCGGGAATTTTTATATAGGCGTAGATTGGCATGTCGGTTGCAGGTTGGGCGCGGGCGTGGTTGAATAGGGGTTTTATTGGATTTCCGCTTGCGTGCCGAAATCCCAGCCGAACTCCGTGGATTCCTCCGGGTGGAAATGTCTCATTTTCATTTTCTTGAATGTAATGGAGATTTTTTCCTCGGGAATATCGTCAGCCTCGAAGTCGATGTCGGTGTCGTAACTTGTGATGGAACATTCGTAGAAAACGTATTCAAGAAACGTCTGGAATGTGTCGATAACACCATCTTCATCCGTGTCGACCCAGCGGCACATGTGCAGGGTTATTTCCTGAAATATGTGGGCGGACGCATTTTTCCCTCCTTGGTTTTGCAAGGAGTTCTTTTTCATGCAGCGGATGAACAATTCATTGGATGCCGCATCGATGGGTTTTGTGATTTCAATTTCGGGATGCTCTTTGGCCAGTGAATAGTTGAATCCATATACTTCCGACCAGCCCTCGTGCGGCTCTTTCTGTTTGGCAAAGCTGGTGATGAGATCGAGCAGGCCGCCATTTTCGTCGTGGGTTTTGTCGACACAGTAGCTGCCTTCGATATCGTCACACTTCATATAAGCGTCGATGAGGGTTTCTTTTGAGGACATGGGCAGGGAGCAGTGGTTTTAGTTTTAATATTAAATTGAAGGTGGGGGGCGGTGCGGGGGAATAAATGATTTTGTGATTACAATGAGACGGTTTGTTTGTAATGACCGCGGCGCGGGTTTGCAGTTTACTGTTTACAGTTAGGGCGCTGCCGTGCCGAAAAAAGGTGGAGAGTAGGCGGGCTGGCGCGCGGCGTGTATGGCCGCCGCGCGCCGAATCCGGTTGAGGGTTATTTCTTGGCGGAGGGGAGCTTGGAGACGAGGCGGAGGGAGACCGTCAGGCCTTCAAGTTGATAGTGCGGGCGCAGGTAGAACTTCGCCGAGTAGTAACCGGGGTTGCCGGCGACGTCGTCCACCACGACTTCGGCGGCCGCCAGGGGGAAGCGGGCCTTGGCGTCCTCGGAGGCGGTCGGATCGGTGGTGACGTATTGGTTTACCCACTTGGAGAGCCAGTTTTTCATGTCCTCCCTTTCCTTGAAGGAGCCGATCTTGTCGCGGACGATGCACTTGAGGTAGTGCGCGAAGCGGCAGGTGGCGAAGAGGTAGGGGAAGCGCGCGGCGAGGTTGGCGTTCGCGGTGGCATCCGGGTCCTCGTATTGCTGCGGTTTGTTGAGCGATTGCGCGCCCACGAACACGGCGTAGTCGGTGTTTTTCCAGTGCGAGAGCGGGAGGAAGCCGTTGGCGCCGAGCTCGGCTTCGCGGCGGTCGGTGATGGCGATTTCCGTGGGACATTTCATGTCCACGCCGCCGTCATCGGTCGGGAAGCTGTGCACGGGGAGGCCTTCGACCATGCCGCCGGACTCGGCGCCGCGGATGCGCGAGCACCAGCCGTAGGTCTTGAACGAGCGGGTGATGTTCGTGCCCATGGCGTAGGCGGCGTTGGACCAGACGTATTTGTTGTGGTCGTTGCCGGTGATGTCCTCCTCGAAGGCGAACTCCTCGACGGGGTTGGTCTTCGCGCCGTAGGGGATGCGGGCGAGGAAGCGCGGGAGGGTGAGGCCGAGATACATGGCGTCGTCGGATTCGCGGAGCGAGCGCCACGAGGCGTATTCCGGTGTCTGGAATATCTTCGTGAGGTCGCGCGGGTCGCTGAGTTCGCGCCAGGACTCCATGTTCAGGAGCGTGGGCGCGGCGGCGGCGAAGAAGGGCGCGTGCGCGGCGGCGGCGATCTGCGCCATGCCCTGGAGCATTTCGATGTCCGGGGGCGAGTGGTCGAAGTAGTAGTCGCCGATGAGCGCGCCGTAGGGCTGGCCGCCGGGCATGCCGAATTCCTCCTCGTAGATTTTCTTGAAGAGGGGGCTCTGGTCCCAGGCGGTGCCTTTGAACTTTTTGAGCGTCTTGGCGATGTCCTTTTTCGAGATGTTGAGGACGCGGATTTTCAGGGACTCGTCGGTTTCGGTGTTGTTGACGAGGTGCGAGAGGCCGCGCCAGGCGCCTTCGAGCTTGGTAAAGTCCTCATGGTGGAGGATGAGGTTGATTTGCTCGGTGAGCTTTTTGTCGATCTCGGCGATGATGGCCTCGATGGTGTTGATGGCGTTGTCCGAGATGAGGGTGGTGGCGGAGAGGGCCTGCTGCGCGAGGGTTTGCACGGCGGCCTCGACCGCGGTCTTGGCCTCGTCGGTCTTGGGTTTGAACTGCTTGTTGAGCAGTGATTGGAATTCGCTGTATTCGGCGGTCGCTCCGCCGCCAGCGGCTTGTTGTTGGGCTTCGTCGGCCATGGTTTTGTTTAGTTTAGAGTTTAGGGTTTAATGTTTGGAGTTATTTGGCTTCGTCGGCGGGTTTGGCGGCGGCGGAGACGGATTGGAGGAGGGCGGGGTCGTTGAGGAGCTTGGTGATGAGGTCCTCGGCGCCGGTCTTGCCGTCCATGTAGGTGAGGAGGTTCGAGAGTTGCTCGCGGGTGGTGAGGAGCTTGTTGAGGGCGTCCACTTTGCGGGCGACGGCGGCGGGCGAGAAGTCGTCCATCGACTCGAAGTTGAGCTCGACGTTGAGGTTGCCTTCGCCGGTGAGGGTGTTGGGCACCTGGAGCGTGACTCGGGGTTTGGCCGATTTCATGCGCTCGTCGAAATTATCGACGTCGATTTCGAGGAATTTGCGGTCCGCGACGGGGTCGAGGGGCTCGGCTGGATTGCCCGAGAGGTCGGCCATGACGCCCATGACGAACGGGAGCTGAACTTTTTTCTCGGAGCCGTAGAGTTCCACATCGTATTCGATCTGGACTCGGGGGGCGCGATTGCGCGCGATGAACTTCTGACTGCTTGCTTTTGCCATGTTGTTTTAGGGGGGTTGGTTGTTGTTGTGGTTGGTTAGTTGTTTGTTGGTTTCCTAACGAGTTGTTTTAAGGCGGTGTTTGTGCCCGCAATAAAAGGGATTTGGAGTCAGTATTCTTCCTCGGGTGGTTTGGCTCCTGTGATGAGGGTTACGCGGTCCATGGCGTCGGGGGTCATGTCCTTGATAATTTCCATAAAGCTCATGGGGACAAGCCGTTTTACGCGCTCGAGCATGAGGGGGATGGGGCTCGCGGGTTCGTTTTGCGCGTAGTAGCGGATGATGAGGTCGAGGGTGCGGACAACGTCCTCGCGCGAGGAGATGCCGCCGGGCGCCGAGGCGCGGGCGGGGGTCGCTCCTCCTGCGGAGGCCGGCGCGGCGGCGGAGTCGTCCGAGTCGGCGGACGCACCGGCGCCGCTTTGGTGCGCGTCGATGGTGTTTTTGATGCGCTGGAGGTCGGCGATGAGGATTTCGTAGTTGGGCCAGGCGGAGGCGGAGAGGGTGTCGGTGAAGTAGTTGTTGATCGCCTGGGCGCAATCGAGCGCGGTGGTGATGTTTTCGAGGGTCGCCGAGACAAAGTCGGGCGGGCTTTCGCTGAACGCGCCGTCGATGATGGCGGTCGAGGGGGCGGGGTTGCCGTCGAGCATGGGGACGTTGTCGCGCGCGGCGAGGATGGCGTCGAGGCCCCAGTTGCCGGCTTGCACGGATTGGGTGATGGGGGTGGTGCGGAGGACGGCGATCGTTTTGTAGGGATCACCCGCGGTGCCGACGGGGGCACCAAGGACGTTGAGGGCGTTGACGCGTTCCTGCGGGTCGTTGTTGTCGTCGGGGTCGAGGCGCGGGTAGATGCCTTCCCATGCGGTTTCGAGGTAGTTGCGGATGAGCAGGAGGCCGGCGGCAAAGCCTTCCCAGCCTTTGAGGCGAAGGAGGACGTTGGCGTAGGCGGCGGCGACGCGGAGGTCTTTTGACTGAGCGAGGAGTTCCTCGCATTTTTCGCGGACGGCGCGCCAGTCGGCCTCCTCGGCGGGGGCGAATTGCGTTTCAGGTTTGCCGGCGATGAGGCGGTCGAGCTCGTAGATGGCGCCGCTGGCTGAGAGGTCGGCGCCGGCGGGATCATCGCCGGGGATGGGGGACAGGTATTTGTCGATGTTCATGGTGTTGGTATTTTGGATTTTCGATTCTCGATTTTCGATTGATTGGGAGCTTCCGCTCCGACGGCAAAGAGTTGCGAGGTTTTTAGTGGTGAAAAATGCGGAGATCGGAATGCGGTTGAACTTTCAGATTTTGGATCCGGGTTTTTGCGATTGATTTGAAGGATTTTTGTTTCGTTTTGATTTCGCTGTCGCGTGGTAACGCGCAATCGAAAATCGAGAATCGAGAATCGAAAATTATTCAGAAGTTGGCGGTGATTTTGGGAGCCCCGGCTGGTGGCGCGCTGGCGAGGATGGTGTCGGGTTCGATGAGTCCGCGGAGGGTGGCGCCGGGGATCGCGGGGGAGCGGAGGGGGCGGAGGAGGACGGACTTGGCGACGGCGACTTCGGTGCGTGTGAGGCCGATGCGCTCGATCGCGGCGAAGAGCGTGCGGAGGCTGCGGACGAATTTTTGCGAGACGGCGGCGTCGGTGTTTGTGGCGGCGTTGTCGTCGATGTAGAGTCCGAAGCCGACGGGGCCGGGGGTGGCGGTGGTGGCGCGGTAGGCGTTGTAGGTGGCGGTGAGCGCGGCGAGGATTTCGGATGTGCGGGAAACGGGGCGTCCGTCGTCGTCGATGGTCATGAAGGTTTCCTGATAGAGGGCGACGGTTTCGCGGGCGCTGGTTTCGGAGATGCGTCCGTCAACGACCTTGCGGTGCTCGGGCGAGGGGATTTCGCTGGGAATGATTTGCTGGAAGAGGCCGCGGTGGTGGTGTTGCGAGAGGCGCTCGGCGTCGGTGGCTCCGCGGGCGAAGATGCCGACGTTGTAGAGGTGCTCCTTGGTGGCGCCGGTGATGCGGTTGGCGGCGTCGTTGCTGGCGAGATAGCCGGCGGTGGCCTTGCGCATGTTTTCCTCGACGGCGGAGAGTTCGAGGGATTTGTCGAAGGTGTTGGCGGCGATGTTGACCTGGACGAGTTCGGTGTAGAGATACATCCAGCTGCGGAAGTCGCTTGAGTAGATTTCGTTGAAGATGCTGCCGGCGGGGGGCGGGGTGTCGGTGTTGAAGAAATCGGTGGTGACCCGGAGGGTGACTTCGTCGTAAAGGGAGGGGAGGTAGGCGTAGGAGTTGATTCCCACCAGGGGAGGGTAGAGGGAGCGGCTCTTGATGGCGACAATGTTGACGGAGGGTTCGTCGATGGTGAAGAGGCCGGAGTTGATGGGGGCGCCGTCCATGCCGAGGATGTTGATGCCGCCGCTTTGGTAGAGGGTGCCGTTGAGGGTGATGGCGAGCGCGATGAGGTCAACTTGGTGCGAGGCGGAGATGTCGGGGACGGTGGCGAGGCCGTTCCAGGCGCGGATGTAGATGTCGCCCGCGGTGGGGGAGGCGGCGCCGTTGTCGGGGTCGTAGGAGAGGAGGGTGTTGTATTTGGAGATGGTGATGTCGCCGTTGAGGGTCTCGATGTGGATGCCGTTGCCGCCGACGGCGAAGATGGTGGCCCATTCGGCGTGGTCGGTGCGGGTGTTTTCGATGGTGATGGAGCTGCCGTTGCCGGTGGCGAGGAGCGTGCCGGTGAGGCGCATGGCGGCGCCGTCGTCGAAGTGGTAATACTGGTCGCCGGTGGTGGTGACTCCGGAGAGGTGGATGTCGCCTGCGTTGAGGATGTTGATTTGCGGGAGTTCGAGGTCGATGCCGAGGGAGGCGGCGCGTCCCTGTCCGTCGATGTAGAGGCTGCCGCCGCCGGCGTCGAAGGTGGTGTCGGCTGCGAGGGTGAGTCCGCCGGTGGAGGTGACGGTGGTGTTGTTGGTTTGGATGCCGCCGGTGTGGACGGTGGTCATGCCGGTGGTGCCGCTGGGGTTGTGGGTGTCGAAGGTGATCGCGGCTCCGTTGTCGGTGGCGCGGAGGAGGGAGGTGATGTTGATGTCGCCGCCGTCGGTGTTGTAGGTTTGCGCGCCGGTGGTTTCGATGCCGCCGTTGATGTCGATGGCTCCGGCTCCGGCGATGTTGATTGTGGCGAGGGGATTGCCCGCGCCGCCAAGGGCCGCGTTGAAGGTGACGCCCGCGCCCGCGCCCTGGATGTCGATTCCGACGGGGGCGGAGATGCGTCCGTTTTCGTCGAGGAACATGCCGCCTTGGACAAGGAGCGTGGTGTTGGGAACGACTAGGGCCGCGCCCGCATCGATGACGGTGGTGCCGGTGTCCGTGGCGGAGGTGGTGGAGAAGCGCATCGTGGCCCCGGAGCCGATGGCGAGGGTGCCGGTAACGTTGATGTTGCCGCCCTCGGTGGCGTGGGTTTGGTCGCCGCTGCTGGTGGCGTTGTGGAGTGTGATCGCGCCCGTGCCGGTGGTGGTGAGTTTGATTTCGCCCGAGGGTGTGGAGAGGTGGTTGGTGAGGGTGACGCTGCCGCCGTCGGTGGTGTTGACGAGGATGTTGCCGGTGGCGGAGGCGAGGTCGCCCGCGAGGGAGATGTCGTTTGCGGCGGTGAGGTTGATGTTTTTCGCGGCGGTGAGGGTGTTGGCCGCGCCGTCCGCTGTGATGGCGCCGACGGTGCCGGTGATGACGCCGGCGGAATTGATCGCGCCCTGGCCCGTGAGGAGCACGGTGTCGGTGACGTTGATGAGGATGTCGCCGGTGGAGGCGTTGGTGGTTTTGAGGAGGCCGGTGCCGGTGAGGGTGAGCGAGGTGTAGGTTTGGGCGGAGGAGGTGGTGACGTTGCCGATGGTGATGGCGCCGTTGTTGGCGGTGGCGGCGAGGCCGGCGTTGGCGGAGGTGATTTGCGCGGTGGAGAGGATGTCGCCCCCGTCGCTGGCGAGGGTGATGGCGTTGCCGGCGTTGAGCGCGCCGTGCAGTTCCATTCCGGCTTCGGCGGCGATGGAGAGCGTGCTGGCGACGGCGAGGGTGTTGCTGACGGTGGTGGCTAGAAAATTGCCTTTCGCGGTTCCGGTGAACGTGTCGGCGGAGATGATCGAGCCGGCGTCGGTGAAGGTGATGTCCGCGCCGGTGGCGGTGAGGGCGATGGAGCCCCTGGCGGGATTGGTGGTGCGGAGGGTGCCGGTGACCAGGAGGCTGGAGCCGGTGAGGGCGAGGGTGCCGCCGGTGATGACGGAGTGGAGGGTGAGGAGGCCGCCGGCGTCGGCAAGGAGGGAGCCGGAGCCGGTGTTGATGAGGTCGGTGAGGGTGATGTCGAGGGCGGCGGTGTAGGCTTGGTCGCCGTTGGAGGTGGCGGTGATGTGGAGGAGGGCGATGTTGCCGGCGGTGGAGGTCATCGTAATCGCGCCGTGGCCGGCGTTGGCGGCGGCGGTGATGTCGCCTTGGATGGTGATGTCGTTGTTGGCGGCGAGGGTGATGTTGCGCCCGGCGGCGAGGGTGTTGGCGGCGGCGGCGGTGGTGAGGGTGTCGGCGGCCATGTTGATGTCGCGGGCGGAGTCCACGGCTCCGTCGTCGCCGGTGATGAGGGTGGCGCCGGTGGTGGCGATGACGATGTCGCCGGTGGCGGTGTTGGTTGTCTTGAGGAGGCCGGTGCCGGTGAAGGAGCCGCCGGCGTAGGATTGGGTGCCGCCGCTGAGGACGCCGGCGGTGGTGATGTCGCCCGCGCCGGCGTTCATGATGACGTTGCCCGTCGTGGCGGTGATTTGCGCGGTTGTCGCGATGGCTCCGCCGTCCGCAGTGAGGTGGATGTCCGTGTCGTTGAAGACCGCGCCGTTGAGGGCGATGCTTGTGGCGCTGATGGAGATGAGGCCGCCGGCGTTGATGGTGTTGGCGGCGCCTTCGGTGAGAAACATCCCGCCCGTGTGGGTGAACTTGCCCGCGGCGTTCACATTTCCCGACTCGGTGAAGGTGGTGTTTTCGGAGGGGGGGGTGATGATGGTGATGTCGCCGGTGGCGGCGTCGAGCGAGGTGAGCGTGCCGGTGGCGTTGAAATGCCGGCTCTCGCTGCCGTTAATGACGTAGGTTTGCGCGCCGCCGGTGAGAACGTTTTTGGTTTCGATGGAGGCGACGGAGGATTCGACGCGGATGCCGTCGGTGCCTGTGACGCCGGATTTGACATCGCCGCGCAGGAGGACGTCATTATTGCTCCAGAGGTTGATGCCGCCGGAAGCGGATTCCATGTCGCCATTGAGGATGATATGCCCGAGGGGGTTGCTCATGACGATGGAGCCGGCGGCGATGATTGTGGCGAGGGAGCCGCTGGTGATGCCGGTTTGCGAGACGATCATGATCGTGCTGCCCGAGGTAAGCGCGCCGTTGAGGACGACGTCGTCGGAGGTTGCCTCGATTTTCACGGGGCCGCCGGCGTTGATGGTGTTGGCGGCGGAGTTGGAAACGAAGACGGCGGAGGTGGAGGTGAAGGCGGCGGCGGCGTTGATGAGGCCGTTGGTGGTGTCGGTGTGCACCATGATGGTGCTGCCGGTGCCGACGAGGGTGATGTCGCCGCCGATGGCGTTGGTGGTTTCGAGGGTGCCGGTGATGGTGATGTTGGAGCCGGTGAAGCTGAGGGCGTTGTCGGCGATGATAGTGGCGAGGGTGAGGTCGCCGCCGGCGTTGGCGGTGATGGAGCCGGCGCCGGCGTCGAGGATGTCGGTGAGGAGGATGCTGCCGGCGGCGGTGTAGGTTTGGTCGCCGTTGGAGGTGGCGGTGACTTTGATGAGCGAGATGTCACCCGCGGCGGAGGTGAGCGTAATCGCGCCGGGGCCGCCCGTGGAGGCGGCGGTGAGGTTGCCGTTGATTGTGATGTCGTCGGTGGTGGTGATGGCGATGTCGCGGGCGGCGTCGAGGGTGTTGGCGACGGCGGCGGTGGTGAGGGTGTCGGCGGTAATGTTGATGTCGCGGGCGGAGTCCACGGCTCCGTCGTCACCGGTGATGAGGGTGGCGCCGGTGGTGTTGATGACGATGTCGCCGGTGGCGGCGTCGGTGGTTTTGAGGAGGCCGGTGCCGGTGAGGGTGGTGGCGGCGTAGATTTGGGTGCCGGAGGTTTGCGCGTTGCCGAGGGTGATGTCGCCGTTGTTGGCGGTAGCGGCGAGGCCGGCGGCGGACGAGGTGAGCCGCGCGGTGGAGAGAATGTCGCCGGTTGTGCTGGTGAGCTTGATGTCGTTGACGGCGGTCGCGGCGCCGTGGAGTTGGATGTCGTTGGCGGTGGCGATGGTGATGGCGTTGCCGGCGGTGATGGTGTTGGCAGTGGAGGATGTGGTGAAGCCGCCGAGGGATGCGGTGGCGTTGAGCGAATTGGCGGCGGTGATTTGGCCGCCGGCTTCCGTGATGAGGATGCCGCGGGCGTCTATGTTGATGTTGCCGTGGGTGGCGTTGGTGGTCTGGAGGTGGCCGGTGCCGGTGAAGCCGGCGGAGAAATAGTTTTGCGCGCCGCCAGTGAGGACGCCGGCGAGGGTGATGTCGCCCCATCCCGCGTAGGCGGTGATGCCGCCGGCGCCGGTGGTGTCGGCGGTGATTTGCGCGGTGGCGGTGATGTTGCGTTCGTGGGCGTTGAGTGTGATGCCGCCGGCGGTGGATGTGAGCGCGCCGTTGAGCAGGATGTCGCCCTTGGCGCCTAGTCCGTCTTGCGCAATGGTGATGCCGATGTTGCCGGCGGCGGTGATGGTGTTGGCGGCGGCGGTGGAGAGGAAGGTGCCGTTGGCGGTGGCCGAGAGGGTGTCGGCGGAGTTGATCGCGCCGGAGTCGGCGAGGGTGATGCCCGCGTCGGTGGCGTTGAGGGTGATGGCTCCGTCGGAGGCGTTGGCGGTGGCGAGCAGTCCGGTGAGGGTGATTTGCGAGCCGGTGAGGGCGATGGCGGAGCTGCCTGTGGCGTTGACGACGGTGAGCGCGCCGCCCGCGGTGGCGGTGATGCCTCCGGAGCCGGCGTTGAGGGTGTTCGAGAGAAGGATGGAGCCGGCGGCGGTGTGGGTTTGGTCGCCGTTGGAGAGTGCGTTGATGTCGGTGAGGGCGATGTTGCCGGCGGTGGAGGTGAGGGTGAGCGCGGCGGAGGTGTCGAGGTTGCCGTTGAGCGCGATGTCGGTGAGGGTGGCGATGGTGATGTCGCCGACGGTGGTGATGGTGTTGGTTGTTGACGAGGTTGTGAATGAGTCGGCGGCGGCGGTAAGTTGCGCGGCGGAGTCGATGCGACCGTCGTCACCGGTGATGAGGGTGGCGCCGGTGGTGTTGATGACGATGTCGCCGTCGTTGGCGTAGGTGGTTTTAAGCAGGCCGGTGCCGGTGAAGGAGCCGCCGGCGTAGGCTTGGGTGCCGCCGGTGAGGACATTGCCGACGGTGATGTTGCCATTCGAGCCGGCGTCGAGTTCGACGGCGGAGGTGTCGGCGGTGAGCGTGGCGTTGGCGGTGATGTTGCCGCCCGCGGTGACGATTTGGATGTTGTCGTTGATGGCGGTGAGCGCGCCGTTGAGGGTGACGGCGTCGCCGGTGGCGGCGGTGGCGTGGACGGATATCCATTTGCCGGCGGTGATGGTGTTGGCGGAGCCCGCCGTGACGAGGGTCAGCGCGTCAACGTAGACGGCGCCGTCGGCGTTGATGAGGGCGTCGCCGGAGAGCGTCGCGGTGTTGTGGGAGAGGAGGCGGATGTCGCCGTCGGAGGCGTTGGTGGTTTCGAGGGTGCCGGTGATTGTGATGCCGCCCGTGCCGTGCATGGTTTCGTAAACCTGGCTGCCGGAGGTGGTGACGCCGGCGTTGACGGTGGTGTTGCCGTAGGAGTCGGTGAGGAGGGAGCCGGCGGTGGAGAGGATGTCGCCGTTGATGGCGATGCCGGCGTTGCTTGTGGCTGTGATGGCGATGTCGCCGACGGTCGTGATGGTGTTGGCTGCGGTTTCGGAGCGGAAGGAGGCGGAGGTGGAGGTGAACGCGCCGGCGGCGTTGATGAGGCCGTAATCGCCGGTGAGCAATGTCGCGCCGGTGGTGTTGATGACGATGTCGCCGTCGTTGGCGTAGGTGGTTTTAAGCAGGCCGGTGCCGGTGAAGCTGCCGCCGGCGTAGGCTTGCGTGCCACCGGTCAGGACATTGCCGACGGTGATGTTACCATTCGAGCCGGCGTCGAGTTCGACGGCGGAGGTGTCGGCGGTGAGCGTGGCGTTGGCGGTGATGTTGCCGCCCGCGGTGACGATTTGGATGTTGTCGTTGATGGCGGTGAGCGCGCCGTTGAGGGTGACGGCGTCGCCGGTGGCGGTGGTGGCGTGGACGGATATCCATTTGCCTGCGGTGATGGTGTTGGCGGAGCCCGCCGTGACGAGGGTCAGCGCGTCAACGTAAACGGCGCCGTCGGCGTTGATGAGGGCGTCGCCGGAGAGCGTCGCGGTGTTGTGGGAGAGGAGGCGGATGTCGCCGTCGGAGGCGTTGGTGGTCGCGAGGGTGCCGGTGATAGTGATGCCGCCCGTGCCGTGCATGGTTTCGTAAATCTGGCTGCCGGAGGTGGTGACGCTGGCGTTGACGGTGGTGTTGCCGTAGGAGTCGGTGAGGAGGGAGCCGGCGGTGGAGAGGATGTCGCCGTAGATGGCGATGCCGGCGTTGCTTGTGGCTGTGATGGTGATGTCGCCGACGGTCGTGATGGTGTTGGCGGCGGTTTCGGAGAGGAAGGCGGCGGAGGTGGAGGTGAACTTGCCGGCGGCGTCGACGAGGCCGTTGGTGGTGGCGGTGTGGACGAGGGTGGTGGTGCCGGCGGCGGCGAGGGTGATGCCGGCGGCGGCGTTGGTGGTGGCGAGCGTGCCGACAACGTGGATGTTGTTGCCGGCGGTGAAGCGCAGGTCGTTGCCGGCGGTGATGGTGGGGAGGGTGAGGTCGCCGCCGGCGGTGGCGGTGATGGAGCCGGCGCCGGCGTCGAGGATGTCGGTGAGGAGGATGGAGCCGGCGGCGGTGTAGGTTTGGTCGCCGTTGGAGGTGGCGGTGACTTTGATGAGCGAGATGTCGCCCGCGCTGGAGGTGAGCGTGATCGCGCCGGCGTCGCCCGTGGAGGCGGCGGTGAGGTTGCCGTTGATGGTGATGTCGTCGGTGGTGGTGATGGTGATGTCGGCGGCGGCGGCGATGGTGTTGGCGGCGGAGGCGGTGGTGAGTTCGCGGGCGTTGGCGGTGAATGAGCGCGCGGCGTCGATTTGGTTGTCGCCGGTGAGCAGTGTCGCGCCGGTGGTGCTGATGACGATGTCACCGGTGGCGGCGCTGGTGGTGCGAAGCTGTCCGCTGGCGGTGAGGCTGCCGGCGGTGTAGGATTGGGTGCCGCCGCTGAGGATGCCGGCGTTGGCGGTGATGGAGCCGGCGCCGGCGTTCATGATGACGTTGCCCGTCGTGGCGGTGATTTGCGCAGTTGTCGTGATGGAGCCGTTGTTCGCCGTGAGGAGGATGCCCGCGTCGTTGAAGACGGCGCCATTGAGGGCGATGCTTGTGGAGCTGATGGTAATGAGGCCGCCCGCAGTGATGGTGTTTGCCGCGCCGACGGTGGTGAACGCGCCGCCCATGGTGGAGGTGAACTTGCCGGCGGCGTTCACTTTGCTTGATCCGGAGAAGGTGACGCCTTCGGAGGGGCGGGCGATGATGGTGATGTCGCCGGTGGCGGCGTCGAGCGAGGTGAGCGCGCCGTTGGCCTTGAAATACCATCTGTCGCTGCCTTTAATGACGTAGGTTTGCGCGCCGCCGGTGAGGACGTTTTTGGTTTCGATGGAGGCGATGGAGGATTCGACGCGGATGCCGTCGGTGCCTGTGACCCCGGATTTGACATCGCCGCGCAGGAAGACTTGAGCGCGGCTTTGCAGGTTGATGCCGCCGGACGCGGATTCCATGTCGCCATAGAGGATGATGTGCGCGTTGGCGTTGCGCATGGTGATGGAGCCGTCGGCGGTGATGGTGGCGAGGGAGCCGCTGGTGATGCCGGTTTGCGAGACGATCATGATCGTGTTGCCCGAGGTAAGCGCGCCGTTGAGGACGACGTCGTCGGTGGTTGCCTCGATTTTCACGGAGCCGCCGGCGTTGATGGTGTTGGCGGCGGAGTTGGAAACAAAGGCGGCGGAGGTGGAGGTGAACGCGCCGGCGGCGTCGATGAGGCCGTTGGTGGTGGCGGTGTGCACCATGATGGTGCTGCCGGTGCCGACGAGGGTGATGCCGCCGTCGGCGGCGTTGGTGGTTTCGAGGGTGCCGGTGATGTAGATGTTGGAGCCGGTGAAGCTGAGGGCGTTGTCGGCGGTGATGGTGGGGAGGGTGAGGTCGCCGCCGGCGTTGGCGGTGATGGAGCCGGCTCCGGCGTCGAGGATGTCGGTGAGGAGAATGCTGCCGGCGGCGGTGTAGGTTTGGTCGCCGTTGGAGGTGGCGGTGACTTTGAGGAGGGAGATGTCGCCCGCGTTGGAGGTGAGGGTAATCGCGCCGGCGTCGCCGGCGGAGGCGGCGGTGAGGTTGCCGTTGATGGTGATGTCGTCGTTGGCGGTGATGGCGATGTTAGTGCCCGCGGTGATGGTGTTGACGGCGGCGGCGGTGGTGAAGGTGGTGGCGGCGGTGACGGTGATGTCGCCCCCCATGTCGATGAGGGCGTCCTCACCCGTGAGGGCGATGGAGCCGGTGGTGCTGGCGAGGACGAGGTCGCCGGAGCCGCCGAGCGTGCCGGTGAGCGTGATGTTGCCAGCGGCAAAGGACTGGGTGCCGGTGGTGGTGGCGTTGCCCAGGATGAGGGTGCCGCTGGCATTGACGTTTATGCCGCCCGCGCCGGAATTAAGGTCGGCAAGGAGTGACACAAATGAGACCGCGGCGGTGTCGATGATGATTGCGTTGTTTGCGTTGAAAACGGCGCCGGCGGGGAGTGTGATCGTCCCCGAGTGCGCGCCGGCGTTTGGAGGATAGTGGAGTTTGATGTCGCGGGCGGCGTCCACAATCGTGGTTGTTTCAAAGCTTATGGCAGGCGCTCCCCAACTGCCGTTGTAATTGAAGGTGATGTCGCCAGTGTCGGTGTCGGATGTGATGAATGTGCCGCGGGCGACGGTTCTCCACGATTCGTAATACTGTGCGCCGAAGGAGGCGATGGTGCCGCTGATGTTGAGGCCGCCGCGTCCGCTTATAATGCTGACCGAGCCGGCGGACGAGTCGATCGTGCCGTGCACATTGGTATACCATGCGGTGACGTAGGTGTAGCCCGAGGGCACCGGATTGGAGATGGAGATGTCGCCGATCGCGGCGATGGTGCCGCCTCCGAGCAGGGTGAAGCGTCCGGAGGTGGCGGAGAAGGCGCCCGCGGCGCTTACGTCCTTGATGAGGATGTCGCCGGAGTATTCGTCGGTGCCGGGGATTTTAACCAGTTGCTTGAGGGCGATGTCAGAGCCCGCGCCGGTGGTTTTGAGGGTGCCGCTGGTGGCAGTGAAGATGTTGTAGTAGGTGTAGGTTTGCGCGCCGTCGGTGGTGACGTCGCCCAGAGTCATGTCGGAGCCGGAGGTGGCGGTGAGCGCGCCCGCGGCGGCTGTGATGGCGGCGGTAGAAACGAGGCTGCCGCTTGAGACCAGCGTGATGTTGCCGGCGGTGGATTCGAGGTCGCCGTTGAGAACGAGGCCGGCGGCGCCGCCCGTGGTGATGTTGATGCCGGTGCCCGCCGTGATGGTGTTGGCGACGGTTTCTGTGGTGAAGCCGTCAACCCTGGATGTGGCGGAGAAAACGGAGGCGGCGTCGATGCGTCCGTCGCCCGTGACGAGGATTTTTCCGTTTGTGGCGTCGAGGGTGATGTCGCCCGCGGAGGCGCTGGTGGTTTGGAGCAGGTCGTTGAGGGTGATGAAGCCCGCGGTGAGGGAAACATTGGAGCCGGAGATGAGCCTGTCGAGGGTGAGGCCGCCGGGGGCGCGGAAGGTGGCTCCGACGGTGCTTATGGTGCCGGTGTGGGTGATGCTACCAGCGGTGGAGGTGTAGTCTTGGGAGCCGCCGCTGGTGACGTTGACGAGGATGATGTTGCTGGAGGCGGTGGCGGAGAACGATCCGTCGGCGGTGATGCCGGCGGTGGAGACAATGCTGCCGCTGGAGGCGAGGGTGATGTCGCCGGCGTTGGAAAGGAGGTCTCCGGCGAACATGATGCCGCCGGTCGATGCCGTGGAGGTGATGGCGATGCCTTTGGCGGCGGTGATGGTGTTGGCGGCGTCTTGGGAGACGAAGGAGGCGGAGGTGGAGGTGAATTTGGCGGCGGCGTTGATGAGGCCGTCGGTTGTGACGTTGTGGACGAGGGTGATGGTGCCGGTGGCGAGGAGTGTGATGTCGCCGTCGTCGGCGTTGGTGGTGGCGAGGGTGTTGGTGACGTAGATGTTGGAGCCGGAGAAGGAGAAGGATTTGCCGGAGGTGATGGATTCGAGGGTGAGGTCGCCCGTTGTGGCGGCGGAAACGCCGCCGGTGCCGGTGTTGATGACGGAGGGCAGGATGAGGGAGCCGCCGGCGGAGTAGGCCTGGTCGCCATTGGAGGTGGCGGTGATTCCGGAGAGGGCGATGTCGCCAATGGTGGAGGTGAGGGTGATGCCGCCGGAGCCGCCTCCGGCGGCGGCGGTGATGTCGCCGTCGAGGGTGATGTTGTGGTTGGCGGCGATGGTGATGTCGCCTCCGGCTTTGAGGTGTCCTGTGCCGGTAAAATAGTTAGCGGTAGAGTGCGATTGCGCGCCACCGCTCAACACGTCGCCAAGAGTGATCGAGCCTATTGCGCCGGCATTGGTTGTGACGGTGGAGTTAGTCGCGGAGATCAGGGCGTTGGATGTGATGTCGCCGCTCACTGCGTTGAGGGAAATGGCCCCGGCGGTGGAGGTGAGATCGCCATTGAGAATGATGTTGCCGACCACTCCCGCTGTGGTGATGTCGATGTCGCCGCCGGAGGTGATGGTGTTGGCGGCGGCGGTGGCGGTGAAGGTGGCGGCGGTGGCGGTGAATTGGGCGGCGGCGTCGATGCGGCCGTCGGCAGTGACGAGGATATCGCCGTATTTTGCGTTGAGGGTGATGTCACCGGCGGTGGACGTGATGTCGCCGGCGATCCCAATGCTGCCGTTGTAGATGGTGATGGAGATGTCGTTGCCTGCGGTGATAGCGTTGCCAAGTGTGATGCTGCCGTTATATGTGGTGGAGATGGAGATATCGGTGGCGGCGGTGATAGCGTTGCCAAGTGTGATGGCGCCTTCGAGGTTGTTGATGGCGATGGCTCCGGTGGAGGAGGTGAGAGCACCGTTGAGCGTGATGCCGCTCCTGCCGTCAATGGTGATGTTGCCGCCGGCTGTGATGTCGGAGTCAAAGGAAAGGGAGGAATGTATGGAGAGCAGGGTGATACTGCCGGTAACAGCGGTGAGTCCGCCGCCGAGGGCAATGCTGGCGCCTGAAATGGCAATATCACCCATTGCAGAGATGGTGTTCGCGGCGGTTTGCGTGACAAACTCACCGTCTGCGCGGACTGTAATTTTGCCCGCAGAGGCGATCGAGCCGAGATTATTGAGGAGAATTTCGGAATTGTTTTCGATCGTAATGTCGCCGGTCCCGGCGTTATATGTTTTGAGCAAACCTTTAATGTCAATCGTGCCGCCGGCATTATAGGTTTGCGAACCGCCCGAGATGACATCGCCCAGTTCCAAATACCCCCAGCCGCCGAATCCCCCGTCGATGCTGACACCATGCGTGCCGCTAATATCGGAGAATATCGTTCCAGTGCTGCGAAATGAAGATCCTGCTTTTACTGTAATGCCTCCCGTGGCGGAGGAGACGTTGCCTTTGAGAGAAACATTAGGGGAGGTGATGCTGATGGCCCCGCCGGTGGTGATGGTGTTGGCGGTATTCTCGGAAATGAAGACGCCGGAGGTGGCGGAGAACGCCCCGGCGGCGTTTATGAGGCCGTCGGTTGTCGGTCCGTCAACGAGCGTGATGGTGCCGGTGGCTTTGAGGGTGATGTCGCCGTCGGCGGCGTTGGTGGTGGCGAGGGTGTTGGTGACGTAGATGTTGGAGCCGGAGAAGGAGAAGGATTTGCCGGAGATGATGGATTCGAGGGTGAGGTCGCCCGTTGTGGCGGCGGAAACGCCGCCGGTGCCGGTGTTAATGACGGAGGGCAGGATGAGGGAGCCGCCGGCGGAGTAGGATTGGTCGCCGTTGGAGGTGGCGGTGATGCCGGAGAGGGAGAGGTCGCCGTTGGTGGAGGTTAGGGTGATGGCTCCGGAGCCCGCGGTTCCGGAGGTGAGGTTGCCGTTGACGGTGATGTCATATGTGGTGGCGATGGAGATGTCGTTGCCTGCGGTGATAGCGTTGCCAAGTGTGATGCTGCCGTTATATGTGGTGGCGATGGAGATGTCGGTGGCGGCGGTGATAGCGTTGCCAAGTGTGATGGCGCCTTCGATGTTGTTGATGGCGATGGCTCCGGTGGAGGAGGTGAGAGCACCGTTGAGCGTGATGCCGCTCCTGCCGTCAATGGTGATGTTGCCGCCGGCTGTGATGTCGGAGTCAGAGGAAAGGGGGGAATGTATGGCGCTCAGGGTGATATTACCGGTATCAGCGGTGAGTCCGCCGCCGAGGGCAATGCTGGCGCCTGAAATGTCAATATCACCCATTGCAGAGATGGTGTTCGCGGCGGTTTGCGTGACAAACACATCGTTTGAGCTGACTGTAATTTTGCCCGCGGAGTCGATCTCGCCGGAATTATTGAGGGAAATTCTGGAATCGCTTTCGATCATAATGTCGCCGGTCTCGGCGTCATATGTTTTGAGCAAACCTTTAATGTCAATCGTGTCGGCGGCATAATAGGTTTGCGAACCGCCCGAGATGACATCGCCCAGTTCTGATATCCGCCCCCCGCCGACGAGATCCTCGTTGATGCTGACACCATGCGTGCCGCTAATATCGGAGAATATCGTTCCAGTGCTGCGAAAGAAAGCTCCTGCTTTTACTGTAATGCCTCCCGTGGTGGAGGAGACGTTGCCTTTGAGAGAAACATTAGGGGAGGTGATGCTGATGGCCCCGCCGGTGGTGATGGTGTTGGCGGCGTTTTCGGAGAGGAAGGACGCGGAGGTGGCGGAGAAGGCCCCGGCGGCGTTTATGAGGCCATCGGTTGTCGATCCGTCAACGAGCGTGATGGTGCCGGTGGCTTTGAGGGTGATGTCGCCATCGGCGGCGTTGGTGGTGGCGAGGGTGTTGGTGACGTAGATATTGGAACCGGTGAATGAGAAGGATTTGCCGGAGATGATGGATTCGAGGGTGAGGTCGCCAGAGGTGTTTGCGAGGATGCCGCCGGTGCCGGTGTTGATCACGGAAGGGAGGATGAGGGAGCCTCCGGCGGAGTAGGTTTGGTCGCCGTTGGAGGTGGCGGTGATGCCGGCGAGGGAGAGGTTGCCGTTGGTGGAGGTGAGAGTGATGGCACCGGAGCCCGCAGTTCCGGCGGTGAGGTTGCCGGCAAGGGTGATGTTACCGGCGGTGGCGGTGATGGAGATGTCGCCGCCGGCGGTGATGGTGTTGGCGGCGGCGGTGGAGAAATCCGCCGTGTCGACGGTGACCGTGAAGTTGCGGGCTGACTCGATGCGTCCACCGTCGGTTAGGAACGAACTGCCGGAGCCCGAGGATATCGTGATGTTGCCCGCGGCGGCACTGGTGGTCTTGAGGAGTCCGGTGCCGGTGATTGTGGCAGCGGCGATATAACGGCCCTGATCGCCGGAGATGGTGTAGGTTTGCGCGCCGCCGCTGGTGACGTCGCCGACTGTCAGGCTGCCACACGCAACGGCGACCGAGACACCGTTTGTGCCGCCAATGTCCGCGATGAGGGGGGCGCTGATGACAGTTTCGCTATAGGATTCGGTCGTGATGCCTCCGCCTGTCGATGTTACGGTGCCGCCGATGTGGATATATCCGGTCAAGACGTAGAATGCCCTAATGTAAATGTCGCCGCCGGCGGTTATGGTATTGGTGGCACTGCTTGTCGTGAAGGTGGAGCCGTTTGCGGTGAATTTGCCGCCGGAGTTGATGAGGCCGGCTTCGGAAATCGTGGTGCCGCCGTGGGCACCTGATCCAAGGGTGATGTCGCCGTCACCTGAGTTTGTGATGAGGGGCGCACAAATGGAAAGGCCGATGGTGCTGATGTTGATGTCGCCGGCATTCGATATCATGGTGCCGCCAATGCTGACGTTTCCAGTGGCTTGCGGAGTGGCGATGCTTATGTCACCGCCCGCAGTGATGGTGTTTTCAAGGGAGGCGGATTCGAAGAATCTCGAGGTGGCGGAGAAGATGCCGCCAACATTGACCGCGCCCGCCCCGGAGAGAATCGTGTCGCGCGCGGCAAGCAGAATGAGGTCGCCGGCATCGGCGGTAATCGGGGAGTTGATGAGGATGTCGCTGCCGGAGTTGAGAGTGAGGGAGTAGGGATTGGTCCATGCGATGGCATCAGCGACGGTGATGTTACCGGTAAGGGTTTGGACGGTGACGTTGGCGAGTTCGAGTTGGGTGACGAGGTCGCTGGTGTTGAGATTCCAGTCGGTATCGCTGACGGGGGCGGTGAACACACTGCCGGGGATGACACCGGGGGTGGAGGCAGCAGTGGAGATGGTGAGGTTGTCAGGGTCGAGGAGGAGGGTGCCGGCGGAGCCATCGGCGGAGCGCAGGTCGGCGAGGCCGGTGTAGAGGAGGTTTTGCTTGCCGGAAACCTCGGCGAAACCGCCGCTCGTGAATCCGGTCGCGGAGATGCTGCCGTGGAAGCGGGTGGTTTCGTCGGCCCAGACTATCACCTTGCCGCCGGAGCCGCTGGTCGTGGCGTCGGCGCGGATGGCCGCGCCCTCGGCGACGTAGGTGGCGGTGGCGTTGCGGATGCCGGCGTTCGCGCCTTGGTAGTCGCCGCCGATGAGGACTTCGCCGCCGCCGTGCGCGCCGCTCGCGTCGATGATGGCGTTTTCATCGATGCCGATGTATTGGCCGGTGATTTCGACGCGACCGCCTTCGGTGTCGGCGCTGGCGGCGTCGATGGCGCCGCGGTTCCAGACTTCGCCGGAGCCCTGGCCGGCGAGTTCGACGTTGCGCGCCTTGATGACTCCGGAGTTTTGCACGGCCAACGCGTAGAGGTCGCCGGCGGCGAGCAGGGCGCGTCCGCCCTCCGCGTTGATGTTGCCGGCGTTTTCAACGCCGGCGGTGGCGGAAGCGGCGTCGGGCGTGGTTTTGGTGGCGTTGACAAAAACGTGCTCGCCACGGCGTCCGATCAGCACGTCGTCGCCGGCGGCGAGCATGACGAGGCCGGCGGGGGCGTTGAGGTTGCCGGTGTTGCGCACGTTCTGGCCGATGAGGTGGATGGCGCTTGCGTTGATCGTGCCTTCGTTGTGCACCTGGCCGGAGAGCCGCTCGAAGTTGTCGCGGCCGGCGAGGAAGTTGGCGTTGGAGAGGTTGCCCGCGGCGGCGTAGAACTGGCCGACGTCGATGGTGGCGTGCTGTCCGAAATAGATGCCGGCGGGGTTCACAAAATAAACGATGCCGTTGGCCTGGAGGCTGCCGAGGATCGAGGAGGGATCGCCGCCGGTAATGCGGTTCAATACGCGCGAGGTGTCCGTGGGCTGCACGAACTGCACGGTTTCGTTTCGGTCGATGTTAAACTTGGGATACTCGATGATGGCGTTGTTGCCCGCGGTGATCGTGGTTTTGTTGCCGTTGTAATCAAAGGAGGCCTCGCCGGAGACCACCGTGCCCACGGGCGTGTCGGCGCGGAGGCCGGTCGCGGGGAGGGTGAGGATGGCGGCGGAGAGGATGGCGCGCAGGGTGAAATCCGCTTCGCGTTTCAGGCGGCGGAAGATGCGGGCGGCGGTTGTGTTGCGCGTGTTCATGGGCGGGGCGAAGTTTTCGGTTAAATGAATTGGGGTGGGCAAACCGAGCGAGGGGAAAATCCCAAATTTTCAGATTTCAAAGGGCAAAATTTCAAAATGCCAAGGGGCGAGGCCGCGCCTCGTCCGGCGGTTGAAAACCGCCGCTCCGGCGCAAGCGTGACTTGATATTTTTTTTGAAATTTCGGCATTTGAGATTTTGGGATTTGTCAATAGGACGCGGTGACGAGGGGGGCGGTGTCGGGGGCGACCTGCATGAGGGGGGCGAGGAGGGCGGAGGGGGCGCCCTGGACGCGGAGGGGGCGCAGTATCACGTTTTTGGATACAAGCGCCTCGTTGTTGGTGAGGCCGAGTCGGTCGATGCGCAGGAAGAGGGCGCGGACGTCCTCGAAGAAGGCGTGGAGGGCGCGGGTTTCCTCGGTGCCGGGCGCGATGGTGTCGATGTAGCGGACGTATTGGGCGGCGGGGGCGCCGGGGTTGGCGGCGCGAAATTCGCGGTAGGTTTTTTGGATCGCGGCCTGGAGGTCGGGGATGCGGGATGCGCCGTCGGCGGTTTCGAAGGCGCGCTCATAGGCGGCGATGGCGGCGCGGGCGGATTGCTCGGAGAGGCGTCCGTCGGCGACCTGGTAATTTTCGGGCGCGCGGATTTCGGAGGGGATGATCTGGCGGAGGGTGCCGAAGCGGGCGCCAAGTTCGTTGCGTTCTTGCGGGGTGAGGGGGCGGGGGAAGATGCCGAGTTTGCGGAGTTGCGAGCCGGTGGCGGCGCTGATGGCGGTTTCGGCGTCTATTTGCTGGAAGGCTGCCTCGGCGGCGGCGGCGCGGACTTCCTGAAGTTGCTGCGCCTCGGGTTCGGTGCGGTTGGCGGGGTTGGCCTCGTCGGCGACGATGCCTTGCTTGATTTCCTGGTCGGGGACGACTTGTTCGCTCCAGAACTCGGTGCGTTCGTAAACGCCGGCGTAGGGCGCGCCGGTGGAGGTGGCGATGAGCGGGAAGTAGGAGACGTTCATCGCGTTGTCGCTCATGGCGTCGCCGTTGATGATGGCGGTCGTGTAGGAGCCCGTGGACGGGGGGGAGATGTCGTGCGCGCCGCCGGCGGTGGCGATGGTGACGGCGGAGCCGCTAATGTCGAGGGAGGTGACGGCGGAGAGCGCGATGGTGGGGGCCTGGTAAACGGCTCCATCGAGCTGTATTTGATTGGCGGACACATTTATCCGGCGCGATGCGGAGAGGTTGCCAACGGAGGCGATGCCGCCGGCCTCAATGGTGATGGTGCCGGCGTCGGGGGCGGCGCTGCCGTGGTGGTAGGCGAGGAGGGTGTCGTTGTGGCCGATGATGACGTTGCCGAGCGTGGCGGAGATGAGGATGCCGTTTGGCGAGGTGGAGAAAATGGTGGCGTGGGCGGCGGGGTAATCGCTGTTGCTTGTTATGGTGATGTCGCCTGTTTCGGAGACGAGCGCGCCGTTAATTTTCATGGCGCCGGCGCCGTTCGGGGCGAAATGGTATTCCTGGTCGCCGTATGTGGCGACGGCGGCGGTTTCGATGTAGCGGGCGGCGGCGATGGAGAGTTCGGGGAGGCTGAGGTCGGCGTTGATGACGACGTCCCGCGCCAGCGCGTCGATGACGAGGCCGAGGTCGGAGACGAGGTTCGCGCCGTTGTCGATGCGGACGCCGCCGTTGAGGTTGATCGTCTCGCCCGCGACCGAGGCGGCGCCGGCGATGGCGATGGTGCCGGTGGTGGCGTTGATGGTGTTGGTGCCGGTGAAATTGAGCGCGCCGGAGATCGAGACGCCGGTGGCGGAGGTGATGTGCGCAATGCTTCCGTCGTGCGTGCCGGTGATGGCGAGCGCGCCGGCGGTGGTGGCGACGGTGAGTGTCTCGTCAGTGTGGATGACGCCGCCGAGGGTGGCCGTCGTGGCGTTGAGCGTGATGTCGCCGCGCGAGTCGATGGCGGCGGCGGCGGTGGTGACGAGTGTGCCGGTTTGCGCGGTGAGCGCGACGCCCTCGCCGGTGTTGATTGTTTGGAGGGTGCCGGTGAGGGTGAGGTTGCGGGCGGCGGTGTGGGCTTGGGCGTTGTCGGTGATGACGGTGTCGAGGGCGAGGTCGCGGGCGTTGGTGATGGCGAGGCTGCCGGAGCCGAGGGTGAGGGTGGTGGCGATGGCGACGTCGCGGTTGAGGGCGTCGATGGTGATGTTGCCGTTGCCGAAGGGCGAGGTGAGCGCCGCGCCGGAGGCGACGTTGAGGCCGCCGGTGATGTTGATGTTGTTGCTGTTGATGGTTCCGGTGGAGGCGACGCTTACGGTGCCGGTGGTGGAGGCGAGGGAGATTGATCCGCCGCTGCCGGCGTCGATGACACCGCCGACGCTCATGGCTTGGTTTCCGGTGAAGACGAAGTTGCCGGACGCGCCGGTGACGGTGCCGGTGACGGCGATGTTGGCGGCGTTGAAGAAGGTGCCGCCGGTGATGGTGTCCACGTCGCCGCCGAGGGTGATGTTGCCACCGAGGGCATCGACGACAATGTCGTTGAGGGACACGATGCTCGCGCCGGAGGCCATGTCGAGACCGGCGGCGATGGAGACGTTGCGGCCGCCGAGCGTGGAGCTGGAGGCGAGGGCGAGCGTGCCGGTGGACACTGTGATTGAGAGGTCGTTGTCAGAGTCGCCGTCGATGACGCCGCCGACGGTCATGGACTGGCTGGCAACGAAGACGCCGCCGCCGAGGATGGTGCCTGTGACGTTGATGGCGGAGGCGTTGACGTAGGTGCCGCTGGCCATGATTTCGCCGCCGAGGGTGATGTTGCCGCCGAGGGCGTTGACGATGGTGTCATGGGCGTGGATGGCCGAGCCCGCGACCATGTCGAGCGGGCCGGTGATGGTGACGGTGCCCGTCGTGTCGATTTCGGAGGTGGCGGAGAGGGAGACGGCGGAGCCGGTGAGCGAGATGTTTTGGTCGGCGTTGTTGGCTTGGAGCGTGCCGGTGAGTGTGATGCCGCCGGTGGCGGTGTAGGCCTGGGCGTCATCGGTGATGACGGTGTCGAGGGCGAGGTCACGGGCGTTGGTGATGGCGAGGCTGCCGGAGCCGAGAGTGAGGGCGGTGGCGATGGCGACGTCGCGGTTGAGGGCGTCGATGGTGATGTTGCCGTTGCCGAAGGGCGAGGTGAGCGCCGCGCCGGAGGCGACGTTGAGGCCGCCGCTGATGTTGATGTTGCTGCTGTTGATGGTTCCGGTGGAGGCGACGCTTACGGTGCCGGTGGTGGAGGCGAGGGAGATTGATCCGCCGCTGCCGGCGTCGATGACACCGCCGACGCTCATGGCTTGGTTTCCGGTGAAGACGAAGTTGCCGGACGCGCCGGTGACGGTGCCGGTGACGGCGATGTTGGCGGCGTTGAAGAAGGTGCCGCCGGTGATGGTGCTCACCTCGCCGCCGATGGCGATGTTGCCGCCAAAGGCATCGACAGTGACGAGATCCGCGTCGATGAGGGCACCGGAGGCCATGTCGAGACCGCCGGTGATGGCGGTCGTGCCCGTCGAGTTGATTTCGGAGGTGGAGGCGAGGGAGACCGAGGTGCCGGAGAGCGAGATGTTTTGGTCGGCGTTGAGGGTTTGGAGGGTGCCGGTGACGGTGATGCCGCCGGTGGCGGTGTGGTTTTGGGCGTCGTTGGTGATGAGGGTGTCGAGCGCGAGATTGCGGGCGTTTGAGAGTGTGAAGGTGCCGGAGCCCATGTCGATGGCGGTGGCGATGGCAACGTCGCGGTTGAGGCCGTCGATGGTGATGTTGCCGGAGCCGTAGGGAGTGGTGAGCGCCGCGCCGGAGGCGACGTTGAGGCCGCCGCTGATGTTGATGTTGCGGCCATTGACCGTGCCCGTGGAGGCGACGCTCAGGGTGCCGGCGGAGACGGTGATGTTGACGTTGCCTCCGCTGGTGGCGTTGATCATGCCTCCGACGGTCATGGCTTGGTTTCCGATGAAGGTAAAATCACCGGAGCCCAGATTGTTGATGCTGCCGCTTGCGGCGATGGTGCCGGCGTTGGTGAATGTGCCGCCGTTGATCGTGAGCACTTCGCCGGCGATGGCGATGTTGCCGCCGAGGGCATCGACGGTCATGACCGAGGCGCCGATTTTCGCGCCGGAGGCCATGTCGAGCGCGCCGGTGATGGCGGTCGTGCCCGTCGAGTTGATTTCGGAGGTGGAGGCGAGGGAGACCGAGGTGGCGGAGAGCGAGATGTTTTGGCTGGCGTTGAGGGTTTGGAGCGTGCCGGTGACGGTGAGGTTGTTGGCGGCGGTGTGGGATTGGGCGTCGTTGGTGATGACGCTGGCGAGGGTGAGGTTGTTGGCGTTGGTAATGGACAGGGTGTTGCCACCGGCCATTGTGAGATCGACGGCAGCACCGAGGATCACATCGCGGCCGGCGCCGTTGATGTTGTATGCGAGGGTGCTGCTTGCACGGAATCCGAGATTGACGCCGGTGTTTACCGTAAATCCGCCGGTTATGGAGATTGTGGTGGGACTATAATAGCCGAGCGAAACAGCCGCGCCGGATGCAAAGATTGTCGTGCCGGTCGTGGTGTTGAATGTCATGCCCACGCCGGGACCTTCTTGAACAAAGGTGCCGCTGAAGAGGATGTCGTTGGCGGCTTGGTAGGATTGCACGCCCGAGTCGGAGCGCACCACGCCGGTTATGTTTATGTTTTGCGCGTTTTGCACCGTGATGGGGCCGCCGGAGATGTAGCTGCCGAGCGTCACATCGCGGCCTCCTCCGTCGATTTCCATGGTGGAGAACAAGAGCATGCCGGTGGTTGCCATGAAATTGACGCCGCCGTTGATGTCGTAGCGAATCCCGTTATTGAAATTGCTGTTAGCGCCAATGGTGATGGTGCCCGATGTGGAGTTGAGCGACAGTGAACCGGTAACATCAACCTCGCCGTCGAGCATGATGTTGCCGGTTGCCGTGTAAGCATGATTGGAGCCGGAAACGTAGCTGCCGTTTTCGAAGGTGATGCTGTTTGCGTTTGCGGTGAATTTTCCTTCGGGGCCGACTCCGTTGGCTTCAACGCTGCCGCTGATTGTCAGGCTTCCTATGGCTGTGGCGTTCACCTGGGAGGCCGAGATGAATGCGGTGCTGGCAATGTTGATATCGTTGTCCGCGTTCAGGTTGATGGTGATGGGGCCGGTGGCGAGGATGTCGGCGTTGATGATGAGATTGTTGCCCGCATCGAGGGTAAGCGAGGTCACGCTATTGTTATTCCATGTTATGGTGTCGGCCACGGTGATGTCGCCGGTGGCGGTCTGAACAGTGACGCTGGCGAGCGCGAGTTGGGTGGCGAGATCGCTGGTGTTGAGATTCCAGTCGGTATCGCTGACGGGGGCGGTGAACACACTGCCGGGGATGACACCGGGGGTGGAGGCAGCAGTGGAGATGGTGAGGTTGTCGGGGTCGAGGAGGAGGGTGCCGGCGAGGCCGTTGGCGGAGCGCAGGTCGGCGAGGCCGGTGTAGAGGAGGTTTTGCTTGCCGGAAACCTCGGCGAAGCCGCCGCTCGTAAATCCGGTCGCGGAGATGCTGCCGTGGAAGCGCGTGGTTTCGTCGGCCCAGACGATCACCTTGCCGCCGGAGCCGCTGGTCGTGGCGTCGGCGCGGATCGCCGCGCCCTCGGCGACGTAGGTGGCGGTGGCGTTGCGGATGTCGGCGTTCGCGCCTTGGTAGTCGCCGCCGATGAGAATTTCGCCGCCGCCGGTTGCGCCGCTTGCGTCGATGGTGGATTCGGACGAAAGGCCGACGTATTGGCCGGTGATTTCAACACGGCCGCCTTCGGTGTCGGCGCTATCGGCGTCGATTGTGCCGCGGTTCCAGACTTCGCCGGAGCCTTGTCCGGCGAGGGTAATTTCGTGGGCGCGGATGACTCCGGAGTTTTGCACGGCCAATGCGTAGAGGTCGCCGGCGGCGAGCAGGGCGCGTCCGCCCTCCGCGTTGATGTTGCCGGCGTTTTCAACGCCGGCGGTCGCGGATGCGTCGGGCGTGGTTTTGGTGGCGTTGACAAAGACGTGTTCGCCACGGCGGCCGATTAGCACGTCGTCTCCGGCGGCGAGCATGACCAGGCCGGCGGGGGAGTTGAGGTTGCCGGTGTTGCGCACGTTCTGGCCGATGAGGTGGATGGCGGAGGCGTTGATCACGCCCTCGTTGTGCACCTGGCCGGAGAGCCGCTCGAAGTTGTCGCGGCCGGCGAGGAAGTTGGCGTTGGAGAGGTTGCCCGCGGCGGCGTAGAACTGGCCGACGTCGATGGTGGCGTGCTGGCCGAAATAGATGCCGGCGGGGTTCACAAAATAAACGATGCCGTTGGCCTGGAGGCTGCCGAGGATCGAGGAGGGATCGCCGCCGGTGATGCGGTTCAATACGCGCGAGGTGTCCGTGGGCTGCACGAACTGCACGGTTTCGTTTCGGTCGATGTTAAACTTGGGATACTCGATGATGGCGTTGTTGCCCGCGGTGATCGTGGTTTTGTTGCCGTTGTAATCAAAGGAGGCCTCGCCGGAGACCACCGTGCCCACGGGCGCGTCGGCGCGCATGGATGTGCCCGGAAGCGCGATGATGGCGGCGGAGAGGACCGTCCGGATAATGGCTGACGCGAAACTGATGCGCGAAATTGTGACCATGGTGAATGAGAGGGTTTTCGTGGTGTGGCGCCGTTTTACCAGAGCACCGAAATGGTGAAGTGCACCTGCGAGGAATTTCTGGAGACGTCGCGCGCGGTGGTGTGGACGGATTTTTGGGCGAAGCCCCAGTCGATGCGGGCGTTGAAGGTGCCCTTAAATTGCGCCTCGAAGCCGAAGCCGACGCTGGCGAGCGTGTGGGATTCCTCGATGACGTAGGCCTTGCTTGTGGGGATGACGTGGGAGCGTCCGACGTCGCCAAAGAGGCGCACGATGAAATCCCAGTCGGGCAGGGCGTGGAGGTTGGGGGAGCGCCAGTTCATGGGGATTCCGAAATAGGTGGGCGGGGTGTGGTCGCCGCGGTCGCGGGGCAGGGCGGCGTAGGGGCGGAAGAGGCGGGGGACGTGGAGGCGGTATTCGAGCGAGGCGGCGTAGACATTGTCGCCGGAGGTGGTGGACTCGGGGTATCCACGAACTGAATACATGCCGCCGAGAGTCATCATTTTTTGCGGTATCAGGCGGTCGTCGGTGATGGAATACTGGCCGCGGCTGCTGAAGGAGATTTCGTGGGCGCGGGCGGATTTGCGCCAGTTGTCGCCGGAGTAGAATTTTTCGCCGAAGAGGAGCGGCTCGATGAACATGGTGTGGCCGAGATCGTAGCTGAGGACCTGGTAGTCGCGGGTGGTTTCGTAGCGGCCGAGGGCGATGAGTTGGTTGGCGGTGAGGCCGGTGTCGCCGTCGAAATTGGTTTCGTATTTGATGCGGAAATACGTGCGCATGGCGTCGGTGTTGCGCTCGAAGTGGAGACTGAGCGAGGCGGTGATGAAATCGGTGGTGGACTTGCCCCGCAGGGGGAGGACGTCCTTTTGGTTGCTGTCGTAGGTGTGGTATTTTTGCCAGGTGACGCCGGGGATGATGTCGAACGAGATGCCGCCGGGGATGCGGAAGGGGCTCCAGGGGAGTTCCGCTCCGGTGGCGATGGAGTAGCCGGTGAACTTGTCGAGGGCGATGCCGAGGTCGCGGGCGGTGAACTCGGAGTAGGCGCCGTAGACTTTTGCGCGGAGGGTGTTGGGGTAGAGGAGGGGGCGGTTGTAGCTGGCGGAGGCGGAGAAGCCGCTCTCGATGTCGGTGGTGGAGGAGAGGTCGAGCAGGAGCGTGTCGTCGTGGTTGGTGAGCTGGTAGTAGGAGAAGCCGAGGTGGGCGCGGAGGTCGTCGGTTTCGTCGGTGCCGGAGTCGGAGAGCTGGGCGTAGGCGAACCAGGGGCGGGTTTCGGAGACGAGGTAGTCGAGCGTGACTTCGCCGGCGCTGGCTCCGGCGGAGATGGCGGCGTCAACGCGGCGGGCGGGGTGGCGGTTGAGGTCGAGGAGGTAGTTGTCGAGGCGTTTTTTCCAGAGCGCGGAATTGGGCTTGGTGGTGTTTGGGTCGGGCTGGAGGGGCGAGTGTTTCAGGATGAGTTTGTGCGCGGGGTTGTTGATTGCGCCGGTGGCGGGGATGCGCGAGCCCTTGGCGATGGTGCGCATTTCGCTCACGCGGCTGACCCAGATCGTGAGGCGCAGGTCCTTGCGGTTGGCGGGGCGGTAGTCCTCGCGGGTTTGCGGGTCGATGTCGTCGCGGTTCACCACGACAAACACGCCGTAGATGCCGCGGGTGTTGTAATATTTTGCGATGGATTGGAAGATTTCCAGGAGCGCGGCCTCGGAAAACTTGCCGTCGGGGAAGGTCTGGCCGACGGCGCAGGGCGCGGCGGCGACGGGGCCGGTTGACGGGTAATAAACGCCGTCGCGCAACTCGATGTTGACCTTGAGGGAGCGGAGCGCGTCGAGCGGAATGATGCTTTCCGTCTCGGCGCCGTAGCCCAGCGTGAATGACTCGGCGCGGTAGGTTTCACCTGCGGCGGGGGCGTCGGCTTGCGCGGGCAGGTTTGGGGTGAATACAAGCGCGCAGATGGCGAGAATGCATGCGGTGATAACGCGTGGCGAGCCGAATGGTTTCGGGTTCATATTTCAGAGGCTTTAGGTGTCTTCAGGGGGGGATTTACATACATGCTGTTTCGCCAAAAAACGCAAGCGGCGTTTAAAAGACAAAACGGGTGTTTGCAAATACGATGGAGAGAATGGATGGCGGGTGGCTGTGGATTGCCTGCGAACGGGATAATCAAGTTGCGGGGATGCGCAAGGAGTCAACGGGCAGGTGATTACAATTCACGATTTTTTTTGTAATAGCATGGGTGATTAATGCAATTTGATGGAAAAATGCGGCAGATGCGTGTGGACATATCATCGTCATGACTCGTTGGATGGAGTGTCATTGATGTATAAGTATAACCTTAATTCCTTGCATGAGGCGGACCCGTTTGGCGTGCCTCTGATGAGACACGCGTGGCGCGGGAGGGCAAGTTTGCCGTGCCGACGTGAAAGGCAGGCAGACTTGGCAGTCCGCGCCACGGTGCTAAAACCATGGCATGGCGACCCGGTGCCGGTGTTACCATGTGATTTTATCGAGAATCGCGAGAGTTTTGCCCAATTCCGTCCACTCAAGTTTTACCTTGGCCTCAATGGCCCTGTGTTTTTCCGCGCCGCTGGTGTTCAATGGATTTACTATCGCGGGAATACCTGCCTTGATACGAAAGGCTTCGAAAGCCGGTCGCATTTTTTTGTTCAAGAAGTCCGCCGCCTCGGGGTGGGCTGTTTTGAATTTGGTGAGGGATGAAATGCCGCTGAAATTTCGGACATCCTTCATGGCCTCAAAAAAATTACTATTACTATAGGCGTCGAACAGTGCCTTAACTTCCGCTTTCAAGGCCAAAGCTGTTTTGGCGGCGGACATGATATTCGTGAGATCAGGTTTTCGCTCGCAGAATTCCTTGATTCGGGCCCACGGTATTTTTTTATACGCCTTGTGGAGGGTATCGAGGTGTTTCGTGAGGATTGCGGCGTCCTTGTATTTTTCGGGTGCGTCCCCGGCGTTTTTCTCCCATTCGGCCACGGTGAGAACCTTTGGGAATTCGGGTATTGTGAATGATGGCATGGTGTTTGTGTGTGTATTGTTTGGGTTGTTATGTGTTGCGTCGGGGAAAAGCGCCCCTGCCGCAAAACGGAAAAACATTTCCGCTTACCCAAGCATTGGGATTTTTTTGAAAGAAGGTTCGGGAATTTTTTTGGGAGATTGGGCGAATTTAGGGAGGGCTGATAAATTAATTCCACTAATTATTCATATTTAATTGGTTGTGTGACTTTTCACTCGGGCGAGGATTTTTCCCGAAGATTTTCCGAAACCTTTTTAGCGCAAATCCCAATGCATTGATGACCGGGGATGTTTTTTCCGGCAGCCCATCGCAAAGCACCACGCCCGCACCAATACAGCCATAAACACCTCAAATCTCATGTCCCTGCTCAAAGACAAAGCGAACCTCAAAAAATTCACCCTGGCAGCCTCCATGATTGCAGCCTCCAAGGTCAAAACATTCAGAAGTTGGCTCACCAAAAAAGACATGGAAGGCTACTTCAACACATGGGCTGCTCCCAATGGTGGCGGCTATAAAATAGTGGAAAAACTCGTGGTCGAACTGGAGCGCAAGGGAGTCGATCTTGTTCAAAAGCCTCAAAAAGGCGTCAACACGCTCGCGGAACGCCTTGCGAAAGAATGTCCGTGGAAAGAATTGCACGAGTGGCTTGAATTTTATTTTGTCATCGATCTGGTCGACGTGTTGCACTCCAAAAAAATGAGCGTCGGAAGGATGCCCATGTCCAAGGATGAACTGGATGATGCGATCGAGGATGCCATACACAAGAACTCCAATATGTTCATCGCGGCTGCCCAAAACGCGATTCATGTCGCAATTGAAAAGAAAAAAAGCATCAAGGCGACAATCCTTGATCACGTCGCAAAGGACGGGAGAATCTTAAGCGCGATCTCTGGCGCAGGACTTGAGATTATGAACAGGGGCGGAAAAACCGCCGTCGAGCAGACCCGGCAAAACATGGTCCGGGAACTTGAGGAAAGGGTGGCTCGCGAAAAAGCCGAAAAAATATTGAATGATATTCAATTGCTTGAAAAACAACTGGAGAAAGATTTCAAACGCATCGCGGACAACTTGGAGCGGCTCGCCGGAACTCCAAGAATGCTGTGGAATGACGCCCGCAAGAAGAATAATGAGCAGTATATCGTCGGATGGCTGTTGCACAACCTTCCAGGGACACCCGATTTTCCGTCCGAGGCCCCGATTAAGAAAGCGGAGGAGTCTGTCAAGAGGTTGAGAGCCGCGATCAACGGCAAAAAATACGAGGAAATAGGGGCTCGTATAAAAACAGCGTCCGCTGATGTCGATTCCGCGCTCAAGATGATGCAAGATTACCGCGAAAAGCTGATAGGCGGTGGTGAAAACATCGTGACGGGGCTTGAGATCACACGCGACGTGAGCTTTGAGGCGCTCGGGATTCTTATTAAAATCAAAACCGGGGCGGTCGGTGGAAAGGGTGTGCTCGTTGACAGTAGCGTCAATACTTTGAAAAGTTTCGCGAATGAAATCGGCAAAGTCGCCGCGGGCACCAGCAAGGGCTTCGACGATGCAGTCCTGAATATCACTATTGACGGTCTCGTCGCCGCCGGCGGCAGCTCGGTCACGGGACCTCTCGCCACTAAACTCGTCGGAAAACTGACACCGATGCTTATGAAGGGGGTGCTTGGAAAAATCCCCTCCAGCAAAATAGGATCGTTCATTACCAAGTGGGCTGGCAACATCGGCAAGGATGCCTTCAAGACAGCGTTGGCGGAAGTGGGTCGCATGACCAAGCCCGGTGCCTCAATGGATGATTTTATGGGTAATATTGCAAAGGCCGTTTTGAAAAAAATGCCCATGGCGATGTTCGGCACTTGGATTGACACCAAGTTTGTCAAGAACCTCTACGATGCGTTGGTCATCAACACCATCAAAGGAGTGGCTTTCCCAATCTTCGAGAAACATATCGCCTCGCTGGGCGACGGCCCCATTAAGAATCTTGCCGAGAGATCGCTGGATGCTTCCGTGGCCGATGCAAAATCTGTGGATCAAATCGGCAAGGTCATGATCACCCTCGCTCAAAGGGAAGCGGCATTCAAGAAGGTGGCGGCCGAACTGGCGGAGCTGCAGCAAAAGCGATAGATGCCGCGACACAAACATCTGCGGTTATCTGTGTCCATCTGCGGTTAGAAAACGGCATTTTCGATTAATACAAACACATAAACAAACCCAACAACACCAACCAGCTAACACCAATAAACACCATGAGTAAAAAAGCATACGCGGAATTCAAGAAGATGTATGATCTGGCCTGGAAATATAATAAAGAATCGCACCGCCTCGCGGAGGCGGTTACGAAGGATTACGAGGCGATGATCGTCGCGTATCTCGCCTTTTTTAATGCGATCAATGACGTTCCCCATGAGATAAAAAAGGCATCCGACGCGCTCAAGGCAAAGGATCCCGAGGGATGGAAGACGGGCGAGAAGGTATTGACCGATTTGCAAAACAATTCGAATTTTCGGGACGTCGCCCTGATCTCGACGACGGGCGGCATGCTCACGACACTAAGGGATGCTGAAGCCCGGGTCATGAAACACTATAATTATATTTTTGAGATAAAAAAATGGCATGATAGAAAGGTAAGCGGGAAGATTACCGCGAAGGCGAAGGAGTCGGACGTATTCAAGGATGCCAAGGCTCACTTTGCCAAGTGCCAGAGTATAGTTAATAGTATCCTCGGCATAAAAGGCGCCGACCATGACGTCATGGTCTTTGTGAAGATTACCGAAACCCTGTGGAACAAAGTAAAAAAGGGATCCGAGCAGATAAAGGCCGCAGATAATCTTGCCATATTTACCAGGAAGGAGCTTGGCCGCGCGAGTAAACTGAAGGCAAATGCGCTTCCCACGGGGTATGTTGCCACGCTGAAGGCATTGCTGCCGGAGTATGTAAAACTATATGGGCTTGTCGCGGGGGCTTATAAAGTGCGTGATGGCGTGGCGACGGCTGAAAAGCAGTCCCAAAACGTTTATACTCAACTGGGCAAGGCGATAGAGGACGGCATGAAAAGAATGTCCTCATTACTTACGGTTGTGAGAAAGCCCCGCTGGAATATACAGGGACTGGCAAAGGAATTTGACGCCCACAAAAAGACGTCGTCCTCGGAGATGCTAAAGTTGATGAGGGGTCTGGAAGCCGATTGGGTGACTGACAAGAAGAGTTTCGAAACCTTGAAAAAATGTTTTGCTTCGGGAGGCTCCTTTAATCTAGCCCTGGAGGCCAAGCTTCATGAGAATCCTAAAGATTCGCCCTTGAGAACGGCGATCTTTGAATACAATGAAAACTTTGTGATGGGTTCCCCCTGTGTGAACAGCTGGACGGGAGCCGAAATGCGCGCGCATGAAAAGTAATGCCGGACAGGGGGCGACCGCGCCGCGCGTGGCGCGTGCCGTCCCTCAAATTTGCCGAACAATCAACCCTCAATATAAACCCTAAATATAATAAAAATCATGGCCCTCGATAGAAAAACAATCAAAGCCCTGAATGCTTGCATTGAATCCCATACCACGCACATGCACAAGAGCATGCACGCGGCTGCAAAGAAAGCATACAAGGAGGGTGAATTCACCCAGGACGACTACCAGCGATTTCTTGCTAAATACGGTAAGTTTGCCACAAAATTACCCGTCGCAGTGGAAAAATACTGCAAAGATCAAACGAATCCCGACATAGTGCTCATGATCTGCGATGGATACATAAAAGTGCTGAACGCCGAGAAAAAGCTCACCGAGAAACTTGAGCATTACGGGTGGTCGAAACATCTGAAGGCGTATTGCAACGGACTGGATCTCATGGCGGCCGAATGCGAAAAGATAAGGAAAATCGTTCGCGACGCGGAAAAAAACAAAAAATCCGCCCCCCCGGGAGGAAAAATTCTAATAGATGACAAAAAACTCAAAAAACTTGCGGAAACAGTGGAGAAAGAGCTGGCGAAAGAAATAAAGAGCTGTGTCGATGTTGCGGGAAAATCAAAGCTTGATAAAGTGGACGCGCTATTGCCGAGTGGATATGACTCCATAAGTAATTTCATCCTCCACCATAGGAAAAGGCATATATCCGGTTATGCGGGCAAGCGCAAGGTGGGTGAGCTTAAAGGGCTGCCCGAGGGACTTCGGAAATTTGCGGTGGAATTGGGCAAGTGGAGAAAGGGAACCCTCTTAAAATCAAAAGAGCACTTAATCAAGGCCAAGCCCCTGTCGCATGAGGTAGCCTACGTGGAAGAACTGGCCGTGACGCTGGCCAAGGATATTGATTCGCAAATTGGCGCGCTCACCGTTCCGCTCCCCGATTAAAATTTGGCCGCAGGCGCGTTTCAGAATTTTGAATCGCGTGAAGCGGGCATTGAGCAGGGGATGGCCGCGCCCGACCAGCCATGCGGGCGCGGCCTGTTTTGTGGGGGCGCACCTTGCGTGCGCCCTCGTATGCGGGCGATTTTATGCAAACGCATGCTCAAGGCGGGTGAACACGAGGGCGCGCGCAAGGCGCGCCCCTACATTTTTGTTTTACGCTCCTTGGAAACGCTCAGCCGAAAAGTTTTTTGAGAAGGCCGGGGGGACGGGTGGCCTTGGCGAGTCCGTCGCGGGTGCCGATGATGGCGAGTGCGGTGTCGCGCGTGGGCGGCTTGAGGTGAAAAAGGCTGCGCGCGGGCAGGGCGGACTCGTCGGCGTTGAGCAGCAGTTCGTTTGTGGCTTGCTCGATGTGCGACGGCACGGAATAGGGCGTGTCCGTGACCGTGGGGAGCGCTCCGGAATCGACAAGGAGGCAGCGGAAATGCTGGCTGGCGGGCTCGCCGACGATGAGGTCGAGCCAGGCGGCGGTTTCGGGGGCGATGAGGAGCAGGGGGATTTGCGTGTCGAGCTGCGTGAGCCAGTAGGTCGCCCACCAGAGGAGGTTTTGCGGGGCGGCGTCGGGGACGACGCCGTCTGCACGCGGGACGCGTGCGGTCCCCGGGGCGGAGGGGAGGCGCAGGTGGCGGCAGGAGGGATGCTCGGGGCGCGCGCCGGGGCCGTATTGGTGGAGCTGGTTTTCGATGACGTGGTAGAGGCGCGTCCAGCCGACGGGGTCGATGGCGGGGCGTAGGCCGGGGGGAAGCGGGCTTGGCGAATCCGCGGTCGCTTCGACGGCGGCGGCAAGGCGGCTGCGCGTTTGGACAATGATCTGGCGCACGGCATCCGGTGTGGTCGCCTCGCGTGCCTGGCGCGCGGCTTCGTCGATGAGCGGGGCGCAGGTTTCGAGGGCGGACGCGAGCGGCAGGTTTATGATGTGCGCGAGGACAACAAAGGGATAACGGGTGCGGCCTTTGCCGTCGGTCGATGCGAGGAGGCGACCGAGGAGGATTTCACCGGGGCGGTGCCAGAGGAGCCAGTGGTTGAAGGAGAGGGCTGGTGAAGAAAGGGCTGAAGGACTGAAGGGCTGAAGGGCTGAATCGGAGGGCGTCGCTTGCGACGCCCCCACGGGGGCGGCGGGCGGGTTCCATGCGCCGCTGTCGATGTTGCCGGAGATGCCCTGGAGGTAAATGTAGCGTTTGGCCTCAAGGAGGGTGAGCGTGTTGAGGTTGATGTCCTCCATGTGGTCGTTCCACGCGGGGTGCTTGCCAAACGCCGCGAGATGCACGGTCGGAGGGGCGTTGCGACCGTGTTCGACGAGTTCTTGGTGCAGGAAGTCTTTGAAGAAGTCGGGCATGGCGGGGGATTGGGATGGCGACGCAAATCGACTTAAATCGATTTGGATCGATTTAAGTCGGGGCGGTCGGGAATGTTTTAATTTAGGCCGAGGTTCGTGCGCGTCGGCCAGTCGGCGAGTTCGGGGAGTTGGTTGTCGTATTGGAATTGGAGGATCAGGAAGAGGTCCGATTGCGGGGCGCCTTCGCCAACGGTGTTGTCGCGGATGCTCACGGGGGCCTGCCAGGTCTTGCCGTCGGATTTGCGGAAGCCGGATTTCGAGATGAGGCGCAGCGTCGTCCAGGTGTCGGTGAACGCGGCTTGCGTGTCGGGGGTCGGTTTCACGTCGGCGGCGAGGAAGAGTTCGAGCGGGGGCATCGTCTCGGTGACGCGGATGGTGGCGAGCTCGGCGTCGGAGGGCGACTGGGTGCGCGCGGCGCGGCCGCTCATGCGCGCGGTGCGCCAGAGGTTGCCCGCAAAGACCGCTCCGAAATCGCTGGAGATGCCGCGCTCGGTGATGAACTTTTTCTGGTCCTCGTATTTTGCGATCTGGATTTTGACGCTGGCGGGCGCGCCGTCGGGGGCGGCCAGGGCGTTGAGGATGCCGATGATTTTATTGATGCGCTCGGTGCTGCGGTTGACCGTGGCGCGCGCGGCGCTGGGGCCGCGGGAGTCGGCCAGGTCGGCGCGGGCGGCCTTGATGAAGTCCACGTTTTTCTTGAGGGTGTCGGTCGTGGTGATGATGTCGGTGGCGTCGAGGAGGATCGGGAAGCCGACATTTTTGCGGAGGTAGCCGGCGATGGTGTCGTGGTGGAGTTTGAAGAGGTCGAGTTCGCGGGCCTGATTGCCGGCGCGCGCGACCTGGCGGACGGTGTTGCGGAAATCGGACATGAGCGCCTGGTTGTATTTCGAGCCTTCGGCGTCAATGGCGGCGGCGATGGCGGCGGCTTGTTCGATGTGCCTGCCGAGTTCGCCGACGAGGGTGTCGGCGGTCGAGGGCGCGAGCGTGAAGAGGTCCATGCCGCGGTTGTAAGCGGCGAACCGGATTTCGTAGAGGGGGCGCTTTTCGTTGATATCGAGGTAGTTTTTATCGAGCAGGGCGAGGTCCTCGGGTTTGGTGTCGCCGAAGACGGCGCGGGTTTCGGCGAGTGTGACTTGCTCCATCTGGTCGAGGCGCGCGGTGATTTCCTGCAACATGGGGAACTCGGGCGTGAAGCTGGTCTTCATTTTTTTGGCGAGATCCTCGGCGGTGGGGCCGGCTTTTTCAGTGACGGAGCCGACGAGCTCGCCGATCGCGCCGGTGGCGTTGGCCTTGGTGGCGAGGGTGCCGAGGTCGGGCTTGGTGAACTTGTTGACGACTTCGCGGATGGCCTTGCTGCCGGCCTCGTTTTGCGCGCGGGCTTTTTGGACGATTTCTCCATAGGCGGTGGCTAGGGCGGGTGAGGCGTCCTTGGCGAAGATGCCGTTGGAGCGGCCTTGTTCGATGGCGCCGTCGAGCGCGGTTTTGGCGGCTTCGAGAGCGGTGAAGGTGCGTCGAGCCTCCGCGAGCCAGCCGGCGATGTTGCTGTCGCGCGAGGCGTAGAGCTGGTAATCTTTTTCACCGGAAGCGAACGCGTTCACTGCGTCGCGGATTTTGGCGAGGTTGGTGATGTCGGTTTTTTGGGTTGCCGCGCCCGCGCCCTGGGCCTTGGCAAAGGCGAGCCAGGCCTTGGCGATGGGGGTGTTTTCGCGGAAGGAGATGCCGGCGGAGTAGGTGACGTTGGGCCATTTGTTGTAGCCGGAGCCGCCGCGTTCGTAGTAGGTGGCGTCGAAGGCGCCGTTGAGGTCTGCGGGGATTTTGCCGTCGGGTGTCCAGAGGCCGATGAGGGGTGTGAGGAATGCGCCGGGAGCGAACTCGACGGTCTGGCCGGGGAGCATGGGGTAGTGGATGATGCCTTCCATTTGGATGAGCGTGGCGAGGGCGGCGGTGTCGCGGGCGGTCCAGGTGGCGACGGCGTCGTCGCTGGCGATGCGGGTGCGCGCGGCGGCGATGGCGGGGCGCATGACGCTGCTTTCAAAGAGGACGCGCTGGGCCTCGCGGCGTCCGGCGTTGGTGGTGGTGCCGAAGATGTCGAGGGGCTTGAAGACGAGCGGCACGGAGAGGTCGCGGGTGACGAGGAATTGCAGGCGGGCGTGGAATTCGTGGAGCGGGATTTGCTCGGAGCCCACGCGCACGGGGTTGTCGCCGTTGTATTTGTATTTTTCGGCGCCGCGGAATTCGGGGGTGACGATGGGGTTCCAGGTGTGGTCCTTGGTCCAGTCGGCGGCGGCGGCTTTCCAGTAGGCGGATTCGGCGCCGACGCTGTCGCGCACGGAGAAGTAACCCCAGATGGAGAGGGTGAGCGTGAGGGCGAGGCCGGCGACGGCGGTGCCGCCGAGGATGAGCTGGCGGCGCTTGAGTTGCTTGCGCGTGTTGGAGGCGCGGGTGACGAGGCCTTTTTCCTTGAAGATTTTTTGGATGAAGAGGTCGCGGAGGAAGAAGGAGCGTTCGCGCTCGAAGAGTTTGCCCTCGGGGAGCGAGTCGGGCGTGACGCCGAGGGTTTGGGCGAGTTCGAGATCGAGCGCCTTGCCTTCGGTGAGCGCGGAGGTGAAGTAGATGCCGCGCAGGAAGAGCGGCTTGGCGGACCATTCGCCGGTGACGAAAACGGTCTCGAGGTAGCGGCGGAGGCGCGGCGCGAGCGACTGGATGGAGTTGGGCAGGGCGAAGAGCGAATCGACTTCGTCGGCGCGGCGTTCGCTGGGATCGGTGGCGACGGGGTCGGCGAGGAGGCCGAGGCGGCGGCGGGCGATTTTTTGCGCGATGGTGTTGAGGTATTCGTCAACGTGCTCGGGCTTGAAGGGGGTGTCGAGCGGGTCGGGGTTGGACCAGCCGGTCATTTGGTGCTGGAGGTGCGGGTCCTTCATGTCGGAGAAGAACTCGCGGAAGCCGTTCAGGAGGTCGCACTTTGTAACGAGGATGAAGACGGGGAAGCGGACGTCGAGGGTGCGTTGGATGCGGTCGAGTTGCTCGCAGATTTTGCCTGCTTTTTTGGCGATGTCGTCGGCGTTGTCCTTGAGGAGCGAGTCGGCGGGGATGACGAGGACGAGGCCGTTGATGGGGCAGTTGGGGCGGGACTTGGTGAGGAGGTTGAGGAACTCGGTCCACTCGGTGGTGGTGCCCGGGGGCGCCTCCTGGAAGAGGAGCTTGCCGGCGGTGTCGAGGAGGATGGCGTGGTTGGTGAACCACCAGTGCATGTTGATGGTGCCGCCGGCGCCTTGCATTTCGTCCTGGAGGCCGGGGGGGAAGCCGACGTTGGAGCGGCGCACAGCCTCGGTTTTGCCGGAGCCGGGTTCGCCGACGACCATATACCAGGGGAGGGTGTAGATGTCTTTTCCGGCGGCGCGGAATTTGGCGATGCCCTTCTGGAAGTTTTCGCGAAGGGCGTCGAGCTGGGCGCGGCGGGCGGCCTCGGAGATGCCGGCGTTGCCGGAGGAGTTGTCGGCGAGTTGCGCGGCGAGGCGTTTTTCGGCCTTCGATTTTTTCGCGCGGCGCACGGCGTCGAAGACAAAGAGCAAGCTGCCGACAACGAGCAGGCCGATGGCGAAGACGGTGTAGATGGCGCGGTCGGCAAAGAGGACCGAGCCGGCGATGCCGGTGCCCGCGAGGAGCATGGCGACGTAGCGCAGGTTGTCAGAAATGCTGTTAAAGAGGTCTTTCATGGCGTGGTGAGGGTGGTGCTGGTGTTTGTTTGTGAAAGGGAACGGTTAAAGGCGGGGAGAGCGGGAAAATTCCAAATTCCGAAATCCCAAATCCCAAAAAAATCTCAAATTCCAAATTCCAAAGAGCGAGGCTGTGCCTCGTCACACGGGCTGGCAGCCCGTGGCACAGAGGCAGACTTGGCAGTCTGCGCTACGAATGGCGGGCGGATGCTTTTTTGAGATTTGGTCATTTGAGATTTTGGAATTTATTTGGAATTTGGGTTTTGAGTATTGGAATTTGCCGCGCCTTGCGCGGCCGAGGCATTTTCGTGGGCGCGGATTTCGTCAACGGATTGGGTGAGTTCGCTGGAGGCGGTTTTGAAGAGGACGATGTTGGCGGCGATGACCACGACGATGAGCGTGACGAGGCAGATGAGCATCGGGATGAGCGTGGAGCCCATCGGGAGCGGGAGGTTGACGGTGTTGGTGCTCTTGTAGGCGTCGGGCGAGATGAGGCCGGATTCGTCGGTGTCGAGGTAGGGGCGGATGCGGGGGAGGATTTCCTTTTGCTTTTTGCGCAGGTATTCGTCCTGCCCCATATACCAGCCGCTGAATCCGAGGCCGAGGCAGATGTAATAAATGACAAGCCGCTCGACCGCGCCTTCCTTGGTGTCGGCGAGGGTTTCGTCGAGCATGTCGAAGAACTTTTCGTCGCCGGCGAGTTCGTTGCGCTCGTAGGCGAGGCGTTTTTTGTTCCACTCGGCGGAGTAGGGGAGCTTCGCCTCGGCGATCATGAAGTCCACGAAGAAGACGAGCGCGAGCTCGACTTTCTCGTAGTTGAGGTTGAGGCGGACGTCCTTGCGCGCGCGCTCGGCCATGTTGGCGAAGATGCCCTTGATTTCGGAATATGTGATGGCGTATTCACCCGCGGGCGCCTTGCGTCCGATGCGGTTGAGCCGGCAGATTTCCTGGAAGAGCGGATCGCAGAGTTCGTGAAGCGTGGGAACGGGAGATGGAGTGGCGTCGAGTGGATTCATGGTAGGCGGTGAGTGTGAGAGAAGACGGGAGATTTTATTTTCGATTTTCGATTTTCGATTTTTGATTGGGAGCTGCCGCTCCGTTTTGATTTTGCTGCCACGCGGTAGCGCGCAATCGAAAATCGAGAATCGAAAATCGAAAATTTCTTCAATCGGCGAGTGTCATGTAGAGTGCCACTTGGAAGTCGGATTTTTCCTGGTCGGGCCAGCGCAGGACGGCGACTTTTTCGGTTTGGAGTTGCTGCCAGATGCGCGCGCTTTCGGCGCGGTTGAGGCGGTAGAAACTCAGGCCGCCAATCGCGGGGAGCTGCATCGGGGGGAAGCGCTCCTCCTTGAGCTCGACGCCGCGCACGGCGCGGTTGGCCATGCTCTTGGGCATGAGTTTGAAGCGGTTGCCGTCCTCGATCATCGGGGCGATCTGGCGCGGGTCCTCGCCCGACTTGATGGCGAGGTAGTATTCGACGGGGCGCGTGAAATGCTCCTCGGTGAGCGTGGCTTCGAGGCCGTCGGGCGTGGTGGTGAAGTCAACCTTGAGGAAGGAGGCCGCAACCGCGCCGCGCAGGAGGGCGCGGATTTTGGTGCTGAGCTGGTCGAAGCCGTTGAAGAGGTTTTCGTGGTTGTAGGGCGGGATTTCGTAATCGTCCTTGTCGGGGTGCAGGCCGCAGAGCTCGGCGTGGAGCGAGCGGAGTTCGAGATACCAGTCGAAGGGCGTGATGCTGGCGGCGGTGAGCAGCGTGGTGAGGCGCGCGCTGTAATGGTTGAGCGTGCGCAGGCGGAGGACTTGCTCGATTTGCGCGCCGCGGAGGGTGTCCATCGCGAAGCCGCCGCGGTTGATCTGGATGACGAGTTCGGTGCGCGAGGCCTCGACCTGGTTGACGAGGTCGCGCACGATGTTGTGAAGCGTGGCGGAGCCGGTGAGGAAGAGGCAGGGCGAGGCGTATTCGGGGTCGAGCTTGGGCTGGCCGAGTTGCTCGCCGACGCCGCGCACGAGGCGGAGCACGGGGATGAGCTCGAGGTCGGACTTGTCCTCGTCGTCGGTGACGAAGCGGGCGTTGAGGCGGCGGATGAGGAGGGGCTTGGAGTTGTCGCCGGTGTTTTCGTCGGCGAGTGTTTTTTCCTCGACGCGGTAGATGATCTTGGCGGTGGCGTCGGGTTGCTCGGAGGGCGACTCGCCGCCGGAGTTGGCGCGGCCTTCCTTCCAGAGCGGCACGCCGAGGTAGATGTTAAAGACGGCGCCGCTGCCGGCGAAGAGGGGTTTCAGGTCGATGGAGGGCAGCTCGGCGTTTTCGGGGTAGTTGACTTCGAGGCCGCTGGGCATGACGGCGTGGAGTTTGTCGAAGCGGACGCGGAAGTTGGCGAGGTCGTCGAGCGAGAGTTTCGATTCGATGATGCCGTAGGGATGCGACCACGAGAGGCGCCGGTCGGATTGGTTCTGCGCGAGCACGCCGTGCTGGAGGCGCTGGAGGTGGTGCGGTTGAAGAAAAAGGCCTTCGTGCCAATGGATGTTGAGAGACATGGTGGTGGGATGGGGAGTGTGGTTGTTGGTGGTTGTTTGGTTGCTGGTTAAAGTGCGGGACTTAATTTTGGATTTTCGATTCTCGATTTTCGATTGGGAGCTACCGCTCCGTTTTCAATTTCGGTGCCGCGCGGTAGCGCGCAATCGAAAATCGAGAATCGAAAATCGAAAATTCTACTACCGGTTTTGTCCTTTCATAAGTTCCTCGGCGTATTTGGCGACGGCGTCCATCATGTCGGTTTGGATGGTGTCCTCGCTGATTTCCTGGGCGAGTTCGGTGTATTTTTTCCAGTTGCGGGCGTCGGCGTTGCCGAAGACGGAGGCGCCTTCGAGCTTGACCATGTCGCGGATGGCCTCGGGCGAGTAGCGCGACTGGAAGCGGCGCGTGAAGTTCTTGCCCGCGGGGCCGATGGCGGCGATGAGGCCGGCGATGAGCTGGCGGTTTTTTTCAAGCTGGCCGGCGATTTGCGCGGCGGAAACCTCGGGGTCGCCGGTCGTGGAGCGGCGGAGCGCGGTGCGCAGATCGCCGGCGGAGCCGTCGCGGCGGATGGTGGATTTCGGCGAGAGGCCTTTCCAGACGTTCCACGCGAGCTGGTCGGTCATGATGGCGAACTCGGCGAGCGCGGCGTAGAGTTTGCCGAGGCGCGAGCCGTCGATTTTGTCGGAGGGCGGGATTTTTAGCTTGTCAACGATGTCGGCGGTGGAGCTGCCGTCGATCGAGTCGCCGGAGACGCGCACGAAGCCGGCGTCGGCGAGTCGGGCCTTGATCGTTTCGCGTTGCTCAAGGGAAAACTTCGGCAGTGTTTTGAGGAAGAGCGCCCAGACTTCGTCGGGGGTGCGTTCCTCGCTGGCGGCCTTGGTGGCGACGGCGGGCGCGGAGGAGAGCGATTCCCATGTGGGGAATTTTTCCGCGAGCGTGTCGAGGTAGAGCAGGCGTTTGCCGAGCGGGACGGGGTCGAGGAGTTTTTTGAGTTCGTCCTCAAGGAACGCCTCGCGGCTCTCGGCGGGATCGTCGGCGAAGTTGGCTTGCAGGTAGCGCAGGCGCGTGGCGGCGGCGGCGGCCCAGGCGGGCGCGTCGGTGAGGGGCTGCGAGTTTGAGGGGGCGGTGGAGGTGGGTGTTGTCATAAAAAATGGCGGGAAGTTGGCGGCGAGGTAAGTCGATTTAAGTCGGTTCTATTGTTGTTGGCGAACGTAGGGTTGTTTGCGGAGGAGCATCATGAGCTGGCCGCGGATGATCATGGATTTGGAGGCGTCGAAGGCGGGGCGGATGCCGACGTCGGCGTAGCCTTCGCTTTCGGCGGGGAGCGGGTAGGTTTTTTTCGGGTCGATGGTGGCGGGCGAAATGGCGGAGCCGCCGGCCACCGAATAAGCGCCGCCCGCGGCGGCGAGGGGATCGTGAAGCAGGATCGCCACGTTGCCGAAGAGGTGCGCGAAGCCGGTTTCGTTTTGCGCGGAGGCGGCGTTGACGTCGGAGAACCAGAGCGCGCCGTCGTTTTGCTCCGGGGCGTAGGCCGGGGCCGTGGAATGGGTTTGCACGGTCGGCGAGGGCGCGCCGGGCGGCGCGTAGGCGCCGGAGTCGGGCCAGGGGAACTCGAAGAGCGCGCCGTTTTTCACGAGGTGGTCGCGCTGGGCGAGCCAGGTGGCGTCGGTGAAGTTTGCGCCGGGGGCGTCGGGGCGCGCGAGTTTTTTGGCGAAGAGCTCGACGATACCGGACCATTCCTCGGTGGTGGGGAGGCGCGCGCCGAGTATCCGTTCCGTGAATACACGGGCGGCGGCGGGCGGGAGGTTTTGCATCGGTGCGTTGGGGGTTGGCGGCACGGGCGGCGTGATGCCGGGCGCGTAGTAGGGTTCGGGCCAGCGCGGGTCGAGGAACGCCTGCCAGCGGGTGTTGAGCGACATGCGCGAGTCGTTGAGGCGCGTGGCGGTGGTGCGGCGCTGGGCGAGCACGCGCCAGGGTTGCGGGCCGGGGCGGAAGTCGGTGTCGATGCCGCCGGAGACGTCGCCGATCCACGCGGGCATGGCGTCGATCACGGCGCGGCCCTCGGGGCGGCCTTCGATGAGCGCAATGAACTCGCCAACGGATACCGACGTCGTGGACAGGAAGAATGGAACGCCGGCCTCGGGTTCGACGAGGAGGTATTTCTGGATGTGCGCGTTGCCGCGCAGGTCGGTCCAGCGGTAGGTGGCGGCGCGCATGTCGTCGGAAAACTCGCCCGCCCAGCCGATGCGTCCGGGGCCGATGTCGGCGGGCGTTGTTTTTTCGCCGGTGGGTTCGAGATTGATGTTTTGCGCCTCGCCAACAAAGGCGGAGAGTTCGGCGCGCGCGGTGACTTCGGGAATGGCGCGGGCGTTGGTGACAAATGTGTTTCGCTGGTCGCGGGCGTCGGTTTCGTTGAGGCGCGCCCAGCGGGTTTGCTTGGCTTGCGCGAGGAGGTAGTCGAAGCGGTCGAGGCCGGTGAGGTCATCGGGTTTGACGCCGAAGGCGTCCATGCGCGCGATGACGTCGGGCGTGTGCTCGACGGGGATTTGCGCGTAGCTGCGACGCCAGCGTTTGGGCGCGGCGGTGGTGATGAGCGCGAGGCGTTTGGCTTTTAGTTCGGCCAGGAGCGCTTCCGTTTTTTGTTTTTCGTCCGTTGCGGAATCGCCGGGCGGTGTAGAGAAGGCCGGTGATTTTTCGATGTGCTCAACCAGGCCTTTTTCCAAGGTTATTTCAGTGTCGAGTTCCTCAACGCTCACCGGCCAGTCGGGAAGCGCGTCAAGGCGCCGCCATGCCGAGAGGGGGACGCTGAGCGAGGCGGGCGATGCCGCGGTTTGCGCAAGCGTGGCGCGGTCGGTTTCGGTTTGGAGGGATTGAATCAGCCTGCACTCCGCGAATATTTTCGAGGGGCTGCCCTCGGCGGTTACCGCGGTGGCCGCGACATTTGCCGAGGCGCGCGCAAAGTTGTCGCCGAGGGTTTGGTCGGTCGCGCCGATTTTTTCATTCCATGCGTAACCTTGGTTTAGCGCGGATTGGAGGTCCTGGAGTTCGTGCGCGAGTTTGGTCGCGGCCTCGCGCCATGCCGCGAGGGTTTCCGTATTGCCGCGAACGGCGGCTGTGGCGGCAAATTCCACAAGCGTTTGGGCGGGTGTTCCGTTTGCCGTCCATTGTGTTTCGGCGAGCAGCTTTGTGAACAGCTCTTCTTTTTGCGCCGCATCGGCCGCGTTTGTTTGGGCGGTGATCGCAGAATCCGTTTTAACCAGATCGGGCGGTTTCACGCCGCCGGCGACTTGGGGGCCGTCGAGGCCGGAGAGGAATTCGCGGGTTTGGCGGACGCGGGTGCGAAGGTCGCGGAAGGCGTTTTCGTTGGCGGCGAGGCGGTCGGCGGTGATGTCGGTGAGGAGCGTGTCGCGACGGCGCGCCCACTCGGCGTTGAGGACGGCGCTGGGGCCGACGTTGGCGGCGCGCATGCGGGCGAGCCATTCGACGGGGTTGGGGTGGAGTTCGTCGAGCGCGATGGCGATTTGCGCGGCGAGCGCGGTGTAGCGGTTTTGCAGGGTCGCGGTTTTTTCGCGCGCGACGGGGATGTCTTTTTTGAGGACTTGCTCGGCGCGCAGGGTGTTGAGGTCGGCGGTGAGCGCGGTTTGCTCGCGGGTGAGCGGCGCGGAGACTTCGGTGCCGCCGCCGAGGCTGGCTTCCTCGTTGGTCAGGTTGCGAAGGGCGGTGGCCGCGGCGGTGACGGCGGTGTCGAGCGCGGGCGCGCGGCGCGGGTCCTCGTCGGGCGTGACGATGTAGTAGTCGCGGATTTCGGCGTCCCAGCGGGCGAGGGTTTCGTCGGTTGCGGGGCCGGTGTGGTTGCGCACAAAGCTTTCGGCGAGCCAGCGTTTTTGGCCGATGCCGCCGGCCCAATCGCCGCGGACGAAGGCGACGCGTGTGTCGAGCGCGGGGGCGGTTTCGGCGAGTTTGGCGGGGAGTTCGGCGAGCGGCGCGGCGGCTGCGGCGGTGATTTCGCGCGGGCGCAGGCCTTTGAGGACGGGGTCGTTGGTTGCGTCGAGGGTGTCGAGTTTTTGGGCGGTGGCGGCCCAGGCACGCTCGGCGGCGGCGGCGGTTTCGAGGGTGTTGAGGCGGCGGGTGATGTTGGCGGGGAGACGTCCGGAGTTGATGGAGGGGAGGTTGGTGAACTCGGGCGCGCGGAGCTCTTCGGCGGCGGCGGCGAGGCCGAGTTTTTCAAAGCGTTCGGCGGTTTGCGCGAGGGTGTTCGCGCCGGGCCACTCGACGAAGCTGGCGGCGAGTTTTTCGAGCGTGGCGTGGGCTTGCTTGACGCGGCGGACGACGAGGCCTCGCTTGGCGGACTCGGGCGGGTTGGCGCGGAGGTTTTCGAGGTTGCGGTTGTCCTCGGTGAGGACGCGCGGGTCGAGCGCGGCGCGGGCTTCGGGGGTGATGTGGACGAGGACGTTTTCGCGGAGCCAGGTGTCGGCGCCCCAGCGGGGGGCGTTTCTGGCGTTGCCGGCTTCGGCGCAGAGGGAGCCGAACCAGTCATACCAGATGTCGCAGAGCTGGGCGAACTCGGGCGGGACTTCCTCGACGTCGGGCGGGAGGTTGCCGAGTTTGATGGCGAATTCTTGCAGGGACTCGGGGATTTTTTCGAAGGGGGCGAAGCGCAGCGCGGCGAAGGGGGACGAGAGGACGAGGAGCGCGGCGACGGGGATGAGGATTTTGGTGCGGGTGCGCATGCCGCGCCCGCCGAGCTTGGCGAAGCGGCGTTGCAGTTCGTCGAGCGTGGCGGTGTCGGGCGCGGGGTGCGGATCGAGGAGGTAGTTGCAGAAGTCGAGCCAGGCGCGTTTGTGTTTGCCGAGGGAGGTCCACTCGGGGCCGTCCTCGATGGGCCAGCCGGTGTGCTGGCGGCGGCGGATGAGCGTGGCGATGAGCGTGCCGAGCGCGCGGTTGTCGGCGACGCGGGCTTGCTGCGTGGTGACGCCGGAGAGGGGCGCGGGTTCGGTGAGGAGGACGGGGGATTTGCGAAGCGGGCCGTTGCCGCCGATGAAAATGTTTCCGGCGGTGAGCGCGCCGTGGGGGCGGCCCGCGGCGGCGTCGAGCGCGACGAGGGCGTCGATCACGCCGCGCGTGAAGGCGTGGATGGCGCGCAGGTCGAGTTCGAGGCGCGCGTCGATGATGCGGGCGAGCGTGCGCGGATAATAATCGGTGACGAGGTAGGCGGCGGTGACGGCGGGGGTGTCGATGCCGCAGATTTTCGGGGGCGCCTTGACGAGGCCGGTGGCGCGGACGGCGACCCAGCGTCCGGGGGCCTTGGCGTGCGCGGCTTGTTGCGCCTCGATTGCGGACTGGAAGGCGGTGAAGAGCGCGGCGCGGCGGGGGCCGGGCGGCTGGTCGGTGGCGTAGGTTTTGAAGGCGAGCCCCTGGGGTTTGTCAGGGGCTCCGGAGGAGGCGGCAAAATGCACGGTGGCGCTCGCGGTGCTGGAGATTTCAGCACCGAGCGTGTAGCCGTTGATGGTTTTGCCGGGGGGCATCAGAGAATAGGACGGATAAGACCGATAGGGCGGATTGGGGAGCTACCGCTCCGAGACGCGAAGATGGAGCGGAAGCTCCCAATCCAAAATCGAGAATCGAAAATCGAAAATTTATTAGAAGAGCTTGAAGCCTTTCTTTTCCGTGGCCGGCGGGGTGAGGACGCGGAGGCCGCTTTCCTGAACGAGGATTTCGAGGGGGGCTTTTTTGTCCTTCTTCCACGCCTTGGCGTCGAGGGAGAGGATGAGGCGGCGCGGGTCGGCGGCTCCGCCACGGTCGGCGGCGATGCCGGGGAGGTCGGCGATGATGACGACGTTGCTCGCGCCCTGGTCGAGCCAGCGTTTCCATTTGGCGTCGGTCGAGGGGACGGTTTGCGCGGCGGGTTTGCCGCGGCCGTAGTCGAGCGTGATGCGGTCGGTGTCACGACGGGTGGCGTTGCCGGGCTGCCAGTAGTCGGTGACCGAATACGACTGCCACTTGGGAAGGTCGGAGACGGCGTTTGCGCCGATGATGTCGATTTGCATCGAGGTGTTTTCGAGCGATTTGTCCACGGTGATTTTTATCTCGTGGGCAACGGGTTTCGGCGTGCTGCCGCAACCGGCGATGAAGAGCGCGGTGAGCGCCGCGATGATGGATAGGATGCTTTTGGTATTCATTGATGGATGTGGTGGAAATGCGGAATGGTTGTTCGACTTAAATCGATTCAAGTCGACTTAAGTCGTGGGGATTTTTCTGATGACGCGGGCGACTTCGCGGTTGCTGGTCCAGTCGCTGATGATGAGGCCGCGGGTGCGGAGGAGGAGGTTGCCGAGGTCGCGCAGGGGGGCGTCGAGGGCTTTTTCCAGGTTGAAGGGCGAGGCGTCGCCGTAGTCTTTGCAATAGCTGTCGGGGCCGGCGCCGGGGATGAGGCGGGCGAGTGTGCCGATGATGTGCCACCAGAGGTCGGGCGGCACCCAGTCGGCGGCGTCCTCGGCGGTGACGCCGTCGTAGGCGAGGCGGTGCGGGCCGAGCGCGGCGCGGATGCGCGGGTCGGCCTCGGCGACTTGGACGGCGCGCGCGGCGAAGGGTTCGAGCACGGTGTCGGGCGCGGCGGGTTTGGTGGCTTCCTGGCCGAGCTTGCGGGCGTAGCCGATGAGGTCGTCGGTGGCGACGCCGAGCGTGTTGCCGGAGTTGACGAGGAGGAGGAGCGCGCCGAGCACGGCGAGCGAGTAGAGGTCGGCGGGCGCGCTGAGGAGGGGAATCGTCTCGAAGGGCGTGTCGGGAAACACGGCGCCTTCGGTGTTGCGGAGCATTTCGTTGATTTCGGGCGGGAGGTCCTGGGGGATGGTGCGGAAACGGGCTTCGCCGGCGGCGAGTCCCTCGGCGGTGTCGAGGCGGGCGAAGAGGTCGGGCGCGATGTTGGGGAGCGGGAGGCGGAGCCAGAGGATGTCGGACGCGGAGTGGCCGACGCGGTCGGGCGTGACGAGCGTGCCTTCGACGCAGATGCGGTCGCCGGTGTCGGTGTAAACGCGGCGGATGCGCACGTCGCCAAAGCCGCGAATGGACTGCGTCATGTGCGCGGGGCGATAGACGGAGGCGGAGGGTTGTTCGAGGGCGATGAAGTAGCGGACATCGGCCGTCTTGATGGGGAGCGCCATGGACTGGCCGGCGCGGACGGGGACGAGGCGCGCGGTCCAGAGCGCGGGGAGCGTGGTGTCGGGCGCGTCGAGCGCGACGCGGAAGGAGTCGGCGGAGAGGTTGAGGTAGGGGAGCTGGCGTTGCTTGATGGCGGCGCGGGCGTGGTGAAGCGCCTGGTGAAGGAGCGAGAGTTTGAGGTGGAGCGATTCGATGAAGCGCCCGCAGCGGCCACCGGCGGTGGAGAAGAGGTGGAGGCCGTGTTGCTGGGCGGCGTCCCAATCGGAGAGGGCGCGGAGCGGGGCGTCGAGCGGATAGGTTTCGCGCGCGCTGGCGTTGCCTTTCCAGGGGCGTCCGCCGAGGAAGGCGGCGTAGTCGTCGAGCGCGATCGGGGCGAGGCGTCGGAGAAATGTTAAACCGCTTTCGGGGTTTAGGGGATGTAGTTTTTGGGGGAGTGCGTGGAGTTTGGCGCTGTGGGTGTTCAGTTGCTCGGATGTGAGGGGCGCGGGGATGAATTGCGGTTTGCCGTCGGGGGCGGTGGCGCGCCAGTGGCGGGCGGTGGTGCTGGAAAAGGCGGGGAGCCCGGCGGCGAGGAGTTCGGCGTCGTCGGTGGCGAGAGTGTAGGGTTGGTTCTCGGGCGTGGCGGGATGCCAGGGGGCGAGGGCGTCGAGGTCGATGCAGGCGGGGCGGGGGTGTTGTTGCTCGAAGCCGGTTTGGATGCACGCGGCGGGGTCGGCCTCGATGAAGGTGCGCGTCATCACATCCCAGCGGGCGTCGAGCATGGCGTTGGTGAGGGGATCGTTGCCGGCGATGGTTTTGTATTCGGCGGCGGCGAGGGGCGCGACGGTTTGTATCCAGATTTCAAGCCATTCGCGGTGCCGGCCGGTGGCGTCGAGGACGGCGCCGAGGTAGACGCGGGCGTCGAGCGTGGAGCGCAGGAGCACGAAGGGGCAGGAGGGCGTGGTCGTGCTTGGGGGTGGGTTTTGGTTGACGACGATGCAGACGCGCAACGGCTGCCCGGCGCTCGCGGCGTCGATGGGAACAAAAACGTGGTTGGGAGGGAGCATGAGGGAAAGGGCTGAAGGACTGAAAGGCTGAATGGCTGAGGTTCAGGGTTTGGTGCGTGGCGCGGCTGTCAGCCGCCGATGTTCACGGTGGGACAGCCAAGCGTGATGACTCCGCCGTGGGCGGTGTTGTCGCCCATGCGCGCGGCGGGCATTTTGCCGATCATGACTGTTGCGGAGCCTTTGATGATGCTGTCCGGGGGGCCGGTGCAGGTGCACATGTTGCCCACGGTGGCGGCGGGCATTTTGCCGATCATGACCGTGGGGCATCCGGGGCCGGTGATGGGGCCGCCGACGTGCGGGACGGGCGGCACGCCGGGTGTCACCATCGGGCAGGTGTGCATGTCTGTGAGTCGTGCGGCGAATGGCATGGTTGGAAAAAAGGCTGAAGGTCTGAAGGACTGAGGGGCTGAAGGTCGCGTTGGTGAGAGGTGAGTGTGCGGTCGTGTTTTAAAATGTGAATTAAGAAAATCAGCGCGCGGTGGTTTCTTTTTTCTTCTGTTTGGTTTGCTCCAGGATGGTTTGGTAGTTGGTGAGGACGGCGCCGACGAAGAGGTTGAGCAGAAGGAATGCAGCGAGGACATACCAGAGGACGTGGAAGCCGGTCACGACGGGGGGGCTGACATGGATGATGCCGTATTCGGAGGCCTTGACGAGGTTGTAGCGGATGTCGGTCCAGTCTTCGCCGGTGAGGAGGCGGAAGAGGGTGAACATGGATTCGCCGAGCGTGCCGTAGGGGTCGGGCGAACAGGATGGCGTGGGCGGCGCGACTTCGACGAGTTGCGCGTAGGCGGCGGCTTTTTCCGGGGGCAGGGTCGCGGGTTCGGGCAGGCGGAACATGGAGATGCCCAGGATGGCGAACAGATACATGAACGCAAAAAACACGACGGCGTTGCAGAGCAGCGAGCGGAGCGAACGCAGGAGCACGCTGACGATGAGGCGGATTTCGGCGGAAAGGCGAAGCAGGCGGAGCACCCGGAAAACACGCAGCACGCGCAACGCGAGCAACGTGAGGCCGTTGTCGAACGCCGTCTCGGGGATGTAGTTGATGACGAGCAGCGAGAAGTCGAAAATGTTCCAGCCGGAGGTGACGAATTCCTTGAGGCTCGTGCGCGCGAAAAAGCGGATGACAAACTCGATGGTGAACAAAACGAGTATGATGTTTTGAATCCTGTGAATGGTGTCGTTTGCCTGCAATTGATAGGTGTTCAGGCCTATGAAAAAGCAGTTCGCCAAAATGATGATGGCGACGGCGACCTCGAATGTGGTTCGGGCGATCAGGTTGCGGCAGAATTGTGAGATCATGTTCATTGAAAAGGACTGAAGTCCTGAAAGCCTGAAGGCTGAAGATTGGTTGGTGGTTGGGTGGTGATTTTAAAAGTGGTTGTTTTTTTTCGGCCTTCAGATTTGGCGGATTGTCGATATCGCTCGGAACAGGCTTTCAGGTTTTTCACCCGAGCGGGCATTGCGGACATTTTTTGGAGCCGGCTTTTTTGCCGGCGGATTTCGCGACCTCGCCAAGCGCGAAGGCGGAGGCAATCGGGCCGAAATTGGGCAGCGGCGGCACGTCGCCGAGTGGCGTGAGATCGAGGTTCCCGAGATCGACTGTTTCCATTAACCTGAGCGCGGGGAAAAATTGCGAGGCGGCCGCCCAGCTTTGGGCGTTGGCGGTCTGCTCGGGGGTGAGTGAGTCGGCGATTTGTTCACCAAACTCGACAAGGGGCTGCAGTGGCACGCCGACTTTGGCGATGAAGTTGGGCGGTGTGAGTTTCGCGAGGTCGAGTTTGAAATAGCTGGCGACGTTAGTGTTGGTTTGCGCGATGCTGAGCACCTGCATCATTGCGGGAAGCGCGGCCATGGCGGGCGCGGGCGGCTCGGGCGGGAGCTTGGCGAGGATTTTGAGCTTGTTGGCGATTTTGAGGACGGCGCCAGGTTTTTTCAGGTCAACATTCATCGCCTTGGCCAGGCGCGCGACAGTGGCGAGCGGCGCGAGTGGTTTGAGTTGCTCGAGGGGCAGGGGCGGGATGGTTGCGACAGTCTTCGTAATGACCTGGATCTTGGCGAGCGCGGCGGGGTCGAGCGGAGTGAGTTTGAGCGAAAGCATCGCCTTTGCCATGCGCATTTGCGTGACGACGGCGGAGACTTTTTGCATGATCGGCTGCGGAGGAGGCGGCATCGTGGCCAGCGTGGGAACGGCGAGCGGTATTTTCGCAAGGCCGAGGAGCGAGCCCTGCATTCTTGCTTCGAGCGCGGGGTCTTCAATGTTTGCACCGGTGGCCTGATTAATGACGCGGATGACTGGCGTTACGCTTTCCATCCGGCCGATCTTCATGTGGTCGAACGGCAGGCGCGCGATCGCCTGGGGCACGCGCATTTTGTTTATGATGTTGAGTTTCGAGCGGATGAAGTTGTTTGCCGCCGAGGGGCCGGCCATGGTGAGAGGCGTGAGCGGGTCGAGTTTTGGGATGGGGATTTCGGGGAGCTCGGGCAGGAGAGGGATGAGTTTTTTCAACTGGTCGAGCATCTTCACGGGGCACACGCACGGGATGGTGGCGGCCCCGAGAAGATTGTCGGCGAGTGATGAGAAAAAGCCCATGTGGCGATTTTGGATTTTGGAATGCGGATTTTGGATTGGGCGCTGTCGCGCCATGTGCCGACTTAAAACGACTCAAGTCGGCACAAGTCGATGCAGGTCGGTGGTTCAGTTTTTCGGCACGCGGAGCGCCAGGGGCGCGTTGTCAACGGAGATGGAGTTGATGCGTCCGAGGCGGATGGAGTCGGAGTTCTTGATCGAGAGGATCGGTATGAAACCGGCGTTCGACACGGCGACGGCGGCGCGCTCGGTGAGCCACGCCTCGGCGCAGGGCATCATCTTGGATTCGCCTTTTTCCTTAAAGTGGAAAACGGGAATGTCGCCGAGCGTTTCGCCCGCGTCGAGGTCCATGCCCCAGCCCTTTTGCTTGAAGCGCTCAAGATACATGCGGGCAACAAGCACCGCGGGGCTCGCCCAGAGGTATTGCTCGTGCTGGTCGGGCGACTCGATTTCCTCGAAGGGGAAGGGCGCGATGGGATCGGTCGTCTTGCCGTAGGGCAGGCGCATGAGGACGCGCGGCATGGCGAGCGCGAGGTAGGCGGCGTCCGGGCTTTCGCGGAGGGCCTTGAGCGCGGCGCCGATGTCGGTGTCCTTTGTTTTTGTCCAGTCGTCGGGATCGGGTTGCGTGGCGAAACTGGCGCAACCGAGCGCGAAGGGATGCCCCGCGGCGATGATTGGCGTCTGGTTCGCGGCGAAGACCGCTGCGAGCTTTTTGGTGCGCGCGAGATCGTCGGGCGAATCGCCGAAGGTGTGCATGCAAAACGCGGCCATCCACTGGTTTTCCGCGATGGTGTCGCGGATCATTTTGTGGAGCTCGGTCTCGGTCGGGTTGTCGCCGTTCTTGGTGAGGTCGAAGGCGATTTCCTCCTTCGAGACATCGTAAACGAGAAGTTTGATGCGGTCGCCGTCGTCGAAAAGGCGCACGAGCATGTCGATCGAGCGCCACGCGGATTCAAGCGCCTGGAAGCGCGGATTCGAGAGAATGGCGCGGAGGCGCACGGCGCACGCGGCGTCGAGCGCGGCGACGAGTTGTTGCTGGTGCGCGGTGGGGTTCTTGACGACGTTGTCGGCGACGGCCTGCTTGATGAGCGCCTCGACCGCCTGCGTGGCCGTGGACGCCTTTGCCGCCGGAGCCGCGCCTTTTTTGGCGGCGGGCTTTTTCTTGAGAAGGCGCTCGAGCGTTTGCTCGGTGGTCTCGCCGGGACGCGCGCCGGAGCTGCGGCGCGGAGCCTTCGGGAGCGGCGTGCCGAGGAGTTTCTGGAGTTGCGCGGCGGCCTTCGCGAGCGAGGCGGACGAGAGAAGCTGCGGACGCAGCGTGCGGAGATTCTGGATGCCGGGGAATTTTTTGTAGAACTGGTCGGGGTGGAAATCGTCGAGTTCGTTGAACGTGAGCTCGACCTTGGTGCCGGGCGCGCCGGGGTCCTCGATGGTGAGGGTCGGGGAAAGTTTTTCGTAGAGCTCGTCGTGCGAATCGAGATCGACGAGGTAGCCCTTGCGGTCGGCGAGCGGCTCGACAACGCCGCGGCTGACGCGTCCTGTGAAATCGCCGATCAGCGCGATGACGAGCGGCTGCTTCGAGCCGGGGTGCGCCTTCGGCGCGGAACGGACGCCGAGAGTGGCGGAGAGCGAAGGTTTCACGCCGGAGCCGGTGGAGGCTTTCGGTGCTTCGCGCGGCGGAGCGGCGGGCGCGGGAGAATCCTCATCCGAAGAATCAGACGAATCATCGAATGAAGAATCATCGGATGACGATGCGGACGAATCGTCATCGCCATCGAGACCCGCGAGCAAGCTGTCGAGATCGGAGTCGCCGCCGGACGAGCTGTCGCTGTCGGAGGAGGACGACGACGATGAATCGTCATCACCGCCGAGTCCGGCGAGAAGGCTGTCGAGGTCGTCGTCGCTCGATTCGCTGTCGCCGGAGTCGGCGGAAGGCGTGTCGTCGCCGCCGAGACTTTTTAGGAGATCGTCGAGTGAAGTGTCGTCCGATGCGGAGGAGGATGCGGAATCGTCGCCGGAATCGCCGAGTTCGGCGAGGAGGTCTTCGAGTGATTTATCGTCGTCGCTCATAATGATGGATGGAAGGGTGGATTTAAGGCGCTCTGCAAAAGACTATTGGGAAAACACGCCCCTAGGTTGCGCACATATTTAAGGAGCTGAATCGAGGTCGTCGAGATTTGTTTATGTCATTGAGTTGTAAATGACTTGTGTTTGCGAAAAATTCTGCAGGGGAGCCGCCCGCCGGCCCCCCTGCAAGGGCCGCATCCACCCGCTTCCCTGTCGGGAAGTTCCATCGTGTGGCAGCCCTAAGTGGTGATTGAAGAAATTGCGTGTTGAGGAAATAGGTGAACACGGTTTGAGGAGGTTTTTCAGGTGGTGGGATGCCTGTAAAAAGCGACCGGCCGCAAATACCGTCAATGGGAAGGTAATTACAAACTTTGGATTTTTTTGTAATCACACGGCCTTGGCGCGACGCAGGCGAATGCGCGCGTGACAGGGTTTACCGGGAAATTTTTCGATTTTCGAAATACCCAAAAGCCCGCACCGCCCGTAGTTCTCAGCGCGCTCGGCGAGCACGCCCTACCCGTTAAAAAAACAAAACCATCTCGCAAATTGTGTTACTGCGAAGAAAAAAGCTCGGCGATCACGTCCTCAAGCGGGACGTCCTCAATGGTGATGTCCGCGACACTGCCGGCGGAAAGAATTTCCTGCGAAACGGCGACAATGTCCGCGGCGGGAACGCTGAGCGTGATGTGTCCGTCCTTGTCGCGCACGGCCTGTCCGTGGCGCGAGGTCCAGTTTTCGGGAAACGCGCCGGGCTGGGGGAGGAATTTTATGATTTTGCCGCGGGCGCCGGAACCGGCCTCAAGCCGGTCGAGCGCGCCATCGTAGATTTTTGTCCCGCGATGAATCACGATCACGCGGTCGCAGAGTTCCTGGATGTCGGCCATGTAGTGGCTCGTCAGCAGGATGGTGACATTGTGCCGGCGGTTGTATTCGCGCAAAAACTGGCGGACGGCTTTTTGCGAAACGACATCGAGCCCGATGGTGGGCTCGTCGAGAAAAAGGACGCGCGGGCGGTGGAGCAGGGCGGCGATGAGCTCCATTTTCATGCGTTCGCCGAGCGAGAGTTCGCGCACCATGACGTTGAGCTTGTGGCCGACGCCGAGCCGTTCGACGAGCTCGTCGAGCGTGCTTTTGAAGCTGTCGGCGGGCAGCCCGTAGATATGGCGGAGCAGTTGAAACGACTCGATGGCGGGCAAGTCCCACCAGAGCTGGTTTTTCTGTCCGAGCACGAGCGCAAAAATGCGACGGTAGGCGGACTCGCGCCGCGTGGGATCGAAACCGGCGACGCGCGCCGTGCCGCTCGTCGGAAAAATGAGCCCCGAGAGCATCTTGAGCGTCGTGGTTTTTCCTGCGCCGTTGGGTCCGAGGAACCCGACAAACTCGCCCTCGGAAATATCAAACGAAACATCCTTCGCCGCGGCGATCTCCTCAAAGTCGCGTTTGAACAACCCGTAAATGCCGCCCAGAAAACCGGGCCGCTTTTTATAGGTGCGAAAGACGCGCGTGAGATTTCGGACTTCGATCATTGTGATATTGTAGAGGAGTCACTTGACGGAATAATTTCCACATAAATAATTTTTCCGTTTTCGGCTTTGAGCGAAACTTGATCCGCTTTTTTTTGAATGACTTTGTGCGTCGCCGGATCACGCAATTGCAATGTTACGCCAGTCCGCGCCTCAAATGTGATGACAAACGCATTTTCGTCCAATTTCACTTCTCCGGCATAGGGAATAAATGGAACGTAACTTGCATGAGACTTTCCATCAATTTCTATAATCGGTTGGTCATAGTGAATTGAAAATACTGCCTCCTGCTTTAAAATTTTAACCGGAATATTAAAGCGAAAGAGGGCGCAGTATGCGTTCGGAAACAACTCGATATTGGTTATGATGGTGGCTCCGTTGCTTTCATATTTAGGGCGGTATTCCTTGTCATTGTATTGCAGCACCGGGTTTATTTTCTCTATCAGCCCTTCTGCTGTTTTTATGCTTTTGGGAACGGGAACGGGAAGTTTTATTTCAAAATGCGTGTCTGATCGCGATTGCCCATGCTGGGCAGGTTTATGTTTCTTTTGAATTTTTATAAATTTATAATAGCCTGTGACGACAATTTTTTGGTTAGAGCATCCCACAGTAACATTTTCCTCCGTCATGGCGTAATCGGGTTCGACGACCAAATTCGCCTGCAGGAATGCGCATATAATACAATTTAATACGAAAAAAGAGAATAAGCGTTTTGTAGGGGCGCACCTTGCGTGCGCCCTCGTATGCGAAAGACTGTTTGCGTGCGTATTCACAACGCGGTCGGACGCGAGGACGCACGCAAGGTGCGCCCCTACGAGGCTGTTGTTTTTGAAATGCTCTGGTTGAACGGACATTTATTATAATTGTCTGCGTTGTGTTTCCGTCAGCGTCCGTGGAGTTCGCCGATTGATTTCAAATACCCCGCGCTTTCCCTGTGCACGTTTTCCAGTTGCTGCGCGGTATAACGCCATTGCCAGTTGCCGGCAGCAACGCCGGGAGTGTTAAACCGCGCCTCGCTGCCGAGGCTCATGAGGTCTTGCAGCGGAATGACGGCGAGGTTGCACACGGAGGCGTAGGCGGAGCGCACGAAATCCCAGCCGATTTCGCTGCCGTTGACGCGGAGGTAGCGGCGCACGTGATCGGCGGCGGATTCGTTGCCGGCGGCGCGATACCAGCCGAGCGTCGTGTCGTTGTCGTGCGTGCCGGGATAAACGACGCTGTTGTGATGATGGTTGTGCGGCAGGTAGAGGTTGTCGGCTTTGCCGCCGAAGGCGAATTGCAGGATGACCATGCCGGGGAGCCCCGTGGCGTCGCGCAACTCGATGACCGAGGGCATGAGCTCGCCGAGATCCTCGGCGATGATTTTGGCGCGGGGCAGGGCGGCGCGGACTTTTTCGAAGAAGGCGAGGCCGGGGCCCTGCTGCCATTCGCCGGTCTTGGCTGTCGGCGCGTCGGCGGGGATCGACCAGTAGGTGTCGAAGCCGCGGAAGTGATCGAGGCGCAGGACATCGCACAGCTCGAAGTTCACCGCGAGGCGGCGAATCCACCAAGCGTATCCGGTGGCGGCGTGTTTTTCCCAGGCGTAGAGCGGATTGCCCCAGAGTTGTCCGTCGGCGGAGAAATAATCGGGCGGCACTCCGGCGACGGCGAGCGGTTCGCCCGTGTTTTCGTCGATTTGGAAGAGTTCGGGATTCGCCCATACATCGGCGCTGTCGCGGGCGACAAAGATGGGCGCGTCGCCGATGATTTCGATGCCGAGGCGCGCGGCCTTGGCGCGCACGCGGGCCCATTGGCCGTGGAAGAGGTATTGGAAAAACGCGTGGGCCTTGGCACGGGTTAAAACGTCCCGCGGCAGGGCGGCGGCGCGCGCTTTGTCATAGAAGCGGATTTCCTCCGGCCAGCTCCACCACGGGAGCGGGTTGTGATGCTCCTTGAGCGCTTGGAAGAGCGCGTAGGGTTCGAGCCAGTCGGCGTGCTTTTTCAGAAATTCGTCGTAATCACCGTAGGGAAGGGTGGTTGCGGCTGCGTGTGTGATGCTCGTTTTGTTGCTGAAGTTTTCGTAGGCGCGGTGCAGCGCCTTCCATTTGGCGGCGTAGAGCCAGCCGAAATCGACATGGTCGCGGGGCAGGGCGGTGAGCGGCGCGATGTCGGCGCTTTCGAGGAGCCCGTGTTTTTGCAGGACTTGCAGGTCGATGAGATACGGGTTGCCGGCGAAGGCGGAGAAACACTGGTAAGGTGAATCGCCGTAACCGGTTGGGCCGAGCGGGCAAACCTGCCAGTAGCGAAATCCGGCGTCGCCCAAAAACGCGAGCCACGGGTCGATGGCGTCGTCGCTGAGAACGCCGATGCCTTGCGCGCCCGGCAACGAGGTCGGGTGCATGAGCACGCCGGCGGCGCGTTGCGTGAGCCAGTTGAAGAGCGGTTCGCGAGAGCCTGATGCCGGGGCGATTATTCCGGAGCTGGCGGAAAGCAGCGAGGAGGTGTCGGCGCCCATTGGTCTGGCGGCGTCGGTTGAATGTTTGATGTTGGTGAAATCAGGCATCGGAAAACGGATGGTTCCTTGTGCGAATGGCGAAAGGAAACGCCTGAATAAAACAGGCGATGGCGAAATGAATCGAGTTTTGTTTTCTCCGCGCGCAACTCCCCTCGCGCGCTTCGGCATGGCTGACAAAACGCGAACTTTTCACCGGCGGCGTCTTTCGGCGCGCAAGCGCGCTTGCGTCAGTTTTTGACCGGTGGGACGTTGGTCACGGGACCGGTGTCCTTCTTTTTCGCGCGCGGCGCAATCGGGGTCTTCTCGATCTGGGTTTCCGGATCGGGTTTCACAACTTTCACCAATTCAACCTCAAAAACCAGGGTCGAGCGGCGCGGAATTTTCGGGGGGTCGCCGCGCGTGCCGTAGCCGAGTTCAAAGGGGATGATAAGGAGGCGTTTTTCCCCGACGCGCATCATCGGGATGCCTTCCTCCCAGCCTTCGATGACCTCGCCGCGGCCGACGCGGAATGTGAACGGGTGATCGGCGCTGCGCGTCTGGTCGAAAACAGTTCCGTTGAGCAGCATGCCTTTGTAGAGAACGCTGACACGGTCGCCGCGCTCGGCTTTTTCACCAGTGCCGGTTTGCATGACGATTGTGCGCATGCCCGTGGAGGTGATTTGGGCGTCCGGCCAGGTTTTCTCAACGTATTCGAGATCGGCTGGCGGCAGCTTTTCGCGTTGCGCGTGGAGCGCGGCGGGCGTGGCTAGGATCAAAAGGGCGGCGAGTAATTTGAGCAAACGCATGTCGAAAGGTTTTTCTGCAGGCGCACTTTCTGGCGTCAATCCCCGGCTGTCAGCAATTTTATTCGTTCGTGTTTGAAATAATGATGCGCAATTCGCGTCCGGCGATTGTGACGCGCTCGATTTTTCTCCAAGCGGCGAGCGCCTCGCCAGGCGGTGTTTGGGATTGGAGCACTTTTGAAATGAGCCACGCGGTTGCGCCGGGAATGCGGTGCAGCGGCAGCGAGCCGGCGTGGGCCTCGCGCGGCGCATACATGATCACGCTGGGCAGGCCGGTGTCGGGATTGGCCGCGACGCGCTCAAAGTTGCCGCGCATCCGCATGAGCACCGTTCGTTTGCCGGCGGGCGTTTGCACGATGACGGGGGCGGCCACTTGCAGCAGATTGTCGTCGATGCGGAAGTCGAGTTGAGGGGCGGGCGCGGTCGTTCCGGAGCGGCGGGCTTGTCGTGCGCGCGAGCTCGCGGCGAACCAGGTGTTGAGCTCGTCCTCGTTCAATGTGATCACGCCCGGCGCGGCGGCGAGAAGCGCGGCGCGTTTGCGAATCCACGACGCGCCCTTGGCGCGATCCCGCGAACCTTGGGCGTAATAAACCTCGCGTGTGTTTTGCGGCGGGGACGAATCGCCCGGAATGATCGTGACCGGCTTGAAAACCAGGCAGGCGCAGGCGAGCGCGCCGCCCGCGATTAATGCGACGGCGGCAAGGATGACGTCAGGCCAGAGGCGGGAGGGGCGGGGGGAGGGCGAGGGCACGCGTTATTTTGATTTGCCGGCGTTTTTGCAGGCGCAGCTGTCGCACGCCTTTGTCTGCTTGGGCGCGGACTCGACGGGCGGTTTGCCTTTTTTTGTTTTGAAGTCGGTCTCGTAGAATCCCGTTCCCTTGAACACAAAACCGGCGCCGGGGCCGATAAGCCGCTTGACGCCCGTTTTTTTGCACGACGGGCACTTGGTGAGCGGCTTGTCGCTCATCGACTGGAAGGCTTCAAATTCGAAGCCGCATTTCGGGCAGACGTAATCGTAGGTTGGCATAAAAAACCTCCTCTCATAGTAATTTTTTTGCGACATGCGAGCCGAGTGTTTGAGAGGGGCGCAAAAATGTTTTTTGCGTGAAAATTCGCGTGTCGAGGCGAATCGTGTGAATAGGCGTTTGCAAATTTGCCGGAGTGCCGGCATTGCGGGATCTGTTTTGACACGATAACGCAAACTGCAAGAACCGGATATCGCCCCATGGATTTCACAACAAAGCTCAACACCCACATCGCCCGCGTCGAGCAGGCAATTGGCGGGCTCCTGCCCGCCGCCGCGGCGCGTCCATCGCGTTTGCACGAGGCCATGCGCTACGGCATGCAGGCGGGCGGCAAGCGGCTGCGCCCCGTGCTGCTCCTTGCCGCGGCGGATCTGCGCGGCAACCCGCTCCACGATCCGGCTGCCGCGGCGGTTGCCGTCGAGTGCATTCACACGTATTCGCTGCTTCACGACGACCTGCCGTGCATGGACAACGACGACATGCGCAGGGGGCGCCCCACCGCGCACAAACACTATGACGAGGCCACGGCGTTGCTCGCGGGCGACGCGCTGCTCACGCACGCGTTTTTGCTCCTGGCGACGCACTACTCCGCCGACGCCGAGTTGTCGCGCGCGCTCGTGCGCGAGCTTGCCGCCGCCGCGGGCAGCGAGCAGCTCATCGGCGGACAAATGGAGGATTTGCTTGCCGAGAAAAAAGTCGACGCCACCGGCGAGCAGCTCGAATACATCCATCTCAACAAAACCGCGGCGATGATTCGCGCGTCGCTTGTCATGGGCGGCATGTGCGGCGGCCTGCTTTCCGAAAGCGAGCTTGACGCGCTTCGCGAACTCGGGCGCGAACTTGGGCACGCGTTTCAGGTTGTTGACGACATTCTCGATTCGACGGCCGACAGCGCCACGCTTGGCAAGACCGTTGGCAAGGACGCGAAGTCGGGCAAGACGACCTACGTGCGCCTGTATGGAATCGAAGGCGCGCGCCGCCACGCCGAAACGCACACGCAGGCCGCGCTCGCCGCGCTCGCGCAGTTGCCCGGCGACACAACTTTCCTGCGCGACCTGATCACTTCGATGCTCGACCGGCGAAAATAATCGCCCGCACCCGCTTCAAAACTATTTCGATGAAAAAACTGACTTTGATAATTTCCATTGCCGCCGCCGCTCTCGCGCCGGGCGGATGCTCGAAATCCGCGCGCCTGCCGCACCAGGTGAGTGTTGTGCAGAAAAATGACGAGCCCTCCAAGGATGCGACCATCGTTTTGGGCGATGTGCTCGTGATCGAGATGCCCGGCGACATGGCCGCGGGCTACATGTGGGAGTTGCGTCCGCTGCCCCCGGATGTGGCGGGAATGGCGCTGATTGAGGGACGGTATTCCAACCCGTCCGAAGCGGGCAAGCCGGGCAAGTTCACCTATCTGATGCGCACAATCCACATCGGCGAGCAGCCGCTCGAGTTTATCTATCGACACGCCGCCCAAAAAGACAGGCCGCCGGTGAAAACCTTCACGGTGAATGTGAGGATAAAGTGAGCGGGCCAAAGCCTCCATCTGGCAAACCGCCCCAGGCAACCTCAGCCTTCGCTTCGAAACAATTCCCTTAATATCATGACAAACCAAAAAAAATGCCCCCTCATAATCGCAATCGCACTGACTTTCTCGATACTTTCGGGATCGATTTGGGCGCAGGCTTCCGGCGAATTCGCGCTTCGCAAGAGGCGGACGACCGACGGCTTCAGGGTCGTCACCGCCAATGTGCGGCAAATGATGAAGGATGACTACAAAACAGGCAACGGCTGGGACCAAAGGAAGGACATCTGCCGCGATGCCATCATGGCCCAAAACGCGGACATTTATTGCATTCAGGAAAATCGCGCGGCCATCACCGATTACCTGATGAAAGCCATGCCCGGCTTCACGCTTTCCAACACCATTTACCGCTCGAAGCAGCCCATAAACCCCATCATGTATTCGACGAAGCGTTTCAAAAAAATGAACGAGGGCGGTTTCTGGCTCTCACCCACGCCGGATGTTGAGAATTCCATATTCGAAGGCGGCACGCGCCGCGTGGCAAACTGGGTGTTGCTGAAGGACAAAGTCACCGGGAAACAACTGTGCGTTATCAACGCGCACCTGCAGCACGACTCCGATTCCGTCCGCATGTTGCAGATGGATGTGATGCTTGATTTTGCGAAGACTCTCCCGCCCGGCACGGCCGCGTTTATGACGGCTGACTTTAATTGCGGCATGAATTCCGGCCCCATGAAAAAAACCACGGCGGCAGGCTGGGCTGACAGTTACGCGGTTGTGCACGGCCCCGCCGAGCCGGGCGCGACCTTCCATGGTTTTCGCGGAACTGAAGGCGAGAAGAAGCGGGTGAAGATCGATCACATCCTCATCAACAAGTTCCTCAAGCCCGTCGCCGCCGAAATCAGCAAGGACAGCCGCCTCGTCGATGGCGTCCGGCGCTATCCGAGCGACCATTATTTTGTTTCCGCGGAGTTGGTTTACGCGGGCAAGCGGTGAGCGGTTAAGGCTGATTGAGAGAATGATTTTGCGAGGGGGTTAACAGGATGCGCGAAGCCCCGGTTTCGGGTGCCCCGCGCATCCCGTTCCCAATCATATTGGGAATGGCGATAGTTTGAGCGGACGCACGGCGAGCCCTAGCAACTCCCGTTCGCTGTCGTCGCCGGCGATCCGGTTTATGTGGACGACGAAGCAGGTTTTGCATTGGTGCACGATCAGCCATTCTCCATCGGGGCACGCGCTCACGGCGATGGGCTCCATTCCTCCATGACAATCCGAGTTTCGGTCGCCCGGTTTGTCGTCGAGGTGGATGCTCCAGAGGCACCACGGGCAGTGGTTGCGATGCCGCGTGCCCGGCGCGTTAAGTGAAAATTCGCCTCCGCAATGGCGGCATTTTAGCCATGCGGCTGGCGATGAATGACAAGTGTGTTGTTTCGACCGACGGCGATGCGACGGATCAGTAAAATGAGACATAGGTGTGAAAAACACCCCGGCGGCAATAAACCGGAGCCGCCTTGCGGCAGGCTCCCTTACCTATGTTTACACGCCACTGATCCACTTTGCGGAACGGGACGCCATGGTTGCCGGGGCATAACCAAGCCTTCTCTCGCTCACAGTGTTCACCAGTGCGCGTGTATTACTTTGCAGACTCACCTGAATTATTTGTCATGAGTCACCAACCGTGCGCATTTGCGAATGGCAGTCAAGATCGGGAAACGCCGCGGAGAAAATCGCGGGCATTAATTATAAAGCCAAAACTGACGGCTCGCGCCTTGGAATTTCAGGCATTCGCGGTGCCATGCGCGGAGGAATAGGTTGACGTCGATGCTGGCGCCGTCCTTTACGATGGTGTTCCACCACCAACGGCTGCCGGTGTGGATGTTGAAGCTGCGGGCGGAGGCGGGGCTGGCGGCTGCAAAGGGGTTTTGCGCATTGTAAGCACAGGCGAGGCGCATGAGGTGGAAGCTGAGCTCGGTCGGACGCCAGGAATCCCAATCGGTCACTTCCACAAAAATACCGTCGCCCTTGGGCGAGCCGTTGGGGGCGGTGAGGGTGATTTTGCGGAAACCGAGGCCGGGGGTCTTGAGCGCGTTGAGATCGCGCAAGAGCAAATTGACGGAGCGCGCCTTGTGGGAGAGTCCCCGGAATGGGAATTGCGTGCCGATGCCATGCTTAAAGCCGCCAATCTGGCAGCCGAGGCCGGTCATGGCGTAGCCGACGCAGGCGTGGAAATCGCGGATGTAGGGCGAGGTGGGCACGAAGCGCAGGCCGGTTTCGGGCCAGCGCATGGCGCGGCGCCAGCCGCGCATGGGGACGACGGTGAGGCGGCCTTTGATGTTGGCGGAGACGTCGAGCCAGCCGGGGGTGCCGACTGTCATGCGGGCGAGTTCGGCCATTGTGAGTCCGTGGACGTAGGGGATGGGCATTTGTCCGACGCCGCTGAAGAGGGTTTTGTCGAGGATGGGCCCGTCAACCTTGAGGCCGCCGAGGGGATTGGGGCGGTCGAGGACGATGACTTCGACGCCGTGCTCGAAACAGGCTTCAATGGCGTATTTCATGCAGACGGAAAAAGTGTAGGAGCGCACGCCGATGTCCTGCATGTCGATGACGAGCGCGTCGAGACCCTTGAGTTGCTCCTTGGTGGGGCGGCGGTTTTTGCCGTAGAGGGAATAGGCGGGGAGGCCGGTGCGCTTGTCGATGGTGTCGGCGATGTTTTGGCTGGCGGGCGCGTTGCCATAGATGCCGTGCTCGGGGCCGAAGAGGGCGACGAGTTTAGCGTTTTTAGCGCGGAGGAGAACGTCGATTGTGCTAACGCCGTGGCGGTTGACTCCGGCGGGGTGGGAGAGGAGGCCGATGCGTTTGCCGGCGATCTGTCGGAAGCCCTCGGCTTCAAGCACGTCGATGCCGAGCATGATGGCGGGCGAGGTGTCGCGCGGAATGACGGGTGACGCGGCGTTTGCGGGCGTGACCGGTGTCGCGGGCCGTTGCTGGGAGGGCGCGGTGATGACTGGTGTCTGCGCGGTTGTGACGGGCGAAATGCGCGTGTCGGCGGGAGTGGGTTCGGAGGTGCAGCCCGCGAGTCCGAAAAGCGCGACGAAAGTGGCGAAGAGCGGGATGAGTGACGAAACCGGGAATTTGCTGACGAGACTGCGCATGAGTGACGGTCACTGTGCGAGCGCGCGCGGATTCGTCGAGCGATTATGCGAAAAAGTTGTTCGCAGTGTTTTTTAATCGCGGAAACGCTGAAGAGTGAAAAGCGCGGAAAAGAATCAAACACGGGGGCGCAATCTCGTGTTTTGATGATTCGGCGATCAATGATTTCCAGTGACATTTAATCCCGCGAGTTTTCGCCGAAATCATGGTTTGCGGAGCAAGACATTTCCGCCCTTTCGCGTTTCCGCGATTGGTTTTTTATCCGGTGTAGTCGCGGCGGAGGTTGCTGGGGAGGATGTTCAGTTCCTCGCGATATTTCGCCACGGTGCGGCGGGCGATTGTGATGCTTTTTTCGGCGAGTTTTTCGACGAGGTCCTGGTCGCTGAGGGGGTGCGCGCGATCCTCGACGGCAATAAGGTCGGCGATCATTTCCTTCACACTTGTGTTTGATACGGCGGCGCCGTCGCCGGCTTGGTAGCCGGACGTGAAAAAGTATTTGAACTCGAATGTGCCGTGCGGGGTTTTGATGTATTTGTTGGCGATGGCGCGGCTGACGGTTGTTTCGTGCACGCCGACAATGTCGGCGATTTGGATCATGGTGAGGGGTTTTAACTTCGAAACGCCTTCCTCGAAAAACTCGCGCTGGATTTTTAGGATTTCACGAGTGATGCGTTCGATGGTTTGCTGGCGTTGCTCGATGGAGTTGATGAGAAACTTGCCGGAACGAATGCGTTCCTGAATGTAGTCGCGCTCTTGTTTGGTGAGGCCGCCCTTGGCTATGAGTTCGCGGTAGGTGTTGGAGATTCGGAGCCGGGGAATATAATCGTTGTTGAGCTCGATTTTCCATTCGTCGCCGTCCTTGGTGACGGTGACGTCGGGGATGACGACGCGATTGCTGTCGTGGGCGAAACGGCGTCCGGGAGCGGGGTCGAGCGCGCCGATTTCCGCGATGGCTGCCTGCACATCGTCGGCGGGGACGGCGAGCTTTCGCGCAAGTTCGGGGATGCGGCGGCGTGTGAGAAGGTCAAAGTGGTCGCGAATGATGCTCGCGGCGAGGCTGTCCGCGCGGTTTTTGGCGGCGAGCTGAATGAGGAGGCATTCCTGGATGTTTTCACCGCCGATGCCGGTGGGGTCGAATGTTTGGAGGAGGCGGTGGGCTTTCTGGACGGCGTCGAGGGGAAGGCCGGTTTGGAGGGCGATGTCGTTCGGGGATTGGGTGAGGTAGCCGCGGTCGTCGAGCGAGCCGATGAGATAGTTAAGAGCCTCGGTGGTTTGGGGCGAGCGGTCGGCGAGGTCGGCTTGTTCGCGTAGGTGTTCCTGCAGGGAGGTTTCGGCGGTGATGGATTCGAGAAAGTGCTGGCGCTTTTCGGCGTCGTCGGAGGTGTAGGGCTGGGCGCCGCCGGCGTTGGCCATGTGGTCGTGCCAGTCTTGGTCGAGTTTTTGGAGAATTTCGTATTCCTTGCCGTTGGAAAAATCGAGGGCTTCGGGACGGGAGTTGTCGTCCGGAGTGTCGTCGGCGGGGAGGATGTGCGTGGTGGCGTCGTCGCTGCCGGGGTCGTCGGAATTGGGGCGGTCGATGGTATTGTCCCCGGCGGGATCGTCGCGATTGGCGGCGTCCTCGGCGGCGCGCTCGAGCGAGATAGAGCCGGTGTCGTTGGCGAGTTCCTCCAGGGTGGGGTTGGACTGGAGTTCCTCCTGGATGACTGAGCGGAGATCAAGGGCGGCAACCTGGAGGATTTTCAAGGACTGGCGGAGCTGGGGCGCAAGAACGAGGTTTTGCGTCTGGCGTTGCTGGAGTCCTTGGTTGAGGTTGCCGCTCATGCGTGAATGCGGAGTGTAAACTGCCCCGGTGTGCGCGAGGCTCGATTTATCTTTGCAGGTTATTATTTTGATGCAGCCCCATGCGCGGAGGAAGGGGCGAGCGCGTGCCGGGCGGCGCGTAGTTCATGATTTTTTTGATATAAACGCCGAGCTTTTCGTTGGTGGGGCCGTAGCGGTCCGAGTAAAGATAAAGCTCGAGGTCGGTGAGCATTTGCTCGGCGGTTTGATAGCGTTTTTCGCGATCACGGTGGAGGGCTTTTTGGATGATCACCTCGAGACGTTCGTCGATATCGGAGCGGAGGGTTGCGAATTTCGGGATGCGCATCGAGAGGATGTTGCGCCGCGACTCGAGGCGGTCGGCGGAGCGGAATATGTTTCGTCCGAGGAGAAGCTCCGTGAGGACGATGCCGAGGGGAAAGAGGTCGGCGCGCGCGTCGGTGACAGCGTAGGTGGCCTGCTCGGGCGAAAGGTATTCGTCCTTGCCCGCGATGACCTTGCCTTCCTCGTTATACATAAGGTCGAGGGCTTTCGCGATGCCGAAGTCGGTGAGTTTCACGTCGCCCTCGAAGGTGAGGAGAATGTTTTTCGGGCCGATGTCGCGGTGGACGATTTTGAGGGGGCGTCCGTCGTTGTCGGTTTTGCCGTGGGCGTAGGCAAGGCCGCGGGCGACGCGGGAGATGATGAACACGGCAATGTCGATGGGGATGTGCTGGCGGAGCGCATGATGGCGCTCGATGAGTTGCTCAAGGTGCGGGCCGCGGACGAACTCCATGACCATGTAGTAGAGACCGCTGCCGGTTTTGCCGAGGTGGTAGGTTTGGACGATGTTGGTGTGGATGAGGTCGGCCACGAGGCGCGCCTCGCCGATGAAGTTTTTTTGAAATTCGGGGATGGCGGAATACTCCTCGCGAATGACCTTGAGCGCGACGTTCTTCGAAAAATTGCCCGCGCCCCGCTGGGCCGCCTCATAGACGATGCCCATGCCGCCTTCGGCGATTTTGCGCAGGATGTCGTAGCGCAGCTCGGTGGAGATTTGTTTGAGGTTCTGCATGAGTGTTAAGAAAAGAGGGTTTTGGACTCTGGCAAGTGATGAAAGGAGAATCTAGCACGAAACATGCTGCATGGTCGTGCGGGCGCCGGATTGCGCGGTGATTTGGTATTTGCGAGGGAAGTGTGTTTTTGTCGTTTGAAATCGGCGCGCGCGCGAGTATCAATCCCAACATGAGCGAACCCAGCGAAATCGAAAAACTAAAACGCACAATGGCGCGCCTGCGCGAGCCGGGCGGATGCCCTTGGGACCAGGAGCAGACGCATGCCACGCTCGCGCGCTGCCTTATCGACGAAACGAGCGAGCTGCTTGAGACAATCGACCGCGGCGACATGGATCACATGCGCGAGGAGCTGGGCGACGTGCTCATCCAGGTTGTGTTCCACTCGCGCCTCGCCGAGGAGCGCGGGTTGTTCGACTTCGAGGATGTGGCGCGCGACATAAACGAAAAACTCATCCGGCGCCATCCGCATGTGTTCGGCTCCGACAACGGCGGCGTGGACACGCCGGACAAGGTCGTCACGCAATGGGACCAGATCAAGTTGCGGGAAAAGGCCGCCAAGGGGATCGACACGACCAGGGAGAAACTTTTCAAGGACCTGCCGCCGCGCCTGCCCGCGCTCATGTTTGCCGAAACGGTTTGGAAACAAATCGAAAAGAAAAAACTTCCTCACGAGGACATTGTCGATGCCGCGCGCGTAAACGAGATCGCCTCCCGGCTCGACGAGGCGGCGCTCGGCAGGATGCTTTTCGAGATCGCCGCCGCCGCCCGCCAGCGCGGGCTTGATCCGGAGGGCGCGTTGCGATTGCACGCGACGGGGGTGATGGACGCGGTCGAGGAGAAACTCGCGAATTCTGGAATCACAAAAAACGCCGGCGCTTGATTGCCGTTTCTTGGGATTTCCAGGCTTGAGATTTGATCCGCGCGATGAACCAACTCCCGCCCATCCCCGATGCCATCGCCCGCGACTGGCTTGCGCCGTTTCTCGATTTTCTAGCCAAGGAGCGCCGCTACTCGCGCTACACGGTGCGCAACTACCGGCAGGCGTTCGAGGATTTCTGGCGCTGGATTGAGGGCGCGAAACTGGCGCGCGGTGACGATACCTTCGCGGCGCTCAACGCGCGCGATGTGCGCGACTTCGTAATCGAGTCGCAGGCGCGCTTTGATCGAAAGACGCTGCACAATCATGTGTCGGGCTTGCGCGCGTTTTACAGGTATTGGATGCGCCAGGGACGGCTTGCGGCGAATCCGTTCACGGGTGTGCCGTTGCCGAAAGTTGAAAAACGCCTGCCCAAATTTCTCACCGAGGAACAAATGCGCCGCCTGCTCAACGGGCCCATGCTCCTGCTCGAAAACGAGACGATCGATCCGTTCATGGCGTGGCGCGACCGGCTTGCGATGGAACTGCTTTACGGGGGCGGATTGCGCGTGAGCGAACTCGCGGCGCTCAATTATGGAGACATTGATTTTGAGAGCGGAGTCGCCCGCGTTCTGGGCAAGGGAAACAAGGAGCGCCTTTGCCCGCTGGGCCGCGTGGCGATGGCGGTGCTGAATAAATTTCGCGCCGGCTTCGCGCAGGGGAAAACGCCGGGATCGCCCGTGCTCGTGACAAAGGGCGGCGCGCGCATAACGGTGCGCGAGGTGCAGTTGTTGTTGAAGCGCTATCTCGCGCTGGCCGACTTGCCGCTGGAGATTTCGCCGCACAAGCTGCGCCACAGCTACGCCACGCACTTGCTCAACGCGGGGGCGGACTTGCGGCTCGTGCAGGAGTTGCTCGGCCATGCGAGCCTGAGCACGACACAAGTTTACACGCATGTGAGCGTGGCGCGCCTTCGTGACATCTATAAAAAAGCCCATCCTCGGGCGACGTAACATGGCGGCGATTCCGCGGCGCAGGCGAAGGGGTTATTTTTTCTTCCTCTGGCTTGTCTGCAATTTCACATGGCCGCCCTTGCGGTAGTTCAGGGGGGCGACACCGTAGGCGGTGTGGAAGGCGCGGCTGAAGGTGTAGACCGACGAGAAACCGCACATCTCGGCGATTTCCGTCACTCGGCGCGTGCTCAGGCGCAGGAGACCACGCGCTTTTTCCAGGCGCACGCGGCGCAGGTGTTTGCCCAGGCTCACACCGCACGATTCGCGGAAGCGCGCGCGCAGATGGCTCACGCTGATTCCGAGCGTCGAGGCCATCACCTTCACGTTTGGCGGCTGCGCCTTGTCCTCGACGATTTCGTTGACCCTGGTGAAGAGGCCCGGCGCGAGCGTGGGCTTGGCGCGGCGTTGCGAGGCGGGTTTCGTCTGCCGGATGTGCGCGAGCAGGAGCGAGAGTTGCAGCGTGATGAGGTCGTTGGCAGAGGGGCCGGTTTTTAAGTAGGTCGCGACCAGCTCCGTCGCGAGTGATCGCATCGCGGGCGAAATCGCGAACGGCTGGTAGCGCAACGCCTGCATCGTCCCGTCGTCCACAAGGTCGAACGTGATGAACAGCCATTGCAGCGTCTCGTCGCCGGGGTTTGTGTAGTCGTGAAATTGAAACGGAAACACCATCAGGCCCTCGCCTTCGTTTAATGTGATTTCGCGGTCGTCCACGCGCACGGTCACACCCGTTTGAAGCGCGAGCATGAGCACGAAGCGGCGGTGCAGCGCGCGTCCGCGTTGTGGCTGGTTGAGGGCGGAGGCCTCGCGCCGGCCAAAACAAATGATGTTTTCGGGCAGGTTGAGCGGCACCGTCCGGCGTCCGCGCAGCGGGTGCTTCGGCGAGGGAAGCAGGGCGATCATTTTTTTAAGGTCGGGGGTCATGGTGCGGAATGGGGCAGGGGGTGGGGCGAAGCCTTCGGCTGAGCCGAAATTATGTAACGATATTCAAATTGTCGCGGCTCACCCGGAGGGTTCGCACCACCGTTCATGGCGCTCACAGCTTTTGTCATTTTTGTTAAAAACATAATCGTTTTTGCCATTTCACATGAACACGGCGGCGGCTATTATGGGCAAGCTTTTTTAACGTCATTAACGTCACACGCCACACATGAACCAAGTCACCACCGAAAGTCAGCAACGCGAGCGCATCCGTATCCAGATTCATGATACAGCCGACGAGGCGTCGTGCGCGCTCGCCCTCGAAATTGCCGGGTTAATCCGCGCCCGCGCCAAGGCCGGGCGCTCCGTCGTCCTCGGGCTCGCCACGGGCGGGACGCCCGTGCGCCTTTACCGCGAGCTGATTCGCATGCACCGCGAGGAGGGGCTGAGTTTCGCGAACGTCGTCACCTTTAATCTCGACGAGTATTACGGCCTGCCGCGCGAGCATTCGCAAAGCTACTGGCGCTTCATGCACGAGCAGCTTTTCGACCACATCGACATTCCCGCGTCCGCCATCAACGTCCCCGACGGCATGGTGCCGCGCGCGGAGGTGTTTGCGTGGTGCCGCGCCTACGAGCAGAAAATCAAGGACGCCGGCGGCATCGATTTGCAGGTGCTCGGCATCGGGCGCACCGGCCACATCGGTTTCAACGAGCCGGGCTCCGGCGCGGATTCGCGCACGCGCCTGGTCACGCTCGACAGCATGACGCGCCGCGACGCCGCGCGCGATTTTATCGGCGAGGCCAATGTGCCGCGCCACGCGATCACCATGGGCGTCGGCTCGATTCTCGACGCGCGCCGCATCGTCCTGCTTTCGTGGGGCGGGGCCAAGGCGCGCGTGGTTGCCGAGGCCGCCGAGAAAGCGCCCTCGGAGGCGCTGCCCGCGAGTTTTCTCCAGCAGCATGGCGACGTCACCTTCCATGTTGACCGCGCCTCGGCGTCGGAGCTCACGCGCATAAAACTTCCCTGGCTGGTCGGCCCGGTCGAGTGGACCCCGACGATTTCGCGCCGCGCGGTCGTGTGGCTTTCGAGGCAGGTCAAGAAGCCCGTGCTCAAGCTCCTCGACGACGATTACACCGAGCACGGCATGACCGATTTGCTCACGGAGCAGGGACCCGCCTACATCCTCAACATTCGCATTTTTAACGAACTCCAGCACACCATCACCGGCTGGCCCGGCGGCAAGCCCGACGCGGACGACACGCATCGTCCCGAGCGCGCCGCGCCGCACCCGAAGCGCGTGCTCGTTTTGAGCCCCGAGCCTTCCGACGATGTGATTGGCATGGGCGGCACCATCCGCCGTCTTGTCGAGCAGGGGCACCAGGTCACCGTGGCCTGCCAGACATCGGGCAACCTCGGCGTGCCCGACGAGGAGGCCGCCTCGTATGCCGACTTCATGATCGAGCTGGAGGACTCCGACGCGAAGGGAGCCAGCAACACATTTGTCCGAAAAATCAGGCAGCAGCTCGACGAGAAATCCGCCTTCGACATCGACCCGCCGGAACTGCGCCGCTTCAAGGGCGCGTTGCGACGCGAGGAGGCGCGCGCCGCCGTCCGCGCGTGCGGCGTGACCAAGGAAAACTCGGTCTTCCTCGACCTGCCGTTTTACGAGCAGGGCCGCTACCGCCAGTTCCGCATCGGCGACGCGGATGTGGACGCGGTTGTGGCGCTCCTGCGCAAGATCGAGCCGCATCAGATTTTTGCCACGGGCGCGTCCGAGGACCCGAGCTCGCTGCCCGCGATTTGTTTCAGCGTGCTGCGGCAGGCGCTTGAAAAAACGCGCGACGACGCCTGGCGGCGCGATTGCCGCGTGTGGATTTATCGCGGCGCCTCGGGAATCTGGGACATCGCCGAAATCGACATGGCGGTGCCGATGAGCCCGATGGAGTTGTCCGCAAAGATCCAATCCATCTGCCATCACAAAAGCCAGCGCAGCCAGACGCCCGCGCGCAGCCAGCAGGCGGGCGAGGCGTGGCAGCAGGCCGAGCAGCACAACCAGGCCGTCGCCCGCGCCTACGATGAGTTCGGCCTCGCCAACTACGAGGCGATCGAACCGTTCCGGCAGTGGATGGAATAATAGTTGGTTTCCGTTTCCCTCCCATCACACATCCATGACTCCACACAAACTACTCCTCGGCGCGCTTGCGTGCGTTGTCCTTTCATGCGGGCTTGCCGCCGGTGAAATCAATGTCATCCCGCGTCCCGCGCAGATCGTGCGCGACGATGCGAAGGCGGACGCGCCGTTGGGCGCGGCGCATGTCATTGTGTGCGCCGATGCCGCACTTGGGCGCGTGTATGCGGACACGCTTTTGGAATGGACGGGATTGCGCCTGGCGGTGCACCCGACAACGGCGACCGCGGCGGGCCGTCCGGTAATCAGCGTTGATTCCGCCTCGCGCTCGGCGAACGCGCACGTCGCGCATCCCGAGGGCTACGCGCTTGAGGTCGCCGCGGATGGCGCCGTGCGCATCGAGGCGTCCGCCCGCAACGGCGCGTTTTACGCGCTGCAAACACTCGCGCAGCTCGTGGCGCGGGACGGCGCGCGCGTCACGCTGCCGGTCGTGCGCATTTACGACTCGCCGCGATTCAAGTGGCGCGGCGTGTTGTTCGACGACGGGCGGCACTTCTTCGGCCCGGTTGCGGCGAAGCGATTGATCGACGCCATGGCGCTGTATAAATTCAACACGCTGCACTGGCATCTCACCGAGGACCAGGGCTGGCGCATTGAGATAAAAAAATATCCCAAGCTCACGCAAATCGGCGCGTGGCGCGCCAACTCTCCCACGCCCGGCGACCGCAACAAACCCGACGGCGTGCCGCACGGCGGTTATTACACGCAGGACGAGGTCCGCGAAATCGTCGCCTACGCGCATCAGCGCGGCATCACCGTCGTTCCTGAAATCGAAATCCCGGGGCACGCCGCCGCCGCCATCGCGTCCTATCCGGAACTCGGCAACAGCGACATCGAAGGCTACGCGCCCAAGGTCGTCGAAACCTGGGGCGTGAAACCCTACATCTTCGCGCCCAAGGATGGGACGTTTCGCTTTTTGCAGGATGTGCTCGACGAGGTTTGCGAGTTGTTTCCCAATTCAAAATACATTCACATCGGCGGCGACGAGGCTCCGAAAAAACAATGGAAGGCGTCCGCCTTCGCGCAAAAAGTCATTCGTGAAAACAATCTGAAGGACGAGTTCGAGCTGCAATCGTGGTTCCTCGCGCGCATCGAAAAATATCTCAACGCGCGCGGACGCCGCATCGTCGGCTGGGATGAAATCCAGGAGGGCGGCCTGTCGCCAACCGCGACGATGATGGTCTGGCGCGACTGGAAGTGGGCGCGGCTCGCCATCGAAAAAGGCAACGATGTCGTGATGACGCCAAACTCCCATTGTTACCTGGACTACCTCGCCTCCGCCGACGACAAGCTGGCCGATCCCTATTACGAGCAGCCTGCCCTCAATCGTTCCGGCAACCGTCCGCAGCGGCTCGTCACGCTGGAGAAGGCGTATCACTTCGAGCCCATTCCCGAGGGCACGCCGCCGGAGCGCGAGAAGCAAGTGCTCGGCTGCCAGGCGAACCTTTGGGGCGAGTATCTTTTCGATTGGAACCGAGCCGAGTATAACCTGTATCCGCGCATGTTCGCGCTGGCTGAGGTTGCGTGGAGCCCGAAGGAGGCGCGCGACTGGAGCTGCTTCCAAAAGCGCCTGCCTTCCGCGATTCGTTATCTCGACAAGGTCAACGCCAACTACCGTCGTCCCGACGGCTCGCCCGCGCGGGCGCGATAATTAATTGTCTCAATACGCATCATTGCTTCCTAGTTGTAGAAGAAAACCCACACACTCCCCATGCTAACAAACCTCTCGTCTCTCGATTTGGCGATCATCGCCGGCTTTCTGATCTCGGTGGTGCTCGTCGGTTCCGCCGCCGCGCGCCGCTCGGGCCGCAGCGCCGGCGACTTCTTTCTCTCCGGCCGCTCCATGCCCTGGTGGCTGCTCGGCGTCTCGATGGTGGCGTGCACGTTTTCGTGCGACACGCCGAACCTCGTCACCGACATCGTGCGCACGCACGGCGTGGCGGGCAACTGGGTGTGGTGGGCGTTTCTGCTGACGGGCATGCTGACGGTTTTTGTCTATGCGAAACTCTGGCGCCGCTCGGCGCTCGACACCGACCTCGGCTTTTACGAGATCCGCTACAGTGGACGTCCCGCGGCGGCCCTGCGCGGATTTCGCGCGCTGTATCTGGGCGTGTTTTTTAATGTCATGATCATGGCCACCGTGTCGCTCGCGGCGATCAAGATCGGGCAGGTGCTCTTCGGCCTTTCGCCTGTGGAAACATTGCTGTGGGCCATGGCGGGCGTGGCGGTTTACGCGACGCTCGGCGGACTGACCGGGTCGATCTGGGCGGATTTTTACCAATATTCCGTGGCGATGGTCGGCGCGATTTTTGCGGCGGTTTACGCGGTCAAGTCGCCCGAGGTCGGCGGCATCTCGTCGCTGGGTGAATTGTTTTCCAACGCCGACGTCTCGGCGCGCATGGCGATGTTTCCCGACCGCGAGGGCGGGCTTTCGACGCTGATGACGTTGTTGATTCTGCCCGTGGCCGTGCAGTGGTGGAACGTCTGGTATCCCGGTTCCGAACCCGGCGGCGGCGGCTACATCGCGCAACGCATGCTCTCGGCGAAAAACGAAAAGAACGCCGTCGGCGCCACGCTCCTGTTCAACTTCCTGCACTACGCCGTGCGCCCCTGGCCGTGGATCATCGTCGCGCTCGTTTCGTTGACGCAGTTTCCGCTCACCCCGCCCGACCAGCAGGCCGCCGCGCGCACGTGGCTCGCCGCGAATCCGGATCTCGTCACCCGCTACGAAAGCGGCGACGCGACACTCGGCGAAACCGTGCGCAACGAGGTGCGCCAGGCGCGCGCCGACGCCGCCGGAACGGGCAGTCTCGCGCGGGAGTTTCCGAATGTGGACGAGCAGTTCTTGCGGCACGACATCGCGTATCCCGGCATGATTTCCAAGATGCCCAAGGGCTGGCTCGGGCTGATCGTCGCCTCGCTCATCGCCGCCTACATGTCCACCATCGCCACGCACCTGAACTGGGGCTCCTCCTACGTGGTGCAGGATTTCTACACGCGCTTCATCCGCAAGGACGTCAGCCCGCGCCACGCCGTGTTCGTCGGGCGCCTTACGATGCTCGCGCTGCTCGCGCTTTCGGGGGTGGTCGCGCTCTGGATGCAAAACGCGAAGGATTCCTTCGACATTCTCCTCCAGATCGGCGCCGGCACCGGGCTGCTCTACATCCTGCGCTGGTTCTGGTGGCGCATCAACGCGTGGAGCGAAATCACCGCGATGATCGTCTCCTTCGCCGTCGCCTGTTTCTTCCAATGGGGCGCGCCGCATCTCGGCATCGAGGCGGCCATGCGCGAGAGCGGCTGGTTCTCAATCATGGATTACAGCGCGTGGAAGCTCGTCCTCGGCATTTTGCTGACAACCGCCGGCTGGCTGGTCGTGACATTCCTCACGCAACCCGAGCCGCAGGAAGTGCTCGCGAAGTTCTGCGAAAAAATCCGCGCGGGCGGTCCCGGCTGGCGCAAGGTGAGCGCTGCGATGCCCGCGTCGTCCGTTGCGAAGGGCAAGTGGGATGTGCCCACCGGCCTGCTGTGCATGATGGTCGGCTGCCTTGCGGTTTGGTCGGCCCTGTTCGGCATCGGCAATTTGCTCTACGGGCGCTCGACGCTGGGCACGGTGCTCTGCGTCGTGGCGGTGCTCGCCACGCTTGCCACGCTGCGGCTCTCCACACGCATCAAACTGGGCTGATCGCGTCCGTCATTATCCATTGAAATTTTCCGCCATGAAAACTCGAACTGCGCTTCCTCTCATCCCCAACGGGGATGAATCCCTTAGCCCGGGGTTGGCGCGAGGAACGAGCGCCTACCCTGGGTTTGTTGAAAGAGAAAACACAACCCTGAAGGGGTTGCATCTTTTGCGAACGCATGGCGAACAAACAGGCCGCAACCCCGTTGGGGTTGGTTGTCATGTTTATTATTCCCGGGGTAGCTCGCCGCGCTCGCAACCCCGGGCTAGAGGACAGAAGCCCGTTGGGCTTCAAGCGCGGACTCATCTGTTTTTTTAATCCAATAATTTTTTCCCATGACAGACATTCGTCCGAAAATCACACCTCCCCTCGATCCCGCCTTTGTGCCCGCCTCGCTTTGGACGCGCGCCTACGGCCGGCTGGTGGCAAACGACAACGGCGCGCGCGACGTCGAAATCACGCTCGTGCGCGGCGATGGCGGCCGCACAACCCATCGCACGCGCGCACTCGCCGCGGGTCATCCGCGGGCCGCGCTCACGCTCCGCCACATCGAGCGCATGATCAAGTTTCTCCTCTGGCAGCGCGGCGGCTGCCGTGTGCTCATCGCGGGCGCGGACGAGCTGGTCGAGCCGCTCAAGCGCATTTACGGAGCGCAGGGCGAGCGCGCGTTCGACTGCGAAATGATGGGGGCTAAGATTTACGGGAAACCCTTCGAGGTCGCCCGCGCGGATGTGTCGAACGCGGCGTCCTCATCCGAGTCTCAGGACGAGCTTTCGGTTGGCGGGCATCTCGACGGCTGCCGCATCGGTTTCGACCTCGGCGGAAGCGATCGCAAAGTCGCCGCGCTCATCGACGGGCGCGTGGTGTTTTCCGAGGAAATCCCGTGGAGTCCGTATTTCGAAAAAGATCCCTCGTATCACATCGACGGCGTGCAGGACTTGCTTGTTCGCGCCGCCGCGCACCTGCCTCGCGTCGATGCCATCGGCGGCAGCTCCGCCGGCGTGTATGTGAACAACGAGGTGCGTGTCGCGTCGCTTTTCCGCAACATCACACCCGAGCTTTTTGAGAAAAAAATCCGCCGCATGTTTCCCGACCTGCGCGAACGCTGGGGCGGCGTGCCCTTCGAGGTCGCCAACGACGGCGAGGTGACCGCGCTCGCCGGCTCGATGTTCATGAAGGACAACGCCGTGCTCGGCGTCTCGATGGGCACCAGCCAGGCCGGCGGCTACGTCACCCCCAAGGGCGGCATCACGCCCTGGCTCAACGAGCTCGCGTTCACGCCAATCGATTACCGCGAGGACGCGCCCCGCGATGAATGGTCGGGCGACGGCGGTTGCGGCGTGCAGTATTTTTCGCAGCAAGGCGTGGCGCGCCTCGCCCGCGCCGCCGGTTTCGGCTTCCCCGAAACCATGCCGATGCCCGAGCAACTCGAAGCCGTGCAGGCGGCCATGACGAAGGATGACCCGCGCGCGCGCGCCATCTACGAAACCGTGGGCGACTGCTTCGGCTATTCGCTCGCCCACTACGCGGATTTCTACGAGCTGCGCAACATCCTCATCCTCGGCCGCGTGACATCCGGTGAGGGCGGTCGCGTCATCATCGACCGCGCGCGCGCCGTGCTGGACGCGGAGTTCCCCGAACTCTCCACGCGCCTCGCGTTGCGCACGCCCGGCGAGCAGGAAAAACGCCATGGCCAGGCCATCGCCGCCGCCAGCCTGCCGGCGATAACTGACGTGCAAAAATGACGACGACGATTTTTCTTTGGAGTGCGGTGGCAGAGCGAAGCGGCGACACCGCTTTGAGCGATTTGCGAATTTTCTCCGCATTCGAAAGCGGCGTCGCCGGGCTCTGAGCCCTCTGCCGCCGCACTCCAAAAACAGGCAATTTTCAACAACCAACAACCACACCTATTCATCATGAAATTCACACGCAACGAAGCCGACATCTTTGTTCCCGAATCCGCCCTCGCGCCCGCCGACGCGCTCAAGCGCACCACGCACCTGTGCATCGCCGCGCACCAAGACGACATTGAAATCATGGCCTACCAAGGCATCGCCGCCTGCTTCGGTCGCGACGACAAATGGTTTTCCGGCGTCGTCGTCACCAACGGCGCGGGCAGCCCGCGTTCGGGCCCCTACAAGGATTACACCGACGAGGCCATGCAGGGCATCCGCCGTCGCGAGCAGCGCAAGGCCGCCTATGTCGGCGATTATTCGATTCAGTTTCAGCTCGCGCATCCCAGCGCGGCGGTGAAGAACCCGGCCGACGCCGGCGTGCAAGCCGACCTCGCCGCAATCCTCGCCGGATGCACGCCCGAGGTCGTCTATTTGCACCAACCCGCCGACAAGCACGACACGCACATCGCGGTGCTCTCGCACAGCCTCAAGGCGTTGCGCGCGCTTCCCGCGGAGCGTCGTCCGAAAAAAGTGATCGGCTGCGAAGTCTGGCGCGACCTCGACTGGATGTGCGACACCGACAAGCACGCGCTCGACACCGGCGCGCACCCGAACATCGGCGCCTCGCTCGTCGGCGTCTTCGACTCGCAGATCACGGGAGGCAAGCGCTACGACCTCGCCACGGCGGGCCGCCGCCTCGCGAACGCCACCTACCACACCTCGCACGCCACCGATGTTTACGACGGCATCAACTGGGCCATGGACCTGACGCCGCTCGTGGAAAACCCCGAGTATTCAATTTCCGAATACACGCTCGCCCACATCGACCGCTTCCGCCAGGACGTCGCCGACCGCATCAAGAAGTTTTCTTGATAAATTTCGCGCAAGGGCGCGCCACTGCGCGCTCTCTCCCGGCGTTGCGATGAGATAATTATTGTTTGTCGATGATGACGGTTGTCAGCGACCAGCTGTTCAGCGGCAGGCAGACGGCCAGATACTGGTTCTTGAATTTGACCTGAAAGCGCTGGCGCACCTTGGGGTTTTCACCGGCGGCAACGACGATCACAAACTGGCCGTCCGGGTTTTTGAATGTGATGGCGGTCAGCGCGTCGTCCGGCTGCTCAATGGCCATGATCTGCGCGCCCCGCTTTACGTAGGGGCTGAAGTGGAAGAACACGGCGCATTGCGTGCTCTTGCTCACTTTTCCGGTTTCGGTGTCGATCGACATGAGACCGCCGCAAGGGAATCTTCCGGTGTTGGGCTGGCCGTCCTCGTCCAAGAGCAGATTCCAACTGGTGAAGGAGGAGCAGCCATTGTTGAGGGCGCCAAAAATCACCTCCGACCACCATTTCGGAGTCTGGATGTCTTTCAGCGCCAGGTTGGGGCCGCGCTCGGTCAGGTGCATTTTCGTGCCCGGGTTTTGTTTCAAAACTTCCCGCATCATCTCGGGCTTTCCGGCGTAGGGATGCCATGCCACGGCCGCCGCGTTGCGCTTTACGTCGGGGTCCGCGAGCATCTGGTTCACACGATCACGACCCTCGTAATCCCAGTCATACAACCATATTTCCGTGTCGAGCCCCGCCTCCTTGAACGCCGCGGGCATCAGTTTTCCGGCCAGTTCGATTTCCTGTTTTGCGGAGACAAGTGTCGCGGGGCAGCCGCCGCGCTGGTCGGTTCCCGGTTCGTTTTGCACCGAGACGGCGTCGATGCGAACGCCGCGTTCCTTGTAGGCCTTGAGATAGGCCGTCCAATAGGCCGCGAACGACGGCAAATATTTGTCGAGCAGGCTGCCGCCGCACATGGCGCCGGAATCTTTCATCCAACCCGGGACGCTCCACACGGCCGCGTAGGTGAACAAGTCGGAGCGGTAACTGTGGACGCGCTTGATGATCGGAATCATATAGGCCTCGTCGCGCGCCACGGAAAATTTCTTCATCTCAACATCGCCCTCGTTATCGTTGTAGTTGTAGAGCTCGGTTGCGTAGTCGCTCGATCCGCAGTTGAGGCGTATCATTGAGATGTTCATGCCGCGGGAGCTGAACGCCTCCTTGAGCACTTTGTGGCGGGCTTCGATATCCATCTGCGAAAGCAGCCAGCAACTGGCGTCGGTCATCGAAACCCCGATGCCGAAATATTCGTGCGAAGGCTTGGCGGCATCCAAGTCGATCGACTTAAGCAAACTGTATTCGTGCCGCGTGAAAGGTGTCGATGCCACTTCGCGCAGGGCCTTGTCCTTTGTGGTTTGCAGGATGCGAAACTGGATTTCGTTGTCCTTCGGCACATAAGATCCGGCGAAGGCGGATAACGAACAGCCAATCAGGGCAGACACTACGAGGAAGGTTTTACGGGGACTCATAACGCGCATGTGAAACGCAAGGAATTGCTGAGTCGATTAAAACATTCGGAATAAATATTTATTTAATGTTTGGCGCGGCATGTTTGGGGTAGGGCGAACCGTCCCGGTGAGCCGAGACTGTGGGCGGCTCACCGGGACGGTTCGCCCTGCCAAAGCGGTTCACGGGCGTCGCAAGCGACGCCCCTACGTGGAGGATTTGGCGTTGTTTGTCTGAACGAATTTTCCGTAGGCGCGCGGCGCCATGCCCATGGCGTTTTTGAAGGCGCGGCTGAATGCGTGGATCGACTCGAATCCGCACGCCCTTGAGATTTCCTCAATGCTGCCGCGGTTCGGATCGCCGAGCATTGACGCGGCAATCAACAGTCGCGATTCGCGCATGTAGCTGCCGAGACTCACGCCCAGGTTTTTGCGGAAGATCGCCCGCAAATAACTAATCGAGTAGCCAGTGTGCGCGGCGAGATCGGATATGGTTACGGGCTCCCCGAGGTGCGAGCGCACGTAGGCGTTGATTTTTTCCAGAATCGCGCCGCGCGTGTCCGACTCCTCGCCGTCGTTGCGAATCACGCAATCGGCTTCGCTGCATTTGGCGAGCCGTTGCAGAAAGTCGGAAACCTTGAGCACCAAATTCAAGCCGCGCCCGGGGGCGGCGGCGGGCGATGCATATTCATTAATAAGCGCGTCGAGCTCTTCGATTTCGCGCGCGCCGAGCTTGCGCGGCGAGTTGCGCAGGGGCCGCAGGGTGGCGGCATTTTTCATTTCAAAGGTAACAAACACCCACTTTATCGGCCCTTTCTCAATGTCCAGATAATGGTGAAACTGGTGCGGAAATATCAGGCAAGCCATGCCGGGTGTGAGTTGATACGGCACGCCGTCCACATGAATGCGTCCGGTTTTCTGAAGCGGCACCACCAATTCGTAGCGATGATGGTAATTGTGCGTCACACCGCGCGGCCGCAGCATGTCCGGCGAGGTGCGCTTGAAAATGATGATGTTGTCGGCGACCGCGGCGTCCTCCAGTTTCGCGCCGGAAAACAAGTCGGCCGGATTGACCAACCGGTTGAGCGATTTGCCGATTCGATCGCAGGCTGCCTTGAGCGAAGCCCGGTCGTTTGCGCGCGCGCCGCTCTTTTTTATCGGGTTTCGTGGCATGCCTTGTAATACGCGAGCGTTTCGCGCAGCCCCGTCTCAAGCGATCCCGACAGCGGAACACCCGCCTGGCGCAACGCGTCCACGTTTGCGCGCGAATGGCGCACGTCGCCGGCGCGTTCCGGCGCGTGGCGGATATCGGAGCGCGAGCCGGACATGGCGATGATGCGTTGCGCCAGTTCGAGTATTGTGATTTGCCCGCCGTAACCCGCGTTGAACACGCCGGACAGTCCGGGAGTGGTGGCGGCCTGGATGCACGCCGCCGCGAGGTCTTTCACATAGATGAAATCGCGCGTCTGCCCGCCGTCGCCGAAGAGGGTGAGCGGTTCGTTCGCGAGCGCCTTTTGCATGAAGATCGGCACCGCTGCGGCGTAGGCGCTTCCGGGGTCCTGGCGCGGGCCGAACACGTTGAAGAACCGGAAGGCGACCGTGTCGAGCCGCCCCGTTTCGGCGAACTGGCGGCAGTAGTATTCGCCGTCGAGCTTGGTCACGGCGTAGGGGCTGCGCGGCTCGGGAAGCATGGTCTCGAGTTTCGGCACGGAGGGGTTGTTTCCATAGACGGCTGCGGACGAGGCGAAGAAGAGCTTTTTCACGCCTGCGGCGGCGGCTTCCTCGAGGACGTTGAGCGTGCCGGTGACGTTGAGGGAAACGCATTCGTGCGGACGCTCAACGGATTCGGGCACGCTGATCAGCGCGGCGAGGTGAAACACATAATCGACGCCGCGCATGGCCGCGCGGAGCGCGTCGCGGCTCAGGATGGAGTCCTCGATGAACTCCACGCTCATGCCCGCCAGGTTTTTTTCGGATCCCGTGCGCAGGCTGTCGAGCACGCGCACTTCGGCGCGTCCTTGCAATTGTTCCGCGATGTGACTGCCGATGAATCCGGCTCCGCCGGTGATGAGCACTTTCATTGTGAGGTCTCCTTGTTTGCGATGCGTGTGGTGATGGTTTCCATTGCGGATTGTTGCGAGTCGATGCTGCGCGCGAGGGCGAATTGCGTGCGGCATCGGTCGAGGTTGTGGCCGGGGCGTTTTGTTTTGAAATACACGTCGCCCTCAAGGTAATCGGTGAGAAAACGCAGGCCGATTTCGAAGGTGATGAGTTTGCCCGAAAAAGCGAGGTGCGCGCGCTCGGCCTCGTTCAGGAATGAGCCGGCGGCGCTCAAGTAGCCGGATACAAGCCCCTCGTAAAAGGGCATGCGCATGGAGATTTTGGAGAGGTCGCGCTCGTCCTCCGCGCCCGAGTTTGTCGCGGAGCGCACCATGTCGCCAAAGTCGTAGAGGGCGAGGCCGGGCATCACGGTGTCGAGGTCGATCACACAAATGCCCTCGTGCGTGGCGTCGTCGAGCATCACATTGTTGATCTTGGTGTCGTTGTGCGTGATTCGCTCGGGGATCGCGCCGCTTTTCTGGAGGTTGAGCAGCACGTCCACCATGGATTCGCTCTTTAGCGCGAAGTCGATTTCATCGCGCGCATTCGCCGCGCGGTTGTGCGCGTCGTCCGCGAGCGCGCGCTGGAAGTTTTCGAAGCGTTTGCGCGTGTTGTGAAAATCGGGGATGGTTTCGCGCAGGCGCCCGCCGGGCAGGTCGTTCAGCAGGCCTTGAAACGTGCCGAAGGCGCGGGCCGCCTCGCGCGCGTGCGACGGGGTTTCGACGATGTCGTAGGTGCGCGCGTTCTCGATGAAAAGGTAACACCGCCAGGCGTGGCCGCCGGCGGCATTGAGATGGGAGCGTCCGTCGCGGGTCGGCACAAGGGTGAGCGCGCGGCGCGAGGCGTCGGTGCCTTTTTCCTTTGCGCGGCGCGAGGCGTGGCTGGTGACGCGTTCGATGTTGTCCATCAGCGCCGCGACGTCCTTGAAAATATTTTGGTTTATTTTTTGAAAGATGTAGCGAACCGGCGCGCCCGACTGGTCGAATCGCGCGACAAAGGTGTCGTTGATATGCCCGGAACCGTAGGGTTGCGCGCCCAGGAACTGCCCGTGCAGCATGAATTGTCCGGCAACATCGGCCAAGTCCGAGGGTGGGGAGGGGAGGGCGTTATGGCTCATCGTAAAGAATTATGGGTAGGTCATTAAGATAGTCGTTTTTGTCAATTAGTTTTCATTTTTAACTTTTTAGATGCTCGCCAAAACACCGGCACCCGCGCGGTGATAGGGATTGTCAAACAACAGCCTCCCGGCAAACCATCGACTGTGTATTTCACCAACAACCCTCAACTTCATCCTTTTCGCCATGCCCAAGCCATTGCCTGAAGTTTTCCATTATTTCCACGAGGCCGCGTTTTTTATTGTTCTGGTCGCGCTTCTGTTGCTCGTCACCGAATGCGCGTTCCGCTACGGGCGCCGGCGCGCCGCAAATGCGCGCGAGCATCTGAGCGGCCAGGTCACCGCGCTCGGCGGCACGCTGCTGGGGCTTGTCGCTTTGATGCTCGGTTTCGCCTTCGGCATGGCGCTCGGGCGTTTCAACACGCGGCAGGATTTGCTGCGGCAGGAGGTCAACGACCTTCAGACCGCCCACCTGTTCGCGGATCTCCTGCCGAGGGATGGCGCGCAAAAAATGAAGGAGCGGATTTACGAATACACGGGCCTGCGCGCCGAATACTACACGCCGGGCACGCGCGCCGACCAGATGCGCGACAACATCGACCGCACAAACATCCTGCAAAATGAAATGTGGGCGGAGACCGTGCGATTGCTCGAACGCGCCAACACCGAAAAGGCCGGCGTCGGCGCGGACCAAATCGTAAACTTCATGAACACACTCACCCGCGTGTTTTCCGACGAAAACGACCGCACCGCCGCGCGCGGCAATCACATTCCCGAGGCGATCATCTGGCTGCTGATATTTGTCTCGGCCTGCGCCACCGGCACGCTCGCCTACGGCATCGGTTTAAAAAGCACGCGCATCTTCTGGCCAAACGTCGTTCTGGTCATGGCCATTTGCTCGGTGTTGACCATCATCCTCGACCTCGACCGCCCGATCCGCGGCGTCATCATCATCAACCAGGGCAGCATGGCCGCGCTTCACCAAACGATCGGCGGGGATATCAAGGCGCCGAGGGAGTAGATTATCAAGGAGCCCAAAAAATAATACCGACATGAAGATTGTCAAAAATACCGCGGGTGGCGTTTTGTGCGCGATGGCCGCGCCGTTGCTGTTCACGTCCGGCGCGGTCGCGCAGCCGGATGCCAACAAGGCAGGCCGGCCCAACATATTGTTTTGCATCGCCGATGACGCGTCGTTCGGGCACATGTCGGCGTATGGTTGCAAGTGGGTGAGCACGCCCGCGTTTGATCGCGTGGCGAGGGAGGGTGTTTTGTTCATGCGCGCCTACACGCCGAATGCCAAGTGCGCGCCGTCGCGCGCGGCGGTGCTCACGGGGCGCAACAGCTGGCAGCTCGGAGCGGCGGCGAACCACGGGTGTTATTTTCCCGCGGAATACCGCACCTTCATGGAGGCGATTTCCGGAATGGGGTATGAAACCGGCTTCACGGGAAAAGGGTGGAGTCCGGGCGATCCGGGGACTGCGGAGGATGGAACGCGTCGGCAATTAACCGGCGCGGAATACAATGGGGTTAAGGCAACCCCGCCGACAAAAGGCATTTCGCCAATCGACTACGCGGGGAACTTCGAGTCGTTTCTAAAATCGAGAAACCCCGGACGCCCGTTTTGCTTTTGGTATGGAGGGCGCGAGCCCCATCGCAAATATGAATACGGCTCCGGTGTCGCCGTCGGTGGCAAAAACACGGCGCAGATTGATCGCGTGCCCCCGTATTGGCCCGATACCGAAACCGTGCGCAACGACATGCTCGATTACGCGCTGGAAGTGGAGCATTTCGACAGGCACCTCGGACGCATGCTGGAGGCGTTGGAGCGCGCGGGTGAGTTGGAGAACACAATCATCGTCGTCACTTCCGACAACGGCATGCCGTTTCCCCGGATGAAGGGAACCGCCTACGAGGCATCCGTGCACATGCCGCTGGCGATTTGCTGGCCGCGCGGCATAAAAAATCCCGGACGTGTTTCACACGATTATGTGAGCTTCATAGATTTCGCCCCGACATTCATCGAGGCCGCCAGCGGAGCTCCACAGGCGGCAATCATGGCCCCGGTTCAGGGGCGGAGTTTGATGGATATATTTCAGAACAATGCGCGGGGACGGGAAATGCTGCTCGTCGGACAGGAGCGGCACGACCTGGGGCGTCCGAATGACACCGGATACCCGATACGCGGCCTGCACATGGACGGTTTTTTATATTTGAAAAATTTCGAGCCCGCGCGCTGGCCCATGTGCGATCCGGTAACCGGATATTTGAACACGGACGGCGGCCCGACCAAGACCGCAATCCTCGAGCAAAACAGACGGGGCGTTAATCACTGGATGTGGGAGCTCAATTTCGGAATGCGCCCGGAGGAGGAATTGTATGACCTGTCAACGGATGCCGATTGCATGAACAACCTGGCCCGCGCGCCGGAGCACAGTGCGCGGTTGTCGCAAATGAAAGAGTGTTTGTTTGCCGAGTTGCGCAGGCAAAACGACCCGCGCATGGAGGGACGCGGCGATGTTTTCGACCAATATCCCTACGCATCGAAAAACAGGAATTTATACAATCGCTTCATGAACAAAAACGAACGCGCCAAGATAAGGACCTCGTGGGTGGAACAAAGCGATTTCGAGGCGCCCGATTTTGATCCGGAGCGTCCGCTGAAACGATAGGGCGGTCACAGTCTTGGAAGTTTGGAATTGGGAATGGCTCCGCATGACTTTTTCGTCTTGAAACCAAGCAAATGGAAATCGTCGATTCGCATGTGCATTTGTATCCGCCGGAGCTGAACGCGGCTCCGGCTGAATGGGCGGCGGCGCGCGGCGAGGCGCACTGGGCGGTGCTGTGCACGCGCACGCGAAAGGACGGGCGACGCGTGCAGGAGTTTCCAAGCGTCGATGAATTGCTGCGCGCGATGGATGCGGCGGGCGTGGCGCGCGCGGTGCTCCAAGGATGGTATTGGGAGCGGCCGGAGACATGCGAATGGCAGAATGGTTTTTATGAAAAATGCGTGCGCGCGCATCCGGACCGACTGAGCGCGTGCGCGGCCCTGCATCCGGGCGCGGGAGCGGAGGCGGCGCGCGAATCGGTGAGGCGCGCGGCGGAGGCCGGGTTTGTCGGGCTTGGTGAATTGTCACCACATTCGCAGGGCGTGATGGCCGATGCGGCGGCGCGGGAGGCGATGGATGCGGCGCTGGCGCTTGCGGGCGAGCTGGGGTTGTCGGTGTGCATGCACGTCACCGAATCGGCGGGCGAGGCGGGACGAAGAAATTATCCGGGAAAGGTGGAGACGCCCATCGGAGATTTCGTGCGCTGGGCGCTGCGGCATCCGGGGACGCGCTTCGTGCTGGCGCATTGGGGGGCGCGGTTGCCGCTGGATGCGGAATGGAGTGAGCCGGTGCGAAACCTCGGAAACATTTTTTATGACACGGCGGCGTCGCCGCTGACGTATGGCGCGAACACCAGCGCGGGCATTTGGCGCGAGATGGCGGATGCCTCGGGCGCGGAACGGGTTTTGTTTGGAACGGATTATCCGCTTGTTCTGTATCCAAAAAACAATGACGCGAACGCCGCTGATTCGATGGCGTCGCTCATCGCCGAAGCACGCACAGGCGAGTTGAGCGAGATGGAACTTGAGGCGGTTTTAGGCGGCAATGCGAAGCGGGTGTTTGCGCAATCGCGTTAATTTTTAACCCGAAACAAACCGCTCAATCTTTCGCTCTTCCCTCAAATTGGGATGGATCAATGGGTGTGAGGTTGGTCACAGCCGGAAGTGGGCGGTGATTTGGTATTGGAAAAGGATATTTTCCTCACGGGTGCCGGAGCCGATGTTGTGAATAATGAGCGGGGTGCTGTCGGGTGCTTTTTTGTCGGAGACGATGCCGATGTGCGGGAGCGAGCCCTTGGGACGGAGATTCCACGCGACGATATCGCCGGGCTTGTAGTCGGCGGCTTTGTCGGTGACGGCAACGGATTTCCCGGCGCGTTTGAAATAGGTGCAAAGATTGGGAACGCGGCGGTGATCGATGTTTTTGTCGGTTTTGCTGAGCCCCCAAATTTTTGGGTAGGCGGAAAAGTTGGCGCGCATGTCCTCGTGGACGAGTTGCTGGAGGTCGGCGTTTTGCTTGCGCAAGGCGCGCACGATCACGTCGGCACACACGCCGGTGTCGATGGGCACATCGCCGTTCGGGTATCCGATTTTTCGATACGCCGGATCATAGGAAGTGGTGACGCCGATTTGCGCGCGGGCTGCGGCAATGGTTTGGGCGGGGGTGATTTTAGGGAGTGCGCCGGAGGCGCTTGCGGCGATGACGAGCAAAGAAAAGAGAAGTGCGGTTCGCTTCAAAAACTTATCTCTCATCGTGATATTCATCATCAAACACAGAGAGTTGTTGTTTAGATTCTTCATATATCCACCAACCGGTGGGGCTTTGATTGCGATAGGGAATCTGTTTTTTGCGAGGCATATAAATTATTACAGCAATTTATATTTTCATTTTGTATCTACTCCCCTTGCCCTAATCAGATGTTTTTCTTTTCTGAAATAGTCGATATACATTGAATCGCTGTGGCAAACCACAGACCTGTTCGATGTATACTGTTCCGGTAGATTCAATGAAACGATTAATACGATAGTGTTTTTCGCGCCTCACCCGATCTTCACCGTTCCCAGCAGTTGTTTCGTCAAAAACGCGGTTTGTTGCGCGGCCAAATCCTTGAGGCCTTTTTGGGCGAGGACGAGGAGGCCTTGGAGCTGGTCGTTACTGAAAGTGGCTTCCTCGCCCGTGCCCTGCACTTCGACAAACTGGCCCTTGCCGGTCATCACGACGTTAAAATCGACTTCGGCGTCCTTGTCCTCGAGATAGTTTAAGTCGAGCAGTTCCTTGCCTTCGTGGATGCCAACGCTCACGGCGGCGACGGAATCGAGGAGGGGATTTTCGGCGAGCTTTTTGGCGTCGATAAGTTTTTGCACGGCGAGGCGCGCGGCGAGGTAGGCGCCCGTGATCGAGGCAGTGCGGGTGCCGCCGTCGGCTTGGAGCACGTCGCAGTCGATCCAGAGGGTGTTTTGGCCGAGTTTCTGAAGATCGATGATGGCGCGGAGGGAGCGACCGATGAGTCGCTGGATTTCAACGGTGCGTCCGTCGATGCGGCCCTTGGAAATGTCACGCGACTTGCGGTCGAGGGTGGAGTAGGGGAGCATCGAATACTCGGCGGTGAGCCAGCCGCCTTTCACGCCCTGCTGTTTCATCCAGTTGGGGACGTTGGGTTCGATGGTCGCGGCGCAGATGACGCGAGTGTTGCCGAAGCCGATGAGCACGGAGCCGGTGGCGTGCGGCGCGATGTCGGGAACGAGCGTGATGGGACGGAGTTGATCGGGTGTGCGGTTGTCGTTGCGGTGCATGGATGAAAAAGGAGTCAGGAGTCGGAATTCGCGGTTTGGCGCTGTTGTGCCGTGGAGGTTGCGGAGCCGAAACTGTTAACTGAAAACTGTAAACCGTAAACTGCCTCTGCCGTGGGGCGCGCTCGGTAACGGTGTTTCGAGCGATAGCGGCAGTCTGCAACCGCCCCGCCCACGGATTCTTAATCACACCCGGCGGCGGGCGTCGCATAAAATAATCATGGTTTCTCGTTGCAGATGAAACGCGGGGCGGAGTATTCACTTGGACTCATTTTCAATTCCGGAAGTTGAAGCCCGCGTTTTCCGTTTCACAAATGTCCTCGTTGCGCATCGTCACTTACAATATCGCCCATGGCCGCGGGCTGCGGCCGTTTTCGGCATTGTCTTCGCAGCGCCGGATTCGTTCGCAACTGACCAAGATCGCGAAGCTGCTGTCCACGTTCAAGGCCGACGTCGTCGCGCTGCAGGAGATTGACCAGGACTCTTCGTGGGCGGGACATTTCGACCACCTGGAATACTTGAGGCGGTTCACACGGTTTCCGTATGCGGTGTTCGGCGTGAACACGCGCAGGGACGGGTTGTTTCACTTCAACTACGGCAATGCGTTTTTGTCGAAGCATCCGATTCTGGACTCGGAGAATATTGCGTTCGGAAAAAAAACACTGGGCGAGAAGGGCTTCTTGTTCGTTGAGCTGGATGTGGGCGGGAAACGCGTCCCCATGGTCAACATGCACCTGCACCACCGGTCGCGCGCGCACCGCATCAAGCAGGTGGAAATGCTCATGGGGTATCTCACAAAAAAATCCGCCGAGATGCGTCCGAAGTGGACGGTGCAGCCGATTGTGTGCGGCGACTTGAACAATCCCTCGCACACGGCGGACGCGACGCGGTCGCTGTTTCAATATTTCTCGCGGCACGGCGACTACCGTTTGTTTCCGATGGGTGAAAAAACATATCCCTCGCCGCTGCCCCAGCGCACGCTGGATTTTGTTTTTCTGCCGCCGTCCTGCACCAACGCCTCGTGCAGTGTGGTGAAATCGTTTTTGTCTGACCACCGCCCGGTCGTGGTGGATTGCAAATTAAAGTAAGGCAGGGCGGCTTCGCGCGCGTTTTAGTTTTAGTAATTTTTTTACGCGGCCGCGCAAACGAATATCAAATACGGTTGACTGCAAATAACTATTGCAGAGAAGGGCATTTAATTAAGAGTAAACGCCGTCTGGGCGAAAAAATTGCCTGATTAATCAAAACGGAGAATACAAATCATGAAGAAAAAAACAAAAGCCAAAGCTACCCCAGCGGCGCCGGCGCCCGTTCCGGCAAAAAAGAAGAAAACCAAAGCGGTATCCTCGGCTAAAGTCACTTCGCCCAAGGTGGCGAAAGCGGCGGCCGCGGCGGTCGCTCCCGCGCCTGCTCCGCAAGTGAAAAAAGCCGCCGCGTCGGCCGGGCAGCCGAAGCCCTCGATCATCAAGATCAAGGCGCAGATCGACATCGGTTTCGGCAATTCGCTCACAATTCGCGGCCTCGGCGCCGGCTTGAGCTGGGACAAGGGCATTTCGATGAATTGCGTCAACGACGACCTCTGGTCGATCACGCTCGTCGGCGTCAGCGGGCCTGTCTCGTTCAAATTCCTTGTCAACGACCTGTCCTGGAGCGATGGCGAGGACTACGTTGCGCAACCGGGCGACGAACTCGTTCTTATCCCTACCTTCGAGTAACCGGCGCTCGGCACAAACACATTTCGTTTATCGCGACATGCGGGGACGGCTTTCGAGTCGACCCCGCATTTTTTTGCAAAACCCGAGCGATTCACGCGTTTGCGACGTAATTTTTTAACTTTACGAAAAATTACCTCTTGCACACGCATCCAAAACACTGGCAAAACTAACGACTTCATTGTTGCGCGCGTGGTGCGCACGACAGATTAGCCTACTACCTTCATGCACAGCTTCTCCGAGCAATGTCTCGAAATGGCCCGCACAATGCTGGCCCACAATTTAACCTCAATACAGCCGGAAGGCACTATTCTTCCTGTTGAAGGCGAGCACTCCCGGCCCGACGAACCCGGTCACGCCGCGCTTGCACTTGGCGAGTATTACCGCGCCACCGGTGCCACCACGCTCAAAGGCTACGACCTCGTTGACCTGACCGCGCGCTGCATCACCGCGCAGATGTTCACCGAACCCGCCGCCGAAAACGGCCTCGCCTACGCCTCGCTCGGCCTGCTCTGCTTCGGCCCGTCCAAGGAGCGCAATCTCGTTTGGGAACGCCTTGTTGACGAAACCCGCGCCCGCATCGACAAACAATTGCTCCACCGCTCGGACTACGATAACCACTGGCAGGCGTTCAACGTCGCCAAGGCCGTCGCCCGTTTCTCATTCGGTCTTTCCAAGAAGGACGAAACCTCGCGCCTCATCGAGCGCATGGTCGAGCGCATCAACGCCACCAGCTCCACCGGATTTTTCGACGACGCGGCCCCCGGCATCGGCGGCAACTTTTCACTCTACGGTGTGATGACCTACGTGTTCATCCGCTCCTCGCTCCAGCTCCACGCCAACTCAGGCGTGCGCGACCGCAAGCTCCCCACACTTCGCACCTACGCCGAGAAATACATCAAAATGATGCCCGACCTCGTGCGCGCGGACGGGCTCGGCTGGGCGTTTGGCCGCTACTCGGGCGCCTACGGCCAGATGCACTGCATCAGCCTCATTCTGCAAGGCCTGCGCGACGGCTGGATCGCCGAGGATCAAAAACCGAAGTATTTCGATATCCTGCGCCGCCTCTTCCTGTTCTTCTACCAAACCTATCTCGACCAGGAGCACGGCTTCCTCGACATGCGCGACAACGAGCGCACTGCCAATCAGCACCATACCACGCGCATCGCCAATTTCGACGCCGCGCGCTTCCTCTGCCAGTGGTCGCGCCTCGCCAAGACCGTGCAAATGCCCGCCGCGCCGATCAAACCCGAGCCCGTGCGCACCAATCCCACCGGACGCTTCGTCATCTTCGACAAGTCGAACCGCAAGGAGCAGGGGCTCTTCCTCTATCGCGATCCCACGAGCGGAATCCAAGCCCAAATCCCGCTCGTCAGCTCCAGCAAGGTGCCGAGCGCCGACACGCTGCCCTTCCCGCATTGCCCGGGTGTGTTTGACTGGCCGTGCAATGTTTACGCGCCGATCATGCTCCCAGAGCTCACCTTCGACGACACCACAGTCACGATCCCCGCGTATTACGGCAAAAACTGCGTGACCGGCCTCGGACTGCGCAACAGCTTCTATTTCCGCTACGAGCAACCCGAACTCATCACCAAGGACGAGGAACTCACAAAAAACATCGGCTCGGTGAAAGTGCAGTGGAATTTTGCGGGCCCAAGCATCAGCTGCGAATTCGCCTACACGGTGAAGCAGCAAGTCACGCTTACGAAGTTCCGCTACATGCTCGCCATCGCCGCGCCGCATTCTCGCTATCGCGTGGCTGGCTCGCTCGCGCTCGGAGAGCAAGCGCACCGTTGCACAGTGCAAAAGGATGATTTCCAGGCCTCCTGGCAGGAAACCGAGGTGGTGACCGACGACCCCAACTATTGCACGAACTACGGCAAAATCCACTATTTGCAGAGCCTTGTGCGCGACCATCCGCTCATCATGCGCCCCGGCAACATCTACCGCCTCATCGTGAACTTCGAACCCGACGTCACCAGAATTGAAGAGTGAAGAAGGAGTCAGGAGTCAGCCTCCGGACGGGCGCTGCCGCGCCATTGGAAAGAGCAAGGCAAAATGGACTCGCCTAGTCTTTCGGGGATTCCTGCACTTCGGCCTTCAGTCTTTTTTCTCCTGACTCCTGTATTCTGACTCCTTTTCCTCCAATCCAAACCGCCATGCTTTCAAAACGAGTCATTCCCTGTCTGGATGTTAAAAACGGGCGCGTCGTCAAAGGCGTGCAGTTCGAGCAACTTCGCGATGCCGGCGACCCGGTCGAGTGCGCCAAGGCTTACGACGCGCAAGGCGCCGACGAACTCGTTTTTCTGGACATCACCGCCTCGTATGAGGAACGCAACATCATGCACGATGTCGTCGCCCGCACCGCGGAAAAATGTTTCATGCCCCTCACTGTCGGCGGCGGACTTCGCACGGTCGATGATATCGAGAAAATGCTCAAATCGGGTGCGGACAAGGTTTCGCTCAACACCGCCGCAATCAAAACCCCGCAGCTCGTTGCCGACGCGTCAAACCGGTTTGGCAACCAGTGCATCGTTGTCGCCATCGACGCCAAACGCGAACCCGATGGCAAGACATGGCGCGTTTACACGCATGGCGGCCGCAACCCGACCGAACTCAACGCGGTTGCCTGGGCGCGCGAGGCCGTCGCGCTCGGCGCGGGCGAAATCCTCCTCACCAGCATGGATTGCGACGGCGTGCAAAATGGCTACGACTGCGCGCTCACCCGCGCGGTGAGCGACGCCGTGACAGTGCCCGTGATCGCCAGCGGCGGCGCGGGAAAACTGGAGCACTTTGCCGAGGCGGTGACGGAGGGGCACGCCAGCGCCGTGCTCGCCGCGAGTCTCTTCCACTTCGGCACGCTGAGCGTCCCGCAAGTGAAAGGTTACCTCGCCTCCTGCGGCATTCCGGTAAGGCTGTAACTTTCAAGTCGGTCCAAAATCGCGAGGCGCGTTCGGTGCGCCCGATGTTAAGTTTTTGGCAAACAGCGACAAAAACGGGCTTCCGCTTTGATTTTTTTGTCAAAGCGGTTATTGGTTTACCCATGCGTATTGAAAGAGATTCCATGGGCGAAATGTCCGTTCCGGACGAAACACTCCACGGCGCGTCCACCCAGCGCGCGTTTTTGAATTTTCCGATCAGCGGGCGTCCGCTGCCCGAGAGTTTCATTCGGGGCCTTGCGCTTGTGAAGTTCGCCGCGGCCGCCGCCAACGAGCAGCTCGGGCAGCTCTCACCCGAGAAATCGCAACTCATCCAGCAGGTCGCGCAGGAAATCATCCAAGGGGAGCACATCGCGCACTTTCCGCTCGATATTTTCCAGACCGGCTCGGGCACCTCGACCAACATGAACATGAACGAGGTCATCGCCAACCGCGCCAGCCAGATCACGGGCAATCCGATCGGCTCCAAAAAACCGCTTCATCCGAATGACGACGTCAACCACGGCCAGTCATCCAACGACGTCATTCCCACCGCCCTGCATGTTTCGGTCGCGCTTGCGCTGCACGCGCAGCTCGTGCCCGCGCTCAAGCACCTGCACACCGAACTCGCCGCAAAGGCGCGCGCCTTCGACGGCGTTGTGAAAATCGGGCGCACGCACCTGATGGACGCCACGCCCGTCACGCTTGGGCAGGAGTTTTCGGGTTACGCCGCGCAAGCCAAGAAGGCCGCCGACCGCGCGGAAAAAGCCATCGCCTGCCTGCGCGAACTTGCGATCGGCGGCACTGCGGTTGGCACCGGCATCAACACCCATCCCGAATTTGCCGCGACAGTCTGCCGCATTCTCACGGAACGAACGGGCATCCTTTTCTACGAGGCGGAAAACCATTTCGAGGCGCAGGCGGCGCGCGACGATTGTGTTGAGGCCGCCGGCCATCTCAGCGCCATTGCCGCGGCGCTCACAAAAATCGCAAACGACATCCGGCTGCTCGGCTCCGGCCCGCGCAGCGGCCTGCAGGAAATCAAACTTCCCGCCACGCAACCCGGCAGCTCGATCATGCCGGGAAAAGTTAATCCCGTGATGAGCGAAATGCTCGTGCAAGTCTGCATCTACACGCAAGGCATGGCCAACATTGTGGCCATGTGCGGACGCGACGGACACTTCGAGCTCAACGTCACGCTTCCGCTGATGTCCTACGCGCTGCACGACTCGATTCGGTGCCTGGCCGCCGGCGCGCGACAGTTTGCCGACGCCTGCGTGAAGGGCATCGAGGCCGACCCCGGGCGCTGCCGCGAACTCGTTGACCGCTCACTCATGCTCGTGACCGCGCTCAATCCCCATATCGGCTACGATGCCGCGGCCGCGGTTGCGAAGGAGGCGTATTCAAAAAACAAGACATTGCGCGAAGTCGTCCTCGAAAAAGGCCTGCTCGACGCTGCCACGCTCGACCGCGCCCTCGATCCGACAACCATGGTCCGGCCCGGCGCCAAGGAATAAACGTGACTCGGACTGCCTGGTCCGCCTCCGAAAAACGGCGGTGGAACTGAAGACAGACTTGGCAGTCCGCGCTACTTCGCATCGCTCACGCCAGGCACTTGTTAAAACCTTCGTTGAGCGCGGCGCGGTCCAGGTTTTTGCCGATGAAGACAAGCGTGTTTGCGCGCGTCTCGCCCGCGGCCCATTCGCGGTCCATCTTCGCGTCGAAAAGCATGTGCACGCCCTGAAAGACGAGGCGGCGGTTTGAGCCCTTCACGCTGAGCACGCCTTTCATGCGGTAAATGTCGTTGCCCTTGGTGCGCAGCAATTCGCTGATCCACGCGTTCAGGCGCTGGCCGTCGAGGTCGCCGGGCGTGTTGATGCCCACCGACGAAACATCGTCCTCGTGCGAATGCGTGTGCTCAAAATCGCGCTGCCAGTCCGGGCGCACATTGTCGTCCTCGCCCGCGCCCTCGGGATAAATGTGCAGCGGATGCTCGCCGCAGCCCTCGAACACAAGGTAATAACCGGGCTCGGTGACAGTGAACTTAAAATGCCCGTGCTCATGCTCGCCGAGATGCAGGCGTTGAAGCGTGTCGCCGGGCGTGAACGCGTCGCCGTCGCGCACATTGTTTTCCCAATCGGAAAACGTGAGCACCGTGGTTTTCACCACCGCGTCAATATCCGCCTCGTCGAGCGATTTCACCGGCGCGACAACGACATCGAGCTCGCCCGGATTGCCGTGGTGATGATGGTGGTGATGCTCGTGCCCGTCGCCGTGTTCATGTTCGTCGCCGTGCGCGTGCTCATGCTCATGGTCGTGTTCGTGATCGCAACCCTCATGCCCGTGCTCGTGGCAATGGCAGTGGCCGATCACGAGCTTGTGCGTGCCGGCGGGAAGTTTGTAGGCGCCGGCCCACTCGAACGGATAACTCGGCTGGAGAAATTTCGGATCGACCGACAGCGCGCGCGCCGGATCGAAGCCGGCGATGTTGATGACGGCGTCGAGCGGCACATCGCAATTTTTGGCGCGGTAAATTTTGGCCGCGGCGTTCATGGCGTGAATGCGTTTTTCGAGCGCGTCGAGTTCGGCGGCGGCGATGAGATCGGTTTTGTTGAGCACGAGCACGTCGGCGAAGGCTATTTGTTTTTTCGCCTCGGGCGAGTCGTCGATGTGCCGGAGTATGTGCGCCGTGTCCACGATGGTCACGATCGCGTCCAGGCGGAAGTTCGCGCGCATCTCGTCGTCGGTGAAAAACGTCTGCGCCACGGGGCCGGGATCGGCGAGCCCGGTGGTTTCGATGATGATGCCGTCGAGCCGGTCCTTGCGCTTCATGAGGCGCGTGAGGATGCGGATCAAGTCGCCGCGCACCGAGCAGCAAATGCAGCCGTTGTTCATCTCGAAAAGCTCCTCGTCGGTCTGGACGACGATCTGGTTGTCCACGCCCACCTCGCCGAATTCGTTTTCGATGACGGCGAGCTTTTTGCCGTGCTGCTCGGTGAGGATGCGATTGAGAAGCGTGGTTTTGCCCGCGCCGAGAAATCCGGTGAGGACGGTGACGGGAATGGGCGCTGGCGCGGTGTTCGTGGAATCTGCGGAATTGCTCATGAAGAAAGCATAACAAACCCGTCCAGCCCGCCGACGCAAGCGCGGCTTCCGCTCTCCGCTTGCATGTGGGGCGCGCAACGCTAAATTGCATGCTTTTCAACATCATGTCCGCCGATCTCGCACAACTCGTCACCACCATCGCCCAACGCGCCCGCGCCGCATCGCTCGCCCTTGCCACGGCGACGCCCGAACAGAAAAACGCCGCGCTCACACGCCTGGCCGAGTTGATCGCCTCTTCACAGGACGCGCTTCTCGCCGCCAACGCCCGCGACCTCGCCGAGGCGAAAAACAACGGCTTGAGCGACGCGCAAATCGACCGGCTCACACTCACACCCGCGCGCATCGCCCAGCTTGTCGAAAGCGTGCGGCAGGTTGTCGCGCTGACAGATCCGGTCGGTGAGGTATTGGAGGACGCCACGCGTCCCAACGACCTGCGCATCCGCCGCGTCCGCGTGCCCATCGGCGTGATCGGCATTATCTACGAGGCGCGCCCCAACGTCACCATCGATTGCGCGATCCTCTGCCTCAAGAGTGGCAACGCCTCAATCCTGCGCGGCGGCAGGGAAATCTTCAACACCAACACCGCCTTCGCCGCGCTCATCCCCGACGCGCTTCGCCACGCCGGCCTGCCCGCCGACGCCGTGCAACTCATCCCCACGACCGACCGCGCCGCGCTCAACACGCTGCTCAAGCTCGACCAATACGTGCACTGCATCATCCCGCGCGGCGGCGAGTCGCTCATCCGCTTCGTCACCGAAAATGCCACCGTGCCCGTGCTCAAGCACTACAACGGAATCTGCTTCGTCTACCTCGACGCCGCGGCCGACGCGGACATTGCCGAGCGCGTGACAGTGAACGCAAAAACGAGCCGCGTCTCCGTCTGCAATTCCGCGGAGCAACTCCTCGTGCACCGCGACGCGGCGGAAACGCTGCTGCCCCGGGTGGCGCGCGCGCTGGTCGCCAAAAACGTCTCGCTCCGCTGCGACCCCGCGAGCGCGGCCATTCTTGCAGGGGAAAACATTCCTCACACCGCCGCGACCGAGGCGGATTATCGCACCGAATTTCTCGATTACGTGATGGCCGTGCGCGTGGTCGATTCGCTCGAAACCGCCATTGCAACAATCAACCGCGACAGCTCCGCGCACAGCGACGCCATCATCACGCGCGACGAGCCGACAGCCCGCCGCTTCCTCGCGGCCGTGGACAGCGCCGCTGTTTTCTGGAACACCTCCACGCGCTTCAACGACGGCTTTGAGTTCGGTTTCGGCGCCGAGATCGGCATCAGCACCGACCGCCTCCACGCCCGCGGCCCCATGGGCCTGCGCGAACTCTGCAGCTACAAGTTCCTAGTTGAAGGCACCGGCCAGGTGCGCGAGTAGGGTGTTTTGGCAAGGGGAAGGGCAGGGGCGATGTCTGCGATTGTCTTTGTGATTAAGAAAAGCGAAAGTTGGTCGTCTTCTCATCAGACACTCCTCGCCTCATGAAAATCCCCTCAATCACTCGTCGCCTCGCATTGTTATTTTTCTTCGTAATTTTTTCGCAGGCTCCAATCGCAGGCGCGGACAAAACATACGAAGCACAACTGGCCGAGGCGCAACGTTTCGACGATGAAAAATCCTGGGCGCTGGCGCGCGACGCCTATGCACAAGCGCAAAAACTCGCGCCCGACGACGAGGCGCGGCGCTGGTGCGAGTTGTGGCTGGCGCGAGCGGAGTGGCGGACTTTTTCCAAGGACGATTGGAACTGGCCTGCGCGCTCAAGGAACGAGGCGAAAATTAAGCCTATGTTTGGGAAACTGCTCGCTCCCTATGAAAAGGGGTATCGCGAGCGGGATGCCTTTTGGTTGGCTGTCATTGAGGAGCGTGTCGAATTTCATCGGACAGGCGCATATGATTATCCAGCCATGATACGCGATTTACTGGAAGTTTCAGATTACTGCGGAGCAAAAACACCTGAAAAAGAGAATACGGATGCGTATGTGAGAAGCCTTCGCAGACTGGCGAACACAGCGCCCGAGTATGCGAGTTTGCGCAAAGAATACCGCGAGAAATTTATCGAAAATTTTGGACGATCCTCACGGTTGGACGAACTTTCCGCGGATGATCGCGCATGGTGCGCTTTGCAATACGCGCACTATTCCACGGACTCCAGAGATGTGTCTGCGAAGGAGCGCGACAATCGCTGGGCCTTTGCCGTTGAGATTTCAAAAAACACACAATGGGACGCCGTGGTTCGCGCGAGGTTTTTTGTCCTTCAAACGCTTAAGGGCAGTGCGGCGGGGACGGTTGTTGTCGAATCCGACACACCGGCGGATTTGGAAAAATTGAGGGCACAGGCTTCGGCGTTGATCGACGCGCTTGCCGGCGCTCCTGATGATCGTTTTGTCCGTGAAACGCGCACCATGATGGAAAAGCTCATCGGTTGGTGGACGCGTCCAATACTGTTGCTTGACGCGCCCGATTACGTCGCGCCGGGCGAGCCGTTGCGCATTGATTATGCGACGGCAAATTGCGGCGAACTTACGGTCGAGCTTCTCAGGTTTCCGATGGAGTCTTATCGCCCCGTGGATTGGTGGGGCTTGTGGAGAGCGGGGATTTCAATTGAAGCACAGCGAGAAAAAAATTGGCGTGATGGCGGCACGGTAATGAAGCGGCTCACCTTGCGCGGATCTCCTGCCGGTTCGATGCAGTGGGTGCGTCAGTCCACCGAAATAGCGGAGGAGTTGCCTCCGGGGTTTTATACAATTTCAATTACAGGCTCCGGCAAGAAGCCCGAGGAGCGTGTTGCGGATATTTTTGTCACAAGTGTGCGGGCTATCGCTGTTTTTCACACCGAGGGGCCGAAAAAATTGTTCGTCTATCACAATGATTCGGGCGAGCCGGTGGCCGGGGCGAAGGTGATCGGTATTTTGAGCGAAAAAGAAAAATGGGAGACGGTCACTGATGACAAGGGGTATGCGACGCTGCCTGTTTCAAATGACAAAAAAGGAAAGGGCGAATTTGAGTCGAACTGGGGGGCAACTCTCATGGCGCTTGTCGACGGGCAGCCTGTTTGGTTCGGCGAAAACCAATTCATGCCAAACAGCGTGGAGAGCCACGAGGGTGTGTTGCGGCCAAATGTGTGGGCCGATGTGTTTTTTGACCGCTCTCTTTATCGTCCGGGAGAGACGGTGCATTGGAAAATAGTCGCACGGGAACGCAACAACGGACGATTCGAACCATGCCGGGCGAATCTTGCGCTCACCGTGGAGCACGGGGAGGAAACTTTGATTGATGGGCTCCCGTTGAGGCTGAACAAATATGGAACTGCGCACGGGGACTTGCGGCTTCCGTCGGCGCTCAAGCCCGGAAATGTGCGAATGCGTTTATCGCTCGTCGATGCGCCGTCGTCAAAAACGATCGAATTGCCCCGGGCGTTTCATGTGGACAATTATGCGGTATCGGGAATCGAGGCTGAAACCGTGTGGTTGAATCCCGAGGCTGTCGCCCAACCTGACGCGGACGTGGTGTTTGCGGTGCGCGCCCGATACTACTCCGGAGGCCCCGTGGGTGGCGCGCGCGTGCATGTGTCGATTGATGCCGATGTGGAGCGCGAGGAAGACATCGGCCCGGACGCGCGCCGTTTGCTCAAAAACTGGATGGAGACGCACACGGATATGCCGATTGAGCTCATCACGGACTCGAATGGCGAAGCGCGTCTTCATTTGCCGCAACCCGCTGTGCGAGGACTTCGACGTGTGGGCGTGAAAGCTGACGTGGTTCTGGAGGGCTCGCCCTCGGTCACAGCCAGGACAAGTGCTTATCTGGCGCGCGCAGCGTCGGTATCGGTTGGTTCTATCAAGGCCAGCCGCAGCTTGGCTAGGCCGGGGGAAAGCGTGGTGTTCACGGTCGGGGTTATCAATGCTGCGCGCGAACCTTGCGCGTTTTCCGGCAAAGCGCGGGTGATGGAGGCAAAATGGCGTCCGAAGTGGCGGGCTCCGGATGGGAGCTTTGTGTTTGAGGATGAACTGGATGCTGCGAAGCGGCGGTTTGCCGCGAAGGATGACAAGAGGGATTTTATCCCGGCGCGCATGTTGGGAATGTCCGAGTATGAGCTTTCCGAGGTTGCTGTTTTTGACGCGAGCGGTGGCGCGGACGGCAACGTGACGATCCCGTTTACTCCGCCCCGCGAGGGGCTATACACCGTGCGGTTGGAGACGGATGGCGAGACTTTGGACATGCGTTATTCGCTCCGCAGGGATGCTCCGCAATTGACGGTGGCCGATGATATGACGACGGAACTGGCCCTGCCTCCCGATGCTCGCAAAGTGATCGGGCTTGACGCATGGAGGGCCGGCGAGTCTCTGCGAACGCTGGTTGTGCTGCCAAAGGACGTGTCGCGCGCGGTGCTCGTTTTGTATGCGGAAAATGAGATCATCACGCGTGTGGTCGAGGGCGCCGGACGGCGGGTGACTTCTGTTTGCTTGGATCGCGCGCCCGTGGTTTTCGGTGGCGTGATGTATGTGATTTTTTATGATGCCAAGGGAAGCAACATGGACTCCGGCTATGTGGAGATTACGGAGCGTGTGGACACGCGGCTGCGCGTGGATATCGAACCCGTGCCGGAGAAATCGCGTCCGGGCGACAGAGCGGAGGCGCAAATAATGGTGCGAGATTCGCACGGACGTCCGGCGGTCGCCGAGATCGCCGTCGCAGTCAGCGACCAGGCCGTGGACGCCCTTGCCGGGGACGCGCGCAATCCGGAAATAATGGAAGCTTCGACAATGTGGCATTGCGCCCCGGCGCAGATCGCCCGCACGATGTCGCGACGCGCGCACACGGGGCCGTTGGCGTTGCGCGACGCGCGGCCGGGCGCGTTACTGAATCCCTCGGGTCGAACGATGTCGTTTGGCGGGTTGCTGCATGAAACTGAAGTGGGGCGGGTGTTTGGCTTAGATGATGGAGAATCGCTTGGTCATGCGGCGAATGCCATGTCGAGCACCATGTCCACGCGCATCCGGCGGCATTTTTCGTCAACGGCTTTCTGGGCTCCGGAAGTCCTGACCGACATGCAAGGGCGGGCGAGTGTCGCATTCAATTATCCCGATAATCTGACGCGCTGGAGCATTAGCGCGCTGGCTGTCGACATAGATGGAAACCGGTTCGGCACAGGGCGGGCTTTCACGCAAACCACGCTGCCGTTTCAGGCCCGCCTGCAAACTCCGCGCTTCCTGATTGAGGGAGACCGGGCGATGATTTCCGCGCGGCTTGTCAATCGCACCGACACGGCGGTCTCAGCCGAGGCGTTTGTCATGCCATCCGGCGCCGCGATGTTTCCACTGGGGATGACTATTGGTCCGGTGAGGAAAAACATTCCCGTCCAAGCGGAGACTGTGGTCACATGGCCGGAGGTAATGGCGACGTGGCCGGGCGACGCGACATTCACGCTTACCGCAAAAACCGAATCGGAGACCGATGGAATGGCCCTGACAATACCCGTGCTCGAGGACGGCGTCAGCCAGCAAATCGCAACCAGCGCGCGACTCGCGGGTGATGCGAAAGAGCACACATTCATGCTGACATTGCCCGCGCAACTGAATCGGAATCGCCTGAACGCGACGTTACAACTCAGCCCGAACCAAGCGGGCGCGATGTTCGGCGCGCTGCCTTATTTGATTAATTATCCGTATGGGTGCGTGGAGCAGACAATGAGCCGGTTTTTGCCGGCGGTTATGATTCGAAAAACTTTTGCGGACTTGGGCGTTTCAAATGACGTGCTGGAAAAACGCATCATGGCCGGTGGGAAAACGCGGACATCGCTCGATGATATTGTGAGGCGCGGACTCGACCGCATTGTGATGGCGGAACGGGACGATGGGGGATTCGGCTGGTGGCCGGACAGTCGGAGGGCTGACGCGTGGATGACCGTCTATGTGGCGTGGGGACTGGCATTGGCGGAGGAAGCTGGAATTGCCGTTTCCCAAGATTTGCGCGACCGGACACACGAGGCGATTGAAGAACTGATATTGAAAGACAAAACAATACCGAACGACACAAGCGCATGGATGCTTGGCGTGGTCGCGCACGCCGGCTTGCGCTTGGACAAACACAAGCAACAGGACGATGAGGATAAGGAATTGCGGGATGTGTTTGAACGTGTTTACGAGCAGCGCGAAAAACTTTCCTCCGCCGGACGCGCGAGCCTGCTGCTTGCCTCCTCGCGTTTTGCCTCGCCGGATCAACGCGCGGTGTTGTTGCGCAATCTTGAAAACGGCGCGCGACGGGTTCGCGCCGACGGCATGGGCGACACGGTGCATTGGGGCTCGACATCCGGTTACTGGAGGGCGGCAGACGGGGCCGTTGAATCCACCGCGCTCATGTTGATTGCCCTGCTTCGGATTGACGCCGCGCACCCGCATGTCGAGCCCGCTGTGAACTGGCTCGTGCTGAACCGTCGCGGCACGGCATGGGAGAACACGCGCGCCACGGCATTCGCGCTGATCGCATTGAATCAATATATGAAGCAACGCGCCGGTGAGTCTGCTGGCGCGCAAATGGAAATTCTGATCAACGGGAACACATGGCGAACGATAACGCTCGACCTTGCGGCATTGCTTGCCGGCGAGACATGCGAGCTGCCAATCGACGCGCCTCTTTTGCGGGAGAATGATAATGCGATCACGCTCCGGCGCCTTTCCGGTTCATCACCTGTTTACGCCGTGGCGCTTGCCACGGCGTGGGCGCGCGGCGATTCGCTGAAACCAGCGAGTCATTTGGTCGCTGTTTCGCGCGACTTCACACGCCAAAAAGTCACCCGCACAGTGACGGGAGCCGTGCGCATTGATCCCATGCCAATGAGCGGGAGTGAAAATGCGGCGCAAGCCGGCGAACAAGTGGTGGCCCGTGTCAAACTGGATGTTCCAAACGACCTCGAATACGTGATGATCGCCGTGCCAAAGCCCGCTGGTTGCGAACCAATAAACGCGCGCAGCGGCTGGGATGCCCGGCTTGTGCGGGTTGATGGAAAAAAAGATCCCATCGCCGACGAGTTTGATGACGATGACGACGATGATTTTGATGACGAATCTGCGCGCGTTCGCGGCCACCGCATTTACCGCGAGGAGCACGACGACCACAGCGCGTTTTTCCTCGATCATGTCGAGGCGGGCGAATGGGAAATCCGTTTCACCATGCGCGCGATCACGCCGGGGGATTTCCGCGCGCTGCCGGTGAAGGTCGAGGCAATGTATGTGCCGGAAATCCGCGCCAACAGCGACGCGCGGCGCGTGCGGATCGATGCGAGGTGATGTGGTGAAAATGCAATGGGGGTTCGCGCGGATGCACCCGCACAGACAGGAATGTCCGTGCTACCTTGCCGATTAACCAAGCGCTTTTTTGATGAGTTGCTCGGTGGTGGCCTTGGGGCCGAGGGCGAGGTTCGCGCGGCGGATGGCTTCATCGGCGGCGGCGGTTTTGTAACCGAGCGCGGCGAGTGCGAGCACTGCGTCGCGGATGCGCGAATCACCGGCGGGCTGGGGCTCGCCGGATGCGTTTGTCGCGATTGGCGAATCACCGGTCGCGGTGCCCGTTCCGAGTTTGCCGCGGAGTTCGACGACGAGGCGCTCGGCGGTTTTTTTGCCGATGCCGGGGCATTTTGAAAGGGTCGCGATGTCTCCCATGCGAATCGCCGACTCGAGCGAGGCGAGCGAGAGCTTGCTCATGATTGTGAGCGCGCTTTTGGGGCCGATTCCGCTCACATTGTTGATCATGAGCTGGAAAAAATCGCGCTCTTCGATGGTTGCGAATCCGTAGAGCGTTTGCGAGTCCTCGCGGTAGATCGCCACGGTGTGCAGTTTCACATTGGAGCCGGCGGCGGGGAGTTTTTCGGCGGTGGTGACGGGGATGTTCACGCCGTAGCCAAGGCCGTTGATTTCAATGGTTGCGTGGAGCGGTGTGGCGGCGGCGAGTGTGCCTTGGATGGAGACGATCATTGAAGGAAAGGAGTCAGGAGCCGAAGAAGAGTGAAGAGTGTTCCGAACGAAGTGGGATATTTGACATTAAGAAGAGGGAAACGAACTTAGGCAGAGGGGCGCTACTGCGTTATTTTAGGTTCAAGATGAGGTTGAGGGTGTGGATCAGATTTAATCTTTCGGCCTTCTGGCTCTCCGGCCTCTGACCTTTTACTTCTGACTCCTGACTCCTGTATTCTGACTCCTTTTTCAGGCCGTCAGGCCTAAAACACGTTGCATGTCGTAGACGCCGTTTGGCTGGCCGGTGATCCACTCGGCGGCGCGGAGGGCGCCTCGGGCGAAGATGGCGCGGTCGCTGGCTTTGTGCGTGAGTTCGATGCGTTCGCCGAGGCCGGCAAACATGACGGTGTGGTCGCCGATGACGTCGCCGCCGCGCAGGGAGTGCATGCCGATTTCGGATTGCGTGCGTTCGCCGGTGATGCCTTCGCGTCCATGGCGGACGGCGTCGGCGGCGAGTTTGCGTTCCTCAAGGATGATTTCGAGGAGGCGCGCTGCGGTGCCGCTGGGGGCGTCTTTTTTGAAGCGGTGGTGCATCTCGATCACCTCGGTGTCGTAGTCGGCGCCGAGGACGGCGGTGGCGCGGCGGGTGAGCGCGAAAAGGAGGTTCACTCCGATGGAATAGTTACCGGACCACACGCAGGGAATTTTGGCGGCCTCGACGAGGAGCGCTTTTTTCTCGGCGTCGGTGTGCCCGGTGGTGCCGATGATGAGCGGCTTGTTGTTGGCGGCGGCGAGCCGGATGATGTCGCCCGTGATTTTGTGCGAGCTGAAGTCTATGAGCACATCGCCGGCTTTCGCGCCCGCGTCGAAGTCGTCGCCGAGGTCAACGGTGGCGGCGATGGTGTGGCCGAGTTGTTGCGCGGCGTTGATGATGGCATGGCCCATGCGGCCCTTGGAGCCAAAGAGTGAGATGCGTAGTGACATTTTTTTAAAAGGAGGAAGGAGTCAGGATACAGGAGTCAGGAGGAAGATGCCGGAAAGCCAGAGACCAGAGGACCTGAATCTTAAACTTTCAGCTTAAACTTGGAAATTGGAGGTTTAGAGTTTCTGATTTTAACCACGGAGGACACTGGGAAACACGGAGAAATCGTGGGAAACTGTCGGTGATTTTTCTTCGTCTCCGTGCATCTCCGTGTCCTCCGTGGTTATTCTATTTTAGGCTTTTGGTGCTCCGGCCTTTCGACTCCTTATGCTTTGCCGAGTTTTTCGAGCGCGGCGGCCAGGATTTTTTCGTTGGCGGCGGACATTTCGCAGAGGGGCGAGCGCACGAGGGCGGAGCTGATGATGCCGGCGCGGGCGAGCGCGGTTTTCAGGGGGACGGGATTGGGTTCGATGAAGAGCGCCTTGAACAGCGGGTAGAGCTTGCGGTGCAGCTTTGTTGCGGCGGTGTAGTTGTTGGAGAGGGCGAGCGCGGTGAGCTTCACAACCTGGCGCGGGATGAGGTTTGAGGCGACGCTGATGACGCCCTCCGCGCCAACCGACATGAAGGGGAGCGTGAGGCTGTCGTCGCCGCTGAGCACGGTGATGTCCTTGCCAAGCGCGTTTTTGAGCTGGTCAACACGATCGACCGAGCCGCCGGCTTCCTTGATGTAGCGGACGTGCGGATACTTGGCTCGGAGGCGTTCGACGACGGGCACGCCGATTTCGATGCCGCAACGGCCGGGGATTGAGTAGAGGATGAGCGGCCGGTCGGTGGCCTCGGCGATGGCGGCGAAGTGCCGGTAGAGGCCCTCCTGGCTGGGTTTGTTGTAATAGGGCGCGACGAGGAGCATGGAGTCGGCCCCGGCCTCGTGCGCGAAGCGCGTGTATTCGACGGCCTCGTGCGTGGAGTTGGAGCCGGTGCCGGCGATGACGGGCACGCGGCCGCGCGCGGTTTCGATGACGGCGCGGATCACGTCGAGATGCTCGTCGTGGAGGAGGGTGGGGGACTCGCCGGTGGTGCCGACGGGAACGAGGCCGTTGATGCCCGATTTGATTTGAAACTCGACCAGCTTGCGCAAGTCGTCGTAGGCGACGGCTTCGTTCTTGAATGGCGTTGCGAGGGCGGTGATGGCTCCTGTGAGTGGACGCAGTTTCATGTCGGATGTTGTTAAGAGAATTTCCCATCAACAAAAGCATCCATTTGAATCAATGCGACACGTTTTTTCGCATTTGCGCAGGTTGAGGGATGCGGCTTGCCACGGGGCGCGGGATTGTTCATGTTCGGGGCAAGCTCAATGATTGCCCACATGATTTTCCCTCGCGTCCAAGTCCCCGTCGTCTGTGCCGTCCTCGCAATGGCGATCACGCCGTTGTCCGGCAACGAAGGGCAAAAGCAAGCGGATGCGCAACCGCAGCCATCGCCGTCGAACGCGGGCAAGGAGTTGCAGGCAATGGCCCCCGCGCCGGTTCCGCAAACCGGCCTGAACACGGGCGCCGCCGATTCCGCGTTCGCGCCGGATCGTATCGGCGGCCTGTCGGTCGTGCATCCCTCCGTCAACGAATACGCGCCGGCTTCGCGGATGCCGCGTGATCGCATGACCCCGGCGACGACGAACAACAATGTCGCGCACCAATTGCCGGGGAGCGCGGCCTACTCGCCCAACTGGCTGGTTGACGGCATGGCCCAGCTCGAGGCGGATGAAAAGCGGCAGAAGGAATTTGAGGCGCGTTTCGGCAAGCGCGAGGACGGGAGCGCGCGTGGTGCGTTGAACGAAAAATCGGAGCGCGACCGCGATATCGAAAACAATCCCGAAAATAGAAACGCCGCAGCGGCGAATGATCCGCTGGTGCAATATTTGCAGAAATGGGCGGATGCCTCGCCCGCGGCCGCAGGCATCGCCGCCGCCGCGCAGAAAGCAGTTTCCGGCGACACGCCCCCAAGCGCGGGCGGTGTCGTTAATGCGGCGGATACCGGCGCCGGCGACGCGCCGGCGAATGTGTCGCCGCGCGCGGCGGGCGGAGCCGATCTCGCCGCGATGATGGGGCAGCCCATGCTTGAGGCGACGGGCCCGAGCATTGTGCTGCCACCGCCACCGCCCGTTGCCCCGGCGGGAACAACCTTCCAAGGTGTCGGCGATCAGCAACCCGCGTCGGTTGCAACGGGAATCCCCGAGCACGCCGCGTTGAAGATCAAGCCGATCGAAAAAGACACCGAGCCGACCAAGCCGATCGTGAACGACAAAAAATATTTTCCGCAATTGCAGCGGTTCTGAGCCGCTCAAACGGCGTTCACAAAAACGGCGCGCCGCCATGCGCATTCAGTCTGGCGCGACCGGAGTCATCATTCTTTTTATTGCCTCTCCAAAAAACAACCCGACATGAATCCCGCCGCCCGCCTCACTGCCGCAGCCGCCATCGGTCTCGGAGCGCTTGCCTCCGCAACCGCCCAGCCCGCGCAACAACCCAACATCATTTTCATTCTCACCGACGATCTCGGTTATGGTGACGTCGGCGTGTTTTACCAAAATCAGCGGCGCGCCGACGACAATCCCGGGCGCCCCTGGCATCGCACGCCCAACATCGACCGCATGGCCGCCGAGGGCGCGCGCTTCACCAGCCAGTATGTCGCCGCGCCCGTCTGCGTCGCCTCGCGCGCCTCGCTCATGCAGGGCGTCCACCAAGGGCACGCCACCGTCCGCAACAACCAGTTCGACAAGGCGCTCGAGGAAAACCACACCCTCGGCACCGTGCTTCGGCAGGCCGGTTACGCCACCGCCGCCATTGGCAAATGGGGGCTGCAAGGCGCGGGCAACGGCCCCGACTGGACCAGCCATCCGCTCAACCGCGGCTTCGATTATTATTACGGCTACATCCGCCACATCGACGGTCACGAACACTACCCCGTCGAGACGATCTATTTTAAGAAAAAGGCCCGGCAGCGCGGCCCGTTGATCGTTTGGGAAAATCGCAACGACGTCACCGCCGGACTCGACAAATGTTACACCACCGACCTGTTCACCGCCCGCGCAAAAAAGTGGATCGTCGAGCAAAAGCAAAACGCGCCGAACAAACCCTTCTTCCTCTACCTCGCCTACGACACTCCGCACGCCGTCCTCGAACTGCCCGCGCAAGCCTATCCCGCGGGCGGCGGACTTCACGGCGGCATGCAATGGCTCGGCACGCCCGGGCGCGCCATCACCACCGCAAGCGGCACGCCCGATTCCTGGATTCACCCCGAATACAAGGACAAACCCTGGACCGAAGTTTACAAACGCCACGCCACAAGCGTGCGCCGCATCGACGATGCCGTCGGCGACCTCCTTCAACTTCTCAAGGATCTCAACATCGACGACAACACGCTCGTCGTGTTCACCTCCGACAACGGCCCCGCCGCCGAGTCCTATCTTTCCGAGGATTACAAGCCGTCCTTCTTCGGCACCTACGGTCCGCACGACGGCATCAAGCGCGACTGCCTCGAGGGCGGTTTGCGCGTGCCCACCATCACCCGCTGGCCCGCAAAAATCCCGGCCAATCGCGTCATCGCCGCGCCCACGGCGTTTTGGGATTGGATGCCCACGTTTGCCGCCGCAAGCGGACTCACGCCGCCCGCGCGCACGGACGGCGTTTCCCTGCTCCCGCTCCTCTCCGGCAAAGGCGCGCCACCAAGCCGCGCGTTCTATTTCGAATACTTTAACAAAAGCAAAACGCCCGGCTATCCCGATTTTGAACCCGCGAGGCGCGGCCGCTTGCGCGGCGAAATGCAGGCCATCCGCATCGGCGACATGATGGGTGTGCGCTACGACATCAAATCGCACGCCGACGATTTTGAAATCTACAACGTCGTCACCGATCCGAAGGAAACACAAAACCTCGCCGCCGGGCAGCCCGCGCTGCAAGCCGAGATGAAGGCGCGCGTCCTGCAAATGCGCGTCGCCTCGGCGCCCGCGCCGCGTCCCTACGACGACGAGTTTGCTCCCGCAATCGACGCGCCCACGCCGCTTGCGGACGGTCTCGCGTGGAAGTTTTATCTGGGCCAATTCCCCTGGGTGCCCGCCCTCGACGACCTGGCGCCGGCTGACAGCGGGATGATCCCGCGCCCCGACACCAAGCCGGCAAAACAGCATGTCGCCGGCGCGATTAGTTTTACCGGCTACCTGCAAATTCCCGCTGACGGTGAATACACATTCCACCTGCTCGCCCGCAACGGCGCCACGCTGCGCATCCACGACGCCACGGTTGTTGACGCGGACTATGGATACCAGGGCGACGCGGAAAAAAACGGCGCGATGAAACTCAAGGCGGGCCTGCATCCGTTCCGCCTTGTCTGCCGCAGTGCCAAGGATCGCACCGCGCCGCGCCTGGATGTTTCATGGAGCGCGCCCGGCCTGCCCAAGCAGCCGATTCCCGCCGGGGTGTTCAAGTCAGACAAATGATCGTGCCTGCCCGCCGGCGCATGAGCCAACCGTTGCGCAAGAGCGACTCGCGCAGGGTGTGATTGTGCTCCTCATTTATAATCCTCGAGCGCGAGCTTCAGGTTTTTGTAGATCGTGGCGGTCCACCCGGGGGCGGTGAAGGGCGGGAGAAAGTTTTCCTGCGAGCGCAGGTCGCAGGGGCAAAGGAGGACGCGGATGTTTTTAACGCCGGTTTGCGCAGCCATCACGAAGAGTTCCTCCGCGGCCTCGTCACCCATCGCGATGCAGCCGATGGACACCGCCTTGCCGTGGATCATGATGTCGCCGCCGAGGTTGGCACGACGTTCCTCCCTGGCGCGGGCGCGGTCGAAGGCGTTCGGATAATTGATTCGCAACGAGAGATGGTAGCGGCTGTTGGGATTGAGCGATTCGATGGCGTAGATGCCCTCGGGAACCTGCCGGTCGCCCTCGCGGAGCTTGGGGCCTGCGGTGCCGCTGGCGGCCTTGATTTCGTAGGTTTTGACGAGGCGCATGGGCGCGTCCTTGGAGGTGTTGTTACCCGCCCAAAGTTCGAGGCGCTTGACGTCCTTGAGCACGATGAAAGTAAGGCGCGCGGCGGGGTAGGTGAGGCAGGCCGCCTTGAAGCGCGGTTCCATGCGCGCGCGAACCGCGGCGCCGTATTGGTTGACCCGCTCCTGCACGGTGGCGGCGTTCGCCGCGGATGCGAAGGTTGCGAAAAGTATGAAGCCGATGAGAAAAATCCGATGTGTTCGAGTGATGCGAGTGCCCATGGTTTTGAGCCTCGAATGAACGCGAACAGGCGCGAATATTTCAAACCAATTAGCCTCAATGGCCGCATATTGCGGCTTTTCAAAAACGGGGAATTCGCCTTGCCTGTTCGCCATGCCTGAAAACACACCGCCCAACTTGAAGGACGCCGGCCACGAAGTTCGCACGTATTTTGTCCGCAATCGCAACGCGCTCGTCGCGCGCGGCATGTTCAGCGAGCTGTATGTCGATTACTTTTTGCATGCCGGCGAACAGAAACTGCGCGTCGAGCCCGCGCACGCGGAATTGTTCAAGCGCGCGCTGGCGGGTTTTGCGCTCCACCTGGCGTCGCGCCCGTGGAACGAGATGACCGCGTGGACGATTCATTTTCAGCAGCCGCTTTTGAACCTGTTTCTCACCGGCGACAACGAGACCGGCGCGATCACCGGGCGCGTGTTCGACGAGGACGTGAAGGAAATGCAGGGCAACTTGTTTTACGCCGACACGGTGCGGCCCGGCGAGCCGAAGCGCCGCAGCGCGGTCGAGTTCGAGGGCGGCGATCCGCTCGCGGGCGTTGAAAAGTTTTACGCGCAAAGCGAGCAGCGCCCCGCGCGTTTTTTTCAGCTGGCCGAGGAGGATTACGTGATGGTCGCGGAGCATCCCGATTGTGACAAGGCATGGTTCGACGCGCTCACGACCGACGCCATGCGCGGGATCGACAAAAGCGAAACGCTCGCACTGCTCGAAAAACGAATCTACCGCTGGCACTGCGGATGCAACCAGAGCCGAATGATGGAGGTGCTCCTGCCCGCGATGAAACGCGACCCCGGCGGGCTTTTCGGCGACGAGCCAAAAATCGAGATGCGCTGCCCGCGTTGCGGCGCGCGCCATATCATCACGCGCGAGGCGATGGAGGCGTTTGCGCCGGGCAAAAAGTAAACCGCTTGTGAAACTCGCGCGCTTGCGGCGACGGCTGTTTCTTCCGAACGAAATTCAATCCTTAAAACATTGAAACAAGGCAGCGCGTTTGTTTCATGAAATCGCCCGCCGCCCGTCCCCAAAAACAATTTTACCATGAAAACCACACTCCGAATCCCCATCCTCGCGCTCGCCTGCCTCATCGTCTCGACGGCCTGGGCGCAAACCGCCGACGAGTCCTTTAACAAATTTAAGGGCATGCGCAAAAGCCCCAAGCGGGACGTCGCCTTTAGCCAGCAACTGTGCGACGCCGGCGTGGGGTTCCTCGCCGATCACGGAGGCGATGCAAAACGGGCGAGGGAAGTCGTCAACGACATGCTCAGTTTCGGCACGAGCGTTCTCGCCAAAAATGACGCGCTGCGATCCGACTGGTATGCGAAAGTCAACTTTGCGATCATAGACAAGCAACCAGCCGCCAACGACAAGAACAAGGCCGCCTTTGCCGCGCTTCGCGCCGCGATCGCCGAGGGCGAAACCCTCGACGCGCCCTCCGGAAGCGCGATCAATGACTGGCGCAGGCATATCGACGACCTTGCGCAAACCCCGGGCAGCGACATTTACATGCTGGATCGCGAGCGGGGCTTCTACCTGGTCTTGAACCGCATGAAGGCACGGCTGCCCTCGATGCAAAAGGTCATCGACACGCAGCTTGAGGGATGCTCAAAAAGCAAGATCAGGGACCTCTCCAACTGGGCGAAGCGGGAGCTCCGGCTCGGCGAAATGCGCAAGACGCCGTTCACGCTCGCCTTCACCACGATCAATGGAAAGGCGTTCGACTCCGCCAAGCTCAAGAGCGACACGCTACTGTATGTTTTCACCTGGAGCACGACTTCCCGAAACGCCGCGGGCGAAATGGACCGGATGCTCGACCAGTATTACAATTACAGTCGCAGGCAGATTGAGTTTGTGGCTGTGTGCCTCGATCCGGAAAGCAAGAGCGCCGAAGTGAAGGCATTCATCAAAAAAACGAAGTGCAAGATGCCCGTTCATTTCGACGGCAAGGGAAACAAGGGCGAACTCTATCAACGCCTGGTTGCCGGCGGCCAGTGGAGCGGGCACATTTTCGACGGCAAGGGGAATGTTCGCGCCACGGACATCAGACCGTGGGATTTGAAGAAATTCATCAAGTGACGCTTTTGGCGAGGCAGAGCCTGGGGCAGGGCGAACCGTCCCGGTGAGCAGGGATGGCAAGGCGGCTCACCGGGACGGTTCGCCCTGCCTTTTACCCCGGCCAAATTTTTTGCCTCACACCAATCCGGCGGTTTCGTCGAAACCGCACCAGATGTTCATAATCTGCACAGCCTGGCCGCTCGCGCCTTTCACAAGATTGTCAACGGCGGAGGTGATCACAAAATTGCCCGTGCGCTCGTCGAGCACGGCGGACATGTCCACGCGATTCGTGCCCGTCACATGCGCGGTGTCGGGAGTCTCGCCCGTCGGGAGAATTTGCACGAAAGGACGCCCGTCGTAAACGGACTTCCACGCGGCGTAGAGCGCGTCGATTGTCGCCCCCGGCGCGGCGGGCACGGTGATTGTTGTCGCGATGCCGCGGCGCATGGGGGCGAGGTGCGGGTTGAACTGGATCGCGATGGGGCTGCCGCCGGCGCCGAGCGAAAGTTGCGCCTCGATTTCCGCGAGATGGCGGTGTTTCACCAGGCCGTAGGCCTTGATGCTTTCGGCGCGCTCGACGTAGAGATACATTTCCTGCGCTTTTTTGCCCGCGCCACTCACGCCGCTGTAGGAGTTTGCGACGATATGCTTGAGCGAAATAATGTTGCCCGCGCGCACTAGTGGCAGGAGCGGGGTGAGGATGCTCGTCGGATAACAACCGGGCGCGGCGATTAACTTGGCCTCGGTCTTCCACGAGGGCGGCGCGAGCTCGGGAAGCACAAAACGCGCGCCGGGCAGCAACTCGGGCGCGTGGTGTTTTCCGTAGTATTTTTCGTAGGTTGCGAGATCGGCGATGCGGAAATCGGCGCTCAGGTCGATCACGCGCTTGCCCGCCGGAACGAGCGCCTTGGCAAACTCAGCCGCGGCACCGTGGGGAAGGGCGAGGAAAAACAAATCGATGTCACTCGCGGCGAGCGCGGCGGCGTCCGAGTCGACAAACGCGAGCCCGCGATCTTGTCCGCGCAAAAATGGCACGACTTGCGAGAGCGGCTTGCCCGCCTGCGAACGCGAGGTGACGGCCGCGAGTGTGACGCGCGGATGCGCGAGAAGCAGCTTCAGCAACTGCTCGCCCGAATAACCCGATGCTCCGATGACTCCGACTTTTAACATAGCCCGCGAGGCTCAAAGAAAATCCTCCGCAGTGCGAGCGGTTTTTTAGCGTGCCCGCAAATGCGGTTCGGCGCCTTGCGTGTTCAAATTTCCCAGGTGTTTTGTTGGCGCAAATCTTCATTAGAGGATTGCAAAAATTGCCCGTAACTAAAAACGTGTAAAAAAACAAAAAACGTCTCATTCATCCATAAACCAGCAGGGCGCCATTTCCATCGCCCCATGTTAACCCTCAATCCTTTTTCCCCCTCATGCACACCACAAACCGTCTCACCCGCCATCTGATTCGCGCCCGCTCGCGCGGCATCCTTGCGCTCATTCTGCTCGCAGCATTCATGAGCCACGCACCCCTGCCCGCCGAGTCGACACGCATCGAGGGCCTCAGCACCAGCTACACCTTCGCCAATTCCGGCACTTACACCCTCACCGGCACCGTCAGCGGCGGCACCGGCATGAGGGGCACGATGACCGGCGTGAACCTCACCATCGATGCCGGCGCGCTGGCATCGGGGTCATCCAATGGGATATACCTTTCGGCTGGAGGCGGTATCATTGACAACCACGGCACAATCATAGGCAGCAGCGATGGCATCAACTCCGGCAACGACGCATCGACCTTGGTCACCAACAACGGACTCATCCATGGCATCGGTGATGATGCCATAGACCTCTACGGAGGCGGCACGGTCGCAAACTCCGGCACCATAAAGGGGAACTGGGGTGTTCATGTGGGCAACGCCGTTTCCGCGCTGGTCACGAACGAGGCGAACGCGGTTATCAGCGGCACGGGCGATGCGGTGCTTCTACGTGCCGGAGGCACAGTTGCGAATAAAGGCTCGATTATCAGTGGAACCGGCCGTGGCGTATTTTCCAACAGCACGGCGCTCATCACCAACCAAGCCAGCGGCACGATTCAAGGATATGGCAATGGGGTGCGTCTGGTGAATGGCGGCACGGTGAGGAACCATGGTGAAATCACGAGCGACTCTAATTACGGCGTGTATATAGGCGCGGGCGAGGGCCTCGTGGAAAACAATACCGGCGCCACAATCAACGGAGGCATCTACGCCGGCGGCACCACCAAGGTGGTGAACAACGGCACCGTTTCAGGCAGCCTGGGCATCTGGCTGGGCGCCAATTCCACCCTTACGGGAACCGGCTCCATGGACGTCTCCGGCACGGCGCTGATCCTGCTGGACGGCGCGACCCACACCAATCCAAACGAGATCAAGGGCGGCATGGTCGGCGTGTCCTTTGCGGGCACCGGTTCGCTTGGAAACACCGGCGTGATCAAGGGCACAAACGACATCGGCGTGGAGGCGAAAAACGCGCCGGTGGCAATCACCAACTCCGCGGACGCCCTGATCATGGGTGGCAATTATGGCGTGAACCTCGCCAAGGGCGGCACGGTGACGAACGACGGCAATATCGAAGGCCACGCCGCGTCCGGCGTTTATTCCACCAACGCCGCCACGCTCATCACCAATGAGACGAACGGCATCATTTACGGTGGCATCGACGGCGTGACGCTCACTGCGGGCGGCTCGGTGGTCAACAACGGCTGGATACAGGGCGACACCAATGGCGTGCGACTCACCGCTGGCGGCACCATTGTAAACAATGACACAATTCAGGGCGACAGCGGTCACGGCGTGCGTGTGGAGGGCGGCGTGGCGCGGATCGAAAACAACGCCGGCGCCACAATAGAGAATGGCATTTATGCGGACGCAAGCGCCACCATAAACGTGCACAACGACGGACGCATCGAAGGCGGCGGCGTTTATCTCGGCGTGAATTCCACGCTCACCGGCACTGGTGAGGTCTATGTCAGCAGCGGCACCGCGTTGATTCTTGCGAACACCAAAACTCACACCAACGAAGGCACTCTCACCGGTGGCATACTGGGCGTGCATATGCAGGGCACGGGCTCGCTGGGCAACGACGGCGCGATCTTCGGATATGGCGAGGCCAGCGTGCGCGCGTCCGGGGCGGCGACGATCACGAACAACTCCGCCGGACTCATCCAGGGCGGCCCCAGCGCCGTATTGTTCGAGGCAGGCGGCACGCTTGCCAATTCCGGCACGATTGAAAGCAGCTCGAGGGTGGGCGTCACGGCGACCGGCGCGGCGGTGTTTGTCGAAAACAACACCGATGCGCTCATCAACGCAAATTACGTGGGTGTTGAGCTTCTGGCCGGCGGCACCGTCGTCAATTCCGGTTCGATCACCGGCAACTACGGCGGTGTTTCCGGCAGCAATGTTTCCATCCGCATAAGCAACGAGACGGGCGGCTTTATCAGCGGCCATACCCGCGGTGTGAGCATCGAGCTGGGCACCGTGGCCAACTCCGGCACAATCCTCGGCGGCACGGGAGTCGATGCAATGACCGGCGCCATCCTCGTCAGCAACAGCAACACCGGCCTGATTCGAGGCGCCGATACCGGTGTGAACCTCGCCGGCGGCGGCACGGTGACAAACAGCGGCGTGATCGAGGCCACGAGCGCGGACAGCCACGGCATCTATTCCAACAATAATGCCACGCTCATTTCCAACACCACCAACGGCCTCGTCCAAGGCCTCGGATACGGCGTGAATCTGAACCAAGGCGGCACGGTTGCCAACTCCGGCACGATCACCGGCACCGCCTACAACGGCATCGGCGTCTTTTCCAACGCCAACGCCACACTCGTCACCAACGACACCGGCGCCCTCATTCAGGGCGGAGCAAGAGGCGTTTCCCTCCTTGCCGGCGGCATGCTGAGCAACTCCGGCACGATCACCGGTGGCACCGGCGTCTATTCAGCATCCAACGCCACGCTCGTCACCAACACCACCGGCGCCCTCATTCAGGGCGACCTCTACGGCGTTTCCCTCGTCGCCGGCGGCACCGTGAGCAACGCCGGCACGATCACCGGCACCGACGCCTCCTCAGGCCAAGGCGTCAATTCCGAAGTCTACGCAGCCTTCGTCACCAACACCACCGGCGCCCTCATTCAGGGCGGCTACAGAGGAGTTTCCCTCCTCGCCGGTGGCACGGTGAGCAACTCCGGCACGATCATCAGCACGGCCGCCAACTCCACCAGCGTCCTTTCCGACGCCAACGCCACGCTCGTCACCAACGACACCGGCGCCCTCATTCAGGGCGGAGCAAGAGGAGTTTCCCTCCTCGCCGGCGGCACGGTGAGCAACTCCGGCACGATCACCGGCACCTCCGCCAACGGCATCGGCGTCAATTCCGCTGGCAACGCGGCCTTCGTCACCAACGCCACCGGCGCCCTCATTCAGGGCGGCACCTACGGCGTGCGGCTGGCCGCCGGCGGCACGATCACCAATCACGGCGCCATCATCAGCGACACGACCCGCGCCGGCAGCATCGGAGTGTATTCCAACGGTCGTGTTGACATCACCAACAGCGGACTCATCGAGGGCTACTCGCAAGGCGTCTCGCTCGACACGGGCGCGGCGGGCGGCACGATCCTCAACACCGGCACCATCCGCGCCATGATGGGCAGCGAAGCCATCGTCTCGGCGACGACCACCCTCGTCACCAACACCGCGGGCGGACTCATCGAGGGCAACGACATCGCCGTGTGGCTGCAAGGCGGCGGCACCGTCGCCAACCACGCCCTCATCACTGGCGGCACCACCGGCATCCGGCTCGACGTCGGCGGCACGATCACCAACACCGGAACAATCAGCGGCGCATCCGCCGGCAGCCACGGCATCTATTCCGGCGGCACCGTCACACTCACCAACGAAAACGGCGGCCTGATTTCGGGCGGAGCCGCCGGGGTGCGCATGACTGATGGCGCCATAACGAACTCCGGCACGATCAGCGGCACCTCCGCGGTCAGCCACGGCGTCAGGCTGGTCAATTGGAACGCGCTTGTCACCAACACCACCGGCGGCCTCATCCAGGGCGAGTCCATCGGCGTTTATTTTGAATCGAGCGGCACGCTGGCGAACCACGGCACGATCCTCGGTGTGTCGGGCAGCGGCCTGGGCGTTTATTTCAACGGCCCCGCCCTGCTCACAAACACGGGCCTCGTCCAAGGCGGCGGCACCGGCGCTTACCTCGCGGGCAGCGGCACGACGCTCAACACCGGCACCATCCGCAGCCTCGCGGCCGATGGCGCCGGCATCCACGTCTTCGGCACCATCGAAATCACCAGCACCTCCAACGCCTTGATCGAGGGCGGACTCTACGGCGCGTATCTGAACGGCAGCGGCACGGTGACCAACTCCGGCAAAATCACCGGCACCTCCGCCTCCAGCCACGGCATCTACGCCGACAGCGCCGGCCAGGTCGCGATTGTCAACAACGACACCGGCCTCATCCGGGGCGATGACAACGGCATATACCTCGCCAACGGCGGCCGTGTCACCAACTCCGGCACCATCTCCGGCACCGCCGACACTGGCATTTATGCCAATGCCCAGACCGTCATCACCAACACCACCGGCGGCGTGATCAGCGGCGGCACCCACGCGATCAACCTCACCGCCGACGCCGCGAACGAAGTGACTCTCTGGAACAGCGGCACACTCGTCGGCAACCTCAACATCGCCGGCGCGGCCTCGCAACTCACGCTCAACGGCGACGCGGGCGGCACGCAAAATTACTCCGACGCCGTCACCGGCGACACCACCTTCAGCGGCACGCTCATCAAGCAGGGCGCGGGCGCATGGACAATCGACAAGGATCCCGGCGCGGGCATGAAGCAACAAATCACGCTCGTGAAAACCGGCACCCTCAACGTCGCGTGGGACGAATACCAGCTCAGCGGAAGCGCCGCCTCCATCGACGCCGGCGCCACCCTGCAAATCTCCGCCACCGCCGACGCGACCGTGGGCAACGCCATCACCGGCGCCGGCCAACTCGACCTCGCCAACACCTCCCCGGCCACCGACACCATCGACTACACCATCGACATCGGCACGACTTTCACCGGCACCGTCAACATGCGCGGTGTAAACGGCTGGTCGCACCTCGTCCTCGACGACAACGCGCAAGCCACCCTCGCCGACGCCACCCTGCGCCTCGACGAAAAAGGCAGCGCCACGGTCGATTCCACCGTCACCGGCACCATCGGCACGCTCGACCTCGCCGGCGGCGCGCTCGTCGTCGTCACCAACACCAACGCCAGCCCAGTCGAGCCCTCGACCCTGAACACCGGCACGCTCGCGTCCACCGACGGCGCCAGCCAAATCCACCTCGCCGACGGCATCCTCAACGGACTCGACATCGATCCGGCCACCCTCACCAGCCACGTCTTCGACGTTGACGGCGACCACCAGGCGCTCGTCGTCAAGGCCGGCGTGATCGATTCCAGCGCCATCGGAAAAAGCTTCAACGTGAAGGATGCGCACGGCAACGAAATCGCCAACCCGCCCGGAACGGCCTCCGCCACGATAGAAAACAGCGGCGGCACGGCGCTCGGCACGATTCACTACGGCTACACGGCGAAAGTTGTCGAAAGCGGCAGCCTCGGCGCTGGCATCGTCCTCGGCTACGGCGTGAGCAAAATCGAAAGCACCACGGCAATCGCCGACGGCCTCGGCGTGCAGATCGACCACACCGGCTCGGTTGACAAAACCCTCAGCGCGCAACTCAGCGGCGCGGGAGATTTCATCTTCACCGGCGGCGGCACACTCTCGCTCGGTCACACCAACAACAACTACGAAGGCGCGAGCCTCATCACCGGCACCACGACTGTGAGAGCCCTCGCCGACAACGCTCTCGGCCAAACCTCCAGCCTCACCATCGAGGCGGAGTCGGTCTTCGATCTCAACAATCAGGAGCAAACCATCGGCGGCATCGACATCGCCGACACCGCCCGCATCGACCTCGGCGCCAGCGGCGCGCTCAATATCAACGGCGACGGCACGATGCACGGCGACAACGCGCTGACCGGCGGCGACGCCTCCACGCTCATCCTCACCGGCAACTCTGATGTTTACATCCACGGAGCCAACACCGGCTTCACAGGAAACGTATATGCCGGCAGCGACACATCGTGGAGCGATGTCCACCTCACCAACCTCGCCGGCCTCGGCAACTCCGGCACCGTATTTCTCGGCGACTTCGGCCCCACCTGGCTCTACCTCGATGCCAGCGGCACATTCAGCAAGGACCTCGTCAGCAATAGCGGCGTCGTCATCATCAAGGAGGACCGCACCGTGCTCCTCACAGGAAATAACACCGGCCTCACCGAAAACGCAGCCTTCTGGATTGATGAAAGCGGCACCCTGCGCGCGCAAAACCAGTCGGTGCTCGGCTCGGCATATATCGCCGGAGACGGCAACGACGCCACCCTGCGCCTCGAAGGTTACACCGACACACTTCGCAACGAGCTCGCCGGCAACCTCGCCGTGCACGTCGCCGAATCCTCGACCGTCACCATCTCGCGCGACAACTCCGGCCTCGCATCCAACGCACGCGCCGTCATCGACGCCGGCAGCGCGCTCGCCCTCACCCGCTCCTCCGCCATGGGCGACGCCTCGCTGCTCACCAACGACGGCCACCTCGCCATCACGCACGCCGACGCCGTTGTCGCCACCGCCACGCTCGCCAACAACGCCGACCTCTACATCAGCTACGGCGGCACCGTCTCGAACCCCTTCGTCAGCACCGCGGACGCCACCGCCACGCTCGACGCCGACGGTTACGACATGACCCTCGCCAGCAACATCGGCGCGGGCAACCTCGTGCTCCCCGGCTCCGGCGTCACGACCATCGCCGTCGCGCAAACGCACGCCGGCGCCACGCTCGTCGAAAACGGCACCCTGCGCGCCGGCGTTGCCGACGCGATCCAAAACAGCGGCACCCTGACCCTGCGCAACGCGATGCTCGACCTGAACAATTACTCGCAATCCGTCAAAAACCTGCACGCCGAAAACGGATTCATTAGATACAGCACCGCCGCCGGTCTTTCGACAAATTACACCACGCTGACGATCACCGGCAACCTCACCGGCGACACCACCAGCGTCATGAACGTGGACCTGTTCAACCAAAACAGCGACACACTCTCGATCCAAGGCACGGCCAGCGGCACGCACTTTGTTTATCTCAACTCGACCAACGACACGCCGCTCGACGACCCGCTGCGCACCTACGCGCTCAAAGTCATCGGCTACACCAATGGCGACGCCGTGTTTGAGTCGGACGGCCTCGAATCCGGCATGCACACCTACAAACTCCACAAAGGCGACGGCGGCCTGATTCTGCCCGACAAAAACGCCTACTACCTCTCGGGCGGCGACGCCCTCAGCCGCGCCGCCGACGCGATCCTGCTCACCGCCGGCGTGATGGGCGCCGACTGGCACTACAACCTCGACAACGTCCACAAACGCCTCGGCGAAATCCGCGTGAACCTGCCCGCCGACACCGGCAACGTCTGGGCCCGCGTGAACAACTACCGCCTCAACGCCTCCGCGCAACTCGGCGGCAGCACCTTCGAGCAGGACAGCTACGGCGTCACCGCCGGCGGCGATAAAATCTTCCGCCGCGAAAACGCGGTGCTCATTGCCGGCGCCTACCTCGGCATGAGCCGCAGCGACCGCACCTTCGACGACGCGCGCAACCAATACGGCGACGGCAAGAGCAACATGATCGGCGCCGGCCTCTACGCGCTCTGGCTCTACGACAACGCCTGGTTCGTTGACGCGACCCTGCGCTTCGACCGCTCGACCAACGAACTCAACGCGCGCGGCGTGGACGGCTTTGTCTCGCGAGGCAAATACACCAACCAAACGCAAGGCCTCTCGGTTGAGTTTGGCCGCCGTCTCATGAACGGCCGCTACTGGGTTGAGCCCAGCGCGCAAGTGGCCGTGGCATGGATCAACGGCGCGGACTACACCGTCTCGAACGGCGTGAGCCGCGACCTGCAAGTGCACATCGGCGACTCCGACGCCTGGCAATATCGCGGGCAACTGCGCACCGGCGCGGACTACGGACGCTGGCAACCCTACCTGAAGTTTGCCGCGGTGAAAAGCGACACCGGCGGCGGCAGGGTGACGGTTGAAGGCCGCTCCTACCAACCCTGGTTTGACGGCTGGCGGATGGAAGCCGGCGCGGGTGTCGGCTACCTGATCGACGCGCGCAGCCAGGTGTATTTCGATTACGAATACAACAAGGCATCCCGTTACGAGCGCCCCTGGTCGCTAAACCTCGGCTACCGCCGCGCCTGGTAAGACACAACGCGCGCTTAACACAAACACGAGCACTGGCGTCCGCCCTTCGCTTATAATTCCACATGGCGAAGGGCGCGTCTCAAATGCCACGGACCAACCCCTGCCATCCACGATTTAGTTTTGGTTGTTGAAGGGCAGGGCGGGCGCGCCGAGGTTTGTTGAATGTCAAACACGACCGCACTCTTTATATAAATGCGCTAGTTGCTCAAAATCATTTCGCCGAGTTCGTCCGGTTTCATTTCGGTTTTGGGATTAAAGGAATCGCCGGCCATGTAGCCCAGTATGCTGTTGCGCAGCTGGCGCGCGGGCGGGCGGGTTTGCAGGTCGGCGTCCAGGTCGATGGTGCAGAATAGCAGGCGTCCGTTTCCGATGCGCGCCTCGAACACGGCGGCGAGCGAGTGGTTGCGGGCGAAATTGTCAATCACCCGCACAATTGGCGTCACGGAGAGGCCGTCGATTCGCACGCTTTTTGATTTCAACGCCAGATCCCACCATTGCCAGTCGGAGTGCTCCCCGGTCGGGAAATTTTTCAGCGCCGGATGTTTCGGGTCGCACAACATGCCCATCGTGCCGGGTTGCTCGGGGAAATGCACCGGGCTCCAGAAAACGGGAACGAATTTCCCATCGATGCCCTTGGTTTGCGCGACGGGTGGATTGAAGAGCACTTTCTTGCCAGCGGACAGGGCGGTCAATGCCTCGCCGAGTGTTCTTGTATAGGTGACGTTTTCCGGCACGGGTGTTGTTTCCTTCGGATAGACCCACAGGTTCCAATGGTTGCGATATGGCGTGCCGTCGATTGTCACTTCGAGTGTCCAGCGCGCCGCGGGACCGCTGCCTGGAATTGCAACCGAAATCCGACCGCAATCCACTGTGCCGCCGGATGCGATTTCCTGTTTATCAAATTGTCCCGACGCGATCTGTTTTCCCGCCTGATCCTTGACGCGCCATTTGATGACAGCTGGGTTTATATCATTTCCATAATTTGCCACTTGTATGGCGGCGCTCACGGTTTCGCCGCGTTCATAAACTGCCTTCGGCAGGCGGGCGAGTGGCACGGTGGCGCTGCAAAACTCGCGAAACTCGGACGATTTTATAAAGCGTTTTCCCTCCCAAAACACGTTCACCATGCCGACAAGCGCGGTGCCCTGGCCCGGGAAATCCTGCAATCCCAACAACTGGAATCCGTCGAACTCGGGCGTGCGCAGGGCGCGCTCAATTTCCTCCTTGTAGAGCAGGGTGGCAAATCTGCCCGTGGCCTCGGTGAACTTGTCCGCCAGTTTCAAGAGTCCCTTTGCCTTCAAGTCGTTTTGCACGGCGATGAAATTTAACGGCACGAGGTTGCCCTTGTATTTTTTGATTTCGGCGAGATCGGGATAAACCGAATATTGTCCGATTTCGTGCGTGATGATCGGCACTTTTATATTCTTTGCGGCATGACTGTAGTCATTGTCAAAGGAGGGCGGTTTTTCATTAAACACCCCCTGCCCGCGAACCCAGCCGTCCTTTGTGTATTGTGTGATGAAGAACTCATCCTGCGGTTCGGGCGAGCGTCCGTGCCCCTTTTTGAATGTGAACGAGGTCGTTGTGTAAAGCCGGCGCGAATCCTCCGCGCGCAGTTCCCCGACCAGCTTGTTCAACAAATCCAGATCGCCTTGCAGTTCATTGCCGAGCGACATGAGCACGAACGAGGGATGGTTTCCATAGGCGGTCAATATGCGCCGCGCCTCCTCGTTTAGATAATTCCAAGACTTCTTGTTTTGTCCGACCAAGAGGCTCCAGTGCGGCAACTCGGCTTGCAGATAAAAGCCGAGTTCATCGGCCGCTTGAAACGCGGCGTCGGGCGGGCACCACGAATGGAAGCGGAAATGATTCAGCCCCCATTCCTTGGCTGTGGCGATTATGCGTTTCCACTCGGCGACGGATGTTGCCGGATAACCGGTGAGCGGAAACACGGCGCACTCGAGCGTGCCGCGCAAAAAGACGCGCTTGCCGTTGACGTGAAGCTCGCTGCCTTGCGCCGCGATTTCGCGAAATCCAAGAGTCGTCGATGCAAGCGCGCCGGATTTTCCGGGCGCGCGCACTTCCAGTTTATAGAGGTGCGGCGCAAGTTCGTCCCATGCGCGCACACTGCCTTCCGGTAGCGTCCACGCGGCTTCCAGCGAGTCGCCCGTTTTGTTTGGCAGAAATGATTTTGTCGCCGCGGCGACTTGTTTTCCCGCGGCGTTGCGCAGCACCAAATCGAATGTCGCGGCATTGCGCGTTTTGTTTTTCGCCGCGGCGGAATCGAACGCGAGCGCGATTTGAACCGAGAAGCCGGGCGTCACGCGCGGGTGCGCCGAGATTGTCTTGATGGCGTCCGGTTCAATCGCGGCCAGGCGCATGAATCCGAGCGCGCCGTTCCACATCACTTGCGTGTGATTTGTATAGGCGTGGGCCAGCGCGGTGTCGTGGCGGGCCTGGTATTTTCGCGTGTGGTGGCGGCTCAAGTCCGGCAGGATTTCCGAATTGTCGATTTGCAAAATCAACTCGTGCCGCCCCGGTTTCAGCGCGGTGGTGAGGTCGTGCCGGTGCGGCGTGCTCAGGCTGTCTTCGCGGCTGATTTCCACTCCGTCAACAAACACCCGTGACTCCCAAAGCACGCGCTCAAGCTCCAGCACGACTTGTTTGCCGCGCCAGTTTTCTGGAATGACAACATCGCGCCGATACCACGCGGGGCCGATGTGAATGTGCTTTCGCTGGAGCCGCGTGAGCACTTGCAGTGTCAGCTCCGGTTTTAGTGCGAGCGCCTCGCCGATGCCGGCGTCGTCGAGTGTTCCGGGCAGGCGAATGTCGCGCCATGCCGCGTCGGCGGACAGGGGAGGGCGCAGGCTCACCTGCCACTTGCCGGCCAATGACAATTCATCCTTCGCCCCCGCAATCGTCTGGATCAATATTAGGGCGAATATAATTACTGTTTTTTTTGACATGGGATAATCAGGTTAAAATTTCGTTGTGGTGTGTGTTATTAATCGACCAGTTCCTTTTCCAATTGCTCGAGTGTTTTGCCCTTTGTTTCGGGCAGCTTGATTTTGATAAAAATAAACCCGGCGAGGCAGATCGCGGCATACAGCCAGAAGGTGCCGTAGGCGCCGAGCGCGCTGTTGAGCAGCGGAAACGTGTAGGTGAGCACGAAGCACGCGCCCCACAGCGCCGCCACGGCGACGGCCATCGCCGCGCCGCGTATGCGGTTGGGGAACACCTCGGAAATCACCACCCACGTCACGGGGCCGAGCGACATGGCGTAGCAGCCGATCGCGGCGAGCACGAGCAGCAGCATCGGCCAGCCTTGCACGCCGGTGAAATAACAAAAACCCATCGCCGTGTAAATCAGCGCAAGCCCCGCCGCGCCGAAAAGCATCAGCGGACGGCGTCCGCCCTTGTCCACCGTTCCGAGCGCGACAAACGTGAACGCGAGATTCACCGAGCCCGTCCACGCGATGTTTTTCAACACGGTCGAAATGTCATATCCCGCCGCGCTAAAAATATCCTCCGCGTAATTGAATATGACATTGATGCCGCACCATTGCTGAAAGACGGCGAGCGTGATGCCCAGGATGAGCACGCCCCGCAAACGCGGGTCGAGCAGTTCGCGAAAGTTTATTTTTTCCCGCGTGGTGGTGATGGTTTGGTTGATCTCGCCAATCGCCGTTTGCGCGTAGGCCGCGCCGCCGATTTTGCCGAGGATTTTTGCGGCGTCATCAACGCGGCCCTTTGTCACGAGCCAGCGCGGGCTTTCGGGAACAAAAAACATGCCAATGATGAACAGCACCGACGGCACCGCGGTGAGGCCGAACATCCAGCGCCAGCCTTGCTGTCCGAACCACGAGTTAACGATCCACTCGTTCGTCGCGCCCTCGGGCAGGTTGCGCACGAGAAACCAGTTTATGAATTGCGCCAGCAAAATGCCGATCACGATGGTGAGCTGGTTCACGGAAACGAGACGTCCGCGCAAATGCGCCGGCGCGACCTCGGCGATATACAGCGGCGAGAGATTCGACGCCAGGCCAATGGCCACGCCGCCGAGCATCCGCCAGATGATGAACAGCGTGAAGTTTGGCGCGAGGGCGTTGCCGATCGAGGTAATCGCAAATGTGAGCGCGGCCGTCATCAGCAGCCGTTTGCGTCCGAAGCGGTCGCTGAGCATGCCGGCCACCATGACGCCGACCAGGCAACCGATGAGCGCGCAACTGTTGGCCCAGCCGGAAAGCGCGGGATTATCGAGTTGGAAATAGCGTTCAAAAAACGGCTTCGCGCCGCCGATCACGACCCAGTCGTAGCCGAACAGCAAGCCGCCCAGCGCGACGACAATCGAAATGCACCAGACGTAGGCGAGGTTGTAACCGGTTTTCGGCGCGGGGACTGCGGGGCCTGCGGGGACGTTGGCATTCATGGTTTTTTATATGAGGTTAATGGTGCGGTTATTTTTCCAGTTTGTTTTTCAAGTCGGCGGCCCATGCGTCGGCGTTTGTGAAAGCGAGCGTGCGCGCGAGGTGTTCGCGAGCCCGGGCCGCGTCGCCGAGGCCTTCGCAGGCGAGCGCAATCAAGAGATGGTTTTCCGCGTCGCGCCGGGCTTGCAGGTTTTCGTCAAACACAAGGATGTCGGGCAGCGACGTGGCGAAGTAGTCGATTTTCGCGCGCTCGCCCAAGCGGATTTTTGCGAAACTTTTCATTTCCTCGAACTGCGTTTTCGCCTCTTGCTCGCGCCCGAGTTTTTGCAGCGAAAGTCCGCGATAATAACTGAGCGGGCTGTGGACGGTGACGGCCATCTCGCTGAAATCGCCCTGCTCGGCGGCGCTCATTTCGAAGTGTTTCGCGGCCTCGTCGTTTTGTCCGAGCGCAAGCAGCGCGCAACCGGTCCAGTAATTCACATTGGCTTTGGCTTGCAGCAGGTGGTAGGACTCGCCGAGCGAGTCGGGCGTGTCCATCGCCTGTTGAAATTGTTTCAGCGCCTCGTCCGCGACCCCGCGTTCCAGCGCGTCGCAGCCGAGCAGCAGCCGCGCCCGCGTGTATTCGCGCAGCACTTTTCCCTCGCCACCTTCCCACGGGTGGAACCGGCGCGAGAGCACGAGGTCGAGCGCCTTGGCGGGCCGGCCGGTCAGGTTATACAGCGTGGCGAGCTCGACCGATGTGTCGTCGCGCTCGTTGACCAACTCGCGCCGCGCCTCAAGCCAGGCGAGGCGTTTTTCGAGCGGCTCGTTGCGCTTTTTTAAGAGCTGGTCGAATTCGTAAATCAGGCGCGGATCGTTCGGATCGATTTCGAGCGCGCGCTCGTAGGCGGCCTTTGCCTTGTCGCCGTCGTTGCGAATATTCCAATACGCGATGCCAAGGTTGCGGTGCGCGGTCGCGCATTTCGAGGAGGAGGCGGCGCAGCGCTCCCACACGGAAATCGCATCCTCGTGACGTTTTTTGTCGTAATAATAATTGCCAAGCGCGTAGGCCGCGAGCGGATCGCCGCCGGGTTGCGAGAGCGCCCATTCGAGCACGACTTGCTCGTGCACGCGCGAGGGGAAGAAATATTCGAACGACGCATTGCGCGCCGCGGCGAGTTCGCGCTCGGCGGCGGCGGCGTCGCCGGCTTGCGCAAGCAGCCATGCGCGCGTGTAGCGGATCGACTGCGAGCGCTCCATCGGATTCGGCGTGGCGCTGACGCCCACGGGTTGCGCCTCGTGCAAATCAAGCAGCGCGAGCGCTTCCGCAAACAGGCCTGCCTCGGCGTAATCAAACGCAATATCCAGGATCGTCTGCGCGTCGTTGCGCGACAGCTTGAGGAACTCGGTGTTGTCGTTCATCGCGCGCGCCCGCTCGCAACGCGCCCAATGATCGAGCGCGTCGGTTTTCAGCAAGGCGTCCAGCACGGCATCGGCCTTTTGGTTCTCACCGAGACGGCGCAGCACGATGGATTTTAACACGAGGGCCTTGTTGTTTTCGGTGTTGGTTTTCAGGCCGCTCTCCAAGTGTTCGAGCGCGCGTTTCCATTGACGGTCGCGGCACGACAGCGCGGCGAGTTCGTAGTGCGCGGGGGCGCGCCATTCGTAGTTCCATGTCGCCTTGCCGAAATGGCGCGCGGCCTCGGCATGGCGGCCTTGGAAGCGGCGGGCCAGGCCGAGATAATAATGCGCCTCGCCCGTCGAGGGATTCGGATGCCGCTCCGTGAGCCGCGCAATGGCCCGTTCGAGATGCGCGGCGGCTTTCTCAAAGAGCCCGCGCGAAAGCAGGCGGCGTCCAAGCGCGATATTGCACGCGACATTGTCCGGATCGCGCTTGAGCGCCTCTTCCCAGTAGGGCTCGGGCGCGCGCGTGCAATGACGGTATTGCTCAAGATGCTCGGCGACGGAGCGCAGCTCATCAACCGTCGTTATGTCGGCGGGGGAGGGCGGTTCGGTTGCGACGTTGCGCGATTGTTTCTGCGCGGCGCGGTCAACAGGACGGTAGTCGAGCACGCGTTCGCCGCGCGCGTCCTCAAGGATCAGCTCAAGCGCGGACGGGTTGTCACCGCGCATGGTGTGCTCGCGGTTTTGCCAGGGCCGGCCCGGACGCAGCTCGACGCGCGTGTCGATGAGCGTGTGCCCGCCCTCGCGCAAAATGACGCGTCCGTCGAGCAACGCGGGCGCGAGCGCCGCCGCGTCGATGCGCCTGTCGTCGCCGACGACGAGGCGGAGCGCGGCGCGTTCGCTGGCGTTTTGCACGGGGCCGGTTTTCTGGATGGGCCACCAGTATTGCGAGAATGTCTTGGTCTCGTAGGGCGCGAGATACGCGAAGTCGGGCTGGTTGTCCGTGTAAACGCCCGCCATCAATTCGATGTAGGGGCCGCCCTCGTCGGTCAGCTCGCGATCCCACGAATAACCGAAAGGGTGGTTGCCCCAGGTCCATTGTTTTTTGCCGGGGGAAATCATGCGGTCGGCCACATGCACAAAACCGCCGTCCGCCTCGAAGTCGAAACCGCCGAAGAAATCGAACGCGGTCTGGCACACCATGTAGCTGGTCGGCACGGGAATGTTTTTATACCAAGTCAGGTCGTTGGCCCCGGGGCGGTCCTGGTAACGGACACCGTAATACGGACTCGTCGCAATCGGAAACGATGTCATCGCGCGCACCGCGTGGTCGGCCACGTAAGTGACATCCTCCGGGAAAAAAGACTGGTAGCGATCATGCACCCGCGCCGCGACATTTGCCCACCACAGGAATGTCTGCATGAAGGGCGTGCGATTGAACAAACGCGCGCGCAACTCCACCAGCGAACTGCCGGGGCGCAGGCGAATGCCGTGCATGCCCTTCATGCGCAGCATCGGATCGTGCTCGGACATCCAGACCGTGCGCGCGCCATCCGCCTCTTCCTCGATAAACATATCGGTCGGCATGAAGGTGCCGGGGCGGTGGTGTTGCGGCCAGTTGAACTCCACGCCGCCGGAAATCCACGGCCCCGCGAGCCCGACAAGGGCGGGCTTGATGACGGTTTGCTTGTAGAAAAAATCGTAGTCGTTGTTGGTTTTGTCCTGACCGAGAAAAATCCTGCCGCCGATTTCCGGCAGCATTTCGAGGCGCACAAATTCGTTCTCCAATTCCGCGACGCTGTATTTCGCGTCGACCGGATCGTCGAACACCTTGTCGATAAACGGAACCGGATAAACGCGCCCCGACGAACCTTGATAAACCCGCCGTTCGAAGAACATGGGGTTGCGCTCGGGTTTTCCGACCGGATACGTTTTTATTGTTTTTTGGATGATGTGTGCGTGGATTGACATGACTATTCGCAAGTGTGCCGAGGACTCGTTTGCCGTTGAATCGTGAGGTTGCGGGATTGAAGGGTGGGGAAGGGTGAAATATGGGAACCCGGTTTTGAAAACAGGATGCCGAAATCGTAACACGCCGCGCCCGTGTTTGAAATGGACATCCCTATGTTTGGTATGGAAGATATTATGGTATTGTGAAAACTCCAGCAACACCGCGCATCGCGGACGGATTCCCCGGCGAACGGCTTGTCATCCTTCCGAAAAACGTGCTCCGGCAGGCCGGGCGCATTCCCGCGTGCGCCGATCTTTGCGTGACGCACATCGGACGCTTTGACCGCGTGCTCGGGCATTATGTGGACCGGCCGGACGGTTGCGCGCAGCACGTTCTTATCTTTTGCCTCGGCGGTCGCGGCATTGTCCACTCGGGTTCGTCGAAGTGGTTTTTGCACCGCGGGCACGGCATTGTGCTGCCTCCGAATGTCGCGCACCGATACGCGGCGGACACGCGCGATCCATGGACGGTTTTCTGGTTTCACTTCACGGGTGCCCGCGCCGCCGCCTACGTGAAAATGCTCGGCCTCACCACGCGACAACCGCGGTTTTGGATTCAGAATGTCGATGTGATGATCGAGGCGTTTGAGGAATGTTATCATCACACAATCGGCGGCCACACCGACTCCGACCTGATCGGGCTCTCGACCACGTTCATGCGATTCATGGGATTGTGCCGCACGATGAAACGCTCGCCGAGCACGCGCCGACGGCACACCGAGGAGCGCATCGTCCGCAGCGTGCGGTTCCTGCGCGAGAACCTGGACCGCACGCTCACGCTCGCTCAAATCGCGAAGGAGGCGGGCATTTCGGTGCCGCATTTTTGCGCCATGTTCAAACGCCAGATCAACTGCGGTCCGCTGGAATTTTTCACGCGCCTGAAAATGCAGCGCGCCTGCGAGCTTTTGATGCAAACCGACCAGGGCATTTCCGAAATCGCCTATAGCCTCGGCTTCACCGACCCGTTGTATTTCTCAAAACGCTTCCGCCTGCACGTCGGCACAAGCCCGTCGGAGTATAGGGAACAGGCAGGGCGCTGAATTGCTCCTCAAGACTGACTGGACAAACCGGAATGAGGAGCATCTCGATTTAATATAATTAGACATAACGTTCATTGTGCGAATTCGATTGACCTTTCCCTACAGTTACAGTTTTCAGTGGCATTCGCTCCCTGAAAATCGCCTCTCAAAACCCTCTGTTGTAACCGCCTGCTGAAATAAGCGTCCTCAGTCGCATCAAAGTCCCCAAACCCAAACAACACTGACTTTTTCCTCGAAAACCATGTCACTGCAAACTCCCGTTCCATCTGATTTGGAATCCTCGCAATCCCACACCAACGGCTTCGTTCATGAGAAATCACTTGGCGGAAGCATGGTCTCAATCAGCGCAAATGCCGGGCCCGACGAGTCCATCGTCGCGCTGATTGGCCGATTGTCCGATGCGGCGCTCGCTCGCGGGCTCGTTCCGATTCAAGGCAATGCGTTTTGTGATCCCGCGCTTGGCAACGCGACCGCGAACCTGCCCTTCCCGGTGGCATTTCTCGGGCGCCACGACACACCGGCGGGTTGCGTCTTGAGCGCGCGCATCACGGCGCTTCCCAAGGAAATCAAGATTGACCGCGTGCTGGACGAGCGCGGCGCGGTTTGCGGCGCGCAATGGGAAACGCCCGATGCGCGTTATCTGCTGCTCGGCGCGCTCACGCCGCCTGATGTTCGCGCGGCGCGTGATGCCCAGTCCGCGGATGTGTGGCAGTTGTTGAAGGCGCGGCTCGAACACGCGGGTTTCACGCTCGGCAACCTAGTTCGCACCTGGTTTTTCAACGACCATATTCTCGACTGGTATGCGGACTTCAATCGCGTGCGAAATGCGTTTTTCACGGAGCACAATATCTTCGGCACGCTGGTGCCCGCGAGCACGGGAGTCGGCGCAAGCAACGCCGCGGGCGCGGCGCTTTCACTCGATGCGCTCGCAGTCGCGCCAAAATCCGCCGTTGCGCCGCGCGTGAGCGCGGTGACTTCGCCGCTCCAGTGCGCCGCCTACGATTACAAGAGCGCGTTTAGCCGCGCCGTGGAATGCGCGGACGCGGACGGTTCGCGCCATTTGCTCGTGTCGGGCACGGCGAGCATCGAACCCGGCGGCAAGACCATCCATCTCGACGATCTCGACGCGCAAATCGACCTGAGCCTGCGCGTGGTCGAGGCGATTCTCAAATCGCGCGACATGGACTGGCGCGACACTGCGCGCGCGATTTTATATTTCCCCCGCATCGAATGGATGCCCCGCTGGGAGGCGCGCCGAACGGCGCTCGGGATTCCGCCATTGCCCGCGATTTTTGCGCATTGCGACATCTGCCGCGACGATTTGCTTTTTGAAATCGAACTGGACGCGTGGAAAAAAGAAAGCGAGGCGCGTGCATGAAAACGCAACACACCCGCGCGCTGCGGACGGCTTTTTGCGCATTTGTGTTTTGCCTGATCGGCTCCGTTTTTGCGCAAGCCGCGGCACTTAAAATCCGTCCCGAGTCGGTGGTCATTGAACCTGGCAAAACGAAGCGCATCAAAATCCCGTCCGGCACGAGCGTCCATTCAAACGATTCCAACGTCGCCCGAATCAAAAGCGATGGCACGCTGGAGGCGGTTTCGCCGGGGCGCGCCGTGCTCAGTTTTCGCTCCGGGGATGATTACGCGACGGTTTTCGTGACGGTGAAACAAACACCTCCTTCCGGCGCGAAATTCTTCACGACTGCCGATGCCGCCGACGCGCATCCGATTGACACGCTGGTTAACAAAAATCTGCGCCAGCTCGGCGTTCTCCCCTCCCCTCTTTGCTCGGATTCGGAATTCCTGCGACGCGCGTGTCTCGACCTGACGGGCGCGCTTCCCCCGCTCGAAAAAACGCGCGAGTTTCTTGCGGACACAGATCCGCAAAAGCGCGAGAAGTTGATCGACTGGATTTTTTCGCGCCCCGAATACGCGGATTATTGGGCGATGAAGTGGAGCGACGTGTTGCGCGTGAAAAGCGAGTTCCCCAGCAACCTCTGGCCCAACGCCGTGCAGGCCTACCACAACTGGCTGCGCGGAGCGATGGCCGGCAACATGCGCTACGATGAGATGGCGCGGACGCTTCTCACCACGGCGGGCAGTAATTTCCGCGATCCACCGTGCAATTTTTACCGCGCCACCCAGCGTCGCACGCCCGCGGGGCTCGCGTCGGCGTTTGCGCTTATTTTCATGGGCGCGCGCCTCGATTGCGCCGAGTGCAAGGAGCATCCGTATCAGACTTGGCAGTCCGGGCAGGCCGCGGGTCTCGCCGCGTTTTTCACCAATGTGAAATACAAAAAAACCGGCGAGTGGAAGGAGGAGATTGTGTATTTCAACCCCTCGTGGGCCCCGCACAGGATCGGCGCGGAAAAAAACACCGTCGCCGCCCCCGTTCTCCCCGATGGCACGCCGGTGAAATTCAGCCGCGCGGACAATCCGCAAAAGCATCTCGTAAAGTGGCTGACCTCGCCGAAAAATCCCTACTTCGCGCGGCACGTGGCAAATCGTTATTGGTGCGCGCTGTTCGGGCGCGGCATCACAATGCCCGTCGATGATGTGCGCCCCGGCAATCCGCCGGCCAATCCCGAGCTGCTTGATCTGCTCGCGGAAAAGGTGGTCTCAAGCGGTTTCGATTTGCGCGCCCTGCTCCGCTTCATCGTGACCTCGCAAACTTACCAGCGCTCGAGCGCCGCAAACGAAAGCAACGCCCGCGACTCGCAAAACTGGTCGCATTACATTCCGCGCCGCCTCGACGCCGAGGTTCTTGCGGACGCGATCGGCACGGCCACCGGCGCGTATGAATATTTCGAGAGCCGGATCCCCGAGCCGTTTGCCATGTGGCCGGACGATTTCCACAGCGTGGCGAATCCCGACGCGAGCGTGACGAGTGGATTTCTCGAAACCTTCGGGCGCCCCGGACGCGACACCTCCCACGAGGTCGAGCGCGACCGCAGACCCTCGATGGCGCAGGCCCTCTACCTGTTCGACTCGGAGGCACTCACCAAAAAACTGCGAAAAAAAGACGGCGTTATTTCGCAGCTCGCCAAAAAGCACGGGGCGAACGCGGGCGCGTTTGCCGAGGAGTGTTACCTCACGTTTCTCGCGCGCATGCCGACCGGCGGGGAAACCTCCATCATCAACAGTTATTTCCAGGAGGCCCCCTCCAAAAACACCGCCGCGCAAGATGTCGTCTGGGCGCTGATCAACACAAAGGAATTTTTATACAATCACTGATACAAAATGCGGAATTCGGAATGTGGATTTCGGAATGCGCGCTGCCATGCGAATTTCAAAATCCCCAGTGGGGCGGAAGCACCACAATTCCTAAATCCGCGTTCTGAAATCCACATTTCCATGAACACTCCCGATCCTCTCTTTTCTCCCGATTCCGCCTCGCCACACGACCCGCTCTGCGCCCACGAAGACCACGCCTCGGACGCGCTTTACCGGCGCGCGTTTGACCTTGTTACCCGGCGCGACTTTCTGCGCATCGGCGCGCTCACCGTCGGCGGACTCGCCATGGCGCCGTATCTGCGCTCCGCGCCCGCGTCGAACGCCCGCGCCAAGGCCGTCATTCAACTGTTCCTGTTTGGCGGCCCGTCGCATATCGACACCTTCGATCCCAAACCGCAGGCCTCGACCGACATCACCGGCCCGTGGCGCAAAACCGCGCGGACCAACGTGGACGGCATCCAGATCGGCGAACTGCTGCCGCTCTCCGCGAAACACGCCGACAAATACACGCTCCTGCGCGGCCTCTCGCACAAAACCAACGCGCACGAAACCGCCACCTACATGATGCAAACCGGCACGGATCCCAGGTCCGGCCTTGTGTATCCGTCGATGGGCGCGGTCATCGCCTACAAAATGGAGGAGGCCGGCCTGCTCAAGGGGCGCGCGCTTCCCGCCTACATGACGGTGCCGGTTGCGATCGGGCGTTTTTCCGAGACCGGGTTTCTCGGCCCCCGCTACCGTTCGTTCATTCCGGGCAACCTCTCCAATCCGATCAGCGCCGAGCAACGCGCGCACCTCGAAAAACGAGCCGCGCTCCTGGACAACCTCGACGCCCTCGGCCATTCGCAAAAAGCCGTGTTCGAGGAAGCCGATTATTTCCGCGACCAGGCTCGCGAAATGGTGCTCGGCAAGGCGCGCGACGCCTTCGACATTTCCAAGGAAAGCGCCAAGACCCGCGAACTCTACGGCAACACCGAGTTTGGCCGCTCGTGCCTGCAAGCGCGCCGGCTCGTCGAAAACGGCGTCGCCTACGTCACCGTGAACATGCGCGGCTGGGACACGCACCGCGACCAGGCCGAGCGCTACAAAAAACTCATGCCCGAACTCGACCGCGGATTCTCCGCACTGCTCACCGATCTCACCGAGCGCGGGATGCTCGACTCAACGATTGTCACCTGCGGCGGTGAGTTTGGCCGCACGCCGCGATTCATGACCGAGCCGCCGTGGAACGGCGGACGCAACCACTACGGCGCGGCGTTTTCGTGGGCGATTGCCGGCGGCGGATTCCGGGGCGGACAGATCGTCGGCGAAACGGACAACCGCGGCGAACGCGTCACCAAGCGCGCCATCGCGCCGTGGGATTTGTCGGCGAGCATCTACAAGCTCCTCGGTATCGATCCCGACGGCACCCTCCCCCACCCCCTCGGTTGCGCCGCCTACGTGACGCCGCGCCAGGACGAAACCGCCCAGCCCGCAAAAAAATCCACCCAATTCACGCCCGGCGAGGGAATGTTAAAGGAGATCATGCCAACATGACCGCTCGCTGCGCTCTCGGTAAATCCCAAATTCCAATGAACAAATTCCAACGAAATTCCAAATTCCGGCATCCAAATTCCAAAACTGAAAAAGCATTCCTCCAGCCAACATTCCGCTGGCTGGTTGGAATCTGGATTTTGATCGTTGGAATTTGCGGCCACGCAGTGGCCGCGCCTTACATTGAATACCTTTACCCCGCGGGCGCGCAGCAAAACCGCACGATGGAAATCACGCTCGGCGGCAGATCGCTTGAGGGCGCGAGCGAGGTTTGGGTCAGCGGCAGCGGAGTCACCGGCAAGGTGCTCGAAGTCAACATGCCCACCGAGGCGCAAATCAGGGAGGCCCGAAAACGCGACGAGGTTGCCGCGCAAACCGCGCGCGTGCGCCTCACGATCTCGCCCGACGCCGAGCCCGGCATTCGCGATTTGCGCGTCATGGCAACGGCGGGATTGTCGAACCGCTTTCGTTTTGAAATCGGCAAGCTGCCCGAGGTTTCCGAAAAGGAACCGAACGGCCACCTGGCCGACGCGCAGCAACTGCCCGCGCTCCCCGTCGTCGTCAACGGCCAGATAACAAACGCCGACCGCGACTTTTTCCGTTTCAGCGCGCGCGCCGGACAGCAAATTCTCATCGAGGTCAAGGCCCGCGCCATCAAGTCCTATCTCGCCGATGCCGTGCCCGGATGGTTTCAACCGCGCATCGTGCTCTACAACAGCGAGGGCGACCGGCTGGCCGAGGCGGATGATTTTCGTTTCGACCCCGACCCGGTCATGTTCTTCAAGGCGCCCGCCGACGGCGACTACATCGTCGAGATATGGGACGCCGTTTCCCGTGGACGCGACGACCTTGTTTACCGCATGAAAATAGGCGAGCTGCCCTACGTGACGGACATCTTTCCCCTCGGCGCCCCGCAAGGGGTCAAGCACCACCGCTTCACCGCGCGCGGCATAAACCTGCCCGGCGAAACGGCAGACTGGATATGCGATGTGAGCGACCGCCAGCCCGGGGTTTCCGAGATCAGCTTCCCCCTAAAAACCGGCGAAAAGACCAACGCGCGCCCGATCGAAATCAGCGAGCTGCCCGAGGTCGCGGAATACGAGCCGAACAACGCCCAGCGCCAGGCCCAGCGCGTGACCACGCCCGTCATCATCAACGGACGCATCGACAAACCCGGCGATATCGACGTGTTCACCTTTTCCGCCAAGACCGGCGACAAGCTCGTCATCGACGTGATGGCGCGCCGCCTCGGTTCGCCGCTCGACGCGCGAATCGTTCTTGGTCCGCAAAAACTGCTCGGCAAAACCCTGACGGCCGACGACGTGAAGGACGAGCGCTTCGGGCTCATCACCCACCATGCCGACCCGCGCCTCGCGCACACATTCACGCAGGACGGCGACTACTTCGTCCACCTCAGCGACACCCAGGGCAAGGGCGGTGTCGAATACGCCTACCGCCTCAGCATCGCGCCGCAGCAGCCCGACTTCGAACTGCGCGTCACGCCCGACAACCTCAGCGTGCCCGCGGGCGGAAATGTTGTTGTGCAACTCAAGTCCATTCGCATCGACGATTACAAGGGCCCCATCCGCCTGCGCACCGAAGGGCTGCCCCCCGGCTTCGAGCTTGCGGGCGCCGAGGTGAAGGCCGGCAAAAACCAAACCATCCTCACCCTCTCCGCGCCGCTCGACGCGAAACCGGGCGTCTACAAACCGCTCTTCCGCGCCGAGGCGGAAATCGACGGCAAGACCGTGACGCACAAGGCCAATGTCGCCGAGGAGCTAATGCAGGCGTTTTTCTACTACCACACCGTGCCCGTCGAGCAGGGCTACCTCGTGGTCACGCCCGCCTCGCCCTTTCGCGTTGAAGTCATGCGCCCCGCCGACGCCGGCCCGCTCGAATTGACGCTTGGCAAGGAATGCGAAATCCCCGTGCGCATCATCCGCAACCCGAACTACCGCCCCCCCGTCACCGCAAAGCCACCGCCAAGGGCAAAATCCGGCGCCGGCACAAAGGGCAAGGCAACGGCAAAAAAGAAGGCGGCTCCGAAAAACAAATCTGCCGCAGCCGGGAAAAACGCCGGGAAAAAGAATGCGAAGAAATCCGCGAAAAAACAGCAGCCGCAATCCGCCGCCAAGGTTCCCATACGCGTGATGGCCTCGCGCGGGGGCAAGGGCATGATTGTGGAGGTCGCCGTCATTGAAGCCGGCGCGACGGAAGGCGTGATCAAGGTGCGCTGCACGAACGAAAAGATGGTTGGCGAGGAAGGCGTGTTTATCATCGAGGCCACGCAACGCTTCCGCGGCCAAAAGACCTCCTCGCTCGCTCCCGCCCTCCCCTTCAAGGTGCTGCCCGCCGAGGACGGCGCCCCCGTCAATCTCGTGCGCGACCCATCCGAGAAAAAGAACCAGCCAAAGAAATAACCGCCACAAGGGCGTCGATTGCGACGCACCCGAAAGCCAAGCCGACCATTTGTTCGTATGGCAGGGGCGGTTTGCGCTTATTTTTTGCAAAAAAGATATGCGCGCTTTTTCTTTTTTAATTACCGCGAAATCGCTACTTCTTGCGGGATAACACAATTTGAACGTGAAATAAATTAGACGCTTACACCGCGTTTTATTTTCTGACAAAATTTTTGGTTGCTTGGTGTGGCACACGGCATATAAATGAAATGAAATACACTAAAATCATTCTAGCAATTGCGATTATTTCGTTGGCTCTCTTTCTAATTTTTGTTCCACAAAATGAGCATAAGTCGAATGGCGTTAAGGAGACGGCATCTACCGAGTTTTCAAATCCTGAGCTGCCACGCCCCGCGATTTCATTGGAGGAGGCTAATACTTATAAAAAAATCGAAATTAATGGCAATATTGCTTGGTCAGGAGTCTCGCGGCGTCCAATGAAATTTACACGTGATCCCCTCGGATTTAGGGAATTTGAATCGGATCCTGAGACTAAAACTAATACAGATAGACTGATTATTTCTGAGTCAGGAACGGAGTATGTTGTAGCCTCATACAAATTTAGTAAAGGTGGTGCTGCTAGTGGTATCGGCCCGACATTTTTGTTTTGTGATTATTATGTTCAAGGCGATTACGTTTATTACATGCATAGAAATCCCTACGAGGTCTATATAGGGGTATCCATAAAAAATAAGGATGGTTCCTACAAAATTGTAAGTGATAATTTTCTCATTAGCGAAGGCCTGTATTGGGAGTTTTTGAGGGATATGATGTTTATCGAGCCATCAGGATCAACACCGCTTCGCGCACAGGTTAAATGCGCCGGGTATCATAGAATTTATGAATTAAAGGAACCCGGTAAGTTTGAACTAATCGAAACCAACTTGCCCAAAAACAAGAGAATAATCCCGGGGCTCGGCGTGGAGATTGTTGATGATTGACGATTTCATTAATTCGAGCAATACCATTAGGTCTTCCTGAATCACCGCACCACCAACCGCAGTTATGAAACATAAAAAATCAATTTTTACGACTGCGGGTATTTTACTAGGTGTTGCAATTTTCTTTTTAGGTATCACTTTTCCACGTGATCAAGAATCAAAGATTGCGGAGATGGGGACGCTTAACAGGGAAACGAACCTCGCATTGCCTCGCCCCGCACTTTCATTGGAAGAGGCCAGCACTTATAAACGTGTGACAACTAATGGTATTATTACTGCGCACTCAGGCGAAGGGCGAAAGGCCGCATCTCAACGTGCAGTCAATCCACACCCAGGGGAGCAAGGGGCATCAATAACCAAGATTCATTGGCTGAATAGTGATGAAGTCAAATCCCTTGATTTTGAGAAAATAAAGAAAAGTCTGAATTTTCTTTACGGACCACCCAAGAAGATGAGGATAACCAATCGGGATCAGGCAACCGATCGTTATATGGGCACGGGGGCTTTTGCTGTGGAATATTTGCCTAGTTTAGGTTATGAAGATGCTGATTATTATTATTTTTTTTGGTTGAACAAAAACACGGGGGAAATCAAGGCGGATGAAGGTGGCGCGATTAGCAAAAAAACATCAGAGACATTTTATTGGCTCCCTCGCTAAGGGAGCGCGACGGCTGGAATAAGGGCAAATGATGGCAAGTCTCGGCTTGCCCCTTCACCCAAGCAGTTTATGCTGGGTTGATAAGATGGGAATATGAAACGCAATTATTATATTATAGGTTGGGGGGGGTATTTTAATTATTATCCTTACGGTTTTCACGGTTTGGTCGAATAAACCGGAGAAACAGGCGCTCCACGAGAAGGTGTTTCCAGGGAAATCGCCTCCTCTGAAAAACGCTTCCGCGAAACCAACTGACAAGGATGTGGTTTATTTGGACACGTTTCCGGGCCGGCCTTTGACAGGAGAAATCCTGGAACGATGGGAATGCATGAAAAATTTTGATCCCAAAAGTGTCACAGGGCCGGGAAAAAACGCTATACGAATGCCAATGCAATTTGCTGAAAATAGACCAGGTATGGTCGTGCGCGATGACGACACAGGATTATTCAGATTGATTATAGTTGAATCAGATCAAGAATATATTATTGATACATTCATACTGGGGCCTGAGTTCGGCTCCTACGGAATATATCCACGATTTGCTTTTTATGATTGTTTTGTATCGGGCGGCTCTGTATATTACATTTACTCCCACGGATCGAATACTTACCTTGGCGTGTCAGTCAGACAGGAAAATGGTTCATTCGCTCGCGATGGGGAGGGAATGCTGATTAGTGACGGGCTTAACCCTATGAGGATATTTGAAAGGGTGTTTATACCGCCAACTGACAATGCTCCGCTTCAACTCACGCTTGGAAATATAAAGGGACATATAAAATTTATGAACTCAATTCCTCGGGAAAATTCGTGCTTAAAAAGGCGGAGCTTGACTGACGCGAAGCATCAAAACGCGGCTGTTTGGCGTCCGCTTTTTGCGCAACTGAATTAGGGCCTTGTGGTTTATTTTGTCACATTTTGAGGCAAGGCGAACCGTTCCGGCGAGCCGGGAATGCCGTGGCGCGACCGGAGATTCGCCCACCCCAGAGGCATTTCCTCGAAAAAACCCAACCGAAACAGCCCCAACTCACTCAACGCGCAGAATGTAACCGCGCAGGTATTCGCTCTCGGGCATTGTCACGAGCACGGGGTGGTCCGGCGGTTGGTGGCAAAACTCCAGCACGCTCACGCGGCGACGCGCGTCCGAGGCCGCCTCGGCGAGGACCTGCCGCAACTCCGCCTCGTGCATGTGATGCGAGCAAGTGTAGGTCGCCAGAATCCCGCCCGGGGAAAGCCGCTGCATCGCGCGCAGGTTGATCTCCTTGTAACCGCGCAACGCGCCCGCAAGCGCGCTCTTCGACTTCGCAAACGGCGGCGGATCGAGGATGATCAAGTCCCACGTCTCCGCGCGCTGCTCCGGCGACGGGCTGTTGAAAAAATCGAACACATTGGCCGCCAAAAACTCCGCGCCCACGCTGTTGCGCTCCGCGTTTTTCCGGGCCTGCGCAATCGCGTCCTCCGCGCTGTCGATGCCGAGCACGCTGGCCGCGCCGGCGCGCGCGCAATGCAGCGCGAACGGCCCCTGGTTGCAAAACGCGTCGAGCACGCGGCGGCCTTTTGCGTGGCGCGCCACCGCCATGTGCTGCGCGCGTTGATCGAGGTAAAAACCCGTTTTCTGCCCGCCCTGCAAATCGAGCCAGTAATCAAATCCGTCGATGCGCAGCCAGCGCGGCTCCCAGGTTTTTCCCGAAAGCGTGCCGGTCGTCTGCTCCAGCCCCTCCAGCCGCCGGATGGGCGCGTCGTTGCGAAATATGATTTCAACCGGCGCGGGTTTCACAATCTCCAGCAGCAAACGCGCGATCACATCGCGCCGCTTTTCCATGGCGAGGGTTTGGATTTGCAACACAAGCGTGTCGCCAAACTGGTCGACCACCACGCCCGGCAAGTCATCCGACTCCGACCAGATCAGGCGCCTTGCGTTTTTGTCGCAGTCCGGGGACTCGCGCCGTCCGATCGCGCGCGTGAGTGCCCCGCGCAAATAGGCCTCGTCGAGCGCCACGCGTCCGCGGTCGAGCCTGCGCCAGCAGATTTGCGAACGGCTGTTGTAGATGCCCGAGCCGATGCGGCGCCCCGTGCGATCGCGGCACTCGACCACCTCGCCGTCGAACGATGCGGGAAGCAACGCCTCGACTTCGTTGGCAAACACCCACGGGTGGCCGTTAAGGGCGCGCGCCCTGGCGTTCATTTTGAGTTTGAGCGCGGGCGCCTGCGCGGATTCGGAGGCTGGGACTGGCGTGGATGGATTGTCAGACATGCGACCCGAAGTATTCGCAAAAACCCCGCCCGCCGAGAAGCGCAAAATTTTTAATCATCGGAACGGTGTTCTCCGGGTCGCCGTCCGTCGCGCATTTCTTGTTTTGCAAAACCCGGGCGGCTGCCGCAGGGTGCCGGACAGCACAATGACAACACCGGTTGTAAATCTTTACCTGGTCGGCTTCATGGGCACGGGCAAAACCACCGTCGGCCGCGCCATCGCATACCGGCTCGGCGCCAAGCTGATCGATGTCGACGCGGCGATCGAACGCGAGCAAGGCAAGCCCGTCTCAAAAATTTTCGAGGAGGACGGCGAGCCTGTTTTCCGCAAGCTGGAGCGCGACTTCATCGAGAGCGGGCATCCCGCGCGAGGCTGCATCGTCGCGTGCGGCGGCGGACTGGTCGTGCAGCCGGGAATGCTTGAGTTGCTCGATTCGCGCGGCGTCGTCATCTGCCTGCACGCCTCGCTCGAAACCGTGCTCAAACGCACGCGCCACAGCAAGTCGCGCCCGCTTTTGAACGTGGACGATCCCCTCGCCCGGATGCGCGAAATCTACTCGGCGCGCGAACCCATTTATCGAAAAGCGGGCACGCTTCTGCTCACGGACAACCGCTCGCTCCCCGACGTCATCGCGCACGCCATGCGCGTTTACAAACGCGAGGCGGCCGATTTTCTGCGCACGCACAGGCACGCGGAACCTCCCGCGACAAATCCCGCCGCCCCCGATGATCGAGCCGGCTGAACTGCGCAAGCGCCTGCTCGCCCTTGGCTTTGACGTGGCGCGTTTCGCGAGCATCCCCGCGAGGGACGACGGCGGCGCACTGCCCGAAGTCAACGCCCTTCGCAAGTGGCTCGACGCCGGATATCAGGCGGACATGCACTGGATCGAACGCGGTTTTGCCAAGCGCGCCTCCCCCACCCTCGTTCTTCCCGATGCCGGGTCGGTCATCATGCTCGGCGTGAATTATTTTCAGGGCGCCGCCGGTGCATCATCCGATTCGCGGCACCCGCGCTGGGCGCGTTACGCGCTGTATTCGGATTATCACGACACGATCAAGCCGGCGCTGGAAAAAGCGGGCCGCGTGATTGAGGAAACACTGGGGCTCACATCCGCCGATTATCGTTATTACGCGGACACGGGCCCCGTCCTGGAACGCGCCTGGGCCGAACGCGCGGGCGCGGGTTTTATCGGCAAAAACGCGATGCTTGTTTCGCGCGACTTTGGCAACTGGCTCTTTCTTGCCGCGATTCTTGTCCGCGCAAAAATTAAGGCGGATGAACCTCTCCCCGCGCGCTCCCATTGCGGCAAATGCACGCGCTGCATCGACGCGTGCCCGACCGGCGCAATCGCGAGCCCCGGCACGCTTGATTCCCGCCTGTGCATTTCCTACCAGACCATTGAAAACAAGGGCGCAATCCCGCGCGGGCTGCGCGCAAAAATCGGCGCGCGCATTTATGGCTGCGACGCGTGCGCGGAAACCTGCCCGTGGAATCGCTTCGCGCAAGCAAGCAGGGGGCTGCTCCTCGAGGCGCGCCCGGAGATTACGCGACTTTCCCTTAACGAATTGCTCGCGCTGACACCGGAGAGTTTTGCCGCGCATTTCCGCAAAACCGCGATCAAACGCATCAAGCTCGCCGGGCTGCTGCGCAACGCGTGCATCGTCGCGGGCAACACCGGCGCGCGCGCCGCGGAGCATCTTCCGCAACTTTCGCGCCTCGCCGCGCACGAATCGCCGCTCGTGCGCGCGCACGCGGTCTGGGCCGTGCGGCGCATCGCGGACAGGGAGCTGGCAACGCGGCTGCTGGCCGAGGCCAGGAACGCCGAAAAAGACGCCGCCGTGCTGGATGAGTATGGAGCCCAACCTTGAGCGCGCCGCCGGCCGGTTTTATCGGCTTCTCGAAATCGTCAGCCAGCCGTTGTGTCGCATCCATTCCTCGCAACGCACGGGCCAGCCGGAGGGCGGGCCCATGTCGGGTTTCATTCCGAAACCGTGCCGGGCATTTTGATAAAGGTGCATTTCGGCGGGCACGCCGGCTTTGCGCAGCGCGAGGTAAAAGCGCACGCTGTTTTCAACGGGCACGGTTTTGTCGTCCGTGCCGCTGACGAGAAACACCGGAGGAGTGTCCTTCGTGATTTGTTCGTCGGTCGAATACAAATCCACCAGTTTGGACGACGGGGTTTTGCCGATGAGATTTTCGCGCGAGCCCTTGTGCGCGATCCTGCGCATTGAGATCACCGGATAAACAAGCACGGAAAAATCGGGGCGCGCGCTCACTTCGTCAATTGGCGCGCCGGTCTTGCCGTCGGGATGGGCGTAGAGCGTGGTCGCGGTTGACGCGAGGTGCCCGCCGGCGGAAAAACCGAGCACGCCGACGCGGTCCGGGGTCACGCCAAACTCGGCCGCTTTTGAGCGCACGGTGCGCAATGCGCGGAGCACGTCGCGGAGCGGGGCGGGTTGCCCGTATTCCTTGAGCCGGTATTTGAGAACGAAGGCGGAGACGCCGATGGAGTTGAGCCATTGCGCGACATTGCGGCCCTCGTTTTCCATCGAGAGGCGCGAGTAGCCGCCGCCGGGACACACGACAATGGCGGTGCCGGTGGCGTTGTTTTTCGGCGCGGGATAAAACAGCATCGTCGGCGTGTGGATGGCGCTGGAGCTTGTCGGCGTGTCCTTGTCGGGCGCGGCGTCGGCGCGAAGTCCGGGAACACCCTCGGGCCAGAGCGGAATAATCGCCGGCTCGGCGGCGGCGAGAGTAATCGGGAGAAGGAGGGCTGCGAGGGTGCGGAGGCGGATTTTCATTGGATTGAGGTTTTAAAATGCGAGGGCGCGTCGATCACAGCGCGCCGTGTCCGTGGCGGTGGATGCCGTTGGTCGCGGCTTCCTTGAGCGCCTTGAGGTCCAGCTTGCCGGAGCCGAGCACGGGGATGTGGTCCGTCTTGAGGATGATGCGCGGCACCCAGAGGTTGGGAAGTCCGGCGTCGGTGAGTTTTTGGCGCAGGTCGGCGAGCTCGATGTCGCGCGTGGTGAGCAGCACGAGAATCTCGCCCTTCGCCTCGTCGGGCACGCCGGTGACGGCGACGACGTAACCCTCCTCCTCGCCAAAGCCAAATGCCTTGACGATCGTCTCCTCGATCGTGCCGTGCGGCACCATCTCGCCGGCGAGTTTTGAGAAGCGCGAAAGGCGGCCCTCGATAAAGAGAAACCCGTCCTCGTCGAAGCGAGCGAGATCGCCCGTGAAGAACCAGCCGTCGCGAAGCGCCTCGGACGTCTTGGCGGCGTCCTTCAAGTAGCCGGTGAAAACATTGTCGCCCTTGAACAGGAGCAGGCCTGTTGATGTGAGCGGCAGGTCCTCGTGCGTGTCCGGGTCGAGGATGCGCGCGCTCATGCCCGGCAGGAGGCGACCGACCGAGCCGAGCCGCTTGCCGTATTGCGGCACGGAAAAACGCGAAATCGACGGCGGGTGCTGCTGGTTCACATTGGTCACGGGGCTCGTTTCTGTCAGGCCGAAGCCCTCCATGATGTCGATGTGGAACTGGTTCATGAACGAGTCGTAGAGATCCATCGGCATTTTTTCCGCGCCCGAGACGACGAGCTCGAGCGACTTGAGTTCGCCGTGCGTGGCGCGTTTCAGGATGGGCCGCAGGAACGAGGGCACGCCGATGATCACCGTGGCTTTTTCATCGCGAATCGAGTCCACCACGCGGCGCGTGTCGAGCGGACTCGGCACCGTGATCGTGGTGCAGCCGCGCAGGATCATATACCAGACCGTGATCGAATAACCGAAGCTGTGAAACAACGGCAGGCACGCGAGCATGCGCGCGCTGGCGGGCAGCACCGCGATGGACGAAATCTGCCAGCACTGCGCGAGAATGTTGCGATGCGTGTAAACGACCCCCTTGGGCTCGCCCGAGGTGCCGCTGGTGAAGAGCAACGAGCACTCGTCGTTGTCGCCGCGGCGCGGCAGGCCGAGCAGGCGCGGCACGAGCTGGTTGGGCACGATGTAGGCGACGACGATCCAGAACAGGATGCGCACTTTGCTGATGGCCATGATCTCGGCCTTCAGGTCCTTCGTGCCCGCGGGCCAGGGAAAATTCGGCACCCGCTCCTGCATGGCCGGCGCCGAGATGACCGTCGATATTTCGCCGAGTTTCATGCAGGCCTCCGAGGTTGTCTTGCCCGCGGTGAAGTTCAGGTTCACGGGAATCTTGTTGGCAAAGCTCACGGCGAGATTCGCGATATACGCACCCGCGCCCGGTGGCAGCACAATGCCCACGCGCTTTTCGGGAACTGTTTTTTTGAGACGGCGCGAAAGCGCGGCGGACACGGCAAAAAGTTTCGCCGCCGACAGTTCGGCGCGTTCGCCGGTGCGGTCGATCACTTGGATAAAACTCGGATGCTTCACAAGCGCGCGCGCCGCCTCCGCGCCGAGATGCCTGCGCAGCACGGGCCGCGCCGAAAACGCCTCCGCCCCCAAGTCGAGCAGCTCGCGGCGCATCTTCTCCGCCGTCGCCTCGCTCGGAAGCATCGGGCGCCCGAAGCACACGCACACATGCGTGGGCATGATGCGCGGCGACTTGAAAATCCAGCGGTCACCCGAAAACGAAAAGACCGAGCCCCACAAGCCGTCGTGCGCCACGGGCACGACCGGCACGCCCGCGCGTTTCGCAATCGCCTCGAACCCGTTTTTGATGCGCATCAACTCGCCGATGCGCGAGATGTGCCCCTCGCCGAAAATGCACAGCACCTCGCCGTCCTGCAACGAACGCAAGACGCGCCTCGTGCTGCCCACCGGGTCGCGCGGCGAAAACCCGATCATGCCCGACCAGCGGAAAAGTTTTTCGAAAAACACATTCGCCTTCAGCCCCTCGTAGCCGAGAAACCGCAGCGGCCTCGGGCACGCCAGTTGCAGCACGACCGCGTCCACAAATGAAAGATGGTTCGCAATCAAGATCACCCCGCCGCGCTCGGGCACGTTTTCTGGGCGCCTCGTCTTCACGCGATACATGAGCCGCACAATCGGAAGCAGCAGCCATTCGAGCGGCAAAGGCAGATACGAACGTTTTCGAAAAAGTTTGGTTGCCATGAAAAAAGGTGTCGGAAGTAAGAATACAGGAGTCGAAAGTGAGGGCGCCGGGCGCGGAACGGTTTATTGGGAAGCCGTTGTTGCTAACTGACTTTTCCAACTGCGCAAGTCTTTCGCCAACGATTCAAAGCCGGGGAAATCGTGCTCCAAGCGCCGCGTGTCGCGCCGGTGGCGCTGCACTTCCCTCATCGCGCAATCAATCTCGTGCGCCAGGCTCGGACGATCCGTGCCATACACGCGCCATTTCAATTCCTTGCGCGTGTAAGGCATCGAGCCCGAGGCCTGCCCGTCGGTCCATGCGCGTTCCGACACGGTCTCGTCGCGTCCGCACAAATACCAACCCTCCACCGCCGGCACCGCCACGCCCACGCAACGCAGCAGGTGCTTGCGACCGCGCGCGGGCGGCAGTTTTTTTGTCGTCTGCCTGAACACTCCGCGCAACTGGCACATCCGGCAACGCGGATGATAATAACCCTCGCGGTCGTGCTCCGCCGTGTGCACCACCGAGTCGTCCGCGTCCACGACCACGACGAGGCCCGTCGCGTCCGTGTTGAAATGCAAATGCCTGATCACCGCCGGCAGCACTTGCGCAACCGACGGCCAGCCGCGCGCGCGCAACGAGGGCGAGACCAGCTTTACGTTCTCGCCGAGCACCGACTCGACCAGCACGCGTATGACCATTTCGTCAGCGGGTGACTCACTAATGATTCCAAGCTTCATCCGCGGGTGTCGTCAGGGTTGCTCTCGTTGACGTCTTCGGAAGGCATCCCCTCCTGCGGCACACCGCCGAGGATTCCCGAAAACCACATGTCACCAAGTCCCCCCTCGGCCATCAAATCCCGCAAATCCTTGCGATCCGACAAACGCATGAACCGCGCCGTCAGTCCGCGTTTCTCAGTCAGCACCACCTCCTCGGGATGCTCGCCAAACAAATCCAGCAAATACGGCGAATGTGTCGTGGCAATCACCTGCACCGGCGGGCGATCCAGCCCATACGCCTCCGGATAGGACAGCCGATACAAAACATCGCGCACCTCGCGCAACAATCGCGGATGAAACCCTCGGTCAATTTCCTCGATGCACACGATCGACGGCGGATTCGGGTCATACGCCAGCGCCAAAAACGCCAGCAAATATAAAGTGCCTTGGGAAAGATGTCCCGCGCCGATCAGTTCGCCGGTTCCCGTCAGGCGCAACAACAGCTCCGTGCCGCCATCCTTGGTAAACGTCCACTGCAGATCATCATACTCGGGCAAAATTCGGCATAGTTCCGCGCGCATTTCCTCAAATGCCTTTGGCTCACGCATTTGCAGTGAAGCGAGCACCGTCGCCAGGTTCTCCCCGTCGCTCTTCAAATCCGCGCCTTCGCGCGACATGCTTTTCTCCGCTAATGCCCGATGATCAAGCACATAACAGCGGACTCGCATCAACTCCGACCTCAACTTGGGCCAATCGTTCTGCCCCGAACCGGACGGCAGCGACACCACGTCCAGAAAATCACATTCCGTCTCCGAGGTGCATTTCATCACCGCCTCCAGCCCGTCAAACGGCGGCGTGAAATACCAATAAAGCTCCGGCCCGTCCGCGATGCCCTCGCGCGCCTCCTCCGATTTCACGCCGCAAAGCGGCAGTTTGGCGAGTGAGCTTAATCGTTGCACAGCATCGATAAGGCTCGTTTTTCCCGACCCGTTCGGGCCGATCAGCAGATTAAACGGCATCAGCGAAAGCTCCGCGTGTTTGAGCGCCCTGAAATTGCGAATGGTAACTGAGGCAATCACGACCAGAGGCTCGTGGAAAAATCCGCCCAAGGCAACCCCTAAGCGCGCAAACGCAAATGCCTGTAAACAGCCTCTTTTTCGCAAGCATTTCACAATCATTTATCCTAATACCTCACGCATTTCATTGCATCGCTCCGATAAAACTATTGATTGCTCCACCCTGCTAAAATCAAACTAAGGACAATCACATGGCATACGAATTACCAGAACTCGGTTACACATACGACGTCCTCGCGCCGCACATCGACGCGCGCACCATGGAAATTCACCACAGCAAGCACCACCAAGCCTACGTGACCAACCTTAACAACGCACTCGCCGGCGCAAACATCACCGGCCCCGAATGCGTCAACGAACTCATCTCTGATCTCAACAAACTTCCCGAGTCGATCCGCGCCGCGGTGCGCAACAACGGCGGAGGCCACGCCAACCACAGCCTCTTCTGGAAAGTGATCGCTCCCGGCGGTCAAACCGGCGCGCCGGTCGGCAAACTCGCCGACGCCATCAACTCCACTTTCGGCGGCTTCGACAAGTTCAAGGAGGAATTCGCCAAGGCCGCCGCGGGCCGCTTCGGTTCCGGCTGGGCATGGCTCCTTGTCACGCCCGAGGGCAAACTCGCCATCGGCTCCACCGCCAACCAGGACAGCCCCCGCATGGGCAAAGCCGTCGCCGGCATCGAAGGTTATCCCGTCATCGGCCTCGATGTGTGGGAGCACGCCTACTATCTCAACTACCAGAACCGCCGTCCGGACTACATCGCCGCGTTCTGGAACTTCGTCAACTGGACCTTCGCCGAGGAACGCTACACGAAAGGTTCAGCCAAATAATTTCGCGCCGCTACCAGCGGAGCAAAAAACAACGCCAGGGTTAACGCCATACGATCAACAAAAAGCCGCGATGGAAACATCGCGGCTTTTTTGCGTCTTTTCGAAAACGTCAAACTTAAGCGCCGCACTCATCATCCTGCCAACCCCGTTAATCCTGTCCCAAAACCATCACCGTTTCCCCCTCCGAAAGCGCCCTTTCAGCGACTTGTCGATCTCCTCCAGCTCGGGCTTCGGGATTCGCGTGAAGGCAATCCGCATCGGCGCGTCGGCAGTCGCGCCGTGCGCGCCTCCGAAATAAACCGTGTTCTTGCCGAGCACGCGATTGATCTCGTCCATCGCGCCGAGCAAACGCCCGCGCGCCCGCTCGTTCGCCGCCTCAAACAAATCGGGCGTGTGCGCCTCCGCCTTCAACAACCGAAACAGCATCACGCCGATGCGCACCGGCGCTTTTTTCGCGACACCCGGCTTCGCCATGCGGCGCGCCCACAATTGCGAAAGCGCGCGCGTCAGCGCGATCGTGTCCTGCGTCTCGTTGAAGTGCAGCGCGTCGCTCCATGTCGTGTCGTCGCCGTGCGCCGCGTAAACCTGCAGGCCGCCCGCGAACAAACCCGAGTCGCGCAGCCGCATCGCCGCCTTTTGCAGCAGGCGGTGCAGCACGGCGAGCGCCGCGGTGTTGTTGCGCAACTCCGGCGGCAGCACATGCCCGTGCCCGACCGACTTGTCGCCCTCCTGCTCGAAAAACGGCAGGTCCTCGCAATGCAGCAGCCGCCACAACCGGTCGCCGACAACGCCGCGCCAGATCGCGCGCATCTCGTCGCGCGACAGCGCGTAAAGCTTTTCCATTGTATCCACGCCACGGATGCGCAACCGCTCGTCCATGCCGCGACCGATCCCCGAAATATCCGAAGGTCGCAGGTGCAGCAATTTTGCAGGGATGTCGCCTTCGTCGTCGTTCAGCACCACGAGGCCGTCCGGCTTTTGCATGTCCGACGCCACCTTTGCCAGCAGCCAGTTTGGCGCGACACCGATGCTGCTGCGAAGGCACTCCCCCGCCCTTCTCGCAATCTCCGCCTTTATTTTTTTCGCCACCGCAACCGCCTTCGCCGGCTCCGACCACGTGCCGCGCAGTTCGCACGTCACCTCGTCGATCGACTGCACCTTGCCCACGTGGATGCACGATTCGATAATGTCCACGAGCCTCCGGTGATAATCGATATACACCTCCGGTCGCGACTCGACGATGCGAAGCCCCGGGCACATGCGCCGCGCCTCGGCCACGCGCGTGTTGCGCTTCAGTCCCGCTTGTTTCGCCTCGATGCTCACGGCGATGCACCCGGTCGTCTCGGCCATCACCGGCACGATCCCCACAGGCCGCCCGCGCAACTCCGGCCGCTCCTGTTGTTCGACGGAAGCGAAGAAGGAATTAAAATCAACGACCATGGCGCGAAGAGGCACGACCGAAAATGAGAAACGCGAATCAAGCGGATGCGCAATTCAAAGTGACGCCAGAAAAACAAACCGGGCGGACAAAAAACGCGCATGTGAACGGGCCTCTGACCGCGCGGACGATCCCCGCCGTAAAAACCCGCCCTGCCCGCTTGCACACATCCGCCACATCCGTTTGATTGCATCCTTTTCGCGCACATCATCGCATGACCATGTTCAAACGCCCTCTTCTACTTCTACCGCTCCTGCTGGCATTGATGCCGCCCGATGTGAGATGCGCCGGCGAACCCGCCCCGCCGACAAACCCGCTCGAAGCCTACAAAACAAAAATCACCAACGACGCCACCATCACCTACCCCGCCGACGAACAAGCCTTCGCGGACGAAATCCTGCTGAGCTACCAATTTCCCCTGCGCATTCTTGACGACGCCAGTTTCGAGGCCCAGCTCGCCCGGTGGAAAAAGAACGACCTCGCGCTGATCGCAAAAAAACTCGCGCTCGAAAAACCCACCGAGGCCATGAGCGCCTCATTCGACCAATTCCGCGACATCTGCCGCCCCGCCGTTGTCGAGGAAATCGGCGTGGTTCGCATCTACCATTTTTCCGACATCAAGGCCGCGCAGGCATCCGGCTCCCTGCCCGACGGCCTCGGCTACAATCCGGAAAACGAGGCGCTCAGCATCGCCAACCACATCACAGCGCCGCGCGCCGGACGCGCCCGCGCGCGCGTCGTTCCCATCGTCCTCATGAAAAAGGCCCCCGGCATGACCGATGAAAAAATGCGCCTCTTCAACGCCACCATTCGCGACATGCGCTGGCGTCTCGACGAGGCCGTCTACAACGCCTATTGCGGCAAACTCTACGAAATCGCGCGCCCTTCAATCATCGCCACCATCGACAAGGCCAGCTTCCCGCTCTGGATCGTCGATGGCATGGTCAACATCATCCCGATCTCGGTCCTGCGCTCGCACAATCCCAATCTCAGTTACGAGCAGCTTCTCCAGGCGCACACCGCGCGACCGTCCGATTTCGAAACCCACGCCGCGGGCATCAACCTCGACACATGGATCGGCACGCGCACCGCGGCGACGCCAAAAGCCGTGGCCGACTCCTACTCCTACCTGGCGATGCTCGTCATCCTCGACGCGATCGAGGAAAACGGGGAGGACTGGATTCCCCCGCTGTTTGAGCGCATGCGCGCGCAAAACAGCCCCGCGTTCAACATGGGCGCCATCTACAAAATCTACACCGAGATCACCGGCGGCAAAGACCTCCGGGAAAACATCGCCATCGTAAAGGAGCGCCTCGCAAAAAAGCGGGGCGCCAATCCCGGCTGAGCCATTTTTCACAACTGGGGCGGGTGCGTTTCTTATTCGAAATGCTCCACGCGCAACAACACGGGCTTCGCCTTCACATCCGAAAGGCGCGCGATCTGCTTGAGCGCCTTTTGCAGCGAGGCCTCCTTGCAAGCGTGCGTCATGATGATGAGCGGCACGCTTGGCCGCGCGACCGCGCTCTCGGGCTGCACGACCGACGCGATGCTGATCTTGTTGTCGCGGAAAATCGCGGCCACGCGCGCAAGCACGCCGGGTTTGTCCTGCACGCCGAGGCGGATGTAGAATTGCGAAACGCTTTCGCTCGCCGGCATCACGCTGGCGCGCCTGCCGTAATCGACAAACGCGGGCACGCGGCGCGGCGTCCCGTTGACGAGGTCCGTGGCGGCGTCGGCGATGTCGCCGAGCACGGCGCTGGCCGTGGCGTCCTTGCCCGCGCCGCGTCCGTAATAAAGCGTGTCGCCCACGATGTCGCCGCGCACAAACACGGCGTTGAACACGTCGTTCACATTGGCGAGCACGTGCTGCTGGGGAATGAGCGCGGGATAAACCGAGATTTGCACCTTCTCAGACTTGCCGGCGCCGGCCGCCTTCACGATGCCGAGCTGCTTGATCGTGTAGCCGAGTTTTTCGGCAAACTGGATGTCGGTCTGCGAGATCGAGCGGATGCCCTCGACGAGAATCTTTTTCTCATCAACCCAAAACCCGTGCGCGAGCGAGGCTAGGATGTGCGTCTTGTGCATCGCGTCGTAACCGTCAACATCGAGCGAGGGCTCGGCCTCGGCATAACCGAGTTTTTGCGCGTCGCCGAGGATTTCGGCAAACTCGGCGCGCTCGTTTTTCATGCGCGTGAGGATGTAGTTGCAGGTGCCGTTCACGATGCCGTAGATCTGCGTGAACCGGTTCCCGACGAGCGCCTCGCGGATCGTCTTGATGATCGGAATGCCGCCCGCGACGCTGGCCTCGTAATAAAGGTTGGTGTTGTTTTTGGCGGCGGCGGCGAAGAGCTCCGGGCCGCACTTGGAAATGAGCGCCTTGTTGGCGGTGATGACCGGCTTGCCGAGCTTGAGCGCGGCGAGCACGACGGTTTTTGCCAGGCCGGTGCCGCCCATCAGCTCGATGACCACCTGAATCTTGGGGTCGTTCACGACAGTCGTCCAATCGGTCGTCATGGTTGCGACGGGAATTTTATACGGGCGCGGTTCGTCGAACGCCCTGACCGCGACTTTCGCGACCTTGAGTTTGACGCCGAGGCGCGCCGTCATGAGGGCGCTGTTTTTTTCAAGGGCGCGGAAAACTCCGCTCCCCACAGTGCCGCCGCCAATCATGCCGATGTTGATCTGTTCCATAAGTAAAAACGGAAAGACTGAGGCGAAAGTCCCCCGGGCAACAATCTTTTTTCTCAACCGCGGGGACGTCCGGACATCAACGCGAAATGCTCACAAAATATCCGGGGCGCAGTTCAAACACGCGCCAGCCCGCGCCCGTGGCGGAGGGATCGAGCTGGTAGCCCGTGTGAACCACCAGTGCGAATTCCTTCAACTCCTCCGACGATGGCGCGCCGGCCTCCGAGAAAAACCCCGTCCGCTCCCGGGCCGCGCGAAAATACCAGGGCAGCGGCCAGTAGTCGTTGCCAATCACCGCAGTCATCGCATCCGCGGGCAGCGCCCTTGCGACGCGGTCGAGCTCAGCGTCCGCATCCGGCAGCGTGGGCACGTAAACGAAAGGGAACGCCGCGCTCGTCGGCGCCTTGAAACTCGACACAAGCGCGGGCGCCAGCAGCCCCGCGGCCACGACAAGCGCGCACGCCGCGGCGCGCCACCAGCGCGGGCGCCGCCCCAGCGCCCAAATCCAGCCGTGCGCAGCCAGCGGCACAAACGACGCCAGCGGCGCCAGCATGAGCCACGGCGTCTTGTATTTGATTATTGAATACACAAAAACCTGCGCCGCGCCCGACACCGCCAGGAACAGCGGCAGCGCCGGCACATGGTGCCCCACATAGCGGTTTTTCCTCCGCCGCCACGCCATGACGCCGCCGGCGATCGCGAACAGGCCGACAACGCCCTCCCCGACCGGCCAGCCTCCGGGCCGGTAAAACCCGAGGCATTCCACCGCGTAATACCACCAGCCCTTTTCATGCCCGCCGCCCGTGCGATAGGAAAACAGCGTGCGCCACGCGTCGGCAAACCCGCCGGGATGTTTTCCGAAGTTGGAATACAACAAAAACGAAATCCCCATCGCCGCCGCCGCGACCAGGGCAATCCTGGCCGCCCCCGCGCCCCGCACGGCATGCCATGTTTTTTTCGGCCACAACGCAAAGGCGGCCGCCGCCCAGCTGAACGCGATAATGCACCAGGTTTCCTTCGTCGCGTGCATGCAGCCGAACGCCAGCGCGGTCGCAACCAGCCAGCGCGCGCGCCGCGTCTCCAGCCAGCGCGCCACGGCAAACGGCACTGCAAGAGCGCACAGGGCCAGCAGCGTCTCGTGAATCGCCATGCGGCTGAAATACAACAGCATCGGCGCGATGCCCGCGAGCAGCATCGCCCGCCAGCGAGCGCGCGAATCCCCGCCGGCGCACGCGCCCGCAAGCGCCGCGAGCAACAGCCCCGCGAGCGCGGGCTGCAGGCGAAACTGCCACGCCTGAAGTGTATCCAATTTACGGATACCAAGCGCGCGCATCAGCGGCAGGTTTATAAAGTGCGGCAGCGGCCCGTGGTAGTGCGACGGGTCGTAGCGGTATTTTCCCTCCTCAAGCAAATCGGCGAAAATATACGCCTGCACCGCCTCGTCCGCGTGCATCGGCCGCGAGCCCAGGTCCGCGAAACGCAACACCGCCGCGAGCGCCAGCAACAGCACCGGCGGCAGCACAACAAGCCAAGCGCGCGGGTTGTTTTTCATGCGGGCCAGCTGAGCGCGTGGGTTCGTTTGATTTGCGTCCACACACCCGAGCGGCGGCAGATGTGGAGCCGTCCGTTTGTGTCCTCGGTGATCGCGGCGTGGCCCTTGCCGAGCTCGCGCAGCGCGCGCGCGATTTCCTCCGGCATCATCGTCATGCACGCCGTCGAGAGGGCGTCCGCGGCCGCGGCGTTCGGCGCGAGCACCCACGTGCGCAAATGTGTGTAGCTTTGCCCGCCCCGCCGCGGATCAATGATGTGGCGCCCCAGCTCCGACGTGCCCGAGCTGCTCAGCGAGCATTCGTGCAGCGTCACGGGGGTCGATTGTTTGTCGCCCGCGATGTTGACCACCCAGCCGCCGGGTTTCGGCTTGGCCGTGATGATGTTTTCGTAGGGGGACGCGTGCTTCGCGCCCGCGGTGACCGCGTGTTTTCTGGACGAGCAGGTGCCCGTCGCAAGCACGGAGCTGTTGCCCGCGCTCAGCAGCGCGTGCTTGATTCCCCACTCGCGCAACAAGTCCCGCGCGCGGTCGACCGCAAAGCCCTTCCCGATGGCGCCGAGGTCGATTGAAATTCCCTTGTGCTCCACGCGCAGCGCCAGCGAATCCTCGGCCATTGAAACAAGCGCGTTCGCGCTCCGCTTGAGCGCGGCGCGCAGTTGCGCCATGGGCGCCTTTTTCGATTTGTGCTGTTTCGCGATGTCCGCCGCGTCGCCGACGGACACGTTGAACGCGCCCTCCGTCGCCAGCGATATCTGCACCGCTTGTTGCAGGCACGCGTGGCACTCCTCGCTGATCATGATCGTCTCGCCGTCCTCGGCGTGATTGATCCGCCACACATCGCTGCCCTCCTCGAAGCGGCTCAGGAGTTTTTCAAGCCGGTCAACCTCGGCAAAGGCGGCCTGCGCGGCCTGGCGCGCGTAGTCCGCGTCCGCATGACGTATGCGGAAGTCGAACAACGTGTTCATTGCCTCATGATTGAATGCGTGCGTGCCCATGCCTGTTTGTGCAATGTGCAAAAAGATATGCCGGTGGCCGCAACTTCAACCAAAACTTCCCCTAAAATTTAGGAATGGCAGGCGTCGCATAATTATTCCGCATTTTTGGGCTTTTATAATTATTTCCTTTTATTTCAACTTACCCTTTTAGTTTCAAGCAAACCCATGACTCAACAATCTGACTCCGCCTCCGGTTCAACCAAAACTGCGCGTGCCTGTGCCTGCCCGGCCTGGCTGCCCTCCGGCGCCTCGCTCGGCTTCATCGTCCTGCGCCTCTGGATCGCCATCCGTGCCATCGTCACGGCCGTCGAGAAATTCACCGGCACCAAAATGCTGCAAAAACCCTTGCTCGATGAATTCGGAGAGCCCGACATCAACGGCGCGATGGTCGAGGTCAAAACCAAGGTTTACGGGCTTGAGTATTACCACGGCATGGCTCCCGGAATGGAAGAGTCATTCCGCGCCGAGCCACTCATGCCCGGCTGGATGCTCACCGCCTACGGCTACGCGCTCGGACCGCTTCTCCTCATCACCGGCATCGCGCTCTTTCTCGGCATCGCCCCCCGCATCACTCTTTTCGTCCAGGGCCTCATCTATATGTCGCTCACCGTCGGCATGATCATGCTTGGCGGCCAAAACGAAATTCTCGGCTCCGCCATGCTTGGTGTGCATGTCATCATGATCGCGCTCGCGCTCAAGTGGGTTGACCACAACCGCTGGTCGGTCTGCGGCTGCTGCGCAAAATACTAATTTGAACCGATTCCGTTTTTTGTTTTCCAAATAGACATGAGCAACACAAGCAACACTCCCATTTTCACCCGCCGCAAATTCCTCGCCGCCAGCTCGCTCGCGACCGCGGGCCTCGTGCTCTCGCGCACGGCCCCCTTCGCCATCGCGCAGCCCGGCCAGTCGCCCAACTCCCAGATCAACGTCGCCCTCGTCGGCCTCGGTTCGCAAGGACGCATCCTTCTGGAGTCGATGCTCAACATCCCCGGCCTCAAGTTTCGCGCGGTGTGCGACATCTGGAAATACGCCCTCCAATACGGACGCAACAAACTCAAGAAAGCCGGGCACGACGTTAATGTTTACACCGACATCGAGGACATGCTCGCCAAGGAAAAGGATCTCGACGTCGCCATCATCGCCACGCCCGATTTCTGGCACGCACCGCACACCGTCGCCTGCCACAAGGCCGGCCTCCACGTGTATTGCGAAAAGATGATGTCCAACACCATCGAGGGCGCGCGCAGCATGGTGAAAGCCTCCGAGGCCGCCGGCAAGCTCCTCCAAATCGGCCACCAGCGCCGCAGCAACCCGCGCTACCTCCACGTTTACAACAACCTCATCAAAAGCGCGAAACTCCAGGGCAAGTTTGTCGCCGCCAACGGCCAGTGGAACCGCGCCGTCACCGACGACCTCGGCTTCCCGAAAGCCTACACCATCGACGCCGCCACGCTTAAAAAATACGGCTATCGCGACATGCACCAGTTCCGCAACTGGCGCTGGTTCCGCGACCTCTCCGGCGGCCCCATCTCCGACCTCGGCTCGCACCAGATCGACATCTTCGCCTGGTTCCTCGGCGCGAATCCCTCCACCGTCTTCGCCTCCGGCGGCATCGACTACTACAAGAACCACGAGTGGTCCGACAACGTCATGGTCGTTTACGAATACCCGCTCGCGCACGGCACCGTCCGCGCCTTCTACCAAGTGCAGACGGCCACCAGCTCCGGCGGCGGTTATTTCGAAAACTTCATGGGCGACGAGGGCAGCATCTGCATCTCGGAAAATCCGAAGCTCACCGCGGCCTACCGCGAGGATCGCGCCCCCGAATGGGATCAATGGGTGAAGAAAAACTACCTTCGCAAAACCGCGGCCCCGCCCGAACCCGAGACGAAATCCGTCATCGACGTGCGCGAAACAAAGGCCCTCGCCGCCTACGAGATTCCCGTTGTGCTGAACAAGCCGATTCACCAGCCGCACCTCGAAAACTTCTTTGCCGCCGTCCAAGGCAAGGGCAAGCTCACCTGCGATGGACGCCACGCCTTCGAAAGCGAAGTGCCCATCTACCGCGTCAACGACTCGGTCGCCGCCAAAAAAGTCATCCAGTTCAAACCAGAAGATTACATCGCCTGATTATCGCCATGAAAATTAAAAACATCCTCCTTTCCACACTCGCCCTCGCCGCCTGCGTCACGCTCGGCGCCCAGGACAAAATGGTGCCGTTCAAAACCACGCTGCCCAAGCCCAAGCTCGCCGGCACTCCCGTGGCCATCCGCGTGCCCCATCTCGAAACCGCCGCCGACATCGACGCGCGCAAACCGGTGCGGGTGCCCGAGGGTTCCAAGAACCTCGCGGCCGAAAAACCCGTCACCTCCAGCGACTCGATGCCCATCATCGGAATGCTCGAGCAAATCACCGACGGCGACAAGGACTCCGACGAGGGCTGCTTCGTCGAGCTCGGCGACGGCAAGCAATGGGTGCAGATCGACCTCGAAAAAGCGCACAAAATCTACGCCATCGCGCTCTGGCACTTCCATTCGCAGGAACGCGCCTACCACGACGTCATCGTGCAAATCTCCAACGACGCCGACTTCCTCACCGGAGTGTCGACCGTCTTCAACAACGACCACGACAACTCCAGCGGACTCGGCAAGGGCGCGGACAAGGCCTACACCGACACCAGCCGGGGCCGCGTGCTCCCCGTTGACGGCGTGAGCGGCCGCTACGTGCGCCTCTACAGCAAGGGCAACACCGCCAACTCCGCCAACCACTACATCGAAGTGGAAGTCTGGGGAAAATAATGGTCCCCCCGGAATCATTGTTTTCAGTTTAACATTTGGGGCTTGGATGCGTGAAGCTGTCCAAGCCCCTTGTTTATTTCAAGGCCGGGAAAATGTCGCACGATGAGTCCCCCGCCCCTTCCCGCCGCAATCCCAAACCCTAAGCCAAAAAAACCAACGCGCGGCGTGCACCTCTCAATAGTCATCCCCGCTTACAACGAAACGCGCCGGCTGGCCTCCGCGATGCAAAACCTGGCGGCAATGCTTGGCACGCTTCCCTTTTCGCATGAAGTCCTCCTGGTCGTTGAAAAATCAAGGGACGATTCCCTCGCGCTTGCCCGAAAAATCGCCGCCGGGCATCCCAACTGGAAGGCAATCGACAACCACGTTCACCGCGGCAAAGGCTACGCGGTGCGTTCCGGCATGTTGCGCGCAACCGGGGATTTCATCTGTTTCATGGACGCCGATCTAAGCAGCGATCCCGCCGCCATAAACGACGCGCTCAAAGTCCTCGAAACCACGTCCGCGGCCGTTGTTGCCGGCAACCGCAGGCATCCCGAAAGCGTGGTCACCCACAACCAGGGCAAATCGCGCCCCCTGCTCAGCAAGGTTTTTAACCTCACCGCGCGCATGCTCTTCCCCGGAGGCATAAAAGTCCGCGACACCCAATGCGGTTTCAAAATGTTTCGCGCCGACGCCGCGCGCGAAATATTCAACCGCGCCCGCATCGACGGCTTTGCCTTCGACATCGAAATTTTCCTGCTCGCGCACCGCCTCGGCCATGAGGTTCGCACGATCCCCGTCCACTGGACCGATTCCCCTCATTCAACCGTGCGCGCCTTTCGCCACGGCCTCCAAATGTATCGCGACCTCCTGCGCCTGCGGTTCCGTTAAGCCCGCCGCAAAAGCCCGGGCGACTACACGCGCCGACGCGCCAACCGCACTCCGATTCGCGTCAGCAACGCGTCAAGCAGCGCCAGCGCGATAAACATCGCGATCACCCAACCGCGCACGCTGCGCACCGTCGCGGGCCTTGGCGCGTCCCAAACGCTTGCAAGGTCCAGCCGCTCTACGCCGCCGCTGCGCACGGACAACTGCCGCAATTCCCGCGCGCGCGCGCGGTCGAAATTCCACTCGAGCGACCCGCTCACCGATGCCGGGCCGAACACCAGCGTCGCGCTGCGCCCGCCTCGCTCGCTCCCGCCCACGCGCACCACGCCGCGCGCCAGGCGCCCCGGCGTCAGCTCCGTCGTCGCCCGAAAATGCCCCGGCTCGATTTTTTCCCACACAAGCGCGCGCACATTCTCGCTTCCAAGCCCCGCGCCGCTTTCGGCCAGCATAGCCACCGGCCCCGAGCGCGCGATCCGCGACGCCCACGACTCGTCGTAAAACAAATCCACCGCAAGCCGTCCGCCGCTCGTCTCCGTGCGCAAACCCAACCCCTGCGGCACATCCTCTCCCGCCAGCCAGCGGCACAACGTCTGCTCAAAGTCCCCCAGCCCGCTCCACGCGCGCGCCGCCCCGGAATAGTTTCCTCCGAGCGCAAACGAGATCGCACCCACGCGTCCCGCGCCCCGCGACCACGCCGCGACAAGCGGCGCCTGATACTCGTCCGTCGTCACAAACGACGCCGTCGCGCCCTCGCGCAAATAACTCAAATTATAGCCGTCCACCGCCGGCGGCCACTCCGGGGTCTTCGCCGCGATCTCGCCCCACCCCGCCGTGCCCGCCGCGTCGGTTCGCTCCTTCACAAACGCCGAGCGCGCGACCGACACCGTTTCCTGCGCAAAAATAGCGGGCAGCTCCGCCGCCGTCTCGCCGAAGAAACACCGTCCGCCGCCCAGCGCCGCGATTTCCTCCAGCAGCGCCGCGTCGCTGTCCGCGCGCGTTCCCATGCCGATCACGCTCACCGTCGCGCCCTCCGCGCGCATCGCCGCCAGCGTCTCCTTGTAATCATCCGGCTGCTCCGCGTCCGCGGCGTCGGCAAACAAAATCAAGTGCCGCTGCCCCGTCTGCGCCTTCTGCAGCTCCGCCCAGCCCGCGCGCAACCCCTCGCCCACAAAAATCCCCCCGCCTTCGCTCGCCACCCGCCGCACCGCGCTGACCAGTTTGTCCCGGTTCGCCCCCACCTGCATCAACGGCACGACCTCGTGCGCCGTCGAATCCACCGCGTGCACCGACACCGCGTCATGGTCGCCCAAAAGCTCGATCGCGCGCGCCGCGCCCGTGTTCGCCAGGTCCATCTTCGTCTGTCCGCCGCCCGCGCTCGCGGCCATGCTCCCCGAGCGGTCCATCACAATCGCCATCGCCGTCGCGAGCCGCCGCTGCTCCTTGCGCAACTCCATCGACACCGGCAGCAGCGCGTCCACGGGCGACGCAAAATAGCCGCCCGCGCCGAAACTGTTTTCACCGCCCGCCATCAACAATCCGCCGCCCTGCTCCCTCACAAAAAAGTCCAGTCCACGCAAAAAACGCGCGCCAACCCTGTGCGCGGGCACGTTGTTGAGCACCACAAGCCGCGCCCCCGCGAACGCCGTCTCCGTGAGCGCCGCCGGATCACCCGCGTGCTCCACCTCGAACCCCATCGCCGCCAGCAAATCCGCCAGCGGGTCGTCCGGATAATTCGAAACGAGCAGCGCCCGCGGCCCGCCCGTGACCTCCACCCACGCCTCGCCCGAATTGTTCTCGGGATGCGCATCCTCCGACGGACGAATCCGCACCTCGTAGTGCCCCGCCCCCCCTGCCGCGAGCCGGTCGCTCAACTGCACATGCGCCGCGCCGTTGCGCAACACCGCCTCGCCGCTCGCCGCCACGCGGCCGCCCCGCAAAACCTCCCAAGGCACGCGCGCCGCGCCATCCGCGCCCGCCCCCGAGCCGACAACAAAAAACTCCACCAAAAACGCCTCGCCCGGAAGCACCCGGTTCGGAACCGCCACGCGCTCCACGCGGAAATCCCGCTCCATTCCCGCGCCAGTTAACCGGTAATCAAGAGGCACGCCGCTGCGCAACACACGCTCTGCCGCGTCGCCAAGAGGCTCGGTCGAAAACCCGTCGCCCAGAAGCAGCAGCCTCGACGCGCGGCGTTGCCCCGCCGTCTCGATTTGCGCCAGGGCAAAATCCAGCGCCGCGCCCGTGCGCGTCAAATGCGTGCCCCCGCGAAACACCGGGTCGCCTTGGTCGCGCCTCACCGCATCGACGGCGTAATCCACAAAAAACACCCGGTCGGCGGCGCGCTTTGATCTCCTCAAAATTGACTCCACCTCCGGCGCATGCGCCGCCGTCACCGCCGCCGATGAGTCCGACCTGTCCGCCAGCACCCACAAATCCAGCCCGCTATCGCTCATGCGCGCCTGCGGATTTGCCAGTGCCAGCACGCACGCCAGCAACGCCGCCGCCCTCGCCGGCTCAAACAGTCGCAACGCGCGAAACCGCCAGCCGATCACAATCAGCGGCGGCACTAGAAAAAACCACTCCGGCGCGGCGAAACTCATGCGACCCGCCCTCCATTGACGCGTGTTTCGCGAAGCGCGCCCGCGCGCGGCCACCAGCTCCACATCAGCAGTGCGCCCATGAGCAGCAGCCACGCGTTCGCCAGCGGATCGCCGCGCGAATTGAGCATCCACACCTCGCGCTCCGCCCTCGCATCGGGCGCGCCCGACACAAAACTTTCGCACTCGCGAAAATCCCCCTGGCGCGCGTCGGCAAACTGCGACGCGCCGCGCACCAGAATTTTGTCGCCGCGCTTGATCGTGAAAAATCCCGGTTCCTCCGGCGCGCGTAACACGCCCGCCTCGGCCATCGTCAGCTCGCGCGCGCCCTTGCGCGTCTCCAGTATCAGCGCGCCATCGAGGCCTCCGCCGGCGCGGATTCGCGCGCCCGAGTCAAAGTTCGCCGTGTATCCAACATCTTGATACGCCTGCGTCTCCCCGATGAAACGCCGCGCGAGCAGCACCATCGACGGCAGACGCGACGCGTTGCTTGTTTCCCAGTCGAAATTCAAAAACAACTGCCTGTCCGCCACCCATGCCAGCGCCTCGCCGCCCTGCCACAATAGCACCTCCGCGCCCTCCGCGCGCCGCAATCCCGCCGCGCCCGTTCCCACCAGGCCCTGCCAGTTCAGCCCCGCAGTCAGCGCGTGGCGCTCCGCCACCGCGGGCGCGGTTTGCACCGCGCGCCGCGCGTCAGCGCCCGTCGGCGCGCGCGCCACAAAAATCGCCGCGCCCTTCGGCGGCACGCTCCCGTCCTGCAAATCCGCCAGTCTCAGCGCGCCCGAGTCGCGCGGCACGAACTCCACACCCTCCACGCTCTCCGCAAGCTTTCGGAAAAATACGCGCGCGCCTTCGCCGTTCATTTCCATGCTTGCCGAAAGCCGTTTCGGAACGGGCCGAACCATGGGCAACCGGTCGTCCAGGGTGAACTCGTCGCCCGCCAGCACGAGTTCGCACGATTCCGCGCCTTCGGGAAACTTTGCCGACAACTCGACCAATCCACCGGGCTCAATATCGATTCGCCGAGGCGCGCTTTTTTGCCCGCCGCTCTCAAGCCACCATTCTCGGCTCAACGGCTCGCTTGAATAATTCCGCACCAGCGCGCGCCATTCGTCTCGTCCGACACGCGCCCCCGCAAATCCCGCGTTGTTTATCCGCCGCCCCGCGCCCGCCGTCGGCTGGTCCGCCGGGGCGCGCCCGCGCCTGTCCGTGAAAAACCATGTCGCGCCCGAGGCGCCCGCCAGCGCGCGACCAAGCCGCAGCGCGCTTTCCGCCTCGTGCGTCCCGCTCGACGGAGTCCATTCCGACACCGCGGCCAGCGCCGCGCGCTTGTCCGTCCCTCGATAGAGCGCCGGCTGCCGGGGATTGCTCGTCATCACGACCCACTCGGTGTGCGCCGCGCGCCCCTCGTTTTGCGAAAACGCCTTCTCGACGGCGCGCGCCGTCCCGTCGCGAAACACGCGCATCGACACCGAATCGTCGAGCACGGCCACGACTACTTGCGCCGACTCGTTGCGCGTCCATCGCGGCTGCGCGAGCACCCACGTCGCGAGCATCACCGCAGCGATTTGCAGCCAAAACGCCCGTGAGAAACGCAACCGCTCCCACTGCCGGCCCTCGCGGCTTTCGGGAGCGAGCGCCTCCATCAAAAACAGCGTGCTGGTGCGAACCGTGCGCGAGCGCTGTTGCAAAAAATGAATCGCCACCACCACCGGAATTCCCAGCAGCGCCCAAAGTCCGGCAAGGTTGGAAAGGGTCGGAATCATGGGGTCGCCTCCGGCTCCAAATTCCAATATCCAATATCCAAATTCCAAAACAAGCATTCGCCACGCGGAGGCACCTTAAAATTTTGTGATGCGCGAAGGGACGCGTGCGCAAGGAGCGGCGCGCGTCCCGCCGCCGGACGCGAGCAATGCGAGCGCCCTTTGCGTATTTGTTTTTTGAATACAAAACGGGAGGCGAATCGGCAAGCGGGCGAGGCTTTCGCCTCGTCCGGCAGCGGGGCGCAGCCGCTCCTTGTCGCACGCGTATTTCGGCCAAAACTTTGAAATATCCCCCCCGCCCCCCTTTGGAATTTGGGATTTTGAAATTTGGAATTTTTCATCTTGTCACCTCCACCGCGCCCCGGTCGAGCGCCTCGCCGCCAAGCACATTCACGAGCGCGTCCTCGCAAGGCACGCGCACGAGCGTCGCGCCGCAACGCCGCGCCGACTCGTCCCACAATTCAAAATGCCGCTCATAGGCCGCGCCATAACGCGCCGCCAGATCGTCGTCGATGCGCTGGTGGCGCTTTTCCCCGCTCTCGCAATCGACCAGCTCCACATTGCCGCGCAGCGGCGGCTCCGCCTCCGTCGCGAGCGCCGGCGCAAACACAACCGCCGAACCGCCGCCCGCCGACATCGCGGACAACAACAGCGACGGATCTCCCGGAAAAAGCAAGTCGCACACCAGCACCTTCAGCGCGCCCGCGCGCCAAGGCAAATGCGACGGCGCAGAAGGCAGGGCCCGCCCGCCGAGCGCGAGTCGCCCGCGCCAGTCGCCCGCGCGCGCGCTTTCCACGGGCACGGGGCGTGTTTCGCGTCCGCGCGCGGCAAACACGCGCACCGGCGCGCCCGCCGCGTCGGCGCTCGCCACCGCAAACGCCACCAGCGCCTCCGTGCGCGCCGCCTTCGCCGCGTCAAACGTCATCGACTCCGACACATCCACGACGACATCCACCATCGGCGACACCTCCGCGCGATAAAGTTTCATCGTCAACTGCCCCGTGCGCGCATACGCCGCCCAGTGGATGTAGCGCGGATCGTCGCCCGGCGCATACGCGCGATGATCCTGAAAATCAATCGAGCTTCCCGTGCCCGCGCCCTGCCACGCGCCCTGGTAACCGCGCCAGCTTTGCCGCCCGAACGGCAACCGGTAGCGCCGCGCCGCCTCGATCCCCTCGCGATGCGGCGAGGAGGTCGTTTGCGCAATCGGGTTGGCTGCGGGCGCGTTGCTCATTTGTCATCGTCCTTTTCGGGTTCCGGCTTGATGCTTTGCACGCCCGATTTCAGCGCCTGGAAAAACGGCCTGCTGCACCACCACGCAAAACATGCCGCCGCCACAAAAACGAGAAACTGCAGTCCCGTGACCATCGTGCTCCAGTCGCCATGGCGTCGCGTCATGTAGCCGAGCTCGAACCAAAAACCGGTCACCGGCATCACGCGAAACAGGTTGTCAATCGTGCGGCTTATGTTTCCCGACGCCTGTGTCTCGTGAATGACGAACGCGGCGAAAATGCACAGAAGCCCGATTCCGCTTTGGATCAGCCCGTAGATGATCAGCGGAAAAATTCTCACGCGGCGCAGGAATAGCGAGAGCAGCGCCGCGGGGGTCACCACCGCCACCCACACAAGCGCGAGCACGCGCAAAAACCGCGCCTGTCGAAACTCGTCGGGAAACGCGCTTGCGAGCACCAGCGCGCCAAACAGGCACAATCCGGCAAACGTGAATTGCGCCGCGCTCGACCAGCCCGGCAGGAATATCCTGGCGAGGAACCGGCGCACCGCACCGCCCTTGCCGTAAAGTTGCCTCACCTGGACGGCCATCGGCAGCTCCATCGATGCCAGTTCCAGCACGCACACCAGCATGAACACAACCAGCGCCAGCACCGACTGCATCTCCATCGCGTCGCGCACGCCGCGGCTCGCATGGCGCATGAGCATGAGCAGCGGCAGCGGCAAAAGCGGCGCCAGCGAAATCAGGCGCGTGGCCATCGAGTGGTTTTCCGAGGGCGGCGCGATTCGCCGCACCGCCTGCACGAGGCAAAACACGAGAAATATCGCCATGTCGAAAAGCAGGCACAACTGGATGGCAACGGGACCCGCGTGGAGCCCCGAAAACATACCCCTGCTGCCGCCAAAGCCGTAGCGCAACATTCCGAAAAACGACGATCCGAGCATGCCGTTGAAAATTATCAGCACGACCACGACCAACAGCACCCGAAGAAATCGATGCAGCCCCGACACCCACAGCAACAGCGCCGTCGCCATGCTGCTGAAGGCGAACAGCCACGCAAACGTGACCATGTCCTGGATCAAGTCCACGCTCCCGAAAAAGTAGCGAATCACGCCATAGGGCAGCAGCGTGACCAGCAGCAGCGCGGTCTGCGTGACAAGCGATGTCCATTTTCCGAACACGATGCGCCACGAGGTCAGCTGCGTGAGCATGAGCAGGTCGATGTTGCGCGCGTCGATTTCCGAGCGCAGTCCGCCAAGCGCGCGCAGCGGCATCACAAACACGAGTATCACAAACGTCAGCATCCAGAAAAAGTTGTTTGCCATGTTCAGCCCCGCGCTCCTGTCGAATATCTGCATGACAAGCGCCCATCCGAAGGCGAGCACCAGCGCCGTGTGCAGCCCGATCAGGCTGAGCACGAAGGCGCGCGTGCGCAGCCCCTGGCGAAGCTCCTTCACGAGCATCGGCGGCAGCCATGTCGGGAAGTCGAATTTCGGTTTTGTTTCAGCCGTCTGTCCGGCCTGGTTTGCGGTCCCGCTCATTGCGCATCACCTCCGTTTCCCGCAAAGGGCAGCGGCGGCGGGGCTCCGTTTCCGGCTCGCAACATTTCCACGAACGCCTCCTCGAGCCTGCGCTCCTGCCTCCTAAATTCCACGATCTGCAAATCCGCCGACATCCGGCGCAACTCCGCCGCGACGGCGCCGGGCTCGCCGCTTGCGAACTCGGCGCGCGCGCCGTCGCGCAATTGCTCGACCACGCGCCACCCCGGGCGCACCGCGAGCCAGTCTAGCAACGCCGCCGCCGGCCCGAGTGTTTCAATCTCAAACACAATGCCCGTGCGCGCGTCGCGCCGTTGCAGGCTGTCCGTGTCGCCGTGGTGCACGAGCCGTCCCGCGTCCATGAAGATGAGCGAATCGCACATCTCGCCGAGCTCCGACAAAATGTGCGAACTGATGAGCAGCGTCTTGCCCCGTTCGCGCAGCACGCGCACGAGGTTCTTGAACTCCAGGCGCGCCTTCGGGTCGAGTCCGGCGGCGGGTTCGTCGAGGATGAGAAACTCCGGGTTGTTGAGCAGCGTGCGCGCGAGGCAGAGACGCTGCGACTGCCCTTTTGAAAGCCCCGTCGTCGGCCTGTCATTCAGCGAAACAAGGTCCGTGAAATCGCGCACCTCATCGACACGCCGCGCCAGTTCCGCGCCGGCAAAGCCGTGCGCGCGTCCGAAGAAATCGAGATAGTCGCCCACCGTCGTGTCCGAGTAGGGCGTGATGTGGTCGGGCATCCAGCCGATGTGTCGGCGCACGCGCGTCGGATAATCAACGATGTCAACACCGCCGATCGTCACCGCCCCCGAGTCAGGCATGTCGAGCGTGGCCATGATGCGCATTGCCGTCGTCTTGCCCGCGCCATTCGCGCCGATCAGCCCCACGACCTGCCCGCGCGCCAGGTCGAACGAAATGCCGTCCACGGCGCGCACCCTGCCGAACGCCCGCTCAAGCCCGCGCACTTTCACAATCGGATCACTCATTGCGAGCCCCTCCTTCCACGAAACCAATCACGGTCGTCCGGTCATCAGTCCACTTGATTGCGTCGAGTGAGGAAATCAATCCGAGCTCGCCGCCCGTCATCGTGGCATGGAAATAACCGCGCCCGTCCTTCTTCACGAACGAATGCAACACCTCGAACACGCTCGCGTTTTTATCGTGCGGCGAAAGCGCCACGCGCCGCCCCGGGGATACCTCGTCCGCCCTCCACATGCGTCCGAATTCATCCAGGTAAAGGAAGTCCCGCAACACGCCCGACATGCTCGATTGCACGATGGGCGCCACGCCCGGCTTGCCGCCGGCGACGAGCTCCACGCGCTCGCGCGTCGGCGTCACGCGCATCAACACATGGCTCTCCACCGCGCGGCTCGTGAACCAGTCTCCCGATGCGGCGCCATTGCCGCGCGCCGCGCTTTTCCCCGGAATGTCGCCGTCGGAATCAATCCCGACCTTTCCCATCACCGTGTCGTCCGCCAGCGAAAATTTCTTCCCGATCAACACGCCCGTGCGCGTCACCTGCTGTTGCGCGACCACGGCCTTGTTTTCACCGGGCATCAACACGACCAGTGAACGCCGCACGCCCTGCCCTCCGAAGCCGTCGCTAAACACAATCACCGCCATCAACAGCAGCGACGCGCCGATCGAAATCGCCGGCACCGTGAAAAACAAACGGTGCCGTTTTCCCTCGGGCGCCAGCAAAAACAAATTCACCGGGCCTATCGTCACGCCGAAAAGCAGCAAAAAGATCATTAACCACCACACGACCGAGGAAAACCGCATCAACTCAGCGTCCTCCAGATCAAGCAACTTTATGAGCGACTTCCACGGCTGCACGCGCTGCCCGCGCCAAAGGGGGCGCTGGCTGTCCTCCATAACATACATGCCCGCCGGCAACTCGGACATTGTGATGGCGCCCAGACCATGGCGGATTTTTTTCGCGGTCGAACTCCACCGCGCCGGCACGCTTCCCTGCGGTTTCAAAAACAAATGCCCGCCAAGCGAAACCCACTCGCGCAATGCCGCCTGCCTCGCCATGTCGAGCGCGGTGAACTCGTCCTCGGCCATCACCACGACCGTGAACGGCGACCACACGCGCCAGTCCGCCGGCCAATCCGACGCGCGCATCGTGGTTGTGCAGGGCGCGCTCTTGTTGGTGTTTTTTATCTCGTCGTGCTTCACGCGATAATTGCGCTCCAGTTGCGGCGAGACCGCGAAACACACGCCCTTTCCGCGCCAGCCGCTCATGATCGACGAGTTCCAGCGAAGCCCCTGAACCCCCGCCCCCTGAACCGTGAGGGAAAGCGAAACGCAAACCTCGTCCGCCGCGGCGCGGCCTCCCGGCACCCAAAGCACCGTCGAGCGCGAGGTGTGCGCCGGTGCCGTCACAGTGAATTCCGACTGAAACGAAAGCGCGCGATCCCGCCCGCGCGATAGCCCATGGGTGAACCCAAACCGCCACGTGTAGTCCGAATCCGACTTGTTCTCGGCGTGCACCATGACCGGCAAAAAGCCAAAGCCGTCCCATTCATCGACCGGAAACAAAACGCTCAACGCCGCCTTCCGCGACGGGTCAAGCGGCACCTGCTCCGTGACGGAGTCGGCGCGCAAGGCCGCCGCAAACAGCGCAACGAGGAAAAGACAGGCGAGCGCGGCCTTTCCGAGGCGGAAACTGAAATTGCGTTCGGCCCTCATTTGATCTTTGCCGCGGCGAGTGAAGTGGGAAGCGGTTTTGCCTGCGCGGGTATTTCCGCGAGCAGTTTTTCGACCACGCCCGCCGGCGTCGCGCCGTCGAGCCGCGCCGAGTGCTCCAGCAGGACGCGGTGCGCGAGCACGGGGCGCGCCACCGCCTGCACGTCCTCGAAACTCGCATGCCCCCGCCCGTGCCGCAAACCGCGCGCCTTGGCCGCCGACGCCAGGGCGAGCGCCGCGCGCGGGCTCGCGCCATAGCGCACGCCCGCCGACGCCGCCGACTCGCCCGGATGCGTGGCCGTCACCATCCGCGCGATGTAATTCGCGACTGTATCCGGCATGTGGATACGCCGCGCCATGCCGAGCAGCGCGGTGAACTCCTCGCGCGCCAGCACCGGCTCCACGCGCGGCTCCACGCCGATCTCGCGATTGAGCACGATGCGCTGCAGCACCTCGGCGGAGTTGCGCCGCACCTCGATCTTGAAAAGGAAACGGTCGAGCTGCGCCTCCGGCAGCGGGTAGGTGCCCTCGAGCTCGATCGGGTTTTGCGTTGCCAGCACGAAAAACGGATCGGGCAGCGTGTGCGTTTCGCCGCCCGCGCTCACGCGCCGCTCCTGCATCGCCTCAAGGAGCGCCGACTGCGTTTTGGGTGACGCGCGGTTGATTTCGTCGGCGAGCAGGATGTTCGCAAAGATCGGACCGCGCTGGAAAACAAACGCGCGCCTGCCGTCCACCTCCTGCAAAATCGGGTTTCCCGTGATGTCGCCCGGCAGCAAGTCGGGCGTGAATTGCACGCGGCGCGCGTCGAGGCCGAGCGTGCGCGCAAGCCCCTTGACGAGCTCCGTCTTGCCAAGGCCCGGCAGGCCCTCAAGCAGAATGTGCCCGCGCGCGAGCACGCCCGCGACAACGAGCTCGATCAGCTCGTGCTGGCCGTAAAGCACGCCGTCGAGCGCGATGACCAGGCGGTTGATCGACGCCGAGGCCGAGGCGAGCTCGGCATCGTTTGGAAGTGTGGGTGTTGAGGGTGTCATTTGTAGAATTCCTTGAGCGCCTCGCGCTCGGCGGGCGTGAGCTTGTTGACCCAAACGGCCTCGCCGCCCCGCGCCGCGCCCGCCATCGCGCCCGCGCTGACGGGGCCTTGGGCCGCGTTGGGATCGACGGTGTGCTCGCCGACTTGCACGCCGAGTTTGTCGCCAAGAGCGGCGCGCGAATAGTCGTCGTTGCGCACTGTTTGCAGATTGCCGCCGCCCGCGTCGCTTTCGCGCCGGTCAAACTCCAGCGGCGCGTCGCCGCGACCGCGTAAAACATCGCCGGTGCCGCGCATGCGCATCGGGGTGCCTCCGGCGCCGTCGAGCGCGGCGAGCAACACGGCCATGCTCTCCGAGTCCCCGTTGTTTTCGTTGCCCATGACGAGGCGGACGGCGCGCCCGGCCTCGCCCAGTTGTTGCGCGAGCCTGGCGGCCTCCTCCGCGGTGAGTTCGCGCAATGCCGACGCGTCGAGTTTTTGCAGCGCCTCGCGCAATTCCTGGCTCGCGGTGAGATTGCCCTCGCTCAAACCGTGCAACGCTTTGTCGAGCTGCCCGGCGGCATGTTTCAGTTGTTCCCCGGAGAGCGACTCATTGGTTTCGGAAAGTGAATTCCGGGCGGATGCCAGCGATGAAAGTGTCGATTCCGCGGATTCGAATTCGCGCGAAAGCGATTGCATGGCCTGCGCCGCCTGCTCGCGCAGCGCGTCCGCCGCCTCAAGTGACGAGTGCGAATACTGCGTCTCCGCCGGTTTCGAGGCGAGTTCGCGCGCCCGTGACTCCAGGTTTTCAATCGATTGAGGATCGACGGCGTTGACCTGCGCGAGGTCCTTCAGCCATTCCTCGGTTTGCGCGAGCGCGGGCGGTTTTTCCACGGGAACCACGCGCATATTTTGAGCGGGCACCGGCAGCCAAAAACCCGCGGCAAACATCACCACCGCGGCGACGAGCCAGCCCAGGACAACCTGCGGCTTCCAGCGCAAAACCCGCGAGGAAAACACGGACGTCCGCGGCCACTTTGCCATTCCCGCCTCCGCCGCGCTGAGACCCGAGTTGATGCGCAACTGGTATTCCAGAAACGCGCGCGCGTCGTCACGGGAGAAAAAAGCTCCGCGCGCAATGCGCCACGCCATGACCGCGGCAATCGCAAACGCAAACGCCAGCGCAAGCCATATCCAGCCGGTCGCGTCCACTCGCACCCGGCGCATGGCGTAAAACAAAAGCCCCGCCAGTGTTCCGCATGCGAACACGCCCGGCGCAAACCATTCCATCCACGCAACGGCATTTACGCGGCGTCTCACTCCCGAGATCGCCCGCAGCCAGTAAGCCCGGGATGTTTGCGCATCAGTCATAAAATTGCAGTATTACGATACACTGGCTGTTTTCTAGAATACCCTGCAAGCCCGCCCTCGGAGAAAATGCAGATTATTTTCGATCCAGGCGCGGCAATCGGCGGCATGGAGATCGCCGCTCCAATACGCGCGTTGCCGCCTCACTTCATTTTCACGGCTCGTCCTTCTCCTCGCTCCCGCTCGTGCCGTCGTTGATCGATGGCACAAGGGTGTGCGTGAAGGTTTGCAGGATTTCCAGTTTGCCGAGTTCGGCTACCGACGCGCGCGGGCCAAAGCGCGGGAACGCGCTGTTCGGGAGCAGTATCGGCGCGTCTTTGCGCAGCGGTAATATCTCCAGGGTGAGTTGCGCGCCGGTGTCGAGTTTTCCGGCGAGGCGCGCGAGCGGCAGGTCGAGCGGGTGGCCGTTGTAGAAATCGTCAAGGATTGGGTTTCCGTCAAGCAACACGCGGGCGATGTCGCCGGTGTAGTGAATGCGCAGGATTGGCTCGGTCGGATTGTTCCAGACTCCGGAGGGAAGTGTGATTTTCCATGCGGCCGCGGCGGCGAAATCCGCGGCCGCGGGCGCGGCGGGGACGGGTCGGGGCGATTTGCCGAGAGGGATTTCGCGAGGCGGGCCGGCGTCGCGTATTTTCCCGGCACGGGGCGCGGCGACTTTTGCGAGCGCGGGGTTTGCGGCGCCGGGCACGGTGATTTTTGCGAACACGCCCTCGCCGGCCTGAATGCCGGTCAGGAATGTGAGCAGCCATCGCGCGAACTTTGTCCCATTTTTCGCGCCGGGCGCGTTGGGGTCGGGGCGCGGATACACGAGCACGTCCACCGAATCGGGCGAGGGCGTGTGCACGCGGAGCGTTTCGTCGGTGTCTATTGTGACGGGATGTTTTGAGAGGAAAACGCGGTCCTCGTCGCCCCAGGTGAGTTTGTAGAGGTTGAGCGAATCGGCATAGGAAAGAATCACGATGCTGATCGCCCTGCCGTCGTAAGAGCGCAGCGTGATCGCGGGCGAGTGGCCGCTTTTCGGGCTGGTGATGCGCACGAGGCCGTCGCCTTTTCGCTGGCGCCCGGAGGCGTTGCTAACGTCGCGCACGGTGAGGTCGTTGAACGCAAGCTCGGGCGGAATGCCGGGGATTTCCGAGAAGAAATAGACGCGCTCTTTTTCGTCGGGTGTGTCGGCAAAGCAGAGTGGCTGCGCGGTCGCGTAGGCGAGGATGGCGCCGTTGCCGAGGTCGAAGTTGAAGGGCCAGAAAAACGATATGTCCGCGGGAATGTCCACCGGCGCGACCGGCACCATGCGCTTGCTCACGGCTTGCGCGACGGCGGCGCGGCGCGCGGCGTCGGGCGTGGTGCCGGACAGTCCCGCGGCGCGCGTGGCGTCCGCGCTGCCCGGGAGCGGCGAGACGGATTCGAGCGGGGGCAGGTTGAGCGCGAATTGCACGCCGCGATGGATCGGCATGGATTGTTGGCGCTGGTAGTTGTTGACGAAGATGAAACCGGAGCGGCCATTCGAGCGCATCGCCCAGCGAAGCGTGCGTTTGTCGTCCTTGCCGACGGGGCGGTTGGCGGGCAGCACGGTGGGCATCCCCGAAAGCAGATAGCCAAAATCGTGCATGAACAAATGCTGGCGGCGCAGCAGGTGGTAGTGCGGGCGCACCTGGCCGCCGAGCCCGAGGGGGGCTTGGAAATCGTAGTTTTTTTCAGGAAGGTCGTTCCAGTTTGTGAAGCGAGTGGATTGGTTTTCCTGAAGCGTGACGCCGGTCGCGCTCTCGGGATTCACACCGCCGTGATACATGTAGTAGCCGGGTTGCACGCTGCCGGAGCCGAGCTTGACGAGCGTGGTCGATTCAATGTCGCGCGGGTCTATAAGAATGCGCCGATGATACGAGCTCATCATGCCGCCGCCTATCTCGCAAGTCATGTAGGGATACGACGCGACATCGGGATCGTCGGCGACGTTGTCGCGCCCGAGCGCCTCGTTCGCGATGTTGCTGTCAACGCGCAGCGTCGTGAAACGGAACCCCGTCCAGTAGTTGCCCGGCATCGGCGTGATTTCACGATCCCAAAATCCCTCCGCGTAAACACCGTGGAGCGGCACGATTTCGCCCGGCGGCATCGGCGTCGTTAGCGCGGGCCAGCCGGTGCGCGTGTAGAGCGGCACGACCATGCCCGCGTCGATTGCCATTTTCTTGAGCGCGAGCAGGTGCTCGGCGGGGCCGCGGTATTCGTTCTCAAGCTGCACGCCGATCACCGGCCCGCCGTCTTTCCAAAGCAGGCCGTCGATTTGCGCGGCGATTTCGCTGTAGAGAATGCGAGCCTTGTCCATGTAGCGCGGGTCGTCGGAACGAAGCCGGCAACCGCTCGCCACGAGCCAGTCGGGCAGCCCGCCGTGGCGCACCTCGCCGTGGCACCACGGGCCGAGCCGCACCATCACGCGCATGCCCAGCTCGCCGCATGTTTGCACGAAGCGCCGCAAGTCGCGATCTCCACTCCAATCGAAGCGCCCTTCTATTTCCTCGTGGTGTATCCAGAAAACATACGTCGCCACGATGTCGATGCCGCCCGATTTCATCTTGAGGATTTCGTCGCGCCATTCCGCCGCCGGATAACGCGAATAATGAAACTCGCCCATGACCGGCGTCCATGGATTGGCGTTCATGGTAAGGCTGGAGCGCGTGGCGGAAATGACCTCGCCGGCGGGATTGGTGTCCGCGCCCGGACTGGCAACTACGACGGCGGATTGTTGCGCGAGCTGCGTCATCGCCCCGGTGGTGAGCGGAATCGTAACCGCATACGCGCCGTCACCCGCCGCGCCGCTGTTGGAAAGCGAGTCCCCATAGGCGAGATTCGAAAAATCGCGCGGCGCTCCCGACGGGGTTGTTGTCGAGGCCCTCGGCGGCGGGGACTTGTCGGACGAGCGAAATGTCTGCGCGGTGCCGGAAACGCACACGCCGCACAATAAAACCAGCGTTAAAAAAACACCTTCCGGAAAATTATAAAAAATGCGCGGTTTCATCATGGGCAGTAACAGTATGAAAACAAAAGCGACGGGATGTTGCAAATTATGCCGAATGATTCCAACGCAACGCCGCGGTGCATATTGCACCGGCCAATGACCTTCCGGGTCGCGCAAGCCAAGCTCGCCCGCCACGCCATGTTTCAAGTCCCGTCGGCCGCGCCGCTCAGGGCTCAAAAATCGTCCCGCGTTTGAACCGCCACCAGGCCACGCTCATCGCGGCGAGTGTGATGCCGCACAGCACGCCGACTGTCGGCGCGAGTCGCGCGAGCGAACCGCCCTCCCAGAATACTTGCATGAATCCCTCGATGACCCAGTAAGGAATCGTGAACACGCTGATTTTTTGGACGACTTCCGGCATGAACGAAACCGGCACCCATGCGCCGCCGAGGCAGCTCATCAGCATCACCAAAAGTGTTGTCAGGAACCCCGCAGCGGCGGAGGTGCGGGCGATTGACGCAATCAACATTCCGAAGCCCGCGCATGCCCCCGCGGCAGCCGCGCTCATCAGCAGGAGCTGACCAAAGTGCGAGACGATATCCAGCCCGTATAGCAAGCGGCCCGCGCAGAAAAGCGCCATCAATTGCACAAGTCCGAGAAGCACACCGAACAAAAATTTGCTCCACAGCACATGCGAGGGCCGCACCGAGGAGGACATCAACCGTTGAAGCAAACCGGCGCGTTTCTCCTCAAAAAGCGTGATCGCCAGATGGGAGACCGAAAACAGGAGAAACATGACCGCCCACGCGCCCACATTGCGCGCCGCCGCGGGACTTTTCACATCCTTGCCGACCACCTGCTCGTTTTCGATTTTTATTAGTTCGCCGAGCGGATTGCCTTTCTTTGTTTTTCCGCCATCGGCGGCGTCCCCGTCGCGGGAGGTCATCCGGTCGAATCCGAAGTTGCCCGCCTCAAGCTCCCTGAGCACCTCGGATTCATTGACGCCAAACGATTCTGAAATGGCGCCCGCGATGTTGCGGTTGAACTTGTCCTTCCCCGCGCCGCCGAGCATCGATTTCATGCTGGCTTGCATCGACTGGCCGAGCAGTTGGGGGACGTTTGAAAAAATACATTTTTGCAGCAGGCCATTGACTGTTTGTGTTTCGATCTCGTTGCGCGGGTTGGAAAGCAGTTTCAGGTTCACGCCGGGCGAGCTGGTTTCAATCAGGTTTGAGGGAATCACGATTGCAAAACGAAACACATTGTCGCGCATGAGCGGTTTCAAGTCGCCCGCCTCAAGCTCGCGCTCCGCGCCGCCGTCCGGCGTTGTCGTGGTGATTATCCTGAAACCCTTTTCGGCGCGCAGCACATCGACCAGGTGCCGCGCGGCCGGATTGTCGCACTCGTTGACGACAGCCAGGGGAATTCCCCTCGGGCCGGTGTCGGCTCGATTAATGCCAAAGACCATGCCGAATATATAAATCATCAGCGCCGGAACGAGAAAAGTGAGCGCGAACGCGGCGCGATCGCACTTGAAAATCAGATATTCCTTGCGGAGCAAAGTGAGGATGATGGACATGCTTCAAAAAATCAGGGGTGAGTGGTTCGCGCCGGTTTATTTCGTGTCGCGCAAGGTGCGCCCGGTCAGGTGCAAGAACACCGCCTCGAGCGTGGGACGTTGCTGCGCGAAAAGTCGCGCGGGCAGGTTGAGTTCCTCCGCGCGCCGGTAAAACTCCGAGAGTTTAAGCTGCGGAAAGAATCGATATTGCGCGCCATTTTCCGAAACAAGTTTTCCATGCGGCGCCATGCGCTCTGCGAAAAGTTTCGTTTCGGATGTGTTTGGAAAAATGATCTCGTCCTCGAACGGCAGCAGCGCAAGCAGCTCGTCGAGCGTGCCGAGCGCGAGGATTTTCCCGTGGTCAATGATGCCGATGCGCGAGCAGAGGCGCGCCGCCTCCTCCATGTAATGCGTGGAATAAATGATCGTGAGCCCGTCGCGATTGAGTTGCCCGAGGTAGTCGAAGATGGCGTTGCGCGACTGGGGATCGACGCCGACGGTCGGCTCGTCGCAAAGCAGCAACCCCGGTCGGTGCAGGAGCGCCGCGGCAAGATTAAGGCGGCGCTGCATGCCGCCCGAAAATGTTTTCACGACATCCTTGCGGCGTTCCGAAAGCTGCACGGCCTCAAGCGCCTCCCCCACCCGCTCGCGCAATGTCGCGCCGCGCAATCCCTGCAGCTTGCCAAAGATTTCCAAGTTCTGCCCGGCGGTCAGGTCGGTGTAGAGCGCGACGTTTTGCGGCACCAAGCCAAGCGAGGCGCGCGCGCCGGATTTGCCGGGCGAAATCATGCCGCCGTCCGGTTTGCGAAGCCCGGCGATGAGCGACATGAGCGTCGTCTTGCCGGCGCCGTTTGGCCCGAGCAGGCCGAAACATTCGCCCGGGGATATTTCGAGGGAAACCTCGTCCAGCGCGGTGAACCCGCCGAAGCGTTTGGTGATGGATCGTATGGAAAGCATTAATGCGGGACTATTTGTTGTCCCCTATAAACCGCGCCTGCCGGACAAGGTAACAGCTTTTTTTTATTTTTTTCGCGCTTCGCGCGTTTGGCATCCACGCGAATCACTCGGGAAAACTGCGCGGCTGTTGGTGGCGATCACGCTTTCAAGCGCACTGCCAGAGTTTTGGCAAAATACGTCAGAATCATGTCCGCGCCGGCGCGCTTGATTGCGAGCACCGACTCCATGCTCGTGCGCTCAAGATCGAGCCAGCCGAGTTTCGCGGCGGCATGCAGCTGAGCGTATTCACCCGAAACCTGATACGCGGCGAGCGGCTTGCGAGTGACCTCGCGCACGTCGCGGATGATGTCCAGATAAGGGCCGGCGGGTTTCACCATCAGGATGTCCGCGCCCTCGCCCTCGTCGATGATCGCCTCGGCAATCGCCTCGCGGCGGTTGGCGGGATTGAGCTGATAGGTGCGCTTGTCGAGCAAGCTCGTGCCCGCGGCCTTGGCGCTGCCGACCGCGTCGCGAAACGGTCCGTAATATGCCGACGCGAATTTCGACGAATACGCCATGATCGCGGTCTGATCAAATCCCTCCGCGTCGAGCGCCTTGCGAATCGCCGCGATGCGCCCGTCCATCATGTCGGACGGCGCGACAAAATCCACGCCCGCGCGCGCATGCAGCACGGCCATTTTTGCGAGCACCTCCACGGTGGCGTCGTTCAGAACCTCGCGTCCATCGTCAGAAAGCAAACCGTCGTGCCCGTGACTCGTGTAAGGATCGAGCGCTATGTCCGTCATCACGACCAGCCCGGGCAGCGCTTTTTTCACGGCGCGCACGGCGCGCAAAACCAAGGCGTCCTCATCAAGCGCAATCGAGCCCGAGGGATCCTTGAGCCTGGCGTCGATTTTGGGAAACAACGCGACCGCCGGCACGCCGAGTTTCCAAAGCGCGCGGCACTCCCGCACCAAATCCGCGACGTTAAAACGCGCCACGCCCGGCATCGAGGCGATTGGCTCCGGCGCGCCCTTCCCGTCGATCACAAACAGCGGCGCGATAAAATCCGCCGGACGCAGCACGGTCTCCTCCACAAGCGCGCGCACACTCGCGTTGCGGCGCAGCCGGCGCGGACGCGCAGGCAAATCAAGTTTGAAACCGGAGGAAGGCTGGGAAGGCATGTTTTGCATAAAACCGCCGGAACACGGTTTCGCCAATTCGATTTTTCGTGCGCGAACACAAACGCGCGCACCAGATAAAAATCCCTCGCCCCGCGCCAAAAAGCACTCAATCTGACAACACACAATGAGCTTCGAAAAACTCAGCCTCGTCTATTTCAGTCCCACCGGCACCACGCGGCGCACAGTCCAAAACATCGCGGCGGGCATCGCCCTGCCCCTTCAGGAAATCGACCGCACCGCGGTTTCCAGCCGCAAGCAGCCGCACCACTTCTCCAGCAAAGACCTCGTTGTCATCGCGCTTCCGGTCTACGGCGGACGGCTGCCCGGCATCTCAAATGAGTTTTTCGCCGGCATCACCGCGGACAAAACCCCCGCGGCCATCGTGGCCGTGTATGGCAATCGCCACTACGACGACGCGCTCATCGAATTGAAAAACTGTGCGATCGCCGCCGGCTTCATGCCCATCGCCGCGGGCGCGTTTCTCGGCGAGCATTCCTACACAGGCAAGGTCGCCGCCAACCGTCCCGACGCTGACGATGCCACCGCCGGAAACAGCTTCGGCGCCCGCTTCCTGCAAAAGGCGCAAGCCCACGCATCCGCAACGATGGACGCGAGCGGCCTAGTCGACGTGCCCGGACATTTTCCCTACGAAAAACCCGTTGTTAATTCCGGGATCACCCCCGTCGCAAACGACAACTGCATTGATTGCCACACGTGCGTCGAAGGATGCCCGACGGAGGCGATTGACCGCCAGAATCCGCGCCTGACCGACAAGGATAAATGCATCAGTTGCTGCTACTGCGTAAAAGTCTGCCCCAACGACGCGCGCCACATGGAAGACCCGCGAATTCTTGCAACGGTCAACCGGCTCGAAACACTTTTTATGACTCGTCGCGAACCCGAAATTTTTATCTAAAAAAACCAATGGACAAAAACATTCTCCGACAGGCTCTCCTCGAAAAACTGCAAGCCGACCTCGACATGCTTTCACGCGCCGCCCTCATGGCGCGCGAAGAAGCCACCCACGAGGAAAGCAAGGCCACCACAAAATACGAAACACACGGCCAGGAAGCCGCCTATCTCGCCGAAAGCCAGGCCAACCTCGCCGGCGAAATACGCGACAACATCGAGTTCTACAAAACCCTGGACCTCCCCGCATTTGAAATCGGCCAGCCCGTGGCCGTCGGCGCGGTGATCACGCTCGAGCTTCGCGGCAAGCCCTCGAAATATTTTCTCGGCCCCCGCAACGGCGGTGTGGAGTTCGCCTTCCAGGGGGAAACCATCATGATCGTCACCCCCCAGTCCCCGCTCGGCAGCGAACTGCTCGGCAAATATATCGACGACGTCATCCACCTCCCCGGCCGCTCGTTCCGCGTGATTGAAATCGTGTGAGGGCCGCCGGAAAACTCCGCGACAACCCACAAAAAAACATGCCCCGCTCTCATATCAATGCGCTCGCGCTCGCGTTCCTCGCGTTCGCATTGCCCGGTGTCCGTGCGACGGACGCCGCTCCCGCTGAAAAAACGCCTGACGCGCAAACCGACACTGCGAACCGCGCCACGTTTGTTTACGATTCCAAGAAAAAAACCTCGCCCGCGATTCCCGCGGGAACCATCCGCAAATCCATAAGGGCCGACGGTTATCGCGGCATCTGGTTCACGCTCGGATTCAAGTTTGAATACGGTGACAAGTATTCCGGCGGCCTCGGCACCTACACCGCCAATCACCAGCCCCTGGCCGTTTACGCGCCGGCGGTGGACAAGACATTTTTCACCTGGGGCGCCACGACCGCGCGCGACCAGCGCAACCTCGTCATCATGGTTTCCTACTACGACCACCAAAGGAAAACTGTTCCGCGCCCCGTCGCGCTTTACGCCGACCCGTCCGTCAAGGATCCGCACGACAACGCCTCCATCCAGATCGATTCCGACGGACACATATGGGTATTCAAAAGCGGACGCGGACGACGACGCCCAGGCATCGTTTTCCGAAGCACGCGCCCCTACGACATCGGCGAGTTTGAATGCGTGGAGCGGCAGAGTTTCACTTATCCGCAAGTCTGGCACGGCCCGGATGAAGGCCGCGGTTTCTTCCTCCTGTTCTCAAAATATTTTCGCGCCACCAAAAACGGCCCCGCACGAAACCTCTTCTGGAAAACAAGCCCCGACGGACGCACCTGGAGCGAGGATCAACCGCTCGCGGCCTTTGGCGGACACTATCAAACCAGCGGACGATGGACGGGCGTCGACGCCGACGGAAAACGCGTCACAAAATACGCGACATTTTTCAACTACCACCCCGAAAGCCATGTGGATCGCCGCACCAACATCTATTACGCGCAGACCACCGACGCCGGAAAAACATGGACAACCGCAAGCGGCCAGCCCCTCGAACTTCCACTGACCGATCCCGCCAACCCCGCGCTGCTCGCCGACCTGAAATCGCAGGGAAAATTCATGTATACCTGCGACCTCAATTTCGACGCGTCGGGAAACCCCATCCTGCTCTGCATCGTCAGCCGCGCCGGCGAACCCGGCCCGAGGGGCGACCCGCGCGAATGGTTTCTGATGCACTGGACAAACGGCAAATGGGAAACCCGCATCGTCACCACCTCCGGCCACAACTACGACATGGGCAGCGTCTACGTGGATGGCAACACATGGAAAATCATCGCCCCCACGGAACCCGGCCCGCAGCGCCACGGCACCGGCGGCGAGGTCGCCGTATGGACAAGCAATGACAGCGGAGCCTCGTGGAAACGCGAGCGCAAGGTCACCAACTCCAGCGAGTTCAACCACAGCTATGTCCGCCGCCCCGAGCTTGCCGCCGATCCATTTTACGCATTCTGGGCCGACGGGGATCCCTCGCGCCTCAGCGAGTCCCGCCTGTATTTCACCAATTCCGACGGCACAAAAACCTGGCGACTCCCCTACAAAATGTCCGGCGACGAGGCGCGTCCCGAATTATTGCCCGCCGCCTCTCAAGCCCCCCGGTAAGTTTTCAGCCCGGATTCCGGCAAGGCCGCCTGGTATTCAAAAACCAAATACGCAAGAGGCGCGGGCATCATTGCGACACCCGCGCCTTTGTTCCGTCCCCTTTGTCTCACTCCATCACGGAACCAAAACCGTGCTTGCTCAAACGTCGTTAAGGTTGAATGCGATCGGCACGCTCATGCGGAACTTGACGCGCTTGCCATTTTTGCGGCCCGGCTCGAAACGCCACTTGCTGACCGCGCGCACCGTCGGCGCGTCAAAGTCCGGATGCGAAGATTTCACAACCAGCACATCCTGCACATGACCGCGCTCATCTACGGTGAAGTTCACGATCACCTCGCCCGGATTGCCCGTGTTCTTTTGCGTGTAGGGATACTCCGGCGAGGCTTGGAATAGTGTCTGCGGCCTGTTGTCGAGATCCACCAGCCGGAATGTGTCGGCCAGTTTCCGTCCGGCATTTGCGGCATCTTCGTAATTGCCAGTCGGCGGCGTCATGGTGATGCCGCCCGTGAAGTCCGGAGTGGGAATGATCGGGTTGAACGGCGTGACAAAAGCGGGGTCGATATTCGTGGAAATCACGGGCGAGAGCATCGGCGTCGGTTTGATATCCCTGACGTCGATTGTTGGTTTTGCATCGTCCTCCTGGGTCTTGGGGGGAGGCACTGGCGGCAGCGGGGGAAAGGTGATAAGAATGGGTTCGGCTTTCTTCTTGGGCGGCTGCTGCTGCTCGGCGGGATTTACGAAGAACAAGGCCGCGCATGCGGTTCCGGTGATTGTGGCCGGTATGATGAATCGGGTGATCATGATGTTATGCCTTTCGTTCCTGGAGTGGTTGTTGGTTGGTCTCTGCGTTCACCATGACAACGCGCCAGCCGGCGTTTTATTAAAATTTTATTTCATTTTTTGTTTCGCCCCCGGATGAGGCTCCACACCCATCCATGTGTGCGCTAAATCACCGGCATTAAACAAATGATTGACTGATTTAAACAATCGTTTAAATCCATTCGGCCATGACCCGGACATCCTCCGCAAAACCGGCTCCGTCGGCCGCCCCAGAGACCGCGCGCGAAAAACTTCTCGCCTCGGCGCTCCGGATATTCGGCGAATGCGGCTACGACGGCGCCTCCATCCGCGACATCGCCCGCGACGCAAACACCAATGTCGCCCTTGTCTCCTATCATTTCGGCGGCAAGGAGCGGCTCTACAAGGAGCTCCTTCGCTCCATCGTGGTGAACCGCGTGCAGGCCGCCCTGGACAGGTTCACCGCCGCATACGGGGACGAGCGCATCCAGAATCCGTCGCGCGCGGACGCCCGCGACATGCTCAAGACGCTGCTGGGCGGCTTTGCAAACAACGCATTGAGTTCGGGTGAAATACTGCTGGCCGCCAGGTTGATTGTCCGGGAGCAAACGCAACCCACCGCCGGTTTCGACATCGTGTTTGGCAGCGGCATGGAGACATTGCACAAAACGGTCACCCGGCTTTTTGGCATCGCAACGGGACGAAACCCCGAAACGCAGGAGTGCATTATCCGCGCGCACATGCTTTTCGGGCAAATCCTCTCATTCGTGTTCGCCAACGCCGCGATCTGCCGCCGGCTCGGAAAGAACACGCTGGACCGACAAACCCGCGCTACGATCTCCGCCATTTTAAGCGAAAACATCGACAAACTCGCCAAACCCGCACGCACATGAAACGCAAAATCCCCCTCATTCTTTTTCTCGCCGCCGCCGCCGGCTTGGGCGCGTGGTTCTGGCACTCGTCCCTCGAAAAACAGGACGCCACGCACCTCACGCTCCACGGCAATGTCGATATCCGCGAAGTGAATCTCGGCTTTCGCGTTTCCGGCCGCGTCACCGAAATCCTCAAGGACGAGGGCGACCCCGTCGCGCCCGGCGAGACAATTGCCCGCATTGACGCCGCGCCCTACGAGCAGGAAGTCGCGCAAGCCGGTGCCGCGCTCGCCGCCGCCGAGGCCGAGCTCGCGCGCCTCACCGCGGGCTACCGCGTCGAGGAAATCGCGCAGGCCCGGGCCACCGTCAACGAACTCGAAGCCACGCTCGCAAACAATCAGGTCAACGCAAAGCGCATCGCCGAGCTTCTCAGGCAAAACGCCGCCACCCAGCAAGACCACGACAATGCGGCCACCGCCGTCCTCACCGCCGAAAAGCGACTCCAGTCCGCCAGGGCCGCCCTCGACCTGATGCTCGCCGGGTATCGCGCCGAGGACATCGAAAAAGCCCGCGCCCAAGTCGCGCAAAACCGCGCCGCGCTCGAAACCGCGCGTATCCGATTGTCGGATACAACACTCGCCGCCCCCTCCGCCGGCACCGTTTCCACGCGCGCGCTCGAACCCGGCGCCATCGCGCAGGCGGGGGCAACCGTCTTCACGCTTTCGCTCGACAACCCCGTCTGGCTGCGCGCCTACATCAACGAACCCGACCTCGGCAAAATCGCGCCCGGCATGACCGTGGATGTTTTCACCGACTCGCGTCCCGGAAAACCCTACGAGGGCAAAATCGGCCACATCTCGCCGCGCGCCGAGTTCACGCCCAAAACCGTCCAGACCGAAAGCCTGCGCACCACGCTCGTCTATCGCCTCCGCATCACCGTCACAAACCCCGACAACATGCTCCGGCAAGGAATGCCCGTCAGCGTGCGCGTTGCGCCCGCTGGAAATGAGAAATTAGAAAGGTGAAAGGTGAAAAAAACACACAGGCAATTCAGCCCGCCGGTTTTCACCTTTCACACTTTACCTTTCCCCATGTCCCCCGCCGTCCACATCACCGATCTCACGCGACGCTTCGCCGGCATGTCCGCGCCCGCGCTTGATCGCGTCAATGCGGCCATCCACACGGGCCGCATCACCGGCCTGGTCGGCCCCGACGGCGCGGGCAAAACCACGCTCATGCGCCTCATCGCCGGACTCCTCGCGCCCGACTCCGGCGCGATTCGCGTGTTCGAGCGCGACCCGCTTCGCGATGCCGCCGAACTGCGCGGCATCATCGGTTACATGCCGCAAAAGTTCGGCCTCTATGAAGACCTCAGCGTCATCGAAAATCTCACCTTCCACGCCGACCTGCGAAATGTCGTCGGCGCCGAACGCGACGAAACCTTCGCGCGTCTCCTCAAGTTCACCGACCTCGCGCGCTTCACCGACCGCCTCGCCGGAAAACTTTCCGGAGGCATGAAACAAAAGCTCGGCCTCGCCTGCGCGCTCCTCGGCACGCCGCGCCTGCTCCTCCTCGACGAGCCCGGCGTCGGCGTCGATCCCATCTCGCGCCGCGAACTCTGGCGCATGGTCGGCGAACTCGCCACCGACGGCATCGCGATCATTTGGAGCACCGCCTATCTCGACGAAGCCGAACGCTGCGACGACGTCCTCCTGCTCAACGAAGGCAAACCGCTCTACGCCGGCCCGCCCCGCGACCTCACCCGCCGCATGGAGGGCCGCTGTTTCACAATCGCCGCCCCCGCCGAAACCCGCCGCGAAAAACTCGCCGAACTCGCCGCGAACCCGCAAATCCTCGACGCCACCATCCAGGCGCAAAACATCAGAATCGTTACGCGCGGTGATGCCGCGCTAATGAAGAATGAAAAATGTGGAATGGAAAATGCCCAAGCCAACAGCCCGCAAGACTCCACCACCGGCGCGGCAGCGCCCCATTTTTCATTATCCATTATTCATTCTTCATTAGGCGGCGAAATCGCCGCCGCCTCCGCCGCCGCCCCGCGTTTCGAGGACGCGTTCATGGACATTCTCGGAGGCGCGCAATCCGGCAATTCATCGCTCACGCGCATCCTTCGCGACATTCCCCGCGACGGAAAAACCGTGATCGAGACCCGCGACCTCACGCGCAAGTTCGGCAGCTTCACCGCCGCCGACCACATCAACCTCAACATCAAGCGCGGCGAAATCTACGGACTCCTCGGCCCCAACGGCGCGGGCAAATCCACGACATTCCGAATGCTCTGCGGACTCCTCAAGCCGACTGGCGGGGAAGCCAGCGCCGCGGGCATCGACCTTGCGCACAGTCCCGCGCGCGCCCGTCAGCGCATCGGTTACATGGCGCAAAAATTCTCGCTCTACGGAAACCTCACCGTCGCGCAAAACCTCTCGTTTTTCTCCGGCGCCTACGGACTCCACGGCGCCGCGCAACGCGACGCCATCACCGCCGTCACGGACTGCTTTCATCTCGCGCCCTATCACAACACAAAAGCAGACATCCTTTCGCTCGGTTACAAGCAACGTCTCGCGCTCGCCTGCGCGGTGATGCACGGCCCCGACATACTTTTCCTCGACGAACCCACCTCCGGCGTCGATCCCGTCACGCGTCGCGAATTTTGGATGCACATCTACGCGGCGGTTCAGCGCGGCGTCACGGTGATGGTCACGACGCACTTCATGGACGAAGCCGAATACTGCGACCGCATCGGCCTGGTTTACCGCTCCAAGCTCATCGCCACCGGAACGCCCGAGGACCTCAAACGCCAGGCCGCCAGCGCCGAAAACCCAACCCCGACGATGGAGGATGCGTTTATCGCGCTCGTGGAAAGGAGCGGCTCATGAAACTTCGGAGTGCGGTGGCAGAGCGAAGCGGCGACACCGCTTTGAGCAACTTACGCCAGCTTTCCCATTCACCCATAACAAAGCGGTATCGTCGCCCGCTTGCGTTCCCTCCGTCATCGCATTCCGAATGATTAATCACCAACGTCCTCACCCCAATGCAAACAACACGTCACATTCACGCCATCTCATGGCCGCATGCCCCGGAGCACAGACTGCGCGAGGCAGGCACGTATTTTGTCACTGCCGGCACCTATAACAAACAACACTACTTTCAAGAACCACAACGCCTCGACGTGTTGCAACGCGGACTTCTTCAAGTTTCCGCCGAGCATGCCTGGACACTTGAGGCGTGGGCGATATTTTCAAACCACTATCACTTTGTCGCCCATGCGCCGGAGAAATCCGAGGACGCGAACAGCCTTCGCGCGATGATCTCCCTGCTGCACGAGAAAACAGCAAAGTGGATAAACAAACTGGACGACATGCCGGCGCGCAAAGTCTGGCACAATTATTGGGAGACGCGCTTATCTTACGAAAAGTCGTATCACGCGCGCCTCAATTACACACATCAAAATCCCGTGAAACACGGTTTGGTTCCGGTTGCCAGCCAGTATCCTTGGTGTTCCGCCGGATGGTTCGAAACCACAGCAAGTGCCTCGCAAATTAAAACCATCTACAGTTTCAAAACCGACAAAGTAAACGTTCCCGATGAATATGAGCCGATACGCTGATTTCCCTCTTTGGAGTGCGGCGGCAGAGGCCGCAGGCCGGCGACGCCGCTTTGAGCATTTCCCGATTATTGGTTTGCGCACGCACAGCAAAGCGGTGTCGCCGCTTCGCTTTGCCACCGCACTCCAAAAAAAGGCACCTCACTCGCCATGAACATTTGTTCGTCATTTTCCCTCCGCCGCCTGCGCGCGCTTTGCCGCAAGGAAACGCTTCAGATTGTTCGCGATCCGACGAGCATTCTCATCGCGTTTATTTTGCCCGTCGTCATGTTGTTCATCTTCGGCTACGGCATCAATCTCGACACCGGCGTCACGCGCATCGGGCTCATCTGCGAGGACACTTCGGCTGATGCGCGCCAGTTCGCCGCCAGCCTCACCGGCTCGCCTTATCTTGATGTCACCGATTACGCCTCGCCCGCCCTCGCCGGCGAGGCGCTGACGCGCTCGCGCATTCGCGGCTTCGTTGTGATTCCGTCCGATTTTTCCGCAAAAATACGCCGCGCCGAATCCGCGCTCACCGCTGGCGAGCCGCCCGAGCCCGCGCCGCTTTTGGTTATCACCGACGGCACCGAACCCAACACCGCAAACTTCGTCCAGGCCTACGCGCGCGGCGCATGGCAAAACTGGTTCGCGCAGCGCGCCGCCGCCCGCGGCCAACCCATGCCGCCCGCGATCTCCATCGAAAGCACATTTTGGTATAACCCGAGCGCCGAGAGCCGCAACTATCTCATCCCCGGCTCGATCACCCTCATCATGACCGTGATCGGCGCGCTGCTCACCGCGCTCGTCGTCGCGCGCGAATGGGAGCGCGGCACGATGGAATCGCTTCTCTCGTCGCCCGTCTCGCGCCTCGAAATCCTGCTCAGCAAAATAATCCCCTACTACCTGCTCGGCATAATCGTGCTCCTGCTCTGCATCGCCGTGGCGCATTTTGTCATGGGCGTGCAATTCCGCGGCTCGCTGCCGCCCCTTCTCGCCTGCGGCTCGCTGTTTCTGCTCAGCGTGCTCGGCATGGGGCTGCTGTTTTCAACGGCCACGCGCAACCAGTTCAACGCCGCCCAAATCGCCCTCATCGCGGCATTCCTCCCCGCGATGATGCTCTCGGGTTTTCTCTTTGAAATCAGTTCAATGCCCGCGCCCATCCGCGCCGTGACCAGCGTCATACCCGCGCGTTATTTTGTGACCTCAATCCAGACGCTTTTCCAAGTCGGCGACTCCTGGCGCACCCTGCTTTACCCGCTGCTTTTCCTAACCGGCACCGCCGCGCTCTTCCTCGGCCTCACCGCCAAACTCACCCGCAAACGCCTCGAATGAATGCGGAATTCGGATTGCGGAATGTGGAATGAAAATCACCGCATTCCCAAACTCATATCTCACCTCAAACCCACTCCGCATTCCGAAATACACATTCCGCATTTAACCATGTTCCGCCGCCTCATCACACTCATCCGCAAGGAGCTTCAAATCGTCCTCGGCGACAAACAAAGCCGGATGCTTCTTATCATGCCTGTGATCCTGCAAGTCGCGATCTTCCCGCTCGCCGCCACGCTCGAAATCAAAAACGCGGCGCTCGCCATCTACGACCAGGACCGGGGACCCGCCGCCATCGAGCTCACGCAACGCCTCCGCGCGCAAGCCGTCACCTTCACCGAGTTCATCGACATCGACAACCCGCGACAACTCAACGACACCATCGAGCATCAGCGCGCGCTTGCCGTTGTCCGCATACCGTCCGATTTTTCCGCGCAAATCGCGCGCGCAAACGGCGCCCCGCAACTCCAGATCCTGCTCGACGGACGCCGCACCAACGCCGGGCAAATCGCCGCCGGCTACATCCAGCAAATCGTGCAAGACTACCAGCGTGACCTCGCCTCCGCGCGCAACACCGCGACCGCGCCCTCCGAGCTCGTCGTGCGAAACTGGTTCAATCCGAATCTCGACTACATCAACTTCATCATGCCCAGCCTCATCGCGCTCATCACGACGCTGGGCGTGCTCATCGTCACGACGCTCTCCGTCGCGCGCGAACGCGAGCAAGGCACCTTCGACCAGCTCCTCGTTTCCCCCTACACGCCGGAGATGATCATGGCCGGCAAAATCGTGCCGGCGATCCTCATCGCGTCATTCCAAGCCGCGCTCATCCTGCTCGCCGCCGTTTTCATTTACCACGTTCCGTTTCAAGGCAGCCTCGTCATCCTCTGCCTCGGCACCATCCTCTACGCGCTCGCGCTCGCCGGAGTCGGCCTCTTCGTCTCGTCGCTCTGCGCGACGCAGCAGCAGGCCTTTCTCGGCATGTTCGCGTTCATGATGCCCGCGATGATGCTCTCCGGTTTCGCCGCCCCGATTGAAAACATGCCCGTGTGGCTGCAACATATAACCTGGATAAACCCGATCCGCCATTTCATGGAAGTGGTGAAGGCGGTTTACCTGAAAGACGCCACGGTCGCCCATGCCGCGCAACTCGCCTGGCCGCTGCTCGTCATCTGTGCGATCACACTCACCAGCGCCGCCGTGCTCTTCCGCAAAAAAGCCGCGTGAGGCAATCACCTCCCCACCCTCGCCTCGCGACAATCACGCCTTTGCTTTTTTGTTATGCGCGGCGGATGCTGAAATGTGCGCCGGTGTGGTGCCGCAGCAGCCGCCGACGATGCGCGCGCCGAGCGTGATGTATCGCGCGGCCGCTTCCGCAAAGGCGGCGGGCGTGGTTGCGTAGGTGATTTGTCCGGTGGCGGGATCATGCACGGGTGAACCGGCGTTGGGTTGCGCGATCACAGGAATGCCGTGCGCGGCCGCGACGAGTTCGGCGGCCAGGTTCGCGTAATCCTCTAGCGAAAGTTGCGTGCCGCAATTCGCACCAACGACGCTTGCCCCGGCGTCAAGCGCGGCCTGAACCGCAACCGCGGGCGAGGCGCCCATCATGGTGCGAAAACCGGCGGGCGTGTGCTGAAATGCAAAGGTGGAAATGACAAATTGCGCGCCGGCTTCGCGCGCGGCTTCAACGGCCAGCGCCGCCTCGGCGGGATCGGACATTGTTTCGACAAGGATCGCGTCCGCGCCCCCCTCGACAAGCGCGGCGGCCTGCGCGAGAAAAGCATCGCGCGCGGCGCCGGGCTCGGTCTCGCCGTAGGGCTCGAGGATGCCGCCAAAAGGCCCCATGTCGCCAAGCACCCACGCATGGTCGCCGGCGACCTCGCGGGCGAGACGCGCCGCGTTGCGGTTGATGTCGGCGGCGCGCGAATCGAGGCCGTGCGCGGCAAGCGAAAGCGTGCTGCCGCCAAAGGTGTTTGTGGTGAGCAGATCGGCGCCGGCCTCGCGGTAGCGTTGGTGGACGAGCTGGACGCGCCCGGGATGCTCGAGCACCCAGCGTTCGCAAGACTCGCCGGGTTGCAGGCCGAGTTGCTGGAGTTGCGTGCCCGTGGCGCCGTCGCATTGGAGCGGGCGGGCGGCGAGCGTGGCAAGAAGACGATCGGTGCGTGTCATGGGAATGCGAAATGTGGAGCGTCGAATGCGGAATGACAATCTTGCTGATTGTTTAATCCCCAAACCCTGAAATCCCGAAAGCAACGGATTGGCGAATTGCGCGGCGAGAGTGGATTGTTCGCGCCACGCAATTCAATCAAGACGCTCGGAAGCTCATCGTTTGGCGCCCACAAACCGCTCCATGCGATCACACGCATCGATGAGCTGCTCGTAGCTGGTTGCAAAACAGGCGCGCACATGACCCGCGCCGTTTTCGCCGAAAGCCTGCCCTGGCACCACGGCGACTTTTTCCCTTTCGAGCAACTGCACGGCGAATTGCTTTTCGTCGAGGCCGGTCGCGGTGACATTTGGGAATGCGTAGAACGAGCCGCGCGGCGAGTGGCATTTCAGGCCGATCTCGTTGAAGCGGCGCACGACCAAATCGCGGCGGCGATGGTATTGCTCGCGCATCCGGCACACGTCGTCCCATCCGTGGGTGAGCGCCTCGATTGCGGCCTCCTGCGAGATGATCGACGCGCACATCATCGAGTATTGGTGCACTTTCATCATCGCGTCCACGAGCACGGCGGGGCCGCACGCGTAGCCGATGCGCCAGCCGGTCATCGCAAATGCCTTCGAAAATCCGTGCAGGAAAACCGTGCGCTCCGCCATGCCCGGCAGGCTCGCGATGCTCGTGTGCACGCCGTCGAAGGTAAGCTCGGAATAAATCTCGTCGCTCAGCACGAGCATGTCTTTTTCGCGGCAGAACTCGGCAATTTTTTCCAATTGCTCGCGTGTGCACGTGCCGCCGGTCGGGTTGCACGGCAGGTTGAGCATGAGGATTTTTGCGCCGGGCTGCCATGCGGCGCGAAGCGCCTCGGCAGTCAGCGCAAAGTTGTCCTTCGCATAGGTCGGCACGGCGATGCCGGTGCCGTGAACGAGCGTCACGCTCGGATGATACGACACGTAGCAAGGCTGGTGAAACATCACCTTGTCGCCCGGATTGCAGAACGCGCGGAACGCCAGGTCGACCGCCTCGCTCACGCCGACGGTCACGAGAACCTGGTTGTCGGGACTGTATTCGACGCCGAAGTGTTCGGCCACGTATTTCGAAATCGCGCGGCGCAACTCGATCAGGCCGAGGTTTGCCGTGTAGTAGGTTTTGCCGTGCTCGAGCGCGTAGATTGCCGCCTCGCGCACGCGCCACGGCGTCACGAAATCGGGTTCGCCCACGCCGAGCGAGATCACGTCCTGCCCCTTCATTTTGGCAACCAGGTCGAAAAAATCGCGGATGCCGCTTTTGGGCAGCGTGGCCACGTGGCCCGCCACCCACTTGTTTGGGTCGGTGCTCATTTTAATTCAAGTGCTCCTCACTGGTTTGGGGTTATGGCGAAACGGTGAGGCGGGATGAATTGTCCTCGTCGCTGTCAAGCAGGTAGCCCTGCTCCTTGTAACAACGCAGTATGAAATGCGTGGCCGTCGAGAGCACGCCCTCGACCGTGGACAATTTTTCCGACACGAACGACGCGACCTTTTGCAGGGACGCGCCGCGCACGAACACCAGCAGGTCATAACGCCCCGACATCAGGTAGCACGACTCGACCTCGTCGAATTTTGCGAGGCGCTCGGCGAAGCGGTTGAACCCGCCGCCGCGCTCCGGCGTGACCTTGACCTCGATTACGGCGCGCACCGCGGCGGCTGCGGCGGCCTCGCGCGAGAGATCGAGCACCGGACGCCAGCCGAGGAAGATTTTATCTTTCTTCAACTGTTCCAGGTGCTGTTCGACTTCGGCGGGCGAAATGCCCGCGACCTGCGCCATTTGCGCGGTCGAGAGGCTGCCGCCTTCGAGTAACAGTTTTAGAACAGGATTCATGGTGAGGCGCGCACAATCACGAAACGCTGTCCGCGTTGCCACACAAAAATGCAAAATAAAACGCGGGAAACGGGAGTGGCTCGACGAAGCCGGCAAGCCGCCAACAGGCCTTCATGTCAGGCAAGTTCCTCGTCGAAACAGACGGCGACCTTGCCGCAGCGGCCGGAGGCCATGAGCGCGTAGGCGTCGTTGACTTTTTCGAGCGGGAAACGGTGTGTGATCAACTCGGCGGGATGCAGGTTCCAGCGCACGAGACGCTCGACAAGCTCCTCCATGCGCCAGATCGAGGTGACCCAGGAACCGTAAAGCGTTTTCTGATCGTGAATCATGTCGGGCGAGGGATTCATTTCCAATCTGCCACCCTCCCCTATCATGACCATGCGGCCCCATTTGCGCGTGGCGCGCAGCGCGGTGTTGCGCGCGCTTGCGTTGGCAGAGCACTCGACCGCGCGCTCGACACCGTGGCCGCCCGTGAGCGCGCGCACCTCGTCGACGTTGTCGGGGCCGGAGCGCAGCACTTCGTCGCAGAGGCCGAGGTCGCGCGCGATTTTCAGGCGGTCGTCAATCACGTCGATGCCGATGATTTTGCGCGCGCCGAGTTTGCGGCAAAGCGCGCCGGCGGCCAATCCCACGGGGCCGAGGCCGGTGATGAGCACGGCGTCGTTTCCGCTAATGCCAATTTTTTCGAGCCCCTCGTAAACGGTGCCGAAGCCGCACGCGACTTGCGCGCCGTCAGCGTAGCTAAGCGAGTCGGGCAGATGGACGAGGTCCTTTTCCTCGGCGAGCAGGTAGTCGGCCATGCCGCCGTCGCGCTGCCATCCATAGGCGCGGCGAAATTTCTCGCTGGTGCAGGAGATCATGTAACCGCGCCGGCAGTCGTTGCACACGCCGCAGCCGGAAATGTGATAGACGATCACGCGGTCGCCCTCGCGGAAGCGACGGCATCCGGGCCCGGCCTTGACGATCTGTCCGCAGGGTTCGTGCCCGGCGACCATGCCGTCCTGGTAACCTTCGGGGCCCTTGCCGAGGTGCTCGTGATAAATGCAGCGGATGTCGGAGCCGCAAATGGTGGAGCATTTCATGCGGATGAGGACTTCGCCGTGACCGGGTTGCGGAACTCGGCGCGCCTCGAGCTTGGCGGTGCTATTGCCGGGCAGCGTGGCCGCGGACATTTCTTCGGGGATGTTGATCGAGATCATGGGTGGTAAGGGGAAAGGGTCAAAAGGGGGGACATTAATTCAACGATGTCTTCGTGTTTATTGATTTCTCATCAACGTATGGGCGCGCCGGTTGATTGCAACGACACTTTCAATTCACCGTTTTATAAGGAAGCCGACCGCCGCGCCGCAGGCGGAAAGAAACGCGACAAAAAGGAAGACGAGCGATGTGTTTTCGCCGCCGCTGTTGGCAACGGGGTCGTGCTGCACCAGCCAGCCGATCAGCGGTCCGCAGAGGCCGGCGATGAGATAGGCGAAAAAATCCATGATGCCAATCGCCGTGCTCGTGTTGGCGCGCCCGAGCAAATCGGGGGCCATCGCCCAGAACGCGGATTGCGAGCCGCAGCCGAAAAATCCGAGAAACAAAAGGATGGGCATCGCGGCCCAGTGGCCGAACGGCAGCAGGTATTGGATAACTGCGAGAATCGCCGCCACGGTCATGAAAATCACGATGACGCCGGATTTGCGCGAACCGAAAAAGCGGTCCGAAACCCAGCCGCTGGCAAACGCGCCCAGGGCCATGCCCGCCGGAAGTCCCAGGCTCGCCCACACCCCGCCGCCGCCGGAGCCGTCACCGTCGAGAAAATACACGGGCACCCAGATAAGCAGCGCGAAGCGCACGGCGTTTTGAAAACCGATCGCGAGGCTGGCGAGCAACAGCTCGCGGTTGCCGAGAATCGCGAGGTAACGCCTCCAGGGCGGCGCGCCGGCGCCCGCGCGCCGCAATGTCGCGCGGACGTTTTCAGGCGGCGCCTCGTCCTCCAGGTTTTCAAAGCCGAGGTCGGCGGGATGATCGCGCGACATTTGCCACACGGCGAGCGCGCCCAGCGGCATGAGCAGCACAGGCAGGCGGAACAGCCAGCGCCAGTTGAGGCCGAGCCCGTCGATCACAAAAATCGAGGCGCCGAACGCCAGCACCGAGGCGAGGCCCGCCGAAAGCGAAAACAGCCCGAAGGCGAAACCGCGCTCGCGCGGCCCCCACCAGTTTGCGACGAGCCGCGTGCCGGGCGCCCAACCCATGCTTTGCGCGAGTCCGTTCAGGCTCCAGCCGGCGAAGAGCGTGACGAAGCCGGTCGCGAAACTGGTCACCCAGTTCAGCGCGAAGGACAGGAGCGCGCCGGCGGTCATCATCCGGCGTCCGCCGATCCGGTCGCCCGCGCCGCCGCTGAAAATCTGCCCGAGCGCATACGCCCAAAGCATGCCCGCGGACGCCCAACCGAGCAGTTCCTTGCTCATGCCAAGCTCTTCGGAAATGCCGGGAATCGCAAACCCGAGCGCGTGGCGTCCGGTGTAATAAAACAGGTAGCAAATCATCACCGCGACGAGCACACGCCATTGCGCGCGCCGGAAGTGTGTGTGGTGGGTGTGCATGTTCGGCAATTATTTTAAACGCGAATGGATGCGAATGCCCCCATGTTTGCCCTCATGGCTCCCCGCATGGATTCAACCGCGGCATGGTGTTCAAAAATGAACGAACCTCGAAGGCGCATGCGCAGTCAAACCCCCAGCACGGTTTTATACAATCGCGGCACGCGTTTTGTCACGGAGCACAGGGTTTCCCATGGGATCGTGTCGGCGGCGTGGCTAAACTCGCTGATCGTGATTTCGGCGCCATCCTGTCGTCCGATAATAACGCATTCGTCCCCGCTGGCGACCTTGGTCATCGTCGGGATGTCGGTGATGTCGATGACGGTTTGGTCCATTGTCACGCGGCCGAGAACCGGACAACGAATACCGTGCACCAAAACGCTTGCGCGATTGCTCACCGAGCGAGGGATGCCGTCTCCGTAACCCGCGGTAAGAACGGCCACCGTGCTGTCGCGCCGGAGCGTGTGCGTGCTGCCGTAGCTGATGCCCGTGCCAAGCGGCAGTTTTTTCACGATGCCCACGCGCGTTTTGAAGCTGAAGGTCGGCTCCGTTTTCACGTGCGCCAAAAGTCCGTCGCGCCCCGGCACAATGCCAAATTGAAGCAGGCCGATGCGCACCGCGTTGAACGGCCCGGCAGCCTCGAGCGTGTCGAGCCCGGCGCTGTTGTCCGCGTGCACAAAAAGCTGCGAAAGATCGAGTTTCGGGCAGCATGCCAGCGCCTTCAAAAACCGTTTTCGCTGTTCATCCGTGAACGAGGCATCCTCGTCGGGGCTTGCGAAATGGGTGTAAACGCCGCCGAGCTTGATGTGCGGCGAGGCGAGGATTTCCGCGCACAATTTTTCCGCGCATTCATGCCAGATGCCCGCGCGGCCCATGCCGGTGTCGATTTTCAGGTGCACGGTGACGGGCCTGCCCGCCGCGCGTCCGACCGCGTCGAAACGCCGCACCTCGTCACTCGTCGAAACGGTCACGATCAAATCGTATTCGACCAGATACCGGTCCTCCTCCGGCAAAAGCGGCGAGAGCAGCAGGATCGGCCAGCCGGGGCCGATCTCGCGCAACGACGCGGCCTCGGCGAGATTCGCCACGGCAAACAAATCCGCGCCGGCGTGCATGAGGCGCGCGGCGACCTGCTGCAAACCGTGTCCGTAGGCGTCGGCTTTCACGACCGCCACGTAGCGCATGTGCGGCGGCAACGACGCGCGGATGAGGCGCAAGTTGCGCTCAAGCGCGGCCAGGTCGATCTCTGCCCAGCAACGGAGTGGAAGTCGTGATTTCATTTTGGTTTCAGGTATGGCTGCTTGCCGCGGGTTTTCAAGGCGTCAGCCCGCTTGGTGAATTCGCGGCGTCCAGGTTTGGTAAACGGGTTCCTCGTGCAAAAACGCATCCGGCTCGGGCGCGGGGACGAACAACGGCTCGCCGGCGAGCGCGGGCAGCATCGTTTCGAGCGCGTAGGGCGTGACGCGCACATCGGGCGGCAGCGGAGTCCAGTTGCGAAAATGCTCCGGCATCGCGAGCGCGCCGTCCAGCTCCGCCGTCGGCACGCGGCGCAGCGCGGAGACGCGGCCGTCGGCGTCGATGCCGACATGGTGCCATGTGTCGCGGCGCGCGTCGGCGATGAGCGAGAGGTTGCGGGCGTTTTCCGTTTTCGCGAGGAAGCGCGCCGCGAGCGCGAGGCTGCAATACGAACACACCGGTCGTTCGCGCAACACGCGCCACGCGCGCAGCGCCACCGCCGCCGTGCGGATGCCGAGCACCGAGCCGGGGCCGTCGCAAAAAACAAACGCGGCCACGCCGTCGAGCTTGAGCGATGCGCGGGCGAGAAGTTTTTCGGCGCATGAAAATATCGCCGTGCCCGCCTCGCCGGTTTGCGTTTCCCAGAGCGCGTCATTGTCCGCGCGCAACAGCGCGAGTTGCACGCGCGCCGACGCGGAATCGATCAGCAGCGCGGGGCCGGTTTGCGTGATTTGTGACAACGTCGTGCTCATGCCACGCGACTCCACAAAACTTTCAGGTAACGGCTGTCGAGGCAGTTTGAATACACCGGATGATCCGGGCCGGGGCCCGCGCGGTCGAAAAATTGCAGGCGGCGACCCAGGCGATGCGCGGCCTTGATCACGTGCTGCTCGAAATCCTCAAGGCTCAACAAACCCGAGCACGAGCACGTCACGAAGATGCCGCCCGGTTTCACGAGGCTGATTGCGAGCTGGTTGAGGTCCTCGTATTTCTGGCGGCCCTCCCAGTTGCCGGACTCGTCGCGCGTGAAAATAAATTTCGGCGGATCGAGCACGACGACGTCCCATTTTTCCCCGTTGGTCTGCATCTGGCGCGCGTAGGCGAACGCGTCGGCATGCACGAATTTTATGCGCGCCTGGTTGAGATTCGCGTTGCGCTTGGCCTGCGTGATGGCGGCCTCGTCAAGATCGACGGCGGTGACATCGTCCGCGCCGCCCGTGATTTTTGCGGAGAGCGAAAAACCGCCCGTGTAGCTGCACAGGTCGAGCACGCGCGCGCCTTTTGTGAAGCGCGCGAGCGCGCGTCGGTTCTCGCGCTGGTCGCAGAAAAAGCCGGTCTTGTGCCCCTCGGCGAAATCGACCTCGTGGCGGATTCCGTTTTCGCGGATCTTCACGCGGCGCGGCGCGGCGGCGTTGGTTTCGTTAAAGACGGACGGCTTGATGCCCTCGAGCGAGCCGATGTCGTGATCGACATGCACGCGCGCAAACTTTGTCCCGGCGAGTTCGTGCAACAAGGGCAGCCAGCGCGGCAGGCGTTGCGCGATGCCGAACGAATATACATCGCAGAAAAGCGTGTCGGCGTAGCGGTCGATCGTCAGCCCGCTGAGCCCGTCGCCGTCGGAGTTGATCAGACGGTAGGCGTCGGTCGTTTCGTCGAGCTTGAACAAATCGCGGCGCAACTCCACGGCGCGGCGGATGGCCTGTTCGAAATACGCCTCTCCCGCGTCACCGCCGGCGGCGTCCGAGCCGTGGGCGACCACGCGCAGCACGATTTTCGCGCGCGGATTATACAGGCCCGCGCCAAGCGGATAACCCGCCTTGTCGTAAACCGTGACGAGGTCGCCCGGTTTGGCGTCGGGCGAAACCGGGCCGAGCAGGCGCGGAAAAATCGCGGGCTGAAACGTGAAATATTTTAGCTGCGCCCAAGGCCGGCGGCGTTCCTCGCGCGGAGGAGGCGGCGGTTGCGCGGGCGCGGATTTTGGGCGCGGCGCGTCGGGAGCGGGCTTTTGCGAATCGTTCGGCATGTCGTATGCGCGAGACTTTGAGCAAAGCGGGCCGCCGTTGCCGAGATTTTTTCATTATTTCCGAAAAACGCTCCCCTTGCCGCCGCAAATCGAAACCGTTTTGGATTATTCATTGCCACGCAAACCCGCGCGCGCACTGTGTCTGGTAATCATGGATCTTTCGTTCACCACGGCTCAAATCGCAGAAATCGTAAAACCCATTTCCACGCGCGGCTCCACCAACCTGCCCGTCCGCGGCATCGCATCGCTCGGCGAGGCGCGGGCCGGCGACCTGACATTTCTCGGCAACCCGAAATACAAACCCGAGGTCGCCGCCACCGCCGCGAGCGTTGTGCTCCTGCCAGCCGACTACGAGGGCGAACCCAAACCCGGCCAGCTTTTCATCATTGTCAAAAATCCCTCGGTCGCCATCGCGCAACTTTGCGCGCGCGTCGAACAACTCCTCTGGCCCAAACCCGCGCCCGGCATTCATCCGAGCGCCATCATCGACCCCGGCGCGAACATCGCCGCCAGCGCCTCCATCGGGCCGCTCTGCGTGATCGAAAGCGGCGCGGTCATCGGCGAACGCGCGCACATCGAGGCGCAGTGCTTCGTCGGCCGCAACGCGCGCATCGGCGACGATTGCTGGATCAAGACCGGCGCGCGCATCGCCTCCGAATGCGAACTGCGCAACCGCGTGCGCCTCCAGTCCAACGTCGTCGTCGGCTCCGACGGCTTCGGATACGAACTCGTCGGGGGCCGCCACGAAAAAGTGCCGCAGGTCGGCAATGTTGTCATCCACGACGACGTCGAAGTCGGCGCGGGCACGACCATCGACCGCGCGCGTTTCAGCCGCACCGAAATCGGCGAGGGCACCAAAATCGACAACCTCGTGCAGATCGCGCACAACGTCATCATCGGCAAACACTGCCTCGTGTGCGCGCAAACCGGCATCTCGGGCAGCACCGTGCTCGAGGATTACGTCGTGCTCGCCGGCCAGGTCGGCCTCGGCGGCCACATCCGCGTGGGCAAGGGCGCCGTCCTCACCGCGCAAGCCGGCGCGGCGGGCGACGTTCCCGCCGGTGCGAAGCTGAAAGGCACGCCCGGCACACCCTACATGCTGGAGCAGCGCATAAATATTCTCCGCCAGCGTTTGCCCGAACTTTTCCAGCGCGTGGGCGAATTGGAAAAACAATTTAAAAATTCTGCTTCCGCATAAGCTCCCCAAACGTATAAACAACCTTTTCCACATGAGCGCAAAATCAGGGCTGAAAATTTTTTCGGGCAACGCAAACAAGCCTCTCGCCGAGGCGATTTGCCAGAGCATCGGCGTGCCGCTCGGCACCGCGAAGGTGACCACGTTTCCCGACGGCGAAACCTTCGTCAAAATCGACGACAATGTGCGCGGACAGGATGTGTTCATCATCCAGCCCACCTGCCCGCCCACGAACCATCACCTGATGGAACTGCTCATCATGATCGACGCGGCCAGGCGCGCCTCGGCCGCGCGCATCACCGCCGTCATACCCTTTTACGGTTACGCGCGCCAGGATCGCAAGGACCAGCCGCGCGTGCCCATCACCGCGAAACTCGTCGCCAACCTGCTCACCGCCGCCGGCGCGAACCGCGTGCTCACCATGGATCTGCACTGCCAGCAAATTCAGGGCTTCTTCGACATCCCCGTCGATCATCTCTACGCGTCGCCCGTTTTCTTCGACTATCTCAACAAGCTCGACAAATCGAATCTCGTCGTCTGCTCGCCCGATGTCGGCGGCCTCAAAATGGCCGCGGCCTACGCGGACATCCTCGGCGCGGGCCTCGGCTTCGTCGCCAAGAAACGCCGCTCCGCGACGCGCGTCGAGGCGACCAACATCGTCGGTGAAGTGAAAGGCTGCGACGTGCTCCTCGCCGACGACATCACGGAAACCGCCGGCACGCTTGTCGCCGCCGCCACGATGCTCCGCGAAAGCGGCGCCCGTTCCGTGCGCGCCGCGGTGAGCCACTGCGTGCTCAACGAAATCGCCTACGAACGCCTGCGCAACGGCCCGATCGACGAACTCATCACGACCAATTCGGTGCCCACCGACCCGCGCGACCTGAACATCACCGTGCTCAGCATCGCCGGCCTGCTCGGCAACGCGATCATGCGCATCAGCAACAACGAAAGCGTTTCGAGCCTGTTCCAGATCAAAGGGTTTTAACCGGATTTTGAAATTGCGCGACTGTTCTTGTTAGGACCGGCGCGCAGAAATCGTCGCATCTGTCGCCCGTGATTCCCGGCCCGTTCGCCAAGCGCGTCCGCCCAATGACGGACGCGGTTTAATTTACACAGCAACGCGAAGGAGTCGGAGTTTCCCGCTCCCCGTCCGCGACGATGTTTTTAGATCACAGCACCGTGTTGCTCGGCACGACGCAGCTCTTCGGCACAATCAACACGCCGTCGCGAACCATGACGCCGTGCGCGTAGGTGCCGTCGGACTTGTTCGCGGGCGAAAGTTTCACGTTGTCGCCGATGCGCGCGTTCTTGTCGATAATTGAGCCGCGAATGTCGCAACCGTGCCCGAGCCCGAGCAGCGGGATGCCCTGTCGCGCGTTCATCGCGGACTGTTCGGGCGTCTCGTAATAATCCGCGCCCATCATGACCACGTCCTCAAGGCGGCAACCCTTGCGAATAAACGAGCGGATGCCGAGCACGCTGTGCTTGATAAACGAATCCTCCACGATCGAACCGTCGCCGATGACCGTGTAATCGACATCGCACTTGTTGATCTTCGAGGCCGGCAGATAATTTTCGTGCGTGTAGATCGGCGATTGCTCGTCGAAAAAGTTGAACGGCGGCAGCGGTTGCGCAAGCGCGAGGTTGGCGTCGAAAAACGCCTTTACCGTCCCGATGTCCTCCCAATAGCCCTCAAAAATGTGCGAATACAAACGGCGGCGTCCGAGCAGGCTGGGAATGACTTCCTTGCCGAAGTCCGTCATCGTGTTGTTGAGCGCCTCGGCAATGACCGCGCGGTTGAAAACATAAATGCCCATCGACGCGAGACAGTGCTTTTCGTCCTTGCTGGTCTGCTGGAGCTTGTTGTGCACGGCGTCGCTGATTGTGAACTTGCTGATGACCGCCGGGTCCTTGGGTTTCTCCACGAACTCGGCGATGGAAAGATCGTCTTCCACGCGCATCAAGCCCAGCCCCTCGACCTTGGACACCGGGCACGGAATCGCCGCAATCGTCACATCGGCGTTGGTCTCGATGTGCTGGTTGATTATCTTGCGAAAATCCATCCGGTAAAGCTGGTCGCCCGAAAGAATGAGCACCAGGTCGTGAGGAAAATTGCGGAAGTGTTGCAGGTTGCGCCGCACCGCATCCGCCGTGCCCTGATACCAGTCGGCGCATTTCTCGGTCTGCTCCGCGGACAAAAGATCGACAAACCCGCCGCCGAACGGATCAAAGCGATAGGTGTTTTGAATATGGCGGTGCAGCGATGCCGTGTTAAACTGCGTTAGCAAAAAAATGCGGTTCAGCCCCGAGTTAAGACAGTTGCTGATCGGAATATCGACCAGTCGATACTTGCCGGCAAGAGGCACCGCCGGTTTGCATCGTTCCATTGTCAAAGGGTAGAGACGAGTTCCGCGCCCGCCGCCCATAATCACCGAGATAACTTTTTGTGTCGCCATGGTTGTATGCTATTAAGGTATGTTTTTTCTGATAGGGCTGAAGTGTCACCACACTTTTCCGTCTTGTCCCTAGTTTCGCGAGTCAAAAGAAAAATAAATTCTCAACAATCAAATTTTCCTGATCCCACATGTGCGGCATCGTCGGTTACGTCGGCAAACAAAAAGCAGCGGCAATCCTCATCGAGGGCCTCAAGCGCCTCGAATATCGCGGTTACGACTCGGCGGGCATAGCGGTTCTTCAAGGCGGGCAGATCGACATCGCCAAAAAAACAGGCCGCGTCGAAAACCTCGTCAAGGAAGCCGCCCGCCACCGCTTCACCGGCACGACCGGCATCGGCCACACGCGCTGGGCCACGCACGGCGGCGTCACCGACGCCAACGCCCACCCGCACGCCAGCAGCGACGGCAAGTTCGCGCTCATCCACAACGGCGTCATCGAAAACTACGCCGGCATGAAGAAATTTCTCGTCGGCAAGGGTTACGCGTTTTCGTCCGAAACCGACACCGAGGCGCTCTGCAATCTCATCGCCTACCACTATGCCAAGGAACCCGAGCCCGCGCCCGATTCCGGCAAAAGCCGTTTCTTCGAGAGCGTGCGCCGCGCGCTCATGCACGTCGAGGGCACCTACGGCATCGCCGCGCTCTGCACAGATTGCCCGGGCGAAATCGTCGCCGCGCGCAAGGCCTCGCCGCTCGTCCTCGGCGTCGGCGACCAGGAATACATCCTCGCCAGCGATGTCGCCGCGCTCGTCAGCCGCACGCAAAACGTCGTCTATCTCAAGGACGGCGAGCTCCTGCACATCACGCCGAAGGAGTTTTCCATCATCACGCAAAACGAGGAGGACGTTGACCCCGTCGTGGACACCGTGAGCTGGAACATCGAGGCCGCCTCGCTCGGCGATTACAAACACTACATGGAAAAGGAAATTTTCGAGCAGCCCGCCGCGCTCGAAAACTCCATGCGAGGCCGCTTCTCGGAGGACGGCAGCACGGCCAATTTCGGCGGCCTCAACCTCACCGCCGCCGAGCTCCGCCAGGTTGACCGCATCGTCTTCCTCGGCTGCGGCACCGCGTGGCACGCCTGCCTCGTCGCCGAGCACCTCATCGAGCGCTTCGCGCGCCTGCCCGTCGAAGTCGATTACGCATCGGAGTTCCGCTACCGCAACACCCCGCTCGACCGCAACACGCTCTTCTTTGTCCTCAGCCAGTCCGGCGAGACAATCGACACCCTCGGCGCGCTCCGCGAGGCCAAGCGCAAAGGCTACAAGGTGCTCGCGATCAACAACACCGTCGGCTCCAGCATCGCGCGCGAATCCGACGGCGGCATTTACCAGCACGTCGGCCCCGAAATCGGCGTCGCCTCCACAAAAGCCTTCACCTCGCAAATCCTCATCGGCGCCATGCTCGCGCTCTACATCGCCCGCATGAGAGACATGAGCTACAACGACGGCCTCGCCTACGCGCAGGCGATCAAGTCCGCGCCCGACCTCGTGCGCCGCGTGCTCGAAACACAAGCCGCTCACATCCGCGACATCGCCAAACGCTACGCGCACTACCAGGACATGCTCTTCCTCGGGCGCCTCTCGCTCTTCCCCATCGCGCTCGAGGGCGCGCTCAAGCTGAAGGAGATTTCCTACATCCACGCCGAGGGCTACCCCGCCGCCGAAATGAAGCACGGCCCCATCGCGCTCGTCAGCGAAAAATGCCCCGCCGTCTTCTTCGCGCCCAAGGGGGAAATCTTCAACAAACTCGTTTCCTCGATCCAGGAAATCAAGGCCCGCAAAGGCAAAACCATCGTCATCACAACCGAAGGCTGCGAGTTCCCGCCCGGTGTCGCCGACGAAATCATCCACCTGCCCGACTGCCACGAAGCCATCCTCCCGGTCATCGCCACGATCCCCGTCCAACTCCTCAGCTACCACATCGCCCTCGAACGCGGCTGCGACGTGGACAAGCCGCGCAACCTCGCCAAATCGGTGACGGTGGAGTGAGCCTGTCCCGCAAAGCACAACCGCGCCGTGTGCACGCGCTCGCTTGACGCACGCGCCGGGCGGCCCCACCCTTCACGGTTTTTCATTCCACAATCCAAATCCGCATTCCGCATTTTTTATGAGAATCCGCGCCTTCAAAGGTCTCGTTCCTAAACCCGAACTCGTCGCCGAGGTGGCCTGTGTGCCCTACGACGTCGTCAATACAACCGAGGCCGCCGCGCTCGCCGCCGGCAAGCCCCTCAGCCTGCTGCACGTTGACCGCGCCGAAATCGCCTTCCCCGCCGGCACCGACATTTACAGCGACCAGGTTTACGCCAAGGCGCTCGAAATGTTCCAGAAGCTCCAAGGCGAGGGCGCGCTCGTCCGCGAAACGGAGCCGTGCATTTACGTTTACCAGCAGCAAATGGGCGAGCACGTGCAGCGCGGCATCGTCGCGCTCACCAACGTCGAGGATTACGACGCCGAGCTGATCAAGAAGCACGAAAAAACGCGCAAGGACAAGGAGGACGACCGCACGCGCCTCATCGACACCATCAGCGCCAACACCGGCCCCGTGTTCCTCACCTACCGCGACGCCCCCGCCGTAACCGCGCTCGTCAACGCCAAGACCGCGGAAAAACCGCTCCACGACTTCGCCGCGCCCGACGGCATCCGCCACACGTTTTGGCGCGTGGCCGGCGGCGCCGAGTGGATCGCCGCGTTTGGCGCCGTGCCCGTCACCTACATCGCCGACGGACACCACCGAGCCGCCTCCGCCGCGCGCGTCGCCCGCCTCCGCCGCTCGCGCAACGCGCAACACAACGGCGCCGAGGACTACAACTGGTTCCTCGCCGTGCTCTTCCCCGCGAGCGAACTGAAAATCCTCCCCTACAACCGCATCGTCGCCGACCTCAACGGCCACACACCCGAGGCGTTTCTCGCCAGTGTGAAAAACATTTTCGGACTCGAGGAAAACGCAAACCCATCGCCCGACGCCGTTGGCCGCGTGAGCATGTATCTCGGCGGAAAATGGTATGGACTCCGATGCACCGCCGACGCAAACGCCGGCCCCGTTGGCCGGCTCGACGTGAGCGTGCTGCAAAACAAACTCCTCGCGCCGCTCCTCGGCATCGACGACCCGCGCACCAGCAAACGCATCGATTTTGTCGGCGGCATCCGCGGCACGGACGAACTCGTGAAGCGCGTTGACGCCGACGGCGGCGTGGCCTTCTCGATGTATCCGACCACCGTGGAGCAACTCATGGACATCGCCGACGCCGGCGAAATCATGCCGCCCAAGAGCACCTGGTTCGAACCCAAACTCCGCTCCGGCCTAGCAATCCACACGTTTTGAAGAAAAAGCCTGAAAACCTGAAGGTCTGAAGGCTGAAATAACCAGAAAGCCAGAGGCCAGAGTGCCAGAAGACAGAATCTAAAGGCCGCCACCTTCAGCCCTTCAGTCCTTCAGACCTTCAGCCTTTCCCTCCACGCGGTTTCAACCACCCGCTATAACAAAATTGAACATGAACAATAATCCAACTGGTGCCGCCGAGGGCGGCTTTTCGTGGCGGCGCATCGTGCTGCCGGTGTTGAGCATGGCGGGCGTTGTCCTGCTCTCAAACGTGCTCGTGCAGTATCCGATAAACGACTGGCTGACCTACGGCGCGTTTTCGTATCCGCTCACATATCTTGTGACCGACGTGTGCAACCGCTGGGCGGGCCCGTCGCTCGCGCGCCGCGTAGCGTGGGTCGGCTTTGTGTGCGGCGTGGCGTTTTCGCTGCTCGCGCAAGTGCAATGGCGCGTGGCGGTGGCGTCGGGCGCGGCGTTCATCGTGTCGCAACTGCTCGACATCGCGGTGTTCAACCAACTGCGCAAAAAAACTTGGTGGAAGGCGCCGCTGCTCGGTTCGTGCGTGGCTTCCTCCATCGACACGCTGATCTTTTTCTCCATCGCCTTCGCGGGCACCGGCCTGCCGTGGATCACACTCGGCGCGGGCGACCTGTGCGTAAAACTCGCCATGGCGCTCGTGCTCCTCGCGCCCTTCCGCGCGATAATCGGCGCGATGGGTTTGATGCCCCGCCGCACAAGGTAGCACAGACATTCCTGTCTGTGCAAAGCGGCGCACGATTCACGGCACAGACAAGAATGTCTGTGCTACCTTCGCTGCCGCACCGCCTCGAACAGCGTGATGATTGTCGCCATCGCCACGTTCAGCGAATCGGCCTGGCCGGCCATCGGGATGCGCACGCGCGCATCGCTTTCCGCCAGCCAAAAATCGCTCAAGCCGTATTGCTCGCTGCCCATGATGATCGCTAGCGGGCCGCGCAAATCGGCGTCGTAGTGCAGCCCGGTCGCCGAGGGAGTCGTGGCCACTGCGCGAATGCCGCGCTCGCGCAACCACGCGCGCACCGGCTGGCTCTCCGCAATGACCACGGGCACCGAAAACAAAACGCCCGTCGATGAGCGAACGACGTTTGGATTAAAAATATCCGTCACCGGATCGCACACGATCACCGCGTCGATTCCCGCCGCGTCCGCGCTGCGCAAAATCGTGCCGAGATTGCCCGGTTTTTCAATCGCCTCGACAACGAGCAAAAACGGCGCGGCCTTGCCGTTCAGAATCGGTTCGAGCGATTCAAGCGTGTTGTGCCATTGCGGGGCGACGGCGAGCAAACCGTCCGGACGCTCGCGATACGCGACCTTGGCAAACGCGTCCTTCGAGAGCTCGACAACCTGCGCGCCGGCCGCGCGCGCCTGCTCGATGAGCGCGGGTTCGTTTTCGCCGAGGAACCAATCGGGCGAAAAATACAATTCGGAGAGCATTATGTTCTTTTCGAGCGCGCGCCGGATTTGCCGGTAGCCCTCGATGAGAAACGCGCCCGCCTCATCGCGCGGACGCCGGTCGCGCATGCGCACGAGCTGCTTTACGCGCGGGTTCTGAAGGCTGGTGATTCGTTCCATCTTTTTTGAAAATGCGGATTTCGGAATGCGGATTGCGGAATGGCAAGCAAGCAATCGTGTTCATTCGCGCCTCAAAACTAAAAAAACGCGGCCCCAAAAAAGTCCGCGCTTTTTCCAAATGGATCAAAGAAACTCAAATCGTCATCGCATGGTAACCGCCATCGACGATGATTTCGGAGCCGGTGATGAATTTGCCCGCGTCGCTTGCCATGAGGAGCGTGGCGCCGACCAGTTCGTTGGCCTCGCCGAAGCGCTTCATCGGCGTGTGGGCCATGATCGAGGCGATGCGGTCGGGCGTGAGCACCTTGCGGTTTTGCTCGGCGGGGAAAAAGCCGGGGACGAGAATGTTGACGCGGACGTTTGCCCCGGCCCATTCGCGCGCGAGGTTTTTGGAGAGGTTGTGCACCGCCGCCTTCGAAGCCGAGTAGGTGAACACGCGGGAGAGCGGAATCATGCCGGACATCGAGCCGAGGTTTATGATCGAGCCGCCCTCGCCGCGCTCGACGAGGTATTTGCCGAAAACCTGGCATCCCAGGAACACGCCCTTGAGGTTGACGTTCATGATGCGGTCAAACTCGTCCTCGGGAATTTCGAGGTAGGGCGTGGCGGAGTTCACGCCCGCGCCGTTGACGACGATATCGACCTTGCCGGAGCGCCGGAGGACGGTGGCGAGCAAATCCTCGATGGCCTTTTTGCTGCTCGCCTCGGCGGCGACGAAATAACCCTTGCCGCCGACGGCGGTGATTTTCGCGAGGCGGGCGTTTGCCTTTTCCTCGTTGCGCCCGACGAGGACGACCTCGGCGCCCGCGCCGGCGAGGCCCTCGGCCATCGCGCCGCAAAGTTCGCCCGTGCCGCCGATCACGACGGCGACCTTGCCGTTAAGGTTGAAGAGGGAATCGAGATATTGGGCTGAGGGCATGGCGATTTTTTTGGTTGGGTTGGGTGTTTGTTTTAGCTCCTGAAAGCCAGAAGAATGCCATGCCGCGGAACGCAAGGCAAGGCGCAAGAGTCTCGTGTCCGATTTTTCAACAACGCTCCCTTTCCCCGCGGTTTTTTCTCTCGCGATGCGCCCCGCCCGGGGTTCTCGTAACAGCCATGCCGGGCAAATCTTCCTCGATCAAAACCAGGGCGGCGCGCGCCGCTTACGTTGATAAAAGGCTGGCCGCGCTTTATCCCGAGACGCCGATTCCGCTCAAGCACGACGATGCGTTCACGCTGCTCGTGGCGGTTGTGCTGTCCGCGCAGTGCACGGACAAGCGAGTGAACGAGGTCACGCCCGGGTTGTTCGCGCTCGCCAGGACTCCGGAGCAAATGATGCGCCTGCCTGTCGGGGAAATCGCACGGATTATCAGGCCGTGCGGGTTGACGCCGCAAAAGTCGAAGGCGCTTTCGGGTCTCTCAAAAATCATTGTCGAAAAACATGAAGGCCGTGTGCCGCGCACGTTTGAGGAGCTGGAGGCGTTGCCCGGAGTGGGACACAAAACGGCGTCGGTCGTCATGGCGCAGGCGTGGGGCGTGCCGGCGTTTCCGGTGGACACGCACATACACCGCCTTGCGTTTCGATGGGGGCTGAGCGACGGGCGGAGCGTCGTGCAAACCGAGCGGGACTTGAAAAAGCTGTTCCCTCGGGAGCATTGGAACGCACTGCATTTGCGCATGATTTATTACGGGCGCGAACACTGCACGGCGCGCGGTTGCGACGGCACGGTGTGCGAAATTTGCCGAACGCTTTTTCCGAACCGCAAAAAGGCGGTGCGGGTGAGGAGCAAGTGATGAGCCATGCGGGCACGGAGCCGCGAATGGTTCGCCTTGGTTTTGTCTGCGCGGATTTGTTTTTCGCGGTCTTAAATCACAGGGTCATGCCGCGTTTTTTGCTCATCCTTGCGGCGATCAAAATCAAGACGCATCCCGTCATGCCAAACGGCGCCATGAAGTAGAAATACAGCCCCCAGCCCATGTGCCCCTCGGGCGGCGTCCCGAGTATCAGTTCGTGCATGCGGCTGAACACATCGAACACCCAGCCCTTGCCGTCGAGCAGGCGTCCGAGCAGGAAGCCCGCAAGCAGGCCGCCGAAATATTGGAACGAGTCGATCACGCCCGCAGCGAAGCCCGCCATTTTTCTGCCGCCTATGTCCATCGCCGCCGCCGTGCCGAGAAGCGAGTGCGTCGAGTTGGCGGTGAACGCGATCAGGACAAAAAACACGATGACGCCGTTGAGTGTGCTCATTTGCGCCGCCAGGATGATGATGATCGTCTCGATAAAATAAATCACCGCCGCCACGGGCGCGCGGCGCCCGTTGACAAACGTGTCGGAAATGTAGCCCGAAATCAGCGAGCCCGCCGACGCCACGATCGGAATCAACGTGCCCAGCAGGAAAAAGTGCGTGCTCTTCAGGTCCGTGTTGAACACCTCCTGGATGTAGCGCGGGAACCACTGGTCCACGCTCTGGCGCACGGTGCCCGTGCACGCGTAGGCGAACGCCACCAGCCAAATCACCGGATTGGTGACGATGCGGAAAAACACATCCTTGATCGTCGGGTCCTTGCCCTCCTCCGCGCCGCCGTTCGCCACGGAGTCCGGCTCCTTCAAGTCGGCGATATGATACCCCGCCTCCTCCGGCGTGGCCTTCACGACAAACGCAAACACAAGCGCGACCAGCGTCGCGATGCCCGCGGGCACCCAGAATAGCCAGCGCCAGTGCAACGGATCGACATGGAACATGCCGAAAAGCGTGAACCCCGCGAGCAGCGAGGGCCCGAGCCAGAAGATTCCCAGCCGCCCGAGATTGATCATGAACCCGAAGATGCCGGAGAACTTGCCGCGCTCGCGCTTGTTGAACCAGGTGACGTTGATCTTGATGAAACCCGGCGAACCGAACGCCTGCAAATACCCGTCGATGCCGCGCAACATGATAAACAGGCCCAGCAGTCCCCAGAACGACGCCACGCCGAAGAGGATGTTCATGATCACGGTGCCCGCCGCGCCGATAAGCATGGCGCGCTTGCCGCCGAGCTTGTCGGCGAGCAGGCCGTTGATGATCTGCCCGCACCCGTAGGCGAACATGTTCACGGTGATGATCCAGCCGATTTGCTCGTTGGAAAAGCCGAACTCCGTGGCGATCGACTTGTTCGCTATCGAAAAATTATAGCGGCACATGTAGAACGACGTGTAGAGCAGGCCGATGACGCCCCAGTTCAAGCCTCGACGCGCGCGAAACCCCTTGGGGAGCTGGCGGGAGACGTTTAACCTGTGTTCGCGTTCGAGGTTTTCGGCGTCCATAAAAATCGCCACTCACTGTGCAATAACCGCGCAAAGTTGCACGCACTATTTTCGCAACAAAAACGCGAAAAACACTCCCGTGCGGAAAAAACAGGCGGCTCACGGGGAAAAAGCGCGCCTTTTTGCGAAATCCGACGGCAAACAAATATTTCTCGAAAAACCCATTGCCACGACGCCCAAACTTCTGACATGCAACTTTTTCTTGCACGTAGCGACAAGCCAACGCTTAACGTCCACAACCTACAGACAGCAATTTTTCACCAATGCTCATCCACTGTCCCCTCGAAACGACACCAAACGAAACACGCGTCACGCTCCTGCCCGATTCGGTAAAAACGCTTGTCGCCGCCGGCCTCGCCGTCTCCCTTCCGCGCGGTTTCGGCAAAACCTGCCTCATCCCCGATTCCGATTACGAAGCCGTCGGCGCCACCATGAGCGACGACGCCGGCGCCGCCCTCGCCTCCGCGGACATCGTCCTCGGCATCGCCGCCCCCACGCCCGAGCGCATCGCGCGCCTCAAGCCCGGCTGCCTCCACCTCAGCTTCCTCGACCCCTTCAACCAGTCCGCCCTCATCCAGACGCTCGCGCAAAAAAACATCAGCGCCGTGAGCCTCGAAATGATCCCGCGCTCCACCCTCGCGCAAAAAATGGACGTGCTCAGCTCGCAAGCCAACCTCGCCGGCTACGCCGCCGTGCTCCTCGCCAGCACGCGCCTCAACAAAATCTTCCCCATGATGATGACGCCCTCCGGCACCCTCTCGCCCGCGCGCGTGTTCATCGTCGGCGTCGGCGTCGCCGGCTTGCAAGCCATCGCCACCGCCAAGCGCCTCGGCGCGCGCGTGGACGCCTTCGACACGCGCCCCGTCGTCGAGGAGCAAGTCAAGTCGCTCGGCGCCAAGTTCGTCAAAATCGACCTCGGCGACACCGGCCAGACCGCGCAAGGCTACGCCAAGGAACTCACGCCCGAGCAAATCGAAAAACAACGCGCCGGCATGGCCAAGGTCTGCGCGCAATCCGACGTCATCATCACCACCGCCAAACTCTTCGGACGCAAATCGCCCGTCATCATCACCGACGAAATGGTGCGCGGCATGAAACCCGGCAGCGTCATCGTCGACCTCGCCGCGTCCGGCGGCGGCAACGTCGCGCTCACCAGGCCCGGCGGCGAGACCGTCACCGAAAACGGCGTCACCATCATCGGCCCCGAATGCCTGGAACGCACCCTGCCCCTCCACGCCAGCCAGATGCTCTCGGCCAACCTCACCAACTTCATCACGCACTTCTGGAACGCGAAGGAAAAACAGCTCCCCATCGACACCGCCGACTCGATCATGGGCGGCTGCCTCATCACGCACGGCGGCCAGGTCGTCCACCCGGGCTTCGCGCCCAAAACAACCGCCTGATTAACACTCGCGCTTTCCCAACGTCATCAAGGCTCCAAGTCTCTCGAAATAATACCGCCATGAAAATCCAACCTGAACACTCGCACATCCCCAACGGGGATGCATCCCTTAGCCCAGGGTTGGCGCGAGGAACTGCTTCTGGACGGAGCGGCGTTCTCCAGGACGCCGGACGCGACGAAGTCGCGCCCTGTTCAAGTGGCGAAAATCAAGGCATGGCGAGGCGCGTTGCGCCTCGTCCCGGCGTCCTGGAGAACGCCGCTCCGTTCCGCACGCGCTCTTCAATCAAAATTCTGGGATGCGCCCGTCGATCTGCCCGCAACCCCGTTGGGCTTCAAACAATGTCCCCTTCATTTCGCAAAAACTAATATTACAAAACACACGCTCACTTAACACACACATGGAAACACTACTGCTTCTCCTGTTCATCTTCACGCTCGCCGCGTTTCTGGGCTTCGAGCTGATCTCAAAAGTGCCGTCGCAATTGCACACGCCGCTCATGTCCGGCTCCAACGCCATCTCCGGCATCACCATCGTCGGCGCCATGATCGCCACCGCGCACATCGGCGGCGAGGCCGCCAAATGGATCGGCTTCGGCGCGCTCGTGCTCGCCACCATCAACGTCGTCGGCGGCTACGTCGTCACCGACCGCATGCTCGGCATGTTCAAGAAGAAGGACAAATAAGCCATGAGAGACATCGCCATCCAAATCGCCTACATCGTCTCGGCGGGCATTTTTATCATGGGCATAAAAATGCTCGGCTCCGCCACCACGGCGCGCCGCGGCAACCGCCTCTCCGCAATCGGCATGCTCCTCGCCGTCATCATCACGCTCTTTGACCAGGGCATCGTGAGCGCGGGCATCCAGGGCTACGCGTGGATCGCCGGCGGCATCGCGCTCGGCGCGCTCATCGGCGGCATCCTCGCCAAGCGCGTCCAGATGACGGGCATGCCCGAAATGGTCGCCCTGCTCAACGGCTTCGGCGGACTCGCCTCGCTGCTCGTCGCCTGGGCCGAATACGCCACGCTGCCCGCGCTCGGGCTGATTCCCGTTTCCGGCGAAATGCGCTTCACCCTCGTCGTGAGCGCGCTCACCGTGATCGTCGGCGGCATCACCTTCACCGGCTCGCTCGTCGCCTACCTGAAACTCTCCGGAAAAATGTCCGGCCGCCCCTTCCTCTTCGCCGGGCAAAAGGCGATCAACTTTGTCGTCATGCTCGTGCTCGCGGCCGCCACGGTTGCGCTCGCGCTCGCCCTCAAGGACTACTCCGCCACGGCCTTCTACACGCTCATCGGCGGCGCGTTCCTGCTCGGTGTGCTCGGCGTGATTCCCATCGGCGGCGGCGACATGCCCGTCGTCATCTCGCTGCTCAACTCCCTCTCCGGCGTCGCCGCGTCCTTCGCCGGCTTCATCATCGGCAACACCGTGCTCATTGTCGCCGGCTGCCTCGTCGGCGCGAGCGGACTCATCCTCACCGTCATCATGTGCAAGGCCATGAACCGCACAATCGGCAACGTGCTCTTCGGCGGTTTCGGCGCGGCCGCTTCGGGCTCCGGCGGCGCCGCCGAGCAAGGCGAAATGAAAGCCGTCTCGACCGAGGACGCGTATTACATACTCGAAGCCGCGCGCAGCGTCGTCGTGATCCCCGGCTACGGCATGGCCGTCGCGCAGGCGCAGCACGTCGTCAAGGAACTCGGCGAACTCCTGGAAAACAACGGCGCCGAAATCCGCTACGCCATCCACCCCGTCGCCGGCCGCATGCCCGGCCACATGAACGTGCTCCTCGCCGAGGCCGACGTGCCCTACGAGCAGCTCGTGGAAATGGACAACATCAACCCGATCATGCCGACGGTTGACGTGGCGATTGTGATTGGCGCGAACGACGTCGTGAACCCGGCCGCCGCGACCGACCCGTCGAGCCCGATCTACGGCATGCCCATCATCAACGCGCACGAGGCGAAAACCGTCTTCGCCCTCAAGCGCGGCAAAGGCACGGGCTTCTCGGGCCTGGAAAACAAACTCTTCTTCATGCCCAACACCCGCATGATCTACGGCGACGCCAAAGCCACAGTCGCCGATCTGGTCAGCCAGATGAAGGGGTGAAGTGAATATCAAAAGATCCGAGCTACGATTTAAACCCCGCGAATATGGCTACGATGCTTCGGATCTTTTTATTTCTGACGCTGCTCATCCCCGGGTGGCAGCCTAATAGCTATGCTTACGATACCGAATTCGCTCTAGCCGCAGAGAGCGCAGCAGGACGATCAACAGTCACTACGATAGCGAAATACTTCCCTGAAAATAACGGCTTTATCGGCGCGACCGAACGAAATTTCCTTATGCCAGATGCAGTGATCGACCGTTACGGCGGAAGCGGATACTCGCGGTTTTCCTCGCCTCAGAGTGTAAGCAAGGCAGGACGAGCGTTACCGCTGGGCACGGCGGGCCAACCTCTTCGCAGTTTCCAAGTGCTGAAGCCATTTGAGGTGCAAGCTGCACTGTTGCTCCCGCTTGGGGCGGAGGGTTCGGAACGCAGTATGACACTCCAGTGCGTCTGGAAATTCTGCTGAAGCGAGGCATCCTTGGCGAATTACCATAACAATCATGAATCTTACTTTTAAAGAAATCCCCGGCTGGACCTTTGATGTCGATGAGGTCTCAGCCAATGTTTTCAAAGTCGTTGGCCGTGACGGCTTCGGACGCTCATTTGAAAAAACCGGCCTTAATCCCGATGGCCTGCTCGAAGAGGCGAAGCAATACGTTTTGAAGACGATTGCCGAATTGGACGAGAAGCGAGATTGACCCCAGCGATTTTGCTCATGTTCACGGCACAGGCAAATACCCCTACGATGCAACGGCTATTTTCCGCTCTGGCAGCCGCTTGTGTGTTCTGGACATTGTGCGCCTTTAGCTACGACGATCATTCTCCTCTAGCCGCAGAGAGTAAAATCGTGTGGCCAGCCAACCGTGGCTTCGTTGCTGGAGAGGGCGGTCAAGCTACTGTCCTACCTGGACAAACACTTAATCGTTTCGGTGGAACAGGAGGTCGGTTCCTTGCGCCTGAAGGCACGCCGATTCCAATGTGGTCACTTGCACCGGGCACAGAAATCAAACCATTAAACTCTTATGAAGTGCTCAAGCCTTTCGAGGCGGGCGCGGGACGAACCGCACCAGCATTTGGGCAACTTGGCGGCGGTCTTCAGTTCGACCTCGGCAAGAACACAGTGCAGGATCTCATTGATGCGGGAATTCTGCGAGCGAAATGATAATCATGGAACCAAACGAACAGAATCGGCAATACCTGCCCATCGAGCCCGACAAAGGCTATCCAGCAGGGAAAAATTTGTATTACGAGTGTCTCGTTTGTGGGGACGTAATTCCTTCGATGCCTGACGACGACACGAACTGCAAATGTCGAAATATCATGATTGATGTCGGCTTTAGTCGTATGGTGATTGAGTATCCAACAAAAGCGCGCTGCTTCAGCGTAAGTAGACGAACACCAGATAAATGAACTATCACTAAGTGCCGAACACCTCAGGCCTTGCTTCTTGCTGTAATTCCGGAAAATACGGGGACTTGGTCGATGGGGAGACAATGAACACCCAAACGCATTTAACTGATTTCGCGCCCATCTGACAATGCGTCGAGTTGCGCCAAAAGTCAAAAAGCAAGGCCTGAGGTGAATGGCACTAAGTTAAGGCGGTTGTCGTTAAAAGTTGAGCGATGGATGGGCGAGTTATGAAATAAAATCGGCTTAACTAAGTAACAGCCGAAGGTGTCAGGTTGATGTTTGTTGATTTTCGAATTGCTCCAAACTGATTTTGCCCGCGATGCCGATGCGGTTGGATGTGCTGAGGCAGAAAACACAGAAAAGACAAACGAGTGCTGCCAAGCAGCCGCCGGGAACAAGGCCTTGCTCGGTGTCAGTGCTGGGTTTCGAGGAAGATACGGAGCGCCTTCGCCATGTCTTTTCCGAACAGGCGCGCGCGATCCGCTGTCACGGCGACGCCGTCCGTTGCGCCGATGTCCGCGGCGAGGGCGTAGGGTATCTCCAATGTCATGGCGGCGATCGTTTCGGGCAGGGTCATGAACCAGGTGTTGCATTTCACCAAGGCGGGGTTCTTTGAGTTTTTGGCTATCCGGTTGTGGGATTTTTTATAGTAGAGCGGGCTTTTTCTTTCCGCCTCAAGCAGGGAGCAATAGCGGTTCACATTGTCCGAAATCTTTTTGTTCAACTCGGCGGCCTCGGTGAAGAAGAAGAGGGTTTTGCCTTTTTCACTGGGGCAGTGCATGTCGAAGAGAACCGTGGGGCGTCCGTCGATCCATTCGGTGACTTGTTTTTTGAAGGCGCGGACGGTCGGGTGGATTTCCTTGGCGTAGTCGCGGTTGTGATCGTGGGGTTTGCGGTTCTTGCCCTGGTCGCCGTCCTCGACGCCGTCCTTGTCCATGAAGGGCACGATGAGGAAGTCGGCGTGTTCGCGCAGCCAGCGGCCGTCGGGCGTGTCGGAAAGGATGGTGTCAACGATGCCCTCAAGGGCGTAGCTGGCCATCGTCTCGCAGGCGTGGTGCCTTGCGGTGAGAACAACTTTGAAGCCGCGCCTTGGGTTTTGCCCGGCGATGCGGAGCAACTCGGCGTTTCTACCCTTGGTTGTTTTGCAGAGCGTGCCGATTTTCAACGCGGGGTTGCTTTTGTGTTTTTCGAGGAAGGCGTTAAGGTCTTTTTCGGTGTAATTGGGGCTGAGGCTGAAAAACACCTCCGTGTCATCCTTGCCGAATGTGTATTTGAAGGCGGAGGAGACGGCTGAGTAAGGGAGGTTGCCAGTTTTGTTGTAAAGCCATGTCCATGTTTTTCCGCCGTCCTTGCTGATCGCCGGGCCGAGGTAGCTGATGATTTTGTCGTCGAACTGAAACTCCAGCGTTTTGCCCTGCGCGCCCCGGACGCGGAACGACCAGTAGAACCATCTGCCCTTGGTGTCGCGCAAGTCCTGTTTCAATCGCACGACGCTCTCGCCGGCATCGACGACGATGATGTTGCCGCCGGGGAAGCCGGCGTCGATTTCGACTTTTGTTTTTTCGGCCGCGGACGCGACGGCGGAGCCGGCAAGCAGGACAATCGCAAGGAACGATGACAGGATGTGTTTTTTCATGGGGGTGGTTTTGTTGATTGATGCGTGCGAGCCGAAGATGAAACGGAGTGGGAAGAAAAGCCGGAAGCGCACAACCAGACCGCCGGCTATGGCAACTAACGAAAAACAGAACAACGAAACGAACGGGGCCGCGCAAGGCCGCAAAAAAGACGCCGGGCGAAACCTGGCGCGGAGCGCGCTTTTGCAGGGCCGCCTAATGACGGCCGGAATTACAAGATAACGCTTGTGCGTGGAAATAAAAACGGGAGCATGCACGGCGCATGATATCCCCCAAAAAACAGTGCGAAGGAAGCGCTGGCGCGCTCCAAAACAAGCATCGGATAATGCCGCGTTTCTTGAGGCTTTTTTCCTGTCTTCTCCTCGCCGCGGCGTGCGGGACCGCCAGCCCCGCCGTTGCCGGGACGGTAAAGACTAAAATCGATGTGTTCGACCTGATACGCGACGGGCGGACGGAGATTCACTTGGGGCCGGCCAAAGACCTGAACGACCCGCCTTCGGAGATATTCAGGATGCGGGACGGAGCGTTGCACATCAGCGGACGCGGTTACGGATACCTGGCAACGAAACAATCGTTCGGCGACTATCATCTTGTGGTTGAATTTAAGTGGGGGCCGAACACTTGGGGCAAACGCAAGACGCGCGCCCGCGACAACGGCATTCTCTATCATATAACGGGACCGCACGGCGCGCTGGGCAAGACGTGGCCGGCCTGCTTCGAGGCGAACATCATCCAAGGCGGCATGGGAGACCTTCTGGTGCTGAATGCCAAAACGGAGGATGGCGCGAACCTTACCCACCGCGCGGACTGCGAATTCGAGTTGGATCGCGACGGGGAGAAGCGATGGAAGAAGGGGACCCCGCGCCAAGCCGTCACCAAAGGACGGATAAATTGGGAGAAACGCGATGAGGACTGGAAGGACAGTCTCACCTTTGCGGGGAAACACGATTTGGACGCGCCTGTCGGCGGCTGGAATCGCCTGGAGGTGATCGCGAGGGGCGACACGGTGACCCACATTTTCAACGGAAAGCTGGTCAATGAAGCGTTCGCGATGTCACCGCATGCGGGCAAGGTGGGCATCCAGACGGAAGGCGCGGAGACAATCGTGCGTCGCTTCGAACTGTGGCCGTTGGACACATTCGAGGAAAAATGGCCGCCCGCGCCGTGAACCGGCTCGTGAAGGCGTGATTCGGGATGACTGACGGATGAGAGAAGTCATGAGGCAGGGCATGCCTTGCCTTTGACGTTCGTCCATTACCGACCCCAGCCATCGCCGCCGCCATCAGCCAGTTTCCGGCATGAACGTGGGGAAGACGATGCCTGTTTCCCGCGTATAATTTCCGAGAACCTGCGTGATGTGCAGCTCGCAGTTTTTCGCCCCGATCGCATACATCGCATCCACCAGCCGGCGGGATTCGGACGGGACAAGCCAGACCGGCGAGCAACCGCGATGGAACCCGAGCTCCCCGCGCACCAACGCCGCCGCCAGCTCCTCGTTGCGAGCCACGCCGGGGCCGAGCATGTTGCTCCCGGGATCATTGACCGAGGCGAGAAAACCGCCGAGCCCGCCATCCGGCCCGACCAGCACGCTCATGTGCCAGATGCCGCCGGGATTGCGCAGAAAGAAATGATAATCCTTTTCCCGCTCAATGTGCGCGAGCTCCCTTTCGAGCGCGACGATTTGCGGGATGTCCCCGGCAGTCGCGTCGCGAAACGTCCAGCCTTGCGGCGCGGCGACATCAAAACCGTTTTCGGGAACCCTGAGCGTCATGTCCTGAAAAAACCGCGTCGGCACAAACCCCGCCTTGTTGTAGAGGGAGAACGAATCGACATTGGTCGCCGCCGACACAAGCCGCACGGGCAGCCCCCGCCGCTTCGCATCGCCGATGATATGCCGGAGCATCAGTGAGGCGACGCCGTTTCCAAAAAAATCGGGATGCGTGTTCATGATGCCGAGGGCGACGTGCGTGGGCCGCGGGTGAAAAAAACACACGCCCGCAATGCGCCCGGACGAGGTTTCCACGGCCATCACGCAACAGCCGGGATCGAGGTCCTCGTAAACGCGCGGAAACAGCCGCATCGTTTCCCAGCCGCCGCTCACGAGCCGGTAGCCGCGGTTCTTTTCATACCAGAGGTTGAGTGAGGCATGGATCAACCGGGCAACCTCGTCCCAATCGCCCGCCTGCATGAGTCGTGTTTCAAAAGTCGGCATGGTAATCGAAAGATCAAACTGCGGCGCACATACTTTGGGAACTTGGGCGCAAAGGAAAGCGCAAAGCCCCGCGCGGCGGGCTGGCCTCCCAGCGCAAACCCGAATCCACGCTTGCGCCCTGGGAGCGCGGGCATCCTGCCCGCAAGACGGCGCGGCACACCGCGCCGCGCAAGCCTCCAAACCGGCGGGCAGGATGCCCGCGCTCCCGGGTTTTAATTTGAGAGGCGCCCCCTATGCGGCCAACAGCCGCATTTTAGACGTGACCAAGCACACAGTCATGCCACCCTAGGCGAATTCATTTTTGAAAGACTCTAATTCAAGTTTTCACATGGCAACCAACAGCAAAAAACAAAAAAACACCGCTTCCGGAAAAACAGCCGCGTCGAAAGACGCATCCTGGCCAAACTCCCCCTGCCCCAGCCCGGAGACCACCTCGCCCTTTGACGCCGCGAGCACGGGCAAATTCAAGCAAGCCATCTTCCGCCACCTCACCTACACCCTGGCCCGCGACCTCCACTCGGCCCAACCGCACGATTGGTGGATCGCCACCTCGCTCGCCGTCCGCGAGCACATCCTCTCGCGCATGATCTCGACCCAGGCCGTGCACAATCGCGGCAACGTTCGCCGCCTGTATTATTTCTCCCTCGAATACCTCATGGGACGGCTCACCGAGAGCAACCTCTACAACACCGGCCTCTACAAAGCCGCCCGCGAGGCCATCAAGGACCCCGACATTCCCGTCGATTTTGAAACCATCCTCAACGAGGAATCAGACATGGGCCTCGGCAACGGCGGCCTCGGGCGCCTCGCCGCCTGCTTCCTCGACTCGCTCGCCACCCTCGATTTGCCCGCCATCGGTTACGGCATCTATTACGAATTCGGCCTTTTCCGCCAAGCGTTCGTCAACGGCTCCCAAGTCGAGCATCCCGACTCGTGGATGATGGGCGGCACGCCCTGGGACATCGCGCGCCCCGAAAACAAAGTCACCATTCAAATCAGGGGTCGCGTGGAAAACGTCTTCGACGACCGCGGCAACTACCGCCCGCGCTGGGTTGACACCGACTCGATCATCGGCATCCCCCACGACATCCCCGTCGCCGGCTACGACACCAACACCGTCAACTTCCTCCGCCTCTGGGCCTCGCAATCCGCCTCCGAGTTCGACCTCGCCGCGTTCAACTCCGGCGGCTATGTCGAGGCCGTCCGCGAAAAGGCCGTCACCGAAACCATCTCGAAGGTCCTTTACCCCAACGACAAAACCGAAAACGGCAAGGAACTGCGCCTCATCCAGCAATACTTCTTCGTCGCCTGCTCCCTGCGCGACATCATGCGCCGCCACTTCCGCAACCCCGAGAACTCCTGGGACAACTTTCCCTCCAAAATCGCAATCCAACTCAACGACACCCACCCCGCCGTCGCCATCGCCGAGCTCATGCGCATCCTTCTCGACGAGGAGGAAATGCAATGGGAAAAAGCCTGGGGCATCGTCACCAAGGTCTTCGCCTACACCAACCACACCCTACTTCCCGAGGCGCTGGAAAAATGGAGCATCGGCCTCTTTGACCGCGTCCTCCCTCGCCACCTCCAGATCATCTACGCCATCAACGACCGCCTCCTCCGCCTCGTCGAGGCGCGCTGGCCCGGCGACGACGGCAAAAAACGCGACTGCTCCCTCATCGAGGAAAACGGCGGCAAATCCGTGCGCATGGCCAACCTCTCCGTCGTCGCCTCGCACGCCGTCAACGGCGTCGCAGCGCTCCACACCGAGCTCCTGAAAAAACACCTCTTCCCCCAATACGACGAGCTCTTCCCCGGACGCTTCCAAAACAAAACCAACGGCATCACCCCCCGACGCTGGCTCCTCGACTGCAACCCCGGCCTCTCGCAACTCATCACCGACACCCTCGGCACCGACCACTGGCCTTGCGACCTCGACCTGCTTCGCGGCCTCGAAAAACACGCCGACAAACCCGCCTTCCAGAAGGCGTTCATGGAAGTCAAGCGCGCCAACAAAAACGAACTCGCCGCCATCATCAAAACCGATTGCCAGATTGAAGTTTCGCCCGACGCGCTCTTCGACGTGCAAATCAAGCGCCTCCACGAATACAAGCGCCAGCACCTGAACCTGCTTCACATCCTCGCGCTCTACCGCCGCATCCTCCAGAATCCGAACCTCGATATCGTCCCCCGCGTCTTTGTGTTCGGCGCCAAGGCCGCGCCCGGCTACGACCTCGCGAAAAACATCATCCGCGCCATCAACGTCATCGGCGCGCACATCAACGCCGACACCCGCATCGGCGGCAAAATCAAGGTCGCCTTCCTGCCCAACTACCGCGTCTCGCTCGCCGAAAAGATCATCCCCGCCGCCGATCTTTCCGAGCAAATCTCCACCGCCGGCAAGGAGGCCTCCGGCACCGGCAACATGAAGCTCGCCCTCAACGGCGCCCTCACCATCGGCACGCTCGACGGCGCCAACGTGGAAATCAAGGAGGAGGTCGGCGACGAAAACATCTTCATCTTCGGCATGAACGTCGACGAAGTGGAGGCCCTCCGCGCCAAAGGATACAACCCGTGGAACTATTACAACGCCGACGAGGAACTCCGCGCCATCATCGACTGGATTGGCTCGGACTATTTCACGCCCGGCGAGCACGGCGCCTTCGCCCCGCTGCACAACAGCCTGTTGAACGGAGGCGACCCCTTCATGGTGCTGGCCGATTTCCGCGCCTACAGCGATGCCCACGAAAAAGTGGACGCGCTCTATCGCGACAAAGCCAAGTGGGCCCGCGCCGCGATCCTCAACACCGCCCGCGTCGGCAAGTTCTCAAGCGACCGCACCATCCGCGAATACGCCGAGGACATCTGGAACCTCCCCTCGATAAAAGCCTGAGCGCGATTATTCTGTCGCATTTGAGGCAGGGCGAACCGTCCCAGTAAACCGTAACATCCCCGGTTCACCGGGACGGTTCGCCCAGCCAAAAGGCATGTCCTCGCGACAATTTAAACCAAAACAGCACTAACACCCGAAACGCCGAAAGCATCGCGTTTGGCGTTCAAAAAACAGGGGCGACATTCCTCCTCCTCTATTCAGCCCTCGACTGCTTTTCGGCAAAAGTGTAGGTGGTGTCGAGAACGAGGTCGGTGTTTTTGGTGACAAAAACGCGCACTTTTATTTTGCCCGTTCGCGCGCCGGGGGCTTCGGCCTGGGCGTGACCGAGAATGCGACGGCCCTTGTTCTTCTTGTTTTTGCCATCGCCGGTAAAATCCACCCGCTCACCGCGCTCGAGCCGGGCGAGTTGTTCATCCGTAAAGTTGATGCTCAACCGGCCGCTTTCGCTGAAGAAAAAAAACGGCACAACGCTGGCCTTGTATTCGGCTGTGTAAACTTGTCCCCCGCTCCGCACAAAGGGCGTCATCGTGAACGTAACGCTGCCGACATAAATCGAAGTTTTGACCTTCGGTATGAGAACCGTATCGTAGTGAGAGGGGGCGGGAGAGGAAAAGGCTGAAGAAATGAAAAACTGAAGGGCTGGGAGAAGAAGAGTTATGCCAATGTATAAAATTGCTCGTTTATGAAATTTGCGAGGAGTGTTGTCTGAATGGTCACTCATGAGATATGATAAGATTAATGATGAGCATACCAATAATACGCGCGTCCAGTGTCACGATTATAGAGAAACGTATAACCGCCGCCATTATTCCGTTGCTCCTGATGAAATAATCCCTTGTCCGCTTTAACTTCGGTGGATTCATAATCGGCAAGACTTTGAATTTCTTTATTTCTTTTTTCAGGCCAGATTAAAATTGGCCTCACGGATTTTGGCTCTTGGATTTCTTGAAGTATGCGACCTTTTTTCTTCGCAAATTGCACAAATTCCGACTCGGAAATGGCAAATTCATATTCTTCACAGAACATTATTTTTACGTAGGTAATGTCACTGGCAGATTTCGGCAAATAACGCACATTGGCAACGTGTTCGCCCGCCTCTCTGCGATTCAGCTCGCGATAAAACAGGCCGCACAAACCCGCCACCAGCAGGAAGCCGGCAATAACCATCCCAATGATGATTTTTTTCATGCGTTAATTGGGAATAGAAAAAAGCACGGAATTTTTCCGTGCTTTTGCCTCCCCCTTTACCGCGCGATAAGTTTTAGGAACTCCTCGTTGTTTTTCGTTTTTGAGAGGCGCATGATCATTGTCTCGGTCGCATCCTCGATGCGCTGCTGCACGAGGGCGCGGCGGAAGAAGTGGATCGAGTCGAGATTCTTCGCGTCGATGAGGAGTTCCTCGCGGCGGGTGCCGGAGCTGGCGATGTTGATGGCGGGCCAGAGGCGCATCTCGGCGCACTTGCGGTCGAGCACGAGCTCCATGTTGCCGGTGCCCTTGAACTCCTGGAAAATGATGTCGTCCATGCGGCTGCCGGTTTCGACGAGCACGGAGGCGACGATGGTGAGCGAGCCGGCTTCCTCGGTGTTGCGCGCGGCGGCGAAGAGCTGGCGCGGTTTTTCCATCGCGCGCGAGTCAATGCCGCCCGACATGGTCTTGCCGCCGTGGCGCGCGTTGTTGTGGGCGCGGGCAAGGCGGGTGATCGAGTCGAGAAAAAGCACGACATCCTTGCCCGTTTCCACGAGGCGCTTGGCGCGCTCAATGCAGAGGTCGGCAACGCGGATGTGGTTTTCGATCTGCTCGTCGTTTGAGGACGCCCAGATTTCGGCGGCCACGGAGCGTTTAAAGTCGGTGACTTCCTCGGGGCGTTCGTCAACGAGGAGGATCATGACGTGGCACTCGGGATTGTTTTCGAGCACGCCGAGCGCCATGTCGCGCAGGAGCGTGGTTTTGCCGGTGCGCGGCGGCGCGACGATGAGGCCGCGGGTGCCCTTGCCCACCGGGCAGAAAAGATCGACGGCGCGCGTGGTCATGCGCTCGTCCTTCGTTTCCATGCGGAGCATTTTTTCGGGCGAAATGGTGGTGAGGGAGTTGAAGTCGAACTTGGCGCGGCGCTCGTCGATTTCGAGGCCGTCCACTTTTTCGATGAACTTCATCTTGGGATTCGGAAATTTGCCCTCGGCGGGATACGCGGTGCCGCTGATGACGGAGCCGGTGCGCAACTTGAAGCGGCGAATCAATTCCTTCGGCACAAAGACATCGGTCGGCCGGCGTTTGCCGTAGCGCGCGAGGTCGAGGAGCTGGCCGTTTCCGCCTTTTTGCGTGTCAATGTCGAGCACGCCCTCGACGCGAATTGTGTTGTCGGGTTTTTCCGGCTTGGGCTCGGGGGCGGTTGCGGGGTTTGTCGCGGGGGTTTCGGCGGCGGGAGCGGTTTGTTGCGCGGGCGTCTTTTCAGGCGCGTCGGACGCCGGAGTGTCTTTTTTGTCCATTGTGTTGCAAGGTGTTGATAGTAAGGGAAAAGGTAGAAACCAAATCGTTTGATGGTCGATTCCCGCGTCGGAATGCGGAGGCGCACTTTTACAAATGCAGGGCCTTTCAAGCCAACAATGAGCCGCACTAAAACGTGTCGAACAAAGGCATTAATCAATTAATCCGTAATTCGGATTTTTAAGCATTCGGCGAAACTTCAGCGCCAGGCAAATCGTGGGAATCTGGCGGCAAATGAAAGGCTTTATGCGTGCCGTGTCAACAACCCAGAGTTTTTTTTGGCGGCTGAAGAGCTCACTGCGTCTTGCTTAGCACGACGTTCGTTTGCTCGGCCTTGCGGATGGCATCGAAGAAATCGCGCACGCTGGCGTAATCGGCGGCGGGGATTTCCGCGGCGTTCATCACGAGCGTGCGTTGATATTTCACGTGGTGCGTCGCCGCGTCATACGTGCAGACGGCCGTGTAGCTTCCGAAGGCCGTTGTCGTTTCCACGGGCGGCGGCAGTTCATCGACCTGAAATCCGCGCGGGATGTAAATGTCGCTCAGCTCGCTGTAGGAACGCGGCTCAAGCACGACCGGATGCGTCCGCTCGGGTTTTGTGAGCGGAACAAAATCGCGACGGCTCACAATCGCCGGCTTGAAGATCAACAATTTCCCGCGCATGGACTGCCCGTAGCCTGGCGCGGCAAAATCGACAGTCATGTCGAACGTGCCCTGCTGCTGTTCGTCAACCGTCTCCACTTTTGAGATTTTCGCCGCGCGCACGGTGTCGTTGATCCATGCGCGAATCACCTCGTCGAATTTCACCCTGGACAGGCAATGAATCGCGCGCGACCTCGCGGCGGCTCGCTTTTGCCGCTTGCCGCGCCCGCACATAAAACTGCCCCTAAAATCGAGACCCCGTGCTCGCATGTTGACAAACCGCGTTTCAGTCTGCTTTCTCCTCATCTTTTTCCAATGAGCATTCTTCTCACAGTAGGTATTCTTATTCTGGTTTTCGTCTCCATCATTGTCGTGCTTCTTGTTCTCATGCAACGCGCCAAGAACGACGGCGGCGTCGGCGCTGCCATGGGCGGGGGCATGGCCGAGGCCACCTTCGGCGCCGAAACCAGCAATGTGCTCAGCAAGGCGACCATCAAGGGCGCGGTCATCTTCTTTGTTTTGGCCTTCGCCCTTTACCTCGGTTACATCTATATGGCTAACCGCGCCACCTCGGGCGTTCTTGCTCCCGAAATCGCCGCACCCGCCGCGCCTGTGACATCGCCGCAAAACACGACCGTGGAGGCAACCCCCGCCGCGACTCCGGCGGGCACGCCCGCGCTGGAAGCTCCCGCGCCCGCGCAACAATAACGCGGCACTCGCGCCACCAGCCATTGTCACAAACACAATGACCACCGGCGGCAAAACCATCACGGGGCAGGCGATTATTTTCGCCTGCCTTTTCTGCATCCTCGGCGCGCCGCATGCCGCCGCCCAATCGCGCAGCATCACGCCGTCCGTTCCCGATTACCGGCAGGCCGCGCCCGTTGACCAGGACAAGGGCAGGACGATCCTCGAAGCCATCCGCACAAGCGCCATCGACGGCGATTTTTATTTCGAGTTTCAACTCATCCTGCGCCCAAAGGGAACCAGCACGCGCACGATCATCCCCGGGCGCATGTGGGGCAGTCGCAACGAACGCGGGCCGGTCACGCGCATCACACTCCGCCCCGGCTCGCAAAACGACGAGCGCGAACTCCTCGTCCAGAGCGGCCCGCAAAGCGCCGTGTGGACTTATTCGCGCAACAACGCCAAGGCCGCCGCCGCGCAACTCAACCCCTCGGCGATGTTCGAGCCGCTTGCGGGCACGGACCTCAGCGCCTTCGAGCTCCAGATGCCCTTCATTTACTGGAACGACCACACTTACGAAGGATTGAGATCGGGCAACTTCCGCGTCACGCACGCGTTCCTGATGCGCCCGCCCGTCGAGATCGCCAACGCGCGCCCCGACCTGACCGGCGTGCGCCTTTATTACGACGAAGGCTATCGCACGATCACCGTCTTTGAAATCCTCGGCCCCGGTGGCGCCGTGAAAAAAACGATGCGCCTGAAGGATTTTCACAAAGTGTCCGACATGTTTTTCCTGCGCAAAGCGGAGCTCCGCAACGAAACCACGGGCAACGGCACCGACTTCAACGTGTTGCTCACGGGCGTGAAACTCGATCTTCCGCGCGACATCTTTTCGCCCGAAAAACTATCCGTTTCCGTCGAGCCCCCTCCGCTCAAAACACTCTGGAAATCGCGCTGAGCCCGCGCCCCTTCGGCGCGCTCACGCCAGTCACTTCGAGCAATCAAAACCCCGTTCGCGGCAAAACTCCAGCATGTCGGCCGCCGGCGGCGCGCGAAAAACATAATCCACGCCCGCAGCCCTCAAGTCGATCTCCGCGCAGTGCAGCGCCTGCCGCGCCATCAGCAACCGCCCCGCCAGTTTCGGCGTCCATCCCGTCTCAATAAACTCAAGAAACAAACGCGCGTCGGGACCGTAGATTTTGTCGCCGACGAGCGGATGCCCGAGCCATTGCGCGTGCGCGCGGATTTGGTGCTTGCGCCCGGTTTCCGTGATCACTCGCGCGAACGTGAAACCGCCCGAACATTGCAACGGCTCGAACCGCGTGCGCGCCGACTGCCCCTGCCCCGCGCGCACGACCTTGTTTTTAATCGCGACCGGACAATCGTAATCGGGACCAAGCGGTTGATCGACCGCGACCGCCTCGCGCAGCTCGCCGCATAGTATCGCAAAGTATGCTTTGTCATACTTCCGATTTTGCGCGGCCATCTGCAAACGCCGCGCCGTCCTTGGATCGCGCGCATACACCACCACTCCGCTCGTCTCGCGATCCAGGCGAAAAATCAAGTGCGCCGCCGCGTCGCCGAAATGCTCGCGCACCGCGCCCGACAGGCTCGACCACGGGCCGTCCTTCGACGGATGGCACGGAATGTCGCCCGGCTTGTTGATTGCGATAATGCGTTCGTCCACATGCATCACGCACGCAACGAGCTCGTCGCGCGTGAGCTTCTTGATCACGCCCTCGCCGTGCTCCTTCACACGCCGCACCCAGGGGCCGATCGGCTTTTCGTAATCGGCACTCATAACGGGAGCACAGACATTCCTGTCCGTGCTATATTGATAAACGCGTTCACTTGTAACTCCGCGTCTTTTTCCACTCGGTGCGTTTTTCGAAATCAAACGTCGGCTTCGGCGCGTTCGCGTCGGCTGGCTCGTGGTCGCGCGAGAAGGCGAGCACGGTGACTTGTCCGCGCGTTTTTTCACCAAACGCGTTTTTCAGGATTTCGACGGCGCGCGTCTTCGTGAGCGTGTCGAGCGCGGCGAGCGTTTGCGCGCGGCGCTCCCAGTCCGCGTTGTAATCGTAGGCGAGCGCGTAGAGGCGGCCGGCGCGCTCGTCGATTGACTTGTCCTTTTCCTCAAGGCGCGAGCGTGCGCCGGCAATGATCTGCGCCCACGCGGCATCGTCGAGCGCGGCGAGTTGACCGGGCAGCGTGCCGATGAACGCGAGCGCGCGTTTCTCCAATTCGTCCGCCGGATGATTGCCCGACTGAATGATAAAATAAGCGATGCTCTCGGTTTTCCCGGACGACGCGCCGCCGCTGACGATGTAGCCGAGTTGCTGGCGCGTGCGCAGTTCCGTGAAAAACGGCTCCGCCACAAATATGCCGAGCGCGACTGCCGCCGCGCGCATCTCCGGCGAGGTGTCGCCGAGTTTGTAGCGCAGCACCATGGCGGAATTGTTGACGATGAGCTTCTCGCTCGCCCGCACTTCCGCGCCCGCCGCAATCTCCAGATAACGATCCCGCAGCAGCGCGCTTTCGGGCGCGGGCTTGTGGCTGCGGAATTTTCGCGCCAGCGCGACGGCTTCCGCGCCGGTGACGTTGCCGTAAATGAGCGCCTCAACCTTGCCCGTTTTGTAGAGTTCGCGCGCAAAGGCGCGCACGTCGGCGAGCGTCATTTTTTCGGCGGCGGCGATCTGCTCGTCGGGACGGTAGACGAACTCGCCGGTGATGCTGTTGAGCGTCGTCATGGCGATGCGGTAGGCGTCGCCTCGCTCGAAATTGCGGAGGCCGCGAACGATGCGGTCCTTCAGCGCGGCGAAGCGCTCCCCGTCCAATTTGAAATCCACGAGTTGCGACGAGACGGTGGCGAGCAGTCGCGCGGCGGATTCATCGTAACCGTTGAGCGTGATCGTGACGCCGCCGGTGAGCGACGCCGACACGCGCACGTCGAGCCCCGCCTCCGAGGCGACGTAGGTGGTTTCATTGAGCGCCTCGTTCAGGCACGAGGCGTAGAAGCGGAGTGCGACGGCGTTTTCGAGCGAGGCAAACGAGCGCGGCAGGCGAAACGTGAAAATCTGCGTGACCATCGGGCGCTGAAACTCGGTGTCTTGCGCGTAATACAGGCTGAGCCCCGGCTCGTCGATCAAGCGCGCGGGCGCGATGGAGCGGACCGCCGCGCTCGCGGGAATATACGGATTGGGCGCGGGAATGCGAATCGCCACGCCTTCTGGAAGCGCGCGCGCGCCGAGCGCGGCGACGAGCCGGTCGTAGGCGGAACCCGTTTCCTCGCGATAGCTGTATTTCGTGCCGTAGTATTTTTCGGTCGCGTCGGTCTCGACGCCTTTTGCGGTGATCGAAACGAGCATGTTGTCGGGTCGCAAATACGAGAGAAATTTTTCAAACGCCGCCGGGTCCTCGCGAAGCCAGAGGTAGGGCACGCGCTCCGCAATCGGGAGCGGATAATACGCGAGCTGGTTCGCCAGAAACACGGCGCGACTCGCGCCCTCGCCCTTGTCCTGATAAAGTTCGTCGAGCGCGGCCATCGTCCGGCGTTCGTGAAACAGATACGCGGGATAACCGGCGCGCTTGATTTCGGCGACTGCGGTGAAGACCAGCTCGAGCACGCGCTGGTAATTTTGCAAACCGGCGGGCGTGAGCTGCGCGCTTATCGAAAAGCGCCCGTAGTCGCGCGTCTCGTCGTGCGCTCCCGCGCCAAGACTAATCGCGAGGCCCTCGGCCTTCAGTTGCGAAAGCAGGCTGCCCTCGCCCTCGTGCCCGATGATGAAGCCGAGCAGCCCGGCCGGTTTCGAACGCCACTCGGCGCCCAACGCGGGCATCGGAAATTCAATCGAAATCTGGCGCAGATCGGCAATCGGCTCGATGCGCACGACGCGCAGCGCCGCCCTCGGTGAAAGGTAATCGGGATCATAGCGCAGGGCGCCGAGATCGCGGTTTTTGACCGGCGAAAAATACCGGCGCACCCACTGCTCCATTTGGTCGAGGCCGGCGCGTCCGGCGAGCGCGAGCGTCATGCGGTCGGCGCTGTAGTGTTTATTGTAGAACGCGAGCAGTTCCTCGCGAGTCACGCCCGCGAGCGTGTCGCTGTTGCCCGTGCCGAAATGGTTTGCCGGATGATCCGCGCGGTAGACCGAGCGCCGGAGCTGGTAGGCGCGCCAGCCGTCGTTTTCGAGATTTTTCTGATTCTCGGAATTGACCGCGTTCAACTCGCGCTCGGTGAACTCCGGCGTGAAAAGCGGCGCGATAAAAAATTGCGCGAACCGGTCGAGCGCGCCCTCGAACGCCTCGTGGCGAATCTCGAAAAGGTAGTTCGTGTGGTCGTCGGCGGTGTAGGCGTTATTATAGCCGCCGTTGCTGGTGAGGTAGTTCCCGTAATCGTTCACGTCGGGATATTTTTCCGTGCCGAGAAAAAGCATGTGCTCGAGGAAATGCGCGAGCCCCTGCCTGTCGCGCGGATCGCTGAGCGAGCCCGCGCCCACGGCGAGCGACGCGGCGGATTTGTTGAGCTTCGGGTCGGAGAGCAGGATGACCTTGATGCCGTTGTCGAGCGTGAAGCGGCGGTATTCCGACTGGTCGTTCGCGAGCCGCTTAAGCGGCGGCACCGAGGGCTCGTTGTTTTCCGCGCGAACAAACGGAAGCGCGAGCAAACACAAAACAAATAAAAACCGGCGCACGGACTTGTGATTCATGGCGCCGATTTTTGCGAGCACTCCGCAATCGCCGCAACCAGAAATCGGAGCCCAAATTATGAAGGTTTATTTATGAAAATAAAGAGCACCCGGCATTTGACCACAGAAACCCAATGCCCTTCGTCCAAATCATTATCCAAAAACTGCGATTGCAACCCGCGCCCCGCGCATCCTACATTTCGCGTCACGCAATCCGCATTCAACATTTCCGCAATGTCCACCGACCTGATTCTCGCACTCGACGTTCCAACCCGCGAAGAAGCCGCGCCCCTGCTCCGCCAATTGCGCGGATCGCTCAACTGGGTGAAAATCGGCCTGCAAATGTTCACCGCCCACGGCCCCGATTACGTCCGCGCCGTCGCCGACGAGGGATTCAATGTTTTTCTCGATCTCAAGCTCCACGACATCCCCAACACCGTCGCCAAGGCCGTTGAATCGCTCGCGCCGCTTCCCATCGGAATGCTGACACTCCACACCTGCGGCGGACGGGAAATGATGGTCGCCGCGCAAAAAGCCGCCGCACAAACCAAGCCCGGGCTGCTCCTCCTCGGCGTCACCGTCCTCACCTCGACCAATGCCGCCGGCCTCGCCGAAACCGGCGTCAACGCCGCTCCCGAATCCCAGGTTTTGCGCCTCGCAAAACTCGCCACGGACGCGGGTCTGCGCGGCCTCGTTTGCTCGCCGCTCGAAGTCCCCGTGCTTCGCCGCGAGCTTCCCGCGCACATGCAACTCGTCACGCCCGGCATCCGCTCCGCCGCCGCCGCGGGCACCGACGATCAAAAGCGCACCATGACTCCCGCCGAGGCGGCGCGCGCGGGCTCGTCATTCATCGTTGTCGGCCGCCCCATTCTCAAGGCTCCCGATCCCGCCGCCGCCGCCCGCGCAATCATGGAGGAACTTAGACAGCGTCACAACCAGACGCAGGCCAATGATGGATGACGCGCCTGTATTCGTTTTACTTTCCGCTTCCCAACCCTTAATTTTTAACTTCCAAAAATGAGCCGCACCGCAGCCATCTTACTCGCCGCAGGATCAAGCAAGCGCATGCAAGGCGCAGTCACCGACAAGGTGCTCGTCCCCCTCGGCGGACGTCCGCTTTTCGCGCATTCCGTCGCAGCATTCATGGAAAGCGGCGTCGCCGATCTCTACATCGTCACCACCCGCGACCAGCGCCAGCTCACCGCGCTTTCCGCCTACGCGCCGACCCCCGCCATTTTTGTGCGCGGCGGGCGCACGCGGCAGGCCTCGGTCGCCGCCGCGCTCGAGGCGCTGCCCGCCGACATCGAGCATGTGTTCATCCACGATTGCGCGCGCCCCTTTGTTCGCCCCGAACAACTCGTCGGCCTGCTCAAGATCGTCCGCCGCGAACACGCCGTCGTGCTCGCGCACCGCGTGAGCGACACCATCAAGCAACACTCCGGCGAGGGCCGCCTCAAAACGATCGACCGCTCCAATCTTTGGGCAATGGAAACGCCGCAGGTTTTCAGCCGCGAACTCATCACCAGGGCTTACACCCGCATCATCGACCGCGGACTGGAGATCACGGACGACGCCGCCGCCGTGGAACTGCTCGGCCAGCCCGTCGCGCTTTTGGAAAACCCCCACCCCAACCCAAAGCTCACCACGCCCGCCGACCTCTCCTATTTTGAGTTCATCAACAACTCCATCGAGCGCATCGCGGAGGAAAATGCGCTTTGGAGCAAAAGCGCCGGGCCATCGAATTGAGCCGTCCGCAAAAACCTGAAACCTCCCGCTCCAAAAATGCCCATCCGCATCGGCCTCGGTTATGATATCCATCGCACCAAAGCCGGGCGCCCCATGATTCTTGGCGGCGTCCGCTTTGACGAGTCGCCCGTCGGGCTTGACGGACACTCCGACGCGGACTGCCTCACGCACGCCATTTGCGACGCACTCCTCGGCGCCGCCGGCCTCCCCGACATCGGACACTTTTTTCCGAACACCGATCCCGCCTGCAAGGACATCGATTCGCAAATCCTCCTCCGCCGCGTGATCGCCACCCTTGCCGGGCGCGGATGGAGCCCCGTCAACATCGACGCCACGCTCATCGCCGAGCAACCGAAAATCCAGCCCCGGCTCGATGAAATGAAAAACACACTCGCCGCCTCGCTTGGCATCGCGACCGATTGCATCGGTCTGAAGGCGACGACCAACGAGGGCTCCGACGACATCGGCCGCTCCCTCGCGATCGCCGCCCACGCCGTCGCCCTCATCAGCAAACCCTGAGCCCGTCCGCGGACGGCCACGCGTGTGGTTTTTTGAGCAACACCCTTGCGCAGAATCGCGCGCGCGGTGATGCTTGCGCGCATGACAACAGAAACGCAGCCCGATCTATCGTCCTCAAACCCCAACACTCTTTCGCCGCTCGAAGCGCGCGTGCTCGGTTGCCTGATTGAAAAGGAACTCACCACGCCCGACATCTATCCGCTCACGCTCAACGCGCTTGTCAACGCCGCCAACCAGCGCAACAACCGCAACCCGATTCTCGCCGCCACGCACGAGGATATCGAGCACGCGCTCGACGGCTTGCGCCAGAAGCGGCTCGCCACGCACTTCGCCGGCGCGGAGGCGCGCGTCGCAAAATTCAGGCACATGCTCGACCAGGTTTATCCGATGGAGCCGACCGCCCGCGTGATTCTTGCCGAATTGCTCCTGCGCGGTCCGCAAACCACCGCCGAGCTTCGCACGCGCGGCGAACGCATGGCCGCCATGCCCGCCACCGTCGGCGAACTGGAGCAAATTCTCGCAGATCTCGCCGCGCGCGCCGAACCGCTCGCGCGCAAACTTCCTCCGCAACGCGGGCAAAAAGAGGCGCGCTGGGCGCAACTCCTGACGGGCGAACCCGCCGCCGATGCGCCGGAAGCCACCCCGGTCACAGTCACGCAAACGCTTCCTCCCGAGGTCGAGCAGCGCCTCGCCGCGCTGGAGGCGGAAGTCGCGTGTTTACGCAACGAACTCGAAACGCTTCACAAAGCGCTCGGAGGCGCGTAAGGGGGAAAACTTAAATTCCAGAAAACCAAATCCCGAACCGGTCTCACAATAACTCATGCACACACCCTCTCCCTCGCGCTATTCGGACTCCTCGATCTACAAACGCTGCGGCCGCAGCGGGCTGAAACTTTCGCGGCTCTCGCTCGGCCTGTGGCACAACTTTGGCGACAACGTGCTTTTTGAAAACGCGCGCACGCTCGTTTTGCATGCCTTCGACAAAGGCATCACGCACTTCGACCTGGCCAACAACTACGGCCCGCCGCCGGGCAGCGCGGAAACCAACTTCGGACGCATTCTCCGCGAGGAACTCGCCGCCCATCGCGACGAACTCATCATTTCCACCAAGGCCGGTTACCAGATGTGGGACGGCCCCTACGGCGAATGGGGCGGCCGCAAATACATGCTCGCCTCGCTCGACCAAAGCCTCAAGCGACTCGGCCTCGATTACGTGGACATTTTTTACTCGCACCGTTTCGACCCCGAAACACCCCTCGATGAAACCATGGGCGCGCTTGCGCATGCGGTGCGCTCCGGCAAGGCGCTTTACGCCGGGCTGTCCAACTACAATCCCGATCAAACCGCCCGCGCCGCCGCGATCCTCCGCGACCTCGGCACACCCTGCCTGATCCATCAGCCGAAATACCACATGTATGAACGCACGCCGGAACACGGCCTGATCGACGTGCTCGCGCGCGAAGGCATTGGCTGCATTCCCTTTTGCCCGCTCGCGCAAGGGCTGCTCACGGATCGCTACCTGAACGGCATCCCCGCCGATTCGCGCGCCGCGCACGATCCGCGATTCCTGAAACCGGAGGATATCACCGAGGCCAAGCTCGCGCAGCTTCGGGCGCTCAATGAAATGGCAAAAGCGCGCGGACAATCCCTCGCGCAATTCGCGCTCGCATGGGTTTTGCGTCAGCCGGTGGTGACGACCGCGCTCATTGGCGCAAGCAAAACCAGGCAAATCGATGACAACCTCGGCGCGTTGAAAAACACAGACTTCAGCGACGCGGAAATCGCAAGCATCGACAAAATCCTGGCATCGTGATCATCCGCAAAATCGCGTGTTAAGCACAGCGGCGCGCTCGTTCATCTTTTGCCGCGCGGCCCATGGGGCCGTGCCCAGCGTGCGCGCCCCGCGCATGTGAATGACTTTGCTGATGCGTTCGCACAAAAAAGGCGCGCTTGCGGCGCGCCCTGCAATGCCATCGCTTTATGACGCGACGTCGAAAAATGCCCTTACGCCATCGTGTAGGGCAGCGGATATTTTGCCGTCAGCTCGAGGACGCGTTTTTTGGACGCCTCGATTGCGGTGGCCTCGTCGGGCGTGCCGATTGCCTTCAACACTTGGTCGATGCACATGGCGATGTCGTCCATGTCGGCCTCGTTCATGCCGCGCGATGTCACCGCCGCCGTGCCGAGGCGGATGCCGGACGCCTGGAAGGGCGAGCGTGTCTCGTAGGGCACGGTGTTTTTGTTGCAGGTGATGTTGGCCAGATCGAGTGTTTCCTGCGCCTTCTTCGCGGTGAGCTCGGGAAGGTTGGTGCGCAGATCGACGAGGAAGAGGTGGTTTTCGGTGCCGCCAGAGACGATTTTATAACCGCGTTTTTCCATCGCGGCGCAGAGCGCCTTGCAATTGGCGGCGAGCTGCGTCGTGTAGGCCTTGAACTCGGGCTTGAGGCACTCGGCGAAGCACACTGCCTTGGCGGCGATGACGTGCATGAGCGGGCCGCCCTGGCCGCCGGGGAACATGGCGGAGTCAATCGCCTTGGCGTGCTTTTCCTTGCACATGATCAAGCCGCCGCGCGGGCCGCGCAGGGTTTTGTGCGTGGTGGTGGTGACGAAATCCGCGTAGGGAACGGGCGACGGGTGGATGCCGGTGGCGACAAGGCCTGCGATGTGCGCGATGTCGGCGAAGAGATACGCGCCGACGCTTTGCGCGATTTCCGACATGCGCTTGAAGTCGATGATGCGCGAGTAGGCGCTGGCGCCGACGGTGATCATCTTGGGCTGCTCGGCGGCGGCGACTTTGGCGAGCTCGTCGTAGTCGATGAGGCCGTTGTCCTCGCGCACGCCGTATTGCACGAATTTGTAGAGTTTGCCGGAGAAATTGGCGGGGTTTCCGTGCGTGAGGTGTCCGCCGTGGCTGAGGTTCATGCCGAGGATTTTGTCGCCGGGCTGGAGCACGGCGGTGTAAACGGCGAAGTTGGCCTGCGAGCCGGAATGCGGTTGCACGTTGGCGTGCTCGGCGCCGAAGAGTTTTTTGGCGCGCTCGATGGCGAGCCGCTCGACCTGGTCAACGAATTCGCAGCCGCCATACCAGCGTTTGCCGGGATAACCCTCGGCGTATTTGTTGGTGAGGACGCTGCCTTGGGCTTCCATGACGGCGGGCACGACAAAGTTTTCCGAGGCGATGAGCTCGATGTGGCTTTGCTGGCGCCCGAGTTCGGACTTGATGCAGTCGTAGATTTCCGGGTCGAGTGTTTTGAGCGGTGTGGCGTTGAGCGTGGTCATGAGGAAAAGGCAAATACATCGCCAAACAGCGAAGGCTGGCAAAGAAAAAATCCCAAATCCCGAAATCCTGAAAAATCTCCAAGCAGACGTTTGGACAGAATGGCAGAATGAACAGGATTATGAAAATGGGGTGTTTTTCATCCTGATCAGCCTGCCAATTCTATCCAAAATCAGCCGTCATTTTCTTCGCAGGGCGCGCATGACCGGCAACGCGGTGATTACGCCGCTGCAACTTGATTGGGCTCCTGCGGGTTGCGGCGTCCACGCCGCGGTTGTCACCAATGCGCGTAGTCGCCTTTTTCGAGGGAGAGAGCGAAGGCGGCTAGGAGTTTTACGCAGGCTTCGACGTCCTCGAGGTCGACCATTTCGCTCGGGGTGTGCATGTAGCGGAGAGGGACGGAGATCAGGCCGGTGGCGACTCCACCACGGCCCATTTGCAGCGCGCGGGCGTCGGTGCCGGTCGGGCGCGGATCGGCCTCAAGCTGGTAGGGGATGCGAAGTTTTTTGGCGCACTTGACGAGGCGATCGTAAACTTTCGGGTTGATGTTCGCGCCGCGGCAAATGATCGGGCCGCCGCCAAGCGTGGTTTCGCCGTATTTGCGATTGTCGCAATCGGGGTGGTCGGTCGCGTGGCCGACGTCGATGGCGATGGCGATGTGCGGATTGACGGCATGGACGGAGGTCGCGGCACCGCGCGTGCCGATTTCCTCCTGCGAGGTCGCAACGGAGACGACTTTGGCCGCGAGTTTTTTCTTTTGCTTGGCGAGTCGGCGAATGACTTCGCCGACGGCATAGGCGCCGACTTTGTTGTCGAAGGCGCGGGCGGCGCCGATGCTGCCGTTGATGAGCTCGAACTCGTGGTCGTAGGTGGCGCAGTCGCCGATGGAAACGCGGGCGAGCGCGTCTTTTTTGGAACGCGCGCCGATGTCGATCCAGATTTCGTGAATCTCGGGGACTTTTTTGCGGTCGGCCTCGTCCATGAGGTGAATGGCTCGTTTTCCTGTGACGCCTTTCACGGGGCCGTTGGCGGTTTGGATGATGACGCGGCGCCCGGAGATGACGGTGCGGTCGTGTCCGCCGATGGTTTGGAAGTAGAGGTAGCCGTCCTTGTTGACGTAGGTGATGAGGAGGCCGAGCTCGTCCATGTGACCGGCGAGCATGAGGACGGGGTCGCCCTTGGGATTGAGCGTGGCGAGGCGGTTGCCCATGGCGTCCTTTTCGTAAACGTCGGCGTGAGTTTTGACGTGTTTGTCGAAAGCTTTTTGGGCTTCGAATTCGTAGCCCGAGGGAGAACGGGCGTGAAGAAGGTCGGTGAGGAATTCGGGGGCTGTGTATTTGCTCATAATGGCGCGAAGCCTGCTCGGTGCTCGCTGATTCTGCAAATCTCAAATCTCAGATCTCAGATTTCGGACTTCAAAAGGGGCTGGTGCTTGAAACAGATTTCGAAGTTTGAGGACAGGATTAACGGGATTTACTGGATTGTGGAGTTGATTGGCGTTTGCGCAGCCGGGGGGATTAAATCCTGTTCATTCTGTTAATCCTATCCTGAAAATTCCGTCCGCGAAATCTACGGCTCGCTTTGCGACGCGCAACGTGCATCGTCCGGCAAATGAGCAATCTCCGTTTTTCCGAACTCGGCTTGTCCGCCGAAATATTGAAGGCCGTTGACAAGATGGGTTTCGAGGAGGCGTCGCCAATCCAGACCGCCGCGATTCCGCCGATCATGGCGGGCGAGGATATCGTCGGGCTTTCGTCAACCGGCTCGGGAAAAACGGCGGCGTTCGCGATTCCGATGGTCGAGAAAATCGACCCGAAAATGCGCAAGGTGCAGGTCCTCGTGCTTTGCCCGACGCGCGAACTTGCGGTGCAGGTGGCGGAGGAGGTTGCGAAGATTTCGCTTTTCAAACGCGGCGTGCAGGCGGTGCCGATTTTCGGCGGGCAATCGTATGACCGGCAGTTTCGCGCGCTGGAAAGCGGCGTGCAAATCGTGATCGGCACGCCGGGGCGCGTGATCGACCACATCGAGCGCGGCACGCTGCGGCTCGACGCGCTCAAGATGCTCGTGCTCGACGAGGCCGACCGGATGCTCGACATGGGTTTCCGCGAGGACATCGAGCGCGTGCTCATGCAGGTGCCGACGGAGCACCAGACGCTGTTTTTCTCGGCGACGATGCCGAGGCAGATCGAGGAGTTGATCCGCAAATACAGCCGCAATCCGAAGCGCATCAAAATCGAGGCGGTCGCGCAAAACGCGCCCCAGGTTGACCAGGTTTATTTCGAGGTGGAGCGGCGCTCGAAGATCGAGGTGCTCACGCGCATCATCGACATAAACGACTTTCGCTACGGCATTGTTTTTTGCAGCACGAAGCTGATGGTTGACGAGCTCGACGAGCACTTGCACGCGCGCGGCTACGCGACGGAGCGGCTGCACGGCGACATCTCTCAGGCGCAGCGCACGCGCGTGATGGACAAGTTTCGCCGGCGCGGATTTGAGTTCCTGATCGCAACGGACGTGGCGGCGCGCGGGCTCGACGTGGACGACCTCGAGGTCGTGTTCAACTTCGACCTGCCGAACGATGCCGAGGATTACACGCACCGCATCGGGCGCACGGGCCGCGCGGGCAAGTCGGGCCGGGCGTTCACGTTTGTGTCGGGGCGCGAGCTCTACTCGCTGCAAAACATGATCCGTTACGGAAAGTTAAAAATCCGCCGCGAAAAAATCCCGTCGCTCGACCTCGTGGAGGAGGCGCGCGAAAACCAGTTTTTTGAAAAACTGCGCACCACCCTCGACGCCGCCGAGTATCGCAAGCAGGATCGCCTGATCGACCGTTTGCTCGAGCAGGGTTATGCGAGCACGGACATCATCGCGGCGCTGATTCATGTGATGCATGGCGGCGAGGGGGATAAGAAAAGCCAGCCAAGCCCTGCCGAATGGGTTGAGCCCGCTGGCCGAAAGGACGGGAAAAAACATGAGAAGTTTTCAAGCAAACCGCCCAAGCCCGCGAAACAAAAACAGAAATACGACCGCCCGGCGCGGACGGGACGCGAGGCGGGGTTTGCGACATTGTTTTTCAGCGCGGGGAGGAAACAGCTTGTCACGCCGGCGGATATCGTCGGCAAGATCGCGGGCGTCACGCGCCTGCCCGCGGAGGTCGTGGGCGCGATTGATATTCACCAGCGGCACACGCTTGTCGATGTGCGCAAGGACGCCGCGGAGTTGATTATCGAAAAGGTGAACGGCATTCGCATGCGCGGCGACGCCGTGCGCGTGACGATGGCGGAACCGGGGCAGATGGGGTGATCCCCCACCCTTTTTAGAAGCCGCGGTTTTGCAGGGCGGCGCTGAGTTCCTGCATGAAGGCCTGGGCGTCGGCTTGCGTGGGTCGGTAGTCGGGCTGGCTGATTTGCGTGAAGCCGGGACGTCCGTAGTTGTCCACAAACCACTTGCCCGTCACTCCATCGGTAAAGATGACGCTGCCGCTCGCAACGGCGTTCGGAATCACCGTGACGCTGTCCAGCTCGACGCGGACGTTGGTGTCCAGTGGAGGGGTGTCGTGCACGGCGGCCGCGGGGACGGATTCGTCCTCCGCAAAATCCTCGTCATCGGACGGGTCGCCAGGATAGGGCGAGGGGCGGTTTTGCGCGAGGTGATTGGGAGGGAGGCTTTCGTTGTCGAGGTCGTCCTCCATCGGGCCGCCGTGAGCCGCGCCGCCAGCCGGTGGTTGCGCGCCCGCCTCTGGCGATGGCACCGGCGGGGGCGCGGGGTCCTTGAGCGTAAGATCAAGGTCATCCACGATAAAACGGACGTCCATGTAGGTGAGGGTGAGGTTAAACTGCCCGGCGAGTTTTTTCTGAACGTCGGCAAGCGTGTCCCCCGCGGCGATCCAGTTGGCAACTGCGGTTTTTTGTTCGGTCGTAAGTGTCATGGAAAGAGTGATGGGTGAAAAATGAAGAGTGAAAACGGAGCTTCAGCAGAGGGCGGCGGACTGGTCGCCCGGAACTAACTCCCTGATATTCCAGTCCCTGATATCCTGTTCCGTTTAGCGCGAGAGTTGGACTCGCAGATATTCGACCGAGTGCCGGGCGGAGGGGTCCTGCTCCATCATGTTTTCGACGGTTTTGCAGGCGTGAATGACGGTGCCGTGGTCGCGTCCGCCGAAGGCCGCGCCGATTTCCTGAAGCGAGTGCTTGGTGAGCTGGCGGGCGAGATACATGGCGATCTGGCGGGGGAAGGCGATGTTTGCGGGGCGGCGTTTGCTGACCATGTCGCCGGGGCGCAGTTCGTAGTGATCGGAAACGCGTTTCTGGATCGCATCGATGGTGAGCTGGCTTTGCGCCTGCTCAATGAGAATGGGCTGGAGGAGTTTCTCGGCGAGGGTGACGTCGATCGGTCCGGTCTTGAGCAGGAAGGCGGTGGAGGCGACCTTGATGAGCGCGCCTTCGAGGGCGCGGATGTTTTTGGCCACGTTTTTGGCGATGAACTCGAGCACATCACCGGGGAGCTCGTATTTGAAGAAGGCGGCTTTGCTGCGGAGGATGGCGAGGCGCGTTTCGTAATTGGGCGCCTGGATGTCGGTGGGCAGTCCCCATTCGAAGCGGGAGACGAGGCGGGCCTCGAGATCCTTGATTTCGGAGGCGCGGCGGTCGCTGGAGATGACGATTTGTTTTCCGGCGGTGTGGAGGTCGTTAAAGGTGTGGTAAAACTCCTCCTGGATGCCCTCCTTGCCGCCGAGGAACTGGATGTCGTCGAGAAGGAGCACGTCCACGTTGCGATAGCGGCGGCGGAAGGCGACGAGCGCGTTTTCCCTGATGGCCTGCACGTATTCGTTGGTGAACCTTTCCGTTGTCAGGTAGATGACCTTGGCGTGGGGGTTGGACTTGAGCACGGCGTGGCCGATGGCGTGCATGAGGTGCGTTTTGCCGAGGCCGGTGCTGCCGGTAATAAACAGGGGGTTGTAGGCCTGGCCGGGGCTTTGCGCGACGCGCATGGCGGCGGCATGCGCCATCATGTTGTTTTCGCCGATGATGTAATTCTCGAAAGTGTTGCGCGCTGCGAGTGTGCCGTTGACGGGGGGGCGCTCGGCGGCGGCGACACGGTTGTGACGGCGCTCGGCCGCGGCGGCGGTTTGCGCGGGCGCGGCGGGCGTCGCGACGGAGGGGTTCTTTTTCACGCGCACCGTGTAATCGGTGCCTGTGGCGAGCTGCAGGCGCTGCTTGATGAGGTCGAGATAGTTGTCGTGGACAAAATAGGCGGCAAAATCCGTGGCCGCGCCGAGTGTGATGGCGGTGTCGGTTTGCTCCAGGCACACGAGTTCGTTGAACCACATGTGGTAGACCTCGTCTGAAAAGAGGGTCTTGAAGTCGTTTTTCACGGCTTCCCAAATGGAGGGGGCGGAGAGTGTAGGCATGTCCGGTTGAGTAGTGGTTGAGCTGGTTTATTCACATGGGCTCGAACGGGCGCTATTGGACACATCGCGGACGCGGCTTGGGCGCGTGCTTGGGAAGAGTAAATTGTGTCGAGAGACACCTCGTTGATAGCGGGCTTTTCGGGCCTCGGTAACAGCTTGGTATCCCGATTGATGCGGAAAACCTCTTCGCGAGCTACGGGGAAGCAGAATCAGTGATGTGAGAAAGAACGGCAGGTTCGAATCCGGGAGGATGGGCGAGGCAGAAATAACGGCGACAAAAAAAGCGCTGGCAAGATGAACTTTCCAACAAGTTATTCACACTCGGTTTGGTGATAACTTTTTCAATTTTTTTGTTGCCATCATTGAGGTCGGTGCGGGGCGAATTTTTAAGAGTGAGAAACGAAAAACGAGGCTAAAAAAATGCTAAAAACTTGTGTGGCGGTCGAGATTATTCCCTCAGTTTTCGATGTCTTTTTCACACCGGGTCAGTCCACTTGCCGTGCTGCTTGATGAGGTCGATGAGGCGGTTGTCGGCCTCGGCTTGGGGGATGTTGTATTGAACGCAGGTTTTGCCGACGTAGAGGTTGATTTTTCCTGGCGCGCCGCCGACGTAGCCGAAATCGGCGTCGGCCATTTCGCCCGGGCCGTTGACGATGCAACCCATGATGGCGAGTTTCACGCCCTTGAGATGCCCGGTTTTTTCGCGAATGCGTTGCGTGGTGGTTTGCAGGTCGAAGAGCGTGCGTCCGCACGAGGGGCAGGCGACGAACTCGGTTTTCGAAATGCGCGCACCCGCGCCCTGTAGGATGTTGTAGGCGAGTTTGGTGGCGCGAACGGGATCGTTTTCCGTTTCGACGCTGACGATGTCGCCGATGCCGTCGCAAAGAAGCGAGCCGGTGAGAATGGAGGCATCGAGAAGGCGGGAGAGAAAATCGGGATTGCCGGAGGAGGCAAGCGCGGTGGCGGGGGTGTTGCGTATCCAGATTGGGGCGCGGGCAAGCGGGGACGGCGCAAGCGCCCGAAGCGCCTCGGCGAGCTGCCTGTATCCAGAAGTTGGATGCGCGGGCGCGACGGCGCGCGGTTCCTCCGCGAGGGTGAGAATAATGCGCGGGGCGGGCGTGAGCGCGGCGAGCGCCGGGGCAAGCGCGGCAAAATCAGCCGCGGTGGTGGCAATGGCGAGAGCGAGGTTTCGTTTCTCGGCAACCGCGGCAAAGGCGCGGAGCGTCGCGGCGTCTTGAGCGGTGAATGTGCGCAGGATGATGTGCGGAGCGGAAAGATTTTCCCCAAGCTCGTCGGCGGAAACCGCGGCGGGGATTTCGAGAACGAGCGTCTTGCCGGTCTGGGGCAGCGCGCGGAGCTCGGCGGCGTTCGCAACAGGCACAAGCACGGCTTCGGCGGGCGTGTCCGCAAGCGTTGCGAGTTTTTCGAGCACCCCGGGCAGCGCCGAAACGGAGGCGGCACGCGCAATGACGCGAGGCGGTTGCTCGGCGGAGATTTCAGCTGCGGGCGCAAGTGAGAGCGGCCCAATGTCACGCCGCGCGAAATGGAACGGATCGATGGAATCCGAGGCGGAAGCTATGGGGTTGCTCTTCGGGTTTTGCCAGAGGGACATTGCCTTGGCGGCAAGGGCTCGGGCGACGGGGATTTCGTGGATGCTGTCTTCCGTGAGGGAAACGCGGATGGTATCGCCGAGTCCGTCTTGAAGGAGGCTGCCGATGCCGATTGCGCCCTTGATGCGTCCGTCCTCGCCGTCGCCAGCCTCGGTCACACCGAGGTGCAGCGGGTAGTGCATGTCCTCCTGCCGCATGCGCTCGACGAGGAGGCGGTAGGCCTGAATCATGACCTTGGGATTCGAGGCTTTCATCGAAAGCACGATTTGGTCGAACGAGTGCCCGCGGGCGATGCGGAGAAATTCGAGCGCGCTTTCAACCATGCCGAGCGGCGTGTCGCCGTAGCGGTTCATGATGCGGTCGGAGAGCGAGCCGTGATTGGTGCCGATTCGAAGCGAGCGTCCGAGTGTTTTTGCGCGGAGCACAAGCGGCGTGAATGCGTCGTGGATGCGCTGGAGCTCGTTGTCGTAGTCGGCGTCGGTGTAATCCTTGACGGCAAACTTTTTTTTGTCGGCGTAGTTGCCGGGGTTCACACGAACTTTTTCGACATGCTCGATGGCCTCCATCGCGGCGGCGGGCAGGAAGTGGATGTCGGCGACAAGCGGGATGTCCGCAAACCCGGCGGCGGAAAACTGGGCGCGAATATCGCGGAGGCATTTTGCCGCGGGGACGTTGGGCGCGGTGACGCGGATGATTTCACAACCGACCCCGGCAAGCGCCACGCACTGGCGCACGGTGGCGGCGACGTCCTGAGTGTCGCTCGTCGTCATGGATTGGATGCGGATGGGATTTTCCCCGCCCATGCCGACGACGCCGGCCCGCACCTCGACGGTGCGGCGGCGGATGGTCTGAAATCGTGACACGCAATAGGACATTTGCCGAAAATAGATACGCGGCAACGGATGCGCGGCAAGCCCGCACAAGAAAAACCCGTCCATTTGGCGCGATCCGGCGCGCCCTCACGACACCCGGTATCCGAGCATCCTCGCGGGCAAAAGCAGAAGCGATTCGAGCAACGCCAGCAGCGACTTCAAGCATACCGCAAATATCTTGAACGGGATCGAAAGCAGCCAGATGAACGGAAGCACCAGAAGCACGAGCAACGCCAGCGGCCAGCACAACGCCCACAGAATGCACCAGAGAAGAATTGTAAGGATGAGTTTCATGGGAACATTAAAAACGCGAAACGAGGATTCCTAATTTCGTATTCAAACGAGTGACTGCCCCTTGGGCGCGTAAACGACCACGGTGCCGGCGATTTTGTCGTGCCAAGCCTGGCGCTCGTCGTCGAACGCCGCCCAGATGAAACCAAGCCCCGCCGGCGCCACGGATATGAAGCCGCCCAGCGCGCGAACAATCGCAGTGACCCAGTCAACCCGCCGTCCGTCCAAGCGCACAACTTTCAGGCCGCAAATGATGCCGCCGATCGTCGTTCCCCGCAACGCCCACATCACGACGCAATACACCGCGAACAACGGCAGCATCAGCACGCCAACGTGGCACACATTCGCCACAATCGCGATCAACACAAAGTCGATCAACAGTGCTCCCGCGCGCACCCAGAAGCCCGCGCGTGTCGCGAACGACGCGGCGGTTTGGGTCGTGACAATCTCCGTTCCGGTGATGACGGGAGGCTCGCCGGGCTGCGCGGGATTCGCTGCGGCCGCGTCCGCCTTTTCGTTGCGCGCCGCATCGCGTTCGTCGCGGCGGCGGCGAAGCGCCAGAAGCGCGGCATAAACCACCATGCCCGCGCCGAGGAAACTGCTGAACTTCCACATCACAATGCCGAGCACGGGCACGCAATAGAGCAGCGCGAGCGCCACACCGCCGAAAAGGACCGCAAACAACGGATACGTTATCCTGGCGCGACGTCCGATCCATGCGAGAAACGCCGCCTTGCCCACAAGGACGAGCGCGAGTTTTGCAAAAAACAAAATGAAAATGCCGACGCCGGTCGCGGCCAGCAGCACCACGAGTATCGGCGCTATGATCGCGGTGAGCAGCGCCGCCAAAAAGGTGCCGCCGGGACGCTGCTCCAGCGCCGCCGCGCTCGCGGTGACCGCCTTCGGGACAAACAACGCCGTGAGCAAATAGCACAGCAGGAAACCACCCGCGATAATCCACGCCCACACAAGCGCCGAATCAAACGCGAGCAGCCGCCCCTTCGCAATCGCTTGCGTGATCCACGCGTTAAAACCGTTGATGTCGTTGAACAGCTTCATCTCCACGATCTCGCCGCCGATGCTCGCCGACTCGTCGCGTGTGATGCCGCCGCCGAGCGCGACAACCTGGCCGTCCACGCGCGCGTCCGGACCAAGCTCCACGCCTCCGCCGACGGCAACGACCTGTCCTGTCACATGGCTGTTCACATAGACATTGCCCACAACCGCGACAGCCTCTCTTGCTCCGCCGTTGACAGTCGTGGAGCCGACAATCGAAACCGCCTCGCGCACTTTTGAGTTGGCCGTGACCGAGCCGATGACCGCAACCGCCTCGTCCGCGCTGCCGTCAACCCGCACGTCACCGAAAACAGCAACGGCGGATTCCACTTTTTTATCCTTGGGAACAATGGCGTCGGAAAAAAAGGTCACAATCTCCCCGCTGGCTCGCGAAACAGAGGCGCGGTCGCGCGATTTCCGTTTCTTCTTTTCGGGTTTGGCCGGTTTTTCATCATCGCCGGCAGTCGCATCGGAAGCGGGTTGCGCATCCGGCGCGGTCGGAGTTTCACCCGATGCGGCTTCCGTTGGCGGCAGAGCCTGGGGCTCCGCGGGCGTGTTGCCCTGCGATTGAAGCACGCCGCATGAGAGAACGCTGAATGCGCCCAGCAGTGTGAAAAGATGTAAGATTTTTTTCATGATAAAGAGTTTTATAGTCGGGCCGTTGTTGAAGGATTGGTCATGTGTGCGAAACAGGTTCGGAGTGGCGCGCGCCGGGTTTCCAAAAATAGCGATACGCGGCCGCGCCCAAGCCGAAGAGCGCGGCGTAACACGCGCCGATCACGGCCGCCGCGATTGCAAAGACATGCGACGGTATGCCCGCCAGGTAACGGGCGCAGTAACCGGTGATAATTTCCCAGTAGTCCGAAACCAAGGCGCCCGTCCGCGATTCGATCTGCGCGGGCACGATGTTCAGCACGCGCGCGAATGTCACAATCATCACGGCCGCGAGCGCCGCCGAAACAATCATGAACGCGGCGCGGGCCGCGATCGGCCAGCGCGCGAACGACTGCCTCCACCACGGAAGCGCGGCGCGGCGCTCGATCCCGGCAAACACGCGCGCCTCGAGCGAGTCGGGGGCGGCGCGGTCGGGTTGGGCGCGGAGCACGCGGTGGATTTCGCGGGAGAGCCGGTCGTTGGAATCGTGAGGTTGCGGTGTGTTGTTCATTTTGAAACCGGGTTTTCGGGGTTTTGCGTGAGCGTGCGCGCAAGCGCGGCGCGCGCGCGCAGGATGTCGATCTTCACCTTCGAGAGCGAGACGCGCAGGGTTTTCGCAATCTCGTCGTAGGGCATGTCCTCGTAGTGGAAGAGCACGAGCGGCACACGCTGGTGCTCGGGAAGTTTGGCGAGCGCGTTTTCGACCCAGGCGCGCCGGTCGGCGCGGTCGAGGTCGTCAAAAAACGTGTCGGGCGCGGCCCACTCGACCCCGGGCGTGTTTTCGGACGAGTCATCGTCGTCGGCGCGCCGGAACTCCGAGAAAAACCGCCAGCGCTTGCGGTAGCGTTGCAGGTGATTGAGCGAAAGATTCGTGGCGACGGTGCGCAGCCAGCCGGGCGCGGCGGGTTCGTCGCGGAGCGCGTCGAAATGATCGTAGGCCTTGATAAAAACCTCCTGGGCGATGTCCTCGGCCTGCGCGTCGTTGGCGGTCAGGCGCGCGGCAGTGGTAAAAACCATGTTCTGGTGTTTGCGCATGAAGAGAGAAAAGTCTGTTTCCCGGGACGTGCTCATGTGCGGGCGTGCTTCCGCGGACACGGGCGGCGTCGAGGGTGAAACTGGCTTTTGTGTTTCATTGTTCATGCACAGAACACAGGGCGGCGCGCGAAAGTTGCAGTTTATTTCAAATTAGGAAACAGCAAAGGCGCAAAGATGAGCCAAGTTAAACCCGGCCAAATCTTTGCGCCTTTCCGTCCTTGCGAAAAAAAGTTTTTTTAAAGCGACACCTGCTCGACAATTTCGAGATTATATCCCGCGAGTCCGACGACTTTGCGCGGGTTGTTTGTGAGCAGGCGGATTTTTTGCAAACCGAGCGCGGAGAGGATTTGCGCGCCGATTCCATAGTCGCGGAATCCCATCGGCGCGGGCATCTCGCCCGGCGTCAAGCCAAGTCGGCGGACGTTGCCCGCCCCGTGATCGGCGGGCTCCATGTAGAGGACGACCCCCGCGCCCTCGCGCGCAACCGCCGCGAGCGAAACGGTGAGCGCGTGATAGCCGTTCATGCCGCGCGCGCGAAACACATCGCTGAGCAGGTTTTCGCTTTGCACGCGCACAAGCGCGGCCCCCGGGCCGGGTTTGCCCATCACGAACGCGAGATGCTGGCGATGGTCGAGCTTGTTGCGGAAAACATGCAGCGTGAACTCGCCAAACTCCGACGAAAAAGGCTTCGCGCACACCTCCTCAATGAGCTGCTCGCGCTTGTGCCGGTATTCGATGAGCGACGAAATGGAGATGAGTTTCAGGCCGAACTTCTTTTTGTATTCAACAAGGTCGGGCATGCGCGCCATGGAGCCGTCCTCGTTTATGATCTCGCAAATCGCCGCCGCGGGAGTCAGCCCGGCAAGCGCGGCAAGATCGACCGCCGCCTCGGTGTGCCCCGCCCTTTCGAGCACGCCGCCCGAGCGCGCCGCGAGCGGAAAGATGTGCCCGGGCTGCACGAGTTCGTCGGCCCCCGTGTTCGGGTCGCCGAGGAGTTTGATCGTGCGCGCGCGGTCAAACGCGCTGATGCCCGTGGTGATGCCCTCGGCGGCATCGACCGAAACGGTGAACGCGGTTTTGTGCGACTCGCGGTTTTGCTGCACCATCGGGCTGATGCCGAGGCGCTTGAGGTGCGGCTCCGTCATCGGCGTGCAAATGAGTCCGCGCGCGTGGCGGATCATCATGTTGATATGCTCGGGCGTCGCCTTTTCCGCGGCGATGGTGAGATCGCCCTCGTTTTCACGGCCCTCGTCATCGGTGACAATGACCATCTTTCCATCGGCAATGTCCTGAATGGCGGACTCGACGGAATCAAATTCAACAGAAGCGGAAGAATTGGCGGACATGCGGAGAAAAATCTGTCGGGCGGGCGCGCGTGTCAACAAAGGTTGAGCTGGATATTTGCGCCCCACCCTGCGCAAACACGCAACCCGCGCTCAGGCCGCCGACGGCTTGAGCAGGTTTTCGCGGATCATCAGCTCGGCGTTTTGCACGGCGTTGAGCGCGGCGCCCTTCCAGAGATTGTCGCCGCTCACCCAGAACGAGAGACCGTTTTCAAACGCGGTGTCCTTGCGGATGCGACCCACGCCGCATTTCACTTTTTCCGCAAAATCAACCGGCGTCGGATATTTCTTGTTCGCCGGATCATCGACGAGCTCCGCGCCCGGAAACGCCGCCACCGCCGCGCGAGCCTTCTCGACATCGACGGGACGCTCGAACTCCGCGCACACGGAAATCGAATGCGCGCGCACCACCGGCACGCGCACGGTCGTCGCCGAGACTTTCAGCCCGGGCAGGCCCATGATCTTGCGGCTCTCCATCGCCATCTTCGTCTCCTCGCCGGTGTAGCCGGTGTCGTCGAAGGTGTCGATGTGCGGGATGCAGTTGAACGCGATCTGATACGGATAAACTTTTTTCACGAGCGGCTGCTTCGCCACATACGCATGCACCTGGTCGTCTAGCTCGCGCACCGCCTCCGCGCCCGTGCCGGACACGGACTGGTAGGTCGAAATGATCACGCGCTTCACGCCGAACAACTGGTGCAGCGGCCACAAGCCCATGAGCATGACGGCGGTCGAGCAATTCGGATTGGCGATGATGCCCTTGTGCGCGCGCAGTTTTTCGGGATTGATCTCGGGAATCACGAGCGGAATGTCCGACTCCTGGCGAAGCGCGGAGCTCTTGTCGATCACAAGGCAGCCGGCCTTCACCGCGTCGCCCGCCAGCGCGCGCGTCACGGAGCCGCCCGCCGCGAAAAACGCCAGGTCCACCCCGGCGAACACACCTGGCTTGGCTTCCTCGACGACATATTTTTTGCCGCTGTGCTCGATTGTCCTGCCCGCGGAACGCGCCGAGGCGAAGAGCCTCAGCGTGGTGAACGGGAAATTGCGCTCGTGCATGAGACGCACGAGTTCTTGACCAACCGCGCCGGTCGCGCCGACGATGCCAACTGTGAGTGATGGATTCATTTTATTCAGACGATAATGGAAACGTGGGAAACGATAACTAAGAACTGCGCGCGGCTTGGCATCAAGCCCGCAGAACGGATTTTGTTCGTGCGCATCGACACGCAGACCATGCAATTCTTCCGCGACGGCGCGCTCGTGCGCGGCTACGCGATTTCCACGTCAAAACGCCCGCCATCAAACATCAAGAACTCGCTCGGCACGCCGCGCGGCCTGCACGAGATCGCCGAGCGCATCGGCGCGGGCCAGCCGCCGGGAATGGTTTTCAAGGCGCGCCGCCCGACGGGTTTTCATTTCAGCGAACCCGCCGTGAGGGAAGCCGGCGCCGCCTCGACCGCGCTCGTCACCACACGCATACTCTGGCTGCGCGGACTCGAGCCGGGCGTGAACCTCGGCGGCGACGTGGACAGCCACGACCGCTACATCTACATCCACGGCACGAACCGCGAGGACCTCATCGGCACGCCGCAAAGCTCCGGCTGCATCGTGATGCGCAACCTCGACATAATAGACCTCTACGACCAAGTGCGCGCGGGCGACCAGGTGTTGATCGTGTAGCCGGGAAACACCTCCGTTTTCTACTTCCTAATTCCTAATTTCTACTTCCTAATTTTTCCTCATGAAAGTCACACTCGGACTCCTCCAGCACGCCTGTGTCGCCAGCCCCGCGGCGAACCTCAAAAAAACGCTCGCCCTCGCCGAGCAGGCCGCCCGCAAAGGCGCGAAAATCATCTGCACGCAGGAACTCTTCCGCTCGCAGTATTTTTGCCAGAGTGAGAACCACGACTATTTTAAGCTCGCCGAGCCCATCGACGGCCCCACGACCAAGGCGTTCCAGAAACTCGCCAAAAAACACGCCGTCGTGATCGTCGCCTCGCTCTTCGAGAAACGCGCCTCCGGCCTTTACCACAACACCGCGGTCATCATCGACGCCGACGGCTCGCTCCTCGGCATCTACCGCAAGATGCACATTCCCGACGACCCGCTCTTCTACGAAAAATTCTACTTCACGCCCGGCGACACCGGCTTCCGCGCCTGGGAAACCCGCTACGGCAAAATCGGCGTCCTCATCTGCTGGGACCAATGGTATCCCGAAGGCGCGCGCCTCACGGCGATGCAAGGCGCCGAAATCCTCTTCTACCCGACCGCCATCGGCTGGCACCCGTCAGAAAAAGCCGAATACGGCGTCAACCAGCACGGCGCGTGGGAGACGATCCAGCGCTCGCACGCGGTGGCCAACGGCTGCTACGTCGCCTCGATCAACCGCATCGGCCACGAAGTGATCGACGGCGTCGGCGGAGACGGCATAGAGTTCTGGGGCCAAAGTTTCGTGGCCGGCACCAGCGGCCAAATCCTGGCGAAAGCGAGCACCAACAAGGAAGAAATCCTCCTAGTCCCCGTCGATCTCGACAAAGTTGACGTGACCCGCACCCACTGGCCCTTCCTCCGCGACCGCCGCATCGACGCCTACGATAGGCTGACGAAGCGGTTTATCGACTGAGTGATTGGGTGCATATTTTTGCCCCCCAAAAAAACACGCGACAACAAAACCATCCCCAATAACCGCAGTATGATTATACCCCGCACCTCGCCACGCTGCCTCAAAATCAAAACCACATCATGAGCGAAAAGCCCAAAAACGTGCCACCCCCTGCGGACGAAACGGGATTCGCTGAAATCGTCCGCCTGATTGACGCATCCAGACAACGTGCCATGCAGTCGGTCAATGCAACCTTGATCGATCTCTATTGGCAAATCGGTGCAATCATCAGCCAGCGCATAGCCGCAGCCGAATGGGGCGACGGCACCGTTGACCGCCTCGCGCGCCACATTGCCCTCATCCAGCCCGGCGCGCGCGGTTTCTCTCGTAGCAACCTGCTTAGAATGCGCCAGTTTTATGAAACCTACCGGCATGATGAAATTGTCGCACCACTGGTGCGACAATTGCCATGGGCGCACAATCTCATCATTCTCGGGCAAGGCAAACGCCCCGAGGAACGCGAGTTCTACGCGCGCATGGCCGTCAAGGAGCACTGGAGCAAACGGCAGCTTGAACGCCAATTCGCCGCCGCCCTTTTCGAGCGCACCGCCCTCAATCCGCCAAAAGTCTCGCCAGTGGTGAGACAAACCCTCCCCGAGGCACTTTCTGTTTTTCGCGACGCCTACGCCGTGGAGTTTCTCAACCTCCCACAACCCCACTCCGAAGTTGAACTTCATCGCGGCCTGCTCGACCACCTTCGCGACTTCCTCATCGAAATAGGCCGCGACTTCTGCTTCGCGGGCTCCGAATATCCCCTGCAAGTCGGTGGCAGGGATTTCGCGCTCGATCTGCTCTTCTTCCACCGTGGGCTCAACTGCCTCGTGGCGATAGAGCTGAAAGTCGGACGCTTCGAACCCGAATACCTCGGCAAAATGAATTTTTACCTCGAAGCGCTCGACCGCGATGTTCGCAAGCCGCACGAACGCCCTTCCATCGGGCTTCTCCTCTGCGCGAGCAAGGACGACGAAGTGGCGGAATACGCCCTGAGTCGCAGCCTTTCCCCTGCGCTCATCGCCGAATACAAAACACAACTGCCCGACAAAAAACTCCTTCAGGCAAAACTCCACGAATTCTACGCCCTGAACGCCATCAAGGAATTCGAAATCGACAAAAAAACATAATCCCGCCGCCATTTCGAACCCAACCCGCTTCACTCAAAACAAACAAGCCCCCACCCTTTTTCATGCCAAATCTCGACGCATTCAAACAGCAGGGCGACGTCATCTGGAGCATCGCCAACCTTCTCCGCGGCCCCTACCGCCCGCCGCAATATCGCCGCGTGATGATTCCCCTCACCGTCTTGCGCCGCCTCGATTGCGTGCTCGAATCCACCAAGGACGCCGTCGTCGCCGAACACAAACGCCTCAAGTCCGCCGCCAAGCACGACGAGGCCACCATCGAAAAAATGATCAACCGGAAGTTCAAACTCACCTTCCACAACACCAGCGGCTTCACCTTTCAGTCCCTCCTCGGCGACCCCGACAAACTCGCCGCCAACCTCTCCAAATACATCGCCGGCTTCTCCTCCCGCGCCCGCAAAATCATCGAGAAATTCAAGTTCGACGAGGAGATCGAAAAGCTCGACGAAGCCAACCGCCTCTTCGAAGTCGTCAAGGAAATCGCCGCCGTCGATCTCCACCCCGACCGCATTCCCAACATCGCCATGGGCTACATCTTCGAGGATCTTGTCCGCCGCTTCAACGAACAGGCCAACGAGGAGGCGGGCGATCACTTCACGCCGCGCGAAGTCATCAAGCTCATCGTCAACCTCCTCTTCACGCCCGACGACTTCGTCTACACCAAGGGCAAAGTCATCAAAATCTACGACCCCGCCTGCGGCACCGGCGGCATGTTGTCCGAGTCTGAAAAACTCATCAAAGACCCCGAAACCGGCCTCAACCCCGACGCCCACCTCGAACTCTTCGGCCAGGAATACAACCCCGAATCCTACGCCATCTGCGGCTCCGACCTCATGATCAAGGGCGAGGACGTGAAAAACATCGTCTTTGGCGACACCCTCGGCACCGGCAAACCCAAGGAGGGCTTTCACGACGGCGACGGCCACCCCGGCGAACGCTTCCACTACATGCTCGCCAACCCGCCCTTCGGCGTGGAGTGGAAACCCGAAAAAGACCACGTCACCGGCGAGCACGAAAAATTCGGCTTCAAAGGCCGCTTCGGCCCCGGGCTCCCCCGTATCAACGACGGCGCGCTCCTCTTCCTGCTCCACATGATCTCCAAAATGGAGCCCTCCCCGTCCGACGGCGGCGAAGGTTCCCGCATCGGCATCGTCTTCAACGGCTCCCCGCTCTTCACCGGCGACGCCGGCAGCGGCGAAAGCAACATCCGCCGCTGGATCATCGAAAACGACATGCTCGAAGCCATCGTCGGCCTCCCCGACCAGCTCTTCTACAACACCGGCATCTCCACCTACGTTTGGATCGTCTCCAACCGAAAATCCAAAAAACGCCGCGGCAAAATCCAGCTCATCAACGCCGTCGATTTCGCTTGGAAAATGACAAAAAGCCTCGGCAACAAGCGCAAAAAAATTGGCGATGGCACTGAAAAAAGCCCCGACCACATCGCCGCCATCACCAAACTCTACGACACCTTCCGCCACGACATCCGCGCCACCCTTGCCGAAATCCGCACCAACATCGACACCGAGCGCGACCAACAAAAACCCCGCTCTGTCAGCAAAATTTTTAACAACCAAGACTTCGGCTTCCTCAAAATCACCGTCGAACGCCCGCTGCGTCTCAACTTCGCCGTCACCCCCGAACGCATCGCGCGCGTCCGGCAAACCACCGCCTTCGCCGGCATCGCCATTTCCCGCAAACGAAAAAACAAAAAAGCCATCGAGTCCGAGGAACTCGCTGGCGAGGAAGCGCAAGCCGCCATCCTCGAAGTCCTCGAAAACATGGCACATGGTAGGGCGGCTTCGCCGAAGCCGCCGAAATCCTCCGCCTCCGACGACAACGGCGCGCTCGGCGAGCACGCCCTACCCAAACTCATCAAAAACCGCGACACCTTTGCCGCCCAACTTGATGCCGCCTTCGACGCCGCAGGCATAAAACTCCCCGGCAAACTCCGCGACGCGCTCCTATCCCCCGGCACGCTCGGCGAACGCGACCCCGACGCCGACGCCTGCACCGACAAAAAAGGCAACCCCGAGCCCGACCCCGAACTTCGCGACACCGAAAACGTTCCCTTTCCCGACAACATCGCCCTCCCGCTTCCGCTCGACTACGAAAGCAAGAAAAACAAAGGCAAAGTGGACACCGCCCCGCTCCTCGCCCTCGTCCGCGACCACTGCGAAGTCTATTTGAAAAAGGAAGTCCTGCCCTACCGTCCCGACGCATGGATCGACCACGACAAAATCAAAGTCGGCTACGAAATTCCCTTCAACCGCCACTTCTACGAATACGAGCCCCCGCGCCCGCTCGAAGCCATCGAAGCCGACATCAAAACCCTCGAAACCGAAATCCTCGACCTGCTTAAGGAGGTCTCCGCGTGAGCGAATTCATCCTCTATCACACCGACGACGGCCGCGCCGAAATCCAACTCCGCTTGGAAGGCGGCACAGTCTGGCTGACTCAATTGGAAATCGCCGAGCTGTTCGCAACGAGCAAGCAGAACGTCAGCCTGCATATTCAAAACATACTTGATGAAAATGAGTTAAGCGAAAATTCAGTTGTCAAGGAATCCTTGACAACTGCCGCCGACGGCAAGAACTACCGCACCAAACTCTACCGGCTCGAAATGATTCTCGCCATCGGCTACCGCGTCAAAAGCCCGCGCGGCACGCAATTCCGCCAGTGGGCAACGGCGCACCTGGCCGAATACCTCGTCAAAGGATTTGTCATCAACACCAAGCGCCTTGAAAACCCCGGCGGCTGGGATTACTTTGACGAACTTCTTGCCGAAATCCGAAAAATCCGCGCCTCGGAAAAGCGTTTTTACCAAAAAGTGCGCGACCTCTTCGCGCTCAGCACCGATTACCGCGCCGGCGAGCACGACGCCCAACTATTCTTTGCCGAGGTGCAAAACAAACTCCTCTACGCCGTCACCTCAAAAACCGCCGCCGAAATTGTGGTCGAGCGCGCCGACCCGACCGCGCCCAACATGGCTCTCACCGCATGGGAAGGCGGCCGCGTGCGCAAAAAAGACGTCATCACCGCCAAAAATTACCTGACTGCGGACGAAGTCGACACGCTCAACCGTCTCGTCGTCATTTTCCTCGAACAAGCCGAGCTGCGCGTCAAGGAGCGCAAAGAACTCACGCTCGAATACTGGCGGCAAAACGTGGATCGCCTCCTGCAATTCAACGAACGCCCCGTGCTCGACCACGTCGGCGCCATCAGCCACGAGACCATGAAAACCATCGCCCACGACCGTTACGAAACCTTTGATGCCGCCCGCCGCGCCGCCGAAGCCCTCGCCGCCGACGCCGAGGACATCAAGGAACTTGAAGACGCCGAAAAAACCGCACGCAAAAGAAAGCCAAGCACATGAAATTAACCCTCGAAACCGAAATCCTCGACCTGCTCAGGGAGGTCTCCGCGTGATCATGTCAAATTATTCCACCACGAGAATCACACCCTTAACTGCAAAATGGAAATTCAACTAAAGGAAAAAATACAATGAAACTAACATCATGCCGCGTCCAAAACTACCGAAGCATAACTGATTCGGGCTGGGTCGATATTGACGACATCGCCGTAATAGTCGGAAAAAACGAATCAGGAAAGACCTCCTTTCTAAAAGCACTTTGGAAATTCAATCCATTTGACGAAACGGAATATAATATTGATCGGGAGTGGCCAAGAGGAAGGCGTAAGGAAAAATCTTCAAACAAAGTGGTAGTAGAAACTAAATTTGAGTTCAGCCCTGATGAAATTGCCCAAATTGAAGGTGTTCACGAATCGGCGAAGGGCATCACTGGTGTTGAAATTGCAAGGACGTATGCAGGTGATTACACGCACAATTTCACGCCAAAAAATCCAACCAACGAACATAGTGTGAAATGGGTCGTTGATCTGATCCGAAACAAACTTCCTGAAACACCACAAGGCATCACAGAACATTTTCAAAATCAATATACCACTAAGAGGGAAGAACTCATCGACTCACTAAAAGAAGCCGATGGAAGCTCCCGTGCGCTCGAAAAACTTCCGGAGTTTAAAAATACACTTTCCCGCCTTAAGCATCCTCAACCCCCATATAATCAACAGGATCAAAAGGGAGTTTCCCTGTTAAGTGAAATCATTGATAGTTTGATTACTGAGATCGAAGCTACGCCGTTACTTCGAGCTGTTGATGTTGTGCATGAAATCATGCCGACGTTTATTTATATGGATGACCACCGTGCATTTGCAGGCTCTGCCCAGCTTGACGAAATACTGAAGCACAAAAACGAGGGACGGCTCAGCCCCGATGAAGAAACCATCATCATTATCATGGAAAAATCGGGGCTTAGTTTAGAAGAAGAGGTTGAGAAAGGTGAGGCAGACGATCGAGAGCAACGCATTCTTGATATGAATGATGCAAGCGCGACGCTTACAACTCTGATCGCGGAGCGATGGTCACAGAAGCGTTATGAAGTTATGTTTCAGGCAGATGGACAGCATTTCATCACATTTGTAAAAGACGTGAACGACAAGGGATTGATTCCCTTGGAAGAACGATCAAAAGGGTTTCAATGGTTTTTCTCTTTCGATATGCGATTTATGCACGAGACTGAAGGAAATTTTAAAAATGCCATCATTCTGCTTGATGAGCCTGGGCTGCATTTACACGCCGCCGCACAAAGGGACTTGCTTGAACGGATGAGGGCCTATGCAAATGGAAATCAGCTTTTTTATACAACGCACTTGCCGTTTATGATTGATTTTAAGCGACTCGATAATATTTATATCGCCGAGGAGAAACCAAAAGAAGGCTCAAGGATTCACAAAGATTGGGCATTAGCCGACAAGGATGCCCGATTCACGCTACAAGCCGCGCTCGGTCTATCATGGAGCCAATCGCTATTTGTCGGACAATTCAATCTGATCGTGGAGGGCGTGGATGATTTTTGGGTTCTTACCACATTCTCAACAATGTTTGAAGATGCTGGACAACAAGGTATTGACCAAAGGCTTGTCATAACCCCAGCAGGAGGCGCGAGCAAAGTTGCCTATGTCGGAACAATTCTCAAGGGGCAGGAATTGAACGTTGCCGTGTTGCTTGACTCCGATACAGCTGGGGAACAGGCATTTGAACAGTTGGTTCATCAGTGGATTCTTAAAGATAAGCTTGTCGTCATGGTCGGTGACGCCATTGGCATAAAACCATGTGCGTTGGAAGATCTATTCGGGGAGGAATACTATCTCGAAAAAATAAATGAATCTTATGCTAAAGAACGAGATAAGAGGGTCATTGCGCTGGATCCGAAAACTGCAGGGAAGAAGTCCATTGTTGATCGCGTTGGCGATGCCTTTGCGAAGCTTAAATTAGGCGAATACAATAAAGGACGTGTCGCCAAGCGGATCATCACAGATTTAGGAAAGAAAAGCCTCGCCGAGGTCGATGCAGATACGGTTGGCAAGTTCCGAAAGGTCATTGACGCAATCAATGGTGTTGTCGCCTCTTGGAAATAACCTTGTTCGGAAAAATGAAACTACCTCCATATTCAAAATATAAACCTTCCGAAATTTCTCAACTCGGTGATGTGCCGGAGTCTTGGGATGTCATGCGTGGGCGTTTTGTGATGAAGGTGAATCCGCCTTCTCCTTGCCTGCGCAAACTCAAGACCGAAGAGGAGGTTTCATTTGTGCCCATGGACGCAGTGGGTGAATACGGAGGCATCAATCTTGATCAAACCCGCGTCATTGAAGATGTTTCGAGTGGATACACAGAATTTCAAAACGATGATGTTATTGTGGCCAAAATCACACCTTGCTTTGAAAACGGGAAAGCCGCGTTGGCATCAGGGTTATTGAATGGCGCAGCGTTCGGGACAACTGAACTACATGTGTTGCGAGCCGATTCCAAGTTGAATAATAAATTTCTATTTTACGCTGTGGTATCGGATAGTTTTCGGAAATTGGGCGAGTCGGAGATGTATGGTGCCGGTGGACAGAAGCGGGTTCCTCCAGAATTCGCTAAAAACTTTCCCATGCAGGTTCCCCCACTTTCCGAGCAACACCAGATCGCGGCGTTTTTGGATTGGAAGACGGGGCAGATCGACGCGTTGATTGCGAAGAAGCAAGCTCTGCTGGAGAAGCTCAAGGAAAAGCGGCTCGCGCTCATCACCCAAGCCGTCACCAAAGGCCTCAACCCCAACGCCCCGCTCAAAGACTCCGGTATCCCCTGGCTCGGCAAAGTGCCGCAACATTGGGAAGTCATGAGTCTGCATCATGTCATTCGCATGAAAAGTGGAGAGTCTATTACTAGTTCAGACATAGAGGAAGCAGGTGCATATCCCGTTTACGGTGGCAATGGTATTAGGGGCTTCTTTGACAAATATACACATGATGGGCATTTTGTTTTGATTGGCCGTCAAGGTGCGCATTGCGGAAACATAAATTATGCCTCGGGTAAATTCTGGGCGTCTGAACATGCGGTCGTCGCAAAACCGGATAGAAAGCTATATACAATATGGTTGGGCGAAACGCTACGTGCAATGAACCTCAATCAGTATTCCGAATCTGCCGCACAACCGGGTTTATCAGTTGAGGCAATAGGCCGCCTAAAAATGCCATTCCCTCCTTATGAAGAACAAATTGCTATCGCTAAAAGCATAACAAATGAAACCGTTTTAATTGACAAATTGTCAGTATCGACAAAACAAACTATCGCCCGCCTCGCCGAATACCGCACGGCGCTCATCACCGCCGCCACCACCGGCAAGATTGATGTGCGCAATGTAAAAATCCCTGCGAAGCAAACCCCATGAAAAAGCACATCGAAGCCCGGCTCGAAGACGCCATTGTTGATGACCTCGTCACGCACAGCGGTTATCAATTCATTGATTACCGCAACGGCGAGGCCAAGGATCGTTACGACAAAACCCGCGCCCTCGACCCCGTGCTCGTGCTCGATTTTATCAGGGACACCCAGCCCAAACTCTGGAAGAGTCTCGAAGCCATCCACGGCGCGGATACGCCCGCCGTCGTGATTGACCATCTCGTCAAGGAAATCGACACGCAGGGCATTCTCAAGGTGCTGCGCAATGGCTTCAAATGTTACGGCAAGAAATTGCGCGTCGCCGTCTTTGCGCCGGGCAACCGCATGAACCCTGACACGCTCGCGCTCTACGCCCGCAATGTGCTCAGCGTCACCCGCCAGCTTTATTACGGCGCGGCGCATTCCAAGTCGCTCGACCTCGTTCTCTTCCTCAACGGCCTGCCAATCGCCACCGCCGAGCTGAAAAACCCGCTCACCGGCCAGACGGTCGAAAACGCCAAGCGGCAATACAAGACCGACCGCGACCACCGCGAATTGATTTTTGAGTTTAAGAAACGCACGCTCGTCCACTTCGCAGTTGACCCGGACGAAGTCTGGATGACCACGCGCCTTTCCGGCGACAAAACGCACTTTCTCCCCTTCAATCTCGGCAACGACGGCCACGCCGGCAATCCCATCGTGGGGGGAGCTTCCAGCTCCCCAACAAAGGAGCAGGATGCTCCCGCCACTTTCGGCCACCGCACCGCCTATCTCTGGCGCGAGGTCTGGCAGCGTGACAGCTTCCTCGACATCATCGGACGCTTCATCCACCTGCAAGTTGAGGAAAAACGCATCCTCGCCGACGACGGCAGCATAAAAAAGATCACCAAGGAAACGATGGTGTTTCCGCGTTATCACCAGCTCGACTCGGTGCGCCGCCTTATTGAGCACGCGCGCGCGCACGGCGCGGGTCGCAACTACCTCGTGCAGCACTCCGCCGGCTCCGGCAAATCCAACTCCATCGGCTGGCTCGCCCACCGCCTCGCCTCGCTCCATGACGACGCGGACAAAAAAGTTTTCGATTCCGTCATCGTCGTCACCGACCGCCGCCTTCTCGACCAGCAGCTTCAAAACACCATTTACCAATTCGAGCACAAGCAGGGCGTTGTTAAAAAGATCGACGAGGACACCCGCCAGCTCGTGCAGGCGCTCGCCGACGGCACGCCCATCGTCATCACCACGCTCCAGAAATTCCCCTTCATCGCCGAGACGCTGGAAAAATTGCGCGAGGAAACCCAATACGGCATCACCATCTCCACGAAGGACAAACGCTTTGCCGTCATCGTTGACGAGGCGCACAGCTCCCAATCAGGCGAAAGCGCGATGGAACTCAAAGGCATCCTCAGCGAACATGTCATTGAGGAGGAAGCCGGCAAATACATGGCCGAGCAAGGTCTCGACCCCGACGATGATGCCGACCACCTCGCGGGCGTTGTCCGCGAAATGATGAAACGCGGCAAGCAACCCAACCTCAGTTTCTTCGCCTTCACCGCCACGCCAAAATACAAAACTCTGAAAGTCTTCGACGAGCCCGGCCCGACCGGAGAAGCGCCCTTTCACCTCTACACCATGCGGCAGGCGATTGAGGAAAAGTTCATCCTCGACGTTCTCAAAAACTACATCACCTACGAGGCGTATTACCGGCTCGTGCAAGTGGGCGACGACGATCCCCACGTGCAGCGCAAAAAAGCATCCCGCGAACTGGCGCGCACGCTCACATTTCACCCCGTCAACCTCCGCGCCAAAACCGAGGTGATGGTCGAGCACTTCCGCACCCACGTGAGACACAAGATCGGCGGACGTGCCAAGGCGATGGTTGTCACCGAAAGCCGTCTCCACGCCGTGCGCTACAAACAAACCTTCGACGCCTACATCGCCGAAAAAGGTTACACCGACATCAAAACACTCGTCGCTTTTTCCGGCACGGTCGATGACCCCGAGGCGCCGGGCAAAAACTACACCGAAGTCGGCATGAACGGAGGCATAAAGGAAAGCGAACTTCCCGAACGCTTCGACAGTCATGAATACCAAGTTCTTCTCGTCGCCGAAAAATACCAGACCGGATTCGACCAGCCGCTTCTCCACACCATGTATGTGGACAAAACCCTGACCGGCCTGCACGCCGTGCAAACCCTCTCCCGCCTCAACCGCATGCATCCGGGCAAAGAGGACACCTTCATCCTCGATTTCCGCAACAAGCCCGAGGACATTTTTAAGGCCTTCAAGCCCTACTACGAGGACACGCCCTCCGAGCCGCTCACCGACGCGCAGCATCTCTACCGCCTGCATCACCAGATCGAGGAAACCGGACTCATCCACGAGGAAGAAGTCGCCGCCTTCTGCGAAGTCTATTTCAAGTCAGGCCGCAAGGAAACCGCCCGCGAACACGCGGCGATGAACGGCATTTTGGACAAAGCCGTTGAGCGATTCAAAGCGAACACCGAGGAAACGCGCGAGGAGTTGAAAACACTGCTCGTGAACTTCCGCAACATGTATGGATTTCTCTCCCAAGTCATCCCGTATCAGGATTCCGACCTGGAGCGGCTTTACACTTACCTGCGCTTTCTCCTCACCAAACTCCCGCGCCGCAATACCGGCCCCGGATACGACTTCGGCGACGATGTGGAACTCCAATATTACCGGCTGCAAAAAATCAGCGAAGGCCAAATCGCGCTCAACACCGGCGACGGCTCCCCGCTCAAAGGTCCCAGCGACGTCGGCACCGGACAGGATGACAAGGCGGTCAAATTGTCCGAACTCATCGACATTCTCAACGAACGCTTCGGCACCGACTTCACGCAAGCCGACCAGCTTTTCTTCGACCAGATTCAAGAGGAAGCAATTGGAAGCGAGACGCTGAAAAAAGCCGCCGCCGCCAACACGAAAGAGGACTTTCGCTACGTTTTTGAAAAAGCCTTCGAAGGCCTCGTCATCGACCGCATGGACGGCAACGAGGACATCTTCAACAAGCTGATGAGCGACGGCGATTTCAGGAAGCTCGCGCTCGAACACCTGCTGCACAACGTCTATGAAATGCTGAGAAAGCCCGTGGTGGAGTGATGACGGATTGCCTCGTGGAGCCTGAGTTGTTGCAAAGATTGCAATAACTCAAACCGGGCTCAACCTAACGATACAGAACTCCATAACCACCCGCCCCCATGCCCGACCAACCCGCACCTCATACCAATTGTCTCAATACTTTTACTCTTTGAAACAGACGGTTTTTGGGTAGGGCGAAGCCTCAGGCTGAGCCGGAAAACGCCATGATATTCGAACAATTTCGGCTCAGCCGGAGGCTTCGCCCTACCGAGGGCGCATTTTGCACAGTAAAAAATTCTCCTTTTGCGCATCTTGCGCCTCTTCGCGGCCAAACGGATCGGCAGTTTGAGATTGCCTGTTTGAATCCGCGTCAATCTGCGTTTATCTGTGGTTAAGTTTTTCCCCTTTCAATCGCTCGCATCAGCATCACAAACTCGAACCACACCAACACCCATGTCGCACATACTCATTATCAACGGCGCAAAGCGATTTGCGCATTCCGAAGGCCGGCTGAACAACACGCTCACGGAAATCGCGGAAACGTTCTTTCGCGCAAACGGGCACGATGTCCAAGTCACCCATGTCGATCATGGCTACGATATCGAGGCCGAGGTCGGCAAAATCTTTCGGGCCGACGCTCTCATTTACCAGATGCCCGGCTGGTGGATGGGACCGCCGTGGATCATCAAAAAATACATCGACGACGTCTTCACCGCCGGGCACGGCAAGCTCTACGCCAGCGACGGGCGCAGCCGTCACTCCGACGCCAAATACGGCTCCGGCGGACTCGTCAAAAATAAGCGCTACATGCTCTCCGTGACATGGAACGCGCCCGTGGAGGCGTTCGACGATCCCGCGCAATTTTTCGGAGGAGTGGGAGTGGACGGCGTTTATCTGCCCGTTCACAAGGCAAACCAATTCCTCGGCATGTCGCCGCTGCCCACCTTCATGTGCAACGACGTCATCAAGCAGCCCGACATCGAAGCCGACATCGCCCGCTATCAAGATCACCTGCGCAAGGTTTTCTGTTCCTGACGCTGGACGCGCGATGGCTTAATTCCCATTCTCCAAGCCGAAGACTGCGTTCACGTAGTTGTCGATTGAGAAGGGCTGGAGGTCTTCGGGTTGCTCGCCGAAACCGAGGAAATAGATGGGGAGCTTGAGCTGGCGGTAGATTCCCACAATCGCGCCGCCGCGGCTGGTGCCGTCGAGTTTCGTGAGCACGAGGCCGGTGAGGTTGAAGCTTTCATGGAAAACCTTCGCCTGTTGGATCGAGTTGGAACCGAGGCTGCCATCGACAACAAGCCAGCGATGCTGCGGCGCGGACGGGTCGTTTTTCTGGAGCACGCGGCGGATTTTCGCAAGTTCCTCCATGAGATTCGCCTTGGTGTGGAGGCGCCCGGCGGTATCGACGATGAGGACGTCGCGCTTGCGCGCCTTCGCCGCCTGCCATGCGTCATAAGCTACGGCCGCGGAATCGGCGCCGGTGTGGCTCGCGACGATGTCGAGTTCAAGACGCGCGGCCCAGGTTTTGAGCTGCTCAACGGCGGCGGCGCGGAAGGTGTCGCACGCGGCGAGCACGACGGTTTTGTTGTCTTCGCGCAAGCGCCACGCGAGCTTGGCCGACGTGGTGGTTTTGCCGGAGCCGTTGACGCCGATCATGGCGATGACCGTGGGATTCGGCGCGCCATCGTCGGCGGTGGACGGCGGCGTGTCCTCGAGGCGACCCTCGGAGCCGGCGAGCACGCGGCGCAAAACCGCCGCGCCGATTTCGGCCGCCTGCTGTCCGCGGAGCGTCTTGTCCTTTTTGTAGGCGGACTGAATTTCCTGCAAAATTTCCTCGGTTGTCTCGACTCCGAAATCCGCCGTGTAAAGCGCCTCCTCCAGGGTTTCCAGCGATGAGGCGTCGATTGGTTTGCCGCCAAAAAGCGCGGCTGTTTTCGAGGCAATGGCCGTGACGGTTTTCGAGAGGCCGTCTTTGAATTTTTTAAATAAACCAAACATGGAAATAAGAAAATGGCTGAAAGACTGAATGCGGAAGGAGTCAGGAGTCAGGAGTCAGGAGTCAGGAGGGCGCTGCCGCGCCGATGAGTGTTTTAGGTTGAAGATTCAAATTTAAGATGCGGAAAGGGGCGGAATCCGGCGTTCTGGCGCTCCGGCCGTTGATTTTCTTTTTCAGCCTTTCAGCCTTTCAGCCATTCAGCCTTTCAAAATCACTCGGCTTTTCGGGCGTCGCGTCCGAGCTGGTCTTTAAGCCGGTCGAGGATGCCGTTGATGAAGCGTTTTGAATCGTGCGTGGAAAATTGTTTCGAGAGGTCGATGGCCTCGTTGATGGAGACGATGGGCGGGATGTCCTTGCGATGCGTCATCTCGAAAATCGCCATGCGCAGGATCGCGAGGTCGATGCGCGCGATGCGGTCGAACTCCCAGTTGTGCGCGAACTCCTTGATGCGGGCGTCGATCTCGCCGAGGTTTTCGATCACGCCATTGATGAGCTCCTCGCCGAACGCGTAATGCTCGCGGGGGTTTTGTTGTGATTGGAAAAACACGTGCAAATCCTGCGCGAGGTTCGCGGGCGCGTTGAGGCTCCAAGCGTAGAGAAACTGCATGGCGGCGACGCGGCCGTCGCGGCGCTGGGCAAAGATGCCTTTTTTACCGTGGTTCATTTTTTTGCGGAAAGGGTTTTCTTCAACGCGGCCATTTCGAGCGCGGTGTGCGCGAACTCGCCACCGCGCGAGATCTTGCCGAGGCAGCGCGTTTTTGCCTGCTGCTGGTTTTCGGCGACAATGATGCCGTTGATGACCGGCGTGCGCGTGTCGAGCGCGACCCGCTGGAGCGCGTGCGCGGAGGCGTCGGCGATCACCTCATAGTGGATGGTGTCGCCGCGTATGAGCACGCCGAGCGCGATGAGAACGTCGGGCTTTTGCGAGGCGGCGAGCAGTTGCACGGCGGAGGGCGCCTCGTTCGAGCCGGGCACGCGGTGGATGCGGATGTTTTTTTCCTTAACGCCGGCGCTGACGAGCGTCTCGTATGCCTGATGCAGAAGCGCATCGACGAGCACGCCGTTGAAGCGCGCGGCTACGATGCCGACCTTGAAGGCGGCGCCGTTGATGGATTGTGGCTTGGGCGTGTCGAGACTCATGAGTGAAAAAATGAACCTGTCTGTGTGCAATCGGCGGGCGCGCGGCGCAACATCGAAAATGCGCCCGATCCGCCTTCGCGCGAAAAACCCCGCGCACATTCCGCCTCCCGCAAAGAAAAACCGCGCACAAACGCCCTTTTCCTGTTGATGCCCGCCCCCAAAAACCGCAACGCTTCAATCTTCGTTTTTCAAAACTCAAACCATTTTCATTGTTTTCACGTTCATGTATTCGATCCTGGCAAGTATTTCCGTTGTTGATGTGTTCATGCGCTGCGATCTTGTCGGCAAGGTCATCGTGTGCGGGCTCGCCGTGGCCAGCATCATCGCATGGGCCGTGATGATCGGCAAACGCAACGACCTCGCGCAACTCCGCCGGCTCAATCTCGCCTTCGACCAGCACCTCCGCGACCAGCGATCGCTGCTCGATCTCCCCGAGTCCTACCGCAACAAACGCTCGATCCCCTACGGCGACCTTTTCGCCGACGCAATCAACGCCTACTGGCGCGCCGCCGAGATCGGCAAGGCCAAGGGAATCGACACAAAACAATACCGTCTCGAGCACACCGAAAACGCCCTCCAGCGCGCCCTCTCGCGCCAGATCCTCAACTATGAGTCGAGCATGGTGTTTCTCGCCTCGATCGTGTCCGGCGCGCCCTTCCTCGGGCTGCTCGGCACCGTCTGGGGCGTCATGGAATCCTTCAACGCCGTTACCGTGCAGCAAACCGCCAGCATCCAGACCCTCGCGCCGGGCGTCGCCTCCGCGCTCCTCACCACGGTCGCCGGCCTCGTGGTCGCGATTCCCTCGATGTTCGGATACAATTATCTTTTCTCAAACAACAAACGCCTCATCACCGAGCTCGAAAACTTCGCCAGCTCCCTCTCCGACCGCATCGAGCTCGAATCACAATAAGGGGAAAAGCCTGAAAACCTGAAGGCCTGAAGGCTGAAAAAATCATCCCAGACACCACAAATCTCACACCGACGAAGTTCCGAAATTCAGCATTCAGGTTTTCAGAACTTCAGAACTTCCACCACAATGTCCCGTTTTGTCAGACGCCCGCGCCAGTCGCACCCGATCGCAGAGTTGAACGTCACCAACCTGATCGACCTCGGCTTCACGCTTCTGATCATTTTCATGATCGCCACGCCCCTGATCAACCAGGAGCAAACCATTCCCGTAAACCTGCCCATCCAATCTCCGTCCGAAGGCCTGAAGCCCGACCCGAAAACCCAATTCATCGCCGTCACCATCCGCGAACAAGGCGACTACTTCATCGATCAACAACTGGTCACGCTCAGCGAACTCCGCACCCGCCTCAAGGCCCTTGGCGCAAACCCGGCAAACATCGTCATCCGTATCCGCGCCGACGGCAACGTGCCCTATCAAAAAATCATTTCGCTGATCGACGATCTCAAGCAGAACAACCTAAACAAAGTCACCTTCGACACCCAGGCCGGAGCGTAGCGAAGGAAGGGCTGAAGAACTGAACGGCTGAAAGGCTGAATCAGAAAGCCAAAGGCCGGAGAGCCGGATCGCCAGTGTCTCAAACCAAATCTCATCATTAAAAAACTTTCGGCGCGGCAGCGCCCTCCTGACTCCTGTATTCTGAATCCTGACTCCTTTTTTCCCATGTCCCGCTCCGTTGTCATCGTAGGTCGTCCCAATGTCGGCAAAAGCCGCCTCTTCAACAGGCTCGCGCGCAAACGCATTTCCATTGTCCACGACAAGCCCGGCATCACGCGCGACGTCGTCACCACGCGCATCGCCGACGGCGACTACACGCTCCAGGACACCGGCGGACTCGGGCTCAAGGGCGGAGAGACGCCCGCGCAACTCATCGCCGCGTCCGAAAAACAAGTCTCCTTCGCCATCGACACCGCCACGCTCATCCTCTTTGTCGTCGACGGACTCGAGGGCCTCACCGCGCTCGACACACGCATCGCCGCCGAGCTGCGCAAAGGCAAAAAGCCCGTGCTCCTCGTTGTGAACAAGGCCGATTTCGGCGAGGAAAAAATCGACGTCGCCGAAGCCTACCGCCTCGGCCTCGGCGAGCCCCTCTTCATCTCCGCCGAGCACGGACGCGGCGAAACCGACCTTCGCACCGCGATAAAACAACACCTCGACGCCAGCGACACCGGCGAGGCGGTAGAAACACAAGATGGCGCGCCGAAACCTCTCTGCGTCTGCTTCATCGGGCGCCCCAATGTCGGCAAATCCTCGCTCTCCAACCGCCTCCTCCGCTCCGACCGCCTCATCGTCAGCGACGTGCCCGGCACCACGCGCGACGCGGTCACCTACGACTTCCAATTCCGGGGACGCGACAAAAAACTCCACCCCTTCCGCCTCATCGACACCGCCGGCATCAAGGCCGCGACCAAGCTCGCATCGCCCGTCGAATATTTTTCGCGCCTCCGCTCGCTCGACTCGATCAAGGAAACCGACGTCGTCTTTGTGGTTCTCGACGCCATGGAAGGCGTCACCCAGCAGGACAAGGCCATCGCCGGCGAAGCCATCAAGGAGCACAAACCCATCATCGTCGTCGTCAACAAATGGGATCTCGTGCACAAGGCGTTCGCCGACGGCACGACCGCCGGCACCGCGCTGCGCGGATTCAAGGATGAGCGCGAATACCGAGAGAAATACGAGAAAGCCGTGTTCGAGCGCCTCTACTTCACGCCCGGCGCGCCCCTCATCTTTGTCTCGGCCATGAGCGGCTACGAAGTGTCGCGCATGTTAAACAGCGCCGTGAAACTGCATCGCGTCCTCGATAAAAAAATCCCCACCGCGCGACTCAACAAACTCATCGTCCACCTCGCCGAGCGCACACCGCCGCCCGCCGTCGCCGGCCGCCGCTTCCGCATCTACTACGCCACGCAAACCAGCAACCACCCCTTCCGGATAAAAATTTTCTGCAACCGCGAGGGAAACCTCGCCGAAAACTACCGCCGCTACCTGGAGGCCGGCGTTATCAACGAATTCGATCTCCACGGCTGCCCCGTTTATTTCGACCTCGTCGGCAAAAAAATCGACCCCGAGCGCGTCGGCAAATACAGCGACGAAAAACGCGCGCACCTCGCCCGCCTCCGCAAAAACTCGCCCGCCGGCGAAACTCCCGGCGGCGATGACGACGACTTCCAACCTTTCGAAACAATCGAGGACTGATTACTCACAGCGGCTTAAATTGTCGAACGCACGAGTCACTATCCCGGCCGCAGTGCCTTTCTTTCACTCTTCACCATTCACTCTTCACCCTTCTCCATGCTTCGCATCGTTTTCATGGGTTCCGATCCCATCGCCCTGCCGCTTCTCAACTGGATCGCCGGCGCCGACGGCGCACAGCACGCGCGCATCGTCGCGGTTTACACGCAGCCCGACCGCCCCTCGGGGCGCGGCATGAAAATCCGGCCCAACGCCATAAAAACGTGGGCGCTCGAGCACGGCATCCCCGTGCACCAGCCGGAAAAACTCACCGGTGAAACCCGCGCCGAACTCGCCTCGCTCGCGCCCGACCTCTCGCTCGTCATGGCCTACGGGCACATCCTGCGCGACGACTTCATCAACACGCCCCGCCTCGGCACGCTCAACCTCCACACCTCGCTGCTTCCCAAGTATCGCGGCGCGTCGCCCATCCAGACCGCCATCGCGTGCGGCGAGCGCGAAACCGGCGTCTCGCTCATGCGCATCGTCCGTAAACTCGACGCCGGCCCCGTCGCCGATGTCGAGCGCGTTCGTATCGAAAATCTGGATACGGCGCTCGACGTGGAGCAAAAACTCGCCGCCGCCTGCGTCCCCCTCATCGCCCGCGCGCTTCCCCGACTCGCAACCGGCGGGCTTCAGTTCACCGAACAAAACGAGGCGGACGCCACCTTTTGCCGGCGCCTTGACAAGGCCGATAGCGCGCTCGATTTCAACGTCCCCGCCGCCGTGCTCGCCGCCCGCATCAACGGCCTTTATCCGTGGCCAGCGTGCAGCGTCGAAATCAACGGCACCCACCCGATAAAATTCGGCCAGGCGGATAGCGTGGAATGGACCATTCCCACATGGATGCGCATACTGTCGGGTTACAAGGGCAAGGTCAGTTGCGTGTCATTTGGCAATACGCTGATGTGGGCAGCCGGCGGATTGGCTGGCACGGCGGATCCGCTCCCGCCCGGCACTATCCTTCCCTCTGACACCAGCATCATCCACATCGCCACTGCCGACGGCATCCTTCGCATTCACCGCCTGCAACGCCCATACGGCAAAATGGTTCCCGCGGCCGACTACCAGATTAAATGTTCCATCAGCCCCGGCACGCTACTGAGCTCGCAACCCATGACGAAATTACTCTCGTAGGGGCGTCGCAAGCGACGCCCTGCTTGGGGACAATGCGCGCCGTTCACGGGCGTCGCAAGCGACGCCCCTACGCACCATGGTGGAAAACGAACGCTTCGACCGATTGGCGCACTTGGCAACCGCATCCACCCAAACACTTTTATAAAACATCGGTATTGAAGCCCAACGGGCTTCCATAAGACAGCCCAGGGTTGCTGCAGCGAAGCGCAAGCCACCCTGGGGAATTGGAAAAAAACGCACACAACCCTGAAAGGGTTGCGCAATCGAAGATCCACGCCCCTTGAATCATGTATTCGAAAACTGAATACGCGAGGCATTTTCCGCCATCGCCAACCATGAACCATATTGCGGAAGGCGTTGCTACTTCTCCGCCGCGCCCGCATCCACTTTGCTCACGAGCACCTTGTCCACGCGGTGGCGGTCCATGTCCACGATTTCGAAGCGCCAGCCCGCGTATTCAAAGAAGTCCCCGGACGCGGGAATGCGTCCGAAATTCGTCACCATGAAACCGCCGAGCGTTTGAAAATCCGCCTCCTCCTCGTGGGGAAGCTCGTCGATGTTGAGCAGCGATTTTAAGTCGCCCGTGGTCAGAGTGGCGTCGATCAGCCACGAGCCGTCCTCGCGCTGTTTCGATGCGGGCGCCTCGCGGCTGTCCTGCGCGGGCAGGTCGCCGACAATCGCCTCGAGCACGTCAATGAGCGTGACGAGCCCCTGGATCGCGCCGAACTCGTCGGTTATAAGCGCGATGTGCTTGCCGGTCTTCTTGAACGACTCCAGGAGGTGCATCGCCATCATCGTCTCGGGCACCACCAGCGGCGAAACGAGCAGGTCCTTCAAATTGGTTTTTAACCCGATCGCCGAATGCGCCCAGAGCGCCTTCACGGCGATCATGCCGAGCACATGATCGCGGCTGCCTTGGTAAACGGGAAAATACGAATGGCCGCTCGCCACGATTTTGCGCCAGTTCACCTCCTCGGTGTCGTCGAGGTTGAGAAAAACAATCTTCGGGCGGGGCGTCATGATCGCGGTCACGGCCATCTGGTCGAGTTCGAGCACGCCTTCCACCATTTCCTGCTCGGCCTTGTTGAACACGCCCGCGTGCAATCCCTGCTCGATGAGTATGTTGACCTCCTCGTCCGAGACGGGCGCGTCCTTCGGCGCCTTGTTCAGTCCGAAAATACGCAGGAATCCCTCGGTCAAATATGACAGCAACGCGACAACCGGCGAGACCACGACCGCGAGCTTGTTGAGGATGGGCGCCGTCCACATCGCGATGCGCTCGGGATACGCAAGCGCGATCCGTTTCGGCACCAGCTCGCCCAAGACAACCGTGCCGAGCGTCAGCACGACAACAACCAGCGCGATGGCGATTTCCCGGGTGAACGCCGGCATCCACGACACCTGCGCCAGCAACACATCCAGTTTCCTGCCGACAGTCTCGCTACTGAACGCGACATTCGTGTAACCGATCAGCGTGATTCCGATTTGCACGGTGGACAGGAAGCGGGTCGGCGAGATCGCCGTGGCGAGCGCGACCGCAGCGCGCGCCTTGCCCTCGTCGGCGAGTTGCTTCAGGCGGGCCTTGCGGGCCGAGACGACTGCAATCTCCGCGAGCGCAAAAAAGCCGTTGGCCAGCAACAAAAGGAAAATGACAAAAAGTTCTGTTGAAAGGCTGGTCATGAATTGGCGGAATCATTGAAGGCTGGAAGCCCGCCATGCAAATACATTGAGCCCAAAAACGAACGCTCCGCCTTTTTCAGCAATTTAGGCGCAAACAAGTGCTGTTATGTTTGCCTCCACGGATTCCAGCGCACACGTCGCAGGCACTCACACACGATTCTTGGTATTTACCCCCACTTGGCGCCCGACTTTCCGCGCGAAATTGTAAATAAAATATAAACACCTGCCAAATCGCGATTTATTAACAATTTTTTGCGCATTTTTAAATCGAGTAACATCAGTGGCGCGCCCACAAAAGCACTCAAACACACGTAGAAATGCAGCCCATGTTCAATCAACCATACCAAAATAACACACATGCACAGCATGATGAAACCGAACTGACAACCACACCCCCCTTCGCGCCAAACCGCATGCCATCGCCGGATGCGCCGCCGTCGTTTCTTGAAAAATACGAGGCCCCCTCCGTCGAGACCGAGTCCGCCGGACGAAGCAACCTGCAACTCTACTTGCAGGAAATCGGCAGGACGCCGCTTCTTAGCTTGGAGGAGGAAACCGCCCTCGCCCGCCGCGTCCTCAGCGGCGACAAGGAAGCCCGCGACCACATGATCAAGGCCAACCTCCGACTCGTCGTGAGAATCGCCCGCGATTACAAGGACTTCGGCCTCCCCTTCCTCGACCTCATTAGCGAGGGCAACATCGGCCTAATCAAGGCCGTCGAGCGCTTTGACCCCGACAAGGGCGGAAAACTCTCCACCTACGCCGCGTGGTGGATCAAACAATCGATCAAGCGCGCCCTCGCCAACCAAAGCAAAACGATCCGCCTGCCCGTCCATCTCGTCGAAAAAATCTCAAAACTCCGCCGCGCCGCCCACGCGCTCAGCGAGGAACTCGGACGCGAGCCGACCGACGAGGAGCTCGCCGCCGAACTCCAGATTCCGACCGCCAAGGTCACGCACCTCAAATCCGTCAGCGCCCGCCCAAGCTCGCTCGACGCCCCCGTCGGCAGCGACAGCGACTCGGCGCCCCTTGGGGAACTCATTGGCGACGAAAACACCGCGGACCCGTTCGACAGCCTGCGCGCGCGCAATCTTAGCATCGATCTCCGCAACATGATCAACGCGCTCGACCCGCGCGAAGCCGAAATCATCAAACTGCGCTTTGGCCTCGAAGGGCTCAACGAAATGACCCTTGAGGAAATCGGCGTGAAATTCCGCATCACACGCGAACGCATCCGGCAGTTGCAAAACTCCGCCCTCATAAAAATGCGAAAAGCCATGGCGCAAAACGAGGCCCTGCGCTCGCGCGCCGAAGTCGCCGAGGAAACGCGCCAGCGCAAACGCATGGAGGTCATCCGCGAGTTCATCGAGGCCAACACACAATCGGTCTCCTAAAACCCTCGCGCACCCGCGTCCCGGAAAAAGCCGAGCCCCCGCTCGGCTTTTTTGCGCAGCCCGTCCCGAGCCGCCCCCTCAAACTTTCCGAGTGCAACCGCCCTCATTCTGTGTAGTCTTGTTTCCACACTTCACCATTATTCAACTCCTGACTCTTGTATTCTGACTCCTGACTCCTACATCCTAACTCCTTCCGTTTTCACACCCATCATGCCAACAGTCCTTGCACTATTGCCGGAAGGCTTTGAGGAACTCGAAGCCATCGCCCCCATCGACATGCTCCGCCGCGCCGGAGTCGGGGTCACCACCGCCTCGCTCACGGAAACCCTCTCCGTGAACGGCCGCAACGGCATCACAATCCAAGCCGACGCCACACTTTCCGCAAATTCGGAAAAACTTCGCGACATGCTCCTCATCCCCGGCGGCCCCGGCGTGAAACTCCTCCGCGCCGATCCGCGCGTCTCCGCGCTCGTGCGCGCCCACGCCGGGGCCGGCCACTGGCTCGCCGCCATCTGCGCCGCGCCCACCGTCCTCAACGACGCCGGCCTCCTCGCCGGCCTCCGCTACACCTGCCACACATCCGTCCTCAACGAACTCCCCACCGCGCTCATGCAAGAACGCGTTGTTGTTGACGCCAACATCATCACCTCGCGCGGCGCCGGCACCGCCATCGACTTCGGACTGGTGCTCGTCGAAAAACTCACCACCCCCGAAAAAGCCCGCGAAATCCAAGCCTCCATTTGCGCCTGAGCCGCTGCGCGGAAGAGTGAAACCTGAAAAAGAAAGAGTGAGGAAAAAGCGCACTTCTTCCGTTTTCACCCGTCACCATTCACTCTTCACCCTTCCGCCGCTCCCCTGCCTGAAATTTAACGCCAGCAAACCTTTTTCACATGCCCACCAAACCCTACGACCTTCTCGTCCTCGGCGGCGGCTCCGCCGGTTTTAACGCGGCGCGAGTCGCGCGCGACGAATTCGGCAAACGCGTCGCCATCGTTGACGGCGCGCGCGAACTCGGCGGCCTGTGCATTCTTCGCGGATGCATGCCTTCGAAAACCCTCCTCTGGATGACCGAGGTTCTCCACCTCGCGCAAAAAGGCAAAACCTTCGGCCTCCACATCCCCGTCGCGCGCCCGGATATCCGCGCCATGCACGCGCGGAAGAAAAAAATCATCGCCGAGTTCGCCGACTACCGCGCGCGCGCCATGAACTCCGGCAAATACGACCTCTACCGCGCAAACGCCCGATTCATCGACCCGCACACCGTCGAACTCAACGACGACAAACGCACCCGGCTCTCCGCAAAAAAAATCCTCATCGCCACCGGCTCGCGCGTATCCACTCCGCCAATACACGGCCTCGCCGACACCCCGCACTGGACAAGCGACGACGTCCTCGACCTCAACTTCATCCCCAAAAGCGTGATCGTCCTCGGCGGCGGCATCATCGCCGTCGAACTCACGCAATACCTCCGCCGCCTCGGCGTCCGCGTGACGCTCATCCAGCGCAGCCCCAACATCCTCCGCGATCACTCCCCCGAGGCCAGCGCCGTCATTCAGCAGGCGCTCCGCGACGAGGGCGTCGAACTCTTTACCCACACTCGCATAGAAAAAATCGCGCGGACAAAACGCGGCGTCCGCGTAACCTTCGCGCACACGCGCAACGGCACCACAAAAAGCGTCGCCCGCGAAGCCGCCCACCTCTTCAACGCCCTCGGACGCGAACCCAACACCGCCGGCCTCAATCTCGCCGCCGCCGGCGTCCGCCTCACACCCGCCGGCCGCATCCGCGCCAACCGCCACCAGCAAACCACCGCGCCGCACATCTACGCCGGCGGCGATGTCTGCGGTCCCAACGACATCGTGCACCTCGCCATCGCCCAAGGCGAACTCGCCGCCCGCCACGCATTTCTCCCGTCAACCCGCCCGCCGCGCATCCCCGCAATCCTCTCTCCAACGCACCTCCTCAACGTCGTCTTCACCGACCCCGCGCTCGCCACCATCGGTCTGCTCGAAAGCCAGCTCCGCGCAAAAAAAATCCCCTTCATCGCCGCCAGCTATCCCTACAACGACCACGGCAAAACCATCCTCATGGACGCCAACGCCGGCTACGTAAAAGTCCTCGCCGACCCAAAACGCGGCCGCATCCTCGGCGCCGAAATCGTGGGCCGCGACGCCGGCGAGCTGATTCACATCTTCAGCACCCCGCTCGTAATGCGCGCGACAGTCCACGACATGCTCCGCGCTCCCTGGTATCATCCCACCATCGCCGAAATCATCACCTACCCCCTCGAAGAACTTGCCGAAAAAACAAACCAATAATTAACCACGGAGAACACGGAGATGCACGGAGACAGAGAAAAATTGATCAGCCATTCCTCATGAATTCCTCCGTGCCTCTCCGTGGTTAATAAAAACTCAACTCAACCGTTTTTCCTTTATATGAAACGCAACCTCCCGCTCGTCCTCGCGCTCCTCCTTTCGCTCTTCACCCTTCACCCTTCACTCTTCGCGGCGGATCGCGCCGCGGACTGGCGCGCTGTCGCCGACGCACAAAAAGCAGGCCAGCCCAAAACCGCCTCCGCCGCGCTCGATAAAATAATCACCGGAGCCATCGCCGACGAAGCCTGGCCCGAAGCCGTCCGTGCAATTCTCATCAAAGCGCAAGCCGACGCCGCCAACGTGGACCGCCGCGGCCAACCCGCCGCGCGCATTCGTTCGCTCACCGCATGGCTGGCCGACGACCACGCGCCCGCGCTACCTGCGTCAATGCGCCCGCTTCTCGAAGCCGCGCTCGCAAAAACATGGTGGAACTACTACCAACAAAACCGCTGGCAACTCCTCCAACGCACACAAACCGCAGAGCAGCCCTCCGACGATTTCCGCACATGGGATGCCCGCCGCGTCCTCGCCGAAACCGCGCGACATTTTGAGGCCGCGCTCGCCGATCCCGTCGTGCTCCAAAAAACACCCATCGCCAAACTCGAACCTCTCCTCGCCAAAGGCAATCTCCCCGACGACTACCGCCCCACCCTCTACGATTTTCTCGTCCACGAAGCCATCGCCTTTTACAGTGCTGGCGAACAGGGAGTCGCCAAATCCGAGAATACCTTCGAGCCCACCCCCGACTCCCCCATACTCGGCTCCCTCGAAGAATTCCTCGCATGGAACCCTGAAAGTGGAACGAGCAGCCCGCCCGTGAAATCGGAACTCGGGCAGGTTGCCCGCACCACCCAACCCGTCCTTCGCGCCATCCAACTCTACCAACAACTCCTCCGCTTCCATCTCGACGACCCGCTCCCCCAACTCGCCCTCGCCGACATTGAGCACTCCCGCCTCAACTGGGCCGCGCGCATCCTCGGCTCGCCCGCCCAAGACCGCTATTTCGCCGCTTTGCGTGATTTCATTGAGCGCGCGTCACCCGCCGAACCCTCCGTCGCCACCGCAGCCGCGCTCACACTTGCCCAACTCCGGCAGCATGATGCCCCCGACGAAGCAGTCGCAATCGCCCAAGCCGCCGTCAACAACGACGCGAATTCGCTCAATAAAAGCGCATTCAACTCCCTTCGTAATATCATCGTTAGGATCAAGGCCGGTTCGCTTCAAAGCATCACCACTGAAAGCACCTGGCCCATCTCGGACGATGCCACGGCTCCTTTCATTAGCGTTCAGTATCGTAATCTCAAAAAAGTCTATTTTCGAGCATACGAGGTCGATCAAAACGCCCTCATCAAAAGTCAAAACAGCATCTTTATGTCCGCGAATTGGGATCAATTCAAGGATCGCAAAATCGCGAAATCCTGGAATGCCAACCTCCCCGCCACGCCGGATTACCGTTATCGCGATGAAAAACTTCCCGCGCCCCGCGACCTCAAGCCGGGACTTTACCTCATCGCGGCCAGCCCTGACAAAAACTTTTCCGAGGAAAAAAACGTCATAACAACCGCCACGGTATGGGTGTCCGACCTCGCCATCATCCACAACGGATACAACAGGCTGGATGGAAACGTCTCCGGCTTTGTTGTTAATGCGATTACCGGCGATCCCGTTCCGGCTGCCACGGTTTCCGCAGCGTTTGATGGTGAAAACGAAAACTACCATGTGGAGAAAACCACCGCGAACGAGGATGGATTCTTCCTGTTGACCGACAACCGCGCGAAATCGCCTCGCCACAACAGGCTACGTGTCATCCATGCGATTGCGCCCGATGGCCGGGTAATCGCCGTCTCCAGCAATGATTATGGATACGCCAACCATCCGCCCGCCGGAAACGAACACACCCGCATTTATTTTTTCACAGACCGCTCAATCTACCGCCCGGGGCAATCCATCAATTTTAAGGCGGTCGCCATGCGCGCCATTCCCAAGAAAGGCAACTACTCGCTTCTCACCAATCATCGGCTCACCATCGTGCTCTCCGACCCCAACAGCAAGGAGGCGGGAAAACTTGAACTCGTCACCAACGGCTTCGGCTCCGTGTCCGGCAGCTTCACTGTTCCCGCCGGACGCCTCACCGGATACTATCGCCTCCATTCGCAAACCAATGAGATCGGCGACACCAGCGTCAACGTCGAGGAATACAAACGCCCAAAATTCGAGGTCACGCTCCCCGCACCGGAAATCGCCCCCAAGCTCAACGACACCGTCACCCTCGCCGGCGCCGCCGTCTCCTACACCGGCGCACCCATCGATGGAGCCAAGGTTACCTGGCGCGTCCAGCGCCTCATCCGCTGGCCGCGCTGGTGCTGGTGGACGGACTTCCTTCCCAACCAACCCCACGCCATCGCCCACGGAACCGCGACAACCGACGCATCGGGCAAATTCACACTCGAATTCACCGCCCTGCCCGACCCCGTCGCCGATGCCAAGAACGAACCCGTGTTCGCCTATTCCGTCACCGCCGAAGTCACCGACACCACTGGCGAAACACGCACCGCCTCGCGCACCGTCTCCGTTGGTTACACCGCGATCGCCGCCGACATCACAATCGAAGGCGACTGGCTCACCGACCAAGCCCCAGTCGCCCTGAAACTCGCCACCACCACGCTCGACGGCGCCCCGCAATCCGCCACCGGCCAAATCGCATTTCACGCGCTCACGCAACCCGCCTCGGTTCCGCAACCCGAGGCGCAAAAAGGCCGTTACTATTATCATCGCGCCTCAAGCGAATACTCTACCATCGACCCTACTTCACCTGATCCCCAGAAATGGCCTGCTGAAAAAGATGCTCTCGCCATCCAAGCATTCACAACCGACTCAAAAACCGGCCTTGCCAAAATCACACAGAAGCTCCCCGCCGGCATCTATCGCGCCATCGTCACCACGCAGGATCGCTTCGGCAAACCCGTCACCGCGCAAACCGAAATCCGCGTCCTCGCACCCGAAGCCCCGCGCCATCCCATCAAGGAGCCCATCTCTCTCGCCGCGCCCAATTGGACCGCGCAACCCGGCGACACACTCACCGCGCTCTGGAGCTCCGGTTACGATACTGCGCGCGCCCATATTAGCATCGAGCAGGACGGCGAAACTCTGCGCGCATTCTGGACGAAACCAAACGCCTCACAGCAACACATCCCCATTGAAATCACAGAGTCCATGCGCGGCGGCATCACGTTGAACATTGTGCAAGTCCGCGACAACCGCCTCGTCACCAAAACTCGCCGCATCGACATCCCCTGGGGCAACAAAAAACTAAAAATCTCATGGGAGCACTTTAACTCCAAGCTCGTTCCCGGCGGACGCGAAACATGGACGGCCAAAATCACCTCGCCGGATGCGACTACCGTCGCCGCCGAATTCGCCGCCGCGCTCTACGACGCGTCACTCGATCAATATCGCCCCCACAACTGGCCCTCAACCATCGCGCCCTTCCGTTTCGAAAGCGGATATTATAGAAATTGGAGCATTAGTAATAGAGGCATTGAGTTCGACGATGTGATCTATTCGATTAAGTTGAAATACCACAGGATTAATCACGGTTCACAATACCGCCATTGGGGCATATCATTTAACACGAATGATATTATCAAGCTGGATAGATATGTCGTGACAGATGAAGAATCCAGCGGCGTTATGCAGCAAAGAGCTGCATCATCATATATAGAGGCTGTCTCCGTTGATAACTTTGGTGAGATCTCTAATAAAACCGTGGGCGAGTTCATGAAATACATGCCCGGAGTCACGCTCGACCTTAGCGATGAAGAAGCCTCGTTTATTCGCGTCGGCGGTCTCGATCCCAAACACGCCGCTTTTTCCGTTGACGGCATTCCATTATCTCCCGCCCCCGACCTGACCGCCGTCACTGCGCGCAAGAACCTTAACGAAACGGCTTTCTTCTTCCCGCAACTTCTCACCGATTCGGACGGCTCCGTGCGCATGGAGTTCACCGTGCCCGAGGCGCTCACCCGCTGGAAGTTCCTCGGCTTCGCGCACGACAAACAACTGCGCTCCGCCATCCTCACCGACACCGCCGTCACCGCAAAAGACCTCATGGTGCAACCCAACCCGCCGCGCTTCCTACGCGAGGGCGACACCGTCGAGTTCACCGTCAAAGTCACCAACATGACGGACAAGCCGCAAACCGGCTCCGCCCAACTCAGCTTCGCCGACGCCAGCTCTCTCGAAGCCGTGAATCTCTTCACCGGCTCAACTGTAAACAGTGAACAGAAACCCGTAAACTTCAGTTTGGGAGCAAACAGATCCCAAACGCTCTCCTGGCGCATCACCATTCCCGACGGCCAGGGTTTTCTCACCTACAAAGCCGTCGCCTCCACCGGCGCGGTCAGCGACGGCGAGGAGGGTTTCCTGCCCGTCCTCAGTCGCCGCCAGCTCGTCACCGAATCCATCACACTGCCCGTCCGCGACAAAGGCACTTACACCTTCCGATTCCCCAAGCTGGCCGAGTCCGAAACTTCAGCCCTTCAGTCCTTCAGTCCTTCAGCCCTTCGCCACGAATCCCTGACCGTGCAAATGACCGGCAACCCCGCTTGGTATGCCGTGCTTGCGCTGCCCAACCTCATGGAATACCCGCACGAATGCACCGAGCAACTCTTCAACCGCTACTACGCCAACGCCCTCGCCGCGCACATCGCCAACTCCGACCCGAAAATCGCGCGCGTCTTCGAGCAATGGCGCAACACCCCCGCGCTCGAATCGCCCCTCCTCAAAAACGAGGACCTCAAATCCGTGCTCATCGAGGAAACCCCGTGGCTGCGCGACGCCACGCGCGAAAGTGAAAACCGCCGCGCCATCGGAAATCTCTTCGATGCCAACCGCACCGCCGCGCAAACCCAGGCCATCATCGCGCAACTCGCCGAGCGCCAGATGAACGACGGACTCTGGGCATGGTTCCCCGGCGGACGCGGCAGCGACTACATCACCCGCTACCTCGTCGCCGGATTCGCGCGCCTGCGCCACTTCGGCATCCCGCTCGACAACCGCGCCGACACCATGCTCAAGCGCGCCGTCACCGCGCTCGACGCCGCCCTCGCCAAACACCATGCCGAGCTCATCGCCACGGAAAACTTCAACCCCGACGGCAACCACATCCGCAGCGCCGACGCATTCCAACTCTACACACGCAGCTTCTACCTGAAGCAAATCCCCATCCCCGACACCGCCCGCGCCGCCTACGACTTCTACACCGCGCAAGCCCGCAAACACTGGCTCTCGCTTCCGCGCCAATCCCAAGGCCACGCCGCCCTCGCGCTCGCCCGAATGGGCGACACCGCCACACCCGCCGCCATCGTCACCTCGCTCAAGCAACACGCCCAAAACCACGACGAACTCGGCATGTATTGGGCCGACACCAACCGCGGCTGGTTCTGGTGGCAGGCCCCAATCGAAACCCAGGCGCTCATGATCGAAGTCTTCGACGAAGTCGCGCGCGACACCCAAGCCGTCTCCGACCTCCAACTCTGGCTGCTCAAGCAAAAACAAACCCAAGCCTGGCCCAGCACCAAGGCGACCGCCGACGCCGTCTACGCGCTGCTCCTGCGCGGCGCCGACAAACTCGCCTCCGACGCCCTTGTCACCGTTTCGCTTGGCGGCAAAAAAATCGAACCCGCCCAATCCGAAGCCGGCACCGGCTATTATCGCGAACGCATCCCCGGCCCCTCGATCACACCGTCAATGGGAGAAAAAATCACCGTCACCAAAACCGACGCCGGCCCGGCGTGGGGCGGCGTCACCTGGCAGTATCTTCAAACCATCGACAAAATCACCCCGCACGAAGGCACGCCGCTCACGCTCAAGAAAACCCTTTGGAAACAAATCAACACATCGAGCGGCCCAACCCTCGTCGCGCTCGACAAAACCAAGCTCGAACCCGGCGACACCCTCATCGCGCGCATCGAACTGCGCACCGACCGAGACATGGAGTTCGTGCACTTGAAAGACCAGCGAGGCAGCGGCACCGAGCCGGTCAACGTCCTGAGCGGTTACCGCTGGAAAAACGGCCTCGGCTACTATGAGAGCACGCGCGACACCGCCACGCACTTCTTCATGGACTGGCTGCCCGCCGGCACGCATGTGTTCGAGTATCCGGTGCGCGTGCAACTGCGCGGCGTCTACGAAAGCGGCATCGCCGAAATCCAGTGCATGTATGCGCCCGAATACAACTCCCACTCCGCCAGCACCACCCTCGTCGTCGAATAGGAAAACCCCATCGCGGAAACGCGGAAGAGCTGAAGCACGGAATCAAATCTCATTCTGAATTTTCGCCTTTCCGCCCTTCCGCGCTTCCGCGATTAAAAAAACTTCGCGCATCGGCACCTTCGTTGTTCAATCTGCGACATAAATGTCAGCCTCAGCGATTCCGTATCGAGCAAAGCACGTCGGAGTCTGCCCGCCCGCCCGCGGCGCAGTCATCGGCGAGCTCGTGCGCGCCCACCCCGCGCCGCTGTGGTTGATCGTTGTCGACGAACCCAAGCTCGCCGAACAACTCGCAGAGGATATCGCGTTTTTTGAAACTGCCGGCGCAACAGATTCCCCAACTGGAAACCGCAAACTGAAAACCGGAAACTCCGCCGCGATCTACATCCTCCCCGAATCGATGCCCGACACGCGCGACATGCGCGAAGCCTTTGCCGCCAGCGCCGACCGCCTTACCGTCCTCTCCGCCCTGCGAGGTTCCCTTAACGCTGAACCAAAAATTTCACACCCCAAACTGATTGTCACAACGCCCGCGGCATTGTCACAACCCGTCCCCGCCCTCGCGCAATTTGCCACGGCGGAAATCACGCTCTCGCGCGGACAAGCGCAGCCGTTTCAGGCGCTAATAGAAAAACTCCGCGAGCTCGACTACGACAGCGAGGCCGTTTGCGAGGCGCCGGGCAGCTACGCCGTGCGCGGCGGCATCATCGACGTTTATCCGATCACCGCCACGCAACCTTATCGCCTCGATTTTTTCGGCGATGAAATCGAGGACATCCGCGCCTTCGATCCGCTCACACAACGCTCGGGCGAATCCGTTGCCAGTATCACGCTCTCCGCCAGTCCGCGCGTGCGCCTCGAGCCGTCGAAGACGGGCATGGCCGATTACCTTCCCGCCGGCACAAACCTGCTCCTCGTCGAACCCGCAATGCTGGAGGAAAATTTCAACGCGCTCTCCAGCGAAGCCGGCGTCAGCACCACGCCTGCGTCCGATTTCACCCTTCCCCCTTCACTCTTCACCCTTCTCCAAAAAGTCTCCGGACTTTTTGGAGTCAGCGATCTCGACGAGGCCAGCGAAATTTTCGACGCGCCCGGCACGCGCGAAGTTGTTTGGGAAACCGACAGCCTTGTTCACCACCGCAGTTATCCCTCCAATGATCTCGTCGCCAACGAACGTCTCCAAGCCGAGGAGGACGCCCGCGCGCGTTTCCTGAAACAAGTCGCCCAATGGACAACCCGCGACGGCTACGCGCTCACGATTATCACCGCCAAGGAGGGCGAGGAAAACCGCGCCAAGGAAATCCTCGCCGGCACAACCGCCTTCAAAAAAATCCGTCCGCGCTACCTGCGCGGCACATTGAACGAAGGCTTCCGCATAACGCGCAAGGTGGCACAGGCAGAAATATCTGCGCCGCCTTTCCAACCCGCGCTCTACATCACCGAAACCGAACTCTTCGGGCGCCAGCGCGCGCGACGGGCCGGCGGCGCGGCGCTGCAACAACGCGCGCTCGTGCAGCGCGCCCAAGTCGACCAGCTCCTCGACTTCTCCGAGCTCGTCGAGGGCGATCTCGTTGTCCACATCCAGCACGGCATCGCCATCTATCGCGGCCTCGCAAAAATCGACCACGCCACGGGCATGCGCGAAGTCATCTCGCTCGAGTTCGACGACGGCGTCACGCTCCACGTTCCGTTGCAGGAATCGCATCTCGTCAGCCGCTACGTCGGCCTCAGCAAAACGCGCCCGCAGCTCGGGCGCATCGGCACCAACCGCTGGGAAAAAACACGCCGCGCCGCCGAAGTCGCCACCATCGACCTCGCCGCCGAACTGCTCCGCATCCAGGCCGCGCGCGAGGCGCAGTCCGGGCACGCCTTTGGAGGCGACACCACCTGGCAAAAGGAATTCGAGGCGTCGTTCCCATTCACCGAAACGCGCGACCAGCTCCGCGCCATCGATGAAACCAAGGCCGACATGGAACGCGAGCGCAGCATGGACCGCCTCATCTGCGGCGACGTCGGCTTCGGCAAAACCGAGGTCGCCATCCGCGCCGCGTTTAAGGCCGTGCAGGACGGCTACCAGGTCGCGCTCCTCGTGCCGACAACCGTGCTCGCGCAACAACACCTCAACACCTTTCGCGAACGCATGGCCGGCTACCCGATCGTGATCGAAATGGTCTCGCGCTTCCGCACGCGCGGCGAGCAGAACAAAATCATCGCCGCCACCGCCGCCGGACAAGTTGACATCCTCATCGGCACGCACCGCCTTCTCCAAAAAGACATCGTCTTTCGCAACCTTGGCCTCGTTGTCATCGACGAGGAGCAGCGTTTCGGCGTGAAACACAAGGAGCGCCTCAAAACCATGCGCGCCACCGTGGACGTGCTCTCGATGAGCGCCACGCCGATCCCGCGCACGCTCTACATGGCGCTCACCGGCGCGCGCGACATGAGCGTCATCGAAACCGCGCCCACCAACCGCCACCCCGTCCAGACCATCGTCAAAACCTACGACGAAAAACTCATCGTCGAGGCCGTGCGCCACGAGCTGCGACGCGGCGGGCAAGTTTTTTATCTGCACAACCGCGTGCAAACAATCGACCTCGTCGCCGCGCGCCTGCGCGAACTTTTGCCCGACCTGCGCATCGGCGTCGGCCACGGACAAATGCACGAAAAGGACCTCGAGCATGTGATGACCGATTTTGTCGCGGGCAAATACGACATCCTCGTCTGCACCACCATTATCGAAAGCGGCCTCGATATTCCGAACTGCAACACAATCATCATCGAGGGCGCGGATCGCTTCGGCCTCTCGCAACTTTACCAGCTCCGCGGCCGCGTCGGGCGTTTCAAGCACCAAGCCTACGCGTATCTGCTGCTGCACCGCCACACGCACCTCGTGGAAATCGCGCGCCAGCGCCTGAACGCCCTCCGCGCGCACAACCAGCTCGGCGCGGGCTTCCGCATCGCAATGCGCGACCTCGAACTGCGCGGCGCGGGAAACCTGTTGGGCGCGGAGCAAAGCGGCCACATCGTCGGCGTCGGCTTCGAGCTGTATTGCCAGTTGTTGCGGCAATCGGTGGCGCGCCTGAAAGGCGAAAAAACGGCGGCGAGCATTCGCGCAAATGTGAAGCTGGATTTTGTCTATGTGGGCGAGGCGGATGAAGGCAGGGCGGCTTCGCCGAAGCCGCCGCCCGGAGCCGCCACAAAACTCAAACCCAATTCCGGCGAGCGCGCCCTACACTCCCAAGCCCACGCCACGTCCTACTCCGCGATCAAGGCGGCCGAGGACGCCGCCAGCGGCATTGTCGAGATTCCGAAAATCCAGGCGCGCATCCCGAGCGCGTATATTTCGGAAACGCGGCTGCGCATTGATTTCTATCGCCGCCTCGCGCTCGCCGAAACCCCCGACGCGCTCAAGCAAATCCAAAACGACCTGCGCGACCGTTTCGGCAAATACGGCGACGAAGTGAAGGCGCTGTTTTTAATCACCGAAATCCGGATACGCGCGGAGCAGAAAAACATCCTCAGCGTGGAAACCGCCGGCACCCGCCTGAAATGCCTGCGCAACACCGGCAAGCACGACGCTTTTGTGATGCACGGCACGCGCTTCCCGCGACTCGCCGCCCCCAAACCGCTCGCGCGATTGAAGGAAATTCTCGTTTTCCTGAACAACCTGCCGAATGCGTAAAACCGCCGCGCGCCCGCAAACTCACTTCCACAAGCGCACGATGTCTTCCCTTGGCACCCAGCCGGTTTGGCCGTCCTCGAAAACGAGGCGCACCCAGCCGGGGAAATCCTTGTCGACAATCGCAACCGTGCCCGCGGCGAGCGGCGTGGTTTTTTGCGTTGTGTCGGCGACTGTCGGAATCGAGCGGAGCGATCCCGATTTCCATACGATCACCGCGCGTTCGTCCTTCGCGGAACCGTAGGCGTGCAGGCTGAGCAGCGACACCGTCACGCCAAGCGCCGCGAAGCCAAACGCCGCGCCCGCCAGGATGAAAAGCGGCAGCCGGAAGCGGCGTCCGTAAACGGCGAGCAGCACAAACGCGAAGGCGAGCGCGGCGAGCGCGACCGACATGCCGAGCGCGCATTGCCATTGCGCGGGCGCATAGCGCAACGCGACTTCCCGCACCGGTCCGGGGCGCGTGACTTCCGCAACCGCGCTCGGCGTGTATCCGGCGCGACTGAGCGTGAGGAGCACATTGCGGAGCATCGCGGGTTCGTTCGGGTGCTGCACAAACGCGGCAAAGGCGTGCGCGCCCGCCTCGGCCCAGCGGTCTTGTTGCGCGAGCGAGAGCGAGAGGTTGTGGCGCGACACCCAATCGGTCGGCGCGGCCTCGACGGCGCGGCGCCACGCGGTTTCGGCGGTTTTGAAATCGCCGGATTTGTAGGCGGCTTCCGGTGTTTGAGCGGAGCTTGTGTTGGTGGCGCCGAAGGCCGATGGGCTGAAGGGCTGAAGGACTGAAATGGAAACAAGCAGCGCCGCGGCGAGCGGGAAGAGGTTGCGCGGGGCGAAGAGCGAGAGCGGGTTGAAGCCGCGCGCGCGTTTGGCGGCGAGCGCGTCGTGGGCGCGCGCGCTCCAGTCGGGAGGAAGCGGCGAGCCGGCGCGGTAGAGAGCGCGTTCACTGTCGCTCCAGAGCGCGGACCATGCGGCGCCGGTTTCCTTGTCGTTTGTTTTCAGGAACAGCGACGCGGAGGGCACGACTTGCGGGATTTTCCAGAGGATGGCGGTGTCGTGCTGCCAGGCTTGCAGGAGCGAGACGAGGCGTTCGCGTTCGGCGGCGGGTGTCTCGTCGATTGCGGCGAGTGTTTTCTGGATGCGCGCGCGGGCTTCACGTTGAGGGCGGTTTGGATCGGTGCGGCGCGCGCGCAGAAACGCAAGGACGAGCCAGAGAAGAAGAGGCCAGAGGCCGGCGGCCAGAAGGTAGAGAATGAGCGGGGAGCGCGGGAGCGGTGTCGGCGCGGGGGCGGCGGAGGGGAGCGGATCGCCGGGGATGTTGGCGGGTTGCTTCGGCGCGTCGGCGAGTGTGAGCGCGCCGGGAGTGGGCGTCGCGGCTTGCGTGCCCGAGCCGGCGAAGATGGGCGCGGCGGCGTTGGCGGCGGGGGCGACGGTGATTTTTGCGGCGGGAGCGGTGACGGTCACGTAGCGGCCTTGCGCGGGGTCGAAGTAACTCCATTCGACGGGGCCGAGCGTGTAGGGGCCGGGCTTGGTGGGGACGAGCACGACATCCTCGGAGAGGGTGAATTCGTAGAGCGCGTTTTCACCCTGCGGCGTGCGTTTCACTTGCGGCTGGATGGCGTGGAAATCCTTTGAGACGGAACGCGAGGGGAGCGATTGGATGTCGGGCCAGTTGCCCTGGCCGGAAAGCGTGAGCGTCCAGGTGATGGGTTCGCCGACGGCGGCGTTTTCGGGGACGATTTTCGATTCGAGTTTAAACTGGCCGACCGCGCCGGAGAATTTCGCGGGCGCGCCGGCGGGAAGCGGCTTGACGGTGATTTTGGGCTGGTCGCTTGTGATGGCAAATTGCTCCTGTTGCGCGAAGCCGAAGATGTCGCGGCGCCCGGTGTTGAGCGCGACGGCGTGGCGCGCGGGGTTGAGCGTGATCTCGCCGGGATCGCGCGCGATGGCGCGGGTGGTGTAGGTGACGTTGATCCACGGTTCGCCGTTTTTGAGTTCGTCGGCCACTTGGTATTTCGGCCAGGGCTCGGGATTGAGCGGGAGCGAGTCCCACTCGGGGTGCTCGCTGCCGAGCGAGTTGAGGAAACGTTTTAGCGCGGTGATGCGATACGTGAGGGGAAACACCTCGCCGGCCCAGACGGTTTGGGGAACGATGAATTTGGAGCCGACGACTTGGTCGAGCGTGAGTTGCCCGCCCTGCACGGTGGCCGCGCCGACGTCGAAACTGACGGACGCCACGGTGACCTCGCCCTTGTCGGTGTTGATCTTGAACGCGGGGATGGTGACGCGCTGCTCGGTGGTGGGGCGGGCGTTGAAGCCGAAGGAGACGCTTTGCACGGTGCGGCCGTTGATGCTGCTGAAGTTTTGCGAGCGGCTGCCGTTGTGCTGAAGTTCGAGGCCGGCCACGGGTGGAAACGCGACGTTGCCCTGCGGCTGGCAGTTTTCAAACACGAGCTGGATCTGGCTGACCTGGCCCTTGGCGAGGCTGCCGCCGGATGGGTCCCAGCGGATGGTTTGAGAAAGGGCTGAAAGGCTGAAGGGCTGAAGGGCCGAAAGGATCAGCGTGGCGAGCAGCGGAAGAGTTGTGGTGAGTCGCGTCATCGTGAATCTGAGAAAGTTCGTCATTACCAATTCTTGCCTTTGGGTTGTTGCGCGGATTGTTGCTGCTGGCCGCCGTCCTGCGCGGCTTGCATGCGCTGGAAAAGAATCGCGGGGGCGTCCTTGTCGCGCACTTGATCGAGCTGCTGCATGGGGATGATCAGGCGCGAGTCGATGGGCTTCTGCTCCTTGCCGTCGGAGCCGCCGATTTGCTGCATGTTTTCGGATTGTTCGGGCTGGGCTTCGGGTTGCTGTTGTTGCTGCTGCTCCTGTGATTGCTGGCCGGCGTTTTGTTTGTCCTCGTCTTTTTTCCGCATGTCACCGAACGCGGATTCCTGTTTGGGTTTGGGTTCCTGCTCCTGGGCGTTGTCGTTTTTGCCCTGGCCGTCCTGCTTGTCCTGTTGTTGCTGCTGTTGGTCGCCGGATTGCTGGTTCTGCTGATCTTGCGAGCCTTGCTGTTGCTGCTGGTCCTGGTTTTCGCCGGATTGTTTTTGCTGGTCGCCTTGTTGCTGCTCGGACTTGTCACCCTGCTGCTGTTGTTGGTTTTGCTGGTCCTGCTTGTTTTGCTGGTCGTCGTTTTTGTCGCCGGACTGGTTTTGTTTGTCCTGCTGATTCTGCTGCTGGTCTTGTTTGTCCTTATCCTGCTTGTCCTGGTCGTTTTTGTCCTGTTGCTGCTGGTCCTGGTTTTGCTGCTCGGTTTTTTCGAGGAATTTTTCGAGGCGGGATTGAAGGTCGTCCCAGTCGGCGGCCTTGGGGTCGAGCTTGCGGCCCTGGTCAACGGCGGCGAGCGCGTCGCGTATTGGTTTTTCGGATACAGGCTGTTTCGACGCCTGCACGGCCTGGCTGTAGGCGATCGTCTCGGTGGCGAAGTCGGCGAAGTCGCGCGGCGCGAGCGTGTCGAGCGCGGAGAGTCGTCCGACGAGTTCGCCGAGCGGCTTCGCGGGATCCTCGACGGGCGCGGCCGGCTCGGTGGGTTCGGCGGGTTTCGCGACTTCGATGGCGAAAAGTTGCGGGAGCGAGAGACAGAGCAAGCCGGCCAGTCCGATCAGGCTGATTCGACCGGGGATTTTTGAAAAAAGAGATGTCGGGCGCAGTGTCATGCGAGTGGCGGAGGGGCAGACTTGGCAGTCTGCGCTACGTTGGCGGGATGTTTCTTTTGCGGGGCGAGGCGGATGGCGCGGTTTTTGGGGCGCACGGGAAACTCGAACCAGTAGCTGAACGCGAGCAGGAGCAGCGCGGCGGCGAGCGGCCATTGGTAGCGCTCGGCGAGGCGCACGCGGTTTTCCTCGCGAAACGCGCCTTTGCGTCCGGTGGCGACGGTTTGCTCGATGATCTCGGCAAGGTTGACCCAACTGCTGGCGTCGGCATAGACGCCGGTGGTGGCCTCGGCGAGTTCGCGAAGGGTTTTGCTTTCGAGCTTGGAGAGCACGACCGCGCCGCGCTCGTCCTTGATGAGTCCGCCCGCGCCGTCGGGCATGATCGAGCCGGCCTCGGTGCCGACGCCGAGGCTGACAACGCGGATGTTTCGCTCCTTGAGTTTGTCAACGAGGGTGCGCCAGGTGTCGTCGTTTGCCTCGCCGTCGCTGAGGATGATGAGGAAGCGGTCGGCGCCGTCGCCCTGGCTGAAGGAGCCGAGCGCGGAGTTCAGGAGCGCGGTGTAATCGGTGCCGCCCTGGGGCAGATACTTCGTGTCCATGAGCGGCAGGAAGTCGCGAAGGATTTCGTAGTCGGAACTGAGCGGGCTTTGCAAAAACGCGGTGCCGGCAAAAACAATCAGGCCGACGCGCTCGCCCTTGAGATCGGAGAGGAGTCCGGAAACGAGCAGGCGCGCGCGGTCGAGGCGCGTGGGCTTGACATCGGTCGCGTCCATCGAGCGCGAGAGGTCGAGCGCGATCAGGATTTCGCGGGACTGGTCGAAAACGGGTTCCTCGATGCGTCCCCATTGCGGACGGGCGCACGCGGCGATGGCGAGCGCGAGGCCGAGGTAGAGCAGCACGCGGGGACGGGACGATTTTGGATTTTGGATTTTGGATTTTGGATTGTCGGATTCAAGCCGGAGCGAGCGTCGGCCGGCGCGGGCGCGGAGGATTTTCGGGTAGGTGAACGCGACACCAGCGCGACGCACGATTTCCCCGAGCAGGAAAAACGCGGGGATGGCGAGGAGCCAGAGAAGTTGCGGCCAGTAAAAACTCATTGGGTGGAAGTGCGGAGTTCGGAACTCGGAGTGCGGAATGAAGCGCGCGTATTCAGGCGCGTGAACAATGCGGCGAGTAAAAAGAGCGCGCCGCCGGGAATGGCGAACCAGTGGAAATACTCGGTGGTGACGAGGTAGGACTTGGCTTGAAACTCGATTTTTTGCGCGCGGTCGATGGCGGCGAACGCGGACTTGATGGTGTTGTTGTCGCGGGCGCGAAAATAGAGGCCGCCGGTTTCGCGCGCGATGGTGCGCAGCGTTTCCTCGTCGAGGTCGCTGACCACGCGGCGCGTGCCGACGCGGTTTCTATTTTGGTCGAGGACGGGAAACGGCACCCAGCCCTCGCGCCCGGCTCCGATGGTGTAGACGGGGATGTTGCGCTCCTTGGCGATTTCGGTGGCTTGCTGCGGGGAGAGCATGCCGCGGTTGTTGGCGCCGTCGGTGAGGAGAATCACGAAGGCGCCTTTGCGCTTGTTGCCGTCCTCGGTGCGCTCGGATTGTTCGAGCCGGGTGAGCGCCACGCCGAGTCCGTCGCCGATTGCCGTGCCGTCCTCGATGAGGCCGATGTTGATTTGCTCGATCTGGCGCGCGAGCCAGTCGTGATCGAAGGTGAGCGGCGCAAGCGTGTAGGCGTGCCCGGCGAAAAGGACGACGCCGATGCGGTCGCTGGGGCGGTCGTTGATGAAGGCCTTGATGACGGGTTTGATCGCCTGGAGGCGGTTGATGGGCGTGCCGCCCTCGGTGAAGTCCTCGGAATACATCGAGCCGGAAAGGTCGATGGAGAGCATGAGGTCGTAGCCTTGCGTGCGGACTTCGCGCTTGTCCTCGACTTTTTGCGGACGCGCGAGCGCGATGGTGATGAGGACGATTCCGAGCGAGGCAAAAATGACGGGCCAGCGCGAGGGGCCGGTGAGCGACGCGCGATGCCACGCGGCGGCAAACGGAACGATCAACACGGGCACGGTGCGGCGCGAGCGCAGCCACATGATCGCGGGGATGGCGAGCAACGCGAGAAACCAGAGCGGGTCCTTGAAGATGTAGGTGCCGTCAAACATCAGTGGTTATGCGGTGCCCTCCTGTGGAAAAAATTCCAAATTCCAGTGGTCAAATTCCAACGAAATTCCAGATTTCAAATTCCAAATTTCAAAGAGGCGAGGCTGCGCCTCGTCCGGCGGCCTGGAGACCGCCGCTCCGTTCGCAAGCGCGAGGTTGGAACGGTTTGTTTTTTGGAATTTGGTCATTGGAATTTTACTGGAATTTGGCTGCTGGAATTTGGAATTTGCGCGCGCGTCAGCGCGCGCTCATTCTCCTGTGGAAAAAGCGGACGAGCGCATCCAGGCGGTTTTCGTCGGTGCCGACTTGGAGGCGGCTGAACTGGTCGGGGAAAAGCGCGCGCCAGTTGGCATCGCGCGTCTCGCGCCAGCGGGCGTGCGCGGCGCGCTCGGCGGAGGTGCCGCCGATGTTCACGAGGCGTCCGCTCACCGGATCGTAGGCGGCGAAGCCCTCGCCGGCGGGCAGCGCGCGCTCCCACGGGTCGTCGATGCGAAAGCCCATCGTCTGGTAACGGCGCTGGAAAATCGGCCAGCCCTCGGGCGCGGGGCGCGGGGCGAAATCGCCGAGCCAAATCATGATGCTGTGCTTGGGAGCGGAGCGCGAGAGGAGCTGCCACGGAATCGCGGCGGTCGTGGCGCCGTCGGTGATGTCGGGCGCGGGCTGGCCGAAGAGTTCGGCTGCGGCGTGCATGATGGGGCCGCGTCCGCGCACCGGCTCGTGAAGCGTGTAGCCGCGCGGCGTGGCGTGGATGGTGCCGACGCGGTCGCGGTTGACCGCGCCGAGGAGCATGACGAGCCCGGCGAGTTCGAGCAGCGCCTCGCGCTTGGAAATGCCCGCGGAGCCGAATTGCAGGCTGGGCGTGTCCTCAAAAACGACGATCAGCGTGACCTCGCGCTCCTCGACAAATTTTTTCCGGTAGGGTTCGCCGAGGCGCGCGGTGACGTTCCAGTCGATGTCGCGGATGTCGTCTCCGAATTCGTAACGCACGACTTGGTCGAACTCCATGCCGCGCCCGCGAAACGCCGAGCGGTAAATGCCGCCGAGCGTGGATTCGACGGCATTGCGCACGCGCCACTCCAGCTTGCGCAGGAGCGCGAGCGGGTTGGAGATTCCGGGAAGGAGATTCTGTGGCGTGAGAGGAGCGGACATGGCGGAATTTTCGATTTTCGATTCTCGATTTTCGATTGGGAGCTACCGCTCCATTTTCGATTTCGTTTTCGCGCGGTAGCGCGCAATCGTTTCGAGCGTTAGCGACAGTCCGTCAAATCGAGAATCGAGAATCGAAAATTTCTTCACAGTTTCGGCACCGGAGTTTTGTCGAGCACCATGGCGACGACTTTGTCGGTGGTTATGTTTTCAGCCTCGGCCTCGTAGGTCAGGCCCATGCGGTGGCGGAGGACGTCGGTTGCGATGTCTTGCACGAGCGACGGGCTGACAAAATCCTGCCCGCGCATCCATGCGAGCGCGCGCGAAGCCTGGTAGAGCGCGAGCGAGGCGCGGGGCGAGGCGCCGAAGGAAAGATGGCGTCTGGCATTCGGCTCGAGTTGCGTGGACGGATCGGCGGCCAGCGCGCGCGTGGCGCGGACGAGCGCGAGCATGTAGCCCTGCATCGCGGGCGCGACGTGCACCCTGTCCACTTCCGTGCGCAACGAGAGGAGCTCCTCGCCGCTGGAAACGGGAAGCAGCTCGGGCTGCTTGGTGACCTGGCCCCAGCGCTGCATCATTTGCGATTCCTCGTCGCTGCTCGGGTAATCGACGATGAGCTTGAAAAGGAAGCGGTCGGTTTGCGCCTCGGGAAGCGGATAAGTGCCCTCCTGCTCGACGGGGTTTTGCGTGGCCATCACGAAAAACGGCTTCGGGAGCGGATGCGTTTGCCCGCCGATGGTGACCTGCCGCTCCTGCATGGCCTCAAGCAGCGCGCTTTGCACCTTGGCGGGGGCGCGGTTGATTTCGTCGGCGAGCACGAGGTTCGCGAAAATCGGGCCGCGATGCGACACGAACTCGCCGGTTTTCGGCTGGAAAACCATCGTGCCCACGACGTCGCTCGGCAGAAGGTCGGGCGTGAACTGGATGCGCTCAAACTGCACGCCGAGCGCGGTGCCGAGCGATTTGACGAGGAGGGTTTTCGCGAGGCCGGGCATGCCCTCGAGAAGCACGTGGCCATTGGCGAGCAGGGCGACGAGCAGCCGCTCGATGGTGGCCTCCTGACCGATGACTGCCTTGCCAATTTCTTCGCGGAGTTTCTTGGACCAAACGGGACCGGTAATCATAAGCTGTGATGTGGAGATGGTGTGTTTGAAAATGTGCTAAGACTGAATGAACGGACAATTGTTTCCGTGGAGCCGTGTCGTGCAAGTTGGATTTGCAGAAAAAACACGCCGTAGGGGCGCACCTCGCGTGCGCCCTCGCATCCGAAAAACGATCCGCGCGCGCTTGCACAAAGCGGGCGGGCACGAGGGCGCACGCCAGGTGCGCCCCTACGAACGTCACGCTTTCGTTCCGCTCGCCAGGAGCGTTTCGAAAAACGGCTCCATCGGCTCGCGCGCGACGACCGAAACCTCGACTTGCTGGAAACCGGCTTTTTTCAAAAATCCGTGCAACACGTTTTCCTGAAAGCCGAGCCAAACATCGGAGTAAAGTTCGCGCGCTTTTTCAAACGTGTGCGCCTTCAGGTCGAGCACTAGAAGGCGTCCGCCGGGGCGCAGTATGCGCCACGCTTCGCCGACCGCTTTTTGCGGATGCTGCGCGTGGTGGAGCGCCTGGCTGAGTATCGCGAGATCGACCGACGCGTCGGGCAGCGGCACGTCCTCGATGTCGCCGAGTTTGTAGGCGAGGTTGGCGAGGTTGTTGCGCTTGGCCAACTCGGTGCCGACCTCGACCATGCGCGGCGAATTGTCGATGCACCAAACGCGCTCGGCGCGGCGCGCGAGGAGTTGCGAAACCAACCCCTCCCCCGCCCCGAGATCGGCAATCGTGATCGCGGGCGTGAGACGGAGCGCGAGATGCCCGATGGCCTCCCACGAACGTCCGGGACAATGGTTTTTGCCGAGCTTGCCCGCGATGAGGTTAAAATACGCCTCGGATTGCTGGCGCCGGCGCGCGAGCACGCGGTCAAGATTTTCGCGATCCTCGACAAGCGCGGGATCGCCCGTCGCGGCATTGCACGCCGCCTTGACGAGCGCGTTTTGCGCAGGATCGGCTTGCGCGACCGACGAGTAAAACGACTTCTTCCCCTCGCGGCGATCCGCGACAAGCCCCGCCTGCCGCAAAATCGCGAGCTGCGACGAGATGCGCGATTGCGCCATGCCGAGGATATCCTGCATTTCCGCGACGGCGAGTTCCTCGTGTTGCAGCAACGCGAGCAGACGCACCCGCGTCGGATCGGAAATGACTTTGAGAATATCCCAAGTGGCGGACATGGCGGAAGAGGGGAAAGTAGCGAGTAGTGAGTAGCGGGTAGCGAGTAGAAGCCGGACGCAAGCGTGGTTTAGCCGACCTATCTACTCGCTACTCACTACCCGCTACTCGCTACTTCTTCTTATACACCGTCGCCGGGTCGAAGAGGCGTTCGGCGATTGTCGTGAGCTTGTATTCGGTGCCGGCGGCGGCGGTGTCGAGGTCGGCAAACTTGCGGTAGAAGCAGCTCTTGTAGCCGTTGTGGCAGGAGGCGTTGGCCGAGCCGGTTTGCTCAACCTTTACGAGGACGACGTCCTGATCGCAGTCGGTGTAGATTTCTTTCACCCATTGCACGTTGCCGGACTCCTCGCCCTTCACCCAAAGTTTTTTGCGCGAGCGGCTCCAGTAGGTGGCCTTGCGCGTCTTGAGCGTGTGCGCGAACGACTCGGCGTTCATGAAGGCAAACATGAGAACCTGCCCCGTGGTGATGTCCTGCGTGATGCAAGGGATGAGGCCGTCCTCGCCGAACTTCGGCTGAAACGTCGAGCCAAGCTCGATCTCCTGATTATTGGTGCGTGCTGGATAGTTCATGGTGTGTGGAAATTTTGGATTTTGGATTCTCGATTTTGGATTGGGAGCTGCCACTCCACCGTGATTTCGTTTTCGCGCGGAAGCGCGCAATCCAAAATCGAGTCTACGAGCCTATGAGTGTCTGACATCGAAAATCCAAAATAAAAAATCACAATTGGCGAGCCAACTTCTCAAGATACTCAAAGCTATAAATGCCGCTCCCATGTCCGTCGCTGAAATCGAAACGCAGCGCGTAATTGCCCACGCGCGCCCAGCCGACGACCGTCACGCCCGGAAACTCCCTCGGGCCGTCCCCGCCGTATTGGTTGCCAAGGATGTCCTTTTCGCCCCGCGTCTCGGCGCTCGGGGACGCCGCGCGGAGCTTTTCACCCTGAAAATACGACTCGCTGCCATCGTCCCACGCGATGGCGACTTCGGTCCCGATGAGCTGGATGTTCCGCGGCGTCTTCAAAATTAAAACGGTGTTTGTAGGCAACTTTGCGCATTTGTGAAAGAACGGATTCTTGCCTCGCATCAAAACGCCCCTTCTCATTCTCCTTTTACTAATGTCAACGCAAGCAGTCACAGAACTCATACCGCATCGCCCGCCGTTTTTGTTTGTGGACGAAATCGTCGCCGAAACCGCCGACGGACTCACCGCTCGCCGCACATGGCGCGCCGACGAGGATTTTTATCGCGGCCACTATCCCGGCGCGCCCATCACGCCCGGCGTGCTGCTCTGCGAGGCCGTCTTCCAAACCGGCGCTCTCTACATGGCCCGCCAGGCGCAGGCCGCGGGCGCCAAACCCGGCGAAGGCGTGCCGCTCCTCGCCAAAATAAACGACGTGCGCTTCCGCGCCCCCGTTTATCCCGGTGACACCATCGTCATCGACGTGAGGAAAAAAGAAACCCTCGGCGGCTTCACCATGATGACCGGCTCAATCAAAAAACCCGACGGCACGCGCGTCATGAACGTCGATTATTCCGTCGTCTGGAAAACACCCGAAGGCCAAACAGGAAAGGCTGACGAGCGCGACAGCGCGAAGATGGCGCCACCGGAGGTGGCGGCCCGAAGGGCTGGCTCTGACGGGGTGCCCTCTGGGCCGGCAGAGACACAAGGCCTGAAGGGCTGAAGGGCTGAAATCGGAAAAACTGAAACAATATGAGCACCGACTTCCTCCAAATCGCCGGAAAAACATTTGTCGTCTTCGGCGTCGCCAATCGCAAAAGCGTCGCGTGGCACATCGCGCGCACGCTCGAGGAACAAGGCGCGCGCGTCATTTACAGCGTCCGCTCCGAGGCGCGCAAAAAATCCCTCGAAAACCTTCTCGCCGGAAAACCCGTTTTCATCTGCGACGTCGAACACGAAGGCGCGCCCGCGCGCCTCGCCGCCGAAATCGCCACCGCCGGACACGCGCCCATCCACGGCATCGTCCACTCCATCGCCTTCGCCAATTACTCCGAGGGCCTGAAACCCTTCGACGAAACCAAGCGCACCGACTTCCTCCAGGCCGTGACCATCTCCGCCTTCTCGCTCGTCGAAATCGCCCGCGCCTTCAAGCAGCACCTCGCGTCCGACGCCTCCGTCGTCACCATCGGCATCTCGTCGCTCCTCGTCACGCCCGACAACTACGGCTACATGGGCCCGATCAAGGCCGCGCTCGAATCCGCCTCGCGCTTCCTCGCAAAATCCTTCTCCGCCGATCCCGCCACGCGCGAAGTGCGCTTCAACATCGTCGGCGCCGGCCCGCTCAAAACCAGCGCCTCCGCCGGCATCCCCGGTTACATCGAAAGCTACCTTTACTCCGAAAAACTCACCCTCCGCAAACGCAACCTCGCCACGCGGGAAGTCGCCGACTCCGCCGTGTTCCTGCTCAGCCCGCGCGCCAGCGGCATCAACGCCACCACGCTCACCATCGACGCCGGCCTCGGCGGCAACTTTTACGACGCCGAAATCATCCGCCTCGCAATGAGACCCGAGCCACCGGCTGACGCCGGTGGAAATTCCAAATTCCAATGATCAAATTCCAAATGCCAAATTCCAATGGACAAACTCGTGTGAGACACGCGCATGCGACAAGGAGCGGCGGCTTTCAGCCGCCGGACGAGGCGGAGCCTCGCCCATTGGAATTTGATCACTGGAATTTGGAATTTCTAGCGCTCGCGCACTCCGCCTCCCACTCATGAAGTTCGAAAACGTCCACATCGAATCCCTCGCCATCGCGCTGCCTGACGAAGTCTGGACATCCGCCGCGATCGAGGAACAACTCCGCCCGCTCTACGAACGCCTGCGCCTGCCCTTCGGCCGCCTCGAACTCATGACCGGCATTCGCGAGCGCCGCCACTGGCCTGCGCACACGCGCGCATCCGACGCCAGCGCCGCCGCCGGACGCGCCGTGCTCGCCAAATCCTCCCTCCGCGCCGAGCAAATCGAAATGTTCACGCACGCCGCCGTTTGCCGCGACATGCTCGAACCCGCCACCGCCTCCTTCGCCCACCGCAAAATCGGCCTCACCGCCCGCGCGCAAATCTTCGACGTCTCCAACGCCTGCCTCGGTTTCCTCAACAGCATGGTCATCCTCGCCGGCCTCATCGAATCCGGCCAGATCGGCGCCGGCATGATCGTCTCCGGCGAAAACGGACGCCCCCTCATCGAGCAAACACTCGCGCACCTCACCACCGCGCCGCTCAACCGCAACGAAATCAAACCCTACTTCGCCAACCTCACCATCGGCTCCGGAGCCGTCGCCGCCATCCTCTGCCACCGCTCGCTCCTCCCCGCCGGCAGCCGCGCCCCGCGACTCATCGGCGGAGCCGGGCGCGCCGCCACGCAATACAACGACCTCTGCCAGGGCGACACCCACGGCGCCGAAGCCCTCGCCATGCAAACCGACTCCGAGCAACTCCTCATCGCCGGCGTCGGCCTCGCCCGCGAAACCTGGGCCGACTTCACCGCCGCCACCGCGTGGGACACCGCCGGCATCGACCGCTACATCTGCCACCAAGTCGGCTCCGTGCACCGCCGCAAACTCTACGAAACCGTCGGACTCGATCTCGCCAAGGATTTCTCCACCTTCGAAACACTCGGCAACATGGGCTCCGCCTCGCTCCCCGTCACGCTCGCCCTCGCCGCCGAGAACTCCGCCGTCAAACCCGGCGACCGCGTCGCCCTCCTCGGAATCGGCAGCGGCCTCAACTGCCTCATGCTCGGAGTCGAATGGTGATGAACACCCCGAACGAAACGAACGCCAGCGTAGCGCAGACTGCCAAGTCTGCCTCCGAAAAAGCAGACTTGGCAGTCCGCGCTACGAACTGCGCGCCCCTCCCCGACTGGCTCCGCGCCCTCTATCCCTTTGCGCAAAACACCTTCGTCACGCCCCGCGGCGCGCGCATGAACTACGCCGACGAAGGCCCGCGCACCGACGAGGCCGTGCTCATGCTTCACGGCAATCCCACGTGGTCGTTTTTTTATCGCGACATCATCCGCGCCCTCTCGCCCTCGCTCCGCTGCATCGCCCCCGACCACATCGGCATGGGCCTCTCCGAAAAACCCTCCGCCCGCGATTACCCCTACACACTCGCGCAACGCATCGCCGACATCGAGGCGCTCGTCGCGGCGCTCAACCTCCGCCGCGTTCACCTCATCGTTCACGATTGGGGCGGCGCAATCGGCTTCGGCTTCGCCACGCGCCACCCCGAAAAAATCGGACGTATCACAATTCTGAATACGGCGGCGTTCCCCGACATCCACATGCCCGCGCGCATCGGCCTCTGCCGCGCCCCCCTCGGCATCGGCGCCCTGATCGTCCGCGGCGTCAACGGCTTCGCATGGCCGGCGACATGGATGACCATGCACCGCCGCAAACTCACCCCCGACGAAAAACGCGCCTATCTTTTCCCCCACAACAACTGGGCCAACCGCGTCGCCGTGCACGAATTCGTGCGCGACATCCCCATGTCGCCCGCGCACCCCACCCACGCCACGCTGACCGCCATCGAGCGCAACCTCCCGCTCCTCGCCGCCAACCCGAAACTCATCGTCTGGGGCGGCGCCGATTTCTGTTTCAACGATCACTTCTACAACCGCTGGCGCAAAGTTTATCCCGACGCCGCCACGCACCACTTCCCCGACACCGGCCACTACCTCCTCGACGACGGCGGCGAGGAAGTGCGCGCCAAAATCGTGCAGTTTTTCGAGCCTCTATTTCCATCGACTTAAATCGACTCAAGTCGACTTCGGTCGATTTAAGTCGCTTCCCTCGGCCAACACCCACCCACCACCAACCGCACCAACCCGCCCATGAAATTCGAACACTTCGCCTTCAACTCTCCCGACGCCCGCGCCCAAGCCGCATGGTGGGTCGAGCACCTCGGCCTCACGGTCGCCCGCCGCGTCGAAGCCGCGCCGCACACGCATTTCCTTGCCGACGAAACCGGCCGCGTCTTCATCGAAATCTACAGCAACCCCGCCACGCCCTATCCCGATTACGCCAACCAGCCCCCGCTCGTCCTCCACGTCGCCTTCGTCTCAACCGACACCAAAGCCGACCGCGCCCGCCTGGAAAAAGCCGGAGCCACCTTCGTCGTCGAGGAAACCCCCGGCGGCAACGCCCTCCTCATGATGCGCGACCCCTGGGGCCTAGCCCTCCAATTCTGCCAGCGCACGCAACCGTTCTGAATACATCCAGTTATGAAAAAAATTCTGCGCCACCGTTGGGTATGGGTTTTCTTGGGCGTCCTCTTCCTGCCTTCCCTATCGTTGGTGTGGAGTTATTTCCAGCCAGTGACCCCAAAAGAAGCGATGCCCTATACATTTGTCCGAGAAGAAATGACCCGAACATTTTGTGGCGATAACGATTATACCTACACACTCCAATCACGCGGAACTCATGAAGAGTTTCTTCTATTTGTTGAAAAAATGAAGATGTCTGGCCATCGAATCAACGACACACGATATGAGAAAAAAAGCGAAAATAATCATTTGATAATAACCATAAATTATGAAGAGGGATGGATTATTTATACAAAGAACTACACCTAGTAATCATAACTAATTCACAAACCTTGCCCTTGCCTTTATTCGCGTCCATTAGCGTTCATTCGCGGTTAAAAGCTTCTACCCCGCAAATTCAAACGCCCCCTCGCCGAGTTCGGCGCGGACATCCAAAACAAGTTTCGCAGCCTGTGTGTTGTTTGCGGACATATCAGAAAACGTATCACGCAACCGCGGCCGTTTTTGAAGACAAGAAATAACCACTGCGGGAAAAGGGGCATATCTCAAAACTTTGCTCAAACCAGGATTGCGCCTGGGAGCGCGGGCATCTTGCCCGCAAGACGGCGCGGCACACCGCGCCGCCCAAGCATCCAAACCGGCGGGCAGGATGCCCGCGCTCCCGGGGCGCAAGCGCGTTCCCGTCAATTTTTGCGGCGGAGGATTCTCGGGGCGGCTTCCATCTGGCCGCGCGTCACGCCGAGCTGGTTGAGCAGTTTTAATTCGCGCCAGAGTGCCGCGCCGTCGATTTCACCGCGCAGGAGTTGACGGTAGCGCGCGAGCGTTTGCACGACTTCGCCGGGCGTCTCATCGACAAACTCCACGCGAAAATGGCGCGCGCCAAGCGCGAGCAACCGCGCGACATACTCGGCGCCGGTTTGCGCGCGGTTGTTGAAAACGGTGTTGCGGCAGCCGGCGTCGGCCTTGAGCGGAAACTCCGCGCCCGTCCTGTCGCGCAGGCGCGCACGGTGTTTTTCGCAGGGACGTCCGCAGTCGCGGTAATCCTTGCCGCCGGAGAGAAACGTGCAAAACACACAATGCTCCATGTGAAACATAGGCATGCGCTGGTGAATCGTGATGTCGTAGGATGCCGGCGTGAGCGCACGCGCAGCGTTGTTCGACGCCTGCAACAGCGCCTCGAGTTGCGCGATGTTCAGGTCGTAGGATGCGGTAACGCGCTCAAGTCCATGATGTGCGAGAAAATATTCGGCGGCGATTTGGTTGGCGACGTTGAGCGAAAAATCGCCCCGCTTGCGGTCGTCCGCGAAGTAGCGCAGGTGGTCGGCATTGCGCGCGATGTAGCCGTCGGCGTTTGCCGAGCGCGTTTGCGCGAGTATCCATTCCTCGCCGGGTTTGGTGATGCGCGGCGGCGCAACCCATATTTCCAAATCCGGTTTTCCCAAATCGCGGACGCGCGCCACCGCCTCGCGGTAGTGTTTCGGATTTTCGAACTCGCAATAAACCGTCGCGATGTCCGGCACCGTGAGCGCCGCCTCAAGCTGGGAAAGATTGCGCAAGACGGGAATGATTTCGGCTGCGGCGGGTTGAGTGGCACGGGCGACTCGCCCGTGTTGAATGCGCCGAATCACGGTTGAGTCGCCCGTGCCACTCGATCCGTTGTGAATCGTCCAGCGTTTCGGCGCGGCGCGCAGGGCGGTGAGTTTTTCAACGGCGGCGCGGCGCAGGCGATTGAGCTCGCTCATCGGCAGCATGACGTCGCCCTCGATGCGCGAGGCGAGTTTGCCAAGACTGTAGGGCGTGCCGCCGAGGCGTCCGATTTGGTCGCGCAGGCGCGACTCCGTGAGCGGCTGGGTTTGCGCAGGCGAAAGCGCGACCGCGGAATCCTCGCGCACGACATGCCCGGCGCGGTCGTTGAGAATCAGCGTGAGCGGCGCGTCGGCGTGGCCGTGCACCTCGGCGTCAACGGGGCGCGTGTGACGAATCTTGTCGCCGTCGTAGGTGGCGCGCAATTCACGGTCGAGCGCGGGGTCGTTGGTTTTCCACAAAAGCTGGCCGGGGCGCACGCGCCCGAAATTGATGTCGCCATGGCCGAAGCGCAGGGTCGTTTCGCCGCCGGGGCGCGCATCGACTTGGTAAACGCGTCCGCCTTCCTCGCGGATTTCGGGCGTGCCCGCGTCGAACACAACGCCGTCGCCCGGCTTGAGCGGCGCGGCGAGGCGGAGCGTGGCGCTTTCGTTTTGCACGCGCGCGACCTCGCCCAAAAACACGCCTCGCTTGGTGCCGAAGCGCGCGTGGACGAGATTTTGATTGTCGATGCCGCGAAACCATCCCGTGCCCAGCCCGCGCGAAAAAGTCATCTCCAGTTCATATTTCGAATGCGGGGCAGTCCCGGACTGCCAATCGCCCCCGACATTCTCCATTATGCATTTTTCGTTCTCCATTAGTTTATCGAGCGCCGCCCGATAAACGCGCGTGATGCTCGCCACGTATTCGGGCGATTTCAGGCGGCCCTCGATTTTGAGCGAGGCGACGCCGAGGCGCGCGAGTTCCGGCAGCACGTCGATGCCCGCGAGATCACGCGGGCTGAGCAGGTAGCGCCGGTCGCCGAGATCGACCTTGCGGTCGTCGCAAATCAACTCGTAGGGCAGCCGGCACGCCTGCGCGCACTCTCCGCGGTTGGCGGAACGCCCGCCGAGCGCCTCGCTGGTCAGGCATTGGCCGGAGTAGGCCACGCAAAGCGCGCCGTGCGCAAACACCTCAAGCGAAAGCGGCGCGTGGCCGGAGGCGCGCTGCGCGGCTTGGATCGCCTCGATGTCGGCGAGCGTGTTTTCGCGGGCAAGCACCACGAGCGACGCGCCGAGTTCGCGCGCAAACGCAACGCCCGCCGCGCTCGTGACCGTCATTTGCGTGGACGCGTGGATGGGGAAATCGGGCGAGATTTCGCGGATGAGTTTGCACGCGCCCACATCCTGCACGATGGCTGCGTCGGCGCCGGCGGCGATGATCGTGCGCGCGTAGTCGCGCGCCTCGCCGATCTCGCCGGGAAACACAAGCGTGTTGAACGTCACGTAACCGCGCACGCCGCGCGTGTGCAGAAACGCCATGAGCGCGGGCAGGTCGGCCTGCGTGAAATTTTTCGCGCGCATGCGGGCGTTGAAGCGCTCCAGTCCGAAATAGACCGCGTCGGCGCCGTTCTCGACCGCCGCGCGCACGCATTCCCAATCCCCCGCGGGCGCGAGGATTTCGGGACGGCGAGGCGTGTCGTTATTTTGCACCATGCAAAACAACTACAAGCGAACCCGCCCAAATCAAGCGCGCGCAATTCCGCCGTCATTTTTCGCCAAACGCGTTCAAAAAAAATCCCCCAAATTTTGCGCGCTTTTCTGCGTTTCCGCTTCACCTCGCGGCCCATGCGCATAAAACATCTTTTCATGTTTCGTATCGGAACGATGATTTGCAAAACATGCGGGTCGCGCCACGCCCTCGCGGCGGTTGCGATGCTTGTCACTTTGTTCGCTTTCGCATCCGCCGCTCGCGCCGCGCTTGAGGTCGATTCGCTGCGCTGCGAAAATCTCGAAAGTCCGCTCGGCATCGACTCCGAAAAACCGCGTTTCAGCTGGCGGATATCCTCGCCCGAACGCGGCGAAAACCAGCTCGCCTACGAAATCCTCGCGGCCACGAGCGCCGAGCGTCTCGCGCGCGACTACGGCGACCTCTGGAATAGCGGACGCGTCACATCGTCCGAAACCCTCAACATCCCCTACAACGGACGCCCGCTCGCCACCTCGCAGCAAGTTTTCTGGAAAGTTCGAGTTTGGAGCAACGCCCCCGGCTCGCGCGCCTCGAAGTGGAGTCCCGTCGCCACCTTCACCACGGGCGTGCTCGACACTCCTCTCGGCCCCGGCTGGCAACCCGGCGCGCAATGGATCACCGACCCCGCGCTCCTCAAATGGGAGCGCAAGGCGTTCGGCTTCTGTTCTCGCGAGGCAAAACACGCAAACACGCCCAAGTGGGTGCAACTCGACCTCGGCTCGCCGCAGCCCATCGACACCGTCATCCTTCGCGCCGTCAGGCACGGTTTTCCGGACCGGCACGGCTTCCCCGTTCGTTTTAAAATCGAGGCGTCGGACGATCCCGCCTTCAAAAAAGCCCACCGCATCCACACCATCTCCGACGACACCGCAAACGATCTCAATCCGCGAAGCGCCGTCATCAAGCGCACACCCCCGGCAACGCACACAGCCATCGCGCGCTACCTCCGCGTCACCGCCACCAAGCTCCGCGCGCCCGCCGACGGCAAACCCGTTCTCGCCCTCAGCCAGATCGAAGTCCTTTCCGGCCCCGAAAAAAAGAACATCGCACTCAACGCCCCGGTCACCGCGAGCGACACCAGCGACGACAGCGTGAACTGGCGGCCCGGCGCGATCACGGACGGGCTCGACACCTCCGAGCACAACCCGCGCGCCAACACCACCCTTCTCCTGCGCCGCAAATTCAACGTGCGCCCCGGCCTTGTCCGCGCGCTCGCCCACATCACCGGCCTTGGCCATTACGAGTTTTCCGTCGGCTGCACGCGCATCACCACCGGCCTCCTCGCACCGGGCTGGACCAACTACAACAAAACCGTCCTCTACGACACCTACGACATCACCTCGCGGCTCCACGAGGGATCCAACGTCCTCGCGCTCATCCTCCACGGCGGTTTTTACAACATCCGGCCCGACCCACTAAACCGCTATCACAAATTCACAACCCCCTTCCGGCCCCTCGTCGCCCACGGACAAATCCGCCTCGAATACGACGACGGCCTCGTCGAAACAATCAGCACCGACGGCGCCTGGCGCGTCTCGACCGGCCCCGCCACCTACTCCAACCTCTACGGCGGCGAGGACTACGACGCCCGCCTCGAACCGCGTGGCTGGACCGACTCCGGGTTCGACGACAGCGCATGGACGCCCGCCGCAACCACCCCCGGCCCCGCCGGCAAATTCCGCGGACTCTCGCTCGCATCCCCGCACTTCAACCATTTCGAGGAATTCTCACCTGTATCCGAAAAACAAATACGCGACGGCGTCAGCATCATCGACTTCGGGCAAAACGCCTCGATGATGCCCTCGCTCACCGTGCGCGGCCCCGCCGGCTCCATCGTGCGACTCACGCCCGCCGAGCTCGTTGATCCCGGCACCGGCGCCCTCGACCGCAGGTCGGTCGGCGGCGGCGCAGCCTACTGGCAATACACGCTGCGCGGCGATCCCTTCGGCGAATCGTGGACTCCCGACACCTATTACCACGGCACGCGCTACATTCAGGTCGAGCGCATCCCGCCCGACGGCAGCCAAAACCGCCCCGTCGTCGAAAAAATCAAATCACTCGTCACCCATTCCGACACGCCGCCCGCAGGGGATTTCGCCTGCTCGGACGAACTCTTCAACCGCATCCGCACGCTCGTGCGCTGGGCGCAGCGCAGCAACCTCGCGCACGTTCTCACCGACTGCCCGCACCGCGAAAAACTCGGCTGGCTCGAACAATACCACCTCAACGGCCCCGCGCTCCGCTACGAATGGGACGCCGCGCGCCTCTTCGCAAAATGCTTCCGCGACATGGCCGACTCGCAACTCCCCTCCGGCCTCGTCCCCGACATCGCGCCCGAATACACCATCTTCGCCGGCGGCTTCCGAGACTCCCCCGAGTGGGGCGCCGCGTTTGTCCTCGCCGCCTGGCAGCACTACATCTGGACCGACGACGACAAACCCCTGCGCGACTACTTCGACGCGATGGATGACTACGTCGATTATCTCAACACCCGCGCAAAAAAACACATCCTCTCGCACGGCCTCGGCGACTGGTTTGACTCCGGCCCGCGCCGCCCCGGCGTCTCTCAACTCACCCCCGTGCCCCTCACCGCCACCGCCATCTATTACGAAATCACACACACGCTCGCGCGCATCGCCACCGTCATCGGCCGCGCCGACGACGCCTCCCGCCTGAACAAGGAAGCCGCAAAAATCGCCGACGCATTCAACCGCGCCTTCCTCAACAACGACGGCGACCCCGCGCAAAAACCCTTCACCGACGACCCAAACATCGCCACTTACGCCACCGGCTCGCAAACCGCGCAGGCCATGCCCCTCGCGCTCGGCCTTGTCCCGCCCGAACGCCGCAAAGTCGTGTTCGACACACTCGTCGCGCGCCTTCAAGCCGACGACTACGGCGTCACCTCGGGCGATGTCGGTTATCGCTACCTTCTCCGCGCCCTCGCCGACAACGGCCGCTCCGACCTCATCCACAAAATGCTCACGCGAGGCGACGAAAAACCCGGCTACGCCCACCAACTCGCCCAAGGCGCGACCAGCCTGACCGAGGCATGGAACGCCCGCCGCCAAACCTCGCAAAACCACTTCATGCTCGGGCAGGTCACGGAATGGTTTTACGGCGACCTTGTGGGCGTGCAGCCCGATCCCGAAGGCCCCGGCTTCCGCAAAATCATCATCAAGCCGCAAGTCGTCGGAGACATCACCTGGGCACGCGCCACCTACGAATCACCTCGCGGCCCGGTCGCGTGCGCATGGAAAAAGGAAGGCGGAAAATTTGTATTGGAAATTTCAATACCCACCGGCTCTACCGCCACGGTCCACATCCCGACCAAAAATCCGGCAACCGTGCGCGAAGGCGGTGTTGCAGTCGCAAACGCCAAGGGCGTCCGCGCCCTGCGCGGTGCCGATTCCGATAACAAGGCCGTCTACGCCATCGAATCTGGCAATTATATTTTCACCGCGGAGCAGTAACCGCATGGCGGAGGAGGAGGGATTCGAACCCTATTCCATGCTTTTGATTAAGTCGTTGAGATTGGCGGACTTGTTGATTATTAATATTTTACGAAAGGAATACAGTAGCAGAAAAGGGCAAACAAGGGAAGCAAAAAGAAGCGTTTTTGGCAACCTTGTGGCAACCTAAGCTCTTTTTTGGCATCACTTGAACGCCTCTTGTATTCAAAAAATGAATACATTTCTATATTTCAAGATGGGTGTTTATTTGCAGTTTTGCACGCCTTAAAATTTCATTTTTGCGCGTTGGTGCGCACTCGCGTATAAGTGCTTTACGCTGCCAGTGTCCGTCTTTCGGATAATCGCAACACCTGCACTTTTGCCGATGTCCTTAATGGGTGGAAGCCGACACTGGCAAATTTGAGGTTGGCCCCTGCCGATTCGATGCATCCTATGCGTTTTACTGCTCTATCGCGGACAAGGCATGACGTGGAATCTTTGCCGTTCTTGAAACGTCAAGGCCAGGCGACCCAGCCGCCAACGAGCGGCGCATTAAGTTCTCCATGTGATTCCTATTAAGCAGTGACCCGATAGGCGCAAAAAAACACGGCTGTCAAGGTGGAGGCGAGGAACGAGCACTACCTTGCACAGCCGTGATAAAATGGCGCGTCGGGCACAGCTGTTGGCATTTCGACAACATTCGCATTCTCCTGTTAAATAAACCCTTCAATCCATAGTCCAGAAATTGGTGTATCGACCGCATTCCGTGCAATACCGCCAAACCCCAGCTGGTGGGCCGTAACAGGTCTCTGCCTTACACGCTACACAGAGCACACGCCTCCACCCCCTCCGCACCGCCTCTTCGTCGCTGATATCCACCTTCTTTTCCTTTACTCTCCCTCCATACGCTACCCGCACCTCACGTTTCGGTGCTATCCTAATCTCGCGGCTACGAATCTGCTCGATTGCTCGGGAAAGACGGATCTTTTCCGCCTGAGCAGCCTTGTCCGCCTCCATCTCTGGATAATATTCCCAATACAATCCCCTCGCCTCATTAACCGCCGCAAGCACGTCCCTCATTTGAATGATTCCGCCAACATCAGGAACCATGTTTGCAGTCACAATCGAACACGTTTTTTGCTCCAACGCTTTTGCGCTCAAGACCCGTGGGCGATTGACGACGACCAACAAGCGGATTGTCCCCAGCGAAGTCTCAACCCAAAGCGAATACGGCTCACCCGGCTGTCTGGGCTCGACTGAGAGCGAATAGACATCAGCCACTGCCGCCTTTCGATAAGGGACATTCAGCACCTGTCCATCATCCAGCCTCTGGCAGGCCGCCGGCAGCAGTATTTTTCGCGAAGCATCAATCACCAACCTGAAAGCCTCCAACAATCCACGTTCGCCCTTGGGCGCGCACTCAGAGTTGGACTGGTGGGCAAAATAGGCGATTTTCTTGTATGCCCCAGCTTCCCGCTTCACCGGGTCATTCGCACACCCCAAAAGCGGTTCATTACACTCATCACACACACAACCGCACTCAAGGCCATTGGATACATCCAACGGATGCCGGTAGTCCTCTTCTCCTCCATCCTTTAAGCGCGCATAAATGACGCTGCCACGATGGTAAACGATGCGATCAGGTGGGCTTACCCTCGAATTGCGGACAGTGGCGCAGACGGGAAAGGGAGATCAGTTGTTAAGTTTTTCGAAGTCAACCGGGGAAAGATATCCGAGTGAGGAGTGCAGACGCCGGGGATTGTAAAACGCCTCAATCCACTCAAAGACCGTCGCACGGCCCTGCGCCCGG
>NZ_JAQFIP010000001.1 GCF_029504735.1 Ereboglobus sp. PH5-10 | reverse complement strand
AATGCTCGAAAAACTCCCCCGCCACCAATGGCCCGTGTTCGTGCGGGGGGACTGCGGCTACGGAAACGAAACGGTGATGCTCGAGCACGAGGAGCACGGCCTGCCGTATCTGTTCAAACTGCGCCACACCGCCAAGGTCAAGGATCTGGTCGTGCGGATGATGCGCCAGGGAGCGCTCTGGCGGGATTGCGGCGATGGCTGGGAGGCGATGGAAACGACCCTGAGACTGGGCGGTCGGAGCCGGGAGCGCCGGGTGGTTCTGGTGAGGGAAAAGCCCGCGCGAGCCCCGCTCAGGGCACCCGGCAAGCCCAAGCGGGGCAAAGAGCGGCAGGGCAACCTGCCGCACGCCACAGGCGAGGGCTGGGACGCGCAACCGACGCCCTGGTGCGGCAAAATCTCGGTGCTTTGCACCAGCCTTGACGGGCGGGACTTGCCCGCGCAAGCGATGCCCCGGCACTACCGCGAACGGGCCGACGCGGAGAACAACTTTGACGAGCTCAAAAACCAATGGGGCTGGGGCGGGTATGCGAGCCGGCATCTGGGGGCGAGCCGGTTGATGGCCAACCTCGTGGCGCTGTTTTACAACTGGTGGACGCTGTATGTGCGCTTCTACGACGAGGGGAGCCACCGCGAGGCGATCCGCGCGCGGCCGATGCTCATGGCCGCGGTGGGACGGCAAACCCAAAGCGGCGGCCAGCGCACCGTCAAAGTAAGCCTGGTGCATGAGAAGGGCGGGGTGATAGCGCAAGCGGTGACGAGGATTAGCAAGGAGTTAAGGCAGATCAACGCCATCACGGAGCGATGGAGCGCGCAACAACGCTGGACTCTGCTGCTGACGCGGTTATTGAGGCGTTTGCTGGGCGGCAAGTGGCTGCCGGGCCTGCCGCCGGACGCGCACTTGTTGCTCAGTGGGTAGCAAAACGCCTTCCGGTCACTCTCCGCGTCCCCAGCCAGAACCCGCGCACTCGCGGCTCTCCTTCAACTCGCCCATTTTCCTTTTTAGGTTTAGTATCTCGCAGCGCATTTGCAGGGCGCGGTTCTCGCGGCGCAGGCGCCGGTGCTCCTGCTCGGCGCTCTCGGTGGCAACGACGGGCTCAGGCTGTTGGCCGAAACACCAAAGTGCTCGGCGGTGAGCCTGAGGCTCGTTCCCGTGCTCGTCTGGTAGGCGGCGCCTCGTTTTTGAATTCCGGCGTGCAGGCTGGTTTTGTTTTTGGCATGTTTGTTTTGTGGTTATGCCTGCACCTCCTGTCCATAAATCAGGGGTAACCTCACTTTGTTCGCGCTTTCATGATGAGCGCGGTTTTCATGTCGAGGAGGCTGCGCTCCAATCCCACCGGATATTCGTGCGGGTTGAGGAGACGTTTGCTGCCTTCATGGAGCGCGGCGATTTGCGCGCGACGGCGGGCGCGAATTTCTTCAAGCGTCGGCATTTCGCGGACAAGTTTGCCGTTTCGAAAAACCGGCACGAGCAGGTCCTCGGTTGTCGCGTCGGGCGGAATCGGCTTGAAGCGGATGAAGTTCACCGCGTCGTAGATCGTGCGGTTCGCGTCGTCGATCGGCGGGCCGTCCTCGTTGTAGATCATGTCGCCGACGTATTCGCCATCGAGCGTGAAGCGGCGCACTTGTTGGATTCCGGGGTTGGTGATTTTTATCGTTTGCTCGGATAGTTTGATTTTGTGGTCCCACGCGCCGACGCCGTTGCGAAGCGCGGCGAGTTTGTAAACACCGCCGAGCGCGGGCTGGTCGTATGCGGTGACGAGTTTCGTGCCCACACCCCAAAACGCGATTCGCGCGCCTTGTTGTTTGAGGCTTGAGATGATGTGCTCGTCCAGGTCGTTGCTCGCAAAAATCGCCGTGTCCGCAAAACCCGCTTCGTCGAGGATTTTCCGCGCCTCGATGCTCAGGTAGGCGAGGTCGCCGGAGTCGAGCCGGATGCCGGCCATTTTGTGTCCGCGCGCGCGCAGCCATTTGCCGGACTCGACGGCGCGGCGCACGCCTTCGAGCGAGTCGTAGGTGTCCACAAGAAACACGCAGTTGTTGGGCATCGTCTCGGCGTAGGCTTGAAACGCCTCCGGTTCGCTGTCGAACGACATCACCCAGCTGTGCGCGTGCGTGCCGCTCACGGGAATGCCGAAGAGTTGTCCGGCGAGCACGTTCGAGGTGGACGCGCAACCGCCGATATACGCGGCGCGGCTCGCGGCAAGCGCGCCGTCGACACCTTGCGCGCGGCGCAGGCCGAACTCGAGCACCGGTTCGTCTCGCGTGATGTGGCAGATGCGCGCGGCCTTGGTCGCGACGAGCGTTTGAAAATTGATGGTGTTGAGAAGCGCGGTTTCGACGAGCTGCCCCTGGATGATCGGGCCGCGCACGCGCAGCAGCGGCTCGTTGGGAAACACGACCGTGCCCTCGGGAATGGCGTCGACATCGCAGGTGAACGCAAATCCGTGCAGGTATTCGAGAAAGCCGTCCGAAAAAAGCGGCGCGCCGTCGTTGCCCTTGAGCGTGGCGAGGTAGGCGATCTCGTCGCTGTTGAAGTGCAACTCGCGCAACCACGCGACCGCGTCCGCAAGCCCCGCGGCGACGGTGTAACCGCCCTTGAACGGATTATGCCGGAAGAAAAGGTGGAAGACGGCGTCCTTGTTGTGCGCGCCGGTTTTCCAATAGCCGTGCGCCATGGTGAGTTGATACAGGTCGGTGAGCAGGGGCGAGCTGCGCAGGCGTTCGGGCGCGGTGGTGTTCATGATTGTGGCGGTTAATGTATCCGAAAATAGTCTCCACACAATGCGCGTTGTGTGCGAGATTTTGCGCATCATGAAAAAATGCACCGCCGCGCGTTTCCTTCTCACGGTTGTTTTTGCGTTTGCGCTGCTCGCGCCCCTCGGGGCGGTCGAGTTGCCGGGCCTGTTTGCCGACCGCATGGTTTTGCAAAGCGGCGTCGAGGCGCCGGTCTGGGGGAAGGCGAGGGCGGGCGATGAAATCACGGTGACGTTTGCCGAGCAGACAAAACGCGTGAAGGCCGGCGCGGACGGCCGCTGGATCGCGCGCCTCGACCCGCTCGAGCCAAGCGCACAGCCGCGCGAGCTGGTGGTGACGGGGCCGGATGGCGAGGCGCGTTTCACCGACGTGCTCGTGGGCGAGGTGTGGCTGTGCTCGGGGCAGTCCAACATGGAAAAACCGATCGGCGAACGGCGCAGGCAGAAGCCCGTTTTTAACGCCGAGGAGGAAATACGCGCGGCGGACTTTCCGCAAATCCGCCTGTTTCGAGTCAAAAAAACACGCGCCGACGAGCCCAGGGACGACGTTGAGCTGGCCGCGCCGTGGACCGTGTGCTCGCCCGACACAATCGACGCGATCAAGTTTTCCGCCGCGGGATATTTCTTCGGACGCAAATTGCACACCGAGCTCAACGTGCCCGTTGGCCTGGTCGAAGCGAGCTGGGGCGGCACGCGCATCGAACCATGGACCGCGCCGGAGGGGTTTGACGCCGTGCCGGAATTGTCGGTCTTCGCGGTGGCCGCGCGGCAGCCGGGCGCAAAAGTCGAGAACACGCAGCCGTCGTCGCTCTATAACGCGATGATCCATCCGCTCGCGCCGTATGCCATTCGCGGAGTGATCTGGTATCAGGGCGAGTCAAACCTCACCTCGGGCGACGGCGCGAACTACGCGCAAAAAATGGTCGCGCTCGTGCAAGGCTGGCGCGCCGCCTGGAAAAGCGAGATGCCGTTTTATTACGTGCAGATCGCGCCCTTCCTGTATCACGTGGCGCGCAACACACAGGTGGCGTCGCCCGAGGCCGCGCCGATTTTGCAGGAGGCCCAAACCCGCGCGATGCAACTGCTGCCGCGCACCGGCATGGTCGTGACCACCGACCTTGTTGACGACCTCTTCGACATTCACCCGCGCAACAAACGCGACGTGGGCGAACGCCTCGCGCGCTGGGCGCTCGCGCATGACTACGCGCGCAGCGACGTGGTGTTTTCCGGACCGGTCTTCCAGTCGATGGAGGTGAAGGGTCAACTCGCCTACCTGACGTTCGACCATGTGCACGGCGGCCTCGTCACGAACGACGGCAAGCCGCCGCGCTGGTTCGTGATCGCGGGCGACGACGGCGTCTTTTATCCGGCCAAGGCCGTGATCGAAGGCGGCCGCGTGATCCTCTCCAACCCGAAAGTCCCCGCGCCCAAAACCGTGCGCTTCGCATGGGACGAAGCCGCGCAACCCAACCTCTTCAACAAAGCCGGCCTCCCCGCCGTCCCCTTCCGGATGGACGCGGGAAAATAGTTTTCGGCCAGCCCATAGCGGCGCACCTCGCGTAGAGCACCGCCCAGTTCCAGCATGCCTCCATCACCACCGTGTTTTCCCCGCCAAGGTTCTTGAAATAACGCTCAAAGGCTTCGGGCGAGTTGGCCTCGATCCGCGCCTCGCTCAACTTGCGGCCTTGCGCGTCAAGCGTGCACGCCACACTGTATCGCTTGTGATAATCAATTCCGGTATAGTTCATGACGGCCAGAGTCTACCCCGATTACCCTCGGTTCTCGACTCTGTTTCTCATGCTACCTGACCCTTTTCGACTTCGCCATGTGCAAAAGCCTGTGTCTTTTTATTTCGAGGCACCCCTGTGAAAACTTTCCTATAAAATTTTTTGCCTCACCGCCCAACTGACGAACTTGGGTTAGTGTTTGCCCTAATTCTTCCCATAGCAGGGGTTAGCTGTTGGCTTTTCGCTTTGTCCTGCCGGACGAGCAGCCCTTCCCGATAATTGGGGTGGCGGCGGACTCGTCGTATTTTGGAGCAACGGCAAGGGGTGATAATTTGTAGAGAATATATTTTTGCCCGGCGGGATGCCTGCCGCCTGACTTGTAGCCCAGTTTCAACAGGTCTTTTTTCCCGACAATGTCATGGCCACTGACCTTGAAATAGAGTGGCGTGTCGTTTTTGCGCCTTAACACTAGCCGCCTTACCGAGAGAAGCGGACGGCAGGATTTAATTTCGTCATTGGTGACGGGGTAATTATAGCGATTGGTTGAGACAATCCAGTCGCGGCAGGTTTTGCGGTATGTGCCGAGGAGTGTGACGGGGCTTGTGTTGACAAGGTAAAGTGACTGCGGCTCGAAAAACGCCAATTGCCCGACAGGGGGCGGACTGTCGAAGGAAGGGTATGCCACATCCGATGGCGGCATGGCGCCATTTTGAAAGACAGCCGCATCCTCTTTTTGCAGCAAGGCTGCTATTTTTCTCCCGATGCCCTCCGCCAGTTTGACTGGGACCGCGTTGCCAATTTGCCTCAGGGCCTCGCCCCAGCGCCCGCTGATTTTGTAATTGGCCGGAAATGTCTGGATGAGTTTTGCCTCCAACACGGTCATGTAGCGCACTGTTCCGTTTGGAAAACGGAGCATGTTCTCGCCGCCGGGAACCCCGTGCGCCCCCGCTTTGATTGTTTTGCTCGGTTTGTGGATTTCGCTGCCGGTGTGGCCTGGGTATGAGCGTGCTCCGTCTATGAACTGATGGTCGGGGAGTTTGTGCGCGGATTGCGGCGGTGGCAGGTGGCCGATTGCATGGGATATTGTTTTGCGGGCGGCGCATGGCACTGTTGCCAAGGGCCATATCCATTCGCTGGAAACATCCGATCTCAGGCCAACGATAAAAACTCGCTCGCGAATTTGGGGGACGCCAAAGTCCGCCGCATTGAGCAGCTTGAAATGGACGCGGTATTTCAGCCCCTTGTAATTCCGGAAATCAAGCGAGGCGAGCCGCTTGGAATGCTTGCGCCAGCACTCGCCGTCGCCCTGGGTTTCATCAGGAAATGTCAGGCGGAGGACTATGTATTCAAAGTATTCCCGAAAACTTTTTCGGAGCAGTCCTTTTACATTTTCGAAAACAAAGGCTCTCGGACGAAGTTCACAGACCGCGCGGGCGGCTTGCGGGAACATGTCCCTCTTGTCCTCGAAAGCCCGTGCGAGCCCCCCGAGGGAAAACGGCTGGCAGGGTGGGCCTCCCGCAACCAAATCCACTCCTTCAAACTGGGAAAAATCAAATGCGCGGATATCTGTTTCGTGAACGAGGTGCTTCGGGAAATTGAGCCGCAAACTTTGGCACGCCCATTTGTTGAACTCGACAAAGGCGCAATGCTCGAATCCCGCGTTTTCAAGCCCCTTGGCCAAGCCGCCGCAGCCGCTGAATAATTCCACCGATTTGAGCATCAGCGAAGCCCCACCAAGTAGTCGGTTATCCGGCGTTTCAAATCCTTTTTATCAGGTCGTTCGCCAGTTTGGTTTGCCGTCCATGCGCGTCCGGGGTGAAGGGAATCCCAGTCGGAAATCCGCCCGGCTCTGCGTCCCTTGCCGGGGTCATGGTTGCCAAAGCCGTCAACAACGCTATTCCAAAGCGGATTGTGCCGCGAGATTAGCGCTGCCTCAACGGACGGTGTCATGCTCTGCGCCACACCCTCGAGAATCATGAAACGGCAGGCAAAATCGGCCGTGTTCAAATTTTTGGCCGCACTGATGCTTTTGGCGTGCTGGGCAAGGCGCAAGAACATGGATTTGCTTTTGCCTGTGTTGGCGGAGGCGGTGCGGCTTTGCCGCCAGCCCGGCGGAACCGTTTTCCCAATATAGATTGGAACGGCATACTCAGTCCGGTTTATGGAGTCGCCAAATTTTTTATAGATACCGTCGCGTCCGATGTAATACAGCGCATAGACACCCGATCCCGCAAACGGCTCCGGCGGAGGAAGGCCAAATACGGGCGTGCCATGGAAAAAGCGCACAGCGTCCTTCAACAACTCTGCGAACTCATCGTTGCGGTAAACATGCTTTGTCCGGTCGAATTTGTTTTCCATGGAGGTGTCTTTGTTCTCAGTGGCGACCCAAGGTGTTTGTGGAGAGGCGCGGGGCAAGCGGGAACTTGCCCAGAGGGCCGAAAAACTTTGAAGATGACATGGGATGGTTGGGAGAGCCGGAAGAGCCCAGCCTTCTCTGAGTAGTCGATGTCGTAGAGGTTGACCAGCTCCGTCTCCGCGCCTTTCGATTTTGCGCCGGACAGCGCGTGCTCGAGCAGCGTGTGCGTGTTCCACTTCGTCCGGGGGCTTCCGTTGAATGCGATGACTTTTTTCATCGGGAAAAAATCACGCGCGCGGCATGACGCGCTTTGTCTTGCCCGTGCGATGCTCGATGTCGAGGCGCAGGATGTGCGTGCGATGGAAGGACGCCTCCATGTATTTTTCGCCTTTCTCAATAAACTCGGGGCAGTATTTTTTCACGAGCAGGCGGAGCGCGGCGCGGCGTTCGTCGGCGTCAAGATTTGACGCGATCCTGCCAAACACGATCACGCTTTCATACGCGGTTGTGAATTTGTCCGGGACGACTCGCGTCGCGCCGACCACGCAGAAGCTCGCGCGGTTGTCCGCCGCGAGCGCGTCGAGTTTGCGGCCTTCAGGCGCGCAGTGAAAATAGATGCGATCCGCGCCGTCGCCTGTTTTTTCGCGCACAAAATTGATCGGGATTCCGTAGCCGCCGATGGCGGTGTTCATTGCGAGAAATCCGTATTCGCCCGTTTCGAGAAGGCGCTCCTGCCCGGCTTCGTCCAGCAGGCGGTCTTGGCGGCGAACTTCGGGGCGGGGTTGCATGGCGGCGGAAAAACGGGGTGGCGTCACCACGCGTAACGGTAGCCGGCGTTCACCGCCCAGGGGCGGTTGTAGCGCTTGGCGCGCGAGTATTCGTAGTCGTAATAAAACTGGCTGCGCTCGTTGATCACGTAGGCGGCGCCGAAGCCGACCTCCCAGCGCCAGCCGTCGAAGTTGGCGGTGAAGCTGCGCGCATTGGCGCCGGAGCCGACGCGCACGCGTCCGTCGCTCGTGTGCGAATACACGGCCGCCGCCTTCGCATACGGATGCCAGCCCTGGCTCGCGCCGGCGACTTCGCCGATGCGCAACGCGATGCGGGCTTGCGCGGATTTCGATTTTTCAACGCTCACGGGAACCGAGGTTCTTTCGTTGTAGTGGTAATGCGCGTTGTAATCCGCGCCGTCGATGTGCGCGACGGCGTATTGCACAAAGGGCTCGATCCACCACTCCTCGTTCCAGAGCAGGCGGCGTCCGAACTCGAACGAGAGTCCCTTGACGTTGGCGTTGTAATCGGCCTCGGCGAGGTAGCCGTCGGTGGTCACGGCGTTGATGTCGTTTTTGTTGCGGTCCATGCGCCCGAGCAAATCGGCGAACCAGCCGGTTTCGTGCAGCCATGTCACATAAAGGCCGCCGCCCGCGCCGTTGGTTTTTCCGTCGCCCGCGCCGTTTTTGAAATCGCGGTTGACGTGGGTCACCGTGCCAAACGCGCCGAGGAACCAGGTCGAGGCGCCGGAGTCGCCGCCGGGATAAAACGCCTTGTCGGCGCCAATCGTCGCGCCGTAGTTGTATTGGCTGAAATTGCGTCCGGTGAGGCGCGAGTCGGCGTTGAAACGCGCGGCGTTGACGCGAAACCAAAGGTTGGCCGCGCCGCCGAGCGGGGGCTCGCGCAGTTCGCCCATGCGCTTGTGAAGCGAGTCGAGTTCGTAGTGCCAGTCCTGCCCCGCCGCGGCGGCAGAGGCGATCACGGCGGAGGCGATGCGGCTGGGCAGTTCGGTGTTGTTCAAATACCAGTTTCCGTTTGCGCCTTGCTCGACTTTGTAAATGTGGGCTGCTGTTTCCGTCGAGCCGCTGAAGACCGCCGTGCCGCCGCCCTTGTTTTCGACAACGAGGATCGAGGTGTCGTTGTTTTCGGGAGTGTCGCCGTATTTATCAAACATCAGCCTGTGCGAACCTTCGCTCGTGCCGGTGAGAATGATCTGGTCGCTGTAGCCCGCGCCGGGGTTGTAGCGGAGTTGGAACTCCGCGCCGTCGCCGGTGAGCGAGTCGAGCGTGAGCGCGTTGTAGTTCGCGCCGGTGCTGCTGAAGGCGACCGTGCCGCCGGACGAGACGACGAGGCTTTTTAGTGTTTGGTTGTAACCGCCGAGATCGAGCCGCGCGGAGGAAGCGAGGATGACGGCGGAGCTTTGCGCGATGGCGTCGGCGACGTTGAGGCGCAACGCGCCGGCGTGCACATCGGTCGTGCCCGTGTAGGCGGTGGTCATGGAAAACGTGAGCGTGCCCGTGCCTTCCTTGAACACGCCGGCCGAGCCGGACAGGCCGATGCCGGCGTTGGTGCTCGTGGTCGCGGTGAGCGCGTAGCGCAGGGTGAATTCCCAGTTGCCGTCACCGGTGACGATCATGCCGGGGTTCGTGCCGGACGCGCCGATGGTCACGCCGTTGGACGAGGTGATGGTGATTGTGCCGGGCGTGACGGACGGCTGGTTGGGCGAACCGAAGACGACCGCGCTGCTCGCGGAGAAATGCGTGGCGGAGCCGCTCCACCAGTTGGTGCCGGAGCCGGTCACCCAGTTGTTGGAATCATCGGCGTTGGTCCATTCGAGTTCGGCGCCCGCCGATGCGAGGGGAAACGCGAGGGTTGCGGCAAGGCACAGGGCGGCGAAGGCTGGGAGTTTGGAGAGGCTCATTTGCAGGGATGCTGTTGAACTTCAGACGCCGCGCGGCGTCAAGAGTGACGGTTGGCCGACTTTTTTTGGAGGATCAGGAGAATCCGGTAGGATGATTTTGCCCTGTTAAAACGATTTGGTTGTTTTTCGCTTGCCTGGCGCGGGAAGGAAGGCTCTTTTTTGCGGTTCAACATTTTTCTCCCTCACTTTTATGCGTCGAAGGACTGTAGCTGGTTGGCGGCGCGACCATCGTGATACCGAAGGAATCCGGGCTCTCGTTCAGCCCCAATTCTTCGTGCAATCATTTTTTCGCAAAAAATCCTTGCTCACTTGTTCAGGAAAGGTAGCGTCTGCCCCCTTTTCCTCTTTTTCAGACACTCAGTTTCCAATTTTTTAACCAAACCGTTATGCCAACCATCAACCAACTTGTTCGCAAAGGACGTCGCATTATTCGCACGAAGTCCAAGTCTCCCGCACTCGACAGAAACCCGTTTCGCCGCGGCGTTTGCGTGCAAGTCATGACCCGCACTCCCAAGAAGCCCAACTCCGCCATTCGCAAGGTGGCCAAGGTGCGCCTCACCAACGGCAACGAGGTCATCTCCTACATCCCCGACGAGGGGCACAATCTCCAGGAGCACTCGATCGTGCTCGTTCGCGGCGGCCGTGTGAAGGATCTCCCCGGCGTCCGTTACCATATCGTTCGCGGCACGCTCGACGCCACCGGTGTTGAGAAGCGCCGTCGCAGCCGTTCCAAATACGGTGTCAAGCGTCCGAAGGCCGCCAAATAAGCCATAACCCGCAATCTTTAACCGTCGTTCATTTACATTTCCAATCATGTCACGCCGTCACAGAGCCACCAAGCGCACCACTGTTCCCGATTCGCGCTACAACAGCCCTCTCGTTGCCCATTTGGTCAATGTCATCATGAAGAGTGGCAAGAAGAGCCTCGCCCAGCGCATCGTCTACGGAGCCTTTGAGAAGGTTTCCGCCAAGCTCGAGAAGGGCGATCCGGTTGACCTTTTGATTGGCGCGCTTGAGAACGCCCGTCCCCGCCTTGAAGTGAAGAGCCGCCGCGTCGGTGGCGCCACTTATCAGGTGCCCGTGGAAATTTCCTACGAACGCCAGGAGAGCCTTGCTCTTCGCTGGATCACCAACGCAGCCAAGACCCGCAAGGGCATTCCCATGAAGGACGCCCTGGCCGCTGAAATCGTCGACGCCTACAATAACACTGGCACTGTCGTCAAAAAGAAGGAAGACACGCACCGGATGGCCCAGGCCAACCGCGCCTTCGCCCACTTGCGCTGGTAATTCGAAACCGCCGCGTCCACCCGCCCATCGTCAACCATCGCTTCGCGCCCGCATCACATGTCAGCCACCGAATTCGACGTTTCCAAACTTACCATAATCACCGACAAGTCCAAGGTCTCGTCGGAGAATGCCAAAGACCGTCCCTTCCCGCTCGAATGGACCCGCAACATCGGCATTGCCGCGCACATTGACGCCGGCAAGACCACCACTTCCGAGCGCATCCTCTATTATTCCGGCACCGTCCACAAGATGGGCGAAGTGCACGAAGGCACCGCGGTCACCGACTGGATGGAGCAGGAGCGCGAGCGCGGCATCACCATCACCGCATCCGCCATTTCCTGCGCCTGGCTCGCGAGCTGGGGTCCGTGGAAGGGCATCAAGCAGCGCATCAACATCATCGACACCCCGGGCCACGTGGACTTCACCGCCGAGGTGGAGCGCTCCATGCGCGTGCTCGACGGCGCGGTCGCCGTTTTCTGCGCGGTCGCCGGCGTGCAGCCCCAATCCGAAACCGTCTGGCGCCAGGCCAACAAATACCACGTTCCCCGCGTCGCGTTCGTCAACAAGATGGACCGCACCGGAGCCGACTTCCTCCGCGCCGTCTCCGAAATGCGCGAGAAGCTCAAGGCCAACGCCCACCCGCTCTTCCTGCCCATCGGCAAGGAAGACGGCTTCATCGGCCTCGTTGACCTCGTCCAGAACGTTGCCTACTATTTCACGGAACCCACCAAGGACGATCCGCTCGGCATGACGCCGGACATCCGCGACATCCCCGACGACATGAAGGAAGACGCCAAGAAATGGCGCGACCAACTCATTGAGGCGGTTTCCGATTTCGACGACGTGCTCGCCGAGAAATACCTCGGCGGCGAGGAAATCACCACCGAAGAGCTCATGCTCGCCGTGCGCAAAGCCACCATTTCGATGAAGTTCTTCGGCGCCATCCCCGGCTCGGCCTTCAAGAAAAAAGGCGTCCAGCGCCTCCTCGACTGCGTTGTCAACTACCTCCCGAACCCGATGGAAGTGCCGCCGATCCGCGGCGTCGATTCCGAAGGCAAGGAAATCGAAATCCCCGTCTCCGACAACAGCAAGCTCGCCGGTCTCGCCTTCAAGCTCTGGACCGACCCGTTTGTCGGGCGCCTCGTGTTCTACCGCATTTACTCCGGCAAGCTCCTCAAGGGCACCCCGGTTTACAATCCCCGCACCCGCCGCAGCGAGCGCGTCTCCCGCCTCGTCCTCATGCGCGCCATGGATCGCGAGGAAATCGACGTCGCCTACGCCGGTGACATTTGCGCCGTCGTCGGCGTGAAGGACGTCATCACCGGTGACACGTTCTGCGACGAAGACCTCGACGTGCGCCTTGAGCCGCCGTCATTCCCCGAGCCCGTTATCTCGATGTCCGTCGAGCCGAACTCGAAGGGCGACCAGGAAAAAATGTCCATCGCGCTCCAGCGTCTCGTCGCCGAGGATCCGACCCTCAAGGTCAAGACCGACGCCGACACCGGCCAGACCATTCTCTCCGGCATGGGCGAGCTTCACCTCGACATCATCGTCGACCGCATGAAGCGCGAGTTCAAGGTCGAGGCCGCCGTTGGCAAGCCGCAGATCGCCTACCGCGAAACCATTCTCTCCGCCGCCGAAGGCGAGGGCAAATTCATCCGCCAGTCCGGTGGCAAGGGCCAATACGGCCATTGCGTGCTCAAGGTCGAGCCCAATGAAAAAGGCAAGGGCATCGAAGTCATCAACGAAATCGTTGGCGGCGTCATCCCGAAGGAATTCATCAAGCCCACCACCGACGGCATTTACGAAGCCTGTAACAACGGCGTCGTCGCCGGCTACCCGGTCGTGGACGTCAAGGTCCGCATCGTTGACGGCTCCTTCCACGAAGTCGACTCGTCGGAACTCGCGTTTAAGATGGCCGGCATCTTCGGCTTCAAGGAAGCCATGAAGAAAGCCACGCCGATCCTCCTCGAGCCCATCATGGCCGTCGAAGTCACGACACCCGAGGAATACCAGGGCGACCTCATGGGCGACATCAACCGCCGCCGCGGCACCATCCAGGGCATCGAGAACAAAAACGGCGCCGCGATCGTCAACGCGCACGTTCCTCTCGAAAACCTCTTCGGCTACGTCACCGACATCCGCTCGCTCTCCAAAGGCCGCGCCAGCGCCTCGATCACACCCTCGCACTTCGAGCAAGTTCCCAACTCGCTCCTCGCGAAGATTGTCGAAACCTCCTCCAAAGCACCAGCCAGATCCTAATACCAAAACACGAAATAAATTCTCGATTTTCGATTCTCGATTTTCGATTGCGCGCTACCGCGCGGAACGAAAAACAAAAACTGAAAACCAAAACGAACGGAGCGGAAGCTCCCAATCGAAAATCGAGAATCGAAAATCGAAAATTCCACCACCACTCTTCTCCAACTCGTTCTTTATCACGCCACACCGCCATGAAAGGCCAACGCATTCGCATCAAACTCAAGGGCTTCGATTACCGCGTAATCGACCAGTCCGCCCTCGAAATCGTCGAGACCGCCAAGCGCTCCGGCGCCCGTGTTTCCGGCCCCATCCCGCTGCCCACCCGCATCGAGAAGCTCTCCGTGAACCGCTCGCCGCACGTTGACAAAAAGTCGATGGAGCAATTCGAGTCGCGCACACACAAGCGCCTCATCGACATCATCGAGCCGACCGCCCAGACGGTTGATGAGCTAAAAAAGCTCAATCTCCCTTCTGGTGTTGACATTACGATCACGGTCTGAGTTTTTCGACCTCTTTCGTTTAATTTTCGATTTTCGATTTTCGATTCTCGATTTTGGATTGCGCGCTGCCGCGCGATGCCAAAAGCGAAACGGAGCGGAAGCTCCCAATCGAAAAACCAAAATCAAAAATCGAAAATTAACACACGACATTTTAACCAATCACCAACAACCAAATCACTTTCACAACATACTTAGTTCTTGCCCATGTGCGCGCCGCGCACCGCTGGGTTTCGACTAATGTAGGTCGTTAAACGGAAACAATCCACCTACCACTTAGCCCATGATCACTACGCTCCTAGGCAAAAAACTCGGAATGACGCAGGTCTATGACGCCCAAAACGTCCTGGTCCCCGTCACCGTCGTGGAAGCCGGCCCCTGCCCGGTCGTCCAAGTCAAAACCACGGAAACCGACGGTTACAACGCCGTCCAGCTCGGCTTCAACCAAAAGAAAGCCAAGAACGCCTCCAAAGCCGAGGCCGCTCACGCGAAGAAGGCCGGTCTCGAAGAGACGCCCCGCGTGCTCAGCGAAATCCGCCTCGACGCGGCCCCCGAACTCAAGGTCGGCGACATCGTCAAAGTCGACATCTTCAAGGAAGGCCAGATCATCGACGTGATCGGCATCACCAAGGGCAAGGGCTTCCAAGGCGTCGTGCGCCGCTTCCGCGTCGCCGGCGGTGTCTCCTCCCACGGCTCCATGTTCCACCGCCGCATCGGCTCGGTCGGCATGCGCCAGACCCCCGGCCGCGTTTGGAAAAACCAGAAAATGCCGGGCCACATGGGCAATGTCCGCCGCACCGTGCAAAACCTCACGGTCGTCAAGATCATCGCCGAGAAAAATCTCATCCTCGTGAAAGGCGCCATTCCCGGCGCGAACGGAGACGACGTCATCGTCCGCACCGCCATCAAAGGCCAGCCCCGCGCTGCCGCCAAATAAGGCCTAACCCACAAGGAAAACGCAGACCATGAAACTCAAAGTTTTCACACCCGACGCAGCCAGCTCCGTTGAAAAGGATTTCGACATCCCTCTCTTTGAAGGCGAAAACGCCAATCGCGGCCTCCAAGCCGTCAAGGAAGTCATCGTCGCCATCAACGCCAACAACCGCCAGGGCACCCGCTCTACGAAGACCCGCGGCGAAGTAGCCGGCTCCAACAAGAAGCCCTTCAAGCAAAAAGGCACGGGCCGCGCCCGCGCCGGCGAAAAACGCTCGCCCATCTGGGCCGGCGGCGGCGTCGTCTTCGGCCCCCGTCCCCGCGACTTCTCCAAGAAAATCAACTCCAAGGTCAAGACCCTCGCCTTCAGCCGCGCGCTGTTTGACCGCTGCGCCGCCGGAGAGCTCGACGTCATCGAAAAATTCGAGACGCCCGCCGCCAAGACCAAGGAAATGCAAAAAGTCATCCGCACCATCGCCCCCAAGGGCAAGGTGCTCGTTGTTGACGAAACCTTCACCCTCGAGGCCGCCCGCGCCACGCGCAACCTCTGCAGCGTCGAAATGCAGGAAGCCTCGAAACTCAACACCCTCGACCTCGCGCAATACAAGAAGATCATCGTCTCCACCGCGGCCCTCGAGAAAATCATCGCCCGCACGAAAGGAGCCAACGCATGAACACCACGCACGTCCTCAAGCAAGTTCTCCTCACCGAGAAATCCAACAAACTCTCCTCGGACTACGGCCAATACACCTTCGAGGTCGACATCGCGGCCAACAAGCACCAGGTAGCCGAAGCCGTTGAGAAAGCCTTCAAGGTCACCGTCACCCGCGTGAACATCATGAACATCGACGGCAAAAACAAACGCAGCCGCCAGGGCCGCCCGTCGAAAACCTCCGCCTACAAAAAGGCGATCGTGACCCTCAAGACCGGCGACAAAATCGAGCTCCTCTAACGAGCCGCGCGCCATCAACAAGGAGAACCATCACAATGCCTATCAAATCACTTCGTCCCCTGACCGCCTCCACGCGATTCACGAAACTGAATGTCACGCCCGGCCTCGCCAAGAAGCGCCCGGAGCGCGCGCTCACCGAATCGCACGGCAAGACCGGCGGCCGCAACAACAACGGCCGCATCACCACGCGCCGTCGTGGCGGCGGACACAAGCGCCTCTACCGCGTCATCGACTTCCGTCGCGACATCCTCGACATGCCCGCCAAGGTGCAGGCCATCGAGTATGATCCGAACCGCACCGCGCGCATCGCCCTCGTTTGCTACACCAACGGCGAGAAACGCTACATCCTCGCTCCCGAGGGCCTCAAGGTCGGCGACACCATCTTCAGCTCGAAGAAAGCCACGAACAACGACTTTGTTGTCGGCAACAACTTCCCCCTCGAAGTCATTCCGCCCTCCACCAAGCTCAACTGCGTGGAACTCCTTCCCGGCCGCGGAGCCCAGATGGGCCGCACCGCCGGCACCTCGATCGAGCTCGTCAACGTCGAGGACGGTCAGGCCACCATCAAGCTTCCCTCCGGCGAACTCCGCCGCGTCAACGCCAACTGCCGCGCCACCATCGGCGTCATTGGCAACGCCGACAACAAGAACATCTCGCTCGGCAAGGCCGGCCGCAAGCGCTGGCTCGGCAAGCGCCCCCGCGTTCGCGGCATGGTCATGAATCCCGTCGACCACCCCAACGGCGGTGGTGCCGGCAAGTCCAAGGGCGGTGGCGGACGCCAGCACCTCATGTCCCCGTGGGGGCAGCTCGCCAAGGGCTTCCCGACCCGCAAGCGCGCCAAGCCCTCCAACAGCCTTATCATCACCCGCCACAACGGCCGTCCGCCGCGCGGCAAGAAATAAAAGCCTGAAAGCCTGAAAACCTGAAGGCTGAAACAACAAACCGCAAAACACTCACCGAATAACAACCCGACCTTCAGCCTTCAGGCTTTCAGGTCTTCAGAAATTCCTCCCACATGGCACGCTCAATCAAAAAAGGTTTCTACGTCGACTACCATCTCATGGAAAAAATTGAGAAGGCAGTCGAAACCAAGTCGCGCAAACCCATCCAGACCTGGTCGCGCCGCTCGACAATCACGCCCGATTTCGTCGGCCACACCTTCAACGTCCACAACGGCAAGGCTTTCGTGGCCGTGCACGTCACCGAAAACATGGTCGGCCACAAGCTCGGCGAATTCGCGCTCACCCGCGTCTTCAAGGCTCACGGCGGCATGACCCGCAAGGAAGTCTAGTGATTTTCGATTTTGGATTTTGGATTTTCGATTGCGCGCTGCTGCGCGGCACCGAAAACGAAAACGGAGCGGAAGCTCCCAATCCAAAATCGAGAATCGAAAATCGAAAATAAAAACCACCACTTTTCTCACCAACAACCAAACAACCAAAAGGGTAGGGGAGCCCAATAACCAACCGCTCCCGCTATCGCCGCCAAACCGGAATCGTTAACAAACACATGGAAGTCCAAGCACTCACACGATACGCGCGCATGTCGCCGAAAAAAATGCGCGAAGTCTCGCGCACCATTCAAGGCCGCACCGTGGCCGACGCGCGCAACCTCTTGAGCGTCATCACGCGCAAATCCGCGCGCCTCATCGCCAAGACCCTCAACTCCGCCGTCGCAAACGCGGAGAACAATCACAACCTCAACGCCGACGCGCTCACCGTGAAGCTCGCCGTCATTGAAAACGGCCCCGTGCTCAAGCGCTTCAAGGCGGCCGCCCGCGGTTCCGCCGCGCCCCGCCGCAAGAAGATGTCCCACATCCGCATCGTCCTCACCGACGGCCAAGACAACAACTAATTTTACGCAACCACCATGGGCCAAAAAACCAATCCCGTCGGCTTCCGCCTCGCAGTTCACCGCAACTGGCAATCCCGCTGGTATGCGAACAAAAAAGACTTCGCCAAGCTCCTCGCAGAAGACCAGCTCATCCGCGAGAAACTGATGGAGAAACTCAAGCAAGCCTCCGTCCCCCGCATCTTCATCGAGCGCGCCTCCAACCGCGTCCGCGTCAAAATCTACACCGCCCGCCCCGGCATCGTCATCGGCCGCAAGGGACAGGAAATCGACAAGATCAAGGACGACCTCGCCAAGCTCACCGGCAAGGAAATCCTCCTCGACATCACCGAGGTCAAGAAACCCGAGACCGACGCGCAACTCGTCGCCGAGTCCGTCGCCCTCCAGCTCGAACGCCGCATCGCCTTCCGCCGCGCCATGAAAAAGGCCGTCGAAATCGCCATGAACCTCGGCGTCGAGGGCATCCGAATCCAGTGCTCGGGCCGTCTCGGCGGTTCCGACATCGCCCGCCGCGAATGGCAGCGCAAGGGCCGCGTTCCGCTCCACACCATGCGCGAACAAATCGACTACGGCTTCTCCGAGGCCCAAACCGTTTACGGCAAGATCGGCGTCAAGTGCTGGATCTGTAAAAAAGAAGCCGAAGCAACCAACTAATCCGCAGCACCCAGCCGCAACATCTTTAAACAAAGGAGACACACTCCATGGCTCTCGCACCATCACGCACCAAATATCGCAAAGTCCAAAAAGGCTCCCGCAAAGGGAATGCCAAGGGCGGAAACACAGTCGCTTTCGGCGACTACGCGCTCCAGTCCCTCACCCGTGGCAACATGACCGGCCGCCAAATCGAGGCCGCTCGCGTCACCATTTCCCGCCACCTCAAGCGCAAGGGCAAACTCTGGATTCGCGTTTTCCCCCACAAGCCGATCACGAAAAAACCCGCCGAGGTTCGCCAGGGCCAGGGCAAGGGTCCCGTCGAATACTACGTCGCCGTGATCAAGCCGGGCGCGGTTCTCTTCGAACTCGCCGGCGTTCCCGCCACGATCGCCAAGGAGGCCTTCCGCCTCGCCGACGCGAAGCTCCCCTTCCACTGCCGCTTCATCACCCGTGAAGGCGCGAACGTCTAAAACCACAACCTGAAACCAAAAGACGACACGCCATGACTTCCAAAGAAATCAACGAACTCTCCCTCAAGGAACTCGACGTCAAGCTCCGCGAAGCCCGCGAGCAGCTCCTCCAGCTCCGCCTGCGCAAGCAAACCGGCCAAGTTGAGAAAACCCACACCATCCGCGGCATTCGCAAGGACATCGCCCGCATGGAAACCACCAAGACCGCCAAGCTCGCCGCCGCCGCGAAATAAGAGGTCATACCGCAATCCGCAATCCGCACTTAACATGACACGCAACAATCGCAAAGACCTCGTCGGCATCGTCACCAGCCGCTCCGGCGACAAGTCAATCAAAGTCACCGTCCCCTTCAAGGTTCCGCATCCGCGCTACCGCAAAGTCATCAACCGCAAAACCGTCGTGCACGTTCACGACGAGAAGAACGAAGCCGGCCTCGGCGACAAGGTTGAGATCATGGAGACGCGCCCGATCTCGCGCCTCAAGCGCTGGCGCCTCGTGAGCATCATCGAAAAAGCCGTGAGCGCCTCCGCCGCCGTCACCGAAGCCGATGTTGCCGCGACCGTTCCCACCAAAACCGCAAAAGCCGCCGCTGACGAAGCCAAGGCCGAATAATACAAGGAGCCACACACCATGATCCAACTCCGCTCACTCCTCGACGTAGCCGACAACACCGGCGCGCGCACCGCCTCCTACATCCGCAAGAAAGGCCAGATGACTGACACCGCCGGCGTCGGCGACATCATCACCGTCCACATCAAGGACAGCACGACCGATGCCACCGTCAAGAAAGGCGAAGTCACCAAGGCCGTTGTCGTCCGCACCAAGGCTCCCATCCGCCGCGCCGACGGCAGCTACCTGCGCTTCGACAGCAACGCGATCGTCATCATCGGACCCGACGGCAACCCGAAGGGCACCCGCATCTTCGGCCCCGTGGCCCGCGAACTGCGCGCCAAGAACTTCATGAAAATCATCTCCCTCGCACCGGAGGTTCTCTAACAATGGCTACCAAATTCCACGTCAAACGCGGCGACACCGTCGCCGTCATCTCAGGCTCCCACAAAGGCAAGACGGGCAAGATTCTCGAAATCCTCCCCGCCAAGCAGCGCGCCCGCGTTGAAGGCCTCGCCCTCATCAAGCGCCACACCAAGGCCCAGGGCGAGCAAAAGCCCGGCGGCATCATCGAGCGCGAAGGCACCATTCATATTTCCAACCTCAAGCTGCAAGCCGCGGCTGAGAAGAAGGAAAAATCCGCGAAAAAGTAATCGCCACGAGCGGGACAAACCCTAGCGTTGTCCCCTTTTCACTTTTCACACCACACTCTTCACACTTTTCAAAAACTCAGATGCCCACGGGTTGGAAATCCGGGGCCTTGCACCAATGAGCGAAAAATACACACCCGCACTTAAGAAGCTCTACACCGAGCAAATCATCGCCGAACTCATCAAGAGCCGCGGCTACAAGAACAGGCACGAAGTGCCGAAACTCGTCAAAATCGTGCTCAACACCGGCATTGATTCCGACGCGGACAAGAACCAGATCACCGACATCGGCCGGGATCTCGGCCTCATCGCCGGACAAAAGCCCGTCTACACCAAGAGCAAAAAGGCCGTCTCGAACTTCAAGCTCCGCCAGGGTCAAATCGTTGGCGCGTTTGTCACCCTTCGTGGCAATGCCATGTGGGATTTCCTCTACCGCCTCCTCGCCGTCGCCCTCCCCACCATTCGCGACTTCCGCGGCATCTCGCCCAAGCTCGACGGTCAGGGCAACTACAACCTCGGCATCACCGACTTCACCATCTTCCCCGAAATCACCGTTGAGAATGTGAAGAAGACCATGGGTCTCGACATCTCAATCAACACCACCGCCAAGACCGACGAGGAAGGCCGCGAGCTTCTCAAGCTCCTCGGAATGCCTTTCCGCCGCTCCGAAACCGCCGCCGCCGCGCCCGCGCCCAAGGCCGCGTAACCCAAAACAACTTTTCAAAACTCTTTTTCGACATGCCGAAAACATCAGCCATCGAACGCAACAAGAAGCGCATTGCCATGACCGAGAAATACAAGGCACGGCGCGCCGAGTTGAAAGCCCTCATCGCCAATCCGGACACCCCGGAGGAGGAATTCTACGCCGCGCAGAAAAAGCTCCAGAAGCTTCCGCGCAACTCCTCGTCCGTGCGCATCCGCAACCGCTGCGCCCTCTCCGGACGCCCCCGCGCCTACAACCGCAAATACGGCGTCTCCCGCATCCAGTTCCGCGAACTCGCCCTCGCTGGCAAAATCCCCGGCGTCACGAAGTCATCCTGGTAACAAAGCGAAAAACTTAATTTTCTCCCCGGGGGTCGGATATGACCCGAGGGAAATTAAACAAAAACATCCAACATCATGACAGATCCGATCAGTGATTTCCTGACCCGCCTCCGCAATGCGTCGAAGGCCGGTCTCGCCGAGTGCGCCGCGCCGCACTCCAAATACAAGGAAGGCATCGCCGCCATCCTCAAGACCGAGGGTTACGTCTCCGACTACACCACCGGTTCCGACGCGCAGGGGCACAAGACCCTCGTCGTCAAAATGAAGTATGTGGACAGTGCTCCCGTGCTCACCAACATCACCCGCGTTTCCACGCCCGGCCGCCGCCTCTACTGCGGTTACAATGAAATTCCCCGCGTCCTCAACGGACTCGGCATCGCCATCCTCTCGACATCCAAGGGCGTCCTCAAGGACCAGGACTGCCGTCGCGAGAAACTCGGCGGCGAGCTCATCTGCAACGTCTGGTAACCCGCAACACCGAGAAAAAGGAGATCATCACCATGTCACGTATCGGCAAAGTTCCCGTTACCATTCCCGAAAAAGTCAAAGTCGAGATCAAGGACACCACCGTCCACGTCGAAGGCCCGAAGGGCAAACTCACAAAAACCTTCGCCCCCGTCGTAAAGCTCGAAAACAAGGATGGCAAAATCACCGTCACACCCGTTGACGAAACCCGCTTCGCGCGCTCCATGTATGGCACCGCCCGCGCCGTGATCAGCAACATGATCAAGGGCGTCACCGACGGCTACGCCAAGGAGCTCGAAATTCAGGGCGTCGGTTTTAAGGCAGCCCTCAAGGGCGCCAACCAGCTCGACCTCGCACTCGGCTATTCGCATCCCATCGTTTACGACATTCCCGAAGGCATCAAAATCACCGTCACCGACCAGACCAAGCTCAAGGTCGAGGGTGCTGACAAGCAAGTCGTCGGCGAAGTCACCGCCAACATCCGCGCCTACTACCCGCCCGAACCCTACAAGGGCAAAGGCGTCCGCATCGTCGGAGAACACGCCGAGCGCGTCCGCCGCAAGGAAGGCAAAACCGTCGCCTAACAACCCGCAACCCACACTATTTCAAAATGAACACTCAACGCAAAGCCGACCTCCTCCAGAAACGCCGCTGGAGAATCCGCAAGAAGGTCCAAGGCACAGCCGCCCGCCCGCGCCTCTGCGTGCGCTTCACCACCAAGCACATCTACGCCCAGGCCATCAACGACGACGCGGGCACCACGCTCGCCTTCCTCTCCAGCCTCGACAAGGAACTCCGCGCCAAGAAACTCGCCGCCAACCTCAATGGAGCCAAGGAGCTTGGCACCGCCTTCGCCGCCAAGGCCAAGGCCGCCGGCATTGAGAGCGTCGTCTTCGACCGCGCGGGCGCACCCTACCACGGCAAAGTCAAAGTATTCGCTGACGCAGCACGCGAAGGCGGCCTCGTATTCTAATAAAATGAGCACCGAAAACGAATCTCCCGTCACACCGGCCGAAGCCGCCCCCGCGGCCGTCGCCGCCGTTGAAAACACGCCCGCCGCACCCGAAGCCGCTGTTGAGGCGCCCCGTCGCGGACGCACCTCCCGTGGCGAGCGCCGCGAAGGCGGCGAGCGCGGACGCGGCCCCCGTCGCGACCGTCGTGACACCGCGAACATCGATCCCAACGCGCCCGAGCTCGTCGAAAAAATTGTCTTCATCAACCGCTGCGCCAAGGTCGTCAAAGGCGGACGCCGTTTCAGCTTTTCCGCCCTCGCCGTCGTTGGAGACAAGAAAGGCTCCGTCGGCATCGGCTTCGGCAAGGCCAACGAAGTGCCCGACGCCATCAAGAAGAGCACCGAGCACGCCAAGAAGCGCATGGTCTCCGTGAAAATCAAGGGCGACACGATCCCCCACGAAGTTTACGGCGAATATGACGGCGGTCGCGTCCTCCTCCGCCCCGCGGTTCCCGGCACCGGCCTCATCGCCGGTGGCGCCGTCCGCGCGGTTCTCGAAGCCGCCGGCGTCAAGAACGTGCTCACCAAGTCGATGGGTTCCAAGAACCACAACGCCGTGGTGCACGCCACCCTCAACGGACTCAAAAAACTCCGCCTCGCCGCGCAAATCAAAGCCGCCCGCGAAACCGTGGTCGCGCCCGCCGCCGAGTAAACCCGTAGGGGCGTCGCTTGCGACGCCCTCCGAGTCGCATCCGAAAAATCCGGATGCGGCGACCAAACATTAGGAAAACACACACACATGAAACTTCACGAACTCAAAAATGTTAAAGGCGCGGTTCACCGTCGCAAACGCGTGGGCTGCGGCGAAGGCGGCGGCCACGGCAAGACCTCGGGCAGGGGTGGCAAGGGCCAGACCGCCCGTTCCGGCGGCTCCATCCGCCCCGGATTCGAAGGCGGCCAGATGCCCCTTTATCGCAAGCTCCCGCACCGCGGCTTCAACAACTACAACTTCCGCACCGAATACGCCGTCGTCAATGTCGGCGAGCTCGCGTCCCTCGACGACAGTGTCACGGAAGTGAACGCGGAAATCCTCGCCAAGGCCGGCCTCATCCGCTGCGCGTGCGCCAAGCTCAAGGTTCTTGGTGACGGCGAAGTCTCCCGCGCGTTCAAAGTCACCGCCGCCAAGTTCTCCGAGTCCGCCAAGGCCAAGCTCGAAAAAGCCGGAGGCTCCGCCACCGTCGCGGCTTGAGCCGCGACTGAATTTTCGATTTTCGATTCTCGATTTTCGATTGCGCGCTGCCGCGCGAAATTGAAAGCGGGAATCGAAAAATAAAACGGAGCGGCAGCTCCCCAATCCAAAATCGAAAATCCAAAATCCAAAATTTTCACATGTTCTCCGCCTTCTCCAACTCCCTGAAAATCCCCGAGCTTCGCTCGCGAATTTTCTACACCTTCGCCCTTCTCTTTGTGGCTCGCGTCGGTGCGAACATTCCGCTTCCCGGTCTGGATCCGCGCCCGCTCATGGACTTCTTTGCCGACCAGAGCGCGACCTCCGGAACCACCGGCTCCCTGATGGGGCTCTACAACATGTTCACGGGCGGCGCGCTCACCAAGGGCGCCATTTGCGCGCTCGGCATCATGCCCTACATCAGCGCGTCCATTATTTTTCAGCTCATGAGCGCCGTCGTGCCCTCGCTCGCCCGCCTTTCGCAGGAAGGCGATGTCGGACGCCAGAAACTCACCCAATACACCCGTTACCTCGCTGTCGCGATTTGCGTCATCCAGGCAGTTCTTCTCGTTTTGGGTCTTGAGAACCCCGCCTCGCTCTTCGGCGGTTACACCGGTCCCTCGCTCATTCTCGTCAACAAGACTTGGTTCATGTTCACCTCCGTGGTGTTCATCACCGCCGGCACCATGCTCCTTATGTGGCTCGGCGAGCAGATCACCTCGCGCGGCATCGGCAACGGCGTCTCGCTGCTCATCACCGTCGGCATTCTCGCCGACTTGCCCGGCGCGGCCCAAACCACCTGGCAGCTTTTCACCGGCCCCGTCGGTGTTGACAAGCCTGGCCCGCTCATTGCCGTGTTCATGGTCGCGCTCTTCATCATTGTCACCATGGGCATCGTCCTCGTTGTCCAGGGGCAGCGCAAGATTCCCGTTCAATATGCCAAGCGCGTCGTTGGCAACAAGGTCATGGGCGGCCAGAGCTCCTTCCTTCCGCTCAAGGTCAACTACTCCGGCGTTATGCCCGTCATTTTTGCGAGCGCCATCCTCCTCTTCCCCCAGCAGATTCTCCAGATGCTCGGCGGCGCGATGGAATGGCGTTGGATGACCCGGCTTGCGGCCGACCTTCTTCGCGGCGACCCGATCTATTACGTGCTGATGGCGTCCCTCATCCTTTTCTTTAGCTATTTTTGGGTCTCGGTCATGTTCAAACCCATCCAGATCGCGGATGATCTCAAGAAATACGGCGGCTATGTGCCCGGCGTTCGCCCCGGCGAGCCCACCGCCAAGTTCCTCGACTTCATCATGACGCGCCTCACCCTGGCCGGCTCGATCTTCCTCACCATCATCGCCATTTTCCCGGACGTGCTTTTGTTTAACTTCCACGTCCCGCAACGTGTCGCCTCCTTCTTCGGCGGCACCGGCATGCTCATCACCGTCGGCGTCGTCCTCGACACCATGCGCCAAGTCGAGACCTATCTCCTCCAGCGCCACTATGACGGATTCTTGAAAAAAGGCCGTATCCACGCCCGCAACCCGAATGTTGCCAGCGCCTCCGGCGAAGCCGCCGACTGGAAAACCGTCTCCCGCCTCTGGTATGTGCTGGGCGGCCTTTTCCTCATCGGCCTTGTTTCATGGTATCTGATGTATTCAGGCATCGTAAAATAAGGACTTTACACCGGTCGCCGTGTCCGGCTTACTCACCTACTTTTCCAATCAAGGCCTCGCGGCCAAGATCAAGCTAGTCATCGTTGGCTCCACCGCTTCGAAAATCGAAAACGTGATGCTCCAACTCAGTTCTTTGAATCAAGAGCACGTCTCTCCCACCGGCCTGATACGCCAGGAGATTTCGCGTCACACGCCGCTCGGCCAGAAGGCCGAAGCCGCTGCCCGCCGGGGTCAATCCCCCCCCGGGGAAACCGTCACCGCGATCATGCGGCGCTGGTTTTGGGCGCGCAAACCTGATGCGGGATTCGCCCTCACCGGCTTCCCGGCTACGCTGCTCCAAGCAAAAGTATTTGACGAATGGCTCGACGCCCGCGGCGAGTCGCTCGACGGCGTCATCGACGCCGCCGACGCGAACGACACGGCGAGCCTGCACATCGTCAATCACTACCGAGCCCACGGTCTTCTTCTCGACGACGAAGCCCTCGCGCCGGTTCTCGCGAAATAACGCCATGGCAATTCCGATTAAAAACAAGGATGCCATCGCCCGCATGAGGGAATCATGCGCCATTGCCGCGACCGTTCTGCACCGACTCAAGCAAGCCGTGCAGCCCGGCATCTCTACTTTTGACCTGGATGATCTAGCCCGGAAATACATTGAGGAATACGGCGCGAAGAGCGCCTGTTACGGTTATCCGTCGCACTCCCGCGGCGTCCGTCCCTTTCCCGCCTACGCCTGCATTTCCGTCAACGAGGAAGTTGTTCACGGGATCGGCTCCTTCAAGCGCATCCTCCGCGACGGCGATGTTGTCACTCTCGACATTTGCGTCACCTACAACGGCTACGTCGGCGACAACGCCTACACCGTCCCCGTTGGCGCGGTTTCGCCCGAAGTTGCCAAGCTCCTCCGCGTCACCGAGGAAGCCCGCGCCGCCGGCATCGCCCAGGCCAAGGTCGGCAACCGCATCGGCGACATTTCCGAGGCGGTCCAGAACCACATCGCACCGCACCGCTATGGTATTGTTCGCGACATGGTTGGCCACGGAGTCGGCGCATCGATGCACGAGGAACCGCAAATCCCGAACTTCATCGAACGCAAAAAATCGAAGACCGACGTCATCAAGCCCGGCATGACCCTCGCCATCGAGCCCATGATAAACCTCGGCTCCTGGCGCACCAAGACAGCCGAAGACGGCTGGACAATCGTCACCGCCGACGGCAGCCCCTCGACCCACTTCGAACACACCGTGCTCACCACGGACCAAGGCCCCGAAATCCTCACGGTCCCGCGCCCATAGAAATTTTCGATTTTCGATTTTGGATTGCGCGCTCCTGCGCGAAACCGGAGCGGAAGCTCCCAATCGAAAATCCAAAATCTCACCACTTTCCCTGCCAGTCCAATCTCACAAACCACAACAATTCACCAAACAACCAACTAACCACTATGCCACGTCTACTCGGTGTTGACATTCCCGCGAAGAAGAAAGTCGTCTTCTCGCTCAATTACATCTACGGCATCGGTCCCGCCCGATCCGCCATCATCTGCGAGGAGGCCGGAATCGACGGCAACATGCGCGCTTCGGATCTCACCGAGGAGCAGCTCAACAAGATACTCAACGTCATCACCGACCACAAGTGGGTCGTCGAGGGCGATCTCCGCCGCGAAATCACCGGCAACCTGAAGCGCCTCCAGGCCATCAGCTGCTACCGTGGCATCCGCCACCGCCGCAGCCTGCCCGTCCGCGGCCAGCGCACCTCCACCAACGCCCGCACTCGCAAAGGCCCGCGCCGCACCGTCGGTGTCACCAAGGCCTCCAAATAACACCTTTAAACAAACACAACCACCATGGCTGAAGACAAATCCGATCCCACGAAGGAAACCGTGCCTGCCGCCGCCGCTCCCGAAGCCGCCGCCGAGAAACCTGCAAAAGCCCCCAAGGCCAAGAAGGAAAAGGCCGCCGCTCCGGCTGCTGATGCCGCCGCTCCCGCCGAGGAAAAACCCGTTGAACTCGTTGGCGGCGTCGCCCGCCAGCCCACCGCCGAGGAACTCCTCAAGGAAGAAGTCGGCGCCATCAAGGTCCGCAAGGCCAAGGGCTCCAAGAACATCACCTCCGGCATTGTCAAGGTGAACGCATCCTTCAACAACACCATCGTCTCGATCACCGACCCGAAGGGCAACGTCATCTCCTGGTCGAGCGCAGGCAAGTGCAACTTCCGCGGCTCCCGCAAATCCACCGCCTATGCCGCGCAAATCGTCGCGCAGGACGCCGCCCGCAACGCCATGGCGCACGGCCTCAAGGACGTCGTCATCGAAGTCTCCGGCCCCGGCCTCGGACGCGACTCCGCCATCCGCGCCATCCAGGCCATCGGCCTCGAAATCAACGCCATCATCGACGTCACCCCCGTTCCCCACAACGGCTGCCGTCCCCCCAAGCGCCGCCGCGTCTAATCCGCGTTCCGCCGGTTTCTCACTTCTTAATTCACAACTCTTAATTCTTAATTTTTAAAACACCATGGCTCGTTATACCGGACCAACAACCCGCCTCAGCCGCCGCTTCTCGCAGCCGCTCTTCGGCTCCACGAAAGCTTACGAAAAACGCACGTATCCCCCCGGCCAGCACGGCCCCAAGCTTCGTCGCAAACTCTCTGAATACGCCGTCGGCCTCAACGAAAAGCAAAAGCTCCGCTACATCTACGGCCTGCTCGAGCGCCAGTTCCGCCGCGTTTTCGCCAAGGCCAAGCGCTCCCGCGGAGTCACCGGCGAGGTCTTCCTCCAGCTCCTCGAAACCCGCCTCGACAGCGTTGTCTATCTCCTCGGCTTCGCCAAGTCCCGCGCCGCCGCCCGCCAGATCGTCAACCACGGTCACATCCGCGTCAACGGTCACAAGCTCGACATCGCCAGCTACACCGTGCAGCCCGGAGACGAAATCGAGGTCAAAAACGCGCCCACTTCCCGCCAGATTGCCACGCGCAACCTTGAGGAAACCCGCGCCCGCAATGTCCCCGGCTGGCTGACACGCAACGACGAAGCCCTCAAGGCCACCATGACCCGCCTGCCCAATCGCGACGAAATGGAACCCGGCATCAATGAGCAGCTCATCGTTGAGTTCTACTCGCGCTAACCCGTAGGGGCGTCGCTTGCGACGCCCTCCACCAATTCGGAACAGTCACAATTATCACCGCTTAACGCGCAACTGACAGAAAACTTCCACATTCCCGCCATGCCAAAACGACTCGGAAAGTTCGAACTCCCCAGCAAACTCAGCAAAGTCGAGGAGGGCTCCACGCCCACCTACGCAAAATTCATCGCCGAACCATTCGAAGCAGGTTACGGCCACACCATCGGCAACTCCCTCCGTCGCGTCCTCCTGAGCTCCATCGAGGGCTCCGCCATCTCGTCCATTAAGATCGACGGCGTGAACCACGAATTCCAGAGCATCGACGGCGTCGTCGAGGACGTCACAGACATCGTCCTCAACCTCAAGAAAATCCTCATCGTCTCGGAAAAACGCGAACCCTTCTCCCTCCTCATCAAGGTGAGCCGCGAGGGTCCCGTCACCGCCGCCGACATCCAGGCAGACGCCAACGTCAAGATTGTCAACCCCGAGCAAGTCATCTGCACGCTCGACAAAAACAAAACCTTCGAGGCCGAGATCGAAATCAAGACCGGCCGCGGTTATTATCCCGGCGAGCAAAACAAGAAGGAGGAGCAAACCATCGGCGTCATTCCGATCGACTCGCTCTTCTCGCCCGTCAAGCTCGTCAAATACACCGTCGAGAACACCCGCGTCGGCCAGATCACCGACTACGACAAACTCATCCTTGAAGTCTGGACCGACGGCCGCATCACGCCGGACGACGCCCTTAAGCAATCGTCCTCGATCCTCGCGCACCACCTCGACGTCTTCAACCGCGTCAGCAACGAGGAATACGCCTTCGAGACCCAGGCCAACGAAGTCAGCGAGGAGCAGAACAAGCTCCGCAAGCTGCTCAACATGTCGGTCAACGAAATCGAACTCTCAGTCCGCGCCGCGAACTGCCTCAACAACGCGAACATCACCACCGTCGGCGAACTCGCCATGAAGACCGAGCAGGAAATGCTCAAGTATCGCAACTTCGGCAAAAAGTCCCTCAACGAAATCAAGGACAAGCTCGAAGCCCTCGGCCTCTCCCTCGGCATGAAGTTCGACGAGCGCCTGCTCGACTCAAAGAAGGATCTCTGAGTCGAAGAGTGAGGAGCGAATGGTAAAGAGTAAAAACTTGAGGGTGCTCCCGCGCCGCGCCGGTTTTCCTTTTTCACCTTTCACTCTTCACATTTCACCCTTCCCGCCGCTACGCGGCGGGGCTTCTCGCGCCGTCCGCTGCCGCCCAACGCTGCGACCGGAAAGCCGATCGGGAAGCACAACCAAAAACCAAATAAAAACTGAAATACAATGCGTCACAAAGTGCACAAATACGGACTCGGCGTCACGCGCGAGCACCGCAAGGCAATGATGGCCAACATGGCCGCCTCGCTCATCAAGCATGAGCGCATCCAAACCACCCTCACCAAGGCCAAGGCCTTGCGTCCCTTCATCGAAAAAGTCATCACCAAGGCCAAGAAGGCCGGTGTTGCCAAGGACAAGAAGGACGCCATTCACCTGCGCCGTCTCGCCCTCGCGGACGTCCGCGACGAGAACGCAATCACCAAGCTCTTCAACGAGACCTACAAGCAGTTCGCCGACCGTAGCGGCGGTTACACCCGCATCTACAAACTCGGCCGCCGCGACAGCGACGCCGCCGAGATGGCTCTCATTGAGTTCGTGAAAGCCGACGATCCCGGCTACAAGAAGAACAAGAGCCGTGCCAAGAAGGCGAAGAAACCCGCAGCCGCCAAGCCCGCAGCGGAAGAAGCGGCGGCACCCGCCGAGGCTCCCGCGCCCGCCGCGGAAGAGGCGAAAAAAGACTGATTCGGAAACTGCATCCAGTTCCCGACAACAAGCCGCGAGCCGCAATGCTCGCGGTTTTTTATTTTGTCTGCGCCCCGTGCCCGTGCGATTCTTCGCACAGATAAAAAACCGCACACGCCATGTCGTCCCCAAAACAATTCACCGCTATGGAAACCCGCCGCGCTGACGGTGCCTCCGGCCACGTCTTCCGCAGCGCAAGAGCCTCCTCCTCCATCAGCCAGTCCGACGCGCAACAAAAGGCCGCCGCGCTCGCCCAAGCCGAGGCGAACAAGGCCGCCTCCGGCGGCGCTCACGCGCCCCATGAGCGCGAACGCTACCCCTACGGTGTGCGCGACCTGACCGAGCCCGTGCTCAAGCAACTTTACGCCGACGGATCACCGATCGCGCGCATCACCCGCAATGCCTACGGAGCCTCCGTGCTCAATGCTAACCGCGTGATGTTTGTGGATGTCGATTTTGAGCAGCAGGGCAGGGACCCAAGAACCGGGCAAATCGTGCCGTCCGTTGGCGGCACCACGCAGGCTGGGGCGCTAAGCGCGCTCGCCGATCTTCTGGCCGCGCGCCCCGATCTCGCCTTCCGTGTTTATTCGACCGCCGCCGGTCTTCGTTATCTTTGCACGAGCACGCTCTTCGACCCCGAGTTGCCCGAGAGCGAGGCCATTCTCACGCAGTTAAAATCCGACGCGCGTTATGTCCTGCTTTGCAGGAAACAAAAATGCTATCGCGCGCGGCTTAGCCCGAAACCCTGGCGTTGTTTCAAAAAAGTGCCGCTTTCGCCGGGGGAACAACAGGCGTCCGAATCGAGGGGATTCTTTTCGAGATTATTCTTCCCGGTGCCGCGCACCAAAACCCTTCGCAACCCGTCCGATTTCGCCACCTGCCGTTACATCGAAACCGTCGGCGCTGAAATCAAAACCATGCGGCCCGAGATTGCCGAAATCGTGCGCGTGCACGACGCCATGTGCGAGATTGAGACCACAAAGCCACTGGCTTGAACCCCGCGGTCCAAGTCATGGCGAAACTGTTTTGAGCCGCGGATAGTCCGCGGCTGTTTTGATTTCAGTGCGCGATTCAAAAAACGCGGCTCACTCAAATTCGCGATACGCCGGCTCATACATCTTGGCCTTGATGTCTGCTTCGATGTCGGCGGGGCGCGGCGTGGTGGCGAGGTTTTCGCGATGCGCTTCCTCGGCCACGGCCGCGGCGATTTTTGCGGAGACGTCGCGGATCTTGGTGAGCGCGGGATACACCCGGCCAAGGTCAAGGTCGGCTTGGGTCACTTGACCTGCGAGTGTTTCTGCGGCGGCGAGGAACATGCGGTCGGTCACTTCGCGCGCCCCGCAGGCGAGCGCGCCCAGGCCGACGCCGGGGAAGATATACACATTGTTGCCCTGGCCGGGATGGTGCGTCTTGCCGTCAATGGTGACGGGATCAAAGGGACTTCCACTCGCGAAGATCGCGCGGCCTTCCGTCCATTTGTAGGCGTCCTCCGCGGTGCATTCGGCGCGCGAGGTGGGATTTGAGAGGGCGAAAATAACCGGGCGTTTGTTGAGTTCGCCCATGCGACGGATGATTTGCTCTGTGAAGGTGCGCGGCATGCCCGACACGCCGATGAGCGCGGTGGGTTTGACCGCCTCGACCGCCTCGGCGAGCGTGGCGACGGGCGCGTGGTCGTGCGCGAAGGGGAGCTTGTGGTGCGCGAGCGGTTTGCCGGGCCGGTTTTTCACGACGAGGCCTTGTGAATCGACATACCAGCAGCAGGCGCGCGCGTCGGCTTCGGAGAGGCCCGCCTTTTGCGCGGCGGCGGTGAAGAGCTCGCCGATGCCCGTGCCGGCCTCGCCCGCGCCGAGGAAGAGGAGGCGCTGGTCGGTGAGTCTTTTTCCGGTGAGTCGCAGCGATGCGATGAGGCCGCCAATGGCGACGGCGGCGGTGCCCTGGATGTCGTCGTTGAAGGAGAGGAGATTTTTGCGATTTTCCTCGAGGAGGCGGAACGCGTTGGTGTTTCCGAAATCCTCCCATTGGAGGAGCGCTTTCGGATAGACGGTTTTCACGGCCTCGACGAACTCGCGCAGGAGCTCGTCGTATTCGGCGCCGCGCACGCGCTTTTGCTGGAGGCCGATGTAGAAGGGATCATCAAGAAGTTTCTCGTTGTCGGTGCCGACGTCGATTGTGATGGGCAGGCAGTAGCTCGGATGGACGCCGGCGCATGCGGTGTAAAGCGAGAGCTTGCCGACGGGGATGCCCATGCCGAGCGCGCCGAGGTCGCCGAGTCCGAGGATGCGCTCGCCGTCGGTGACGACGATCATGCGCACGTCGGCGATCGGCCAGTTGCGCAGCACTTCGGCGACGCGGCCTTTTTCGCGCAGGCTGATGAAGAGACCGCGCGGGCGGCGGAAAATGGAGCCGTATTCGAGGCACGCCTGGCCGACGGTGGGCGTGTAGACGAGCGGCATGGTTTCCTCAATGTTGTCCTGAAGCAGGCGGTAGAAGAGCGTTTCGTTGCGCGTCTGGAGCGTGGTGAGGAAGATGTATTTTTCGAGCGCGTCGGGTTTGCGGCGCATGTTGCCGAGGGCGCGCCGCATTTGCTCCTCGAGGCTGAACGCCCGAGGGGGCAGCAGCCCGCGCAATCCCAACGCATCGCGTTCGCGTTCCGAGAAACAGGTGCCCTTGTTGAGGGCGGGATTGGTCATGAGCGCGTAGCCGTGCGGCATCGGGCTGACTCCGTTGGCGCTGAGTTGTTCAGAGTGCATTTGTGTTGATGATGGTGTTTACGCTTTTGCTGAAATGTGAAACGAATCTTTCACATCGGACATTTCGGGAGGGCTGCCTGACAAACGCAAGCGGTTTTGCGCGCGCGCTTCGTTTGCGATATTTCCCCCGGGCGCGTTCCTTTCAGTCTTTCCGTTTCGGGATGTTTGTGTTTCCTGTGATGTTTCTTTTCGCCGATGCCAGACACGCCCGAATACCAACTCATTGATCAAGCCGGCCAGCTCGCGCCTTTGCTCGAGGCGCTTGACCGCGTGGACGAGGTCTTCCTCGATACCGAGGCGGACAATCTTTATCACTACCGCACGCGGCTTTGTCTGCTGCAGTTCAACGTCGAGGGAAAATTTTTTCTCGTGGACGCGCTGGCCGGGCTCGACTTTTCGCCGTTGTGGCAGCGGCTCGCGGGCAAGCATCTCGTCATGCACGGCAGCGACTTCGATTTGCGGTTGCTTGCCGACCTGTGCGGGTTTCGCGCGCGCAGTCTTTTCGACACGATGCTCGCGGCGCAGTTGCTCAACCGCCGGCGCATCGGGCTCGCCGCGCTGCTCGAGGAGCACTACGGCGTCGCGCTCGACAAGGATTCGCAGACAGCCAACTGGTCCCAGCGCCCGCTCACGCCGCGCCTGCTCGATTACGCCGCGCTCGATGTGTATTATTTGCCCGCGCTGCGCGACCAGCTGACATTGGAGCTGGACGCGCTTGGCCGCCTCGACTGGCTGCGCCAGCAATGCGACCGCCAGATTGAATCCGGCGCGACCGGGTTTCCTCCCGACGACGAAAACGACTGGCGCATCGGCCGCTCCGAACGCCTGCGCCCGCACGGTCTCGCGGTGTTGCACGCGCTCTGGCACTGGCGCGAAAACTGGGCCCGCAAGCTCGACACGCCGCCGTTCAAGGTCACGAGCAACGACCTGCTTCTCAAAATCGCCGAGGGCGCCGATCACGGCCTGTCCGCCCGTTCTCTCATGGAGACGATCAAGCTCGGGCGCCGCCACGACCGGCTCGCGCCAAGCTTGCGGGCTGCGATTGAGGCCGGGCTTTCGCGCGACCCGCACACGCTCCCGCGCCGCCGCGGACGCGATCCGAACATCCTTCCGCTCACCGCCGCCGAGCTCGCCGTGCAGGATGCGATCAAGGCCGAGCGTGATTTTATCGCGCAAAAAGTTCAGCTCGACCCGACGCTCATCGCCAACCGCGCGCAGCTCGCCCAGCTCGCCCGCATCCCCGACAAACCCGGCGAGGTGCTCCTGCCCTGGCAGGTCGAATTGCTCGCGCGCGGCAAAAAGGAAAAACGCGAGGCGGACAACCTCGCCCGCGAAGCCGCCGCCGAGCCGTCGCGCGGCGAGGGTGTTGCTGAATGAACATCGCGCGGCACCTCACCATCATGGCGAAGGCGCGGCCGGACGCGGTTGCGGTAAAAGTGCCGCGCGGACGCGTTCACGATGCCGCCGGCGAGAAAATAGATTATCTCACGCTCACGTTTTCCGATCTCCATGCCGAGGTCGGCGCGTGGGAGGCCAACCTCGTCAAACGCGGCGTGCGCGAGGGCGATCGCGTGCTCGTGATGGTGCGCCAGGGGCTGCCGCTCATCGCGGCGGTGTTCGCGCTTTTCAGAATGGGCGCGGTGCCCGTGATCATTGACCCGGGCATGGGCATGAAAAGTTTTTTACGCTGCGTCGCGCACTCGCGCCCGCGCGTGCTGCTCGGCATTCCGGTCGCGCGATTTCTCAGCCGCGTGTGCCGTCGCGCGTTTCGCTCCGTCGAAATACGGGTGCCCGCAAGCAGTTCTCCGCTCGCGCGGATGAAAGCCCGAAATCCAGAATCTAAAATCCAGAATAACACGGAGGTTTCCAACAACGGCCTTGCCGCGATTCTCTTCACCTCCGGTTCCACCGGCGCGCCAAAGGGCGTCTGCTACAAACACGAAATGTTTGAGGCGCAGGTGCGCTCGATTCGCGACACCTACGAAATCGAGCCCGGCGAGGGCGACTTGTCGATGCTGCCGGTCTTCGCGCTTTTTTCCCCCGCTCTCGGCATGACGACCATAGTGCCCGAGATCGACCCGAGCCGCCCCGCGACGCTTGATCCCTCAAAAATCGTGCGCGCCATCCAGCAGGAAAATGTGAACAATTCCTTCGGCTCGCCGACGCTCTGGAACAAAATCGCCGACTACTGCATTGCGAACAACATCACGCTCCCGAGCATGAAACGCGTGCTCTGCGCCGGCGCCCCCGTGCCCGCCGCGCTTTGGGAAAAGGCGCGAAAAATTCTCCCCAACGGAAAACTCCACAGCCCCTACGGAGCGACCGAGTGCCTGCCCGTGAGCAACGTCAACGGCGACGAAATGCTCCAAAACAAAAGCGCCTGCGCCGGCGCTTGCGTGGGCCGCGCCACGCCGGAGATACAAATCAAAATCATCGCAATCAATGACGACCCCATTGCCGCGCTCGCCGACGCGCGCGAGCTCCCGCCCGGCGAGATCGGCGAGATCATTGTCACCGGCCCCGCGATCACGCGCGAGTATGACAACCTTCCCGCCGCCACCGCGGCGGCAAAAATAAAATCCGGCGACACCATTTGGCATCGCATGGGTGACACCGGTTGTCTCGACGCGGATGGGCGTCTGTGGTTTTGCGGACGCAAGGCCGAGCGCGTCGAAACTGCCGCCGGGCCGCTTTACACGGAACCTTGCGAGCAGGTGTTTCGCGCGCATCCGCAAGTCGTCCGTTGCGCGCTCGTCGGACTCGGGGCGCGCGGTTCGCAGATCCCGGCAATCGTCATTCAGCCGGCATCCAAGCATTTCGACCTCGCCAAACTCGCCGCGGAACTTCGCGCGCTTGCGCTCGCGCAGCCGCACACGGCGGGGATCGCGCATTTCTTCCATCACCCAAAATTTCCCGTGGATGTGCGCCACAACGCCAAGATCCACCGGCTGACGCTCGCGGCCTGGGCCGCGAGCGGAAAGGCGGAAGAACTGAAAAGCTGAAGGGCTGAAAGAAAAACCGCCCAATCAAACCTCCCACGATCGATGCCTTCTTCCGATTCAGCCATTCAGCCATTCAGCCATTCAGCCCTTTCTTCCCCCGTGCTTGTCACGGGCGGCACGGGTTTTCTCGGGCGGCACATTGTCGAGCGGCTACTTGCGCAAGGCCGCCCCGTCACCGTGATGGCGCGGCGGATTGCGGACGATCTTGTTGCGCGCGGCGTGCGTTTCATCGCCGCGTCGCTCGATGATGCTGGCGCGATGCGCGATGCGTGCGCGGGCATTCATACGGTGTTTCATGTGGCCGCCAAAGTCGGCGTGTGGGGGCGCTACGATGATTTTTTTCGCGCAAATGTGATCGGCACGCGCGCGTTGCTGGCAGGGGCGAGGGAGCATGGTGTGCGTTGCTTTGTGCACACGAGCACGCCGAGCGTCGTTTACAACGGCCTCGACCTCGCCGGCGCCGACGAATCGCTGCCGCTCACCACGCGCTGCCCGAGCGCGTATCCGCTCACCAAGGCAATCGCCGAGCGCGAGGTGCTGGCGGCGAATTCGCCCGGACTGAGAACCGTCGCGTTGCGTCCGCATTTGATTTGGGGCAACGACGACCCGCATCTCATCCCGCGCGTGCTCGCGCAGGCGCGCCGCGGGCGTCTCCGCATTGTCGGCGACGGACGCAATCGAGTGGACATGGTGCATGTTGAAAACGCAACCGACGCGCACCTGCTCGCCGAAACCAACATCGGGCAATGCGCGGGCCGCGCCTATTTCATTACCAACAACGAGCCCGTCGTGCTTTGGGAGTGGATTAACAACTTGCTCGTTTCGCTCGGCGAGCGTCCGGTTGGGAAACGCATTTCGTTGAGAGCCGCGTCCGCCATTGGCGCGTGTTGCGAGGCCGCGTGGCGCGTGCTGCCGTTGCGCGGCGAGCCTCCCATGACGCGCTTTGTGGCCTCGGAGCTCGCCAAGGACCACTGGTTCAACGCAACCGCGTCGTATCGGGATATTGGATACACACCGCGCGTCAGCATGGCAGGGGGAACGGCGGCGCTCATCGAAAGTTTGAAGGCGAAATGAAGGCCGAGACTCATCCTCATAAGCTCCAATGGCGAAGCCCTCACGGCCGCGCGCTGCCGGATGGCGAGCGCACGCTCATCATGGGGATTCTCAACGTGACGCCCGACTCGTTTTCCGACGGTGGAAAATTCATCGGCGCGCAGGCGGCGCTTGAGCGCGCGGGCGCGATGCTCGCGGAGGGCGCGGATGTGATCGACATCGGCGGCGAGTCCACGCGTCCCGGCCACGCGCCCGTGAGCGAGGCGGCGGAAATTGATCGCATTCTTCCCGTAATTGAGGCGGTGCGCGGCGCGTTTCCCGAGGCGGCGATTTCCGCGGACACTTACAAGGCGGGTGTCGCGCGCGCGGCGGTGCGCGCCGGCGCCGACATCATCAACGATGTTTGGGGCGGGCGTTTCGGGGGCGAAAACATGGCGCGGGCGGCCGCCGAGCTTCGCTGCCCGGTCATCCTGATGCACAACCGGCCCGCGTCCGGCTACACGGATTTTTGGCCCGACGTGATTGCCGATTTGCGAGCTTCGATCGACACCATGCTCGGGGCGGGGGTTGAGGCGGGGCAGATATGGACTGATCCGGGTTTTGGTTTTGCAAAGAATGTCGCGCAGAACCTCGAAGTGCTGAAGCACCTTTCGCGCATCGTTGACCTTGGTTGCCCGGTGTTGCTCGCCACGTCGCGAAAATCGACGATCGGCAGTGTGCTGAAAAAACGGATGCCAACCGAGCGCGAGGACGGCACGGCGGCGACACTCGTGTGGGGCGTCCAGCAGGGCGCGCGCATGGTGCGCGTGCACGATGTGGCGCGCATGCGCCCCTTCGTCGAGATGGCCGACGCGATCCGCGCGGGCGCGGAATGGACGGAGGTTGGGAAATCATGAGCGCCGATTCCATCACACTTTCCCGGATGCGTTTTCACTCGTGCCACGGCGCGCTGCCGGAGGAAAAAACGCGGCCGCAACCATGGGAGGTGACCGTCACGCTCGAGCTGCCGCTCGCCGGGGCCGGACGCGCGGACGACTTGGAAAAGACAATCGACTACAGGCGCATTCACGAGGTCGCGCGCGCGGTGATGGAGGGGGCGCCGGTTAATCTTGTCGAGACGCTTGCCTGCCGCATTGCGGAGGATTTGTTGCGCGCGTTTGCGCAAGTGCGCGCCGTGAGTGTTGAGGTGACCAAGTTAAAACCGCCGGTGAACTTTGATTTCAACGGGTTAAAAGTGCGGGTGCGCAGGGAGCGCAAATGAGCGGTTGCGTCGCCTACATCAGCGCGGGTTCGAATCTTGGTGGTCGCGAGGCAACGCTGCTTGGCGCGTTGCGCGTGCTTGGCGAGGCGACGGATGTGCGTGTCGATGCGGTGTCGGCGATTTATGAAACCGATCCGGTTGGCGGCGTGGAACAGCCTGCGTATTTAAATTTGGCGGCGCGGCTGGGTGTTGGGCGGTCCGTTTCACCCGAGGCGTTGCTTGGTGAAATGCAGCGGATTGAGCGCGCGTTTGGGCGATGTCGTGAAAACGAAGTGCGCTGGGGGCCGCGCACGCTCGACTTGGATTTGCTTTTGTTTGGCGACGTAGAGTGCGCGTCGGAAACGCTCGCGCTGCCTCATCCGCGCATGTGGGAGCGCGCGTTTGTTTTGATTCCGTTGCGCGAGGTGGCGGAGGTCGGCTTGCTCGGAAAACTGGATCAGCTTTCAAGGACTGATCCGTCTGTGCGGTTGTTTTCTGTCAATACCCGCGGGTGGGGCGGAGCTGGCGAGCGCTGAGTTCGCGGGCGAGTTCGCGGGCGAAGAAGGGGCCGCGATAAATCATGCCGGTGTAGATTTGCACGAGGGTCGCGCCGGCATCGAGTTTTTCGCCCGCGTCCCCGGAGGTGTGGATTCCGCCCACGCCGATGATCGGCAGCCTGCCGTTTGTTGCGCGAGAAATGTAGCGAATGATTTCGGTCGATTTTTTTGTCAGGGGCTTGCCGCTGAGTCCGCCGGTTTGGTCGATGTTTTCAAAATAGCCGGGGCGGGCGAGGGTGGTGTTGGTGGCGATGATGCCGTCGAAGTGGTTTGCCTCGAGCTGCTCGAGGACGGCGTCGATTTGCGGGTAGGTGAGATCGGGGGCGATTTTCAGGAGCAGGGGCACTCGTGTTTTGGCGTTGCCCGCCGCGTCTTTTTGCGAGGCGCGGTCGCGGTTGGCGGCGTCGAGCGCGGCGAGGAGCTCGGAGAGGCGTTGCTCGTCCTGGAGCTTGCGGAGGTCGGGGGTGTTCGGGCTGCTGACGTTGAGCACGAGATAGTCGGCGTGGTCGGCGAGGAGCGAAAAGCTGGTGAGGTAATCCTCGACGGCTTTTTCGAGCGGGGTGACTTTTGATTTGCCGATGTTGATGCCGAGAGGGATGCGGCGTTTGCCGCGCTTGGGCATTTTGGCGAGGCGCTTGGCGACGGTTTCGGCGCCCTCGTTGTTAAAGCCCATGCGGTTGATGACGGCCTCCTCGCTCGGGTAGCGGAAGGCGCGGGGCTTGGGATTGCCGGGCTGGGCGAGGGCGGTGATGGTGCCGATTTCGATGTGGCCGAACCCAAGCGCGGCAGCGGCTGGCCAGGCCGTGGCGTGTTTGTCGAAGCCGGCGGCGAGACCGACGGCGTTGGGAAATTTCAGGCCGAACGCCTCGATGGGGCGCGCGGCGGCGGGGAGGCGCCCGCAGCGCTCCATGACGCGGCAGACGGGGGGCATCCAGCCGAGGGCGGTCATGCCAAAAGCGCCGAGGTTGTGCGCGAGCTCGCAGTCGAGCTTGAAGAAGATCGGGCGCAGGACGCGTTCATAAAAATAATCCATGTATGCAAGACGTTGGTATTTGCCGGAAATAAATCAAGCGCGGCGCGCCGAAATGCCGTTGTTTTTCACACAAGATTGACGGGGCGCAATATCTTGAATTTTGGGCTTGTTTTTCACTTATGCCCTTTCACGCTCCGCCTCGTTTTGGAGAAACAGGAGGTTTTGGGCGGAAAAATTCGGGCGCGATGATTCCTGGGTTGACTCGACCAATCCCTGCTCTTTTTCCTCCCGAAAATTATCACGCAAACATACCATGGCAAAATCCTCTAAAAGTCTCGATTGGTGCATAGTCCGTCTTGGCGATGATCACAACTGGTGGGTCGAAGAAGTTAGCGACCCGATCCGTTGGGATGTCGACGGGCTGAGCATCGTTGACCCCCGGCAGCTTGATTATCTGACCGACCTGGTCGAAGCATTGCGCGATTACGGTTTTGACCAGGACATCATGGAGGCGGCGTTCATCCCCTTCCGCATCGAGAAGGACCTGGGCGACGGACGCGTGCGCCTGCGCCGCGTGAAGGACTCCATCTTTGACTCCGACGAAAAACTTTTCGCGCTCGCCGACACGATCGACGACGAAAACGGCCCCTACGCCGATCTGCTCGACCACATCACGCGCTGCCGCGTGAAAACGCTCAACGACCTGTTCAATTTCGAGGCGAAGCTCACTGTTGACGAGGTCGAGGAGGAAATCCGCGAGGATCAAAACGCCTCGTTCATCGAGGGCCGGGCGATCCACACGTTCGACGAACTCGCCGCGATTCTCGAATACGTTCCCGCTGGCTGGGACACCGACGAGGAGCGTCCCGTCACCAAGGAGGACGACGAGGCCGCCGACGCCGACCTCCCCGAACTCGACGAGGAGGAGGAGGAAAAACTCAAGAACGACCAGTCCCTCAAGTGGGACGAGGACGAGGAAGAGGAGACGGAGGACGGCGAAATCGAACGCGGCGACGGTGACGGAGGTTTCGACATCGAAGCCGGCGACGATGATGACGACGGCGAGGAAGACACCAAGCCGAAGCGTCGCAGTCGCGGAAAACGTTGAGTCGACACGCGCCGTTTAAATCGGAAATAATGACTCAAAATTTCTTCCGATGTTAAACACACTCCGGCAACTCATCCTTTCATTGATCGCCCTCGCGATGGTTTTCGCGCTTGCCGGTTGCAAGACGCCCAAGAGCGCCGACGGGCAGCGGCACAATCCCGTCCTGCCCGACGCCGAAAACGTCGCGGTGCTCCGTCCCGGCGACAACCTTGTGGTCACGCTTCAGGGCATTCCCGACCCGAGCAGCAACCAGCTCCAGATCGACGATCAGGGGTTGATTTCGCTGCCGTATATCGGCGCGATCACCGCATCGGGCGAAACGGCGGCGGTGCTCGCGCAAAAAATCCGCGAGAATTACGTCGATAAAAAAATCTACAACGCGGTCGATGTCTCGGTGACGGCGACAGAGCGTTACGTGTATGTCGGCGGCGAGGTGGCCCGGCCCGGCCGCGTGGTCTGGGCGCCCGACCTGACGGTTACGAAGGCGGTTCAGGCCGCGGGCGGCTTTGCGATTTACGCGAAACAAACCCGCGTCTCGCTCGCCCGCGCCGGCAAGTCCTACACGATCGACGCGGAGCTCGCCGAGCGAACCCCCGCCGAGGACCCCCGGATGCTGCCCGGCGATTCGCTGCACGTGCCCAAGTCGGCGTTCTAAAAAACGGCGGCGCCAGTATGGACGCGGCGATTCATGCCGCCCCTATTTTTTCCCCCCGTGACGGTGCAGCTGCCACGAGTTCCAGAGGTTGTGCCAGATCACATAAAAAGTCGGCCCGAGCGCGATCAGCGGATTCGCGTAAGTCATGGCCAGGTAGATTGTGAAGTTGTTGTTTTTCTGGCCGAGCGCCTGGCTCGCCTCCCGTGCGAACGCGCGCCCGCCGATCACCCTTCCGATGGCGAAACTCATCGCGCACACGACCAGTGAAACCGCGCCGATTTTCAGCAGCAGCACACCCGGCGCGTCGCTCATTTCGTAACGCAAAAAATGGCTCGTCTTCGCCATGATCAGGAACAACGCGAGCACCCACGCGAAGAACGACGCGTTTTTTGCGCGGGCCGGCCATGTCGTCACCGCCGGATAAACGCGCCGCAAAATCATCGCCACCAAAAGCGGCAGGAACACCAGCAGCGAAACGCTCAACGCAATGTCGAGCGACGCCGCGGGCGTGGCGTGGCCGAGTGCGAGCGGCATCAAAAACGGCATGAGCGCGGAGATGATCGGGTTCGTGAGCATGAACGTCGTGACCACATAATCGACGCGCCCGTCGAGAAACCCCGTGATCACCGCCGCCGCAGTCGCCGTCGGCCCGATTCCCGCGAAGAAACCCGCGATCGCGATGTCTCGCCCGCCAGTCGCCCAGCCGATCGCAAACCCGACCCCGCCCATCAGCACATTGGCCAGCACCAGCCAGGCATGCGAACGCTGAAACGATTCCCTCGAAAACTTCGTGCCGAGGAAAACGACAAACAGCATTCCCACGATCAGCCACGGAATGAGAAACGCGAGCACCCGCGCCCACGGGCAAAGCGCCCCCGCGATGATGGCGGCCAGCAATGCGAATGTTCTGAGAAATCCCGGTTTCACGATTTGAGAAGCGACGATGCGATTGACGCGCTCACACTCGCACGCCGCGCGCTCCAGAGCCAGCCTGATTCACACCACCGGACGCCGCCGGTAGAGCAGCAAACCCGGCATTGCCAGGCCGATGGCGATTGCGCCGATGATAAAAAACGTCCGCAACCCGTTTGTCAGCGCCACCGAAAAAAGCTCCGCGTCGAACCCGCGCGTGCCGAGTTGGTGCAGCGCGATGATCGTCGTGAAAAACGACACGCCCGGAATCATCGGGATCATCGCCGCCACGGTGAACGCCTTCGGGTGCGCGCGCAGCCGTCTCGCGAGCCACACTCCCGCGAAGCTCACCGCCGTCGCCGCGATCAATGTGCCCCATTCGATGGGCATGCCTGCGCGCATCATCAGAAAACGCATTCCGTGCGCCAGCGCGCCGAACAACGCGCAGTATTTCAGCACGCGCACCGGCACGTTGAACACCATCGCAAAACCCGCCGCCGGCACCGCCGCCAGCGCCATGTCCTGGAGCAAGTCCAGCAGCAGGGGAAGAATTTCGACGTTGCTCATGACAGCCACCCCCATGTGCCCCAGGCCGACATTGCCAGCACGATTCCAGCGCACGTGGCCAGGGCCATCAGCATCGCGAGCGCGATGCGCGAAATGCCCGTGTTCACGTAACCCTTCACCATGTCCGAGACGCCGTTGATCAATGGAAACCCCGGCACCAGCAGCAACACGCTCGCCGCCATCGCCAGCCGCGGGGTAGTGCCGATCGACTGCAGCAATGCTTGCGCGCAAATCGACGTGGCGACAAATGCCGCCGCAAAAAATCCGACAATCGGGTTGAAATGAAAATGCGCGAACACCTGCCGCGCCACCATCGCCGCGGCGCTTGCCGCAAACGCAAACACGCATCCGGTCCAGTCCGCCCCCGCCAGCCGCGCGAAGCACGCGCACGACAACCCGATCGCGAGCACCACGAGCCAGCGCGGATAACGGAACGCCTTCACCGAGCGCACGCATTTTTCAAATTCGGCGCGGTCGATTTCCCCCGACTCGAACGCGAGCGCGGCGCGCTGCACCTCCATCGCCACGTGCATGTTGATGCCGCGATCCTCGTTGCGCCGCACGCGCGTCATGCTGTGCGGCCCCGCGTAGCTCGTCACGGTGATGGCGTTTGCCATGATCGCGACATCGACGCGGTCGAGCTCGAGCGCGAAACCCGTGCGGCGCGTGATCGATTCCACAAAGGCGCTTTCCACCCCGTGCTGCATGAGCAGGATGCCGGTTTGCAGGCACAAGTCGGTCGCCGCGCGATGCTCCTGCAAGGTCAGCGGCGCGCGGGGCGGGATGTTGGATTCCGGTGTCTTTTCACTCATGTGTTTTTGCAGCGCGGAAAATGGCGCAAGCGGCGAGCGTTTAGCCACCAAAAAACTGCGTCTTGCTCAATCGCGTCGCCAAACCGTCATCCTGCGGGGGCAACTCCTGTCTGAACCTCCCGCTCGAAGTCGTCGTGCGCAACCACGCCCTGGAGTCTCGCCGCCGTGAAAACGCGCCTTCGCGTGTAATTACAAACAAACCCGCGTATTATAATCACAAAACACTTTCTTCCACGGCGCTTTTCCTCTTGGTTTTCAACGCATCGCCTCGCTCAAGCGAGTCGTCAAACTTAACCCGAACCCAAATAAAACAACCTACAATGAACACACTCGCCGAATGGGAAAAAGCCTCCGCAAAATATGAAGCCATGACCGGAAAGGCCAAGCCGCAGGAAAGCGTCAAGAAATGCTGGCTCCGCTCCAACAAGACGCTGAGCGTCACCTTCAAGGAACTCGACGCCGAGGCGAACGCCATGGCGCAACTCATCAAGAAGGGCCGGGCCAAGGACGTCGCAAAAGGCCGCGACAAGCTGCTGAAACGCCTTCAGTCCGTGAACAAAATGCGGACGCAGCACATCAATGAATTAAAGAACGCGGCCGACCCGAAGGCCGACAAGGCCGATCTGAAAATCCAGCAAAGCGCCCTGGCATACCTTTCGGGCAAGCTCGACGCCATCTACAGCCGCGCCGAGCTGGAGGTCGCGGAACTGGATGACGCCACCAAGGCCGGAGGCAAAGAGACCAAGGGCATCGTTGACCGCTACCTCAAGGCGCACAAGGAGCTCGAAATCCTTCTCGCCGATGCGAGCGCCTACTTTTCAAAATTGAAAACGCTCGCCGCCAAAAACGAGAAGAAGCCGGATGCGGCAATTACCCAGAAAATAATAGCCTCTTACAGCAGCAAAAACGGCCCGATGATCGTCAAAATGGTCGCGATATCCAAAAACATCATGGAGATCATCAAGGAAAACGACGACTTCGTGAAAGGCGGTGTTTACAAACATTACAAGGCCATGGTGAAGGAAATTCAACTGATGCCAAAGGCGTTTCACACCAACGCGACCGCGAACGACATCATCAAGGAGCTGGTCAAGGTCGATGAGAAATTCTACAATATTAAATTCTGCCTGAAAAATATGGGCGTTTCCATAAGGCAACTCGTTTGATTGTTTATTATAATATTATCCGGCAAAAATGCGCATTGGTTTTCCCAACGCGCATTTTTTATACACATCGCAACCGGGGCCGCGGTTATTTCAGCAATTTGATCAGCGCCGAAAAATCCTCGTTGGAGTAGCCCGCCTGGTCGGCGTGGAAGAGGCATTCGCGCACGGTGTCGAGCACCGGAAAATCGTCGCAGCCCTCCGTTCGCGACGCCAGTCGCATGTCCTTCAGCATGTGCTTCACCGAGAACTGTGGCGAAAAATCCCCCGAGCGCAGCTTGGGCTCCTTGAGCGCCGTGACGCCCGAGTAGCTCACGTTTTGCCTGATGACCTTGAAGAACAAATCGTCCGGCACGCTCACCTTGCGCACCATTGTCAGCGTCTCGGCGAGCGCCTGCATTTGCCCGGCGATGTTCAGGTTCATCGCCAGCTTGAGCGTCGTCGCCTGCACATTGGTGCCGATTGTGTATCGAAACTCGGACACAAGCGACAGCAACGGCTCCACCTCCGCGATCAACGCCGCGTCGCCGCCAAGATAATAGACCGACTTCTTTTGCTCCGCCGCCGGCTTGCTCCCGGTGAACGGCGCCTCAAGGTAACGCGCGCCGGCGCCCTCGACGAGTTTCTTGAACTCCTCGCTGCTCGCAGGGTCGATCGTGCTCGATTGAATGACGATTTTGCCCGCGCCGAGCGCCGGCAGGATCACGTCGAGAATCCCCTTCACCGCCGGCGGATCGGCCACGACGATCTGCACCACGTCCGCCGTTTTCGCGACATCAAGCGCGGACGGCATCCACCGCGGAAAATCCGGTTGCGGCGTGCGATTCCACGCGCCCGCGAGCACGCCCGCGTCGTTGTAGTGGCGGGCCCACACGCCGCCGATAATGCCAAGACCGATGACACCGATTGATTTTTTCATGGTGCCCGGATTATCCGCTGTTTTCCGCAAAACCGCAAAATGTATTTCGCGCGCAAAACCTGAGGACCATCCCGAATTAAGATTTTCTGATTTTTTGACCCCGGATTTACACGGATGACAAACAGGGTGTCGCAAGCGACGCCCCTGCATATTTATCCGTGTTAATCCGTGTTAATCCGTGTCATCCGTGGTCAAAGTGGAATACTCGAAACTTCGGTTGCGCATCCCGCGCTTCATTGTAATTGTGCATGTCATGGGCACCTCCTGGCTCGCGAACGCGCATCACGAAAATTTCTGGCCGCATCACTCGTGGCCGGAGTTTGCCGCGCTTTCGGACGACGCCAGGGCGCGCACGAGCGTCGTGCTGCCCGTGCACGGGTTTGCCGACCACGGACTCGGCCTGCCGCTCGATGCCGAGGAGGTTGCCGGAGGCGAGATTTTGAAACGCGCCGCGATGGAATGCGATTCGCTGCTCGTGCTGCCGCCGCTGCGTTTTGCGCTCGCGCCGTATCAGCGTTCGACGTTTTTCGGAGTGGACGCGGACACCGCTTATGACCACATGCGCGAGATTGTGAAATCGGTGAAGTCCGCCGGTTTCAGAAAAATTATTTTCTTCAACACAAGCCCTTGGAACGAGGAACTCGCCGCCACGGTCGCGCTCGACACGCATGTCGATTGGGAAATGGAAAACCGCGTCGTCAATGTTTCCAGGCTCGGGATGAGTTTTCATCCCGGCGCGCCAGCCCCGGCGCGCGCGAACGCGCAGGCCGCCGCGATGCGCGTGCTGGGATTGTCAGCCGCCGATGTGCGCGCGAATCTCGAACGCGCCGGCGAGGCCGATGTGCGCGACGCGGATTTTCGTCCGGGGAATTTTCAGCAACCCGAACCGCTCGCGCCCGACGAATCGCTCGACGGCGAAACGGTTTTGACCGCGGTGGCGGCGCATCTGGCGCAACGCCTGGGAGCGCGGGCGTCCCGCCCGCCCAAACAAGCGGGCGCAACGCCCGCGCTCCCGGGAAAGGGCTGGCATTCTCGCGATTACTTGCCCCATTTCGACCAGCCCGGCCTTGTCCAGTCCATTACCTTTCGCTTGCACGACAGTGTTCCGGCAAAGGTGATTGAGCAGTGGAGGGTCGAACTCGATTGCAATGACGATGGAACCGCCGTTCCGTCCGACGATCCGCGCGCCGTTGAGCTGCGCAAACGCATTGCCGAATATGAGGACGCCGGTCACGGGGCGTGCCACTTGCGCGATGCCGGCATTGCCGCGCTCGTCGAAAACGCCCTTCTGCATTTCGACGGCGAACGCTACGCGCTCCTCGAATGGTGCGTCATGCCCAATCATGTGCACGCGCTCATCGCCACGCGCGAGGGGCACGCCGTGTCCGACATCGTGCATTCCTGGAAGTCTTTTGTCGCCAAAAAGGCCAACGCGATTCTTGGAGGCCAGGGAGCCTTCTGGATGTCCGACTATCATGACCGCTACGTTCGTGATGCGGGACACCTCGCCAGTATTCGGGAGTATATTCGCAACAACCCTGTGAAAGCCGGCTTGGTGAAAACCGCGCAAGCATGGAGGTTTGGCAGCGCCGGGCACCCCGGGAGCGCGGGCGTCCCGCCCGCCCAAACAAGCGGGCGGGACGCCCGCGCTCCCAGAAATTACCTTCCTTCATTTACGCCTGCGCAGATCGACGCGCTGCCGGACAAGCACAACGCGCTTGTCATCATTTCCACGGGCGCGATCGAGCAGCACGGGCCGCACCTGCCAGTCGGCGTGGACGCGATTCTCGGACAGGCGTTGCTCGCCGGCACGCTGCCGAAACTTTCCGCCGAAACCGCGCGTCGCGTGTTTGTCGCGCCGCCGCTCACGTTCGGCAAAAGCAACGAGCACGACGGTTTTCCGGGCACGATCACGGTCTCGGCGCGGACGCTGCGCCGTGTGCTTTGCGAAGTGGCGGCGGAGTTGTGCTCGATGGGTTTTGGTCGTATCGCAATTTTGAATACGCACGGCGGCAACAGCCCCGTGATTGTTTATACGCTGCGCGAAATCCAATCCACGCTTGGCATGCGCGCCGGAATGCTAAAGGCGCCGCTCTCGCCGGAACTCTCCGAACACGAGGCGAAAAACGGAATCCACGCCGGCGAATGGGAAACCGCCCTCATGCTCGCGTGCGCGCCGGAGCTCGTGCGCATGGACAAGGCCGTGCGCGAATACCCCGCGCGTCCGCTGGATTCGTTTGCGTGGATGACGCGCGACGTTTCCCAAAGCGGCGTGATGGGCGACGCGACCGCGGCGACCGCGGAAAAAGGCAGGGCGTGGATGGATGCCGCAACCGCGGCGCTCGCGGCGCGAATTTCACGGTTGCTGTGACCCTGGGAGCGCGGGCGTCCCGCCCGCTTGTTTGGAGGCTCACAGCGCTTTCAGCAAACGCTCCAACTCGGCTTTTTTGGCTTGCTGGTCGGCGAGTTGTTTTTTCGCGCCTTCGAGCACTGCCGGCGGGGCTTTGCTGACAAAGGCTTCGTTTGCGAGGCGCGCTTGCGTGCCGGCGATGTGTTTTTCCAATTGCGCAAGTTCCTTCGTCAGGCGCGCGCGCTCGGCGGCGGCGTCAACTTTCACGCCGGTGTCGAGATAGAGCGTGCCGAGCGGCGTCACGATTGCGGGGAGCGCGGGTTCGCTCGCGGCGCGTTCGATGCTCGCGGCGCCGACGAGGCGGGCGAGCTTGGCGGCGTTTGAGGAAAGGGCGGTCCAGTTGGCGTCGTCGGCAAGGACGAGGAATTTCACGTCGCGCTTTTGGGCGACGGATTGCTCGGCCTTGAGCTGGCGGGCGAGCGTGGCGGTTTGTTGCAGTTTTTCCACGCGCGCGGTGGCGCTGTCGGAAATGAGCATGTCCTTTTTGCTGAGTATGCCAACCAGTTCGTCCGCGGTTTCGAGGCGTGTGTTTTGCAGCAGGTCGTTTGCCGCGCCGTAGCCGAGGAGGTGCCAGAGTTCCTCCGTGATGAAGGGCGCGAAGGGCGCGAAGAGGAGCAGAAACTCGCGGATGACGAGGTCTTGCATGGCGAGCGCGTGCGTCTTCGCGGCGGGGTCCTGCACGCGGGTCTTGGCGACCTCGACATACCAGTCGCAAAAATCGTTCCAGAAAAATGAATACAGGCGCTGCGTGGCGGTCGCGAATTCGAACTCGGCGAAGCTGCGCTCGAGCACGCGCATGGTGTCGAGGAGCGCGCCGAGGAGCGCGTGGTCGTCGTCGTCGAGTTGCGCGGGGTTTAGGCGCGCGAGGATGGCGTCGAGCGAGGAGTTGTCGGCCTGGCAAGGAGCGGGACGCTCCTTGTCCGCAGGCGGGACGCCCGCGCTACCCGAACTCATCTGGCGGAAGCGGCAGGCGTTCCAGAGTTTGTTGCAGAAGTTTTTGCCGCCTTCGATGCGGTCCTCGTCGAACTTCACGTCCTGGCCGAGCGGGGCGATTTGCAACATGCCGAAGCGCAGGCCGTCGGCCCCGTATTTTTTAATGAGGTCGAGCGGGTCGGGCGAGTTGCCGAGCGATTTCGACATTTTGCGTCCCTGCTTGTCGCGCACGATGCCGTTAAAATAAACGTGCTTGAAGGGGATTCGTTTTTCCAGGGGTTCGCCTTCGTGCGTGAATTCGAGTCCGGCCATGATCATGCGGGCGACCCAGAAGAAAATGATGTCGGCGCCGGTGGCGAGCGTGGTGGTCGGGTAGAGCGTGTCGTAGTTGGCGGCTTTCATCGCGGCGGCGTCGGGCCAGCCGAGCGTGGCGAAGGGCCAGAGCCACGAGGAAGCCCAGGTGTCGAGCACGTCGTCCTCCTGCGTCCAGTTTTCGGGATCGGCGGGGCCGTCGAGCGAGACGTGGATTTTTTGCGGATCGGCGAGGTCGGCGGGCGTGAGCGTGTCGCGGTCGACGCCCTTGCGATACCAAACGGGGATGCGATGGCCCCACCAGAGCTGGCGGCTGATGCACCAGTCCTGAATGTTTTCGAGCCAGTTCAGGTAAACTTTTGTCCAGCGCTCGGGGTGAAACTTGATCGTGCCGTCGCGCACGACTTGCTTCGCCTCCTCGACGCGCGGGTAGCGGAGCCACCACTGCCAGGTGAGGCGCGGCTCGATGGGCACGCCGGCGCGTTGCGAGTAGCCGACGTTGTTTTCGTAGGGCTTGGCCTCTATGAGCGCGCCGCGCTCGGAGAGGATTTCGGCGGATTTTTTGCGCGCGACGAAGCGGTCGAGTCCGGCAAGTTCGGGGCCGGCGCCGGCGTTCATGGTGCCGTCGGCGTTGATGCTGTCGATGACGGGGAGCTTGTGGCGCTGGCCGATATCGAAGTCCACTTTGTCGTGGGCGGGCGTGACCTTGAGCGCGCCGGCGGCAAAGACGGGATCGACGGCGGCGTCGGCGATGATGGCGATCTGCACGCGTTCGCCGAGCGGGCGCCAGACTTTTTTGCCGATGAGGGTTTTGTAGCGCGGGTCGTCGGGATGCACGGCGACGGCGACGTCGGCGGCGATGGTTTCGGGGCGCGTGGTTTCGAGGACGATGTGCGTGACGCGTCCGTCGTTGATCGCCTCGGGCGGAAGCGGGCGGGCGTCCTCGGGAAGCTCGGGAATCGGCGCGGGTTCGACGAGCTCGTAGCGGACGCGGTAAATGTGGCCCTTGGTCGGGCGCATTTCGACCTCCTCGTCGGAGAGCGCGGTGAGCGAAACGGGGCACCAGTTGACCATGCGTTTGCCGCGGTAGATGAGGCCCTGCTTGTAGAGTTTGACGAAGGCGGTGAGGACGGCGCGGCTGTAACCGGGGTCCATCGTGAAGTGCGTGCGGTCCCAATCGCACGAGCAGCCGAGCTCGCGGAGTTGCCGGAGGATGAGGTCGCCCTTTTCGTCGCGCCAGGCCCAGACGCGTTTCAGAAATTCGTCGCGGCCGAGATCGTAGCGGGTTTTGCCCTCGGTTTTTTTGATGTGTTTTTCGACCATCGTCTGCGTGGCGATGCCGGCGTGGTCGGTGCCGGGAATCCAGCAAGCCGCCTTGCCCTCGAGGCGGGCGCGGCGCGTGAGCACGTCCTGGAGGGTGTTGTTGAGCGCGTGGCCCATGTGCAGAATGCCGGTGACGTTGGGCGGCGGGATGACGATGGTGTGCGTTTCCTGGCCGGGCTTTGGCTCGGGTGCGGCGAAGGCGCGCGCCTGCATCCAGGCGGAATACCATTTTTTCTCAACGTCGTGCGGCTCGTAACTCTTGGTGATTTCTGCGGACATGGTTCGTAAGGAAAAGGCTGAAAAACTGAAGGACTGAAAGGCTGAAGGATTTGGGAATGCGGATGCGGAATGAAAAGACGCGAGCGAACCAAGTGTCGCGAGCGCTGGCAAGCGGGTTTGTGGGGACGATGCGACTTCTGTCCGGAACCGCGCGCCGGGTTGAATTACTCATTGACCGTTTTGCAACGGCTCGCGTGAATACGGGGGCATGGTTCCCAGTGTGCTCATCGTTGATGACGAAAAAAATACTCGCGAGGGTCTCCAACAGGCGTTGGAGGACAATTACGATGTGTCCATCGCGAGCAACGCGGACGAGGCGTTCAACTTGATGGATGCGCAGGAATTTGACGTGGTCGTGACCGACCTGCGCATGCCGGGCGGGAAAAACGGGCTGCGCGTGATCGACCGCGCGCTGACGCTGCCGAACAAGCCGGCGGTGATCATGATGACAGCCTACGGAAGCATCGAGACCGCGGTTGAGGCGATGAAGCGCGGCGCGGTGGATTTCCTGACGAAGCCGGTGAACATCGAGCGGCTCGAAATGCTCATCCAGCGCGCGCTGAAAACAAAAACGCTCGAGGTGGAGGTGCAACAGCTGCACGAGCGACTGGACGACAAATTCAACTTTGATGGAATCATCGGAAACTCGCAGGCGCTGAAGGACGTGCTGGACCGGGTGCGCCTGGTCGCGCCGTCCAGGGCCACGATTTTGATAGAGGGCGAGTCGGGCACGGGCAAGGAGCTCGTGGCGCAGGCGGTTCACCAGGCGAGTTCGCGCGCGCGCGCGCCGTTCGTGGCGGTGCATTGCGCGGCGTTGTCGGAAAATTTGCTGGAGAGCGAAATCTTCGGCCACGAGCGCGGCGCGTTCACGGGCGCGACGGAGCGGCGCGTGGGTCGTTTCGAGGCGGCGGACGGCGGGACGCTGTTCCTCGACGAAATCGGCGAGATTTCGCAAAGCACGCAGGTGAAATTGCTGCGGTTTCTGGAAACAAAAACAATCGAGCGCGTGGGCGGCACAAAGCCGATCCCGCTCGATGTGCGCCTGGTGGCGGCGACAAACCGCTCGCTTGAGCAACTGGTGATCGAGAAAAAATTTCGCGAGGATTTGTTTTTCCGGCTGAACGTCGTGCGCATCGCAATGCCGCCGCTGCGCGCGAGGCCGGAGGACATCCCGCCGTTGCTGGCGCATTACATCAGGCAATTCAGCAAGGAAAACAAGGTGCCGCCGCTCACCGTGGAGCCGGGCGCGATGCGTTATTTGCAGGCGTATCCGTGGCCGGGAAACATTCGCGAGCTGCGCAATTTTTGCGAGAACGCGGTCGTGCTGCGGCGCGGCGGCAGGCTCACGGAGTTCGACCTGGAGCCGCGCTTTCGCGGCGAGTTGAAGCCGGCGCTGCCCGCGCTGGTTGTGGAGGCTCATCCGGTGCCGCCGGTGGATGCGACGCCGTCCGGCGTCGCGCTGGCGCCCGCGACACCCCGGGGGGCGTCGAGCGCGTATTCGATTGAGGAAAACGAAAAGCGCCTGTTGCGCGAAGCCTTGATCAAGGCGCGCGGCAACCGCACGCGCGCGGCGGAGTTGATGGGGATAAGCCGGCGCACCTTGCACCGGAAATTGCAGCGCTGGCCGGACCTCGACGTGCTGGACAAGTAGAGGAACCGCCAACCCAACCCCGCCTCACGTTTTCAAAAATGAGCACGCTACCAAAACGATCACTCCAGGAATGGGTGCACTGGTTTGAAATCGGCGAGGGCTCGCGCTGGGTTCGGATCGCGGGGCTGGCGGCGGGCGTGCTGTTGTTGTCGTGGTTTGTCGGATACAAATTGTTTCGCGGGCCGCTCACCGAGGTGACGATGGCACAGGCGGTTGTTGGCCGGCAGGTGGCGGAGGGGCGCGGTTTCACGACGCTGGTGAACCATCCGCAGTCGTTTGCGTGGGCGCGGGAGCGAATCTCGCGCGGGAAGTTTGTGGACGTGCGCAAACCGCTGCCGGAGTTGCACCAGCCGCCGTTGTATTCGGCGGCGATTGCGGCCGCGCACCGATTGCTTCCGGCGCGCTGGTTCAACGGCGACACGACGCTGCTCGCATTGAACATCGTGTTGTTGTGGTGCGTGGCGATGCAGAGCTTTTTTCTGGCGAGAAACCTTTTTGGTGAAATGGGCGGTGTGATTGCGTTGCTCGGCGTGATGCTGTCGGCGCCGATTTGGGCGGCGACGGTGGCCGTGAACGGCGCCGTGCTGACCATGGCGCTTTGGCTGGCTTTGTTTCAGTTGACCTGGTCCGCCGAGACGCGGGTGATGAAAGCGGGCGGCGGTGCTGCGCTGACTTTGGGGAGACGCATAACCATGTCCCTCTGGCGTCCCGCTTTGACCGGGATGATTCTGGGCGCGTTGTTTTTGAGTGATTACACGACGATCGTAGCCGCCCCGCTGGTGGCGGTGGTGATTTTGACAAAGGTGTCGGACTGGCGGGTTTTCAGGTCGCTGGTATTGATCACGGCGGCGTTCGTTGTGGTGGCGGGGCCGTGGATGGCCCGCAATGTGTCGCTGACGGGAAGCCCCGTTGGATTCGCCGCGCGGGAGCTCGCGCTCAAGGCGGGCGACCCGACGGCGGAGCCCGCGACGCGGCGCGCGATGTTCACGACGGAGTCTCCGGCGGTTGATTTTAAGAAGCTCGGCAACAAGGCGCTGACGAGTTTGCAGCGCGGGGCGGGCGAGCGCTTCTGGTCGGGCGGGGGGATTTTTTTTGCGGCGTTTTTTGCGGCGGGGTTCGCATACCGGTTTCGCGACGCGCGGGCGAACCGGTTGCGCTGGTTTGCCGTTGCGGTGATCGCGAGCGTGGCGCTGGCGCAGGCGTTTTTGAGCTCGGGGGAGGGCGAGCGCGATGTGTGGCTGTGCATGGCGCCGCTGGTGATTGTTTTTGGGACGGGTTTTTTCCTGGTGCTCGTGAAGAGCAGCGAGGCGCTCGAATCGCGCGGGCTGGCGGCTGCGCTGGTGCTGCTGGCCCTGCAGGCGGTGCCGCTTGCGCGCGATGTGCTGGAGCCGCGCGGGACGCGTTACAACTACCCGCCGTATCTGCCGGCGCTGTTTTCGGGCATCGGGCAAAAGCTGTCGGAAAATCGCGCGGAGCCGCCCGCGTGGATGTCCGACGTGCCGGCTGGCGCGTCGTGGTATTCCGGGCAGCGCGTGTGGGCGCAGCCGGCGACGATGAAAGGGTTTCATGAGGTGGCGCGCTGGCAGCGGGTGCGCGCGCTGGTGCTGACGCCGGCGACGCTAGCGAGGCCGTTTTTCGGCGAGATTGCGAACGAGCAGTCGCACGGCAGGGGCGACTGGGCCCCGGTCTATCGCGGTTTGGCGGCGGGGCGGCTGCCCGCGGATTTCCCCCTGGTCGTGCCGGTGAGGATCGCGCCGGATTTTTATGTGCTCATCGATCCGGGGGCGCCGAAGGTTGCCGCGGAGGGCGCGCATGAAAAATAAAGACGTTGCCGGGGCGGGGCCGGTGATTCTAGCGTGCCGTTTCTTTTTTATCCCGATGAAACGACTGTCATCCCTCCTGATCGCCTGCGCCGGCCTGTTGCTGGCGGCGAATTACGCGCGCGCGGTTTACGCGCCGATTCCGGAAGTGGAGCAAGGGCGCCTGCTGACGGCATACTTGAGCGCGGGATATTATTACGACTCGAACATCTTTGGCGCGGCGAAGGGCGAGATCGAGAGCATCGTGTTTCAGGCGCAGCCGACAATCGTCGCAAACATATCGGCGAGCCAGCAGACATTTTTGTCCGCGAGTTACCAGTTGTCGATGGACTACCTTGAGAACAGGCCGGACGACAAATTGCTGGCGAGCCATTCGATCAGCGGGCGCGTGGCGCACGCGTTCACGCCGCGACTCGAGGGCGAGCTCAGCGACTCGTTTCAAATCGTGAAGAACCCGGAGTCTCTGCTGCCGGGAATCGGCGGCGGGGTCGCCAATCCCGACCAGTCCTACAAATACAACCAGCTCGACGGAAAACTGGCTTACAACATTAGCAAGCGCGTCGGTTTGAAGGGAAAGGCGCGCACGATGCACATGAGCTACGACAACGATTATTTGAGCGAGGACCTCGACCGCGCGGAGTATCTCGTGGGTGTGGAGGCGGTGCGGCTCTCCCGCGAAAATTTGCAGTTTTCCGCGGAGTATCGTTACAAGGCGATACGCTACGACGAGCACGGCTCGTTGAAAAACAAGGACTCGCACTTTTTGTTCGCGGGCGCGGATTACGCGCTGACCAAGCGCACGGCCTACACGGCGCGGCTAGGAATCGAGGCGCTGTTCCGGCGCAATGGCGGCGACTCGGCGCTGCCCTATGTCGAGCTGGGTGTGAAGCACGACTACAGCGACTTGAGTTTCATATCGGCCGGTTACACGTTTTCGGCGCAGGAATCCTCGAACGTGATTCGCTACACCGACATGTATACGCATCATTTTTTCGTGAACGTGCAGCATGCGCTGAACAGGCGGTTCATTGTTTCGTGCATGACGGACTGGCAGCCGTCGCAACTGAACGGGCGCTCAAATATCCCCGACATCGACGAGTCGAACCTGAAAGTCGGCGGCGCGCTCACCTACACATTCAAGGAAAAATGGTCCGCGTCGCTGACATGCGATTACGATTATGTGCACTCCGACGATTCCGGGCGCAACCTGGAGCGCGTGCGCTTCGGCCTGCGCGCGCGTTGGGTGTTCTGATGCGCGCAGCGTGTTGAGAAATCATTGAGCGGCGGCCATTGCGCGTTTTGGGCGTTTGTTTTATTCTTTGCGCGTTCCCGCTTTTGGCGTCGAATGGCGCACGGGTCTCCTCCTCGCCCCGCCGCCTTTTTCACTTTGGAGAAAACACAATGAATAACAAAATACTCATCCTTCCGCTGGTGTTGGCGGCTGCGTTTGCGTTGTTCGGACAACCGCTTCGCGCGCAGGCGCCGGAGGGAAAATTCAGGGCCGGTCTGCTTGGATACAGGATGATAAGCCTCAAGCAGCACACCTTTTCCCATAACACGCATCCCGACGATTCATTCCTGCCCGACGCCCATGTTCCCGGTTCCGCCGGCACGACCGACATTGGAAACAAGCAGCATTTTATGTCGATCACCCTGGGGTGGCAGCCGCGCCTTTCGGACTGCGTTTCCCTCAATTTTGACGCGGGCATTTTATTGGGCGACAATCGCGACCGCCATCAAAACGCCAATGACGACCGGCTTCCCGGCAATGCCGCGTTCGTTTATTCGCAGGCTCGTTTCGGAGCGCTCGCGGCCGCGGGCATGTCATATCATTTCAAACATTTTTCGCTCGGCGTTGAAACCCAGCTTGCAAGCGTGCTGGTTGAGCACGGCTGGGATAGGTATGGCTCCGATAAAAACCAAACCTCAAAAGTTCATCATATGCTCTCTGCCGGTCCCAAGGCGGGCATCAGGGCGAAACCCTTTGCGGGCGGCAGCACCACCTTGGGTCTCGAATGCACGCTCCAATTCAACCACGCCGTGACATTCGGAATTCAAGGGGTGCTTGGTTTTTGACGAAATGTCGCGGTGGAGCGCCCGCCAAAATGCCGGGAAATTTTCTTTGCGCTTCTTGCGCCTTTTTGCGGCCATGGGTTTTGTTTCGAACAATCCAATTTCCATGAATCCCGACGAGATCAGGGCACGCATCAAAAAACTTCGCGCGGACATCGCGCATCACGACGAGCTTTATTACCGCAAGGCCGAGCCGGAGATTTCCGACGTCGAATACGACCGCCTGAAAAAATCGCTCACCGAGCTGGAGGATGCGCATCCGGATTGTGCGCAAGACGCGTCCGCTGACTCGCCGACGGAAAGGGTGGGGGACGACCGCACGGAGGGCTTCGCCACCCACACGCACCGCGAGCGCATGATGAGCCTCGACAACACCTACTCGGAGACCGAGCTGCGCGAGTTTTGCGCGCGCCTGGAAAAACTGCTCGGGCGCGAGGAACTGGCTTACGTCGTGGAGCCGAAAATCGACGGCCTCGCGGTGAGCGTCACTTACGAGCACGGAAAACTCGTGCGCGCCGTGACGCGCGGCAACGGAGTCGAGGGCGACGACATCACGGCCAACGCGCTCACGATCAAAACGCTCCCGCGCACGCTGAAAAAGGGCGACGATTTGTTTTCGCAGCCGCCCGACCTGATCGAGATTCGCGGCGAGATTTTCATGACGACCGCGGAGTTTCAGCGCATCAACAAACTGCGCGAGGAAGCCGCCGAGCCGCTCTACGCCAATCCGCGCAATCTCGCCGCCGGCACGATCAAGCAACTCGACCCGCGCGAGGTCGCGCAGCGCAAACTGGAAATCGTGCTCTACGGCCTGGGCGCGTGCGAACCGGCCTCCGCGCTGCCACCGGCGCAGCACGACTGGCACGAACAGGTGCGCGCGTGGGGACTGCCGACGCTGGAAAAATACTGGGTGGTGAAAAACGCCGACGAAATTTGCGACGCCATTCGCGAGCTAGACACGATGCGCGAAAAGTTCGCCTACGCGACCGACGGCGCCGTGGTGAAGCTCGACTCGATTCCGTTGCAGCGCGAGGCGGGCGCGACCTCGAAGGCGCCGCGCTGGGCAATGGCATACAAATTTGCGCCGGAGCGCGCCGAGACGCGCCTGAACGCGATCACGATTCAAGTCGGACGCACGGGCGTGCTGACCCCGGTCGCGGAACTCGAGCCGGTGCACCTGGCGGGCACGACGGTGCAGCGCGCGACCCTGCACAATCGCGATGAAATTGCGCGCAAGGACATCCGCGTGGGCGATTTTGTTTACGTTGAGAAAGCCGGCGAAATCATTCCCGCGGTCGTGGGCGTGAACACCGCGAAGCGCGCGCCGGAATGCGTGCCGTATGTGTATCCGGAAAAATGCCCGGTGTGCGAAACGCCCGTCGTGCAGCTTGAGGGCGAGGTGGCGTTGCGCTGCCCGAACCACGAGTGCCCGGTGCAGGTGCGGCGTCGCGTGCGCCATTTCGCGTCGAAGGCGTGCGTTGACATCGACGGCCTCGGCGAGGCGATGGTGGACACGGTTGTCGAGAAGGGCTGGGTGCGCAGCGTGGCGGACCTTTACCGGCTGCGTCGCGACGACCTGATGACGCTCGGCAAGAGCGTGGAAAAATCGACCGACAACCTGCTCGCCGCCATCGAGACGAGCAAGCGCGCGGACTTGTGGCGCTTCATCCACGGGCTCGGCATCACGCACATCGGCGCGTCGGCGTCGAAGGATCTCGCGCAAAATTTCCGCAGCCTCGACGCGCTCGCCAAATCGAAATACGAGGATTTTATCCTGGAAAAGAAAACGGTGATTGAGGGCATTGGCGAAACGATGGCGCTCGCGATTATCGAATATTTCAACGAACCGCAAAACCGCATGCTGGTCGGCGAGCTGCTCGCGCTGGGCGTGAACCCGACGCCCCCGCCGGAACGGAGCGCGGCCACGAGCGCGCTGTTCGCCGGAAAGACGTTTGTGCTGACGGGCACGCTGCCAACGATGACGCGCGAGCAGGCGACCGAGAAAATCGAGGCCGCCGGCGGCAAGGTCAGCGGCAGTGTGAGCAAGAAAACCAGTTACGTGCTCGCGGGCGCGGAAGCCGGCTCAAAGCTCGCCAAGGCCGAGTCGCTGGGCGTGCCCGTGATCGACGAGGCGGAGTTTGTGCGAATGCTGGAAGACGGCGGCGGGGCGGACACCCAAGCCGTCTAGCGCCGCGGCGTTACGACAATTTCAATCTGCGCAGACGGAGGGCGTTGAGGACGACGGTGAGGCTGCTCACACTCATTGCCACGCCGGCATACATCGGGTTGAGCGTCCATCCGAACAGCGGATAAAAAAGCCCGGCGGCAAGCGGGATGCCGAGCGCGTTGTAGAAAAACGCCCAGAAAAGATTTTGTTTGATCGTGCGCAGCGTGGCGCGGCTCAGGCGTATGGCCTTGGAAATCGCAAGCAGGTCGCTTTTGACAAGGACGATGCCGGCGCTGGCCATTGCCGCGTCGGTGCCCGCGCCCATCGCAATGCCGATGTCGGCGGCGGCGAGCGCGGGGGCGTCGTTGAGTCCGTCACCGGCAAAAATAACCGTCTCGCCGTGGGCCTGGTGGTCTCGCACGAGTTGTTGCTTGGATGCGGGCGTGGCGCCGGCGTGAATGTCGATTGGCGGGAGGTGAAGCTGCTCGGCCACGGCGCGGACGGCGGCGGGACGGTCGCCGGAGGCGATCACGATGCGGAGGCCGGCCGCCTGGAGCTCGGCGATGGCGGCGGGTGTGGTGGGCTTGAGCGTGTCGGTGAAGGCGAGCGTGGCGGCATGCCTGCCGTCGATTGAAAGCGCGGCGAGCGTGTCGGTGTCGCGCTCCTTGTGGCGCTCGGCGCGGGTGATTTGTATTTGCTTTCCGGATACAGTGGCGGCGACGCCGAGGCCGGGCATGGCGGCGAAGTTTTCGGCGGGCGGGATGCCGAGGCCGCGCGCGCGCGCGGCGGCGAGCACGGCGAGGGCCAGGGGATGCTCGCTGTGCGACTCGGCGGCGGCGGCGAATGCGAGGAGCTCGTTTTCCGGGAGCTCGCAACCGGGGTCGGGGGCGAGCGCGGTGAGGGTGGGGCGGCCTGTGGTGAGCGTGCCGGTTTTGTCGATAAGAAGCGTGCGCGCGGAGGAAAGGCGCTCGAGCGCGGCGGCGCTTTTCACGAGCACGCCGGCTTGCGCGCCGCGTCCGATGCCGGTGACGATGGCGACGGGCGTGGCGAGGCCGAGCGCGCAGGGGCAGGCGATGATGAGCACGGCGACGGCGTTGAGGAGCGCGTGGACGAAGGAGGGCGACGGGCCGAGGACGAGCCAGAGTGCGAAGGTGAGCGCGGAGACGCCGAGCACGATCGGGACAAAAATCGCGGAGACGCGGTCGGCGAGGCGCGCGATGGGGGGCTCGCTTTCCTGCGCCTCCTCGACGAGGCGGATGATGTGCGCGAGGAGCGTCTCGCCGCCCACGCGCGTGGAGCGGAGCGTGAACGTGCCGGTGGTGTTGAGCGTGCCCGCCGAGACGGAATCGCCTGCGTGTTTGTCCACGGGAATCGCCTCGCCGGTGAGCATGGCCTCGTTGACGGGGCTTTCGCCGGAGGTGATTTCACCGTCGACGGGGATTCTTTCGCCGGGGCGCACGCGGAGGATGTCGCCCGGGTGGATGTCCTCGATGGGCACGTCCTGCTCGGTGCCGTCGGGGTTGACGCGGCGGGCGACCGAGGGCGCGAGCGCCATGAGCGCGCGGATGGCGGCGTCGGTGCGCGAGTGCGCCTGCTGCTCGATGATTTGCCCGAAGAGGACGAGCGTGGTGATGACGGCGGTGGATTCGAAGTAGAGCGGGAGTCCGTGCGGGCCGCGTATGGACTCGGGGAAGTGGTCGCCGAGCAGGAGCGCCACGGTGCTGTAAAGCCATGCCGCGCCGGTGCCGGTGACGGTGAGCGTGAACATGTTCGTGTCGCGCTCGCGGATGGAATACCACCAGCGGCGGATGAAATACTTGCCGCTCCAGAAAAACACGGGCGTGGCGAGCGCGAACTGAAGCCATGCGTTGGTGCTCGGGGTGATCGAGAGGCGCGCGAAGAGCTCCTGGAAAAACGCGGGGGCGATCATCTCGCCCATTGAGAGGACGAGCAGCGGGATTGTGAGCACGAGCGCCACGTAGAAACGCGGCAGCAGCACATGAAAATCGGGCAGCCCCATGTAAACGGGCGCGTCCGGGGCGCCGTGGGACTTGGCGTTTGGCGTTTCGTGTGAGTTGTGCATGGAAATTTGGTAACGCCAAATTATTCGAAACTCCAAACACTAAACTCAAACCTGCAATTTCAGGCCCGAAATATAAGCGTTTGCGCATGGGGGTTATTCAGAAACGTATTAAATTGTCGCGGCAGTTGCGAAAAAACCGTCCGCGCGCGGCGCATTGACGGTGCGCGCGTTGTTGACAAACCGCCCCCCGCGCGCGCCTGCTATTGCCATGCCGCAATCGCGCGAAAAAATCCTTGTTGCCATGTCGGGCGGAGTGGACAGCTCCGTCGCCGCGCTCGTGCTCAAGCAGCAGGGCTTCGACATCGCGGGCGCGTATATGAAAAACTGGATCAACGAGGACAATATCGTGGGCGACTGCCCGTGGCAGCGGGACATCGAGGACGCGCGCGCGGTCGCTGAAAAAATCGGCATAGAGTTCCGCGTGGTCAACTTGATGCGGGAATACAGCGAGCGCGTGGTTGCGTATTTGCTGGATGGATACAAGCGCGGCATCACGCCGAATCCCGACGTGATGTGCAACCGCGAGATCAAGTTTGGCGTGTTCCTGGCGTGGGCGCGCGACCACGGTTTCGACGCCGTCGCGACCGGGCACTACGCGCGGCGCGTCGAAAGCCCCGGCGGCGCGTTTTCGCTGGTCGAGGGCGCGGACAAAAACAAGGACCAGTCGTATTTTCTCGCGCTGATCAACCAGGAGCAGTTGCGCGCGGCGCGTTTTCCCATCGGGCACCTGCCCAAGCCCGAGCTGCGCAGGCTCGCCACCGAGGCCGGCCTCGCCACCGCCGCGAAAAAGGACAGCCAGGGCATTTGTTTTATCGGCGAGGTGAAAATGCAGGATTTTCTGCGCCAATACGTGCCCGACGAGCCCGGCCCGATTGTGCGCGCGACCGACGGGCAGGTGCTCGGCCGGCATCGCGGTTTGCATTATTACACGATCGGGCAGCGCCGGGGCATCGGCGTCCCCTCGAACGCGGATTTCCAAAAATACGTTGTCGTTGGCAAACGCGCCGCTGATCGCGCGCTGCTCGTCGCCTTCGACGCGCCGGACGCGCCGGGGCTTTTCACGAGCGAAGTGCGGGTGCATTCGTTGAGCTGGGTGGGGGAGCCGGTCACCGCGCCGTGTTTGATCGAGGGTCGCGTGCGTTATCGCGATCCGCGCGTGCACATGGAATTCATTCCCGACCCGGAAAACACAAGCGGCGGCAGCGCGACCGTTCGTTTTCGCGAACCGCAACGCGCGCTCGCCTCGGGCCAGGTGCTCGCGCTCTACGACGGCGAGCGACTCCTCGGCGGGGGAATTTATGTCTAGCGGCGCAACAAGCCCCGGGTTTATAGTTTCACACAAATGAAAGCCTCCGACCTCTACGACCTGCCGGAATCGCTCGGCGCGTTCGCACCGCATTTTCCCGCCGCCGCCGCCCCGTGGACATGGCTTGATGCGATCGGCCCGGCGCTCGAGGCGGTTCTTGCCGCCGCGCCTCAAAGTCCGCTTCCGCCAGTCCCGCCCGGCGTGCATATCGAGGGCGGGGTGGTCATCGGGGCGGGCGTAAAACTCCCCGCGCACGCCACGATTATCGGCCCGGCGTGGATCGGTCCCGGCACCGAAATCCGTCCCGGCGCGTTCATCCGGGGCAATGTCATTATCGGCGCCAATTGTGTGGCCGGCAATTCGTGCGAGTTCAAAAACTGCCTGTTGATGGATGGCGTGCAGGTGCCGCATTTCAGCTATGTCGGTGATTCCATCCTCGGCAATCGCGCGCATCTCGGCGCGGGCGTCGTCCTCTCGAACCTGCGTCTCGACAAAAAAACCGTGACGGTGCGAACGCCCGATGGCGTCGCCGACACCGGCTTGCGCAAGCTCGGCGCGCTTCTCGGCGAGGATGCGGAGGTTGGCTGCAACGCCGTTTTGCAACCCGGCGTGATCATGGGCAGGCGCGCGCTCGTCATGCCGACCGTTGCCTTCGCGGGTTATCTTCCCCCGGCGACAATCGCGCGCATCCGAAATCCCATTTCAACGCTGCCGAGGCGGGATTGATTCCGCTGCGCGGCCTTCCCGGTAAATGTTTTCGGACAAGCGCCGGAAAATCAGGCCGGAAACCAGGGTAGAAAAAACCATCGTGGCCATCTCCAACGACTCCAGCCAAAAGTCCGCGCGCCCGCTTTCGCTCGGGGTGATTTTCCTCACGCTCTACATAGACCTCGCCGGGTTTTCGATTCTGTTTCCGCTTACTCCCGACCTGCTCAAGCACTATCTCTTGATTCACGGCTCCGGCGGCGCGCTCGGCTGGATGCTCGCGCAGCTCAACACAATCGCAGGCGCACTCGGCGGCGGCGCGCATCTGCCCGAGGTGCTTTTTGGCGGCGTGGTGAGCTCGGTGTTTGCCGTGCTTCAGTTTGTTTCCGCGCCGTTGTGGGGAGGTCTTTCCGACAGGATCGGGCGGCGCAATGTGCTTCGCCTCACGGTGCTCGGCACGGCGGCGAGTTATCTACTCTGGGCTTTCAGCGGATCGTTCTGGCTGTTTCTGGCGTCGCGCGTGCTTGCCGGTGTGTTTGGCGGAAATCTTTCCGTCGCCACCGCCGCGGTCGCCGATGTGACCACGCGCGGGGAACGGGCGAAGTCGATGGGTTATGTCGGCGCGGCGTTCGGGCTTGGCCTTGTCACGGGGCCGCTTGTTGGCGCGTTTTCCGCTCGTATCGACTTGCCGGCGCTCTGGCCGGAGCTCGTCGCGCTGGGGATAAATCCGTTTTCCATGCCGGCGCTCGTCGCGCTCGGCCTTGCGCTGGTGAACCTCGTTTGGATCAACGCCCGCTTTCGCGAAACGCTTCCGCCCGGGGCGCGCGCGCAAGCGGGGGGCTGGCGCCTGCGAAATCCCCTTCGCGAGATTCTTTCGCTCGACAACGCGCCGGTGCGCCGGGTGAACCTCGTCTCGTTCACGCATTCGCTGGCGTTTGTGGCGATGGAAACCTCGCTTGTGTTTTTGGGCGCGGAGCGCTTCGGCTACACGGCGTATGAGAACGGCGTGCTGATGGGCTTTCTCGGACTCTGCTCGATCCTCACCCAGGGATTGATCGTGCGCCGCCTCTACAAACGCCTGCGCGAGACCACCGTGCTTTCTTGCGGGCTGGTTTGCTCGGCGCTCGGGTTTCTGACAATCGGGTTCGCTCCGGCTCCCGCCCTGCTTTACGCGGGCGTGGCGTTGCTCGCGCTCGGCGGCGGGCTCGTCAACCCGTCCACGAGCGGGCTGATTTCGCTTTACGCGGGCGTGCTTGAGCAAGGCCGGGTGCTCGGCATTTTTCGCTCGCTGGGATCGCTGGCGCGCGCGGTCGCCCCCGTCGTTGCGGGCGTGATCTTTTTCACCGCGGGCGCGCGCGCATTATATGCAATTGCGGCCTTGCTTGCCGCGGTCGCTTGGGGGTTTAGTCAACGGCTTCCAGAACCTGAAAAATAACCCGCCCGCATGATTTCGCGCACCGCCCAAAAACATCCGGCTCCGCGCCCCGGCCACGCCGCGGCGCTGTTGTGCGTGGCGCTCATGGTGGTTTTCTCGGCGGGGTGTTCGAGCGTGCAGCGGCACCTGTTGCATTTCTACAAGCGCGAGTCGCGTCCCGGCCACACGCGCCTTGCGGAGCCGGTGACCACCATACCGGCGCGCATCGAGGCCAACTATTTTATCGTCGAGGCGAAGTGGGACAAGCACGGCCCCTGGCGTTTCATCGTGGACACCGGTTCGTCGGTGACGCTGCTCTCGCCCGACTATGTGAAACGCTACCCGGCGGAAAAAAAGGACGGCGCCAGCGCGCGCTCGATCAACGTGCGCACGGCCAGCGGCCGCGTGCAAAAACTTCCGCCCGCAAACGTGCGTATCATCAAGCTCGGCGACGCGATGTTCTCCAACGTGCCCGTGCTCATTTACGACTGCTCGGAACTCTCCGCGCACTTCGGCATGAGGATTGACGGCATCATCGGCTTTCCGCTTTTCCGCGACACGGTTTTCTCGCTGGATTATCCGCAGTCGCGCCTGATTATCAGCCGCCGCTCGGCGGTTCGCTCGGTTCCCGGCGTCACGGTCAAGTTCAACAACGAAATCCGCGCGCCGATCATCCCCGTGAGCGTTGGCGGCGAGACATTCAGCGCGCTGATCGACTCCGGAAGCGACGGCGCGCTCGTCCTCAACCCGCTCGGTCTCTCGCCCGAGTTTTCGCAGCCGCCGCGGACGGGCGCGACAATCGGCACGATCCTTGGCGACCGCGTGCAGGAAATCGGCCGGCTCTCCACGCCGCTGCGCATCGGCGAGTGCAAGGTCGAGCAACCGATCGTCGACATCACCGACCAGCTCTCGGCAATCGGCGGTGAAATCCTGAAAAACTACTGCCTCGTTTTTGACTCCAAGCTCGGCACGGTGACGTTTCAACGGAGCACGGACGCCCCCCTCGAAATGGGCTCGCAACGCAGCGCCGGCCTCTCCTTCGCCAAAACGCCGGCCTACTGGCGCGTGCTGTCAGTCGTGCCCGGCTCGCCCGCGGAGGACGCGGGTGTGCAGGCGGGCGACATCGTCGCGCGCATCAACGGCGAGCATGTGTCCGCATGGCAGCTGCAGCGCTACGACAAGCTCGTGCGCGAGTCCGACGAGATCACCTGCACTTTCGTCAGGGGCCAGCGCGAGGAGCCAATGGTGATTCCCGTTTTCGATTTGGTGAAATGAGCCGGGGCTTGGGGGGCGACACGCCGCGCGCCCGATGCGAATCCATCGCGCATTTCAGGTTTCCCAATGCTGGTTTCTTAATTCTTAATCATTAATTCTTAATTTTTTTCAATGACCGCAAACCGTCCCATATCCGAGCTCTTCGCGCAAAAACGTCCGTTGCGATCCCTTGAGTTTTTCCCGCCTCGCGATGACGCGGGGGTCGCGAACCTGCGCGCCGCCGCCGAGGCGCTTCGACGCATCAATCCGGATTTTGTCTCCGTGACCTACGGGGCGGGCGGCAGCACGCGCGAGCGCACCACGCAAGTCAGCGCAATGCTGAAAAGCGACTTCGGCCTCACGGTGATGCCGCATCTCACCTGCGTCGGACATTCGCGCGACGAGCTGAACGAACTTGCCGACCAGATTTACGAAAACGGTTTCAGGAACATCATGGCGCTGCGCGGCGACCCGCCGAAGGGCTCGGCCGAGTTCAAGCCCGCGCCGAACGGCCTGCGTTATGCGAACGAACTCGTCGCCCTGCTCAAGGCGCGCCACGCGGACCTTTGTCTCGGCGTCGGCGGTTATCCGGAAAAGCATCCCGAGGCGCCCAACGAGGACGTCGATTTGGACAACTTGAAGCGCAAGGTTGACGCCGGCGCGTCGTTCATCACCACGCAGCTTTTCTTCGACAACACCGTGTATTACCGCTTCGTGGAAAAATGTCACGCGCGCGGCGTCACCGTGCCCATCGTCCCCGGAATCATGCCCGTGCTTTCGCTGAAACAAGTGCAACGCATCACGCAACTGAGCTCCGCGTATCTGCCGCCCGTGCTCATCAAACGCCTCGAGGCTGCGCACGACGACGCCGACACCTCCGAGATGATCGGCATTGATTGGGCGCTCACGCAAATCCGCGGCCTGCTCGCAAACAACGCGCCCGGCTACCACCTTTATATATTGAACCGCGCCCGCAGCGCGCTCGCGCTCGCGGCGGGCCTCGCGGCGTAAATCGAAAGAAATTCCAATGAACACAAACCATGCAATTCCCGCCGCGCCACACGCGGTTCGTTACCACGCCACCGGCAAACCCGATGAGGTCTTGAAATACGAGGCGGTTTCCGACGACGCGCGCGAACCCGCCGCCGGCGAAGTGCTCGTGCTCATGGAGGCGGCCGTCATTCATCCGTCCGACCTCGGAATGATCGGCGGCACCTACGGGCGCCTGCGCGCGCTGCCCGCCGTCGCCGGACGCGAGGGCGTGGGCCGCGTCGCCAAGCTCGGCGCGGACGTGACAAAATTTAAAATCGGCGACCGTGTGCGCATGCCCGAGGATTCGGGCGTGTGGCGCGAGGCAATCGTCGCGCGCGCGGACGACCTGATGTCCGTCCCGTCCGACCTGCCCGCGGAACAGGCGGCGATGGCGTTTATCAATCCGCCGACCGCCTGGTTGTTGCTGCACGAGTTTGTGAACCTGAAGCCAGGGGACTGGATTATTCAAAACGCCTCCAACTCCGCCGTGGGCGAGTGTGTGATCCAGTTTGCGCGTTCGCTCGGCCTGCGGACGGCCTGCCTTGTTCGTTCGCCCGAAAAACACGAGGCGAACCTCCGCGCAATGGGCGCGGATGTCGTTGTGGCCGACGACGACAAGGCGCTCAAGGCCGTGATGCCGCAACTTGGCGGCGCCGCGCCGCGTCTCGCGCTCAACAGCATCGGCGGCATGAGCGCGATCACTCTCACCCGCTCGCTCGGCCAGGACGGCCAGCTCGTCACCTTCGGCGGCATGACGGGCGACGCGATTCGTTTTCCCACGCGCGAGTTCATTTTCAAAAACGTGGCGCTGCGGGGATTTTGGATGGACCGCTGGGCGCGCTCGGCGAACCCCGGCGCGTTGCAAGCCGTGCTGGACGCCGTGTATGCGCGCCTGCGCGACGGCTCGCTCAAGATGGCGGTCGATTCCGTGTATCCGATAAACCAATACGCCGGGGCGCTCGCCCGCGCCGGCGGCTACGGACGCAACGGCAAAGTGCTCCTGCGCGGTCCGGGCGCGTGAGTTGCGCAAAACACGGTTGGCTGTCATAAAAAAATTGAGATGGCGCGCGTTTTGCCTTCAGTGTCTCTCGATTCCTCATCGTTTGAAGCCACGACACCACGCTTCGAAATCCATTATGACACGCCTACCGTCCCTTATTTTTGCCTGCGCGCTGACTGTTTTCCTCTTGTCCGCAACCACCGCGCCGCTGTGCGCGCAAGACGGCTCGCCGGTCAGTCCGATAAGCCCGGCGGCTGAAACCGCCAAAGCATCCTCCAGCCCGATCCAGCCCGTCGTGGAGCTCACCACAATCCCGGAGACGGATCTCGAACTGCGCATCGAGATGGCGAAGTTGAAGGGCGAAATACGAAAGACCGCCAAGGAAAACGAGCTCGCGCAAGCCGGGTTGAACGAAACCATCGAATCGCTTCGCCGCGAAAACGCCGAGTTGAAGCGGGCCGCGATCAACCGCGAAAACGAACGCAACATTCTCATCCAAAAACTCGCCGCCGCGCAACTCGCCGCGCAGGACAAGGACAAGGCGGACGAAAACGTCACCGCCATTTCGACCGAGTTGAAATCGGCGCGCCTCACAATCGACTCGCTCAAATTGCAGATCGAAAAACTGACCGCCGAAAAGGAAACCGCAACAGGCGCCATCGTCCAAAGCAACCAGGCCATTGAGGACGCGAACGCAAAGCTGTCCTCGGCGAGGAAGGAGATGAGCACGCTGCGCATCGACCTCGCCGCGGCGCGCCAGGGCGCGATTGCGCTGGGCGAACAAATCCAGGCGCTCCACGCCGAAAACCAGCGCCTCAACACGCAGCTTGGCGAGGACGCGGCCAGGCACGCAAAGACTGTTGAGGCGGCGGAGGAAAGCCTGGCCGCAGCCCAAAAAGAAACGGCCGGGGCAAAGGCGGAAATCGCGACACTCACCGCCCGCATTGCCGAGCTGTCCGCCAAAAATGAAAGCACCGTTCGCGAGCACGGCGATGTGCTCGGCGCGCGCGACGCGCTTCAGGACCGGCTTGCAAAAGCGGAAACCAAGCTCGAGGAAACCGAGACCGCTCTTGCCGAAGCCACCAAGGCGCGCGACGAACTCACCCAGCGCGTGACTGCGTTGGAAAAACAAATCGCCGACGACACGGCGGCATCCACCGCCGCCGCGGACGAGCTTCGCAAACAAATCGCGGACGCGGAGGAAAAACTCGCGGCATCATCGCGAGCCCAACAGCTCAAGCAGGAGGAACTCGACGGGCTGCAAAAACAGTTCGACGTCGCCGGGGAAAAGAACGCGGCGCTCACCGCGCAGCTGGCCGAGTTCGAGACGAAATTTGCGGAGGCGGAAAAACTCGCCGCGGACGACAGGGAAGCCGCCAAGGAAGCCGCCAGGCAGCTGGCCGTTGCCCAAGAAAATTTCAAGCAATTGCAGCTCCAGTCGGCCGATGTCGCGGGGGAAAACGTGCGGCTGAAAACGCAGATCGCATTGATCACGCAAACGCAGGCGCAGTCCCGCCCGGCAACCGCGCCGCCCGCCCGCGCCCCCTCTCGTCCGGCGCAGCCGCAACCCGAGGCATCCGCGCAGCCGGACTCGCAGACCGTGGTCGCAAGCGGAACAACAGCGGCCCCGGAAACGCGCACGCACACAATCGCGGCGGGTGAAACGCTTTCGTCGATTGCGAGAAAATATTACGGCGGCAGCGAGCACTGGAGCCGCATATACGAGGCCAACCGCGACCAGCTCAAAAGCCCCGACGCCCTCAAGCTTGGCATGACTTTGCGGATTCCTTGAGGCGGACGCCGCTTCGCGCGAATCAACCGCGGTGCGCGAAAAAAAGCAGCGCGGCGGCGACGATGACAACGGGCATCCAAAATCCTCCGAGCCTCCGCGTCCATTTTTGCGAATAACCGCAAAGCAAGGAGGCGAGCAGCAGCGCGAGCGCGCAGTATCCTGTCCATTGCGGCGAGAAATGCGCGGGCATGGCAACCACCGGAATTTCCAAAAACAGCTCCAGCGATTTTTCCATTGTGAAAAGCAAGAGCGCCGAGGCGTGATTAAAAAGGACGCTCAGGGGCGTGATTCCGATGAGCCCGAAGAACAGCGAAATAAAACCCGAGAGAATCACAAGCGACGCGGCGGGTATCAGCACGAGGTTGGCGAGGAGCGCGCCGGGTGTGAAGAGCTTGAAATAAATCGTGCTGCAAATCGCGCTGACGAGGCTTGCCGCGATGCTGATGCCGAGCGCGGAAACAATCGCCCGGTGCGCGACGACGGTTTTTTTCTGAAACCAGTTGCGCGCCACCTGGGGTGTGTCGCGAAACGGCACCCAGCGAGCGAGCCAGGTTTCGCCGAGCGGAAGCCCGAACAAAAGGAGCGCGGCAACGATGCTGTATGACATTTGGAAACTGGCGCTGAAGAGCTGCATGGGCGCCACCAGAAGCGTGGCGAGCGCCGCAAACGCGAGCGTGGCGATGGCGTTTGCCGGCAGGCGGAGCAGCAGCGACGCCTGGAGGAGCGCGACCATCGTGAACGCGCGCGTGGCCGAGGGGCTCGCCCCGGTGATTTGCACATAGACGTAGAGCGCGAGCGTGCCGGCGATCACGCGCGGCCACACGGGCAGTCGCAAAAACAAAAGAAGAAACTGGATGCCCGTGGCGATCACGGCGATATGAAGACCCGATATGGCAAACAAGTGCATCGTGCCGCTGCCGAGAAAGAGCGCGTGCTGCTGCTCCTCGATGTCCTGTTTTTGGCCGAGCACCATCGCGCGCAAAACGCCCGCCTGCTGCGGCCGGTGCTCGAGCCCGGCGGAAAGAATTTTGGAAAAACGCTGCCGCATTCGTTCGTAGAAAGCGGCGGTGGCGTCCGGCGGTTTTTCCACGCCGAGCAGCCGCCCGCGCGAGAACTTGAAGTTCATGCCCGAGGACGCGAGGTATCCGTCAAAGGAATCCGCCGCGACGCGGCGCGGCAGCGAATAAAGCACGCCGGTGGCGGTGATCTCGGCGGAGCGGATTATCGGGGGCGGCGTGTTTTCTTTTTCCCCGCCGCCTGTTTCCACGGGCAGTGCGAGGGAATAATAAACGCGCTGCCCGACGAGCTCCCGCAAGTGCGGCGCGGCATCCGTCACGCGGGCCAGTCCGCTGATTCGCGGCGCGTCGGATTTGCCCCGCGCGCCGCGGACGCCCTGGGCAAAGGTGTGCGTGACGCGCAGCGTGAGCCGGGCTTCGCGCGGCGGAAGCGCGTCGTAGGAGGCGAGCCGGCTGCGATTGATTTCGTAGGAAGCCGCCCCGCTCAAAAGCACGCACAGCACAAGCGCGACGAGGCCGCTCCAGTGCCGCGGCGCAAGGGCGATGCTCGCGAGCGCGAGCACCAACGCCCCACCCAGAAGCCAGCCGGCCGGAAGCGCGTGCGGCGCGGTTTTTGCCGCCGCAAGCCCGGCCATGAACGGGATCAGTATCCAGAGCAGCGGCGCCCGATGGCGCAGCGAGCGCAGCTTGGGCGTTGTCTGCGGGGTGGGCGCCGGGGTGTCGTCTTGGGGCTGGCTCACGCCCCAATAGGGAAACGGCGGGCAAATTTTGTGCGAGTTTTTTTCAGGCGGCGGAAAAATTCAAACGCCAATTGATTTTCGCTTTGCCACGGCAGGGCAAAGAACTACATCGATAAACCCTTTGCCCATGCTTATCTTCCGCCGTCTTTTTTCCAACAAACGCAGCCTCGTGTTGCTGGCCCTCGGCAGTGTTGTTTTTGCAAATGCCGCCCAAGCCCAGGCGATGGTGTATTCGACCAACACCGGGACAATTCCCGGCACGGCGATTGAATACACGGTGACGCTTGAGGACGATGTCACCTCTCGGCTCGCGATCCGCTTCGTGATGCGGAACAACTCGGACAAGCCCTACTTTATTGCGCGCGGGGCGTTTGATGTGCCGGGCCAGATGTCCGTGTTTTTCTCGACCGACGACACTCCGATCATATCGAGCACGGGCGACTGGGCGAGCGAGCTTCTGCCCGGCGGCGTGGTCATGGGAAACCTGCCGTTGCTGCCCGGAAAAACCATCAACGAGATATTTCCGATCGGGGTGTATTACGACAAAATCTACAAAAAGCGCCGCGAGTCCAACGTCTACGTTTACTGGGGGGTCACGATGTCCAGCAGCAGCGACGACGCGCAACAGGCCGAATTGGAGGAGCGTCCCATGCGCCCCGTGCAGCACGAAACTCTGCCCCGCATAGGCGGCATGCTGACGCTTCCAAAAAATGAAAATGGCGCGACGGTTTACAACCGCCGAAGGTAGCGCGCGCCTTGACTTGTGGAATTCGGATTGTGCCGAGCAGCCCCGGTTGTCTCCTTGGTTGACAGGCGAAACCGGGCCAAATGTCATTTGGGACGCGGCCCAATGGCCGCAGAACAAACGCCCCGAATGGAACAGGATTTAATCGCCCCATGAAAAAACAGAAGTTGATGTTACTCCCGCTGGCGTGCTGGCTTCTTTCCGTGTGCGTGATGCCCGCGCGCGAAGGCCGCCCCGTATCGGAAGCCACCCGGAATGATTACATTGTCGCGGCATACGTCTGGCCTTCGTGTCACAATGATCCGATGGCCGAAAAACATTTGTGGCCCGAGGGGATTGGGGAGTGGGAGGTGATAAAAAAGGGAAATCCGCGCTTCGAGGGGCACTATCAACCGCGCCAGCCGTTGTGGGGTTATGAAATGGACAACGACCCCAGGGTGGTCGAGCGATGGATCGACACGGCCGTGAAGCATGGCGTGAACACCTTCGTATACGACTGGTATTGGTATGATGGGGGCCCGTATTTGGAAAGCGCGCTAAACGACGGCTTTCTCAAGGCCCGTAATAATGAAAAAATGAATTTTTATATTATGTGGGCCAACCACGATGTGAAAAAAAACTATTGGAACCACCATCGCCATGGCGACGACGAGACGTTGTTGTGGAACGCGCGCGTGGATTGGGAAAATTTCAAAATCATTGTTGAAAGAGTCATCAGGCAATACTTCACAAAACCCAATTATCTCAAAATAAACGGATGCCCGGTGTTTTCAGTGTTCAGCACCCGGAAGCTGGTCGAAAGCTTTGGCGGGGACATTGCGGAGACGCGCAAGGCGATCGACTACTTCCGCACCGAGGTGAAGAAGGCGGGGTTTCCCGGCCTTCACCTTCAAATGAATTCCGGCGGCGGATCTTTCCCGAAGGACGCCGCAAAACGAAAGTCCACCCTGGAAAGAATCACCGGGATCGGATTTGACAGCATGGCGTTCTACAACATGGGCGGATTTGATCCGGACTATCTCACACACGGAAGCAACGCGCGGAAAATACGCGAGCAATGGGACGCGATCCTCGACATTCCGTTGTTCCCGTGCGTTTCGGTGGGCTGGGATGACACGCCCCGTTTTCCCGCCAAGGGAAAAAAGGATGTGACCTGTTATCACAACACCCCGGCGAGTTTCGCCATGCTTCTCAGGAAGGCCAAGGAGTATGCCGACAACCATCCGGAGCAGCCCAAGATCATCACGATTAATGCGTGGAACGAATGGGTGGAGGGAAGCTATCTGCTTCCCGACATGCTCCACGGTTTTGGTTATCTTGAAGCCGTGCGCGATGTCATGCTCGGCAATAATTAATGCAACGCATTCCGCCTGTTTGGGATTTCTCCCCGGCGCATCGGTCCCAGATAACCGCTCATCCCACCGCGCGCAGCACGTGGCACACGTTGCTGCCGCCGAAGCCGCTGCTGTTGTTCAACACGAGGCGCGGGCGCTCATTCAGCGTTTCGCGGGGCAAATCCAGGCCTTCGCACACGGGGTCGGTGTTCACAAGATGCGGGTTGCCGGGGATGAAGCCCTCGTTCATCGCCAGCACGCAGAACGCCGTTTCCATCGCTCCGGCGAGTGACAGCGGATGTCCGGTCAGCGCCTTGGTGCTGCTGATTCGCGGTTGCTTTTTGTTTGTGTCAAAAACCGTCTTGATCGCCAGCGCCTCGGCGCGGTCGCCGACCGGCGTGGAGGTGCCGTGCGCGTTGATGTAATCAATTTCCCCAGCGTCTGCGCCGGCGTCGGATAACGCGCGTTTCATCGCGTTTGCGAGACCGCGTCCCTCGGGATGCGACATGGCCACGCTGTGGCCGTCCGCCGCCTGTCCCCAGCCGGCGATTTCGGCAAGCGCGCGCGCGCCGCGCGCCGCGGCGGTCTCGGCATCCTCCAAAATCAACGCCACCGCGCCGCCCGCGCCCACGAAACCGTCGCGCGCCGTGTCGAACGGACGCGATGCCACGTTCGGGTCGCTTTGCGGCGAAAGAGCGCGCATGGCCGCGAACGGCAGCAGTGTTTCCGCGTTCAGTTCCTCGCCCGCCACCACGACCGCGCGATTGAGGCGGCCGAGCCGGATGTCGTCGCACGCGTAGCCGAGCGCGTGGCTGCCCGACGCGCACGCCGACACAAACCCGCACACCGAGCCGGTGATCTTGTAGTGCGCCGCAAGGTTGAAGTTCAGCGTTCCGCTGATCGAGCTCACCACGCCCATCGGGTTGCCGCGCTCGCCGCGCGTCCTGTCCATCTGGCCGAGATGCCCGTGCAGCATCATCGCCGAGCCCGCCGATGCGCAATACAGGCCCGTCGCATCGTCGTTCGCCAGCGCCCCGCGCGCCAGTCCCGCGTGCTCAGCCGCCTGGTCGATCGCGCAAATCGCATACACGCCGTGCGGCGCCAGGCCGCGCAATGTCTCGCGGGCGATCTCGTAGCGCGCGGGCCATTTCCAATCGCGCCAGTTCATCGACTCCACGACAAAATCCTTCACCGTGCCCGCCACCTTCACGGGGACGTTCGGGTTTCCGAAAAACTCCACCCGCTCGAAACCGTGCCGCCCCTCGCGCAGGCTCGACGCCACGCCTGCCCAGTCGTTTCCGATCGGCGTGATAAACCCCGCGCCCGAAATCACCACGCGCCGGCGTCCCTTTTTATCCGTGGGCATGACGCGCGCCTCACTCATTTTTCGGCCCGAGTTTTTTTGCGATAAATTCCTTCAGGCTTCCGACTGTGCTGATCTGCATGATCTCGCTTGTCTCGATGCGCAGCCCGAATGTGTCCTCGATTGCGAAGACCACCTCGGCCACCGCGAGCGAATCGTAACCCAGGTCCTCGACCAGTTTTTGTTCGTCGGTGATCGGCGCGTCCGAGGGTTTTGGCAAATGTTCGCGCACCATTGCAATGATTACGATTTGCACCGCATCCACGTCGCCTGTTTCACGATAGCGCGCGTAGGCCTCGCGCACTTCGGGCTCATAGCGCGAGAGTTTTTCGGATGGGTTGGCGTCTGGTTGCTGCGGAGACATAAGGAAGGGTAGCAAAAAGATTGTAAGCCCCGTCACAAGTCCCGATTGAGGAAAGAATCGAACGATTTCGCCGTTGGACTTTTCCGGTGAATCCGCTTTTTTCGGGGTTCATTTCGCCCAATCCCTCGCACGTGGCCAATTTCCAAAACACACGCTCCGCCTCCGCCGCACATGCCGACAAACTCACCGGCGTGCTTGAGCGCATCATCTTTCTCAACGAGGAAAACCACTACACCATCGCCGAGTTCCGCCCCGACAGCGACGGCGCGAAACCCGCCGAAAAAATCACCATCGTCGGCGCGCTCCCCGGCGCGCAATGCGGCGAGACGCTCCACCTCGCCGGCCAGTGGACAAAACACTCGCAGCACGGCGACCAGTTCAAGGTCGAGTCCTTCAAGGCCGAGCTGCCCTCGTCCGTTTACGGCATCCGCAAATATCTCGGCTCCGGACTCGTTCCCGGCATCGGCAAGGTTTACGCCAACAAAATCGTCGACGCGCTCGGCACCGACACGTTTCGCGTGCTCTCCGAGGAATCCGCCAAGCTCCGCAACATTCCCGGCATCGGCAAGGTCCGCGCCGCCGCGATCAAAAAAGCATGGGACGACCAGCGCGCCCTTCGCGAAATCCACATCTTCCTCCAGACCTACGGCGTCACCACGTCGCAATGCGTGAAGCTCATCGACCGCTACGGCCACGAGGCCATGCCGATCCTGAAAAACGAGCCCTACCGCGTCGCCCGCGAAATCGACGGCATCGGTTTCAAAACCGCCGACCGCATCGCCATCAATCTCGGCTTTGCCAACGACGCCCCGCCGCGCCTCGACGCCGGCATCCTCTTCGCGATGGACGAGCTTCAGGAGGAGGGCCACACCGCGCTCCGCGAGGCCGACCTCATCGACTACACCGCGCAACTCCTCGAAACCAGCCCCGAGCTTCTTGCCAGCCGCGTCGCCAAGCTCATCGAGACCAAGCAACTCGTCGCGCATTTTCAGAGGCCAGAATACCAGAGACCAGAGAGCCAGAGGCCGGAAGGACGAAATCCAGAAACTGTTTCCACCAATCCCATCGACGCTACCCTGCCGGAGTCCGACTCTGGTCCTCTGGCCTCTGGCACTCCGGCCTCTGGTATTCTTCCGCTCATCCAGCTTCCGCTTCTCAACCGCGCCGAGCAAAAAATCGCCGCCACCATCGCGCGGCTCGTTCGCGTCCCCAGCGGATTGCCGCCCATCAAGGACGAGATCGCCGTCGAGTGGGCGGAGAAAAAAGCGGGCATCAATTTTGCCGACAAGCAACGCGCCGCAATCCTCGCCGCGCTCCGCTCAAAAATCTCCATCCTCACCGGCGGCCCCGGCACCGGAAAAACATCGTCGCTCCGCGCGCTCGTCGAAATCCTCAAGGCCAAGCGCGTGCGCGTGCACCTCGCCGCGCCCACCGGCCGCGCCGCGCAGCGCCTCGCCGAATCCACCGGCGGTTTCGCCAGCACCATCCACCGCCTCCTCAAATACGATCCCGCCAAGGGCGGTTTCTCCGCCAACGAGGACACGCCGCTCTCCACCGATTTTCTCATCGTTGACGAAGCCTCGATGCTCGACACCCGCCTCGCCGCCTCGCTCTTCCAAGCCATCCCCTCGCGCGCGCACCTGCTCCTCGTCGGCGACACCGACCAGCTCCCCAGCGTCGGCGCCGGCAACGTCCTCAAGGACATCATAGCGACTGCGGCGGCGCTGCCGCCTCCGTCGCAAATTCCAAATTCCAATACTCAAATTCCAAAGGCCACCGCGCCTGACGGCGCATCTGCGTTTGTGGATTCTTCAATCGAAAATCTAAAATCCAAAATCCAAAATCCGGCCATTCCCGTAACCCGCCTCGATGTCATCCACCGGCAGAAGGGCCAGAGCCAGATTGTCGCCACGGCGCACGCCATCAACAACGGCGACCCGTCGCTTCCGCCATCGGCGCACGAACTCTCCGCGATTCAGGCATGGGGCGACCTCACGTTTGTCATCGCCGATTCGCCCGACGACTGCCTGCGCAAAACCATCGCGCTCTGCACCGAGTTCATTCCGCGCCATTACGACTGGTTCGACCGCATTCGCGACGTGCAAGTGCTCGCGCCCATGCACAAGGGCGTCGCCGGCGTCGGCAACCTTAACACGCAGCTCCAGACCGCGCTCAACCCGCGCGCGCGCGGCTACCAGTCGCTCTCCGGCCGCTACCGCACCGGCGACAAAGTCATCCAGCTTCGCAACAACTACGACAAAAACATCTTCAACGGCGACATCGGCGCCGTCACCTCCGCCGACCCCGAGACCGGCGCGCTCACGATCGACTTCGACGGCAACATCCAGACCTTCGAGAAAAACGAAACCGGCGACCTCGCGCTCGCCTACGCGATCAGCATCCACAAGAGCCAGGGCAGCGAATACCCCGTCGTGATCATCCCGCTGCTCAAGGGCCATTTCATGATGCTCCAGCGCAACCTCCTCTACACGGCGATCACGCGCGGAAAGAAAAAAGTCTTCATCGTAGGCGAACCCGCCGCCTACGGCATGGCCGTGCGCAACAACGAATCCAAACTCCGCAGCACCCACCTGCGCGAAAAAATCATCGCGACGCTCATGCAAGGCTTATGAATCAAAAACAACAGAAATGCCCCCATCTGTTGCTCCTTCACGAGGGATGATGCGTGCGTCCCGTGTTTTCGATTGCATGCGTCCGAATACAAATGCTCCGTAAATAGATGCGCAACATCTTCAATATTACGCTTTCTTTTCAAGAAATCCAAGGCGGGCGCAAAACGTCTGCCTTGGGTTATAAACAGAAAATTACGTGCGGTGCCGATGATATTTCACGGTCCACATGTGCAACCGGCATCCCCACATTCGCAATACGCACTCCCGCAACAGTCATTTCTGCCGCAATCGGGACATAGCACGGGAGGGGTGATTTCGGAGCCGGGGTCTGGATCGATGTCATCGGGATCAATCCACCAAGGACAAGTTGTAATACACTCCCCGTCGCTATCACACAGGGGGCACCATTCCATACACTCCCCCATGCAGTATTCCCCGTCACAATAGCGGCAGGTTGGATATGAGCATTCGGTGTTGCAGTTGTCGCTGCCGCAATTGGGGCATGGCCCGCAGTTGCAGTCATCGAAAGTGCCCCCGCAATTGGGGCATAGCTCACAGCTACAATCATAGGCAGCGTTACCGCAATTAGGGCATTCGCCCATACACTCGGTGCCTGGACAAGTATAGCCTCCACAATTTCCGCATGATGAGCAGTCTCCGCCGCATTCGGCATCCCCGCAATTGGAGCAGGGATCATAATCATTTCCACCGCCCTCGCCGCACTCCTCACAAGCGTGCGCTTGTTGACCAAGGAGGATAATGCAGGCTGACAGTAGTAGATATTTTAATATATTTGAGGTTTTCATCGTAGTATTTGTTTTCATGGTGTCTACTTTGAAGGATGTGTTGGGAGTCACATCCAGTATCGTCGCCATCCTACAAGTTTCATATGTGTTATTATGAATGGAATATGGTCAAGCTTAATATGTAATGACGAACGGTGCGTGTCTCAAATTTTGAGAGACGCAAAGAGACGCTTGCGCAGTGCGCAACGCCTCCTGCCACCAAGGATATTGCCTTTTGGTTGTGCGCGTCCGAATACGAATATGATATCATGGCAGTTTTTAATTTTTAAAACCGGGCATGCGTAGGGGGATGGTGGTGATCGCAATTCGTTGGCGGGATGTCGTTGATTCTTGGCGCACGCGTGGTTTTAATGGAATTTTTATGATATGCCCCGGCGTGATGATTTCAATATGCATCCGTTGTGCTTGTCTTTTGTCGCACATCGCGCATCTTGGATTACATGAAACTGGGTTCTAGGGCGTTGCTGTTTCTGTTGGTGTTTGCGCTCGCGCAGCCGCATGGCCATGCGGCGAATGAGGACATTGTCACACTTGATACTCTCACTGTATCCACACCGAGACATGAATGGCGTTACATGCGTTCGCCCCATTTCGAAATTCTCTCGGCAGTTGATAACAGCAAGCTCATCACACGTATCATGCAGCGTGCGGAGCAAATCATCAGCGTGTTTGAGCAAAGCAACACGCTCTTTCGAATGAGGCGCGAGTTACCCGCAAAAATCATTTTCATCAACGACCAAGGCGTCGAACGTTATCTCGTTCTTGCTGGCAAGGACGGCCTTCAATACGCCCGCGATAACCCGCCGCCGGGTGTCTATTTGGGCCGCGAAGCTAGTGATGTGAGGCCAATTCTTGTGAGCGGTTTTTACGACAGCGAGCAAGCTGTGTTCCTAAAATTCATGCCGCAAGCATATCTCGACAACGAAACGCCATTTGATGAGCGTGTAACCGAAAATGCCATCGACCTTGCACTTAACTATTTGCTCATGTGCGTCGAAATTCAGGCGGGCTGCGGTAGCGTGCTGTGGTTATCCACGGCGCTCAACAGTTTGCGCGGTCACCAGCAATCCACGCCGCCGCCGCCACTGGGAAGCCCCGGTTTCGGATCACCGATCTACAGATGCAAATATAGGCCCGCATGGTTTTCGATAGACGATTATGAAATGAGTTTTGGCCGCTACTGTGTCATGTGTGAAACCGCACTGTTGAGCAGGGCTCCGGATTTCCCTCAAGGAACCAGCAGGGATGCTATTGTGAACCGAAGGAAAATCTGGCGTGATTTCGCGCTCGCGCCGAATGCGAGCCTCGGTGAATTCCTTGAGCCAAAACCCCGAAAAACAAGACGCGTGCAACGAACTGTCGCGAGTAGAAACGCATCGATTATCGTGGCGCGCGAGGCGCGGGATTTTGTGTATTACTGCACGTTTGCGGCGGACGACAAAATACGAGAAGCTTTTGCGCGGTTTGTTGTGAACACGAACAAGCAGCGGACGAATGAATCTGTTTTTAAGGAATACTTCGGCATGGACTACGACACGTTTCGTGCGCGCATGTATGATTTTTTCGGACAGCTCGGCAAAAACGACCCCGAATTCAAAGATAACCCATGGGGGCCATGCGCGATTGTCGTGGCGAAATTCACCCGTAATGACATTCCCTCGCTGAAGTTTCGCCCGGCGCGGCGCAGCGAGACAACGCGAATTGTGAGCGATTGGTTCGCGCTTTGCGGCGCGCGCGACATGGCGCGCCAAGTGCTGCTCAAGACCAACGACGAATCCGTGCACGCGCGCAACGATCCGGAGTTTATAGCCGCGCTCGGTCTGAGCGAAGCCGCGCACGGCCGGAAATACAGCGCGGCCGCTATGCTCGAAAAAGCAATGGCGTCCCAAAAGGTTGTGCGCCCCACGGCGTGGCGTATGCTCTCACGGCTGCGGCTCGAAAATCTATTGGCGTTGAAAGGCGAAAAGCACCGCTTGACAAAAGACGAACTGGACACCGTCATCGAACCATTGGTTGAGGCACTCAAGCAGGGCGTCGAGTCGCAGCAGACGTATGTGCAATTTGCACAAGCATGGGCGCACACGGATGTGAAGCTACCAAGAGAATATATTGACTTGCTTGCAGCGCGGGTTCGAGCTTGGCCGGAGAACGCAGAGTTGCGCGATGCAGTGGGAAAAATCCGCTGAGCATTATGATGGGTGGGCGATTAACCGGCAGAACACCTCAGAAAAGGTTTTGATTTTCGTCCTTTGTCAGAATCAGCGGCCACTCAAAAGTTAGACGCGCTCAAAATAGAACCGGGCAAACTCAAACGAGCCGGGCACGCAACCATTCAATGACGTGGCAATTGTTTCCTCGCTTCCTTCAACATCAGGAACAGATGCAATGGATGCTTGGGGAGCGGTTCGAAACCGAATTCCTGATAAAATGTCCGAGCCGAGCGCACCAGGAATTGCCGGCGCCAACCGCCCTGCCAAAACGACCGCGCTATTTATAAAAATGCGCAAAAAAGCCCCGGCGCAAAGGCCGGGGCTTTTTTGCTGTCCGCGTTATGAGCGCCATTAACTATTTCTTTTTCGCGTTGATAACCGCCATGTTTATGTCGGCGCGACTCATGTTGAGTTTGTCTTCGTATAAGTCCATGGCTTTCCTTAATTCGCGAAGCGACTTGGCTCCCTTCAAGTCATTTTCCATTATCCTTATGGTCAGATCCAGACCGTCCATCAATTTGTCCACCCGCGTATCCTTGGTGCCGATGCCGTGATTCACTGCCGGGAGTATGCGGGCATATTTGCCAATTACGGCGCGAAATCTTGCGAGCCGCTTCTTTCCCAATGCCTCGGATATAACGGCAACATAGGGGGCGATCTCCTTGGGCGCGGGATTGTCATTGTCCTTGAATTTGATGTCCAGGGTTTTGCTGGCCTTGAGCAATGCCGGGCGAATTGCCGAATCCAGCGCCATCCATTCCTTTTGAAAAGCCAGGTATGCGGTGATCACGGCTTTTATATCACCTTTCTCTATCTGCTTGTCGGGCTTTCCCGCAAGTTCCTTCACCTTGTCCTTGTAGTATGTGACCCTAATTTCAGCTTCCGACTCCAGCGCTTTTAATTTGATGCGAGCCTGGTCCAGCTCCTTGCTTCCCCCTTTGTTTGCCTTGAATACTTTATCCAAATAAGCATCCCCCATCTTGTATACGGATTTGCTCTTCTTTTCGAATTTTTCATAGGCGGACTTTAATTTTTTTGGATTTTCCAGCGCGGCCAGGCAGGCCTCATTGGCCGCATCGACCTCCTTGAGAATGTCCGATATTCCTTTTTCAGCTTGAAACCAGTGTTTTTTCGCACCCGTTTCGAGGGGAAGGTCCTTTCCCGACAGCGCTAGCGCATGCATGGCTTTTTTCCAGGACTGAAGAAAGGATTTTGTTAAAAGCTTGTCGGTGCTCATTGTGTTATTTTTTTATTATTGGGTTGTTGTTTTAAATACCAGAAAGCCTGGTTCTGGGTTGCAATCCATCCGATTGCCCGCGTGCGCACAACGTGAAAGCCGTTACAAATCCGGGCTTTGTTTGTAACGCATCAACAGGTTCCCGCCATTGAGCGGTTGAATCCAATCGCCCACGCGCGTTGGTGCTGTCGAAGGCTCTGCGGGGCGGTGTCTTTTTCCGGGGCTGCCCAACGGCAGCGCTGGCAAACGCCATTCGCTTGCGAGGAGGGCTAAGGCCACCCGTTTCACCACGTTAAAGCGGGGGTTTTTCATTCGCCCCACTCAATCTCCGCTCCATGTCAATAAATCGTGTGAACGTAAAAAACGCCGTCCGAAAAAACAAATGATTGAATTGCGGCGCGAAGCCTTCGTAAAATACGCGTTCCTTTTCTGTCTCGTCATTTCCAAAGACAGAAACACACGAACAAAACCAAAACATCAGAAACACTCACACAACCCAGTTTCCACCCGATGAAAACAAACATACCATCCAACAAACCACTCAGCGAAAACGCCAAGCTTCTCGCCTGGGTCGATGAAATGGCCGCCTTGTGCGAGCCCGCCGCCATCCACTGGGTCGACGGCTCGCAAGCCGAATACGACGATCTGTGCAACAAGCTCGTCGCCGGCGGCACCTACACCAAACTTAACGAAAACCTCTGGCCCGGCTGCTACTATGCCCGTTCCGACGCCAGCGATGTCGCCCGCGTTGAAGAGCGCACCTTCATCTGCTCCAAGTCGCAGGACGACGCCGGCCCGACCAACAACTGGGCCGACCCCGTTGAAATGCGCGCCAAGCTCACCGGCCTCTTCAAGGGCTCGATGAAAGGCCGCACCATGTATGTGCTCGGTTACAGCATGGGCCCGATCGGCTCGCCCATCGCCCAAAACGGCGTCGAGCTCACCGACTCCGCCTACGTCGTCACCAACATGCGCATCATGGCCCGTATCGGCGCCGCCGTGTTCAAGGAAATCGACAAGGGCGAGAAACCCTTCGTCCCCTGCCTCCACTCCGTCGGCGCTCCCCTCGCGGAAGGCCAAAAAGACGTCATCTGGCCCTGCAACCCCGAGAAATACATCGTCCATTTCCCCGAGACCCGCGAAATCTGGTCCTTCGGCTCCGGCTACGGTGGAAACGCCCTCCTCGGCAAAAAGTGCTTCGCCCTCCGCATCGCCTCCAACATGGCCCGCGACGAAGGCTGGATGGCCGAGCACATGCTCATCCTCGGCGTTGAAAACCCGAAAGGCGAAAAGACCTACGTCTCCGCCGCCTTCCCGTCCGCCTGCGGCAAGACCAACTTCGCCATGCTCATTCCGCCCAAGGCGCTCCTCGACAAAGGCTGGAAAGTCTGGACCGTCGGCGACGACATCGCATGGATCAAACCCGACGCCACCGGCACCCTCCGCGCGATCAACCCCGAGGCCGGCTTCTTCGGCGTTGCGCCCGGCACCTCCGTCAAGACCAACCCGAACGCGATGGCCTCGCTCGCCAAGAACACCATCTTCACCAACGTCGCCCTCACACCCGAAGGCGGAGTCTGGTGGGAAGGCATGACCGACGAGCCCCCGGCCGAACTCATCGACTGGAAGGGCAACAAGTGGACGCCCGCGGACGGCAAGAACGGTGTCAAAGCCGCTCACCCGAACGCCCGCTTCACCGCGCCCGCCGCCCAATGCCCGACGATCGACCCCGCTTGGGAAGATCCCGCCGGCGTGCCCATCAGCGCCTTCATCTTCGGTGGCCGCCGCCCCGACACCATGCCGCTCATCTACCAGGCCAAGAGCTGGGAACAAGGCGTTTACATCGCCGCCACGATGGGCTCCGAAATGACCGCCGCCGCCGCGGGCAAAGTCGGCCAAGTCCGTCGCGACCCGATGGCCATGCTGCCCTTCTGCGGCTACCACATCGGCGACTACTTCCAGCACTGGCTCAACATGGCCAAGAAGGCCAAGATGCCCGCCGTGTTCCACGTCAACTGGTTCCGCAAGAATGCCGAAGGCAAGTTCATCTGGCCCGGCTTCGGCGAAAACGCCCGCGTGCTCAAGTGGATCGTCGGCCGCGCCGTCGGCTGCGACTGCGCCAAGGCCGCGGAAAGCGCGATCGGCTACCAGCCCTCCTTCGACGACCTCGACTGGGACGGCGCCAGCTTCGACAAAGCCATCTTCGACGAGCTCCAAGCGGTTGACGTCGAGAAATGGAAAGCCGAAGTGGCCGACCAGGAGACCTTCTTTGCGAAGGTGGGCGCCAAGCTCCCCGCCGAGCTCAAGGCCCAGCGCGAAGCCCTCAAGGCCCGCCTCGGTTGATAAACGACAATCGACACGTTTTACCACAAACGAACCGGCCTAAAGCCGGTTCGTTTTTTTGCGCCCTGCCGGGGTTGGGCGGCAGACCGCGCTATGTCGCCGCATCAACAAACACGTCAAACGGATGCGCAAAAATCACCGTGTTTGCCGCTCGCAATTTTCGGCGCGCTTACCCCGCCCAATGCGGACGCAGTTTCACAATCCGCGCATGAACTCGAAAATTTTATCGTGCATGCCGGGCAGCGGCTCGTGGGCGAAATCCGGGTAAAACACCATCTGCTTTTTCGATTTGATTTTATTGTAGGCGGCGAACTGCGTCGATGGCGGGCAGACCGTGTCCATTAACCCAATGCCGAGCATGATCCGCGCCTTGATGCGGTGCGCGTGATGCTGGCAGTCGATGTAGCCGAGCTTTGTGAAGATCGCCTCCTCGCGTTCGTGGAGCGGATCGTGCTGGCGGAAAAAATAGCGCAACTCGTCATACGCGTCTTTTGCCTGGTCCATTTGCCAGACGCGCTGGTAGTCGCAGAGAAACGGATACACGGGCGCGGCGCGCTTGATGCGCGGTTCGAGCGCGGCGCACGCGAGTGTGAGCGCGCCGCCTTGCGACCAGCCGGTTGCCCCGACGCGTTTTTCATCGACTTCCGGAAACGTCATCACAGCGCGCGCCAGTTGCGCGGTGTCCAGAAACACATCGCGGAAAAACAGCCTGTGCGGATCGGGATCGTCGAGGCCGCGAATGATCTGCCCTCGCAGGGTGTTGCCCTTGACGCCGCCGGTGTCCTCCGAAATCCCGCCCTGTCCGCGCACATCCATCGCGGCCACGCAAAAGCCCTGCGAGACGAGCGCGAGCTTGTCCTGCCAGTCGCCGCTGTGCCCCGAGTAGCCGTGAAAAAGAAGCACGGCGGGATGCCGTTTGTCCGTGTTTTCGGGCGTGCGCTCGGGCCGCAGGTATTTGGCGTGAATGCGGGCGCCGTGCGTGCCGTCGAACCACAGGTCGAAACACTCGACACCGGCGGGCGCGATGGCGCGGTTGGGGACGAGCTCGGCGTTGGCGGGCGTCGCGTCGAGCTCGCGCAGCGCGGCGCGCCAGTAGGCGTCGAAATCCGCCGGGCGCGGATTGGTGCCGCGATATTTGCGCAATTCGGGAAGCGGTTTGTCGAAGGTCAGTGGCATGGGAGAATTTTTTGAATTTTTGAAATGGAGGGGAGGTGCCCCCCCCACAGCTAATGCGAGTCGGCGGGGGAAAGTCGAGCGTCCGCGCATGCCGGAGGGGCGTATGGATTGTGTTTTGGCGAAATTTTTAGACGCAAGATTGTGGTTGCGCTGTGCCGCCGCGCTGGTTTGCTCACCCGTTCAACAATTTTAAAACATTATGCAAGAAGTCGTCATACTCGAGTGCACCGAAGCCCGCAAAGAGGGGAAACCCGTCTCGCGTTATCTCACCACGCGCAACAAAAAGACGGTGACAGAGCGTATTGAGAAGAAGAAATACAATCCCTTCCTCAAGCGCCGCACGGTTCACAAGGAAATCAAATAACATTCTCCAAACGCATCGCGTTTCCGAGCCCGGCCCGCTTCCGCGCGCCGGGTTTTTTATGCAAAAAGGGCGGGGCGGGACTCCGCCTCCCCTGATTTCACAATGCGTGAATCGCCGATTTGCTGACGGCGAGCGCGGCTTCCTTGATCGATTCGCCCAGCGTCGGGTGCGCGTGGATGGTGCGCGCGAGGTCCTCGGCGCTGCCGCCATATTCCATGTGCGCGACGACCTCGGCGATTAACTCCCCCGCGCCATGCCCGAGGATTTGCGCGCCAAGAATCGTGTCGGTTTTTGCGTCGGCGATAATTTTCGCGTAGCCGTCGGTCGTGTCGCTGGCGATGGCTCGTCCGTTTGCGGCAAAGTTGAAGCGCCCCGTCTTGACCTCGATGCCTTTTGCCTTCGCCGCGTCCTCGCCCAGGCCGACCGTGGCGACCTCTGGCGCGGTGTAGATGATCGCCGGAACAAAATCCCAGTTGATGCGGCCGTGTTTTCCCGCGATCCACTCGGCGGCGGCAACGCCGTCCTCCTCGGCCTTGTGAGCGAGCATCGGGCCGGCGACAACATCGCCGATGGCGCGAATGCCGGGGACGCTGGTGCGCAATTCCGAATCGACTTGGATGCGGCCTTTGGGATCGAGCGCGACGCCGATTTTTTCCAGGCCGAGGTTTTCGGTGTTGGGGCGGCGGCCCACGGCGAGAAGGATTTTATCCGCGGTAAACTCAAGCGCCGCCCCGTCGCGCTCGGCGGCGAGCACGCCGCTGGGGCCGTTGAACTTCGCGCCGGTGACCTTTGCGTTGGTTTCGATTTTGAGACCTTGTTTTTGGAGGAGGCGCGTGAAGTTGCGCACGATGTCGTCGTCGCACGCCGCGGCGATTTTGGGCAGGAATTCGACAACCGTCACATCGGCGCCGAGGCGCGCCCAAACGGAGCCGAGCTCGAGCCCGATCGCGCCGCCGCCGATGACGACGAGTTTTTTCGGCACCTCGTCGAGCGCGATGGCCTGGTCGCTGGAAATGATGTTTTTGCCGTCGATCCTGACCGAGGGTAATTCGGCGGGCAGCGATCCGGTGGCGATGACGATGTTCGGAGCGGAGATGGTTTGCGTGATGGGTTTGCCGCCCGTCGAGGCGTCGGTCGAGGTGACTTCGACTTGGTGGCCCGGGCCGCCGGCAAAACTCGCGCTGCCGTTGAACACGGTGACCTTGCGCGCCTTCGCGAGTTGCGCGACACCGCCGGTGAGTTTGGCGATGACGGAGTCCTTGCGCTTCATCATGGTCGCGATGTCGGCGGCGACGCCGTCGAACTTGATGCCGTGCGCGGCGGCGTGATCACGGGCGAAAACGTATTGCTCGGTTGAATGCAAAAGCGCCTTTGTCGGGATGCAGCCGACGTTGAGGCAGGTGCCGCCGAGGGTGGGGCGCTTTTCGACGAGCGCGACCTTGAGGCCGAGTTGCGAGGCGCGAAAAGCGCAGACATAACCGCCCGGTCCGCCGCCAATGACAATGAGATCGAATTGTGACATGGGAATTTTCAGCTATCCGCGTTTTGTTTTTTTGGAATTTATCCGCGCCCGAGTCCGTCAACTGCCCGGTTTTTCGACCGGCAGTTTTGCGATTTCCGGAGGCAGCTGGTCGGCCGGCCAGGTCGGGAAGCTCAACTCCAGCAGCGAAACCGCGGGCACCTCGAACTTGGCCGCGCCCGCGCTGCGGTCCACGAGCATCGCCACGCCGGCGGGCGTGCCGCCGCATGCCTTGACGATGTTGAGCGCCTCGACCACGCGGCCGCCGCGCGTCACCACGTCCTCGACCACGAGCACGCGCTCGCCGGGGGCGATCTTGAAGCCGCGGCGCATGACGAGCGCGTTGTTTTCCTTCTCAACAAAAATGTAGCGCGAATTTGTCTGGCGCGCGACCTCCTGCCCGATCACAAGCCCGCCCATCGCGGGCGCGAGCACGGTTTCGAATTTCAAGCCGGCGAGCTTCGGCAGCAGCAACTCGGTCAGCCGTGTGACCGCGGCCATGTCCTGGCACACTTGCGCGCATTGGAAAAAATGCCCGCTGTGCAATCCCGAGCGCAGCACAAAATGCCCGCGCAACAACGCGCGCGTGCGAGTGAAAATATCCAGAATCTCTTGTTGTTGCGAATCCATCGTCCGCGAAATTGCCCGCCGCCGCGCCGCCTGTAAAGTAGAAGCGGGCACTTTTAACGTGCGCCTCGCCAAACCCCGTGCCACATTTCCGCCGTGGTCATCGAATACGCACCTCTGGAGGACGAGCTCGGCGACGTCCTGGACAAGGCGATGCGGCACGCTTGCTGCACCGAGCAGGCGCTCGCGGAGCGCTCGGGCGTGTCCGCCGAGAAAATACACGACGCCATCGACTATCGGTATGAGTTGACGCCCGACGAGCTCAAGCGGCTCGCCGTCGCGCTCGGCCTCAACGAGCCGGGCCTGCTCGCCCTCGCGCAGAATCGTTATCCGCTGCCCGAGATTTCCGGCCTGCCCTTCTGCCTTTATCCGCTGCGCACGCCCCACGGCATCGGCGTGGCCAACGCCTACATCGTCGCCGAGTGCGGCCAGTCCTCCGGCATTCTTTTCGACGCCGGCTCCGACTATGCGCAAATCGAGCGCGTCTGGCCGAAACGCATTCGCAAGATCGAGGCCGTTTTTATCACGCATGTCGAAACCGAGCACACCGGCGGACTGGAGGATCTCCAGCGCATCCTTGGTCGCGCGCCCGTGTTTTTCCCCGAGGGCATTTGCATTTCGGACACAAGCGCCATGGCCGGCGAGGTCGGCGGCGGCTTCGCGATGGGCGAGGGCGCGCGCTTGCGCTACGGCGCGTTTGAGGTGCGCGCGATCAAGACGCCCGGCCACGCCGAGGCGCACAACAGCTATGTCGTGAGCGCGCCCGCGTTGCCCGACGCCACGCAAATGCTCGTGTCGGGCGACCTGATTTTTGCGGGCTCGGCGGGGCGCGGTTATTTTTGCGCGCAGAGTTTTGCCGACAGCCTGAAACGCCTTTTCACCGAGCTTCCCGGCAAGACAGTGATCGCCCCGGGACACGGCCCGCTCACGACCCTGGAAAACGAACGGCTGCATAATCCGTTCTCAAAATAAAAAAAGCGGACGCACGTCCGCTCCGGTTGTCTCAAATGGTCGGGGCGGTGAGATTCGAACTCACGACCTCTACGTCCCGAACGTAGCGCTCTACCAGGCTAAGCTACGCCCCGATCCGATTGAACCACGGAAGATGAGAGTCCCGCCGCCGCGCATCAAGGAGAAACTTCCAATGCCAAAAAAATGCCCGGTTCCGCGATTAATGTTCGCGCGCCGTTTTTGCGCACTCCGGCTAATTTAGAGTCAGGCCCCGTGCAACCTGCCGCGCCAAGGGACGTCTTGCCCCGTTGCAAAACCTCCGCCAAATTTCATGCCCAACCCGTTCTTCGCTCTTTTCTTTTCAGCCAACACCCTCTCAACTCTCCGCCTTCCGCCGAGCAAACCATCGCAGCCAATTTCCCATCTCTCCAGCATGACCCCGCGCATCCTCCGCATCGCCCTTGCCTCAATTTTCACAGCCACTGCGTTTTTGCCGGCCATCGCACGAAACACGCCGGCCGCGCCGCGGGCGCAACCCGGCGGCTCCCCCATACTTCTTTCGCCCCCGTGGACGCAGGCCGACGCTGAACTCCCCGCCGCCCCCGCGCTTGCCCCCTCCGGCAATCCCGATGATCGCATCGCGATCAACTGGACCGCGCTGCCGCTTTCGATGGCCATCCCCGAGCTTGAAAAACTCACGGGACGCACCGTCATCCGCCCCGCCACGCTCCCCAATGTCGCCGACCTCTCGCTTTCCTTCGCCACCCCGCCCACGCGCGCCGAGGCGTTGCAGGCCATCGAGACGCTTTTCACCGTCAACCAGCTCGCGCTCGTTCCGCGCGGCGAAAAACTCCTCCTGCTCGTCCCCATTAACACCGTTCGCAGCGAGGCGCCTACCATCATAGAGGGCTCCACGCTCGACCTTGCGCCCTCGGGCCGCATCGCCAGCAAGTTTTTCCAGCTCGAGTTTCTTCGCGCCAGCGAGTTCGTCCCCATGATCAGCACGATGCTCAACGCGCAGATACAGACAATTTCCATTTTTGAGCGCGCCAACGCCTTCCTTGTCACCGACACCATCTCCACGCTCCAGCGTGTCGAAACCATCATCAAGCAGGTTGACCGTCCCGCCGCCACGCCCGTGCAGGCCAAGTTTTACTCGCTCGAATACGCCAAGGCCTCGGACATCGTGAACAAAATCAAGGCGCTCTTCACCGGCCCGCTCCAGCAGCAGCTCGGCGCCTCCACCACGTTCAACTCCGACGATCGCACCAACCAGGTCGTTGTCATCGGCGATCCGCGGCAGCTTCCGTTTTTCGACGACCTCATCAAAAAACTCGACACCAAGGCCGACCCCAACACCCGCAACGAAGTCATCCGCCTCAAGAGCGCGCAGTGCGGCGATGTCGCCACGCTTCTCAGCAACATCATCTCGGGGCAAACCCGCGCCGCCCAAGCCGCGCAATCCAGCGGCGGCACCAGCGCCACCCAGCGACAGCGCACCACGCAAACCACCTCGGCCAACCGTAACACCCAGCAGCGCGCCACCACGCAAAACCGAAACACCTCCCAGCAACGAACCCAGTCCGCAAGTGTGCGCCCCGCCTTCGCCACGCCCGCCAGCGGCATCACCGGCGGCAGCCTCGGGCTCGAGGGCAACGAGTTCAGCAGCTTCATCACCGTGCAACCCGACACCCGCATCAACGCCATCGTCGTGTCCGGCACGGTTGACGACATCCGCATCATCAAGGAGCTCGTCGAAAAACTCGACGTTCTCCTCGCGCAAGTCCGCATTGAGGTCGTCATTGCCGAGGTCACTCTCACAGATGAAGCCCAAAGCGGCATCGATGCGCTTGGTTTTAATGTGGAGAATGGCAAACTCACCGGAATTGCCGGTTCCGGTCCCGGATTCACCTTTGGTGGCAACAAAGATGGTTCATCCTACGGATCGTCTCTGCAACCTCTCACCGCTATCATCGGTCTTGGCTCCACGCCGCGCAAAAATAATAGCAATATCGTTTCAGTGCCCGCCATCACCACGATGCACAACAAAGAGGGCAAAATCTTCATAGGTGAAACGCGCCCCGTCATCACCTCCAGCATGGTCAGCGACGTCAGTTCAAACAGGACCTCATCTGTCACCCAGATGGAAATTGGCACCACCATTACCGTAACCCCGCTCATAGGTTACGACGGGAGCGTTCAGCTCGATGTTCAACAAGAAATCAGCGATGTTTCCGGCACCGTTACAGTTGATGAGAATACTCAATATATTATCGGAAAACGAAATACCTCCTCGTCCATCATCGTCAAAAGCGGGGAAATTATTGTGCTCGGTGGCATTCAGAAAAACGCCTCTACAAAAGCCAGAAACCGTCTCGGTCCCATTCCGATTATAGGGGACCTTTTTGGCAAGCGCTCTCGCAGCCAGACTCGCACCGAACTCATCTTCTTCCTGCGCCCCACCGTCCTTACCAACACCGCCGCGGACAACGCGCCCGCCATGGAACAGCTCGAGCGCATGAGCAACAAAGCCGAGGTGCAAAAAGTCCTCGGGCAAACACCCTCGCCGCCGAAGGACGACGTCAATGCGCTGCCGGACCTCCCCGCCGAGCCCAAGCGTCACAAGAAAAAGAAAAGGGGCTGAGCGTTTGCGTTCCCTTGCAAAAACCGCACCAGAAAAGCGCGCGCCATGTTATTAACCGACACCTCGCTTCCCGACTCACTCGCCCGTCGGCTCGACGAAGAGCAAGTGCAGGCCATCAATGAGGCTCCGCGCGCCCAGCGGTTCAAAATCCTGGCCGCGGCTCTCGTCAAAACCGACCCCGACACCCTCGACGCACTCGCCGCCGCCGCGAACCTCCCCACCGTCACAAACCTAGTGGCCGACTCCGACGCCCTCGGTCTCCTGCCTGCCCGCCTCATCCACGATTACCAAATCATTCCAATTCGGAATGCGGATTTCGAAATGCGGAATGGAGAAAGCCAAACCCAGCCCGCCGAACCATCTTCCGGCGTCGCGCCAGCGTCCCTAACTCCGCATTCCGAAATCCACATTCCCCATTCCCAATCGCCCCTCGTGCTGGCGACCTCATGGCCGCCCGATTCCGCCATTGTCGATTGGATACGCACCTTCACGCCGCGTCCCCTCGTCTGGTATCTCGGCAATCCCGACAAAGTCCACCAACTCATAATCGAGCGCTTCGGCGTCGGCTCCGGTTCGCTCGAGGGCAGCGACGACGATTACATCGCCCCCGAAAATATCCAGCAAGCCGACGACGATGTCGATGAGGACGCCGCCGTCGTGCGTTTCGTCACCGACGTTATCACGCAAGCCGTCAACGACGAGGCGACCGACATCCATTTTGAACCGCAGGAGGGCCGCCTCCAAATCCGCTACCGTGTCGACGGCCTGCTAGTGCCCGTGCCCGTGCCCGAAAACCTGCTCCGCTTTCAGGACGCCATCATCTCGCGCCTCAAGATCATGGCGAAGCTCAACATTTCCGAGAAGCGCCTGCCGCAGGACGGACGCATCAACTTTCGCGCCGGGGGCAACGTCCTCGACATCCGCGTCGCCACCGCGCCCACCATTTACGCCGAGTCCGTTTCGCTCCGCCTCCTCAACCAGAAAAAGGAAGCCTACACGATGGACCGCCTCGGCATGAGCGCCGACGAGCAACGCGAAATCAAAACCGTGCTCGAATATCCGCACGGCATCATTCTCGTCACCGGCCCCACCGGCTCCGGCAAATCCACGTCGCTCAACGCATTTCTGCGTTACATCAACTCGCCCGACCTGCGCATCGTCACCGTCGAGGACCCCATCGAATATGAGGTTCCCGGCGTCAACCAGATGCAGATGAAACCGGAAATCGGCCTCACCTTCGCCACCGCGCTCCGCTCGATTCTCCGTCAGGACCCCGACGTCATTATGGTCGGTGAAATCCGCGACCGCGACACCGCCGACATCGCCATCCGCGCCTCGCTCACCGGACACTTGGTGTTTTCCACGCTCCACACCAACGACGCCCCCGGCGCCATCACCCGCCTCATCGACATGGGCATCGAGCCCTTCCTCGTCGCCTCCGCGATCGAGCTCGTCATCGCCCAGCGCCTCGTGCGCCGCCTCTGTCCCGACTGCTCGAAGCACGAGCCCGTCAACAAGCTCAAGCTCCGCGAAACGCTCGGCGTCCTCGGCATCGACCCCGACGAGGCCGACTGCGTCGAAACCCTCAAGGTTCCCTGCGGTTGCGACCGCTGCCGCAACACCGGCTACCGCGGACGCATCGGCATCTTCGAAATCTTCAAGCCCGACGAAGCCCTCCACGAACTCATCCTCCGCCGGGAAAGCACGCAAGCCCTCGCCACCTGCGCCCGCGAAAACGGAATGAAACCATTGCAAATCTCCGGCTGGGAAAAAGTGAAGGCCGGCCACACCACCCTCGACGAAATCGTGCGGGTCATCGCCGCGGAAAAATGAAGCCAAGCAAAGGAGACAGGTGTCAGGAGACGGGAGTCAGGAGAAAAAACCCTGATATTCTGCCAGCTTGTTGTCCGCCAAATGCTATTCGCATCTCAAATTGTCTTCGCCCGGCTTCGCCCATTTCGATCTTCATCTTCTAGCTTCTTTTCCCGTGCCCGCCTACACTTACACCGCCCGCGACCGCTCCGGCCAGACCGTCACCTCGACGCTGGAGGCGCCCAGTCGCAAGGATGCCCTCCGCCACCTCACCGCGCGCGGTTTGCAACCCCAGCGGATCGAGGAGGTCACCGCGGGCGGCGCGGTCATCGCCAAGCCCGCAAAAAGCAAGGCCGCCAGATCGGGCGCCGCCGCATCATCCCCAAAACAATCCGCTTCCTCCCGCGGCTCGAAATCGAAAAAGCCCAAGCCTCTTTCCAAAAAGGAACAGCTTCCGTTCCTTGAGGCGCTTTCCGATCTCGTCTCGAGCGGACTCTCCGCGGGCGAGTCGCTCCGCATGCTCTCGCAGCGCATACGCGAGCCCAAGCTCCGGTTTTTGTGCGCCAGCCTTTGGGAGCGCATCGGCGAGGGCGCCACGCTCTCGCGCGCGATGGCGGAGTTCCCGCAAGTCTTCGATACGTCGGCAATCAACCTCATCCAGGCGGGCGAGGCGACCGGCGGCCTCAGCGAGGTGCTCACGCGGCTCATCGCGCATTACAACGAGCAAAACGAATTGCGCCGCCAGTTTGTCAGCGCGCTCGCCTATCCCATACTGCTGCTCACAGTCGCGTTTGGCGTCATTCTCTTTTTTATGTTTTTCCTGATGCCCCGCATGCAGGGGCTCTTCAATTCGCTCGGCGGCAAACTCCCCGCGTCCACGCGCCTCATGGTCGGCATGTCTGACTTTGCGCTGCACTACGGCATCTTCATTGCGGGCGCGCTGGTCTTCGGCGCGATCGCCTTCTGGCGCTGGCGGAAAACCGCCAGGGGCCGCCACATCACCGACGGCTGGCTGCTCAAGCTCCCGCTTACGAAAAACTTTACCATGAGCCAGAGCGTGCTCGCCTTCAGCCAGACGCTCTCGATTCTTCTCGAAAACGGAATCACCACCACCGACGCGCTCAAGATCACCGAGCGCCAAATCGGCAACACCGTGCATCGCGAGGCGTTTGGCGACGCGAGCGCGCACGTCATGGAGGGCGGGGCGCTTTCCTCCGCGCTTCAGCGCACCGAGTGTTTTCCGCCGCTTGTGCTCGACCAGCTCGCCATCGGCGAAAACACCGGCAGCATTGTGCCCAGCCTGAAAAAAATCTCGAACAGCTACCGCAAGATTGTTTCGGCGCAGCTCAACTTTTTCATGAAGGTCATCACGAGCGTGATGCTCGGCGGCACCTTTGTTTTTGTCGGTTTCATCGCCTTCGCAATCGTCTCCGCCATCTTCACCCTAAGCGGCTCGTTCCGAATGTAGCGCCGCGGCGTTTGGTCCACCGGGCGCGCCGGCCATTCGCAATGGCCGATGGATGCCGGCTGCGATTCACGTCCTCCGGCAGCGCACGGCCATGCAGACGCAGCGTTGATAACTTCCACCGCCCCCGTGCCGGCAACCGCCTCCGCTCGGCCTTGTCCCCGAAGGGGCCCTTTGTGTCGCGGGTTTTCGCAGGCCGGAAACACAATTGCACGCGCACGTGGCGCCGGCGGGAATCGCCGCGCCGCACGGGAGCGTGTAGGTGATGACTTGCCCGGTTTCGCTCGTTGCGGCGAAGATCGCGCCCTTCACGGATTCGGGCCTGTTTATCAAATCCTCCATGTCCGGCAGCGCGGAAACCAATTCTCCCCCGGGAAAACTCCACAGCCGAATGGTGCTGTCGCTGCCGCCGGATGCCAGCAGTTTTCCGTCGGGGCTTATGCCGAGGCAATTCACGCTTCCGGTGTGCCCCAACAGCGTTTTCATCAACGTGCCGTCAGGCAGGCTCCATAATCTGATGTTTGAAACGGCGTCACCGGATGCCAGCCATTGGCCGTCGGGACTTATGCAGGTTGAGACAAAACTTCCGATATGGTTTTTCACCCGCAGCAACTTGGCCGTCCCGCCATCGGGCAGGCTCCACAGCCTGAGGCATCCATCGCTGTCTCCCGCGACCAGCAGTTTTCCATCAGGGCTTATGCAGACGGAGGCAACCCGGCCATGGTGTCCTGTGAATGTATTGATCAACGAGCCGCCGGGCAGGCTCCATAGCTTGACGGTTTTGTCCTGGCTGCCCGATGCCAGCCATTTCCCGTCGGCGCTTATGCAGAGGGAGAGAACAGAGTCTTGGTGCCCCTTTAATGTTTTGGTTCCGGCCTCGGTTCGCAACTTAATGGTGTTGTCGCTGCTTCCCGACGCCAGGATTGTCCCGTCGGGGCTCATGCAGAGGGCAAAAATGCCGCCTTTGTGGTCGTCCAGGCTCGCGGCCTGTTCGCCACCGGGCAAATTCCATATTTTGATTTGCTTGTCCAATCCGCCGGAAATCAACGCCTCGCCCTTGCCGGGGGTTATGAGAACCGAGCGAATGCTGTTTTTGTGGCCGTCCAATGTTTTTTCCAAAATGCGTTCCGGCAGTTTCCATAGCTTGACGGTCTTGTCTTTGCTGCCCGACGCCAGCCACTTTCCGTCGGCGCTTATGAAAATGGAGTTAACGCTTTCTTTGTGCGCCCGCAGCAGCGCCGTCTTTTTCCCGAGGACGTCTCTCTTGTCGGCTTGGGCCAGACGAACGGTTGTCTCCTCTTTGCCGCACGCGCTCAGAAACGCCACCGCCGCCGCCGCGGTGATGCCCGCGCCAAGAAAATCCCGGCGACTCATCGCGCCGCCTCCCGCCCCGTCGCTTATCATCACGATTTCCGTTTGTTGATACAACTCCTCGCCCTCGTCGACGCGGGTGAGTTGAAACGCGGGTTTGCTGGCGTCGCCGGTGCTCATGGTGCGTGTTCTTTGTTTTATTAAAGTTGGGTTCGCTTTTGGAAAGATTTTGGAGGCTTCCTGTTTTGGCGCCCGGCTACGTCTGCCGGCAACGCACCGCCTGGCAGGTGCAGACGGGAACGCAAGAGCAGCCGTGGCGGCACCGCGTCGCGACAGACTGGCACGTGCATATTTTGACGGAGCCGGGGACGCAATTGCACCGGCAGGTGGCTCCGGGGGGAAGCGGGGATCCGCATGGCAGGGTGTAAGTGATGGTCTGCCCGTATTCGTTTCGCATGTGGACAGTCGCGCCTTCCCTGTTGGCGGGATTGGCGGTCATGTCCGCCAGGCAGGAAAGTTGTTTTCCGTCGGGCAGGCTCCACAGGCGGATGGTTTGGTCGCTGCTGCCCGAGGCCAGCAGTTTTCCATCCGGGCTTGCGCAAACAGAGGTGACGACGCCCGTGTGCCCGGTCAGGGTGTTGAGCAAGGCGCCGTCGGGCAGGCTCCATAATTTGATGGTCTTGTCCACGCCGCCTGATGCCAGTAATTGCCCGTCGGGGCTTGTGCAAACGGACATGATGGCGTTCGTGTGTCCCGACAGTTTTTTAACCAGGGTTCCTTCCGGCATGCTCCATAAACAGATTGTTTTGTCGTCGCCTCCCGAAGCCAGCAGTTTTCCGTCGGGGCTTGCGCAAATGGAGTTAATGCCTCTCGTGTGCCCGGTCAGGGTGTTGAGCAAGGCGCCATCGGGCAGGCTCCATAATTTAACAGTTTTGTCGCTGCTTCCCGATGCCAGCCATTGGCCGTCGGGGCTTATGCAAACAGACTCAACAGTGTCAATGTGCCCCTCCAGTTTCTTGATAAATCCCCCTTTGGGAAGGCTCCATAGGTTGATGGTTTTGTCCCGGCCGCCCGAAGCCAGCAATTTTCCATCGGAGCTTATGCAGACCGAGCAGATGCCCTTTGCGTGTCCCTTCAGTTTTTTCTTCAGCGCCACCTTGGGCAGGCTCCATAATTGCGCAATGGCACCGTCCCTGCTTCCCGCGGCCAAAAGTTTTCCGTCGGGGCTTATGTCGGCAGTGGTAACCCGGTTGCGGTTTTTCTTCGACGCCTTGATCAACGCCCCCTCCGGGAAACTCCATAATTTTATAATTCCCTCGCTGCTGCCCGAAGCCAGCCATTTCCCGTCGTGACTTATGCGAACCGTGTGAACGTGGCCGATATGCGCGACCAATACCGAGCTTGCCCTGGCTTTGGGCGTCCTGGCGGCGTTTGCCGCGATGGTGAACTTGTTCAGCAGCGCCACCGCAGCCGCCGCGGTGATGCCCGCGCCAAGAAACCCGCGGCGACTCATCACGCCTCCTCCGGGCCCCTTGTTTAGCATCACGATTTCCGTTTGTTGATACAACTCCTCTCCCTCGCTTACGCGGGTGAGTTGAAACGCGGGTTTGTTGTCGTTGTTGGGGCTCATGCTTCGCTTTCCTTGGTTTCCATTTCGTTGCAGTTGGGGCATGTGTTTCCCTCCTCGTCGTCGCCCGGCAGGCCGTGCCAGCACACGCCGCCGGCCTCGGCGATGCGCGCGAGGATTTGGTCCTTGGTCAGCTCGCGAATGATGTTGCAGCGGTCGGTGCCGGAAAACCCGCCGTCGCCGCACACGGTGAGCGCCTTGTGCAGGCAGTCGCCGCCGCATGTCCAGCGCGCGAAACAGCCCGCGCAATAATCGCGCTTGTCCACGGAGTGACTGCGCAAAAACGCCAGCTTCCCCATGTCAAACTTCCATGCGCCGTCGCCGTCCGCGTTTCCATAGAGAAAGATGTTCGCGCGCGGATTGGTTTCGTCAAAAACCTCGTAACAGGCGGAGGCGGTGCCGTCGGGCGTGAGCGCGAAGAGGTCTTGCGTGGCGCCGCAAAAGTGGTTCGTCAGCGTGCCCGTGCGCGCGGCGGAAAAGGTGACTTCGCAGCCGTGCTTTTTTGCGCGACTCTGCGCCTCCCGAAACGCGGCGATGAACGCGCCGGTTTCCGCCGAGGGCGCGCCGGCCCAGCGTCCGATCTGGTAGGCCGGCTCGGCCTGGATCTGGCCGGGGCGGAAGCGCGAGCAGATAAACTCAATGGAATCCGGCAGGCGCGCAATCATGTCGGCGGTGACTGTCATGCGGATTCCATAGGAGAACCCGGCCTCGTCGAAACGTCGCAGCGTGTGCATGACGCGTTCGCTGGAGCCCTTGCCGTTGGCGGAAATGCGGTGCGTGTCGTGCGCCTCGGGCAGCCCGTCGAACGAGACGCTCGCGCCTTGCAGGTTGGCGACAATCCAGTCGAGCTGCTTGTCGGAAAAAACGGCGTTGGTGGCCGTGTAGCATGTGAGATCCAGCCCGTGCCGGTCGGCGAGGCGTCGCGCGTGGTCGTGCGCTCCGGTGAGCACGCGCCAGTTTTGGGTTGGCTCGCCGCCGCCGTGGAAGTTGATGTCGATGAATCCCGTCCGGCGTCTTAACGCGTTCTGGACAATAAAATCGACCCCGCGCAACGCCGTTTCCAACGACATGGAACGCACGGGGCCGTCCCCGGCCGCCGCGTAACAATAGGTGCAGCGGAGGTTGCACGCGGTGGTGAGAAAGAGCGTGAGGGAGACCGGGTCGTGCGTGTCGGAAAAAACAGCCTCGGGCTGTTGCTCGGGTCCAGCGTCGAGTATTTCCAACCGGCGCAAAAACTCGGTCGTGGAACCGTCGGCGTCAAGGGCCGCGTCGTAATTCCCCTCCTTCAATCCGGCGAGAAAGTTCACCACGCGCGCGTTGCCGACAAAAGCCGCCTTCCTCAACGGCGCGTAAACGAGATACCGGCCTGTCTCCAAGGGGATGACATAAATCTCTGCGGATAATACTGGGCGCGAGGGCATGGGGAGGAGCCGGGACAAAATAACAATTTCCCCGCAGGATGACACGGGGCGTGGGCAGCGCAAGAGAAAGTGAAAAATGTTGGTTCCCGTCGCTGAAAACCGGGGTGCGGCGCCGGCGCGCGCGTCTCCGCCGACAGTCTCAATCGCGCCCAAATTTGCGATATTGGCAACTTTGGTCTTGAGGCTTCGTTATTTTTTGCTTCCGTTCACCCTTCTTCCTTCGGGAAGCGCAATGGCAAGATAGCTCAGTTGGTAGAGCAGAGGACTGAAAATCCTCGTGTCCTCGGTTCGATTCCGAGTCTTGCCACCACTTTCAGCCTCAAAAACTTTTACGGTTTTTGGGGTCTTTTTTTTGCCGGGACTTCTTTTGCCTTGCGAGTCGCGTAGACAACCAGCGCCAGTCCGGCGGCGAACAGGAAGACCGAATAAAACGTGCCGCGGCTCAACCCCCAAATCAGCGCGGCGTCGGGTTCGCGGAAATATTCGCAGACACAGCGCGCCACCGCATACAGCGCGAGAAATTCGCCCCCGAGCCGCCCCGGCTGTTTGCGCGCGACATCGGTGCGCCAGAACCGCCATTGCACAAACGCGAGCAACAGCGCGCCCTCCAGCGCGGCCTCGTAAAGTTGCGACGGGTGGCGCGGATGCGGGCCGCCGTCGGTGGCGGCAAAAATCACGCCCCATGTGCCGTCGGTTAATTTGCCCCAAAGCTCGCCGTTGAGGTAATTGGCGATGCGCCCGAGCATCAGGCCGAGCGATGCGATCGTGGCCACCAGGTCGCCGATGTGCAGGAATGGGATTTTGTTGCGCCGCGCAAACCACGCGAGCGCGAGAACGACTCCGATAAATCCGCCGTGGCTCGCCATGCCGCCCTCCCACACCCGGAAAAACACGAGCGGATTTTGCACCAAGTCGCCCGGACGGTAGAAAATGAAATAGCCCAAGCGCGCGCCGATGAACACGCCGAGCACCAGCGCGATGATCAAGTCCCAGACTTTTTCCGCGGGCAGCAGCGAGCGGGGAGGGGTTGCCTTTGCGTAGCGGGCGAGCAGCCACGCGCCGCCGAGAAACCCGAGCACATATGCCAGCCCATACCAGCGCAGGCCGATTCCATCCGCGATTTCAAAAATATAGTGGTGCGGTTTGTGTATCCAGATTTTGGCGAGCAGCAGGTGCATGGGTGTTTTCATGAGAGCACAAAGTGCCCGCCAATAAATCAAGCAGGGAAATTTCGCCCCACCAAAAACATGCTAAAAATAACACGACGCCCGGACAAAGGCTTGCCCGCGGGCGGGGCGGCGCATTCCGTTAACCAAATGAAAATCGCCACCCAAATCGCCAAACTGCTCGCGTTGTCCTGCATCGCGTTTGCTGCCGTCGCGGATGTGCTGGCGAACACGCCCGCCCTTGATGAGCCGTCGCCCATCGTGTTCAGCCTGCTCGCGCCGTCCGGGGCCGTGGGTGCCGGCGATACGATTACCGTCAATCTGGTTGCGCTTAATACCGCCGATTACTCGGTGGATTTTGAGGCGCCTGCGTCGCTCAAGGGCGAATTGTCCGTCGCTAAGGGCGCTCCCATTCCTGTCGCGCTCCAGATTCACCCGAAGGATGTTCGCGGTGTCGAGCGCATCACCACGCGCGGATTTGTCTCCTGCACTTACACACTCGCGCTTCCCAATGGCGCGGTTGGCGGGGGGATATTGACGTTGCGCGAGCCGCCGTCCGTGCGCGCGGCCATCGAAATAAAACCCGCCTCCGCGCAGGCCTCCGATGCCGCCGACACCGCGCCGCTCGACAGCCTGCAGCCGCCGCCCGTGGTCAAAAAAATCAAGCGCAGTTTCCTTGAGAACTTCTCCACCTACGAGCCGGTTTATTTCATTTACGGCCCCGATGATCCCGCCGCGAAATTTCAATTCAGCTTCATGTATCGGATACTCGCCGACGAGGGTTATCTGGCGCGAAAGTTTCCCGTGCTCAAGGGGCTGAGCTTTGCATACACGCAGCGCTCGCTTTGGGACATCGAGGGCGACTCCTCGCCCTTTTACGACACGAGCTACATGCCCGAGTTGTTTTGCGCCTACATGATGCCCGCCGAAAAAACAAAGGGCGGCGGTTTTAACTGGCTCGGCTGGCAGGCGGGGATTGGGCACGAATCCAACGGCCGCGACGGCGACGCTTCCCGCAGCATGAACAAGGTGTCGGCGCGCGCGCTTGTGTCCTTTGGCAACCTCGACGGATGGCGGATGATCCTGATGCCGAGAATATGGGGATACATCGGCGACATGAGCGACAATCCCGATCTCGACGATTATCGCGGTTACGGTGACCTCACCGTCACTCTCGGCAAGAACGACAGCGTCAACCTGGTCGTTCACATGCGCGCCGGGCAGCGCCTCAAAAAGGGCGCGGTGCAGGTCGATCTCACTTATCCGCTGGATGCCGTTTTCAAAAACTTCGCCGGCTACTTCATGATTCAATACTGGAACGGCTACGGCGAAAGCCTGCTCAACTACGACAAACGCACCGACACAATCCGCTTTGGCATCTCGCTGGTGCGGTGAGCGGATTTGACGCGCCGCGCCTCGGACTGCATTGTGCGCTTCATTATTCTTTTTTTCCCATACAAATGAGCACCGCCGATATCACTTGGAAACCCGTTAAAAATTATGCCGACATCCTTTATCACAAGGCTGATGGCATTGCGAAAATCACGATCAACCGCCCCGAAAAGCGAAACGCCTTTCGGCCTCAAACGGTGTTTGAAATGTATGACGCCTTCGCCGACGCGCGCGAGGACCAGTCAATTGGCGTGGTGCTCCTCACCGGCGCAGGGCCGCACACCGACGGCAAATACGCGTTTTGCGCGGGCGGCGACCAAAGTGTGCGCGGCCACGCCGGCTACGTGGGCGACGACGGCGTGCCGCGCCTCAACGTGCTCGACCTGCAAAAACTCATTCGCTCGATGCCCAAGGTCGTCATCGCGCTTGTTGCCGGTTACGCCGTCGGCGGCGGTCACGTCCTGCACCTCGTGTGCGACCTCACCATCGCGGCGGACAACGGCGTCTTTTCCCAAGTCGGCCCGAAGATGGGCAGTTTCGACGGCGGCTTCGGATCGAGTTATCTGGCGCGCATCGTCGGCCAGAAAAAGGCGCGCGAAATCTGGTATCTTTGCCGTCAATACACCGCGGCGCAGGCGCTCGACATGGGCCTTGTCAACGCGGTCGTTCCCGTCGCGCAACTCGAGGCCGAGGGCGTGAAGTGGGCGCGTGAAATCCTCACGCACAGTCCGCTCGCCATCCGCTGCCTCAAGAGCGCGTTCAATGCCGACGTGGACGGCCAGAGCGGAATCCAGGAGCTCGCCGGCAACGCCACGCTGCTCTACTACATGACCGACGAGGCCAAGGAGTTTCACAGCGCCCAGCGCGAAAAGCGCAAACCCGACGCCCGCAAATTCCCCTGGCTCCCGTAGCTCGGCGAAAAAAACGCCCTACCTAAAACTCTACACGGATTTGGCCGTCTGTGCCGCATGGCGGAGAAACATTGCTCCGCAAACAAAGGCCAGAATCGCGGCGCGCACTAGGCTGACGAGCAGCGCGGCGCGCCCGGTGTCGCCATCGCCAAAACAGCCGCAGGAAATATCGAGGCCGCGCGCCAGGGCGCTGACAATCATCGCGGTGAAGACGACGCTGCACGCGGTGAGGATCGCGAGCGCGCCGCCGCGCAAGCCGCGAATGAAAATCGCGCACGCGCAGCCGATCTCGATCCACGGCAGCCAGAGCGCCGTGATGACGGCGAGCGTGCGCGGCACGACGCGATACAGTTCGATGGCGTGAGCGAAGGCGGCGGGATCGCCGACTTTCGACACGCCCGCGTAAAGAAAAACGCCCGCGATGATGAGAAGCGTGATCGAGGCGGTGATGCGCGCGGGCACCGTGTTTGCAATGCCGGCGGGGGTGGGATTGTTGTTGTTCATCGCGCGCGCCAGCCTCCCTTCAGGACAAACACGTTTGTGAGCGCGAGTTCGCGCCGGATGCGTTCGGCCACGGTGCGGCTGGTGTCGCAGAGCGCGTCGTCGCAATAAACAACAACGCGCGTTTCGGCGGCGCGTCCGAGCTCCTCGATGATTGCGGGGAGCTGTTGCTCCCAATGCGCCGGGTTGAGCGGCAGCGCTCCGGGTGCGTGCGAGGCCGCGTGGGATTCCGAGGGGCGCGCGTCGATGAGAAGAATGCGAGGCTGCGATGTCGCCGTGCCGGCCTCGCGCTGCCATGCGTAAACTTGCGCCCACGTGGTTTCGTCGCCGGCGAGCGGCGGGTCGTCAAAAAGCTCGCGGTGCATGAACCCCGAAATCAGCGCCGGAATGGCGGCGAGCACGAGGAGAATGAGGGCTTGGCGGAGGAGCGGACGCATCAGCTATGGGGTGGGGCGAAGCCTCCATCTGAGCCGATGCCCAGTCCTGCCAAATTGATTTTTAGCGGACTTGCGCATAGGCGGTGAGCGTCGTTCCGGCGGGAAGCGGCGCGGCGGTTTTCAGGGTGATGACGGCGAGGCGCGGCGTGGCGATGTCTCGCGGCGTGACGTCGAGCCGGTAGTGGCGTCCGGGTTCGAGCGCGACAAGCGCGAGGTCGAAGTTGTCGCGGTTGCATGTCGCGCCCGTGATTTCAACGGGCGTGGCGAAGTTGATTTTTATGTCGATGGATTTTGTGGAGGCGGGATTTTCGCTTTTCCAAAAAACGAGTCGCGGCGCGATGGTAAGCGGTTCGGGCAGGTTGGCGCGGAGCGTGAGTTCGTAGGTGTTGTTGCGCGATTCGTCGGTCGTGATCGTGATAGTGCGCGCGACTTCACCGACGAGTCCGGTGCGGTCAAACTTGACGAGCACCTTGCCCGTTTCGCCGGGCGCGAGTGTTTCCCTGTCGATCACGGGCGCGAGGCAGCCGCAACCGGCGCGGGCGTTTGTGATGCTGACGGGCGTCGTTCCTGAATTTTTGAAGGTGAATTCATAGGGCGGGAGCGTCTCGCCGATTTCGGCGCGCTGCTCGATTTCGGTGCGTTCCCAGTCGATGGCGCGGAGCGCGGGGAGCAGGAAAAACATGGCGACGCACAAGCGGACACCGATGTTTCGTTGCCAGGGTGGCGCGGACATTCTTGTCCGTGTCCGTGCCGTGGCTCGCGCGTCCATTCCCGCACAGGCAGGAATGTCTGTGCCACCTTGGCCGGGCGTTGATAAAAAAACCTTTTTCATTTCTTGAAGAGCATCGGCGCGAACTCGGCGAGGTAGCGGCGCCAGTTGCGGAAGGTGTGGCCGAGGTCGGTGACGACGTAATAGAGCGGGGCGTCGGGCGCCTTGTCTTTCAGCCAGCTCACGGCCTGGTCGTTTGCGGTGAGGAGTTGGTCCGTGTTGCCGCAGGCGATCCAGAGAAGGCGAATTTGTTTCGCGGTGGTGCTGTTGAAATGTGGATACGCCGCGTCGAGATCCCCGGGCAGGCCGCCGGAGCTGAATGCGCCTATCCATGCGAATTTGTCGATATGGTTAAGGCCGATGTTGAGCGACTCGGCGCCGCCCATTGAGAGGCCGGCGATGGCGCGATCCTCGCGCGCGGTCGACACGCAGTAGGCGGCCTCGACACGCGGAAGCACCTCGTCGAGAAGGATCGGCGTGAAGTCGCGGATGTTTTGCTCCCACAGGCCGGGCTTGGCGCGCATGCCCTGCCAGCCGGCGCGGACGACTTCCATCGTGCCGTAGCCGAGCGGCATGACGACGATCATGGGGCGCGCTTTTCCGGCTGCGATGAGGTTGTCGAGAATGATGTCGGCGCGGCCCGCGGTTGTCCATGCGGTGGCGTCGTCGCTGTATCCGTGCAGCAAATACAAAACGGGATAACGCGCGGAGGCGTCGGCGGGATCGTAGCCGGGCGGGGTGTAAACGATGAAGTCCCGGTCGTCGCCGGAGACCTTGGTCTTGAAGGAGTGGCGGTGCAGCGCGCCTCGCGGCGCGTCGGTGCGCTCCCATGCCTTCGGGGGCGCGCCGGCGGGGCTCGGCACGATGAGCTCGCTGGAGTTGTTTATGAGGTTGTATTTAAGGTGCGGATTTGCGGGGTCGGTAATCCGCACGCCATCGACGAGAAGGGAGTAGGCGTAAATGTCGGGCGCGAGGGGCGCGGTTGTGAATGTCCACACGCCGTCGTCGCCCTTGGCGAGCGCGGTATAGGGAATGCCTTCGCAGCGCAGCTCGACCGTGCGCGCGTCGGGCGCGCGGAGGCGAAACGTGGCCGACGAATCGGGATTGATTTCGGGCGCGCCCAGGGCGTCGGGTTGGGAGGCAAGGGCCAGGACTGCTGCGGGAATGAATACCATGGGGAGCGTGCGTTTGATCGTGTTCATGATGCGATTCGCCATCGCGGTGAAGTGTTTTGATTTTGGATAATTCGCAACGCCAAATAAATTTGCCGGATGGCATGGCGCGCATGTGTGTGCTTGCGGGACGCGCCTTCCGCGTCCTAATTTTTTTGCATACTGAAAACATCCTAACCGCCGTCATGCCCGCCTGGTCGAACATCGCGTTTATTGTCGCAGCCTATCTTATCGGTGGGTTGTCGCCCGGGTATTGGCTGGCCAGGAAGCGCGGCGGAGTCGACATTCGCGAAATCGGCAGCGGGGCGACCGGGGCCACCAACGCCGGTCGCGTTCTCGGCAAGCGCGGTTTTTATACCGTTGTCCTCATCGACATACTCAAGGGTTTCCTTGTCGCGCTTGCCGCGAGTTATTTCATGGCCGACTCGCCCCCGGCATGGCGGTGCGCCGCGGCCTACGCCGTTGTCGCAGGGCACATCTGGCCGGTCTGGCTCGGCTTTCGCGGAGGCAAGGGCGTGGCCACTTTTTACGGCGCATGGTGTCCGCTGGCGGGCGGGCAGGGTTTTATTCCCGCCGCGATTTGCATCGTGCTCGCGCTCGCGCTCAAGCCGGTTTTCCGCCGCTCCTTTTCGGTTTCGTGGCTCGTCACGCATGCGCTTTTTCCCGTGATTGCCTGGTGGCTCTGGCGTGATCCCGCTTCCACTCTCATTTGCGCGGCAATGATCCTCACGCTCTGGATTTCCCATCGCGCAAACATTCTTGCCGTGCTTGGAAAAAAAGCGTGACCGGAACGGCGGGTGGGACGGTTGGCAGTCCTTCCAGTAACACTTTTACGCGCATCCCCCCGGTGAGAGCGCTTTGTTTTTCCCCTTTCCACCCCGCGCACTTTCCCTTTTATTGCCACACTTTCTTACCACCATGGCCGACAAAAACGACCAAACTGAATATATTTACAAAATCGCGACCGAAGATTGGGAAATTGAGCAAATCCACCGCCTCAATTACCGCACCTTCGTCGAGGAAATTCCCCAGCACGCCCCGAACACCGACGAGCGCCTCGTGGATCGTTTTCACGCTGAAAACACCTACATCATTTGCCTGCAGGATCGCCGCCTCATGGGAATGCTCGCCATTCGCGGCACGCGCCCCTTTTCCATCGACAGCAAGCTCGCCAATCTCGACGCATACCTGCCCACCGGCCGTTCCGCCTGCGAAGTGCGCCTGCTCGCCGTCGAGCCCGACGCGCGCAAAACCGTCGTCTTCCCAAAGCTCTTCGAGCACGCCGTGCGCCATTGCCTCCACAACGGCTACGACATCTGCATCATTTCCGCCACCACGCGCCAGTTGAAACTCTACCGGCATCTCGGCTTCGTTCCCTTCGGCCCCCTCGTCGGCTCCGAGCAGGCGCAATACCAGCCCATGTATCTGACGCTGGAAAACTTCGGCCGCACCCTTGAAAAAAGCACCGTGCTTCGCAGCTCCTTTGTCGAGGGTCCCGCCCCCGAGCAGCACGTCCTCAACTTCCTTCCCGGCCCCGTCCCCACCTCCTCCGAGGTCCGCCAGGCGCTCTCCGGCCCCGCCATCTCGCACCGCAGCAAGCTGTTCATCACCCGCATGGCCGACATCCGCGCGCGCCTCTGCAAGCTCACCGGCGCGGCCGATGTCCAGATCATGCTCGGCTCCGGCACCATCGCCAACGCCACTGTCGCCAATCAGCTCGCCCTTCTCGGCACCACCGGCCTCATCCTCTCCAACGGCGAATTCGGCGAACGCCTCGCCGGCAACGCCCGCAACGCCGGCCTCCGCTACGACTGGCTCCAGCTCCCCTGGGGGCACACCTTCGACATGGCCGAGGTCACCCGCCTCGCCGAGCGCCTCCCCGCCGGCGGCTGGATCTGGTTTGTCCATCACGAAACGTCCACCGGCATCATGAACCCGCTGGACGAGCTCAAAAAACTCGCCGACCGCCTTAACCTCCACCTTTGCGCCGACTGCATCAGCTCCATCGGCGCCATGCCCGTCGATCTCCACGGCATGCATCTCGCCACCTGCGCCTCCGGCAAGGGCCTCGGCAGCTTCCCCGGCATCGCGATGGTGTTTCACAATTACAAACCCGAGCCGCACCCCGACCGCTTCCCCGGCTACCTCGATCTCGGCCACTGGTTCGAAAACCAAAGCGTGCCCCACACCCATTCCACGAACCTCGTCGCCGCGCTCGACATCGCCGTGCAGCAAGCCACGCCCGAGCGCATGCAACAAATCGCCGACAACGCCAAATGGCTCCGCGAGCAACTCCAGGGCCTCGGCTTCCAGCTCGCCGCGTCCGAGGACGTCGCCAGCCCCGGCATCATGACGATCCTGCCGGTCAAGGAAATGTCCGCCGCCGAGCTCGGCGAGGAACTCGAAATGCGCGGTTTCTGGCTCAGCTACCGCAGCCAATATTTGCTAAACCACAACTGGATACAGGCGGCGCTGCTCGGCAACCCGAGCCGCGATTCGCTGCAAAAACTCGTCCACATGCTCAGCGTGGTCTGCCGCCGCACCCCGGAGGCGAAGGCGACAATCGCCGCCGCAGCGAAGGCGGTGAAAGCGTAAACGAAGCGCAAACCACAGCATGGCTGCAAAAAAGCCTCGGTTGGTTTCTGCTCGTGATAGCCTTTCGGCCACCTACACGACTTCCAATGCAGGAGTTTCGAGAGAACTTGGCACAGTTGGAGTGTTTGTGATGGTCGGTATTCGATGGGCATTGGTGACCGCAATTTGGATACTCGCCTTCTGGCTTCTGGAAGTATTCAAAAAGAAGCGCTGACCAAAGGTGCCACTACGCATGCGTCCAAATAGGACTGATTCGGTTTGTTCGCTCGTATTTTAAAGTGAGGCGAATCCTCCGAGGGTGCAGGGACTGTTGCGGCTCACCCGGAGGGTTCGCCCTACCCAAAGGCGTTTTTATGCGACAATTTAACGAGGGAAGGCGAAGGCTCCAACTGCCATAATTCGGATAATGGCAGGATGCGCGGAGTCGAACCGTGACCTATAGCCGCCTTACTGCTTGCGCGTGGAGACTTCGATCACGTCGTGGGGTGAGGCTTCTTTTTGGCCGGCCGGGCTCACTCGCATGTAGCGGGCGTTGGCGCGGAGCTCGGGAAGGGTTTGTGCTCCGAGATAGCCCATGCCGCTTTGGATGCCGCCGATGAGGTTGCCGAGGACGTCGTCCGTCGAGCCGGACACTTCCTTGAGCGCCTCGATGCCCTCGGCGGTGAGTTTGCGCGCGGTGTCGTTTTTGTCGTGCCCGTAACGGGCCGCGCTGCCGGCTTTCATCGCGGCGAGCGTGCCCATGCCGCGGTATTGTTTGTAGAACTTGCCGTTGATTTCCATGATTTCGCCCGGGGCTTCGCGGCAGCCGGCGAGCAGCCCGCCGAGGATGACGCTGTCGGCGAGGGTGAGCGCCTTGACGATGTCGCCGGACTTGGTGATGCCGCCGTCGGCGATGATGCGCACGCCCTTGGCGGCGGCGCCCTTCGAGGCGGTGTAGAGCGCGGTGAGCTGCGGGATGCCGATTCCGGCGACGATGCGCGTGGTGCAGATGGAGCCGGGGCCCTGGCCAACCTTGATGGCGCTTGCGCCGCAGTCGGCGAGGTATTCCACGCCGGAGGCGCTGGTGACGTTGCCCGCGATGATGGTGAGCTCGGGGAAGGCGTCGCGGACGAGCTTGACCATGTCGCCCACGCCGGCGGTGTGGCCGTGCGCGGTGGAGATGGCGACGACGTCCACGTTTTCGGCGACGAGCGCGGAGACGTGCGAGACGATTTTTTCGCGGTCGAGCGAGCCGTCGGGGTTGCGGACGGGGCCGATGGCGGCGCCGACGACGAGGCGGAAATTGGCGTCGCGGGCGGGTTTGCGCTGCGACTTGGCCTCGTCGGTGATGCTTTCAACGTCGCGGCTGGTGACCATGCCGCGGAGTTTGCCGGCGTCATCGACGACGAGCATTTTGTTGATGCCTATGTGCTGGTTGAAAAAGGTGTCGGCGGCCTTGATGGGGTTCTTGGTGACGGCGTTGATGTGCTCGGTGATGAGGTCGGCGCGCGGGGTCATGACGTCGGCGATTTTTTTCGCCTTGTAGCGTTCCTTGACGACGTTGCCGGAGACGAGGCCGAGGAGGACGCCGTTTTCGTCGGTGACGGGGAAGGTTGAGAATGAGAACGTCTTTTGCTCGATGCGGGCGAGGAGGTCGCCGATGAGCATGTCGGGGCGGATGGTGATGGGGTCCTGGAGGAATCCGTGGATGTGGCGTTTGACGCGGGCGACTTCGCGGACCTGGTCCTTGGGCGTCATGTTGTAGTGGATGAGGCCCATGCCGCCGTTGAGGGCCATGGCGATGGCCATGCGCGACTCGGTGACGGTGTCCATGTCGGACGAGATGATGGGGATTTGCAGCCGGAGGGAGTCGGAGAGGCTGGTGGCGAGGTCGGTGTCGCGGGGGAGGATTTGGGAGTAGCGCGTGGCGAGCGAGACGTCGTCGAAGGTGAGGGCAACCGGGCGGTTGGCCTTGAAGAAATCGTCGGCGGCCAGATAAAAGTCTGCGTCGATCGGGTTGGTGGATATGTTGGCGGCCTGAGTCATGGTTGCCGTGAACGTATTAATGGCGGTCGAAAAAAGTGCAAGCGGTGTTTTGAAAAAAAGAAAAAGCGCGACGCTTTTGAGGGCGTCGCGCTTTGGCGAAAGATTTTCGTTTTTCAGGCTGTGTTTGCGCTATCAGAAGCGGAAGGCCGCGCTGACGGAAAAGATGTGCGCGTTGCCGGTGTGAACCTTGGTGCCGAGGACGCCTTCGCTCGGACGCGCATCAAAGGTGCTCTCCTTGATCTTGATGTAGCCGTAGGCGAAATCGAGGGTGACCGCCTTGCTGATTCGCCAGCCGAGACCGGTGCTGAAGATTTGGCGGTCGTTGGAGGGAACCATGTAGTCGGCATACTTGGTGTTCACCGGGTCTTTATCGATCACGAAACCAGCGCGCAGGGCGAGAGCGTTGTTGAGTTGGTATTCAGCACCGAGGCTGTAGCGCCAGACGTCTTTCCAGTGTTTTTCCGCGACGGAAACCGCGCCGTCAGGGAATGCTTGGATCGTGAGTTTGTCGTAGGAGCCCCAGTTTGTGCGGAGGGCCTGGAAACCGATGTTAAGCGGAGCGACGGGCGAGTAGTTGACGCCGAAGGACCAAGAGTCGGGCAGATCAATTTTGCCCCATGCCTTGCCGCTGTGGCGACCATCAAAGCCAGCTGCTTGATTGGGGAGGATGCGGGCGCTTGCACCGGTAATTTTGGTGTCGAATCCGGAACGGTAAACGATGCCGAAGGAAAGCTGGTCGTTCACTTCATATTGAACCGCGAGGTTGTAGCCGAACTCCCAGTCGTCGCCTTCGAGGATGAGGGGAGAATAATAGCCGCCACCCAGCGCCATTTGACGCTTGATCGTGATATCAGTCCTGAGGATCGCGAGACCGACGGCGACCGAGAGGTTCTTGGCCCAAGGCTGGTCGTGGACGAGGCGGTAGGCGAAGGTCGGCGCCATCTCGACGGTTTCGATTTCCGTGTAGTAGTTGTTGTAAGCACCGGGCCAGACGATGGGTTCTTTTTCGAAGTCGCTCTTCAGTCCGTAGGGGACGAAGATGCCCATGCCAATCGCCATGTTGTCGTTGATGCGGTAGGTGCCGTAGAGGTTGGGGATGACCGCGGTGTAGGAGTTCATCGAGGTTTTCTTTTCCCCGGGAACCTGGCCGTCGATGGAGCCCCATGTCGTCACGTCGACGTCAGGCATGATGAGGCTGATGCCAGCTTTGATTTGGAGGCCGGGGAGCTGGGTGATTGCGGCGGGATTGGAGTAGAGCGCGCTGGCGTCGTCGTTGCGTCCGACGTTGGCGTTGGCCATGGCGAAACCGCGTGCATCGGTTTCGTAAATTGCAAAGCCTGCTCCGTGTGCCGTGCCGAGCGTGGCGACGAGGGCGACCGAGAGAGCGAGGGTGGACAGAAGGCTGCGCTTGGCGGCCTTGGCGTTTGGATGCATGGAAGTTTCCATAGTTTGGTTGTCTTGTTGGGTTTCCGTCCGCTGTTGAGCGATGGAGAGAGTTGTGAAGAAAGAGTTAATGCGCCGCTTATTGCAATGCAGAATTTATAACTGCAATTGTTTTGGAAGACGGTGTTTCCGCCTGAAAATAATGCGGTTGCGGGCGGAGCCGGTTTTCAGGGCGCGCATTATATGCCGGGAGGCGCAAAAAAACCGCCGGTTTTGAGCCGGCGGTTTTTGTTAATTGAAGTGTGTTTGGTCTACGGCTTAGGCGTATTTGATGATGATTGCGCCTTCCTCGATGCCGTCGCCGACATTGGCGTGGATCGAGCCGATCTTGCCGGCTTTGGGGGCGTAGATGTAGGTGTTCATCTTCATGGCCTCGATGGTGGCGACTTGGGCGCCCTCGGCCACGTCCTGTCCGACTTTGACGTCGATGGAGACGACTTTGCCGGCGAGGGGGCTGGCGATGTCGCTTGCGCCGGCGGCGGCGGGCGCGGCCTTGGGAGCAGGCGCGGGCGTGGGCGCTGTGATTGGCGCGGACATGGGGGCGCTTTGCACGGGTGCCGTGGCGGCGGGCGCGGAGGCGCCTTCATCCATGATTTCGACGAGGACGTCGTATGCTTTGCCTTCTACGGTAACGCGGAGCTTTTTCATATGTGATTTTCTGGTTTTGGTTAAATGGTTGTTGGTTGATGTGTGAGTGTTTTTGCTTTGGCCAGTTTTTTATCCCCGCGGGTTGTGCGAGGTGTAGATTTGGCGGCGGCCTTCGAGGGACCACATTTGCATGAGGGCCTCGACGGTGGGCGGCTTTGCGGTTTGCACCCCGGCGATTCGCGCCCTGGGGCCGAACACGGTGGCGACCGCGGCTGCGATCACCGCCAGTATTTGAGGCGAGGGCGTGTCGGTGCTGGCATTGGGCACTTCGACAACGAGCGGCGCGGGGGCCGCGGATTTGGCCTTTGCGCCGGCGGTTTTCTTTTCGTCCGGGTGCGTGGCGGCGAGGATTCGTCCGAAGAGGGCGATGAGCGCGATGAAGATTGCCACGCCGGAGAGGATTACCGCGAGGGCGATCCATTTGTTTCCGAACAGGACGGCGTCCTCGGGCGCTGCGGTTTGTGCGAGCAGGATGAGTGTGTTGGTCATGTATTCGTTTTGGTGACCCGCCGTTCGTTGCGCGTGGCCGCGGACGGCGGGTTGTTACGAGCGGGTGACGTGATTATGCGATGGTCCGTTCGTTTTTTAGAGCGGAATGTTGCCGTGCTTCTTGGGCGGGCGGGTTTCGCGTTTGCTGAGCGTGGCGCGCAGGGCCATGGCGACTTTGCCGCGCGTCTCCGAGGGTTCGATGACGTCGGTGATGAAGGCCTTGCTGGCGGCGCGGTAGGGCGCGGCGAACTTGGACTGGTATTCGGCGGCGAGCTCGTCGGCCTTGGCTTTCGGGTCGGGTGCGGCGGCGATTTCCCTCTTGAAGAGGATGTTGGCCGCGCCGGCCGCGCCCATGACCGCGATTTCGGCGGTGGGCCAGGCGAAGACCATGTCCGCGCCGAGGTCCTTGGGACACATGGCGAGGTAGGCGCCGCCGTAGGCTTTGCGCATGATGACGGTGATTTTCGGCACGGTGGCGGCGGAGTAGGCGAAGAGCATTTTCGCGCCGTGGCGGATGATGCCGCCGCGTTCCTGCTGGATGCCGGGGAGGAAGCCGCCGGTGTCAACGAGGGTGAGCAGGGGGATGTTGAAGACGTTGCAGAAGCGGATGAAGCGGGCCGCCTTGTCCGAGGCGTCGATGTCGATGGTGCCGGCCTTGAAGTTGGGCTGGTTGGCGATGATGCCGACGACGATGCCCTGGATGCGACCGAAGCCGACGACCATGTTGCGGGCGAAGTCGCGCTGCACTTCGAGGAAGTCGGCGTTGTCCACGAGCCGTTCGATGACTTTCTTGACGTCGAAGCCTTCCTTGCCGTTCGAGGGCATGATCTCGTTGAGGACGGGGTCGGGTGTCATGTCGAGCGGCACGTTCATGTTGTGCGGCGGGTCCATGACGTTGTTCGAGGGGAGGAACGAGTGGAGTTTCTTGGCGATCTGCATGGCCTCAACGCCGCTGTCGGCGATGAAGTGGATGTTGCCGGAAACGGAGGCGTGGGTGACGGCGCTGCCGACGTCGTCCATGGTGACGGTCGCGCCGGTGGCGGCCTTGATGACTTCGGGGCCGCAGATGAACATTTGCGCGCCGTTTTTCGCCATGATGATGAAGTCGGTGAGGGCGGGCGAGTAGGCCGCGCCGCCCGCGCAGGGGCCGGCGATCACGGAGATTTGCGGCACAACGCCGGAGAGGAGGGTGTTGCGGAAGAAGATCTGGCCGTAGCCGGAGAGCGCTTCGTCGCCTTCCTGAATGCGGGCTCCGCCGGAGTCGTTGATGCCGACGACGGGCATGCCGGATTGCTTGGCGTAGTCGAGCAGGTCGCAGATTTTCTTGGCGTGCATGCGGCCCACGGCGCCGCCGCCGACGGTGAAGTCTTGCGCGAACGCGGCGATGGGGCGTCCGTCAACGTAGCCGATGGCGGTGATGACGCCGTCGGCGGCCATGTGCTTGTCGGCCATGCCGAAGTCGTGGCAGGAGTGTTCGACGTGGAGGCCGAGTTCGAGGAACTGGCCGCCGTCGAAGAACGAGGTGAGGCGTTCGCGGGCCGTGTGAAGGCCTTTTTTCTTGCGGGCCTCGAGTTTTTCCGGGCCGCCGCCCGAGAGGGCGATTTTGCGTTTTTCAGCGAGCTCTTCGAGCAGTTTAGGGGATATTGCCATGGTGAAAATTAGGTTTGAAGGTTGGGAAATCGCTCCTCAGTGCTGCGCGCCGGGTTTGCTCATGCAGAACTCGGTGAGCACGCCGAAGGTGGATTTCGGATGGAGGAAGGCGACGAGTTTTTCGTGCGCGCCCTCGACGGGTGTTTCGTTGATGAGCCGCGCGCCGGCGCCGCTGGCCTGCGCGAGCTGGCCGGTGATGTCGTCGGTGGCGTAGGCGATATGGTGGATGCCGCCGTGGGGGTTCTTTTCGAGGAACTTGGCGATCGGGCTGTCCGGCGAGGTGGGCTCGAGGAGCTCGATATTGACCTGGCCGCATGGGATGAATGCGGTGCGCACTTTTTGCGATGCGACTTCCTCGCGATGCGTGCATTTGAGGCCGAGGACTTTTTCATAATAGCCCAGTGCGGCGTCGATGGATGTGACTGCGATTCCCAAGTGGTCGATGTTCGTAATCATGGTAGGAAAGGGTCAATAAGATGATAGGTTTCGCCGCCTTGTAAACATAAAGTTTAACTGATGCCTTTCCGCACCGCGCCAATGTATTGCAAAATCTAATAGTGCATTTTCCCGCGGCTTTTAACTTTCTTGCGCAAAACGAATCGCCCGTTCGCGTCCCCGCGTGGCGGGAGGCGTGAATGGCGTTGGCGGGGCGTGGCCGGGGAAACGGGCTGGACGGCTTTGACGCAACCGAGGCTTTTTTAACCGCGAATAAACGCGAATGGACGCGAATGCAGAAAAGGGAAATAGGGAATGTGTTGGTTTTTATTCGCGTTTATTGGCGTCCATTCGCGGTTAAACTTGCCTTTGCCTTGAGTGAATCGGCACCGCGTTCGACATCGCGTCCGCTGCCATTTCCCGGCGATTTTTCAGCGGCGCGGGGCGTTTATTTTTAGCTGTTATTTATCTGATTTTTTAATAACTTCCTCCCTTTTCGTCCGGCTTTTACGACTTCACCATCTGTAACGGCCGCCCATTCACCCGTCACTTTTCCACACATGAGCAGCACAACCAACGAAACCAATACTCCCGAATCCCTCGACGGCCTGCGCGCCGCCTACGCCGAATGGCGCAAGACCGTCGAAACCGAACTCAAGGGCGTGCCCTTCGAGAAAAAACTCGTCACCAAGACGCCCGAAGGCATTGCGCTCCAGCCGCTTTACACGCGCCTCGACACCGCGGCGCTCCCCGCGCAGGACGCCGCCGCCGCGCGCGGCTCGCTCGACAAGGGCTACTTCAAGACGCCTTGGGAATTCGCCCAGGAAATCGCCCTCGCCGCCCCCGCCGATTTTAACACCGCGCTCCTCGCCGACTTGAACCGCGGCCAGAACGCCGTCTCCATCTCGCTCGACTGCGCCACCCGCGCCGCCAAGGACGCCGATACCGCGCCCGCCGCCGAAGTCGGCTGCTGCGGCCTCTCCGTGAGCGACCTCTCCGATCTCGCCGCCGCGCTCAACAACGTCGAGCTCACCGCCGTCCCCGTGCACATCAACGCCGGCGCGACCGCGCTCCCCGTCGCCTCGCTCCTCCTCGCCCTCGCGAAACAGCGCGGCATCGACGCCTCCAAAATCAACGGCTCCGTCACCGCCGATCCCCTCGCCGAACTCGCCTCGCGCGGCGCGCTTCCCGACACGCTCGACTCGCTCCAAAACGACCTCGCCCAATGGACGCTCTGGGCCTCGAAAAACGCCCCCGGCCTCTCGACCGTCGGCGTGGACTCCGCCCTCTGGCTCAACGCCGGCGGCAACGCCGTGCAGGATCTCGCCTACACCATCGCCGCCACGGTTGAATACATCCGCGAGCTTGGCAAACGCGGCCTCACCGCCGAGCAAGTCGCCGCGCATCTCCGTGTCAATTTCGCCATCGGCCCGCAATTCTTCATGGAAATCGCGAAGTTCCGCGCCTTCCGCCTCCTCTGGGCGCGCGTCGCCGCCGCCTACGCGATCAAGGCATCGGGTTCGACAGTAAAAATCCACGCCCGCACCGGCCGCTGGAACAAGACCAAGCTCGACATCAACGTGAACATGCTTCGCGTCACCACCGAGGCGCTCTCCGCGGTGCTCGGCGGCGTCGATTCGCTCCACATCGCCCCCTACGACGAAGTCATGGGCTCGCCCGACGATTTCTCGCGCCGCATCTCGCGCAACATCCACACGCTCCTCGCCGAGGAGTTCCACGTCACCGCCCCCAACGACCCCTCCGGCGGCTCCTTCTACATCGAAAAACTCACCGACGAACTCGCCCGCAAAGCCTGGGCCGCGTTCCAGGACATCGAGAAACAAGGAGGCTTCACCGCCGCCCTCCGCGCCGGCGCGCTCCAAACCGCCGTCGCCGCCACCGCGAAGGCAAAATCCGACTCCCTCGACAAGCGCCGCATGGGCCTCGTCGGCACCAACCTCTTCCCCAATCTCAAGGAAAAGGACCCCGTCGCCCGCCCGCTCGCCACGCCCGAGCTCGTCGCCGCCCGCGCCGCCGACGTCAAGAAACGCCGCCCGGCCACGATGAGCATCAAGCTCGCCGTCACCACCAAAATCGTCAACGCCGTCAGTCCCGACGTTGCCGCCGATTCCGCCGCAGCGTGCATCCAGGCCGCCGCCCAAGGCGCGACCATCGGCCAGCTCTTCGCCGCCACCCACCCGGATGCGAAACCCGAAACCGGCGTCACGCCCGTCGCGCTCGTTCGCGGCTCCGAAGGTTATGAAGCCCTCCGCGCCGCAGCCGACGCCTACGCGAAGAAAAACGGCGCCCGCCCGAAAATCTTTGTCGCGAAAATGGGCCCCGTTCTCCAGCACAAGGCCCGCGCCGACTTCACCGCCGGCTTCTTCAGCACGGGCGGCTTCGAAATGATCGCCAAGGACGCCTACGAAACCGCCGAGGATGCCGCCAAGGCTGCGGTCGCCTCCGGCGCTCCCGTCGCGGTCCTCTGCTCGACCGACGCCACCTATCCCGAGCTCGCCCCCGCCTTCGCCAAGGCGGTCAAGGCCGCCAAGCCGGAAATCCAAGTCATCCTCGCCGGCATGCCCGCCGACGAAACCCTCGCCGCGACCTACAAAGCCGCCGGCTTCGACGACTTCATCCACGTCCGCGCCAACGTCCGCGGCCTGCTCGCCAACATCCAAAAAACAATCGGCGCGTAATTACACAAAAGCATCGGACCTATCGGCCATATTCGGCCAATGGGTCCCGTTGTTTCACACTTCATCTTACACACTCACCACTTTCAAAAAATGAGCACAACCACCACTCCCGACTTCACCAAACTCGCTTACGACGACATCAAGCTCGACACGGCGAACGGCGCGCCCGCCGCCGAAACCGTCGAACTCACCGACGAGCAAATCCCCGTCAAGGCCAACTACACCGCCGCCGACCTCGCCGGCTGCTCCACCCTCGACACCATGCCCGGCCACGCGCCCTTCACGCGCGGGCCCTACTCGACCATGTATGTCGCGCGCCCCTGGACCGTGCGCCAATACGCCGGCTTCTCCACCGCCGAGGAATCCAACGCCTTCTACCGCCGCAACATCGCCGCCGGCCAGCAAGGCCTCTCCGTCGCCTTCGACCTCGCCACCCACCGCGGCTACGACTCCGACCACCCCCGCGTTGTCGGTGACGTCGGCAAGGCCGGCGTTGCCATCGACTCCGTCCTCGACATGCAGACCCTCTTCGGCGGCATCCCGCTCGACAAAGTCTCCGTCTCCATGACCATGAACGGCGCCGTCCTCCCCGTGATGGCCTTCTACATCTGCGCCGCCCTCGAGCAAGGCGTCAAACTTGAGCAACTCTCCGGCACCATCCAGAACGACATCCTCAAGGAATTCATGGTGCGCAACACCTACATCTACCCGCCCACGCCCTCGATGAAGATCATTGCGGACATCTTCGAATACACCTCGAAGAACATGCCCAAGTTCAACTCCATCTCCATCTCCGGCTACCACATGCAGGAGGCCGGCGCCACCAACGACCTCGAGCTCGCCTACACCCTCGCCGACGGACTCGAATACATCCGCACCGGCGTCAAGGCAGGCATCCCCGTGGACGCCTTCGCGCCCCGCCTTTCCTTCTTCTGGGCCATTGGCAAAAACTTCTTCATGGAAATCGCCAAAATGCGCGCCGCCCGCACCCTCTGGGATCGCATCACCTCGCAATTTGGCCCCAAGAACAACAAGTCCCGCGCCCTGCGCACCCACTCGCAAACCTCCGGCTGGTCGCTCACCGAGCAGGACCCCTTCAACAACGTCGCCCGCACCTGCCTGGAAGCCCTCGCCTCCACGCTCGGCCACACGCAATCCCTCCACACCAACGCGCTCGACGAGGCCATCGCTCTCCCGACCGACTTCTCCGCGCGCATCGCCCGCAACACCCAGCTCTTCCTCCAAAACGAGTCCGGCATCTGCAACGTCGTTGATCCCTTCGCCGGCTCCTACTACGTCGAGGCGCTCACCCGCGAAATCACCGAAAAAGCCTGGAAGCACATCGAGGAAGTCGAGTCCATGGGCGGCATGACCAAGGCCATCGAAGCAGGCCTGCCCAAGCTCCGCATCGAGGAAGCCGCCGCCCGCCGCCAGGCCAAGATCGACTCCGGCAAGGAAACCATCGTCGGCCTCAACAAATACCGCATGGAGAAAGAGGACGCCCTCGAAATCCTCGAAGTGGACAACACCGCCGTCCGCGAGTCGCAAATCAAGCGCCTCAACGAACTCAAGGCCGCCCGCGACAACGCCAAAACCCAAGCCACCCTCGACGCCCTCACCGAGTGCGCCGCCACCGGCAAAGGCAACCTCCTCGAACTCGCGGTCGAGGCCGCCAAGGCCCGCGCCACCCTTGGAGAAATCAGTTCCGCGCTCGAATCAAAATTCGGACGCTACCAAGCCACAATCCGCAGCATATCAGGAGTTTATCGCATGGCCTACGGAGACGAACCCATCATCAACGAAGTCCGCACACTCGTCAAAAAATTCGAGGAAAAGGAAGGCCGCCGCCCCCGCATCCTCGTCGCCAAGCTCGGCCAGGACGGCCACGACCGCGGCGCCAAAGTCGTCGCAACGGCAATGGCCGACCTCGGCTTCGACGTGGACATCGGCGCGCTCTTCCAAACCCCGGCGGAGACCGCCCAGCAAGCCGTCGAAAACGACGTCCACGTCGTCGCGATGAGCAGCCTGGCGGCAGGCCACAAAACCCTGCTTCCCCAGCTAGTGGCCGAGCTCAAAAAACGCGGCCGCGAAGACATCCTGGTCATCTGCGGCGGCGTTATACCGGCGCAAGACTACGACTTCCTCCTGAAAAACGGCGCCAGCGCCATCTTCGGCCCCGGCACCGTCATCCCGAAGAGCACCAAGAAGATACTGGAGTTGCTCTTGGAGCGCTTGTAAGGAACCGTAACGCAAGACTGCCAAATCTGCTCTAACCATCTCAACCCAAAAACACGGCCCGCAAAGCCGTGTTTTTTATGCATACGGCCCGAGTGTCTTGGCGATTCACCCATGTTTCCGCTCGGTTCGGCCAGCACGACTGTCCCGGTCAAGCCCTCCCGCCGCCCAGCACCCAACCCATCAATCCATTTGCACAGAAGATAACGGAGTTCACGAAGAAAGACCGTAGAAGTAAAAAAATGCGCAAACCATTCACTAAAAAGTGGACAGCATGGCCTTTGCTCATAGCTTGTGTGCAGCGATCCCACTTTGCGCATTTTTGCTTCCCATCTCAGTGCCAATGCTTACGTGAGAAAGAATAGCTTCTGATCTGATGCTTCAGGCATTCCAAAATCCCAAACCCCCAAAACACCAACCCGACTCCTTCTGAAATTCCCTTATGACACAAGAAGAAACAAATAAAGTAGTTGAACATCTTAAAATCCATTGGGCCGGAAAAGCATGCCCATATTGTCAAAACGCCCATTGGGTAGTTCCGGAAAGTATTTTTCAATTAATTGAATTTCACAAAGATGGGGTATCGCTCGGTGGTCCTGTTGTGCCTGTAATACCGATTACTTGTAAAAAGTGTGGAAACACGGCTTTAGTCAATGCATTAACCGTCGGGGTTGTTCAATCAGCAAGGGAGGTTTCCAATGGCTAATTATGAAGTTTCACAAAGTATGGAACTCCTTACTCCACGTAAGTCCCAAGCGTATCCAATACAAAAGGAAGAGTGGAATTATATCAAAGAGCATATAAATTCCTGTAAATGTGTTTTTGCTATATATAATTCTATAGGATTTTTGCTGCTTGGGGGTGGCGCGTCTGGAATATTGTCCATAATTTCGAATCCCAGCTGTGCTCTTTACTGGATAATAACAGTATGTTGTTTTATTTGTGGGCTACTATGCCTTCATTTTTCAAAATTATCTAATCAAACAAAAAATGAAAACATAGATAATATTATAGAGTATATGGAGATTATCGAGGAAAGGTATGTCGAGTCAGATCCCAAGGAAAATACTAATAGAGATGCCCCTAATGGCGAATCCTCAACGATGGAAAGCGCTAGCTACAGGAGTATAGTTAAGGAGACGATAAAAGCTAATCCTGAATCGACTGCTGCAGATATAGCTGCGATAAGTCAACTACCAAAACAAACAGTCGCAGGTTATGTATCTGCACTTTACCTTGCGAAAGAAATATGTGTTGTTGGAGAGGGGCACCCTAAAAAATTTAAATTAACAAAAGAGTAAGACAATCCAGCATCCGCAATCTTGAGCTGTTGCAACCGCGCCGTTTCATCAAAAAAACTCAATTGGGTGCTTTTCATCGGACCTATATAAATTATATATATTATTGATTGTCAATATGTTAATTTTTCAAAGTGCCCTTTACAAATCTACGCAAGATTCCAGACGTTATCCACGCTGATCACTCCGCGGGCTATTCGACACACACAACGTCTTCTAGTGTATTTGACTTCCCTCGATCATCAAATTGAGAAAATAATCTAATTTGCACACACTTAGCACCGAATTTGTAGCGAATTTCAGAGTTAATAGAGACACAGGCCAAAACCGATTCTGACAATTTTGCTTGGGGGTTTTTTTTCAGTAATTCGTCTCTGATTTCAGTGTCATCACTCTCACTCAAATCAATCAACTTCGTATAAATACTATATGTATTGTTAATTTTCTCGAGATGATATTTGGTTGCAAACTTGTTTTGGGGTTCATTGAAAATAATTTCGGGTAAATCTACCTTTTTAACAATAAAAATAGATTGCCCGATTGGTTCATAGCCACAGGCATCCATTTCTATAATATTAAAGCCTTTATAGAGCCACTCACTGCGGCTCCCGCTCAATCCATTAACTTTTAAATAAGAAAAATATTCAATATTCAGACCGACCGATATGATCACGTAATCAGATGGATGAACATTCAATTTGTCAATGGCTGGAAACACACATTCCTCCAAAAGAAGATACTTTTTGGGGCGCATAAGGAGCAATATGTTTGTTGCAGAATACATAAATTGCATGGCAACTCCTTGCGCGGTGATGGAGTCGGCATTTCCATAGCACATATCTTGGTTTTCAGCAAAAGCAGTTTTAGGTAAAATATCAAAACGACCTTCAATTAAAATACTTTTATAATGATCTAATTTAGATCCAGTGTAAATTTTTATGTATTTGTCAAAAATTACATGCAGTATCTTATTTGCTTCCTCTTGAAATCTTCTCTCTTTGATGGTGGAGACTGGCTGTTCACGCTTGAGCTTATTAAATTTGTGTTCAATTTGTTTTTTGAGATTTGCAATTAAATCAGAATATTTTTCTTTATCATTTTTGATAAACCAATTTTGAGTTGCAATAATATCTAGTCCCAATATCTTTAGAATATTTCTTTTTGGCGGCGTAAAATATTCATCTATAAAAAATCGCAGGCTGCCTAACTCTTCCTTCCATCTGTTTAATTCCGACAATTCGCTCGGAGGATTGGGCATCTCTAGGCGTTCTGAAATTACATAATATTCAGGGAGTGTATATTGTCGAATAAATAGTATGGCTAAATATCGCTTGATCCAAATCTTGATTGTCTCATCGGAGTTCACGCCATAAATATTCGGAAACCAATATCTTTTTGTGTAATGCAAGAAACTGTATGGCGGTTCCTTATTTAATTGCATATATCTAATGATGATCTGTTGCATTCTTTCAGGGACGAGCACGTATTTTGGTGGTTCTTGTTGGGTGTATCTCATTATTTCTCTGATGGTCGCATATTTTTTCATATACATCAATAAACCACCTAAAGCATAGTGAAATTCTAAAAAATCTTCACGTTCGGTGAGTCTTTTTTCTATTTTAGATTGATTCGTTGCCTTCAGGTTTCCGCTTTCTATTGCATCATATTCTGGTGAAACTTCTCGCATGGAGAAGTTAAAAAACTGATGTGCTTTTCTCCAGTATGCTAAGACAAATTCCTCTCTGTTATGTGAAATAGACTGCACAATGAGACGCCATAGGCATTGATATGTTTCAGGGCTGATCATAGTCCCTTGATATTCATCCAAAAATAGATCGAAAAATATACCATTATTAAAATGCGAAACAGTTTTTCTCTTTCTATTGCAAAGCAACTCATTTGCTTCAAAAATGGCGTTGTAATATTCTTGTGGATAGACAATTAATTGCCCTTTTTTATTTTCTCTAAATTTTGAAAATGCGTTAAAATAAAATTCAAACAGAGATCTAGCTAGTGACTCATCGGCTTTGGCAATGGAATAAAATAAAATTTTTGATATTACATCAAAATAAAAGATTTTATTTGTTTTATTATAAGTTTTTTCCAGGCGCTTGAAAAGTAGTTCAGGCACATAGTAGATGTAGATGAGGTGAAGCACATAGAGAATTATTACAGTTAAAGTGAAGGCGCTTAGTGAAATTAAAATAAAGGCCGAGTTGTTCACGATCCAATACTCTTTTGATAAAGGTGGCGGTGGAATTTGCAAAAGCCATACGATATAACTTATTATCGTAATAATCAAAATTCGTATGAACCATACACATCTCCAGTCTTTTCTGAATGCCTCTATCAATTTTGTTGAATTATACTTTTCATCTATCCCTCGAATCGTCTGCATGAGTAACGGAAGTCCAAATGCAAATATTGAAATAATTATAGGGATTAACGCGACGCTGATAATATCAGGATATTTTGAATATAAATTATTCATAATAAAATAGTTTTAGGTTGTTGAAAGGATTGTTGAAGAGGGAACAGCCCGAGCTTTGTTGATTTTGCTTCAATCGTCAGTGCCGACAAAGCCGATTTTGCGCTTATGCAAAGGGCCGTCCGGCATGGTGAGCTTGCGAATGGCTTCAACCAGCGAGGCGATTTGCTCGTCATGCTCGCCCAAGCGGGCATCCAGTTCGGCTAGTTTTGCCGTGAGAGCCTTGTGATTCACCATCATTTGCCGGAGTTGAATGAACGCCCGGACAACCATCACGCCCATTTCCTCGGCGGTGGCAGAGTTTATCACATTGGCCGCCTGAATCGCCCCATGCTCGGTGAAGGCATAAGGCAATGTATTGCTAAATCGCAAGTTGCCAAGGTGGTCGCATTTTGCGACCACCTCTGCCTTTTCCGCCTTGGTGAGTTGAAAAACAAAATCCTCGGGAAACCGCCGTTGATTGCGCTTCACCTGTTCATTCAGTCGCTTGGTGGTCACGCCGTAAAGCCGGGCCAAATTCCTGTCGATTATGACCCGTTGGCCGCGCAGCACGAGGATTCGCGATTGGACATGCTCCACGGGAATGAGGTCGGGAGGGGACATGGTAACATCTTGTCAGGCTTACTGTTCTTGGGATTGCCTCAGAACAATGCGCCTCCATGTTTTGAACACAAGAATTTTGCTTCGCCAAAAAATACATAATCGCGGAAACGCGAAAAGGCGGAAGCGCGGAAAAGCTGAGTCAAATTTTCCATGGTTCCAAACCGGCAGACTTGGCAGTCCGCGCTACGAAGGCCATCCGGTTGCGGCGGAGCTTCTTAAATGATTCCGACTTTCCGTCCTTCCGCGCTTCCGCGATCAATTCTTTTTGTGTCTCTTGTGCCTTTTTGTGGCTATTCCATTTGGCTAATCGCGAAAACGCGGAAGGGCGAAAGTGCGGAAAAGCTGAGTCAAATTTTCATGATTCCAATTCGGCGGACTTTGCGGTCCGCGTTGCGAAGACTATTCGGCTCTATTCGATTGAGACAGAGCTTTTTAAATGATTCCGACTTTCCGTCCTTCCGCGCTTTCGCGATCAAATCTTTTTGTGTCTTTCTATTTTTTAAAATGCCTCGATAAAAAAGGCATCCCCTTTTTGGGGGATGCCTTTGTCCGGACCGGCCGGTCAAAACCCATGAACCGGCTTAGAAATCGAAGGTGGCTGTCAGGATGAACTTGCGCGGGTCCATGATGCGATACGAGACGGGGGAGCCGTCGTAGTTTCTCGCGACCACTTGCAACTCTCCGTCTTGGAAGACATCGGTCACATTGAGTTGGATTTTCATGCGCGCCTTGTTGTTGAAGACCTTGCATGTGTAGGCGACCCAGAGGTCGGTATACCACTTGGCGCTGTCATACATCGGGCGCGAGGTGTCCGCCAGGTCGATTTTCTCGGGCGTGAGGGGGTTGCTGGCTTTGCCGTAATAACCGATGATGGCCTTGTCCTCCCAGCGCTGGGCGCCGCCAACGGAGAACCCTTTCAGGGGACCATGGGTGAAGACATAATTGGTCACAAAGGAGGCGCGATACTTCCGTTGTCCCGGCGCAACTTGTCCTTGCAGAATCTTGGCCAATAGTTCCTCGGGCGTCACCACGCCTTCGTAATAGTCGCGGGCGACTCTGTAACCATAGGCATTGTTGGGGCCGTATTCGGCTATGTAACCCGAACTCTGCCAGAACTCATCCAAAATGACCGGCGTGGTCGAATTGAACGGTGTGTAGGTGGCGTATTGCTGCTTGTCCGCGTTGAGGAAGTCGGCGGCGCGCGCATTTTCCATGAATTGGTTTCGGTGATTATACCACGCGTCGAATTCCTTCAGCACGTTGTTATAAACAGTTCTTTGTTTTCCCGCGGTGAGCCGCATGGTCCAGTTGGGGGTGGGATTGTAGTTCATCATGACTTCGACACCCTTGGCCTCAAGGGTCTGTGTGCCGTAGGGGGTTCCGGGCAGGTTCGCGTAGTAGTCATAATCCTGTCCCCATATCCTTGATATTTCGGTCTTGAGCGCGTCCTCGTTGACCGACGCCCGTGCGAGGTTCACCCAGTCGGCGGTGTCGGTGGGCGATCCCACGACGTTCATGTTGGTGAGGTTGAGCAGGGCGATTCGTTCCGCCCAGCCGCGAAATGAGTTGGTGTCGATGAGCGTGGTCAGGCGCGAGCCGGCGGAGCTGGGGTTGATATAGTTGTTCTCGCTGGTCGCCTTGAACCAGGAGATGCGTGTGAAGAGTTTGTTTTGGAACAGCGAGAATTGCACGCCGTAGTCCTTGCCGTTTCCGACCGGCTTGGGCAGGGCGTTGCCGAAGTAATCGACGTAGGATGCGGGAGGGGCGTCGAAATTGTCGGATTTGTTGTAGCTGATGCCAAAGTCGCGCACGAATTCCCAAAACAGGTTGCCGTCCGCGGCCCGTTTTTCAATCGCCTCCCAGTTCAGGAAGGGTTTCAGGACGAAGCCAACGGTCTTTGTGGTGCCGTTGAGCTCGTTCCATTTGGTTCTGAATGAATTCACGTATTCAGTCTGGTAATATCCGTCCACGAATTTTTGCGCGTTGGTTGTGGCGCCCTTGTCGGTGGTGCGGGTTTTGTTTTCATCGCGGCGGATGCCGAATGTCGTGATGAGCCTGTCTTTCCACAGGTAGCTGGTGATTGCCGTGCTGTAGGAGAGGAGCTTGCGTTCCTGCCTGTCGGTGCCGGCGCTGTGGGTGGAAAGCCCCATGGTCATGTTGTAGGGTTCCCATTGGTTGGTGTTGTAATTGTATCCCAGAATATCGCCGGTGTAGGAGGTCGCGCCGGACCATGCGCCGGAGGCGTGCGTGACCACGCCGCCGGGGTCGCCGGGAGAGGAGAGGTAATACATGCGATAGGCGGCCCGTCCGTCCTCGCTGCGGCCAACCCGGGAGCCGTGCCCGTATGTGTATGACCATGTGCTGCCCCGCGTCGGATCGGGCAGGTATCGCAAGGCGCTCGCCTCGCTGCCCGCGCCCACGAACATGAGGCGTTTCCGATAGGTCTTGGTCTCCGTTTCATGATGGGAGACGAGGCCGAGAATGTTGTGGCGCCCCAGCCAGCGGGTCCATCCCTTGTTTTTGGTGAAGTCCGGGGTAAAGGCCAGCATGGCGCGGTATTGGTCGGTGTTGATGCTGGTTTCCCATGTGTCCGCGTCCGTGTCCTCCAGATAAACCTGCCCGAAGTATTTGTTTTCCGTCCCGTCCGGGAGATACAGGTTGGTGTCCACATACAGGGTCGCGGCGTCGAGTTGGGCGACGGTGTAGTTTTGCACCGCCCTGTAGTCCTGCCTGAACCAGCCGGCGCTGAAGTGCAGCAAGCCGGGGAGTATTTCCTGCTCGAACTCAACATTGTAGTTGGTGTTGCGGGCCTCGGCGAAATTCATCTGGTTGGTGTTGATGTCGGTCCAATCATAAATCGCCGAGTTGGAAACGCCCGGGTCCTTGTAGCTGGGCATGGTCGCGGCGTATTTCGCGGCGTTCCCGTAGGAGCGCGTATAGGATGCGTTATAGGCGTTATACCAGGTGGGGTTTGCCCAGATGTCCGCCTCGGCTGGCGTGACGGTGGTGGTTCCCCAGGCTGCGAGCACCCGGTCGGCGGCGGTCTCATAAAATCCGACGCTGTTTCCGCTGTCGAGCATCTGGAAGGGTCTCGACGCGTGGATTGCGATGCCGGGAATGCGCATGGGGGATTTTATGTTGGTGATGATGTCCGCCGTGAAAACATTCACGCCGTCGTAGGTGGCGCCCGTGAGCCGTCCGTCGGTTCTTTTTTCGGTATATTTGGCGGTTACAAAGTTGGGCAGTCCCTTGAGGTAGTTCACCATGTTTTCAGCAAGCGGGGAGTTCGCGTTTGTGACATAGGGCACCACGGATCCGTCCTCGAGGACAAACGTGCCGCTTCGCGGATCGTAGCCGGGTTTGCCCGCATTGACCCAGCTGGTCACATAATCCTTTGGCGTCATAAAGTTGGGGCGGCGGCCGTCGTTTTTGTAGCCTTCGATGCTGGCGGTGATCTTGGTTCTCTTGAACGGCTGGTAGGTGACGGTGGCATACTGCCTGCGAGTGATGTCGTAGGAGGGCTTCCGTTCGAATTGCTCGTCATTATACAAAAGCGCGCCATAGACGGCCAGTTTGTCCTTGATGAGCGTCTTGTTGAAATTGAACGAGGCGCGGTTTGAGCCGCGGTCATCGATGCGCACCATCACTTGCGCCGTGTTTTTGTTTATCAACGCTTGCGCCATGCTCATGTTGACGATGCCGGCGGGATTGCCCATGCCGAAGAGCAGCGAGTTCGGGCCGCGGTTGATTTCGACGGAGGCGGCGTTGTAGGAATCGAACGGAACCTGGGCGAGCGCCGAATAGTAATTCAACGCCATGCTGGGCGCGCCCATGCCGCGCAGCCGGTTGGCGCTTGCGTTGGTTCTGATTTCACCGCTGCCGGTGCTGTTGCCGCTGATGTTGTCCGCATAGCCCGTCGCGGCGCGTCCGGGGGCGCTGATTGGCGTGTAGGTTGATGAGCCCTCGGCGTTGATTTCATACCTGAACACGTCGTTGATGTCCAACGATGCGGTGTCCTCCATCTGCTGTTTTGTGACCACCGAGATCGCCGCGCCCAAGTCGGAGATATTTGTTCGCATGCGGCTGCCGGCGAGGGTGTTCTCGGCATAATAACCTTTGTCCCTTGTCGCATCCACTTGGAAGGGTGACAGCATGATGATCTCGTCATCAATCGGAGCCGGGGTGGCGGCCCGTGTGGTGACGGGGATCGGCGGGGTGTCGGAGGTCGGGGTGGTGTCGGGCCTGACAGCCTGCGCCATTGCCAGCGTGCCGGACAAAACAAGTCCGCCGACGGCCATGGACGCAAAGCGCAAACGTGATATCTGTATATTGGTGTTCATGGGTTCTTCAGTTTCTGGGTTCTCTGTGCGCGTTCCTCGGGTCTCGCACGGGGAGCAAGGCGAAAAAATGACAGTGGGTGGGTCATCGTTCTTTTGCGGAGGGTGAGGGGATCCGAGGGTTAAGCTTTGCCCGCAGATTGCGCGGGGCGGGTTGCGCGCGCCAGCTTGCCCAAAAATTACAGTAAGACTCTGAGCTCTCGTGAAAAACACGAATGGCGGGCGTTCAGGAATTGCAACTCACCGCGTGGATGGGCGCTTTTATACTTCCGTGAAAATGGTGAAAATCGCGGAAACGCGGAAGGGCGGAAAAACTGAGTCGGATTTCCATGGTTCCAAACCGGCATGACGGTCCGCGCCACGAAGGCCATTCGGTTGCGGCGGAGCTTTTGCATGGCTCCGTTTTTCGCCCTTCCGCGCTTCCGCGATCCAAGTGTAAGTTTATTTTGAAAAAACCTGACGGGGTTGCATTTTTGCTGTTTTCGGAACCATTTATGGGCGAACTGTTCAATTCAACATCATGACTAAACATACACGGACAATCGTTTCTCTCACTTTCATTGCGGCGCTGTCGCTTTTCGTATCGGCGTGCGCGGACAAATCGGCGAAGCCGGCGGTGGCCGCCGCGGCCACGATCACGCAAACCGACCCGGCGGTGCTGGTGTCGAAATCCTGGAGGCTGGAAAGCCTCGGCGGGGTTGTGCTGAACGCGTCCGACTACAGGGGGCTGCCCACCTTGCAGTTCGACGCGACGAACACCCGCGCGGCAGGCAAGTCGCCGGTCAACAATTACAGCGGCCTGTATAAACTGGATGGCACGAATCTTTCGTTTGGCATGATGGTTTCGACCCGCATGGCGGGGCCGCAGCCCGACATGGAGCTTGAGAACAAATACAACAAAATCTTCCCCTCGGTGACGGGCTGGCGGATTGTTAACGGAAAGCTCGATCTTCTTGGCGGCGAAACCGTGCTGGCGACATTCATCGAAAAAGTGGAGTGATCCCGGTTGCGAGCGCGTTTTAGACCTTAACGGGTGGGGCGCGCTCGCCGAGAATTACGGGCGGCAAACGCGGCGGTAGTCATATTGTCGCTGCCGCTCGGAACATCGAAACCGCCCTGCCTAAAAACCGGCATAACAAGGCGCGCATGCGCCAACGCCGCTCACTCATACACCGGATGCTCGTCCAGGAATATCCAGCGGTCCACGTCGATGGCGTGCGCTTTTAATGCGGCGATGTATTCGTTTTTCTTCACGAGGCTGTCGGGGTTGTTCATCACCATCTGAATTTTTTCGTTCGGGATGTGCTGCCTCAAAAGGAGCATCGCGGCGTCGTAATCGCGGCTGTCGTAACTGATGCCGAGCTTGCGGTAGGACTCGTCGGTGGTGCGGGCCTGGCCGGTTTGTGTCATCATGAGGTCGGTGGCGTAGGCCCCGAAGCCGGCGCCTCGTCCGTCGTTGTAAATGAGTAGGAGCGCGCCGCAGCCGTAGGTGATGATGTGCTTCACGGACTGCTTCATTTTGTCGCGGTTGGCGGCGGTGCGGAGCGGGAAGCGGTTGAAGAGCGCCTCGCTGTGGAGGCGCACCACGGGGATGTCGCCGGCGCGCGGCTGGCCGTGCGTGAGGACGACGTGCTCCTGGCAGGTGACGATGTCGTAATAAACGTGCGTGCGGAACCAGTAGGGCGCGGCGAGAAGGTCGGTGACGGTGTCGCCGGGGTTGGCCTTGCGGTGCGCGGCGAGGGCGGCGGGGGAGATTTTTACGAGGTGGCGGTTGTCGCGAAGCGGCGTGTGCTCGAGGATGAGCGCGCGGTGGGCGTCGGTTATTTTTTGGTATTGTTCGCCGGTTAGCAGCGCGCAGTCGTCGACTTGTTTTATGGGGAGAAAATAGCTGGCGGCGTAGATGAAGCGGCGTGCGTTGGCGAGGGCGTGCGGGCGAAAGGCGTCGACGGGCTCGGGCGGCGCGGCGCGGCGGACCTTGCTGACGGTGGGGCGCTTGAGGTTGTGGCCGCCGCAGGTGGCTTTCGATGTGAGGTAGGCGAGGTTGAAGGGGGAGGGTTCGACTTCGAGCGGCTCGGTGGCGGCGATGGGGATGCCTTGCGCGCGGAGGGCGGCGACTTTGTCGGGGTTGTTCGTGAGAACGTTGAATGGCGCGCGGATGCCGAGGAGGTGGCAGATTTGCGAGATGTTGTCGTAGTGGCGGTGGTCTTTTTTGAGCCCCATCGAGGCGTAGGCGTCGAAGGTGGTGAGGCGGTCACCGGAGGCTTGCACGATCATGCGGTCGCGCGCCTTGGCGGCGTAGCCGACTCCGCGGCCCTCCTGCATGAGATAGAAGAGGATGCCGCGGCGTTTTTTGGCGATGAGCACGAGCGCGCTTTCGAGTTGCTCGACGCAATCGCAATCGCAGCCGCGCAGGGTTTCACTTGTCACGCACGAGGAGTGCATGCGGATGTGGAGCGGTTCGGCGCTGGTGATGTCGCCGTGCGCGAGCGCGATGAGGTAATGCTTGTCGATGATGTCCTGAAAAATGTGCGCGCGGAAACTGCCAAAGCGCATTTCGAGTTCGCAACTGGCGAGGTAGAGCGTCTGGCCGTGCAGCGGGCGGTCCTCGGGCGAGAGTGGCGCGAGGGCGCTTCCCTCGGCGTGGTGAAACTGGCGGATGAGCGCTTCGAAGTCGGGAGTGTTTTTAGGCGTGGTCAAGGCGGCGGTGTGTTTAGCCCGCGTGGTTGAACGGGAAGAGTTGGAAAAATTTCAGGAAAAAGATGACGGCGATTATGTAGCCGATGACTGTGATGGATCGCGCCCTGCCGGTAAAGAGCGCAAGCAGCACCGACGCGAGAATCCCGATGCCGATGCCGTTTGCGATGCTAAAGGTGAGCGGGATCGCCATGATCGTGAGCACGGCGGGCGCGGCGGTGGTGAAGTCGCCCATTTTGATTTCAACGACGGACTGCATCATAAAAACGCCGACGATGATGAGCGCGGGCGCGATGGCGGCGTTGGGGATGCACAGGATGACGGGGGTCAAAAACAGCGCGAGCAGCATGAGCACCGCGACGGTGACGCCGGTCAATCCGGTGCGCCCGCCCGCCTCGACGCCCGACGCGGACTCGGCGTAACTGACGACGGTCGATGTGCCGAACAGCGCGCTGCACGCGGCGGCGACCGAGTCGGCTACGAAGACGCGCCCGATGCGCGGCAGCGAGCCGTCGTCGCGCAGCAGCCCGGCGCGCTTGGCGACGCCGATGAGCGTGCCGATGCTGTCGAACATCGAGATCAGCAACAGCACGAGGATGACGGGGACCGCCTTGATAAACGCGTCCCAACTGGAGAGAAAACCGAAGGTGAGCTTGAAAAAATGAGGCTCCGGCGAGGCGGGCAGCCAGCGCGCGGTGGCGAGGTCGAGGTGCGTGATCGCGCGGCCGTTTGCGCCGGTGATGAACGCGCCCGCGATTGTCGTTGCGATGATGCCGATGATGATCGCGCCGGGCACGCGGCGCGTGACCAGAATCATCGTGAAAATGATTCCGCCGAGGCAGAGCGCGACCTCGGGGGTGGCGAAGTTGCTCGCCGCGAGAAGCGTGTCGCGGTCGGCGACGACAATGCCGCCCTTTTGCAACCCGAGAAACGCGATGAAAAGCCCGATGCCGCAAGTGATGGCGATCTTGAGCGAGTAGGGCAGCGAATCGACGATGCGCGCGCGCACGTTGGTCACGGACAGGATGAAAAACAGAATGCCGTTGATGAAAACCATGCCGAGCGCGTCGGACCAGCCCGTGCCCATGTCGCGACAGATTGTGTAGGTGAAGATCGCGTTGATGCCCATGCTCGGCGCCATCGCGAGCGGATAGTTTGCGAGCAGCGCCATGAGGATGGTGGCGACCGCGCCGCTGAGCGCGGTGATGGTGACGAGCGCGGCCTTGTCCATGCCCGCGTCGGCCAGGATGCCGGGATTGACGGTGAGCGCGTAGGCCATCGCGGCAAACGTCGTCAGCCCGGCCAGGATTTCGCGCGAAATCGTGGTGCGATTTTCCTCAAGCTTGAAGATTCTCTGGAGCGTGCCTTTCACCTTTTTGATTGATGTGGGAAGCATGTCGAAGCGGACGGCGGGCGGGCGAGCTTGTTTTGCGGCGCGTCCAATCCAAATGCGCTTTTTGGGGTTAAATCTGTTGCCAGCGGCGCGGCGCGATTCCTAGCGTTACGGCATGACAAATTCCACGCCCGCGGAGACCGTCTCCGATGTTTTTGCCCCGCGTCATAACTCGCCGACTGAAACCGATGTTGCGAAGATGCTCGAAACGCTCGGGCAGCCGTCGCTCGACGCGCTCATCGACGCAACCGTGCCCGCGGGCATCCGGCTCGGGCGCGAGCTGAAACTTCCCGCCGCCGCGGGCGAGAGCGACGCGCTGGCGGAATTGCTGGCGGTCGCGCGCCAAAACGAAATGCGCCGCTCGTTCATCGGGCGCGGTTATTACGGCACGCGCACGCCGTCGGTCATTCGCCGCGCCATTCTCGAAAACCCCGGCTGGTATACGGCCTACACGCCCTACCAGGCGGAGATTTCGCAGGGCCGCCTCGAGGCGCTTCTCAACTTCCAGACGCTTGTCACCGACCTCACCGCGCTCGACATCGCCAACGCCTCGCTGCTCGACGAGGCCACCGCCGCGGCGGAGGCCATGACGCTTTGCCATCGCATGGCGAACAACGCCGCGCGAAACACGTTCTTCGTTTCCGACGCGTGCCATCCGCAAACCATCGACCTCATCCGCACGCGCGCCGAGCCGCTCGGCATCAAGGTCGTCACGGGCGATCACGCGAAAGCCGCGCCCGACGCCACCTGGTGCGGCGCGATCGTGCAGTATCCCGACACGCGCGGAAACATTTGCGACTACGCCGGGTTCTTCGCCCGCGCGCACGAGGCGGGCGCGCTCTGCGTGGTGGCGGCGGACCTGCTCGCGCTCACGCTGTTGCGCGCGCCGGGCGAGTTCGGCGCCGATGTCGCCGTGGGCAGCACGCAGCGCCTCGGCGTGCCGATGGGTTTTGGCGGGCCGCACGCCGGCTACATGGCGACCAAGGACGCCTGCAAACGCCAGATGCCCGGACGGCTCGTCGGCGTGTCGAAGGACGCGCAGGGCGCCCCCGCGCTCCGCCTCGCGCTCGGCACGCGCGAGCAGCACATCCGCCGCGACAAGGCCACGTCGAACATTTGCACCGCGCAAGTGCTCCTCGCCGTGATGGCGTCGATGTATGCCGTGTATCACGGGCCGGAGGGATTGCGCAAAATCGCCCGCCGCGCGCACGCGCACACGCTGCGCCTCCAGTCCGCGCTTCAGGCCGCCGGCATCGCCACGAACGACGCGCCGGTTTTCGACACGCTCTGTATCCAAAATGTGGATGCGTCCGTCATTCACGCCCGCGCCTCCGCGAAGCAAATCAACCTCCGCGCAATCGACGCGAGCACCGTCGGCGTGTCGCTCGACGAGACGACAACCGACGCCGATGTCGAGGACCTCATCCAAATCATCGCCGGAAAATCCGTCTCCCCCATTCCGCAATCCGCAATCCGCAATCCGCATTTCCGAACCAGCGCGTTTCTCACGCATCCGGTTTTCAACAGCTATCACACCGAGCACGAGATGCTGCGCTACATCAAGCGGCTCGAGGCGCGCGACCTGTCGCTCTGCCATTCGATGATCTCGCTCGGCTCGTGCACGATGAAACTCAACGCCGCCAGCGAAATGCTTCCGATCACCTGGCCGGAGTTTGCGGCGCTGCATCCGTTTGCGCCGGCGGAGCAGGCGCGCGGTTACGAGAAGTTGTTTTCCGACCTCGAAACCTGGCTCGCGGAAATCACCGGCTTCGCCGCGGTTTCGCTCCAGCCAAACTCCGGCGCGAACGGCGAATACGCGGGCATCCTCACGATCCGCCGCTACCTCATCGCGCAAGGGCAGGGACACCGCAACATCTGCCTCATCCCGGTCAGCGCGCACGGCACGAATCCCGCGACGGCGGTGATGGCGGGCATGAAAGTGGTCGTCGTGGCGTGCGACGCGGCGGGCAACATCGACGTTGCCGACCTTCGCGCCAAGGCCGCCGAGCACGCGGACAACCTCGCGGCGATCATGGTCACCTATCCCTCGACGCACGGCGTGTTCGAGGCGCCGATTCGCGAGATTTGCGACATCGTGCACTCGCACGGCGGACAGGTCTACATGGACGGCGCGAACATGAACGCGCAAGTCGGCCTCACCTCGCCGGGCCACATCGGCGCGGACGTCTGCCACCTCAACCTGCACAAAACCTTCGCGATCCCGCACGGCGGCGGCGGCCCCGGCGTCGGCCCGATCGGCGTGGCAAAACACCTCGCGCCGTTCCTGCCTGGACACTCGCAATACAACACGCCCGGCGCGGTCAGCGCGGCGCCGCACGGCAGCGCGAGCGTGCAACCGATCACCTGGATGTATATTCGCATGATGGGCGCGGCGGGGCTCACGCAGGCGACGAAGCTCGCGATCCTCAACGCCAACTACATCGCGCGCCGGCTCGACGCGCACTACCCGGTTCTCTACAAGGGCGCGACGGGCCATGTCGCGCACGAGTGCATCATCGACTGCCGCCAGTTCAAGAAGCACGGCATCGAGGTGGACGACATCGCGAAGCGCCTGCAGGATTACAACTACCACGCGCCGACGATGAGTTTCCCCGTGCCCGGCACGCTCATGATCGAGCCGACGGAAAGCGAATCGCTCGTCGAGCTTGACCGTTTCTGCGACGCGCTCATCGCGATCGCGAAGGAAATCGCGGACGTTGCCGAGGGCCGCGCGGACAAGGTGAACAACGTCCTGAAAAACGCGCCGCACACGGCGAATGTCGTCTGCGCGGACACATGGGACCGGCCCTATTCGCGCGAGCAGGCGGCGTTCCCGACCGCGTGGGTGCGCGAGCACAAGTTCTGGCCGTCGGTTGGCCGCGTGGACAATGTCTACGGCGACCGAAATCTCGTTTGCAGTTGCCCGCCGCTCCCGGCTGATGCCTGAGGGGCGAGGAATATTTTTTCAGAATCCCAACAATTCACAAATCACCCCCATGAAAACAGCCCAAGCCCCGTTGTTGCTGGTGCTCGCGCTCGCCCTGTGCATGGGCGGCGCGCGCGCGTCGGCGGAATACAATTATCCGAACAATCGTTTTCCGCTGGCGCGGAAACCCTACGTCGAGCTTCCTCTCGGAAGCATCAAGGCGAAGGGGTGGTTGCACGAGATGCTGCAACGCCAGAAAACCGGCGCGACGGGACAAATGGACACGCTGTATCCGCAGGTGATGGGCCCGCGCAACGGCTGGCTCGGCGGCGACGGCGACCAATGGGAGCGCGGCCCCTACTGGATCGACGGTTTGCTGCCGCTCGCGCACATTTTGGACGACGCGGCTTTGAAGGAAAAGGCGCGCCCCTGGGTTGAGTGGGCGCTTGCGAGCCAGCGCGAGGACGGTTTTTTCGGCCCCGCCAAAAATTACGGACGCGAGCCGGGGTTGCAGCGCACGAACGCCGAGGATTGGTGGCCGCGCATGGTTGTTTTGAAAATCCTGCAACAACATCATTCGGCGACGGGCGACGAGCGCGTGATCGGTTTCATGACGCGGTATTTTCAATACCAATTAAAAACACTACCCGAGAAACCGTTGGGCAATTGGACTTTTTGGGCGCGGTTCCGCGTGTGCGACAATATTCAAGTTGTGTATTGGTTGTATAATATAACGGGCGACGGATTTTTGCTGGAGCTTGCCGACCTGCTCCACAAGCAGGGGCATGACTTCACGGGGATGTTTCTCAAGGGCGAAGACCTTGCGCGCTTCGCGAGCATTCACTGCGTCAATCTCGCGCAAGGCATCAAGGAGCCCGCGGTGTATTATCAGCAGCATCCCGAGAAAAAATACCTCGACGCCGTGCGCAAGGGATTCGCCGACCTGCGCAAGTTCAACGGGCACGCGCAGGGCATGTATGGCGGCGACGAGGCGCTGCACGGCAGCAATCCCACGCAGGGCTCCGAGCTGTGCTCGGCGGTGGAGCTGATGTATTCGCTCGAGACAATACTCGGCATCACCGGCGACACGGCATTCGCCGACCACTTGGAGCGAGTGGTGTTCAACGCGCTGCCCACGCAGATCACGGACGACTTCATGCATAAGCAATATTTCCAGCAGGCGAACCAAGTGATGGTGACGCGCCACATCCGTAACTTCGATGTTCTCCAGCACGGCACCAATCTCGTTTACGGGCTGCTCACGGGTTATCCCTGCTGCGCCTCGAACATGCACCAAGGCTGGCCCAAGTTCACACAAAGCCTCTGGCATGCGACACCCGACAACGGACTCGCCGCGCTGGTCTACTCGCCGTCGGAAGTCACCGCCAAAGTGGCCGACGGACGTCGCGTAAAAATCACCGAGGATACGTATTATCCGATGGACGATCGCATCCGCTTTACCGTGCAAATCGAGGACAAGGGTGTTTCCGAAATCAACTTTCCGCTGCACCTGCGCATTCCCGGCTGGTGCAGAAAAGCGGAGGTCAGCGTGAACGGAAAACCGGAGCGTAGCGCCGCCGCCGGCGAAATCGCCGTGATCCATCGCGCGTGGAAAAGCGGGGACGTTCTCGAGCTGAGCCTGCCGATGCAGGTGGCCACGAGCACATGGTATGAAAACTCAATCGCGGTGGAACGCGGCCCGCTGGTGTATGCGTTGCGGATGGAGGAGCAATGGACGAAAAAGAAGTTCCCCGCCGAGGACGTGGCGCGCTACGGCGAGCATTATTACGAAGTCACCTCGCCCGACAACTGGAACTACGGCATAGTCAATTTCAACAGGAAGAAGACAGCGGAGCACTTCAAGGTCACGGTCGATCCGTCGAGGCAGAAGGCGAAGTATTTTTGGAATTTGGAAAACGCGCCTGTGCAAATAAAGGTGAAGGCGAAGCGGATTCCCCATTGGAAATTATACAATGAAATGACCGGCCCGATTCCCTTCACACGGCTCAAACCGGGCGACGATTACGGGCAGCCCGAGGAGGAAATCACCCTGATTCCCTACGGCTGCACCACGCTGCGAATATCGCAATTCCCCGTCGTGAAGTGATCGCCTCGCAACGGCGCCGGGGCAGGGCGGTTTCGCCGTTCCGGGCGTCCGCGAGATTCCGACCGCCGCCGCGTTCATCCTTGGATGGGTTCCCGCGCGTTACGTTGATTTACCATAATCGAAAGTCAGGCGAAGCATGTCCCTGAGTTGTATTCCATTTTCGAAAATCGGGACTTGGTAGTTTTTGATGAAAAAATCCCGGTCGATGGATGAAATACGAAAACCCTGTCGTTGATAAAAACTCAGTTGGTAGCCAAAGCTGCCGGTGCCGACGGTCAGTTGGTTCGCGCCCAGCTTTCTGATTGCCGCGATGACGTGCCGGAGCAACTGCGTGCCGACGCCTTTTTGCTGGTGAGCCGGCGCAACGGAAATGCACATCAGTTCGTAATTCTTTTCGGCGGTAGGAATGACCGCGCAGGCGCCAACCGGCAAGCCATCGAGCCACGCGGCAAAGCATGTTGACCGGGGCAGGTAGCCCTTGAGTTTTTCCTCGGATGGGTCCGCCTGCAAAAGCAGATCAATCGGGATTTCCTTGTGCGAGACCTCGGTGATTTCGACTGGCGGGGACATCGGGCCGTTACGGAAAACGAAGCCCCGTGTTATTTCTTCATGAGCTTGTGCGCGAGTTGCGCCATCGAGAAGCGCATGGCGGCTTCGACGCGGTCGAGTTCCTCGGGCGTCATGCTGTCGCGGTTTTTCAGCGCGGCCTCGGCCCGCTTGACCGCGGCCTCGGCGGCGTTGGTGTCGATCTCCTCGTCGTTGATCGCGTTTTCGGCGAGGATGGAAACGCGGTCGCACTCGATCTCCGCAAAGCCGTCGCCAATGATGATGTAATCCTCCACGCCGTCTTTCGTCACGCGCAACTCGCCGGCGCGCACTTGCGTGAGCAGCGGCAGGTGGCCGGGCAGAATCCCGATCTCACCGGTCGTCGTGGGAACGACCACCGTTTCTATCGTTTCTGAATAAACGCAGGCTGCGGGTGTGACGATTTCGAGTGTTAACATGGGAGGAAGGTTCTGAAGACCTGAAAGCCTGAAGGCTGGAGGTCGGAGCTTCTGTGGTGTGAAATTTGAGTGAGCGAATGTATTTTTTCAGCCTTCAGGCTTTTATTTTTTTGCGAGAGCCAAAATCTCGTCGATGCTGCCCTTCATGAAGAAGTCGGCCTCGGCGGCCTCGTCGAGTTCGCCGTTGAGAATCATCTTGAAGCCGCGGATTGTCTCGGCGACGGGCACGTATTTGCCGGGGAAGCCGTTGAAGACCTCGGCCACCGAGAAGGGTTGCGAGAGGAAGCGTTGCAGTTTGCGCGCGCGATACACGGTCAGCTTGTCCTCGTCGGAAAGCTCGTCCATGCCGAGGATGGCGATGATGTCTTGAAGGTCCTTGTAGCGCTGGAGCACGCGCTGGACTTCGCGGGCGGTGTTGTAGTGTTCCTCGCCGACGATGGCGGGATCAAGCGCCTTGGAGGTGGAGGCGAGGGGGTCGACGGCGGGATAGATGCCGAGCTCGGCGACGGAGCGCTCCAAAACGATGGTGGAGTCGAGGTGGGCAAAGGTGTTCGCGGGCGCCGGGTCGGTGAGATCGTCGGCGGGCACGTAAACGGCCTGCACCGAGGTGATGGAACCGTTTTTGGTCGAGGTGATGCGCTCCTGAAGGATGCCCATTTCGTTGGCGAGCGTGGGTTGGTAACCGACGGCGGAGGGCGAGCGGCCAAGGAGCGCGGAGACCTCGGAGCCGGCTTGCGAAAAGCGGAAGATGTTGTCGATGAAGAGCAGCACGTCCTGGTGTTTTTCGTCGCGGAAATACTCGGTCATCGAGAGGGCGGAGAGGGCGACGCGCATGCGGGCGCCGGGCGGTTCGTTCATCTGGCCGTAAACGAGCGCGACTTTTGACTTGGAAAGGTCGTCCTGGTTGATGACGCCGGCCTCGGACATTTCGTGGTAGAGGTCGTTGCCCTCGCGGGAGCGTTCGCCAACGCCCGCGAAGACCGAGTAGCCACCGTGCGCCTTGGCGATGTTGTTGATGAGTTCGAGAATGACGACGGTTTTGCCGACGCCCGCGCCGCCGAAGATGCCCGCCTTGCCGCCTTTGAGGAACGGGCAAATGAGGTCGAAGACCTTGATGCCGGTCTCGAGGATTTCGGCCTTGGTGTCCTGCTCGACGAGGGCGGGCGGATCGCGGTGGATGGGATAGCGTTTTTCGGCGGTGACGGGGCCGCGGTCGTCAACGGTATCGCCGGTGACGTTGAAGATGCGTCCGAGCACGCCTTCGCCGACGGGCACGGTGATCGGGCTGCCGGTGTCGGTGACGCTCATGCCGCGCACGAGTCCCTCGGAGGAGGACATGGCGATGGTGCGCGCGACGCCGTCGCCGAGGTGCTGCTGGACTTCGAGCGTGAGTTTCTCGGTTTTGCCCGAGGCGGTGAACTCGACAGTGAGCGCCTGGTTGATGGGCGGGATTTCGTTTTCGGCGAATTGCACGTCAACGACAGCGCCGAGGACTTGGGTAATTTTTCCTGTTGTCATATAAAAATTCGAATGCCGAGAGGCGTATGGAGGATGCGTGTGTGTTGGATGATTAGAGGCGAAAAATTAAAGTGCTGAAGGACTGAAAGCCTGAAGGCTGAAGTTTTGGTGGTGCGTGGCGTGAGTGGTTTGATGGTTTGTTTTCAGCCTTCAGATTTTCAGGTCTTCAGGTTTTTCAGCTTTGCTGCGCAAAGCTGGCCGCGGCGATTTCGATGATTTCGTTGGTGATCGCGGTCTGGCGGGCTTTGTTGAATTTGAGCGTGAGGTTGTCGAGGAGCTTGGAGGCGTTGTCCTTCGCGGTCTTCATCGCCACCATGCGGGCGCTGTGCTCGGAGGCTTTCGCGCCGAGGAAATATTGGTGGATGACGCGGTTCACATAGAATGGGAGCAGCGCGTCGAGCACGGCTTTCGGATTGGGTTCGTAAATGAATTCGCGCGTGTCGCATTTGTGCTCGGCGCCGCTTTGCTTGCGGAGGTCCTCAACCGCCTGGGCGAGGTTTTCCAGCGGGAGCACGGGGCGGATGCGGGGCACTTGCACGAGCGTGTTCTTGAAGGTGGCGTAGAGGACTTCGATGGTGTCGATCTCGCCTTCGAGATATTTTTTCACCATGAACTGAACGACGTTGCGGGTCTCCGCGAATGTCACGCCGTCGCTGACGGGGAAGTCGGCGATCATGTTGCGTTTCATGCGGGCGAGGTATTGCGTGCCCTTGCGTCCGACGGAGACAAACTTCACGGGCGTGGTGCGCGGGAGGCTGTCGGAAATGAGTTTGAAGAGGTTGGTGTTGAGGGGGCCGCAGAGGCCCTTGTCGGTCGTGATGAGGAGGACGCCGCGGGTTTTGATTTCGCGTTTGTCGATGAAGGGGTGGATGCTCTCGCTCTCGTCGAAGTGCGGGGCGAGGTTGGCGATCATCGACTCGAGGAGGTTGGCGTAGGGCCGGCCCGCGATCGCGGTTTGCTGCGCCTTCTTCATTTTCGAGGAGGCGACAAGCTCCATCGCCCGCGTGATCTGGCGGGTGTTTTTGACGGATTTAATCCGGCGGCGGATGTCTCTGGTGCTTGGCATCGGTGTTTTTTTATCGGACTGATTGGGCTGATCTGACGGAGCGGGCTGATGAAAATCAGGCCTTGGCCTGCGTCATCTGCCACTCGTCGGTCGCCGCCTTGATCTTGGCTTCGAGGTCCTTGTCGAGCGCGGCCTTGGTGCGGATTTCGGTGAGAAGCTCCTCTTTGCGCGTGGCGAAGAATTCGCGGAGCGACTTGGCGGTGGCGATGATGTCCTTGATTTCGAGCGCGTCGTAGTAGCCGTTTTGCATGGCCCAGAGGGTCACGACTTGCTGCTCGATCGGAATGGGCGCGCCGGCGGGTTGCTTGAAGAGTTCGACGATGCGGCTGCCGCGGTCGAGCTGCTTCTTGGTGCGTTCGTCGAGGTCGGAGCCGAATTGCGCGAAGGCGGCGAGTTCGCGGAACTGGGCGAGCTCGCCCTTGAGTTTTCCGCCGACTTGTTTCGTGGCCTTGATTTGCGCGGAGGAGCCGACGCGGGAAACCGAGAGGCCGACGGATACCGCCGGTCGCGTGCCTTGGTTGAAGAGGTCGGTTTCGAGGAAGATTTGTCCGTCGGTGATGGAGATGATGTTTGTCGGGATGTAGGCGGAGATGTCGCCCGCGAGTGTTTCGACGATGGGGAGCGCGGTGAGCGAGCCTTTGCCGTCGAGGCGCGCGGCGCGTTCGAGGAGGCGCGAGTGGAGATAGAAAACGTCGCCGGGATACGCTTCGCGTCCGGAGGGGCGCTTGAGGATGAGCGAGATCTGGCGGTAGGCGACGGCGTGCTTGGAGAGGTCGTCGTAGATGATGAGCGCGTCCATGTTGTTTTCCATGAACCATTCGCCAATGGCGGCTCCGGCGAAGGGCGCGATGTATTGGTTGGCGACGTTGTCGGCGGCGGGCGCGGCGACGACGACGGTGTATTCGAGCGCGCCGGCGGCCTCAAGCGTGGCAATGGTGCGCACGATGTTGGAATTTTTTTGACCGACGGCGACGTAGATGGAGTAAACGGGACGGAAGTTCGGGTCGCCCGAGGCAAGGCCGATTTTGTTGATCTTGGCCTGGTTGAGAACGGTGTCGATGGCGATGGTGGTCTTGCCGGTGCCGCGGTCGCCGATGATGAGTTCGCGCTGGCCGCGGCCGATGGGAATCATCGAGTCGATGGCGGTGATGCCGGTGAAGACAGGTTGCGAAACGGATTTGCGGGCGATGATGCCGGGCGCGATGCGTTCGACGGGATAGGTTTCCTTGGCGTCGATGGGGCCCTTGCCGTCCACGGGATTTCCGAGCGCGTCAACGACGCGGCCGAGCAGCGCCTTGCCGACGGGCACGGAGAGGAGTTTGCCGGTGGTCCGCACTTCGTCGCCTTCCTTGAGCGCGGCGATGTCGCCGAGGATGATGCAGCCGACTTCGTCCTGCCCGAGGTTGAGCGCGATGCCGATGGCATTCCCGGGGAACTGCACCATTTCGTTATACATGACGTCGGAAAGCCCGTCGATCTGCGCGACGCCGTCGGCGAGGGCGCGAATCGTCCCTGTGTTACGCTTGGTGGTGCGAGTGGTGAGTTGTGCTATTTGTGCTTCGACTTGTTCGAGGACGGTCATGGTGAATAAAAGAGTGAAGAGTGAAAGATGAAGTGTGAAAATGCAGGCGCGGCGCGGATGGTTCAGGAGGCGACGCTGGCGGAGAGTTGTTCGAGCGAACCGGCAACTGAAGCGTCATAGACGTCGTCGCCGACGCGGACGCGGAGGCCGGCGAGGAGTTCGGGCGCGGGTTTCGGCGCGGGCGCGACGGGGCGCGCGTAGTGTTTTGTCATGGCGGCGGCGATTTGCGCGATGATCGCGTCGCTGACCGGGCCGGCGTGCTCGATGAGCGCCTGCGTGCGCGCGACTTCGATTGCGAGAAAATGCCGGTAGGCTTTGAGGAGCGCGATCGCGCCGGAGGGTTTCATCTTTTCAACGCAAACGAGCACGGCGGCGACGCGTTCGGACGAGGGGCGTCCGTCGGCGCCGAGACTCAGCTTCACAAGCTGGCGGGCGAACTGGGTTGTTTTTTTGCCGGGCTTCATGGGATGCGTGAAAAGTGGTCGGGCTTAGACGTTGGTGAGTTCTTGCGCCGCGGTTTCGTTGTAGGAGGCACGGTCGGCGTCGGAGAGTTTTTTGGCGAGCACGCGCTCGGTGGTGGCGACGACGAGTCGGGCGATTTCGCCCCGGGCGTCGGCGAGCATTTTCTTGTGCTCAAGCTCGACGGCCTGCTGCGCCTTGGCGACGATGTCGGTGGCGCGCACGACGGCTTCCTGCTGTTGTTTGTCGGCGTATTCCTTGGCGGTTTTTTGCGTGTCGGCGATGATTTGCTGCGCCTTGGTTTGCGCCTCGCGGAGGATCGCCTCCTGCTTTTGCTGCGAGGCGGCGAGCTCGGCCTTCATTTGCTCGGCATATTTGATGCCCTCGTCGATTTTTTTCTGGCGCGTGTCGAGGGTCGCGAGGATCGGCTTGAAGGCGAACCTCCAGAGAATATACGCCACCACGCTGAAGCTGATGATCTGCGCGGTGAGGTTCGGCCAGTCGATGCCGAATTTGTGGACGATTTGCGTGATGCCCCCGGCGGATTCCGGGTGGGGGACTGTTGCCTCGGCTAGAATGAGCAGCGGTGAGAGCATGATGGTTTATGCCGGCTGGCGCGCGTTGTGATTGAGTTTAATGAGGGAGTTGAAACTGCGCCGGAACGGTTTTGTTCCGGGCCGGCGCGGTGGAAGTTTTTTGCGGCGAAAAAGTCCGGCTCAGAGGAAGAGCGAGTAGAACGCCACGGCCTCGGCGAGCGCCATGCCGAGAATGGATTGGACGAGGATCTTGCCCGAGGCGCCGGGATTGCGGCCGACGGCTTCGACGGCTTTCATGCCGACGAGACCCACGCCGATGGCGGCGGCGAAACAGCCGAGCGCGCCTTGGATGCTGCCTGTGATTTCTGCGATGATGGGAATCATGTTGTGTGTGATGTTTTGTTGTTGGTTGTTGTTCCGCCGTGCGCGCTCATGGCACGCTCCCGGCGGGAAAGTGGAAATGGTCAGTTTTGCGCGACGGGCGCCTCGATGGCGGCGCGGGTGTCTTCTTTCGTTTTTGTCCCGTCGTCATGCGCCTCCTCGTGTCCGTCCTCGTGGTTGCAGATGAGCCCGATGTAAACGCTCACGAGCAGCGTGAACACGAGCGCCTGCACCAGGCCGATCAGCACTTCGAGAAAATAAAACGGGATCGGCAGTCCCCATTTGAAGAGCGCCTGCATGCTGTGGAGGAGGTTTTCGCCGCCGAAGACATTTCCGAACAAACGGAAGGAGAGCGAAACGGGCCGGAACACAATCGAGATGATCTCAATGATGCCCACCAGGAAAAACACGAGATACAGGAACAGGTAAATGGGCAGCGGCACCTCGCGCCGGTCGGCCTTGTTGCCAAACCAGTCGGCGAGCACGGCCTTCAAGCCGGCGTAGCGCAAAATGAAATACGCCCAGGCCGCGGTCGCGATCAATGCCAGCGCGATGGTCATGTTCATGTCGGCGTTGCCGGGGCGGATGATCTCCTTCCAGCCCGCGCTTTCATCCCACACTCGCAGCGTCCCGACGCCGGGAAACAGGCCGCTCCAATTTTGGATCAGGATAAAAATAAACAAACCCACCAGCAGCGGAAACGCCGGCTTGGCCACGCGTTTTCCCACGATTGGCGTGATCATGTTCAGGATTCCCTCCACCAAACTCTCTACCATCGCCTGCGCGCGCGTCGGCACGAGCCGGGGCCGTTTTCCAATCGCAAGCCTCACCACCACGATCAACACCAGCGCGACAAGCCAGCTCGTCACCATGCTGTTTGTGATCGAAACCGAACCGATCTTGAAAAGCTCGCCGGCGGCGGTGGCGACCGCGGAATGTTCTCCTTCTCCTGATGCAAATGCGGTCGTCGCGAATGCGAAAACTGAAAGGGCCAGGGTTGTTATTTTGCCACGAGACATGATTGTTTTGGAATACCGAAGAGCTGTCAGGGTTATGGTTATTTGGACACTAAAGAATGTCGAATAATCGAAACGAACAGGTTGCGTCAACGGCGGAAAATTTTATTCCGAAGATGCCGGCGCGGCTTGCGATGCGCTAAGAAAAAGACGCAAACGGTCGATTTTGACATACGAGCGGGCTACTTTCGGCGGCAAGTGGATGCAACTCCGCCTCATGCACTTGATGTCATTGCGGGGCGTCGCATATTTATGCGCGCAATGTCACAAGCGATTGGTGCGCGTCGGCCTTTTGTTGAAACACGGTGGCGTGCTCAAACGGCCATGTCGCGGCGGGATCGTCCTTGTCCGGCAGCCGCCAGCGCGGGTGTTCTCCGACGACTTCACTCGCCGCGGCGAAATAGTCGCGGTCGTCCGTCCGGAAGCAAAGTCGCGCGCCCGGCTCCGCGCGTTCAGCGAGCCGGTCGAGGATTTCGGAGCGCATGATCCGGTGCTTGTGATGCCGGCGCTTCGGCCACGGATCGGGAAACAGGATGAAAATATCCGCCAGCGCGACATGCTCCGGGAGCACCGACAAAAACTCCACCGCCTCCGCCTGGACAAACGCCAGCCTGTCGCCAAGCGCGGCGCGCTCGCATTTGCGATTCGCTCGGCGGACGCGGTCGCCGATCAAGTCGAGCCCCGCGCAAAACGGCGCTTGCGGATGCGCCTCCGCGTAGGCCGTGAGGAAATGCCCGTGCCCGCAACCGATTTCCAGCGTAATGCGCGACTGCTCGCGCAAAAGCGCGCCGAGCGTTTCGCGAAGCGCGGCGATGCGCGCGTCGCGTTCGGCGAGGAAGTTGGCGGTGCGAATGGGATTTTCCACGAGCGCGACACGATGCGGGCAGCGCGCCGCGATGCAAGGATTGTGTGTTTGCGTAACCGCGCTTCGCGCGCCGCCGTCTCGAAAGGCTTGCGCCAATCCAATTTCGCAAAAATGAAAAAATACCTCCCCCTCCTGCTCGCGCTTTCGCTTGTTGCCAACGCCGCCCTCGTCATCACGCATTTCCGCGGCGCGCCCGCGAAAACTCCCGCCATTCGCATCTCCGCGGACAAAAAAGCGGGGCGCGACGCCGCCAACGCCGCGGCAGCCGCCGTGATGTCCGCCGCCCCGGACGAAACGGAGCTTGTCGCGCTCCATGAAAAGCTCGTCGCCTCCGGCATACCTCCCGAAGTCGCGCGCGACGTCACGAGGGCCTTGCTCTGGAAACCATTGCAAGACCGCCAGCGCGCGATGATCGAGGCCAAAAACGCGGGCAAACCCTACTGGCAGCAAACGCGCGCCGGCAAACAACAACTCACCGCCGCCGAGCGCGCCGAGCTCCGCGCGATTTCCGAGCAAATCGAGGCTCGCGCCGCCAGCCTGTTTCCGGGCGAATACAACAGCCGCGCCACGACGCGTTACGGTTTCCTGCCCGCCGACAAAGCCGCCGCGATTTACCAGCTTCAGCGCGATTACGCCAACATGACCGAAGGCGTTGCCGAGGAAACCTCGCTCTTCCGTGTCCCCTCCGACAACGCCAGCCGTAAACTTCTTCGCGAGGAGCAGCGCCGCGACCTCGAGGCCATCCTCTCGCCCGCCGAGCTCGCTGAATACGACCTGCGCCATTCGCCCGCCGCCGCCGAACTGCGCAAGCGTTTCGCCGCGCTCCCCGATTCCACCGAGGCCGAATACAAAACCGCCTACGCCATTGCGCAAAGCCTCAACGAATCCAAAAACGATCCCGCCGCCCAAAAACTCGCCGCGCAGCAGCTTCGCGATCTGTTCGGCCCGGAGCGCTACACCGAGTTCCTCCGAGCCAACGACAGCGACTACGCCGCGCTCCAGGGTGCCGCCGCCCGCTTCGACCTCCCCGCGGCCACCGTTGAGAAGGTTTACGGCCTGCGCGACCAGGCGGTTTCCCTCTCGCAACAAATCGCCGCCGACAAATCGCTCTCGCAGAGTGAAAAACAACAGGCGCTCAGAACCCTTGCCAGCCAGATGCGCGCCGACGTGCGCAACAACCTCGGAGATGAAATCGGCAACGCCTATCTCAACAAAAACATGACATGGCTGGAAAGCCTTTCCAAGGGCAACGTCCTGAATTCCAGCGCCACCGGAAAAATCTCAAGCAAACCCGTCCCCGCCGCAAAAAAAACCGGAAGTGGAAACAAGCAACAAAAGGGCGCCAACAAATCCGCCAAGGGCAAGACCGGAAAAACGAGGAAATAAACCGAACGCGGCGGTTGTCGGAATGTCGCCGACGCCCGGAACGGAGAAACCACCCTGCCCAAAAACGATTGTTTTTGGAGTTGCGACGGGGGTGTTTCAACTGGGCGCGACTTTGGCGCGTCGCGGTGTTCAGCGAATCGCGAATCCGCTGAACTCCGGCGGGCGACGGGACGGGGTGCGCTCGGTTTTGCGGATGTGGCCGTGCATGCGCTCCTCGAGCGCGGTGATGAAGCCCTTGACCTCGGCCTCGCGGCCCTCGGCCTCGATATGCACGCGTCCGTCGAGAAGATTGGTCACGTAACCGGCGACTTCGTATTCGCGGGCGACTTGCATCGTGGTGTAGCGAAACCCCACGCCTTGCACATGGCCGGCGAAATAAACGGTTTCGTGATAGGTGGTGTTGGCGGGCGCGGTCATGATTTGGAGGTTGTTTCAATAAAACACATTCCGGTCGAGACTGCGGTATTGGATGGCTTCGAGGAGGTGTGGCGACTCGATTTTTTCGGAGCCGGCGAGGTCGGCGATGGTGCGCGAGACTTTCAGGATGCGGTCGTAGGCGCGTGCGGAGAGCGAGAGTTGCTCCATGGCGTGCTGGAGGAGGTCGCCGAGCGTGCTGTCGATGGCGCAGTGTTTGCGGATTTGCGCGTGGGTCATGCGCGCGTTCGCGGTGGCGGCGGTGCCTTGGAATCGGGCGAGCTGGCGGTTGCGCGCGGCTTGCACGCGGTCGCGGATGGCGGAGGAGGATTCGCCGGGGGCTTCGTTGCGGAGTTCCGAAATGGAGAGCGCGGGGGCCTCGATGTGGATGTCGATGCGGTCGAGGAGCGGGCCGCTGATGCGCGAGCGGTAGCGCTGGATTTGCGCGGGCGCGCAACGGCATTCGTGTTTCGGATCGCCGAGGTAACCGCAGGGGCATGGGTTCATCGCGGCGACGAGGACAAAGGCGCACGGGAGCGTGACTTTGCCGGCGCTGCGCGAGATGGTGACCGAGCCGTCCTCGAGGGGCTGGCGCATGACTTCGAGCGCGGAGCGTTTGAACTCGGGCAGTTCGTCGAGAAAGAGGATGCCGTGGTGCGCGAGCGAGATTTCGCCGGGGCCTGGGATTGCGCCGCCGCCGAGCAGGCCGACGTCGGAGATGGTGTGGTGTGGGGAGCGCACGGGGCGGCGGCCGAGTTGCACGGGGCCGGAGATGGTTTGCCCGGCGGCGGAGTGGATGCCGAGGATTTCGAGCGATTCGTCGAGCGTGGGCGCGGGCATGATCGTGGGGATGCGTTTTGCGATCATGGATTTGCCGGAGCCGGGCGGGCCGATCATCAGGAGATTGTGGCCGCCGGCGATGGCGACTTCGACGGCGCGGCGCAGGGCGTGCTGGCCCTTGATTTCGGAGAAGTCGCCGATGGCGTCGTCGTGTTGCGGGTTTCTGTCGGGCGGGGGCGCGGGCGGCAGGGAAATGTCGCCGTTAAGGAAGCGGAATGCGCGGTCGAGCGAATCGACGGCGTGGACATTGATGCCGTCAACAAGCGCGGCCTCGGGGGCGTTTTGGAGGGGCAGGAGCACGCCGCGTTTGCCGAGGCGTTTGGCGAGGCGGGCGATGGCGAGCGCGCCGCGAATGGGGCGCGTGGCGCCGGAGAGCGAGAGTTCGCCGGCGATGAGGTAGTCGTCGAGAGGCGCGTCGGGGCGGAGGGTTTTGGCGCTGCCGTCGGCGCGTGTTGCGGCGAGGATGCCGAGGGCGATGGGCAGGTCGTAGAGCGGGCCTTCCTTGCGCAGGTCACCGGGGGCGAGGTTGATCGTGGTGCGCGAGAAGGGTTTTTTGAAGCCGCTGTTGCCGAGCGCGGAGAACACACGGTCGGTGGATTCCTTCACCGCGGTGTCGGGCAGGCCGACGACGATGAGCTTGAGTTCGCCCGCTTCGCCGGTGTTGACCTCAACGTGGACGAGCTCGGCGTCGATGCCTTGGAGCGTGGCGGAGTTGAGGGTGGCGAGCATGGGCGGGGAGGAAAGGGCTGAAGGACTGAAAAACTGAAAGACTGAAAGACTGAAAGAGTTGACGGACTGAATGACCGAACGGGCTGGTGCGCAAGGTTGTTTCAGCGATTCAGCCTTGGCGGACTGTCGCTTGCGCTCGAAACAGTCTTTCAGCCTTTCAGTCCTTCAGTCTTTTCTCTATCCGCTCGATGTTGGCGTTGGCGGCGTCGATGTAGGCGTTGGGGCCGTCGGGGTAGGGGCGGGCGAGGAAGCGATAGACGCCGAGAAGTTCTTTTTCGAGGCGCGGCTGGACATATTTGCACCAGAAGACGGGGGTGTCGGTTACAAGTTCGTCCAGTGTTTTGAAGCGGCGTTCGGCGGGGGGTGTGTTGGCGTAGTCGTCGGATTCCTTGAGTTCGGAAAAAAGCAGGGGGAGCGATTCGGGGTAATCGGGCGCGGCTATTTGCCCGAGGTAGTCGGCGGTGGCGACCGCGCAGCCCACGATGCCGTCGATTGGTTCCTGGAAGCGAAAATGGCGGGAGCCTTGCGTGAAGGCCGTGCAACCAATCATCGCGAGGATGCTATCGATCTCGGCGAGCGTGATGCCGTGCCGCGGAAGATAGGACGCGGCAAACGAGCAGCTTCGGAGGACATGCGTGAATGTGTATTTGGCGCCCGTGCCCTGCGTGTCGGCGCGCAGTTTCAGGTATCCGGTGTCGTGAAAGAGCACGGCGCAAGCGCCGAGTTCATATTGGCGCGGGGTGAGGCGCGGTTCGGTGCCGGACATGTGCCAGCCCTCCATGATGCCGTTGTAGCACAGAAGGACTTGCATGGTGTGTTGCAAATTGTGGTAGGGGGTGTCGCTGGCTTGGTAATCGGGATGGCGGCCTTCAAACATTGCCTGCACGTGGTCGAAAACTTCGGGCACAAGGTGGATCGTTGTGTCCGGAAACATCCGCCGGAAGCTGGTGGTCAGAATGGCCTCCAGTTGGTCAACGGTTATGAGATGCGAGCCGTTGTTCATGTTTTTTTAACAATGTTTGCAATAACGGTGTTATTAATTTTGATCATGAATGCAATTAAGTAATTGCAGTTGTGTTCATTTAGCTGATTTTTTTGTGTAGATAACGTATTGTTAATACCGATGATTTTAGGAATCACAGGCGGCATGGGTTGCGGCAAATCGACTGCAACACGCATTTTCGAGGAGATGGGCTTCCGGCGCATTGATTCGGATGCGCTCGTGCGCGACCGGATTCTCACCGCTCCCGAATGTGTGGCGGAAGCGGAACGGCGTTTTGGCGCGGGGGTGATCGTCACCGATGCGGCGGGCTGCGGGCAAATCGACCGCGCGGCGCTGGCGCGGGTGCTTTTTGCGGACGAGGCGAAGCTGCGCGCGTGGGAGGATTTTGTCTTGCCGCGGTTGTATGTGTTGTGGCGGGAGCAACTTGAGGGTGATCGGGCGGCCAATTGGGTGGTGGAGGCGCCGCTGCTTTACGAAAAAGGTTTGGAAAATTGGTTTGATTTCGTCGTTTGCGTGGCCTCTTCTGGCGCAACTCAGTTTGCGCGGTTGGCAGGGCGCGGTGTTTCCCACACGCTCGCCGCGCAACGAATTTCCAAGCAATTGCCCTTGGCCCAAAAAATTGAAAAAGCCGACTTCGTGTTGTCCAACGATGGCAGCACGGATTTTCTCCGAGACCAGATCAAATACTTGGCCGCCCGCCTTGTTTGAACTGCAAACGGAGGCGCGCCTGCTTTCCGCGCCCGTGCCCCGATTCCCCCGATTCTCACCTTAATCCGTAACATTAAACTAAAATTTTAACCTTAACCTATTTCCAACATGGCAAGATCCAAGAAAGTCACCGACGGCGAGGCGCCCGCGCCCAAACGCAAACCGGGCCGTCCGCCGCGCGCCAAAAAAGCCGCCGAACCCGCCGTCGCCGAGCCCGCAATCACTGAAATCGAAACCGCGCCCGCGCCCGAAACCGAACCCGCCCCGAAAAAGACGCGCGCCCCCCGCAAGCGCACGAAAAAAGCCGCCGCCACTGAAAACGTGGACGAGCTTCCCCTCGGCCAAACCGAAGACGAACCCGCGAACGATGCCGCTCCCAAGCCGGAAAAACAGGAGCGCGAAACCTTCAAGCCCAAACCCGCCGCGGAGACCGAATCGGCGTCCATGACCGACGCCGACATCTCCGACGCATCCGATGCGAACCGCGCGGTCGCGCACGACGCCGACGAATCCGTTTCGCGCACCGATTCCGTTGCCGACGCGCCAGCCGGCGACACAAGCGTCGCGCCTGCTGATTCGCAACAAACCTCCGACGCCCCCGCTCCCGCCGAGGGCGGTCAGGCAGCCCAGCAAAACCAGCAGCAAGGCGGCGACAACGGCGGCGGCCAGCAGCAGCCATACGAATCCTATTGGAAACGCATCAAGCGCGAGAAAAAGGAAAAGAAGGCGCGCAAGTGGGCCGAGCAGCAATCCAAGCACGGACAGCACGCCAGCAAGCATCCGCAGCAACCGCCCCCGCCGAGCCTCAACCCCGTCTTCGGCGACCTGCCCGCGCCCGACCGCTTCGCCGACATCGCCGCGCTCGACACGCTCGCCGCCGAAATCGCTGACGGCACCGCCGGGCACGAACCGATTTACCTCGAAAAACTCTACGCGCTCACGCTCGCCGAACTCACCGCCGAGGCGCGCAACCGCAACGCCGCCTTCGAGGGCGCGCCCAACCGCAAGCAACTCATCGCCGCCATCTTCAAGGTCGCCGAGGAGCAAAAAATCCCCCTCCTCGACAACGGCTACATCGACCTCACCGACCGCGGCTACGGATTCATCGTGCACGAATCGGTGAACTACCGCCTGTATCCGGAAAACGCCTACCTGCCCGAAAGCCTCGTCAAACGCTACGGCCTCAAGCGCGGCCACCGCGTGCAAGTGCTCGTGCAAGTTCCCCGCGAGGGCGAACGCTGCCCGTCGGTCGTCAAGGTCAACAGCGTCATGGACATGTCGCCCGAGGAAATCTCGAAAACCGTGCCCTTCGAGGAGCTCATCCCCTACTATCCGCTCAAGCGCATCCTCCTCGAGGCCCCCGGCGTGCACAAGGACGTCTCCATGCGCGCCGTCGATATCCTCACGCCAATCGGTTTCGGCCAGCGCGGCCTCATCGTCGCCCCGCCGCGCACCGGCAAGACGATCCTCCTGCAAAACATGGCCAACTCCATCTCGGAAAATTTTCCCGACGTGAAGTTGATCCTCCTGCTCGTCGACGAACGCCCCGAGGAAGTCACCGATTTCAAGCGCCACACAAAAGGCGAAGTCGTCGCGTCCACCTTTGACGAGGCGCCCGAAAGCCACGTGCACGCCGCCGAGATGGTTGGCGAAAAAGCGCGCCGCCTCGTCGAGCAAGGCCGGCACGTCGTGATCCTCCTCGACTCGATCACGCGCCTCGCCCGCGCCTACAACGCCCTCGCGTCCAACTCCGGCAAAATCATGTCCGGCGGCATGGAGGCCACCGCGCTCCAAAAACCGAAACGCTTCTTCGGCGCCGCGCGCAACATCGAGGGCGGCGGCTCGCTCACCATCATGGGCACCGCGCTCGTCGACACCGGCAGCCGCATGGACGAAGTCATCTTCGAGGAGTTCAAGGGCACCGGCAACATGGAGCTCCACCTCGACCGCGGCCTCGTTGACAAGCGCATCTTCCCCGCGATCAACATGGACCGCTCCGGCACGCGCAAGGAGGAGCTCATCTACCATCCCGACGAAATGCTGCGCATCTACGGCCTGCGCCGCGCCATGCAGGGCATCCCGCCCATCGACGCCATGGAAATGTTCCTCCAGCGCCTCAAGAAAACCAAGACCAACGCCGAATTCCTCATGGCGCTGAACCACTGAGGAATTTTCGATTCTCGATTCTCGATTTTCGATTGCGCGCTACCGCGCGGTCTCGAAATCGAAAACGGAGCGGCAGCTCCCAATCGAAAATCGAGAATCGAAAATCGAAAATTAATTCAAAACACATTCTTCTTCAAAAACCCCACACCACATGCGCACCACCGTTTTCACCATCGCGAACCAAAAAGGCGGCGTCGGCAAAACCACGACGGCCGTCAACCTCGCCGCCGCGCTTGCCGCGAGAAAAATCCCGACGCTCCTCGTCGATCTCGACCCGCAGGCCAACGCTACCAGCGCCATCGGCGTCGAGAAACAGCAGGGCAAAAGCCTCTACGATCCGCTCCTCGGCGAAGGCTCCGCCACCGACATGATCGTGGAAACGCCGGTGAAAAACCTCTGGCTCATCCCGAGCGAGGAGGACATGGCCGCCGCCGAAATCGAACTCGCGCAAACCGAAAACTACCTCGCGCGCCTGCGCGGCGTGCTCCAGTCAATCAAGGACACCGGACGCTTCCGCGTCATCATCCTCGACTGCCCCCCCGCGCTCGGCATGCTCTCGATGAACGGCCTCGGCGCCGCCGACCACCTCCTCATCGCGCTCCAATGCGAATACATGGCGCTCGAAGGCCTCGGCCAAATCCTGCGCAACGTCAATCGCATCAAGGACGCCGGCATCAACGACGCCCTCGACCTCGGCGGCATCGTGATGACCATGTATGACGTGCGCACAAACCTCTCCCGCCAAGTCGTCGAGGAAGTGCGCAAGCATCTTCCCGAAAAAGTGTTCGACACCGTGATCCCGCGCACCGTGCGCCTGAGCGAGGCGCCGAGCTTTGGCAAAACGATCTTCGACTACGACCCCCTCTCGCCCGGCGCCACCGCCTACAAAAATCTCGCGAAGGAATTGATCGCCCGCTTCGAACTGATCGAGCCGAAGGAGCCAAAGGAAATGCCTGCCCCGTAGGGGCGCACCTTGCGTGCGCCCTCGTCCACGCACGCCCTGTGGCGACGCACGCAAACACCCGCTCGATAATCAGGGCGCACGCAAGGTGCGCCCCCACGACGAACCGATGATTCGCTCCCTCAACAAATACCGCCACGTCTTTCTCGTCGGGCTGCAAAGCAACCTGATCTACCGGTGGAATTTTCTCATCCGCGCGAGCTTTTCGGCGTTTCATCTCGTCGTCGTTTTTATGCTCTGGAGCGCGGCCTACGAGGGCAAAACCGAGATCGGCGGCTTCAACGTCGCGCAAACCATGACCTACTTCATCGCGCTCATGGTGATTCGTTTTTTCATCAGCGCGTTCAACGAGGACTATCAAATCTCCGAGGAAATCCGCAACGGCCTCATCAACCAGTTCCTGCTGAAACCGATCGACTACTTCATCTACCGCCTGAGCATATTCGGCGCGGCGCGATTTGTGTCGGGGCTACTGGCGATCGTGCCGCTGCTCGTCGCGCTGCCCTTTGTGCGCGACTACGTGGAGCTGCCCTTCGGCGAAGGCGAGGCGTGGCGCTTATACTTTGGATTGCCCGCGCTGGCCATGTCCGCGGTGATCCAGTTCACAATCGCGTTTTGCTTCGGAATGCTGACGTTTTGGTTTCTCGAAATCCAGTCGTTTGTCGTCCTCTCGTATGCGATCGAGTCGCTCCTCGCCGGACAAATCTTCCCGCTCGATCTGCTCCCGCGCCCGCTCTTCATCTTCTCGCAATACCTGCCCTATTATTACCAAATGTATTTCCCCGTGGCGATCCTCACGGGCCGCCTGAACGACCCCGCCGGAGCCGCGCAAGGCCTGATGCTGCAATTCGCCTGGATGATTATCTTGCTGACCATCGCCCGCCTCCTCTGGACGCGAGGCCTCAGACGCCACACGGCAGTCGGCGGCTGACGCCGCCGCGCGGCTAATGCGGAATGAAAAATGTATAATGAAGAATGACCCAGACAACACGCAGACACCCGAAGGCCGGACGACTCGTCCCGCCGCTGGTTCGTCGCATTCTCCATTCTCCATTCTCCATTCCACATTAGGCCGTGTCGCGGCGGGGCCGCGATATGGCCGCATCTGGCTCGCGTGCGTGCGCTACTCCGTCGTGCGCGCGATGATGTTTCGGTTCGACTTCATCATGTGGTCGATCGTCGAGCTGCTTTGGATGGGCGTGAACGTCGCGCTCATCGCCGTGATCTACGAGCACACCGACTCCATCGCCGGCTGGAACAAATACCAGATGATGCTCCTCATCGGCACGTCGATGATTATCCAGCGGCTCATGATGGGATTTTTCTGGAGCAACATCTTCGAGCTCGGGCGCAATGTGCGCAGCGGCAACTTCGACTTCTTCCTCGCGCAGCCGGGCAACGTGCTCTTCATGGTCTCCACGCGAAAGCTCGACCTCGACAGTCTCATGAACGTGTTCGCCGCCATCGCGCTCGTGGTCTATTCGCTCTGGCAGCTCGGCGTCGCGCCGACCGCCTGGCAGGTTGTCACCTATGTGCTGCTGCTCGTGTGCAGCCTTGCGATCAGTTACAGCTTCATCCTGCTCGCCGTGTCGCTCACGTTCTGGATTATCAAAACCGAGGGCATCGAAGGCAGTTATTTTTCGCTGACGGAATTTTCGCGACTGCCGCGCGAAGCCGTGAAAAGCGTCATCATCAACGTGGCCTTTGTGTATGTGATTCCCGTCGTGGTGGTGTCGAACATCCCCGCGAACACCCTGTTGCGCGGAATATCGCCGGCGCATGTTCTTTGGCTCGCCGGCGCGGCGGCGGTGTGGTTTTCTATGGCCGTGTTTGTCTTCAACCGCGGCCTGCGCCGCTACGCGAGCGCGAGCTCTTGACGAGGGCTGACGCCCTCTGATGTAAAATGCAAAATGGATAATGTAGAATGAAACAGGACGAAAACACGGACGCCATCGCACAACTCCAGCAACGCATCGCCTACACGTTTCGCGAGCCGGCGCTGCTTGAGCGCGCGCTGACGCACCCGTCGTATCTGCACGACCACGCCGATGTCGCGGAGAGCAACCAGCGGCTCGAATTTCTCGGCGACGCCGTCCTTCAACTCGCGCTGACCGAGGTGCTCTTCGACATGTTTCCCGGCGACCGCGAGGGCTCTCTGAGCAAATATCGCTCAATGCTTTCCAAGGGAAAATTTCTCAGCGACCTGGCGCGAGAGATCGGCCTGTCCGAAGCCATGCTCGTGAGCGCGAGCGAGGATGCCGCCGGCGGACGCAACCGCGACTCGGCGCTGGAGGACGCGTTTGAGGCGCTTGTCGGCGCGATCTACATCGACAGCGATCTGGCCGTCACGCGGCGTGTTGTGCTCGGATTGTTGGGATCGTTGCCGGAGCGCCTTGCGTCGATGAAACCCGCCGAAAATCCGAAGGGCCGTTTGCAGGAACTCGTGCAACCCGCGCACGGCAACAACGCGGTGCGCTACGTTGTCGAGCACGCCGCGGGCAGCGATCACGCCAAGGAATACGAGGCGGTGGTTTTCATCAACGACAAGCCGATGGGGCGCGGGCGAGGCACGTCGAAAAAAGCCGCCGAGGAAGGTGCCGCGCTTGAGGCGCTGGAGTCCTTCAATGTCGAAACGGACGGCGCGTGACACCGCGTGTGCGTGGGCGCGCCTTGCGCGGAATCAGGCAAAATGTTTTTGCACGATTCGCCGGTGGGGGCCGGAAAGGGTTATCTTGGCGAGATCGCCCAGGGCGATCCATTGGAGCGTGCCCGCGGAGGTTTTTATGCGCGCGTCGATGCGGCGGCGCAATGGCGCGCCGGGTGTCAGCGCGAAAAACTTTTCCGTGATGCGATAGCGCGTGATGCTGCGTTTTTGCCCGGCAACCAGTTTTGCGTTTTTCGTGGTTAGGTCTTTTTCGCCCAATTCGATGTCCGCCGGCGAGGGCAGCTCGAATATCCCGGCCAGCCTGCGCGCGGAAGGCGAGGCGCGGTGAAGCAGCACGGCGTCGCGTTTTGTGTTCAAAAACCAAATGCGGCAGACGCTTTGCTCCTCCGTTTTTTTTGCGGCGAGCCTTGGGAATTGTTCGGGTGAAAGCGTGCGCGTCGCGGCGCAGTTGGAGCGGACGGGGCAGATCGCGCACGATGGATTTTGTCTCGTGCAAATGGTCGCGCCGAGCTCCATCATGGCCTGGTTGTGGTCGCCGGGGGCGGCTTTGTTTACAAGCGTGTTGGCGATTGGCGTGAAATATTTTGCGGCGCTGGATGAATCGCGAAACACAGTGCCGTCCGCCGTCAGCCGCGCGAGGATGCGCACGACGTTTCCGTCCACGCACGCGATCGGTTCGCCGAACGAGATGCTTGTGATCGCCGCGGCCGTGTAGGGGCCGACGCCGGGCAGTTCGATCCACGCGGCGGGCGCGCGCGGCGGCTCGGGCATGGCGGTGATGGCGCGCGCGAGTTTGTGGAGGTTGCGGGCGCGCGAGTAATAACCGAGGCCCTCCCAGAGTTTGAGCACGCGCGTTTCGGGCGCGCCGGCGAGCGCGTCGAAACCGGGCAGCTCGCGAATCCAGCGTTCAAAATAGGGCAGGGCGGTTTTTACCTGCGTTTGCTGGAGCATGAACTCGGAGACAACGGTTTTGTAGAGCGACGGTTTGGCGCGCCAGGGAAGCGCGCGCGCACTGGCGCGATACCACGCGAGCAGATCGCGCCGGAAAGTCCTTTGGTCGATGGGCGCGTTCACGTTTTAGTGCGCGTGCGCATGGGCGCTTTCGATGACGATGAACAGCGCGCCGAGTGTGCAAAACAGGATGCCGAGCAGGCCCGCCTCCCAGCGTTCGACGCGCTTTAGGTTGACTCGCTCCAGGCCCACCAGCGTGAGAAATGTGAACAGGAGCATGCCGGCCAGCGCGCCCGCGGCGAGAATCACGCTCAGTGTGAAGAACCCGCGCCAGCCGAACTGCACCCCGGAAAGATACACGGGCAAAAACGCCTCGCAGGGTGACAGCGTGAGCATCACGAACAGGCCCGAGATCACGGTCCAGTCGCTTTTGCGCTTGGTGGCGAGCGCGCTTTGCGTCAGCTCCTCCTCCCAGTGGCTCGGGTCATGCTCGCCCTCATGGCCGCAGTGCTCGCTGGGCGTGTGGTTGGATTCGGGCACATGATGATGGCAGACGCCCTTGCCGCGAAATTGCCGCCAGAGATAAAAACACCCCACGAGGATCAACGCGCCGCCGATGATCCATGTGAAGGCGTGTCCGAGATGTTCATCGAGTTCGAAGCCGAGCCACGCGATCGCGAGCCCGAGCAGGCTTGTCACCAGCACGTGCCCCAGTCCGGCGAAGAGCGCGACGAGGAGTGTTTTGCCCCGCGACCAGCCGCGCACTCGCGACACGAGCACGAACGGCAGCCAGTGCGTGGGGATGGCCGCGTGAAAAAACGCGACGGTGAATCCCGTGGCGGCGATGGTGGTGAGGACGGTTGAGTGCATGTGGGAGCGCGGTAAAACTGGCACATTAACAAAGTCGTCAAGCGGCCTGACGAACAAAATCGCCGCGCCGCGCCGCATTTTTGCCGCGATGGTGTTCACTTGGGACTGGCGGGGCGGCAAAATAATCGCGTAAGGTCGTGCCCCAATCATTCGCAGTTTCCATTTCGCATGAAACCCATCGTCCAGCCCAAGCGCATTGTCATCAAACTCGGCACCGGCGTGCTCACGACCGGCATCGGGAAACTGGACGCCGCGCGCATCGCCGCGCTTTGCTCCGAGATCGCCGCGTTTCGCGCAAGCGGTGTCGAGGTGATCGTCGTGTCGTCCGCGGCGGGCGGCCTGGGCATGGGCCGGCTCGGCTTGGAAAAAAGGCCGAGGGATATTTCCAAAAAGCAGGCGTGCGCCGCCATCGGGCAGTCGCTGCTCATGCAATACTGGCAGGACGGCTTCGATCCTCACGGGCTGACCGCCGCGCAGGTGTTGCTCACTCACGAGGATATGCGCGGGCGCGAGCGTTACCTCGGCGTGAAAAAATGCCTGGAGACGTTGATCGACTACGGCACGATTCCCGTGATCAACGAAAACGACGCCGTGAGCGCCGCCGAGATCAAGTTCGGCGACAACGACACGCTTTCGGCCATGGTCGCGAGCCTGGTTGGCGCGCAATATTTGTTCATCCTTTCAACCGCGCCGGGACTGGTCGACATGAAGGGCACGGGAAAAATCGTGCCTGTGGTGAACAAGATCACAGCCGAGATCGAGGCGATGGCGGGCGGCACGACAAGCATCACGGCGACCGGCGGCATGATCAGCAAAATCGCCGCCGCGAAACTCGCCATGAAATCCGGCTGCGGTGTGTTTATCGCCAGCGGCGCGGAGCCGGAAATCATGCACAGGCTGCTCGCGGGCACGGGACCGGGCACGTTTTTTGTGCCGAGCGGAATTCCCATGGAATCGAAAAAACGCTGGCTCGCTTATTTTCAGCGCCCCGTGTGCGCGATCAGCGTGAAGGACGACGCGGTGCCGGCGCTGCGGGAGCGCGGGCGGAGTTTGCTCGCCGTGGGTGTGACGGGTGCGACGGGCGTTTTTGCGGCGGGTGAAATCGTGAATGTCACCACGTCGGCGGGTGTCGTGATCGCGCGGGGAAAAATTTCATATGGCAGCGAGGACATCGCAAAAATCGCGGGCAAGCACGGCGATGAAATGCGCGCGTTGTATCCGGCGCGCAAACATCTCGAGGTCATGCATCGCGACGAGATGGTGGTTTTGTGAGCCTCAAGTGTCACGGAGGCGCGCAAGGAGCGCTTTTATGCGCTTGGGTAAAACATCTTGCGACACTCGCAAAATGGGGCGACCAACGGGACTCGAACCCGCGACCCCAAGATTCACAATCTTGTGCTCTAACCAACTGAGCTATGATCGCCGTAAGAAAAGGGCGGCGAATCTCACGACCTCTCGCAAAACTGTCAATCTCTAGTTCTGAAAAACGCATTTGCCGGGTGGATGCCGGAATTTTATGACGTGCGCGGTGACACATGCGCGCCGCGCACCCTCCGCATTTTGCGCTAAAAAACCCGCTCCTTGCGAGAGCGGGTGAAATGGTTTTGCGGGCGTGATGTCGTTTTTGCGTGCAACGACGGCGGCAAAAGGCGCGTTGCGAATTGCTCGCAACCGCTCGCCCTTACCACGTGCGCTTTTTGTGACGATTTGATTTCAAACGCTTGCGGCGTTTGTGCTTCGACATTTTCAGACGACGTTTCTTCTTCAGATTGCCCATGGTGTTTTATGTGGTGGAAAAGTTGGAAAAGGGCGAAACGTGCATGGCTTTCCAGCCACTGTAAAGCGTTTTAATTCTCCGTGGCGGTTTTTTCTTTTTCCAAATCTCCCACGTTGACACACCCGTCTCCCGGTCTAGCGTTTTCCCTTTTTCTACCTACATCCCATGATTACTTGGATTCAGAAAACCTTCCAACAACACTTCCGCATCATCTTCTTCGTGCTGCTGGCGGGTGTCATAATCTCCTTTGTTTTTATCACAAACACGGCCGGCGGTTTCGGACGCAGCGAATACAAGGCCCCCAAGCGTCCGTTTTTTGACCTCGATCTGAGCAACGAGCAGGATTACTCGCGCATCATGCGCGACGGCTCCCTGAGCGCCACGCTTCTCTACGCCAGGCGCGGCATCGACGTCACTCAATATTCGTTTGAGCGTTACGCGATGCTTCACACCGCCAACCAGCTCAATGTGCCCCAGGCGACGGACGCCGAGCTCAAGGCATACATTCAAAGCATCCCCATCTTCATGGCGCAGCGGAGCGAGGGCGACGCCCCCCGGTTCGACGCCGACACCTACAACATTATCCGCAAGGATCCCCGTCGCCTTGGCGTGAGCGCCACGCCCGCCGACTTCGCTCGCGTCCTCGCCGAGGATGCCCGCATCGCCGCAGCCTCCAGGCTCATCGCCGGCCCGGGTTACGTTCTCCCCTCCGAGGTGCGGCAAGTGCTCAAGCAGTTCGACAGCACGTGGACGCTCCAGACCGCGACCATTGCGCGCGATAGTTTCAAGGCAAACATCGCGCCTTCCGATCTCGAGCTCACCACTTACTTCGAGGCCAATCGCGCCCGCTACACCATTTCCCCGCGCGTTCGCGTTAGCTACGCGGAAATCGCCGCCACGCACTTCATGGCCGGAATCTCGCCGACCGAGGCCGAGGTTCGCGCTCATTATGATGCGAATCCCGCCCGCTTCCCCAAGCCCGCGGCCGCCCCGGAGAGCATGGCGATTCCCGCCGAATCGACGCCCGACAACGACTACGCGCAGGTGAAACCGCAGGTCGAGCTTTCGCTCCGCCAGCAACTCGCCATCGACGCCGCCTACAAGGCCGCCAGCAACCTCGCCGACAAACTTTACGCCGACAAGATCACCTCCGACTCGCCCGACTTCGCCCGCATCCTCATCCAGAACAACGCCACGATCAACAGCGTGCCCGATTTTTCCGAGGAGGAACCTCCCGCCCGCTTCGGCAACAGCCGCTACGCGATTGCGCGCGAGGCGTTCAGCCTGGGTGCCGAGAACCGCGTTTCCCACGCCATCAACACCAACAACGGCGCGGTGATCCTTTTCTGGCAGGCCACGGTCCCCGCGCGCGAGCCCGGGTTCGAGGAAGTGCGCGTCAAGGTTTCCGAGGATTACACCGCGCAGGAAAATCAAAGACTCTTCGTCGCCCTTGGCCAGAAACTCAAGGGCCGGATTCAGGACGCGATCGCCGCGGGCTCCACCTTTGAGGATGCCGCCACGAAGGCCGCGACCGCCGAGGGCGTGACCGTGAGCACCAAGTCCATTCCCGCCTTCACGCTTCGCACCGCGACCTACGAGACCATTGATGGCAACATTATCGCCGCGCTCGAGCACCTCAAGCAGGGCGAGGTTTCCGACATGTCCATCGTTTCCAGGGACGGGCGCTTCGTTTATGCGCAAAGCTGCGAGCTTCCCGATCTCACGGAGGGCAATCCCAACTACGCGCTCTTTGCCAGCCAGATCGCAAGCCGCAAGGCGATGGAATACGCCAGCCAGTATCGCCGCAACCTCGCCAATGCCGAGCGCGCAAAAACCGACCCGACGACGAACCGTTAACGCGCGGGGCATGTTTCGATAAAACAAAAGCAGAAAAGCCCGCAGCTTTTCTGCTTTTGTGCAAAAAAACGCATCGCATATCCCAAAAAAACGCAACCACCGCCCGCGAGATGCGTCAGGCGCGAGTTGTCCTAGAGCACCAGAGAAATTTCGCCACCAAGCGCAACCCGCCCAACCAACCTGTAACTTTTTGATCAACGCGCGTGTTCATAAAGCACCCGCACCACGCATTCCCCCGGTTTTCAAAACAGAAACATCCATGCTTAAACGATTCGCCCTCGCGCCCGTCGCCGCCCTCCTCCTCGCCGCATTCGCCAACGCCCAGCCAACACCTCCGGCGTCAGAAACCCGGCCCGCTGAAAACACCCCGCCCCTGCTCACCATCGAGCAATGCGTCGCCATGGCGCTCGACAAAAATTTCGACCTTCGCATCCAGCGCATCGACACTGAATCGGCGGTGAACACCCTCGAAATCGCCAGGGCTGAATACGATCCCAGCTTTTCCGCAAACGCCAACCGCTCCTATAGCCGCTCCGATCTTTACGGCACGGGAAACGCATCCGGCACACATGAAACCGACGCCAGCGTCTCCGTCTCGCAAAAAATAATCACCGGTGCCACGCTCCAGCTTGGTTACGCCGCCAGCCGCAGGGATTATTCCGGCCCCTCATCCTCCACTCCTGTTTTTGATCCCGCCTGGGGCAGCGGCCTCACGCTCAGGGTCACGCAACCCCTTCTCAAAAACTTCGGTTCCACAGTCAACAAGGCCGCCATCGAACGCGCCCGGCTCAGCATTGACCGCTCCAACTACGACCTCAAAAGCACCGTCCTCTCCACCATCCGCTCCGTTGAGGACGCCTACTACAATCTCGACTTCGTCCGCGCGCGCCTTGAAGTTCGCAAGTTCTCGCTCGAGGTCGCGCAAAAGCTCCTCGAGGAAAACAAAATGCGCCGGCAGGTCGGCACCGCCACCAACCTCGACGTGCTTCAGGCCGAGGTCGGCGTGGCCACCGCGCAACGCGATATCATTGTTGCGCAAAAAGCCGTCAATGACGCCGAGGACGCGCTCCTCTCGCTCATCAACCCCTTCCAATTCGAGGCCGCCATCGGCCCGCTTGCCGTGAGCAAAATCGACGACGTTTCGGTTTCCTTCGCCCGCTCCTACAAGCTCGCCCGCGACAACTCGCCGTCGCTCGCTTCGACCCGCCTTGCGATCAAGCAATCCGAAATCGACCTCGCCGTCGCCAAAAGGAACCGTCTCCCCCAACTCGATCTCGTGGGCGCGGCCGGCTACGACGCCACGCGCGGCACCTTCGGGCGCGCCTTCAACCAAACACTCAGCCAGGACGACCACGATTGGAGCGTCGGCGCCACGCTCACTTATCCGTGGGGCCGGCGTCGCGAGCGCGCCAACCTCGCCAACGCCAAGGCCTCTCTCGATTCCCTGCAAGTTGGCTACGAGCAGCTCGACCAAAACGTCCTCGTGCAAGTGCGCACCGCAGTCCGCAGCGTGCAAACAAGCGACGAGGGCGTGCGAATCACCACGCTCGCCACAAAGCTCAGCGAGCAGCAATACGAACTTGAAAAGGCCCGTTACGACCAGGGCTTGAGCACCTTCCGCCGCGTGCAGGAAGCCAAGGAGGATTACGACACCGCCCGCCTTGCCGAGATTGACGCCCGCGTGAACCTCCGGCTTGCGCTCGCGGAGCTCGCCCGTCTCGAAACCACGTCGCTGAACCGTTACAACGTGCAGCTTGGAGAATAAACCGGCTGCGGGGCGGCCTCCGGCAATCGCCGAAAAAACACTTGGTTTGGCGGAAGGATTTTCGCGAAGGCGTCCGCGGTTGCGGGCGATTGCTCGTTTTTTTTGAACTGCACGCCCATTTTACTCCCTTGAAAACAGGCGCGCCTCACTTCATTAATCGCCTTCTTTCAACGTGGACGCAAAAAAACAGACATCAGCCAGGGCTCAGAAAACCCCGCCATCCTTCGAACAGGCGCTCGAACAGCTCGAGGCAACCATTGAGTCGATGGAATCCGGGGACACTCCGCTGGCCGAGTTGCTCGTCAAATTTGAGGAAGGCGGCAAATTGCTCAAAATCTGCGAGGCGCGCCTCAAGGACGCCGAGATGAAAATCGAGCTGCTTAAGAAACAGAAAGACGGCGACGCGGAACTCGCCGCTTTTCCCGTTGCCGACCGCGAATAACGGATGAGTCCGCCCACCAACCCTTCCGCATTTTCCCAGCCGGACCGTCCCGTGGCCGACGGCGATGCGCGCGTGCTCGACGCGATCAACTCGCCCGCGGACCTCAAGAAACTGCCTCCGGACGAGCTGCCGCGTCTGGCGCGGGAAATCCGCGACGAGATCATCGCCGTCACCTCGCGCAACGGCGGCCACGTCGGCCCCAACCTTGGTGTCGTCGAGCTGACCATCGCCCTGCACCGCGTTTTTGACACGCCAAAGGACCAGATTGTTTTCGACGTCTCGCACCAAGCCTATGTGCACAAGCTGCTCACGGGGCGGCGCGGCGAGTTCTTCAAAAAACTTCGGCACACCGGCGGAGTGTCGGGCTTCTGCAATCGCGCCGAGTCGCCGCACGACAGCTTCGGAGCGGGGCACGCCGGCACCGCGCTCAGCGCCGCGCTCGGCATGGCCGCCGCGCGCGACCTTAACGGCACCGGCGAGCACGTCGTCGCGGTTTGCGGCGACGGGGCCTTCACCTGCGGCGTCACCATGGAGGCGCTCAACAACATCATCACATCCACGAAGCGCCTCATCGTCATCCTCAACGACAACGAGTGGTCGATCGCGCGCAACGTCGGCGCCATCTCGCGCTACCTCACCCGCCTGAGCACCAGCCCCACTTACAACAAAATCCACAACGACCTCGAAAAATTCTTCACCTCGCTGCCGCGCGGGCAGGAAATGCACCGCACCTGGATGAAGTGGAAGCGCGAAACGAAGGATTTTTTTGTCGAGTCATCCCTTTTCGAGAAATACGGCCTCCGCTACATCGGCCCCGTCAACGGCCACGACATTGACGAGCTTGCTGCCCGGCTCGAGTTCGCGAAGCAGTCCGACTCGCCAATCCTCGTCCACGTCCTCACAAAAAAAGGGCTCGGCCTGCCCGCCGCGATCAACTCGCCCGAAAAATTCCACGGCGCGAGCCCCTACGATCCGGCGACCGGCGAGACGGTAAAGACGGACGCGCCGCCCGCGTGGCAGGAGGTGTTTGGACGCACGCTCACAAAGTTTGCCAAGGCCGATCCGCGCATTGTCGGCATCACGGCGGCGATGCCTTCCGGCACCGGGCTAAATCACCTCGCGGCCGAGCTGCCCCGCCAGTTTTTTGATGTCGGCATCGCCGAGGAGCACGCCGTTGTTTTTGCGGCGGGGCTTGCCACGAAAAACATCCGCCCCGTTGTCGCGATTTACTCGACGTTTCTCCAGCGCAGCCTCGACCCGATTTTGCACGACGTTTGCCTGCAAAACCTGCCCGTCACTTTCTGCATGGACCGTGCCGGGCTTTCGCCGAACGACGGGGCCACGCACCACGGGCTCTTCGACATCGCATATCTGCGCCTCGTGCCAAACGCCGTCATCATGCAACCGAAGGACGAGGACGAGTTGGTTGACATGATGCACACGGCGCTTACGGCAAACGCCCCCATGTTCATCCGCTACCCGCGCGGCGCGGCGCAAGGTGTTCCGGTCAAGGCGGAGCCCTCCGCGCTTCCCGTCGGAAAAGCCGAGGTGCTGCGCGAAGGCGCGCACGCAATGATCTGGGCCCTTGGCACGATGGTGGGCGACGCGCTCGCGCTTTCCGACCGCCTCGCGCTGGAAAACAATCTCAGCGTCGGCGTGGTCAACGCCCGCTTCGCCAAGCCGCTCGACAGCGAACTCCTGCTCGCGCACGCCGCGAAAGCGCCGCTGCTCGTGACGATGGAGGACCATGTGATTACCGGCGGATTCGGCGGCGCGGTGCTTGAAACGCTGCAACAGGCAGGAGTCACGACGCCCGTCGAGTGCATAGGCTGGCCGGATGCGTTTGTCGAACACGGCACCGATGCCGCCACGCTGCGCGCCGCGCACGGCCTCTCGCCGGAAGCAATGCGCGACCGGGTGCTGCGCGCGCTACATTCCGCCGCCCCGTGAGCACTTCCCCGAAAAAAATCACCTCCGCCACGGTTCGGGACGATTTCAACGATCCTAACACCGTCATCCACTACGCGCGCGCGGCGCATTTCCTCGGGCTCTGGAAATCCGAGAGCATTCTCATCCAGCGTTTTTTCACCAACCGCGACGCCGCGCTCCTTGAGGCCGGCTGCGGCGCGGGCCGCGTGACCGTCGGCCTGCACGATCTCGGTTACCGCAACATCACCGCGTTTGATTTTGCCGAGGAGCTTGTTGACCAGGCGCGCAGTCTTGTCGACGAGCGCGCGCCCGGCGCGAACATCCGCGTGCGCCACGCCGACGCCACGCGACTGCGCAAGGCGGACGGATTCGGCGGCGCGCCGCGTTTCGAAGGCGCGCTTTTTATGTTCAACGGCCTGATGCAAATCCCCGGACGCAAAAACCGCATCGCCGCGCTCCTTGAGCTGCGCGCCGTTTGCAAACCCGGCGCGCCGTTGCTCTTCACCACGCACGATCGCGAGGTCGGCGGCGCCGGCGAGCGCATCCTCTGGCGCATGGAGGCGGATCGCTGGGCGGAAGGTCGGCAGGACCCGTGCCTCGTCGAGTTTGGCGACCGTTATTTCGAGCACGAAACCGGGCGCACCTTCATGCACCTGCCCACTCGCGCCGAGATTCTCGCCGACCTCGCGGTGACGGGCTGGCGGCACACGTTTGACGCGCTGCGCAGCAAAGTGAGCGCCGAGTCGCGCGCCGTGCGCGATTTCTCGGACGAATGCCGCTTCTGGTCGGCGGTCGCCGCGTAATCATGCGCAAGCGGAGCCATCGCGGGCGCGAGTTTTTTTGAAGAATCGTTTGCCAGCCGCGCCGCTCTTCGTTTCACGTTACCCCCAGTTTATGCAAAAAATCACAAGCACCCTCACCGCGTTGCTCGTTCTTTTTCTGATTGCCGGTTGCGGCGGCGGCAAAAAGGAAGTTTCCAAGCTCCACCAGGATCAGGCGGCAAAGCACGCCAGCGATGCCAACATGGAGAATTTTCTTCGCAACTACGCGGCCGCGGAAAAATCGCTCACGCAGGCGACCACGCTCAATCCCACGGTCGATGACTACTGGATAGAGCTCGGCAAGGTGCGCGTCCGCCTCGGCGACAAATCCGGCGCGACCAAGGCCTACAAGGGCGCGCTCGCCGCGTGCGACGCGCAGTTGAAGGAAGTCGCGGAGAATCCCGTTTTCATCGAACGCAAACTGCGCGCGCTTGTGATGCTCGGTCGCGATGACGATGCGCGCAAGGTTCTCGCCAAGGCCGTCAAAAACTATCCTCAAAACACGCACCTCAAAACGCTCGACCAAGTCAAGGCGGTGGATCTGTTCAAAAACGACGCCCATCTCAAGGACTTCATCGTCAAGTGACGCCGTTCGCCTATCAACGCACGATTCATTTTGCGGACACCGATGCCGCGGGCGTGGTGTATTTCGCAAACTATCTCTCGTTTTGCCACGAAGCCTACGAGGAGTCGCTTGCGGCGGCGGGCATCGAGTTGAAGTCGTTTTTTTCCGACAACGGCATCGTCATTCCCATCTCAAAAAGCAGCGCCGATTATTTGCGTCCGCTTGCTTGCGGGGACAAAATTTCGATCGCGGTCAAACCGGCGGCGCTTTCGGACGACTCCTATCGCATCGACTATGAAATCACCCGGCTTGCCGGCGGGGGCGCGCCCGCCAAGCGCGCGGCGGTTGTGCGGACGGAGCATGTTTGCATCCGCTCGGATAATCGCGCGCGCGTCGCGCTTCCTCTCGCGCTGGCCGCGTGGATTGCCCGGCACGGAGCGGCGGCGTGAGGCGCGCATCTACTTTTGCAACGATGTCCACATTCACTGATTCCCTCTGGCAGGCGGCCTTGCCGGTTTATGAGAAGATTCTGGCGCATCCATTTTTGCGCGGGCTAACCGATGGCACATTGCCGGCGGAGGCGTTCAGGCATTACGTGCTCCAGGACGCGCACTATCTGCGCGATTACGGGCGCGGCCTCGCGCTCATCGGCGCAAGGGCTGCCAGCGACGACGAGTTCATGATGTTCGCGCAACATGGCACGAACGCCATCGTCGTGGAGCGCGCGTTGCACGAGGGCTTTTTTTCGGCGTGGAAACTTGATCGCGACGCGGTTGCCGCCGCGCCCGTCGCGCCCGCGTGCCATCACTACACATCGTATCTTTTGCGTGTGGCGCAGGAGCGTCCGTATCACGAGGCGCTCGGGGCGTTTCTGCCGTGCTACTGGGTTTACTGGGAAGTGGGCAAGGCGCTCACCGCCGCGGGTTCGCCCAACGCGCTTTATCAAAAATGGATCGACACGTATGGCGGCGATGAATTCGGCGCGACGGTTCGCCAGGTGCTCGATGTGGTCAACCGCGTGGGCGAGCGCCTCACGGACGAGCAGCGCGCCGGCGTGGCGCGGCATTTTGTGACCGGCACGCGGCTCGAATGGATGTTCTGGGACGGCGCCTGGAAAATGGAAACGTGGCCGGCGTGACCTCGCATCTGTCACAGTTTTTTCTTTGGTTGTTAAGGCGCGCGATCGCGGCCTGCGTGATTGCGGCGCTCGGGCTGGCGGGGTGGGCGTGGTGGTTGTATGCGCACGACGACGGCGATTTTTCGCAACGCCGCGCCCGCGAGCTGGCTTTGTTTTCCGCGGAGCGCGCAAGAATCGCGACGTTGTGCGAGGAAACCGACGCGCGCATCGAGGCGTTGCGCGCCGAGCTGGGCGCGCAGCAACAAAAGGTCGCCGAGGCCGAGCGCGCGATCGAGTTGCACAAATCACTCGAAAGCGAATGGAAGCGCTGGACGGGCTCCCGCGAGGAGCAGGAGCTGAACGATCGCAAGCGGGGCGAGCAGGAAAAAATCAAAACCGGGGCGTCCGAGCGCATCGCCGCATTGCGGCAGGAGCTGGTGGACGCGACGCAGGCGCAGCAGCGCGCCGAGGTTGCGCTGGCGCGTGTCGGGCGGCTCATCACGGCAACGGAGGCGGAAACCTCCGAGCTCAAATTTTACGCGCTGTTGGTTTGGGAGGGGAAACACGGACGGCGGTTCGCGTTTTGTTTTTTCGGGGTTTGGATGGCGTGGCCGTTCGTCGGCAGGCTTGCGCTGTATTATCTCGCCACGCCGTTTGTGATCAGACGGAAACCGTTGCGCTTGTCGAAACGCGCGGATGTGGCGCTGGCGGTTGACGGGGAGGGCGGGGCGGTGACGGTCGAGTTGATGCCGGGTGAGTTGCTGTGCGCGCGACCCGGGCTGGTGGAGTCGGCCGATGAGGAACTGGCGCGCCGCAATCGTTTCTGGCTGAAAGCGCGATTCCCCCTCATGAACATTGCGTGTCGCCTGACGCGTCTGGCGGAGTTGCGCAACGAAGCCGCGGACAAAACGCGGTGTGTGACTTTGCGCGGCGCGGGCAAGTGGAAGGGCGCGGGCGCGGATTTGCGCGGACGGCGCGCCGAACTGGCCGTCGTGCGGGTGCCGAAGGGCGGCTCGCTGGTGCTGCGTCCGCGTTATCTTGCGGGTGTCGTGCGCGCGGCGGATGCGCCGCTGGTGATTCGCAGCCACTGGCGTTTTTTCAGTGTGCACGCGTGGGTGACGGGTCAGTTTCGTTTTTTTGAATTTGCGGGGCCGTGCCGCTTGATTGTGGCGGGGCAGCGCGGCGTGCAGGCGGAGTTTCCCGAACTGCGCGAGGACGGGCGACGTCCTGTGCAGCGCGCCGAGGCGTGGGCGACGATGGGGTTTTCGGCGGCGGTGCGTTACCGTCCCACTCGGGTGAAATCGCTTTGGCGTTACTGCCGCGGACTGAGCCCGCTTTACGACGACCTGTTTGTCGGCGAGGGAATGTTTCTTGTGCAAAAAAACGCGATGGGGCAGGGACGTTATGACAAGGGCCGGCTGCGCCAATTCGGCGCCGGAGTCTGGCGGCGGTTGCAGAAGATTTTCGGAATGTAGCGGAGTGGGGGCGCGACTGCGGCGCGTAATTTTGCCCAAACAAAAAGCCTCCGATTTCTCGGAGGCGGAAAGTGGTGGTAGGACCTGGATTCGAACCAGGGAAGGCGTAAGCCAGCAGATTTACAGTCTGCCCTCGTTGGCCACTTGAGTATCCTACCAGAAACAGGGAGGCGGAAAATCTTCTGTCACGGGACGAAGTTCAAGGTTTTTTTTCACAAACCGGCCAATATGTCTCATGCGGCCAGTGTTTGCTCAATAAAACGCAGAATCTCGCCGCGTCCGGCCTTGGTTTGGGAGGAGCTGAGAAATGTCGGCGGCAGTTCGGCGCGCCATGCGGAGAGCGCCTGGTTGAAACGGTCGATGTTGGCGCGGGTGGCGGTGGGCGATTGTTTGTCGGTCTTGGTGAAAATGAGCGCGTGGGGCATGTCGCGCTCGCCGAGCCATTGTATGAAATCGATGTCGATGCGCTGGGGCTCGATGCGCGAGTCAATGAGCACGAAAACGCAGCGCAGTGTTTCGCGCCCCTCGATGTAGCCGGCGACGGCCTCGTTGAAATCGGCGCGTTTTTCCTGCGCGACCTTGGCGTAGCCGTAACCGGGCAGGTCGACGAGCAGCCATCGGTTGTTGATGGTGAAGAAATTCAGGAGGCGCGTCTTGCCGGGCGTGGCGGAAACCTTGGCGAGGTTGCGCCGCTCGGTGAGCATGTTGATGAGCGAGGACTTGCCGACGTTGGAGCGCCCGATCATGGCGAACTCGGGCCAGTCGGCGCGCGGACAGTTGCGAAGCGTCGTCGCGCTGGTGAGGAATTCGGCGGATTTGATTTTCATGATGCCAGCGAGAAAGCGCGAGTTTGCGCGCCGCGTCGAGCGGAGAAGCGCGGGCGTTTCGGTTTACGTTTGCCGCCCCGGGCTTATTTGGCGCGCGTTTTTTTGACCTTGGGGACAAAATTGATCGGCACGCGGGCGCGCGTGATGACTGGTTTTCCTTCCGAGCGGGGCGGTTCAAAACGCCAGTTCGCGATGGTTTGCACGGCGATGTATCCAAAGGATGGATGCGTGTTGGAGACGATGCGCGGGAGGCGAACCATGCCCTTGCTGTCGATATAAAACTCCACCACGGCCTCGCCCGAGGTCAGATTCTCACGCAACGCCGCCAGAGGAAACGGTGCCTGCCGCGAGGCAATCATCTTGGGCATGGCGTCGAGTTTGCCGGCGGGGATGATTTTTTCGGGCGATTTTTTCTCAATGCGAAGCATGTCGCGGTCTTCGCCGGTTATGAACTTGGAGCCTTTGTTAAATTCAAGCGACACGGTTATGATCGCATGGGTCGGCTGGCCTTGCAGGGTGGCGGGCTCGAACTCGAAATACTCGCACGCCGCAAGCGCCGCGAGGCCGAACTCCGGCGCGCTTTGCTTGGTGATCTCCATTTTCCTGACTTTCCCGCGCGCGTCGACCAACACCGCAACGCTGGCCTTGCCCTTGGTGTTGTTTTTCAACTGCTCGTAGGGATAAACCGGATAGATTACGCTGCGCGGCTTCGGCGCGACATCGTAGCGGTAGCCTTCCGGCATTTTGGAGATGTCTTTTTTGGAGGGGCCGGGTGTGGTGTAGGAGTAGGCGTTCCTTCCTTCTTCGCCATCCAAATGGAAAACCAGTGGTATTTGCATGCGCGTCTTGACCGCCTTGCCGTCTTTTATCCCTGGTTTGAATTTCCATTTCAAAACGGCGTCGATTGCCGCCTGCTCAAAGCCGGAGTGGTTTGAGCGTATGATTACTGGATCAACGACATCGCCGGATTCATCCACAAAAAACCGAATGGTCACTTCGCCGGTCATGCCGCTTTCTTTCATGCTCCACGGATAAATCGGTTGCGTTTGTTTGATGACTTCCGGACGGCGATCCTTGGCGAAAACGGCGGGTGCGAAAAAAACCGCGCCCATCATTGCGACGGTCAAAATCATGGCAATGCGAAGGCGCGGTGATTTGAGGGAAAATAATTTGGGGTGCTTCATAAAAGAATTGGGAGCCCGGCAGTGTCTGGACTATGTCACGCGTGTGCAATTCCAGAATGCTTGCGCAATCCGCGCGCCGGGCGTATCCATCCGGCATCAACGAAAAATCGCATCCCTATGAGAAACCACATCATTCGCGCATTACCTCTTCTGGCCGCATCGTTCATTTTCACTCTCGCCCTGCGCGCCGAGCTCGACCTCGGCGCCATCGATTCCTCGGTTCGCCCGCAGGACGATTTTTTTGAATACGCCAATGGTTCCTGGCTGAAAACGGTCGAGATTCCCGGCGACCAGCTTGGCTGGGGAAGCTTCTACGAGCTCATCGACCGCACGCAGAAAAACCTGCACGAGATTTGTGAGAATGCCGCAGCCGCTTCCGCAAGGGCCGGCTCGCCCGCGCGCATGGTCGGGGATTTTTATGCGAGCGGCATGAATGAAGGCGCGATTAATGCCGCGGGCGTCAAACCCATCCAGCCGCAACTCGACTTGATCGCGGGCATCAAATCACGCGCCGATGTGATCAAGGTCATCGCTGCGCTCAAGCAGATCGGCGTGCGCAACAGTTTTGGTTTCTACGTCGACGCTGACGAGAAGGACAGCGAGTCCTACCTCGCGCAAGTCACGCAGGGCGGGCTCGGCCTGCCCGACCGCGATTATTATTTTACCGACAGCGAGAAGATGAAAAAATTGCGCGCCGAATACGTCGAGCACATCGCAAAGATGCTTGTGTTCGCGGGAGACCCGCCCGAGACCGCGCGCGTGGCGGCGCAGGCCGTGATGAATCTCGAAACCAAGCTCGCCGCCGCCTCGCGCACGCGCGTGCAGCTTCGCGATCCCGAGGCCAATTACAACAAAACCGCCGTCGCCGACCTCGCCAAAATCACCGGCGATTTCGATTGGGCCGTGTTTTTCAAGGCGATTGGCGCGCGCAATGTTCGCAGCGTCAACCTCGGCCAGCCCGACTTCATGCGGGCGTTTGCCGCGCAGCTCAACGAAACCCCGCTCGCCGACTGGCGCGCCTACCTGCGCTGGAATCTTGTCCGTGGCGCGGCACCCTGCCTGGGCGACGATTTCGTCAATGAAAACTTCGCCTTTTACGGCCGGGCGCTCAATGGACAAAAGGAAATCAAGGTGCGCTGGAAGCGTGTCACGGAAAGCATCGACGACGGCATTGGCGACGCGCTCGGGCAGCTTTATGTGGCGAAATATTTCCCGCCCGCGTCAAAGGCCCGCGTGCTCAAGCTTGTCGAGGACCTTCGCTCCGCGTTGCGCGCGCGCATCGAAACGCTTGAGTGGATGGACGCGCCAACCCGCGCGCGCGCACTCGAAAAGCTCAACTCCTTTAGCGTGAAAATGGGTTATCCCGACAAGTGGCGCGATTATTCCACGCTCACGATCAGCCGCGACGCATCGTATGTGGAAAATGTTTTTGCGGCCAACGCTTACGAAATGCGCCGCAACCTCGCGAAGATCGGCCAGCCCGTCGATCGCACGGAGTGGTTCATGACCGCGTCCACGATCAACGCCTACTACAATCCGGTTGAGAACTGCATTGTTTTCCCCGCCGGCATTTTGCAGCCGCCATTTTTCGACGCCAACGCCGACGACGCTGTCAACTACGGCGGCATCGGTTCCGTGATCGGGCACGAAATGACGCACGGTTTCGACGATCAGGGCCGCCAATACGACGCACGGGGCAACCTGAAGGATTGGTGGACGCCCCAAAGCACCGAGGCTTTCAACAAGCGCGCCGCGGTCATAATTGACCAGTTCAACAACTACACCGTGCTTGACGGCGCGCTCCATGTGAACGGCACGCTCACGCAGGGCGAAAACATCGCCGACCTCGGCGGCGTGAAGATCGCCTACGCCGCGCTCCAACGCGCGCTTGCCGGGCAATCTCGCGCAAAAATCGGCGGCTACACGCCCGAGCAGCGCTTCTTCCTCAGCTACGCGAGCATCTGGCGCGAAGTGCGCCGCCCCGAGTATCGTCGCAACCTCATCGTCATCGATCCGCATTCACCCGCCGAGTGGCGCGTGCGCGGACCGCTCTCAAACCTTGAGGAATTTTGGAAGGCTTTCGACGTGAAGGAAGGCGACAAAATGCGGCGCGGCGGCAGCGACATCGTGACGATCTGGTAAGGCCCAACGATCCGGCGCCGAACAGGGCTGTGAGAAACACGATTCGGCAGGGCGAAGCCTCCCGGCTGATCCGTGCGCACCATGATTCGGCTTCGCCTGATGCTTCGCCCTGCCGCGGTGCCGTTGCCATTTACGGGCGAGATTTATTCTTTGGGTGCCGTCAATGCTTGGGCGGTTTCGCCGTTCCGGGCGTCAGCGACATTCTGCCAACCGCCGCGTGTTTTCCTTTCGTGATTTTCGGCGTGGCCAGCGAGCAGGCGTCACCTCCGCAGGTCTAAATCTCGCTCGCAAATGGCATTGCAAGCTGGTGCTTGTGCGCAAAAAAGCGCCCGGCGGTTTGGGCCGGGCGCTTGATGTTGTTGAGTGTTTTTTGCTGATGAATGAAGCGTCCGCTTATTCGGCGGATTTTTCCTTGTCTCCGGAGGCGGCGTCGAGGATGTCGCCGAGGTTCATCATGTCGCCGCTGCTGTCGCGGGTGAGCGCCTCGAGCGTCGCGGTTTCGGACGCGAGCTGCTCCGCGGAGTAGTTGGCGGCCTTGATCGAGAGACCGAGACGGCGCTCGGCGGTGTCGATCTTGATGACGCGGGCGGTGACTTCCTGCCCGGGCTTGAGCACGTCCTTGACCTTCTCGATGCGGTCCTCGCTGATTTGCGAGATGTGCACGAGGCCGTCGATGCCGTCCTTGAGCTCCACGAAGGCGCCGAAGCTGGTGATCTTCGTGACAACGCCGGTGACAACGTCGCCGATCTTGAAGTGGGCGTCGATGTCGGCCCAGGGATCGGTGGAGAGTTGCTTCATGCCGAGGCTGATGCGCTGCTGCGAGGGATCGACGTCGAGAACGATGGCGTCCACTTCGTCGCCCTTCTTGAGCATTTCGGACGGGTGGTTGACCTTGCGGGTCCAGCTCATGTCGGAGACGTGAACCATGCCGTCGATGCCTTCCTCGAGCTCGATGAACGCGCCGTAGGTGGTCATGTTGCGAACCTTGCCGTGGACGCGGGCGCCGATCGGGTAGTTGTGGCGAACCATTTCCCACGGGTTGGCTTCGAGCTGGCGGAGGCCGAGCGAGATCTTTTGCTCGTCCTTCTGGATGCCGAGGACAACCGCGTCGAGTTCCTGTCCGACTTTGAGCAGTTCGGAGGGTTTCGTGATGCGCTTGGTCCAGGACATTTCGGTGATGTGCACGAGGCCTTCGACGCCGGGTTCGATTTCGATGAACGCGCCGTAGGGGACGAGGTTGACAACCTTGCCGTGCACCTTGGCGCCGACGGGGAACTTTTGCTCGATGTCGTCCCAAGGATTCTTGGTGGTTTGCTTGAGGCCGAGCGAAACGCGCTCTTTGTCGCGGTTCACTTCGATGATCATGACCTGGATTTCCTCGCCCTGCTTGAGCATTTCGGAGGGGTGCGTGATGCGGCCCCAGCTCATGTCGGTGATGTGGAGGAGGCCGTCCATGCCGTCGAGGTCGATGAACGCGCCGAAGTCGGTGATGTTCTTGACGACGCCCTTGCGGACCTGGCCGGGCTCGATGGATTCGAGGAGGGCGCGGCGTTTGCTGGTGCGCTGTTCCTCGATGAGCTCGCGGCGGGAGAGAACGATGTTTTTGCGGTCGAGGTTGATTTTGAGAACCTTGAAATCGTAGGTTTGGCCGACGTATTGGTCGAGGTTCTTGGGGGGCTGCACGTCGATGTGCGAGGCGGGAAGGAAGGAGTCAACGCCGATGGAGACGATGAGGCCGCCCTTGACCTTGGCGCGGACGCGGCCGGAGGCGATGGAGCCCTCGGGGAAGCGTGTGAGGATGTTGTCCCAGTTTTTCTTTTGCTCGGCCTTGTCGTAGGAGAGCGTGGGCATTCCGTTTTTGTCCTCCAGTTTCTCAACGTAAACGTCGATCTGGGAGCCGATCTGGAGTTCGCCGATGTCGATGAATTCGCTGGCGGGAATGAGGCCTTCGGATTTGCCGCCGATATCGACGACAACTTCGTTTTGGCGAATTTCGGTGATGGTGCCGGGGACGATCTGGCCTTCCTTGAGCTTGTCGAAGCTGGATTCGGCGAGCAGATCTTTCATTATTTGACTCATGTGTGTCTTTCAGTGCGTCCGTGGGACGCGTCGCGCGGAACCTTCGCCTCGCTTCGGGACGCCGGCCCTTCGCGGGAGGCTTCGTGTGAAGCCGTTTGGTTGAAGGTTAACGGTTACTGAGGCCGGCGGAAGCGATGCGGCGCGCCGGCTTGACATGAGTGAGTGCCGCAAGAGGTCAAAAAGATGGGGAAAGATTGGGGCAGGGCAAGCGGGAATTTTTTAGGAATTTTCGGCCTGTGATGCCGAATTGGGAGTCGCAAGCAACGCCCCTGTGAAAAACGGCAACGCGCCGGCTCACTCCTCCAATTCCACGTTCCAGTAGGCGAGGTCGAGGTAGTCCTTCCACATTTCGCGGTCGTGGCGGCTCAGCATGAGGCTGATCACGGGGCGCCATTTGGGTTTTTGCGGTTTGCGGATGAGGCGCATTCCAGCCTCGTGGGGGAGGCGGTTGGCTTTTCTCGTGTTGCAGCGGATGCAGGAGCAGACGATGTTTTCCCATGTGGTGCGTCCGTTGTGGTGGCGCGGAATCACGTGGTCGAGGTTGAGTTCCTCCCGCGGGAAAATCTTTGCGCAATACTGGCACTGGTTTTTGTCGCGCTCGAAGACGTTGTTGCGCGTGAGCTTGAGTTCTTTGCAGGGGAGCTTGTCGAAAAAGGTGAGCAGGATGACGCGAGGCAGGCGGATGCGGCGGGTGGGGGTGTGGACGATTTCGTTGTCGGTCAGGGGCGGGTTGTGGTGCGAGAAGTCGATCCAGTCCATCATCGAGAAGGTGTGAAAGTCCTCTTCGTGGTGATGGACGACTTGGGCGTGTCCCCGCGCAAGCAACGCGAAGGCGCGTTTGGCGCCGATCACATTAATCGCCTGCCAAAGGCGATTTAAGACCAGCACTGGTTGTTCGAGGACAGCCTCCATACGGGAAATGTGAACTAAGCAAGTGAGCGCGCGCTGTCAAGAGGGCTGGTTGGGCCGAAGGCGGGTCGTGCAAAACAAAGGGGCGGCTAAGCGCCGCCCCTTGTTGCGATTGACGAAGTCAAAATCACACGAGCGGCGTCACGCCAGGGATGGGAACCACGACTTCGGGCGCGGCGCCGAGTTCGTAACGCGACGGCGAGAGGTCTTGTTTCGAGGCGTTGAGTATCCAGTTGTAATTGATTTCCTTGCCCGTGTAGGCGGAGGTGCGCCCGAGGATCGCGGTGAGCGTGCTCTCGGCAATGCGCTTGGCTTCGTTGAGCGGGTTGCCGTCGCGGATACTCCTGATGAGGTCAACGTGCTCGTCCTTGAAGGCGTCGGGTGTGTCGCCGTCGTATTTCCATTTGTTTGCGCCGAAGATTTTGCCGTCGGCCATGGCGTAGCCCTTGGTGCCGACGATGCGCTCGTTGACGCGACCCGCGGCGTTGGGCGTCTGGCGGCAGAGGCTTTGCACGCGCACGCCGTTGGCGTATTCAAATTCGACGGAGAAGTGATCGTAGGCGTCGCCGTATTTCGGATCGGTGCGCGCCTGGCGTCCGCCCATGCCGAGGGCTTTCACGGGGGGGCCGCCGAAGGCCCAGTTCATGACGTCGATGTTGTGGACGTGTTGCTCGACGATGTGGTCGCCGCTCAGCCAGGTGAAATAGAGCCAGTTGCGCAGTTGGTATTCCATCTCGGTCCACTCGGGTTTGCGCCCGCGGTGCCAGAGTTCTTTTTGGAGCCAGTAGCACTGGCCGCCGACGAGCTCGCCGATGGCGCCGTCGTGGATGCGGCGCATGGTTTCGAGGTAGTTGGCGGCGTGGCGGCGTTGCGTGCCCGCGACGATGGCGAGTCTCTTTTGCTTGGCGAGTTCGCCGACGGAGATGACTTTGCGCACGCCTGCGGCGTCAACCGCGACGGGTTTTTCGGCGAAGACGTGCTTGCCTGCGTTGATGGCGGCCTCGAGGTGCAGCGGGCGGAAGCCCGGAGGGGCGGCGAGGATGACGAGGTCAACGCCGGAGGCGATGACTTGTTTGTAGGCGTCGAAGCCGGAGAAGCAGCGCTCGGGTGTGGCAAAAAAACGGTCGGACGGAACCGGGGCGGAGGGCTTGCGGCTTTTCGGGCTGCCCTTGATCAGTTTTTCGCGGGCTTCATCAACGCGGTCCTTGAAAACATCGCCGAGCGCCCAGACGACCACGGAGGGATCGGCGGCGAGGCAGTTGCGCATGGCGCCGACGCCGCGTCCGCCGGTGCCGATGACGCCGACCTTGATGCGATCCGAGCCGGCTGCAAACGCGGCTGCGGGGAGTTTTGTGAGGAGCGGCACGGCGGAGATCGCGGCGGCGGTTCCGAGGAATTTACGACGGGTGAGTTGTGTCATGAGTTTTGGTTTTAGTGGTTAATGATGAGTTTGCGGTTAACAGTTTTCAGTTGAGCGCTGGCGCGCCGAAAGTGGGTTTATTTGAGGGGTGTGAGGGTGATGTTGCGGAATTCCATCGGCGCGCCTTCGGATTGGAGGCAGATGTGGCCTTCGCTTACGGTGACGCCGGTGGCGCGGTTTTGCTCAACGCCGTTGACGATGAGCGTGATGGTGTCGCCGGCGCAGACGATTTCGTAGGTGTTCCACTCGCCGGCGGGTTTTTCGGATGACGGGGATTTTTTTGCGAGGAGGCGATTGTTGATCGCGTTTTTTATTTGAACACCATCGTTGGTTGCCTCGGCTTTCATACGCAGATCTAAAAGTTCTTTGGTTACGACTCCGCCGAACACATAAAAGTCGCCCGCGTTGCCTTCCATGAGTTGGGCCTCAATGGATTTCGGCCAGACTTCGTCTTCGCCTTGCATGTGGAGGAGCACGCCGCTGTTGCGCCGCCTGGGTTTGCCGTCCGCATCGACGGGCGCCCCGAGCCAGCGCCATTCGACGGTGAGGCGGTAGTTGGAGTGGCGTTGCGCGGTGCGGAGATATCCGGCGGGGGTGCCGGTGTCGGTAATCACGCCGTTGCTCACGCCCCAAGTTTTGGCGGCGCTGGGGTTGCCATCCTTGGCGCAGACGATCCATCCCTCGAGGTCCTTGCCGTTGAAGAGCGGGATGCTTGCGGGCGTCTTTTTCGCGCAGCCGATGACGCCCAGCGCGAGGGCCGCGGCGATGCCGGCGGATACAACGAGACGTAATGTGCGCATGGTGTTGTTTTGATGAGGACTTGGGAGGGAAGGGCGAAAAACTAAAACACCTACGCTGTGCAAAATGCGGACGTGTGTCCAGCGGATGATTGTCTGTTTTGCAAAAATAAATATGCACGAAGGTCAGCAGTGTTGCAAGGTGCGGGGAGTTCTGTGTTTGAATGGGCGCGACGTGCACACGGTGTCCATTTTTTCCCCGGCAAAAATAAACCTGTTCCTCGCCATCACGGGGCGGAGGGCGGACGGGTTTCACGATTTGCTGTCGGTCGTGGCGCCGGTGTCGTTTGGCGACGAAATACGGATCGAGTTTATGGGCGAGGGCGCGCCGTTTGAACTGACATGCGCGGACGCCGCGGTGCCGGTGGATGCGACGAACTTGGTTTTGCGGGCGGCGGAGGCGTTTCGCAACGCAAGCGGGTGGGGGAGGGGCGCGCGGTTTTCCCTGCACAAGCGGATTCCGACGGGCGCGGGGCTTGGCGGGGGAAGCAGCAACGCGGCGATGGTTTTGCGCGCGTTGAACGATGCGGCCGGGCGTCCGCTGGGGCGCGCGCAACTGGTGGCGCTTGCGGGCGGGCTCGGATCGGATTGCGCGTTGTTTTTGCACGGCGGCCCGGTCGTGATGCGCGGACGGGGCGAACGCGCGGAGCCGCTCTCCGGGGGCGCGGCGCGAAGGCTGGCCGGGCGGCGGGTTCTGATTTTCAAACCGGATGTGAGCATCAACACCGCATGGTCTTATCGCCGGATGGCCGCGCGCGCGCCGGAGAGCTATCTGGCTGAAAAAAATGCGGAAGCCCGGCTTGCGGCGTGGCTCGAAAATACGACGGCGGGCGCGGAGGGTTTATTGTTCAACAACATGGAGCCGGTGGCGTTTGAAAAATTCGTGGCGCTGCCGGTGCTGCTGGCACGACTGCGCGGACGCTTCGGCGTGGCGGCGGGAATGAGCGGAAGCGGAAGCGCGTGTTTTGCGTTGCTGCGCGATGACGCGACGGCGGACGCCGTGCGCGAGATGATGGAATGCGCGCGCGCCGCACTCGGGCGCGGTGCGTTTGTCGCGGAGGCGCGCATAGCCTGCTGAGCGGGGAATTTTGCGCCTCCAAATTTTATTACAAAAATTTCCATCGACTACGCGTTACGAAATATTTACCACTCGCGCCCCGAACCTACACAAATCCTTCCACACACATGGCGAAACGCGACGACATCCACAAAGTCCTCATCATTGGCTCCGGGCCGATCGTAATCGGGCAGGCCTGCGAGTTTGACTACTCCGGCACCCAGGCTTGCAAGGCGCTTCGCGCCTGCGGCTACAAGATCGTCCTCGTCAACTCCAACCCGGCCACGATCATGACCGACCCCGTCATGGCCGACGCGACCTACATTGAGCCGCTCAACGTCGAGCGCCTCGAGCAAATCATCGCCAAGGAAAAACCCGACGCCCTCCTCCCCAATCTCGGCGGCCAGACCGGCCTCAACCTCTCCATCGCCCTCTCCAAGGCCGGCATCCTCGCCAAATACAACGTCCGCGTCATCGGCGTGAACCTCGACGCCATCGAGCGCGGCGAGGACCGCGAAGTGTTCAAGGAAACCATGCGCTCGCTCGGCATCGGCCTGCCCGACAGCCGCATCATCCACACCGTCGAGCAAGCCGAGCAAGCCGCCTCCGAGCTCAACTACCCCGTCGTCGTGCGCCCCGCCTACACGATGGGCGGCGCGGGCGGCGGCCTCGTTTACAATATCGACGAACTCCGCGCCATCGTCACGCGCGGCCTCGATCTCTCGCTCACGCGCCAGTGCCTCATCGAGCAATCCATCCTCGGCTGGGAGGAGCTCGAGGTCGAGGTCGTCCGCGACGCCACGGGCAAAATGGTCACCGTCTGCTTCATCGAAAACGTGGACGCCGTCGGCGTGCACACCGGCGACTCGTTCTGCACCGCGCCCATGCTCACCATCCCCGTCGAGGTGCAGCAGGAGTGCCAGCGCATCGCGTTCAAGGTCGTCGAGTCCATCGGCGTCATCGGCGGCACCAACGTCCAGCTCGCCCGCGATCCGAAGACCGGCCGCATCGTCATCATCGAAATCAACCCTCGCACATCGCGCTCCTCCGCGCTCGCCTCGAAGGCGACCGGCTTCCCCATCGCGCTCGTCTCCGCGCAACTCGCCGCCGGGCACAACCTCGCCGACCTGCCCTACTGGCGCGATGGCACGCTCGACAAATACACGCCCTCCGGCGACTACGTCGTCGTGAAGTTCGCCCGCTGGGCCTTCGAAAAATTCAAGAGCGTGCAGGACAAGCTCGGCACGCAAATGAAGGCCGTCGGCGAAGTCATGAGCATCGGCAAAACCTACAAGGAGGCCTTCCAAAAAGCCATCCGCTCGCTCGAAAACGGACGCTCCGGCCTCGGCTTTGCGAAAAACTTCAACGACCTCTCCAAGGACGAACTCCTCGCGCACCTGCGCACCCCCACCAGCGAGCGCCACTACGTCATGTATGAGGCGCTCCGCAAAGGCGCCACCGTCGATGAGGTCCACGCCATCACGCATGTGAAGGCATGGTTCATCGAGCAGATGCTCGAACTCGTGCAACTCGAGGAAAAAATCCTCGCCCACGCAACGCGCGACTCCCTTCCGGGGAGCGCACGCGTCCCGCGTGCCGATTCGGGCGTCACGCCCGAATCTTCCTCGTCCGAATCCTCATCCGCGCACGCGTCCCCGAACAATGGCGCAACCGGGACGATTGCGTCCGCACGCGAGACGCGCGCGCTCCCCTCCTCCCCCGAATTCGACGCCCTCCTCAAGCAGGCCAAGCTCGACGGCTTCGCCGACAAATACCTCGCGAAACTCCTCGGCGTATCCGAAAAACAAATACGCGACCGCCGCGTCGCGCTCGGCCTCGTCGAAAGCTGGGAGGCCGTCCCCGTCTCCGGCGTGGAAAACGCCGCCTACTACTTCTCCACCTACGGCGCGCCCGACGCCGCGCGCCCCTGCGTCCCGACCGCCAACCCGAAAAAAGTCATGATCCTCGGCGGCGGCCCCAACCGCATCGGCCAGGGCATCGAGTTCGACTACTGCTGCGTCCACGCCGCCTTCGCCCTGCGCGACGCCGGCTACGAAACCATCATGGTCAACTGCAACCCCGAGACCGTTTCGACCGACTACGACACCTCCGACAAACTCTACTTCGAGCCGCTCACCGTCGAGGACGTCCTCCAAATCTACAACAAGGAAAAACCCTTCGGCGTCGTCGTGCAGTTCGGCGGGCAAACCCCGCTCAACATCGCCCGCGAACTCGCCGCCAACGGCGTCAACATCCTCGGCACCAGCATCGACTCCATCGACGACGCCGAGGACCGCGACCTCTTCCGCCACAAAATGGAGCGCCTCGAAATCCCGATGCCCGAGTCCGGCATGGCCTCCACCTTCGACGAGGCGAAAGCCATCGCCGACAAGATCGGCTACCCGATTATGATCCGCCCCTCGTTCATCCTCGGCGGACGCGGCATGGAAGTCATCTACGACGAGGACATGCTCCGCGAATACGTTGCCAAGGCAATCGACGTCTCGCCCGAGCGCCCCCTCCTCCTCGACCGCTTCCTCCAGTCGGCCCTCGAATGCGAGGCCGACGCGCTCGCCGACGGCAAGGACGTGTTCATCCCCGCCGTCATGCAGCACATCGAACTCGCCGGCGTGCACTCCGGCGACAGCGCCTGCGTGATCCCGCCCGTTTCGATCGACCCCAAGCACCTCGAAACCATCAACACCTACACGCGCAAAATCGCGCAGGAGTTGAAAGTCGTCGGCCTGATGAACATGCAATACGCCATCGAGAACGACAAAGTTTACGTGCTCGAGGCCAACCCGCGCGCCAGCCGCACCGTCCCGCTCGTCTCGAAAGTGTGCAACGTGCAAATGGCCCGCATCGCCACGCAACTCATGCTCGGCGCCACGATCCCGTCGATGAACCTCGCGCACAAAACCATCCCGCACTACGGCGTGAAGGAGTCCGTGCTCCCCTTTGACAAGTTCCCCGAAGTCGATCCGATCCTCGGGCCCGAAATGCGCTCGACCGGCGAAGTGCTCGGCCTCTCCGCCGACTTCGGCCTCGCCTTCTGCAAGGCGCAGGAGGCGGCGCAAAGCCCGCTTCCCTCGGCCGGCACCGTGCTCATGAGCGTGTGGGAACGCACGCCGCAAGTCATCGACATCGCGCGCACGCTCGTCGCGAGCGGCTTCAAACTCCGCGCCACCGTGGGCACGCGCGCCTTCCTCGCCGAGCACGACATCGCCGCCGACCTCGCCATCAAAATCGGCGAAGGCCGCCCGGACATTCCCGACGACATCAAGAACGGCCTCGTGCAGTTCATCGTCAACTCGCCGATCAGCAAACGCGCGAGCAAGAAGGACGACTCGTATATCCGCAAAGCCGCGATCAAGCACCGCGTCCCCTACATGACGACCCTCGCCGCCGCCCACGCCGCGGCGAAAGGCATCGCCGTGAAAATCAAAAACCCCACGCGCCCGATCTACTCGCTCCAGGAATACCACGCGAACATCAAGTAAGCGCGTGGGGGCGCGCCTCGCGCGCGCCCTCGACACCGCTCGCCAAAAAAATTCAAAGCGGCACGGACATCCTCCGTGCCGCTTTTTTGCACCCCAAATCCGTGCGCGTTGATATTCAAAACCACGCTTGCCCCGGGAGCGCGGGCGTCCCGCCCGCCGGCTTGAAGGTTTGTGCGGACGGGACGCCCGCGCTCCCAGGATGACGTTGTTTTCTCGTTTTGTGAAAATAAAACGGGATTTTTGAAATATTTTTCAAAAACTCGAAAAACAAAAATCATTTTCAATGACGGTGGTGAAAACATTTCTGCTAAGATGTCCGGCGTTGAAGAATTCGCGCCCGTCGCAATTCCCGCAAAACCTCTCCTACCCACTTCGTCCCTAAACTTACACCCAAAGGCAAAATCTCATGAAACGAAAAATCATCCAGTTTGTTTCCGCAGGAAAGGCGGAGCTGACCGACGAGCCGCTGCGCGGCGTCGCCGATGACGAGGCGCTCGTTGAAAACGAAATCTCCGCCATCAGCGCGGGCACGGAGCGCGCCAACTTGATGGATTTGCCAAACCTCGGCGGTCCCGGCGCGGCGCCCGGACAATTTCCAAAACACCTCGGCTACAGCGGGGTGGGGCGCGTCGCCGAGGTCGGAAAAAATGTCCGCGGCGTGAAGGCCGGCGACCGCGTGCTGACGCATTGGGGGAGCTGCCATTCGAGTTTTAATTACATTTCCGAAAACAACCTCGTGAAAATCGACGACGACGCGCTGCCCTCCGAGCACGCGGTGTTCGGCGTGATCGGCGGGTTTTCGCTCGGCGGCTTGCGCAAGACGCGGCTCGAAATCGGCGAGAGCGCCGCGGTCGTCGGGCTGGGAATCCTCGGCGTGTTCGCGGTCGCGCTGTGCCGCGTCGCCGGTGCCGCGCCGTGCATCGCGTCGGATTTGAGCGAGGCTCGCCGGAAGCTCGCGATGTCGCTTGGCGCGCATCATGTGTTCAACCCCGCGGACGCGGATTATATTGAAAAAATCCGCGCGGCGGCGCGCGGCGGCGTGAACGCGATCATCGAGGTGACGGGGCAATCCGTCGCGCTGAAGCAGTCGCTCGGATTTGCCGCGAGATTCGGTCGCGTCGCGTTGCTCGGCTGCACGCGCGTCTCGGACGCGGCGATTGATTTTTACCAGGAGGTGCACCGCCCCGGCGTGGAGCTCATCGGCGCGCACACGCAAGCGCGTCCCGAACAGGAGTCGCGCCCGCACGCGTGGACTTGGCGCGACGACGCCCGCGCCGTCCACAACTTCATGTCCGACGGACGGATTGACATGGCGAAAATCCTCTCCGCCGTCCATTCGCCGCTCGAGGCGCCCGCCGTTTACACGTCGCTCGCGCAAACCCCGCAAGACTTCCCCATCGGCGCGGTCTTCGACTGGAGGTTGCTCAAATGAAACCGATCAAGATCGCGCAGCTCGGCGTGAGCCATGAGCACGCCGCGGGCAAGATGCGCTCGTTGCGCCTGCGTCCGGACGCCTTTGAAATTGTCGGCGTCGTGGACGATCGCGCCACGACGCGCGCGGCGAACTACATCCATTGGGACAAGGAGGAATCCGCCTACGAGGGCCTGCCGCGCCTGACCGAGGAGGAGCTTTTTGCGATGCCCGGCCTGGACGCCGTGGCCGTCGAGGTTCCCAACTCCGAGCTGGTGCCGGCGGCGAATCGCTGCCTTGCGCACAATCTTCCGATTCACATGGACAAGCCCGGCGGCGAGGAACTGGCTCCCTTCGCGCGGCTGCGGCGCGATTACGAGGCGCGCGGCCTCGCGTTCCAGATGGGCTACATGTTTCGCGGCAACCCCGCGATGCGCTGGATTCTCGACGCGACAAAACGCGGCTGGCTCGGCGAAATTTTTGAGGTTCAGGCAAGCATGAGCCACAACTACGGCAACGAGTCCTATGAGGATTACATCGGGAAGTTCCAGGGCGGCCTCATGTTCAATCTCGGCTGCCACTTGGTGGACTTCGTTGTCTCGCTGCTCGGGCGCCCGTCGGGTGTTTTTCCCCTCTTGAAAACCGCGCCCGGCGACAAGCCCGGCATTCACAACAACTGCGTTTCGATTTTGGATTACCCGAACGCCACCGTGACGCTCCGCGCCTGCAGCCGCGAGGTGGGCGGCCTTGAGCGACGCCGCTTGAAAATCTGCGGCACCAAGGGCTCCGTCGAGCTCTGCCCGCTGGAACGCTTCGACGGGCAGCCGCTGCAAATGAGCCTCGTCCTGCTCGATGGCAACGAGGAGCGCGAGGCCGGCGCGCACACGCTCGACTTCGGCCCCGTCCGCGACCGCTACGAGGATCAGTTGCTCGAATTCGCGCAAACCATCCGCGGCGAAACAAAGTCCCCGGCCTCACCCGACATCCTCCTCAATGGCAACCACGACTGCCTCGTGCAGGAAGTCCTGCTTGCCGCCTCCGGTTACGCCGTTGGCAAACCTCAAACCACGCCAGTCGCGCAATGAAGACATCGTCGGCACCCATCAAGTTTGGCGTTTGCGGCCTTGGCCGCATCGGCGCGCAACACTGCCGGTTTTTCTCCGAAAACCGGGAACGGTATCAGCCCGTTGCGTTTTGCGACATCGACGAAAATCGCGCGCGCGAAACCGCCGCGAAGTATCACGGAAAACCTTACACGGATTTTGCGAATTTTATCGCCGATCCGGACATGGAGCTGGCGATCATCGCCACGCTTTCGCTCGACCACGCGCGCCATGCCGAGCAGGCGCTCGCCGCCGGCAAAATGGTTTTGCTGGAAAAACCGATTGGCGTCACCGCGCGGGACTACGCGATTTTGCAACGGCTCGTCCGCGAGTATCCCGGCAAACTTTATTGCGGACACAACCACCGCTTTGAGCCGGCGTTTCAAAACGCACTCGAAATCGTCCGCGATGGAATCTTGGGAAATGTTTACGCGGTGAAACTCGCCAAGCACCACACCTTCATGCGTCGCACCGACTGGCAAATGCGGCTCGATTGCGGCGGCGGACAGCTCAGTGTTTGGGGGCCGCATTTGCTCGATCACGCGTTGCAATTTCTCGCCGGCTCGCCGGTGCGCAATGTGTGGAGTTATTTGCGGCGCGTGCTCACGCCGGGCGATGCCGACGACCATGCGCGCATCATGCTCGAGTCGGAAAATGGCGTTGTTGTCGAAATCGAAATCAGCAATTCCGTCGCGCTGCCCGCGCCGTGCTGCGCGATTTACGGCGACAGGGGCACGCTGGTTTGCGGACAAGAGCAAAAGGAGATTCGGCTTCGCTACCTCGCGCCGGATTTCCGCTGGGACGATGCAACCGCGAGCACGGGCAACCTTCCCGTGGACGCCCCCTGGCACGCAGGCGCCGAAAAGCTCCCGTGGATTGAGGAAACCCGCGCCGTCACGCCGGACGTGAACATGTGGGATCACGTTGAAATCGAACTCGCCCGCCACCTCCACGCGGCCATTCGCGACGGCGTTCCGTTTCCCATAAAAAATTCCGACGCGCTGGAGGTCGCCCGTCTTGCCGAAGTTATCAAAAAACAAAATCCCCGGTTCGACTGGATCGGATGAGAAAGAAAATTTTTTCCATGAAAGCTATCATCATCAAAGATAAAAAGCTGTTGTGGTCGGATGTTGCCGACCCGATCTTAAAAGAGGGCGAAGTGCTCGTCAAAGTGCGCGCCGCCGCGGTCAATCGCGCCGACCTCATGCAGGTTGAGGGCAACTACCCGCCGCCCCCCGGCGCGCCCGACTGGCCCGGCCTTGAGATCGCCGGCGAAATCACCGAAGTCCCCGCCGGCACACCCGGCGGCTGGAAAGTCGGCGACCAGGTTTGCGCGCTTCTCGGCGGCGGCGGCTACGCCCAGTTCGCCGCGGTGCACCACTCCATGCTCATGCCCGTTCCGAAGGGGCTTTCGCTGGCGGAAGCCTCCGCGCTTCCCGAGGCCTACGCCACCGCCTACCTCAATCTCGTCATCGAGGGCGGTTGCAAACCCGGTTATAATTTCCTCATGCACGCCGGCGCGAGCGGCCTGGCGAGTGTCATCATCCCGATGGCGCGCGCCTTCGGACTGCGCGTTATCACGACCGTCATCGACGCGGAAAAGGCAGCCCAAATCACACATCTGAAAGCCGACGTCGTTGTCGATACCTCCAAGGAAAACATCGCCGACGTTTTGAAGCGCGAGGCGGACGCCGGACGTCCGCTCAACCTCGCGATCGACTGCCTCGGCGGTGAAAAAGTCGGCGAGTGCTTCCCGCACGTCGCCTACGCCTGCCGCTGGATCATGATCGCCACGCTCGCGGGCGACATCAGCCCGGTGAACCTGCGCACGATGTTCATGAAAAACATCCGCCTCATCGGCAGCACGCTTCGCAGCAAAACGCCGGAGGTGAAGGCGCAAATCCTCGCGAATCTCGTGAAGGACGTCTGGCCGAAAATCGAGACGGGCGAGGTGCGCCCGACGATTTACAAAATCATGCCGATCACCGAGGCGAACGCCGCGCACGCCCTGCTGCGCGACGGTGTCAGCGCCGGCAAGGTTGTCCTGACGCTGGACTGACGCGCGCAACCCATCACCGCAACAATCGCAACAACACGAACGCCCAATCCCAAAATGAAACCCGCATCCATAATCCTCACCGTTTTCTGTTTTCTGTCGGCGCTTTCCGCGACCGCGGCGGAGAACGTCAAGGTTTCCGTCATCAAAAACAAGAACGGCTCCTTCGGTCTCACGGCCGCCTCCGGCAAGGCCGTCCTCACACAAAACGGACCGATGCGTGTTTCATTCTGGAACGGCGCGTCCAAAAAAGGCCTCGCGCCCGCGCGTGCCGGTTACGCGCAGTTGCGCGAGACCGGACGCGGCGAGTGGCTGGGCACGGGAACACTGCGCGCGGACGCCGCCGACACCGGCAAGATGACGCCGCACAATGCCGTCGAGTTTGACTTCACCGACCGCTGGACCGTTTCCGGCGACACGGTTCGCCTGCGCCGCGAGGTGCGCGTGCGCGGCAACGCGCCCGGCGGCTTCAACAGCGTCATCGGCATGCGCGTCGGCGGCGCGCGTCCGTGGCCGGAGATGGAGTGGTTCGTCCCCGGCGCGATTTACGGCAACTCCGACCACCTGCGCGACAATTCCTTCGGCGCCGCCAATTATTACAAGAAGGGCAAATACACCGTCTGGATTCGCGAGGACCGCCTGCCCGCGCCCCTGCTCGCCACGCGCCTGCCCAACGGCGCCAGCGTCGCCGTCCTCGACTCCGCGCCCGACGGCGCCACCAATTGCGCCGACGGTCTCAGCTTCACGCACAAGCCGATGGCCAGCGAAGATTTTCGCTTCGGCGCCATCATCGCCGAGGAAGGCTCCAACGCCACCGTCATCGGCTACGCCTATCCCGGCTCCGAGGGCTCGCTCACTTACGGCCCGAAAGGCCAGGCGCACAAAACCTCCGCCGTCCAGCTCTGGCGCTACCGTTTCAGCCCGTTGAAGGATGGCTTCACGCAACGCTACGAAGTCACCTTCCGCCTTTCGACAGCCAAAGACACCAACGACCTCATCGCCGCCAACTGGCGCTGGGCCTGGCAAACACTCAAACCCCAACTCAACCCCCAGCCCGTCGAAACACTGCGCGTCAACTTCGTCGATATGCTGATGGAAAACTACATTGAGAAAGACGACCGCGCCGGCATCCGCTTCCTCGCCGCCGCCAACGCCAACCCCAAACCTCCCACGAATCCCGAGACAAAACTCATCCTCGGCTTCCTCGGCTACAACATCGGCGCCGCCGAAATGATGCTCTTCGAAGCCGACCGCGACCCCGCTTCCGAACGCTCGAAAACGCTGCGACAGGCCGCCGACAAAATCATCGCCACCTTCCTCCGCCTGCCCGTCGATCCGCCCGTCGCCGAAGGCTTCGTCTTCTCCACCGGCGAATACGCCGTCTCCGAAGTCGCCGCGCACAAGCCCATAGACCCGGAAAAAAATTCGATTTATCTCCGCAGCTTCTGCGACGACATGAAATCCCTCATGCGCGCCTACGAACGCGAAAAAGCGGCCGGCCGCGACCATCCCGAATGGCTCGCCTGGACACGCAAATTCGGCGACTGGCTTCTCAAACAGGAACAAGCCGGCGGCGGCTATCCGCGCTCCTGGAAACCGATCAGCGGCGACCTGAAAGACGGCTCCCCGACCAGCACCTACAACGTCATTCCCTTCTACGTTCAGCTCTACCGCATCACCAAGCACAAACCCTACCTCGACGCCGCTCTGAAAGCCGGCGAATTCTCGTGGAAAGCCGGACATAACCGCGGCCGCTTCGCCGGCGGCACCAGCGACAACCCCGACGTCATCGACAAGGAAGCCGCCACCATTTCCCTCGAAGGCTACCTCGCCCTCCACACCGCCACCGGCGACAAAAAGTGGCTCGACCGCGCCCGCGTCGCCGCCGACATTGCCGAAACCTGGATGTATATCTGGAACGTCCCCATGCCCTCCGACGCCACGCAGGAACAAATCCACTGGCCCATCGGCCAGTCCACCGTCGGCATGCAACTCGTCGCCACCGGCCACACCGGCGCCGACGCCTACATGGCCTGGGACGTCGAAAGCTACGCCCGCCTCTCCCGCGAAAGCAAAGACACCCACTACATGGACGTCGCCCGCATCCTCCTCCACAACACCAAAGCGATGGTTGGCAATCCCGACGACTTGCGCGGCACCCGCGGTCCCGGCTGGCAGCAGGAACACTGCTGGCTCGACCTCCCGCGCGGAAAAGGCCGCCACCGCGTCTGGCTTCCCTGGGTGACCGTCAGCCACCTGCGCGGCATCAACGACCTCATCGACTACGACGCGGAGCTCTACAAAAAACTCGCCGCCGAAAAATAAGACCCCGCCCCGCGCGGCCTGAAAAAATTAACCAAACCCAAAAAACATGACCAAAAGAAAAATCCCCTTCGCATGGGAGATCGTTGTCTGGCTCTGGCTCGCCTACTTCATGAACCAGGCCGACCGCCAGCTTTACAGCGTCGTCCAAAAACAAGTGCAGGACGCGCTGGGCTTGAGCGACATCCAGACGGGCTTGGTGAACACCGTGCTCATCGCCTCGATGGCGGTGATGATGCCCATCGCCGGCTTCGTCGGCGACCGTTTTTCCCGACGCCGCATCATCCTGTGGAGCCTGCTGGCATGGAGCGTCGCGACGATGCTCACCGGCTTCACCAACGGTTTGGTTTCGCTCATCGTCGTGCGCAGCCTGGCGACCGCCGTGGGCGAGGCGTTTTTCCTCCCCGCCGCCACCGCGCTCATCGGCCAGTATCACGTCAAGACGCGCGGGCAGGCGCTCGCGATTTACCAGACCGCGCAGTATTTCGGCGCGGTGTCGTGCGGCTGGGTGGGCGGCTGGATTGCGGGAAATTACGGATGGAAGCACTCCTTTTGGATATTCGGCGGCGCGGGTGTTGTCCTCGTCGCGTTGATGTGGTCCCGCTTGAAAGACGCGCCCAAAACGGCCGTCGCCGTTGCGCGCGAGCCAATCAGCGCCGTCCTCGGCGCCTTGTTCCGCACGCCGACCGCGCTGGTGCTGACGCTCGCGCTCGGCTGCTCGACCTTTGTCAACATGGGCTGCCTCGCGTGGATGCCCACGTATTTGCAGTTGGAGCCGTTCAGCCTCACGCCCGCGAAAGCCGGTTTGTTCAGCATGCTTTATTACCAGATTTTCTCCTTTGTCGGCGTGCTCCTCGGCGGGCGTGTCTCGGACAAGATTGTCGGCAACCGCCCCTCCTTCCGCATTGAGCTGTCCGGTCTGGCGCTGTTGTTGTGCGTGCCGACGCTCTACCTCATGGGCGCGACGCACAGCCTCTGGTTGGTTTACGCGATGCTCGGCGCGTTCGGTTTCTTCCGCGGTCTCTACGACTCCAATATTTACGCGTCGCTCTTCGACGTCACCTCGCCGCGCCACCACGCCTCGGCAACCGGAATGATGGCCGGATTTTCCTTCGGCGTCGGTTCGCTCGCCCCGCTCATCTTGGGCGTGATCAAGCAATCCTACGCGCTCAACATCGGCATCTCGATGCTCGGAATCGTTTATGTTTTCGGCAGTCTCGCGCTGCTCGTCACCGCGCGCGCGTTCTTCCCCTCGGACTACGCCCGCAACCGCCAGCCCCTTCCTTCCGCAGACAACAACAAATAAAAAAATCACGATGAAAAAAATACTCCTCGCCGCAATCGTCGCCATCTTTGCCGCCCTCCCGGCGCCGGCCCAAAGCAACGCCCCCTACACCGAGGGCCCCGTATGGGACATCATCCTCGTGCGCCTCAAGCACGGCATGCACGACGCCTACTTCAAAAGCATCTCCAAGACCTTCAAGGCCGTCTTCGACGAGGCGAAGAAGGAGGGCATCATCATGGATTATAAAATCCTCTACGGCCAGGCCTCGTCGCCGGACGATTTCAACGTGATGTCCATGGTGCAGCTCAAAAACTACGCCGCCCTCGACACCTACCGCGAAAAAATAGACCCCATCGCCCGCCGCATCGAAGGCGACGCGAAACAACAAACCGAGACCTTCACCGGGCGCGTCGAAATCCGCGACATCCTCGGCTACAAATTAATGCGGGAAGTCACCCTGATCGACGAAGACAAGAAAAAGTAAGCGCCCACCCGCCCGACGCGACTCGACACAAATCGACATAAGTCGATTTAAGTCGAGTCGCGTCGAATGACATCGCAAACACACCGCACCGCCCGTCCCATGAAACTCCCCGCGCGCCTGATTCTGTTTTTCGGCATTCAGCTTTCAGTTTTCGCGGCGGCGCAAACGGAGCGTGTCGCCTTTGTCGGCGGTCCGGACGCGACCGTCGGCGACGTCGAGTTTTCAGCGGCCTTCGCACAACTCCCCGACGGCGGCACCATCGTCGTGCGCGGCCCGACGCGGCTTGGCGAAAAATTCCTCGCGCCCGCGCACGATGCGCGCATCACCATCACCAGTGTTCACGACGGAAGGGATTACCGGAAGGAAAACGGCGCTAGGCTGATCATCGGCGGCAGCTATATCATCAACGGTCCGGCGACATTTGCCGGCCTCGTCATCGCGCCGGATGCCAGGACAAGCCGCATCTATTGCAACGCCCGCAAGGTCGTGTTCGGCGGCGATGTTTCCTGCGAGCCGACGGAAGGAGGCGGCTTTCCAAGCATCGTCGGCGCGTTGGGCGGCGCGGGCGGATCGGATGTCACCATCGACAGCGGACGCTGGGACATCGTGGCCGGCGGCACATTTCAAAATGCCGAACCCACAACCGGCACGCTCCGTGTGACGATCAACGGCGGGCAATTTCACGGCGCGGTGTGCGCCGCCGGCTCGGGCCGGCACACCGGCGACGCGGAGATGACGATCAACGGCGGCGTGTTTTACGGTGGCGTCGCCGTGCTCGGCGGCTTTGCGAAAGCGTCGATTCGGGGCGACGCCCGCGTCACAATTAACAACGGCGTTTTTCACGCCGGCATCGCGGCCGCGCGTCACAACGGCGCGGAGTTTGCCGGCGCCTACGCGCTCACAATCAACGGCGGCGATTTCACCAGCGCCATCGCCGTCACCGGCGCGAGCGAACTGCGCGGCAACAAAACCTCCACGCTGACGGCCTCGCCGGGCCTGCTCGACAAACGCAACGCCGGCGCGCTCACCTTCACCAACCCGCTCATTCGCGGAGCCGATCCGTGGATATTTTTTCACGACGGTTTTTATTACAGCACCGCCACCGGCGGCTCGCAGCTCAACATGATGCAGGTCGCCAACCTCCCCGACCTGGCGCATGCCAAGTCGGTTGTCATCTACAAACCCGCCGCCGGCAAACCGTGGTCTCGCAACCTCTGGTCGCCAAAAATCTATCACTTTTCCGAAAGCGAAGTCGGCGCGGAAAACGCCGGCTGGTATCTTTACCTCTCCGCCAACGACGGCAGCGGACGCCCCTCGCAAGGCCAGCGCATGTTTGTGCTCCGCTCGCTCTCCGGCACCCCGCTCGGCCCCTACGGCGAGGCGACCGGCGCCCGCAAACCGCACACCGCCACGCGAGTGACAGCCGCCGCAAAAGGCAGCGCCTTCAACAAAACCTGGTGCGGCGGCGCGAAAATCCTCAAGCACAACGGCACCCTCTACGCCATCTGGGTGAGCGAAGTCGGCGACGCCCAATCCAAAAACACCGGCGACCGCTACCAAATCATCTGCATCGACCGCCTGCTCAATCCCTGGACCATCGCGGGAAACCCCGCCATCATCTGCCGTCCGACGCTCGCGTGGGAAAAACACGGCGCCGGCCCGGGAAAAGCGGGGATGTATCCCGAAGTGGTCGAGGGCGGCACGCCGGTTTATGGCGACGACGGCGCGCTCTATCTCTTTTATGCGGGCAGCGGTTACTGGACGCCGCATTACGCGATCGGGCTGATGAAATTGATCGGCAGCGATCCGATGAATCCCGCCCACTGGCGAAAGGCGGACAAGCCCCTTTTCAAAGCCTCGGACGAAGTCGTCGGCACGGGCAACGCCTGCTACGTGCCCTCGCCAACCGGCGAGTCGAAATGGGCGATTTATCACGCCTATGTCGGCAAAAAAACACGCGGAGTCCCACGCCAGTTATTTGCCGAGCCCTATCTCGCCAACGAAAAAGGCGTGGCGATTGGCATCGGTCGCCCGTTCCCGCTCGGCACGCAATTAAGAATCGAGGCCAACCCCATGCCCCTGCGCAAAAAAATAAGCGCTTTCACGACAACCCTTTCGGCATCCGGCTCAGTTGTCCGCTAAGGAAACCAAAAATCCCGGATTTGAAACAACACCTCGCGTGGAACCGCGGCGATTTCATCGCGACTTCACGCGGGCTTCATACTGAGTTCACGCAGCGCGCGCATGCTCGCGCGCATGGAAAAATCTTCGCATCACTTCGCGCCAAAAAACTCCAACCAAAAACTCAGCGCCCTGATTTTCGTCGCGGCGCTTTTGCTCGGCTTCATCGCGCTTGGCATCACGGTCGTCGCCGCGCCGGACGGCCCGACCGATTTGGATGATCCCGATGTTTCGCTTTCGCCCTATTTCCAAGTGAGGGGCGCGGAGGACGGCGTTGACGCGCTCCCGCTCAAAAGCACGCAGGTCGATGCCGTGCTCGCGGGCGTGATCGCCGGGGTGCGCGTCGTGCAAACCTACCAGAACGAGGGCGCGACGCCGCTCGAGGCGCGCTACATTTTTCCCGCCTCCACGCGCGCCGCCGTCCACGGCATGACAATGACCGTCGGCGAACGGCGCATCGAGGCGCAGATCAAGGAAAAGGCCGAGGCGCGCAAAACCTATGAAAAGGCAAGGCGCGAGGGCAAAACCGCATCGCTTCTCGAATCGCACCGCAGCAATGTTTTCGAGATGAATGTCGCCAACATCCTGCCCGGCGACACGGTGACCGTGGAGCTTCGCTACAACGAACTCATCACGCCCGAGGAGGGCGAATACGAATGGGTTTTTCCGACGGTCGTCGGGCCGCGTTACACAAGGAAAGCGCCCAAGCCCGTCCAGGAAAAACCGGATGCGCTGCCGCCCGACCCGCTCGCCGGCTCGAAGCGCCTCGGCGGCGAAGGCCTGGCATACTTGGGCGAAAACGAGGACGGCGAAAACGAGCCCGTCTTCACGCTCACCGCCGAAATCCTCGCGGGCACCCGCGTGCAAAAGATGAAATGCGTTTCGCACCGCATCGACACGGAGGAGGTCGGCGGAGGCGTGCGCGTGTCGCTGCCGCCGCGCGCGGGCATCGCTATGAACCGCGATTTTATCTTGCGCTACCGGCTCGCGGGCGGCGCGCTCGCCACGGGGCTCATGGTCGATTCGTTCAAGGGCGAAAATTATTTTCTTCTCACCGTGCAGCCGCCCGCGCGCGTCGAACCCGCGCAAATGCCCGCGCGCGACTATGTGTTTGTCATGGATGTGTCCGGCTCGATGTGGGGTTTTCCGCTGGAGGTCTCGCAACGCCTTCTCAAGGAAATGCTGGTTAACTTGCGCGACATCGACACGTTCAACGTGCTGCTTTTTTCCGGCTCCAGTCGCACTCTTTTTGAAACCTCCGTCGCCGCCACGACTGAAAACATCGCCGCCGCCATCGCCCTTTTCGAGAGCGGGCGCAAATACAACGATTACGGCGGCGGCACCGAGTTGCTGCCCGCGCTCAAGCGCGCGTTTGCGCTGCCGCGGACGCGCGCGGGCGTGTCGCGCAACATCGTCGTGATCACCGACGGCTATGTCGATCTGGAGGCCGAGGCCTACGCGCTCGTGCATGAAAGCCTGGGCGACGCCAACCTGTTCGCGTTCGGCATCGGCAGCTCGGTGAATCGCGAGTTGATCGAGCGTCTCGCGCGCGCCGGGCGCACTGAGCCGACCGTGATCGAAAATGAAAAACGCGCGCAAAACGCCGCCGGGAAATTTCGCAACATGATCGAGTCACCCGTGCTTACCAACGTGCGCGTCGAGTTCGCCGGCGGCTCGCTCAGCGCGCCCGACGTGCTCTCGCAGCGCCCCATCGTGATGTGCGGCAAATGGCCCGACCACATTGACCCCTCAACCCAGACAATCCGGCTGGGCGGCCAAACCGGAGGCGGCGAATGGAGCACGGAAATCTCCGTGGCCGACGCCGTTGACCTGAACGCGAACGGCACGCTCGCGCTGCTCTGGGCGCGCGAACGCTTGTGGGAGTTGAAGGACTTGCACGCGTTGCGCGCGGACGCGCCGAAACAAAAGGCGGCGATCATCGAGTTGGGTTTGAAATACAACTTGCTGACGCCCTTCACCTCGTTTGTCGCGGTTGATTTGACGCCGCGTTTGTCCGCCGATGCCGCGTCGCAGGCGAAAAAAGTAACGCAGGCTTTGCCGCTGCCCAAGGGCGTGAGCGAGCTCGCGGTCGGAGTCACCGAGGACGCCGCCGACAGCGTGCCCACATCGCCGGAACCGGAAACGGTCGCGCTTCTGATCGTCGCCGCGATGGTCGCCGCGGTGATGTGGCGCAAGCGCGAACAAAAAATGCGGAGAGGCGCGGCGTGAACGACAGCGTGCGCGAATTGCGCGGGCAAGCCGCTCCATGCGCCGGCGTGCTTCTTGCGGGCTGGCCGGTGTTGCGCTGGTTTGTGGCGCGGCTTGGCGACGGCGGCGACGAACGCTTCGGCTTGGTCGCGCTGGCCCTGGCGCTCATATTGACGCCGCGCGCGGTGTGGCGCGAACGCATTGCGGCGTGGCGGTTGATTGTCGCGGGCGTGTTCGCGCTGGCCGTCGCGTTTCCGGTTTCGGGGACGCCCATGCTGTTGCGCGCGCTGTTGCTGGTATGCGCGCTGTCGGTTTTGTTTTGCCGGGGCGGGGGTGCGTTGGGCCGCGCGGGATTGCTCGCGTTGTCGTTGCCGGTGACGGCCACGCTGCAATTCTTCGCGGGGTATCCGCTGCGCGTGCTGACCGCGGAGCTGGGGCGTCCGTTGATCGCGTTGTTTGGTGTCGCAACGGAACGATCCGGCGTGGCGCTGGAGTGGGCCGGCGGCGTGGTGGTGGTCGATGCGCCGTGCAGCGGCGTGCACATGCTTTGGACGGGCGGGGTGCTGGTGTGCGCGGTTGCGGCGTGGCTGCGCCTTGGCGCGGGGCGCGCGTTTTTTTTCGGCGTCGCGGGATTGTGCGCGATCCTGCTCGGCAACACGGTGCGCGCTGCGGTTTTGTTTTTTATCGAATCGGGATTGTGGCGCGCGCCGGGCTGGGCGCACGAAGGCGTGGGGCTGGCAATCTTCGCCGCGCTCGCCACGGGTTTGTTGTGGCTGGGATTCGGGCTGAAAGGGGCGAATCGCGAGGGTGGGGCGAAACCTCCGGCCGAGCCGAAATTGGATGCGCCATTTGAGCGGGTTCGGCTCAACCGGAGGCTTCGCCCTACCGTGGTTTTTGTGTTTGCGGTGATGTGTTCCGGCGCGGCGGTGATGCCGTTGGCCGGCCAGCGAGGAACGGTCAGCACCGCGTCTGACGCGGACTTTCCCGGCTGGCCGGAGTTGTTCGAGGGCAAACCGTGGATACGTTTGCGGAATCCCCGGGACGCCGCCGCATTCGCCTCCGGATTCGCGGGGAAAACAGGCGTGTTCAAGCAAACCGGCGCCGATGGTGCCGGGCGCATTGTGGTGCTGCGCTGGATACGCGAGGCGTCGCGCGGGGTGCATCCGGCGGCGGATTGTTTCCGGGCGAGCGGGTTTGCGATCAAGCCGGGCGGACTCGTCCGCGATGCCAACGATGTGATGTGGTCGGAGTTTTTTGCGACGAAGGACGGTGAAACCTGGCGCGTGCGCGAACGCTGGCGTGATGACGCGGGCGGAGCGTGGACGGATGTGTCGGCTTGGTATTGGGCAGCGGTGCGCGGACGCGGTCCGTGGTGGGCGGTGACGGTGGCGGTGGCGTGCGGCGATTGAGCAAGGCGCGCGCGTTGGGGCTCCGATTAGTTTCCCCGGCCCCTAGCTTCTTTCTTGTCGCGGGGGCCCGGGCCGGTGATCCTTTCGAGTTTCACAACCTTCCATGCAGCGAAAACACACAGCGCGCGATTTTGATTTTGAAAAATACGAACCCTCATTCTGGGCGTTGAACGCCCGGTGGATGGCGCCGCTTGCCGTGTTCGTGCTGACGGTGGTGCTGACCGTGCTTTCGTTTCCGCCGTTCAGGGCGATGGCGTTTGCGTATGTGTTTGCCGCGCCGCTGTGTTTTTGGGCGCTCACCAAACCGCGTTTCAAAACCTACGCGCTCGTCATGCTCGGCGCGCAGGCCGTGGCGTGGACGATCATTCTGTGGTGGCTGCATCATGTGACGTGGGCCGGCGTTTTCCTGCTCGGGCCGTTCGTGGGCGCGTGGATCGGCGTCTGGTATCTCGCGGTGTGGTGGGCCGCGCGCAATTTCGCGGGACGTCCGTTCCTGGTGCGCGCCGCGGTCATGCTCGGGCTGGCGGGATTGTGGGTTGTCATCGAGTGGACGCGCGCGTGGTTCCTGAGCGGATTTCCGTGGCTGCCGCTCGGCGCGAGCCAGTGGTATGTGCTCTCGTTGTGGCAGGTCGCCTCCTATACGGGGCAGGGCGGAATTGCGTTTGTGCTGATCGTGTTTAATTTTGCGGTCGCCTCCTACACGCACCGAATTTTCAAGGAAAAACACTCGGGGCTTCGCAAGCGCAGTCCCGAGTTCAGCATGGCGTTGATCATGCTCCTGCTTGTGGTGACGCCGTCCCTGACCGATGTCTTGATGACCAGACGGACCGAGTCGGTTGCCGTTTTTAAGCTCGTGCAACCCGATATTCCCGCGGCCATCAAGTGGTCCAAGGAAAACGAGGAATTGAGCTACCGGGAGCTTCGCAGGCTCAGCCTTGAAACGAAGCCAAAGACACCTCACCCGGAGGTCATTGTCTGGCCCGAGGCGGCGCCGCCTTATGCCGTGTTTGGCTGGCCCTCGAGCGCGGAGCTTCGCGAATGGCTGGTCGATGTGTCGGAAAAAGCCAGGGCGCCGCTGCTCACGGGGGCGATCACCGCTGACGATCCCGCGCGACCCGACGAAACCTTTTACAACGCGGCCTTCGTGGTCGATGCCGGGCGCGGGGGCGTGCAACCCGAGGGCTACAAAAAGCGGCACCTTGTTCCGTTTGGGGAATACGTGCCGCTGCGTCCCTTGCTCGGCTGGCTGGAAAAGGTAACCGACGCAAGCTCGGGCGACACGCAGGCCGGCGCCTCGGCCAAACCGCTCTACATTCACACGCCGCGCCGGATCATCGCCGCGGGCATGCTGGTTTGCTACGAGGATATATTTCCGAGTCTCGCCGTGAACAACGTGATCTCGGGCGCGGATGTGCATGTGGTCGTCACCAACAACGGTTGGTTCGGGCAGGGCGGGGCGGCCTACCAGCACGCGGCGCATTCGATGCTGCGCGCCGTGGAGACGCGCCGCCCCGTCATTCGTTGCGGCAACAGCGGCTGGAGCGGCTGGATCGACGAATACGGCGGGATGCGCGGAATGATGAAAAACAAGGATGACTCGATTTATTTTCGCGGCACCGGGACGTTCGTTGTCGAACGCGACACGCGCTGGGTCGGGAAGGAAAGTTTTTATGTGCGATACGGCGACTGGTTTGTCGCGGTGAGCGGCGCGCTGGCGTTTTTCGGTTACATGATGACGCGGTTTTTCCATCCGCGCGACAAGGCACCGATCGCATACACCGAAGCCGGGCGGTGAGGAACGTCCTCAGCGCGCGTCGCCCGCGCGTTTTCGCAACTGGCCGCATGCCGCGTCGATGTCGCGTCCGCGCGGTCTGCGGAAATGCGCCACCGCGCCGCTCTCTCGCAGCACTTTTAAAAATGCCATCGCCGTTTCCTCGTCGGCGCCCGCATACGCCGCGCCGCTCAGGCTGGTTCCGGTCGGGTTGTAGCGGAGCAGGTTCACGTGCATCCGCCGTCCTTTTAACAACGCCGCCAGTTGGTGCGCCTGCGCGGGCGAGTCGTTCACGCCCTTCAACAGGCAATACTGAATCGTCACAATGCGTTTTGTTTTCGCCTGGTAGCGATCCGCCGCGGCCAAAATATCCTCCACGCGAAAACGCTTCCCCGCCGGCAACAGCCGCGCGCGCGTGGCGTCGTCCGGCGCATGAAGCGACACCGCCAGGTGGATGTTCAGGTCCGCCGCCGCCATCGCGTCGATTCCCGGCACGATGCCGACGGTGGAAACGGTGATCTGCCGCCAGCCGAGATTTCCCATGCCGTTTGGCGCAATCCGGCGCACCGCCTCAAGCACGGCGTCGAGATTCAACATCGGCTCGCCCATGCCCATGAAAACAAGCGTCTGCAACCGCCGTCCCGCCATTGCCGCCTCGCGACGGACCGCCAGGAACTGGCCGACCATTTCACCGGCGGTCAGGTTGCGTTCGAAGCCCGTTTTTGTAGTCGCGCAAAAATCGCAACCCATCGCGCAGCCCACTTGCGACGACACACAACCCGCCGCGCTGTCCGGCGCAAAGTTCGTCATCATGACGGCCTCGACCGTGCGTCCGTCGGCAAGCCTCAGCAGCACTTTCACCGTGCCGTCCTCCGCTTGCTGGCGCGTCGCGATTTCGCAGCCGTTTGCAAATCCGCGCAAATGCTCCGCCAGTCCCGAGGGCAGTTTCAGCGCGTCAAAATCCGCCGAGCCGTCTCCCTCGTAAAACGCCTTCAACACCCGCGCGGCGTGCGCGGGCTTGTATCCGCGCGCCTCAATGTGGCGCGCGAATTCCTCCACGGAAAAATCAGCCAGTGATGTCATGAGCGAACAAGGACGCGCATCGCGCGCGCCCTTGCGAGGGTGTTAATAGAGTTTTGTTGCCTGATGGATTTCCTTGAGGCGGGCGGCGGGGATTTTTTCGACTTTGCGGTCGTAGGTCAGCAGGCCGTTGACCTCGCCCTCGACGTCGGTCGTTTGCGTGTAAACGCCGGCGCACATGCCTTGGTTTTCCGCAAACTCACGGAGTTGCGAGAGGCGGTCGATGTAGTGTTTTTCGAGGTCGGCGGCGTTGTGATAGGTCTGGTAGCCCCAGTTGCGCTTGTTCGTCCACCAGAGGTGACCCTCGATGGGATAACCGAGTCCGCCAAACTCGCCGAGCACGAGCGCGCGGTGCGCGTCCTTGCGCTCCATGACGGGCATTTTCTCGCTGTAATTGTGGTAGTCGAGCATGTCGCCGGCGCCGGTGTCGAGCCAGCCGCTGACGTTGTTGACGAGGCGGCTGGGGTCGCAGGCTTTCACGGCGGCGCCGAGGCGCACGCTGTCGTATTGGCCCCAGCCTTCGTTCATGGGCACCCAGACGACGATGCTCGGATGCGAATAGAGCGCGTCGATCATGGCGCGGAGCTCGGTCTCGAATTGCCGCGCGGACCCGGGGCTGCGCACCGCTTCTTTTTGCCCTCCGCGCCTGACAAACTGGCTGTCCTCGCCGGGCGTGCGCGAGGCGCCCTCGGCCATGCCGCTGGGCATGTCCTGCCACACGAGCAGGCCGATGCGGTCGCAGTGCGCGTAGTAGAGCGCGGGTTCGACCTTGATGTGTTTGCGGAGCATGTTGAAGCCGGCTTTTTTCAGATAGTCCAAGTCGAAGCGCATCGCCGCCTCGGTCGGGGGCGTGAGCAGGCCGTCCGGCCAGTAGCCCTGGTCGAGCGGGCCGTAGTGGAAGAGCGGTTTGTTGTTGAGCATCATGACGACGCCCTTCGGCCCCTGGCCGAGCGAGATTTTGCGCATGCCGAAATAACTTTTCACGGAGTCGAGCTGAACGGCGCCGTCGGGCAGTTTTGCGTAAAAGGCCTGTTCCTCGGGGCCGAAATAACGCACGGATTGCCAGGTTTTCGGGTTGATTTTTTCGCCCTTGAACGGGTTTTCGACGCGGAACAAATCGATCTGCAAATCGTAGAGGTGGGGTGAGTCGGGGCTCCAGGTTTTTGCGTCGGGGATCGGGATGTTGAGCTCGCGGTTCAGGCGTCCGCCGGCCTCGGCGACGAGCTTGCCGCCGTCGAGCACGCGCGCGCGGATGGCGTAGTGTGTTTTGCCAACGGCGACACGGTTGCCGAGCGTGGTGAGCTTGAGCAGGCCGGCGTCGAGGTTGGGTTCGCATTTCACGACGGCGATGCTCATTTCGGCGGGCACGGGTTCGAGCCAGACGGTCTGCCAGATGCCGGAGGCGGGCGTATACCAGATGCCCTGTTGGTCGAGTTTTTGCTTGCCGCGCGGCTGGTCGCCCTCGCTCGTGGGATCGGTGACGGCGACGACGAGTTCCTGTCCGCCGCCCGCCTTGATGTAGGGTGTGATGTCGAAGCTGAACGGATCAAAGCCGCCGCGATGCGAGCCGACGGGCGCGCCGTTCACATAAACGTGCGCCTCCCAGTCAACCGCGCCGAAATGCAAGAGCACGCGCTGTCCGTCCCACGCCTTTGGAATCGTGAAGGCGCGGTGATACCAGAGGCGCTGGCCGGGCTTGAGTTCGCGCGCGACGCCGGAAAGGACGGACTCGACCGGATAGGGCACGCGGATTTTGCCGTCGTATTTGGCGGGCGCGGCCGCGGCGAGTGGCGTGATGGCGTAGTCCCACTGGCCGTTGAGATTTTGCCAGGTGGCGCGCGTCATTTGCGGGCGCGGGTATTCCTGCCAGCCGCGTCCGGCCTGCGCGTCGGCGGCCCATGGGGTGAGCATGGGCGCGTCGGTTTTGGTTTCGTTTTGCGCGGAGGCGATTGCCGGGAGCGAAAGCGCGAGCGCGCCAAGGCCCAGCGCTTTTATCAATGATGCGATGTTTGGGTTTTTCATGGGAAAGAGGGCGTAGTTAATGGCCGTGGATTACGTCCGGCGGGGAAACAGGGCGAGAAAAATGCGGCGGCGGCCTGTCACATGCGCCCCATGTGCGCGAGCGCGAGCGTGACGGCGGAGACGACCGCGGTTTCGAGGCGCAACACACGAGGGCCGAGATGCGCGAAGGCGAAATGCGCGGCGCGGAGCCGGTCGCGTTCGTCCGCCGTCCAGCCGCGTTCGGAGCCGAGCGCGAGGATGGCCGGCGATTTCGGCGGGGCGGCGAGGCATTCGCCCAGCGACGCGGGGGACTCGTAGTTGTCGAGCGCGACGCGTCGCGCCGAAGGCCGGTCACGAGCCAGGCTCGCGAGGGTTTCGTCGAGTGTATTCAAAAACTCAATACGCGGGATGCGCGTGCAAAACGCCTGCGCGGCGCCGGCCTCCAGATGGCGGCGGTATTCGCCGGTTGTCCAGAGCGTGCTTTGCGCGTAGGAGGGCTCGCCGCGCGCGGTCGCGGCAAAGTGCATTTCCGAAACACCCAGCGCGGTGGCTTCGTTGAGGATTTTGCGCGCGGTTTGCGGTCGCGGAAGCCCGATGACAAGCGTGACGGGCGGGAGCGGCGGCGGCTCGGTTTTGTCCCACGCAAAGGCGAGCGAAACCGCGCCGTCGGAGGCGATGCCGGAGAGCGTGCCCTTGCCGCGCGGGCCGTTGACGAGGCCGGCGTCGAAGGTGTCGCCCGGCTTTCGACGAAGCACGCCGATGATGTGCGCGGCGCGCGCGTCGTTTTTTGCGAGCGTGGCGGCGTCCCGCGAGGCCGTCGAAAAATCGTCAGGCGTGAAAAGGATGAGGTTCAAACGGAAAGCGATGGATGAATTTTTTTACGGCGCGAAGAAACCGCTCAATCGCCCGTTTCCCCGAGAAGCTGCTCCTTGGTCGAGCGCGGGCGGATCACCGAGGCGGCGTCGCCTTGGTAATAGGCGATGCTGTTGGCGGGCATCGATTGCATCAGCCACACGTTCGAGCCGACGATTGAGTTTTCGCCGATCACCGTGTCGCCGCCGAGAATCGTTGCGCCGGGATACACGATCACGTTGTCGCGCAGCTCCGGATGGCGTTTCACTCCTTTTATGGGATGGCCCTTTTCGTCCAGCTCGAACGACTTCGCACCGAGCGTCACGCCTTGGTAAATCTTCACGTGGTTTCCGATGCGCGCCGTCTCGCCGATCACGACGCCCGTGCAGTGGTCGATGAAGAAATGCGTGCCGATTGTCGCGCCCGGATGGATGTCCGTGCCCGTGCGTTCGTGGCCGTATTCGGTCAACATGCGCGGCAGCAGCGGCACGTTCAGCAGGTAAAGTTCGTGCGCGATGCGTTGCAGCGAGATCACCAGCACGCACGGATACGCAAGGATGATTTCCTCCACGCTGCGCGCCGCCGGGTCGCCCTCATACGCCGCCACCACGTCGGTCTGGATCACGCGGCGCAACTCCGGCAGGCGTTCGAGCAGCGCCATTGTTTTTTCCTTCGCGCGCGTTTCGGCGTCCTCGACACCCGCGAAGACAAGGCTCTTGCGAATGTCGTTTGCGAGGCGCGTCTCGATGCGCTCCAGCATCCGGTCAACAAACGCCTGCATGTCTTTTTTCCCAAGCGCGTCCTCCCCGAAAAATCCCGGGAAAAGGACATACATGAAATCGCGCGCGAGCTGGTTGATCGATTCCTCGGCGGGCAGGTTGCTGCCTTCAAGATGGTTGATGCCGCCTTCGTTTTGGTAGGAGGCGAGCAGGGCGCGTTTGATGTTTTCGAGGTTCATGATTGGAAGTGCCGTCGGTGTTTCCGATAGTGAGGGTAGGGCGAAGCCTCCGGCTGAGCCGAAATCGTTCGAATGTCGCGCGATGCTCGCGGCTCAGCCGGAGGCTTCGCCCTACCGTGGAAAATCCAACCGCGATGCGAGGCTGCCTCAATAAAATACTTTTTCCAGAAAAAGTCCCCGCGGCGGCGCGGTCTGCACGCGAGTCGTGCGTTTTCCGCTTTTTAACAACTCGCGCAAATCATCGGGGGCGAGCTTGCCCTCGCCGACCGCTACGAGCGCGCCGACGAGGCTGCGCACCATTTTATACATGAACCCGTCCGCCTCGGCGGCGATGCGCACATGGCGCCCGCGCTTCGCGATTTCGAGCCGGCGCAGGTCGCGCACCGTGTCTTCCTTCGGCGGGCCGTTCAGCGCGGAAAACGCGCGGAAGTCGTGTTTTCCCCGCAGCACCGCCGCGCCTTTTTTCATCGCGGCGATGTCGAGCGGACGCGGGCGGTCAATCGCCCACGCGTAAGGCCGCGTGAACGGGTCGGCGTCGCCGAGATACAAATGATACAGGTAAAGTTTTCCCGTCGCCGAAAAGCGCGAGTGGAAATCCTCCGGCACCGCGCGCACGGACTTGATTTGGATTTGCTGCGGCAGCCCGCCGCGCAACGCCGCGCGCAGTTTTTCCGGCCCGTGTTTCCATGCCGCGTCGAAATGAAAAACCTGGCCGCGCGCATGCACGCCCGCGTCGGTGCGTCCGCTCGCGTGCACGCGAATCAGTTCGCCGAAAATCTCGCGCAGGCGCGATTCGATCACGTCCTGAATCGCGCGCCCGCCGCGTTGCGATTGCCAGCCTTCGAACGGGGCGCCGTCGTAGGCGCAGACGCATTTCCAGCGGGGGACCGCAACACTCTTTCGAGGAACGCGTGCGTCAAGGAGCGGCGGCTTTCCAGCCGCCGGACGAGGCGAAGCCTCGCCTTTTTTCAAACCGTGCGCGACTGCGTCGCGTCCGGCGGCTGGAAAGCCGCCGCTCCGTTTAGGGCCGTCGCTCACAAATCATCCTCCGTTTCGGCTTGGAAGCCTTCGGGCGCGGGCAGGCGCAGGTTCTGCTCCAGAAAATCTTGCAGGATGAGCGTCGCCGCGCGCGAGTCGATCAGCCCGCTTGCGCGCACGTCGCGCCGCTGGGCTTTGGGAATCGACGACTCGGCCTCATAGGACGTGAGCCGTTCATCCACCAAATGCACCGGCAGCTGAAACTCGCTTTCCAGCCGCCTCGCGAACTTTTCGACTTCCTTCGCCTTGAATCCCTCGGAGTCGTCCATGTTGAGTGGCCACCCGAGGACGATGTCGGTGATGCGCCTTTGCCTTATGACGGATCCGAGCGCGGCCCAGCGTTTTTCGGCGTCGGCATCCGTGAGGGCGGGCAGGGGAGTGGCCACGCCGATCTCGTCGCCGTAGCTCAGGCCGATGCGGCGTTCACCGTAATCTATGCCGATTGCTCGCATGAAAATTTTACGAAGAAAAAAAGCAGCGCGCATGCGATGCGGCAAGACGGGAGTAATCGCGGCTGTGCGCAGGCGAAAGGCGGAGCACTCACATTCTTTGTCATGCGGGCTGATCGTTTTTATATCGTTGATTGACAAGCGTTTTTACATTGCAAGCAATGCTTCGGCGGCACTTTCGTCAGTCAGGAGGGTTTTAAGCATGCCTCCTTTTAGCGCACCGGCGATGGCGGGGGCGCGCACGGCTCCCGATGAGATCCCGATTACTTGCGGGATTTTGCGCAAGTCGTCCAAGTCGATGCTGATCACCCGGTCGCGCCAGTAAGAGGCGCATTCGCGGCCGTTTTTGTCGAAGAAACGTCCGCAGATTTCCCCGACTGCGCCGATTTTTCTGAGTTGAATGAAATCGTTTTCATCCAACACGTTGCGTTCAACATAAACCGAAAGATCGAGCGGCCCAACACCCACGATCGCGGCGTCCGCTTTTTTCAGGCGTTCGCTCACGGATCGGATTTGCTCGGAGGCTAGGAAAAAATCGCGCGTTTTCTTGTCCTCCACGAAGGCGGGCGTGCTCAGTGTCAGGAATTCGCCGCCCCAGAGCTTCACAAGGGAGCGTCCGAGTTCGAGCGAGTCAACGGAGGAGACGTTGGAATCGATACTGCCCATTGCCTGCACGATTGTGAGGCGCCGGGCGTCGTTGCGCCGGAAGCGGTGCACCAATTCGGAGACGCTGCGCCCGCCGCCCATCGCGAGCGTGCCGGAGTTTGGGAGCTGTTCGGATACAAACGGCGCCCCGAAGTGGCCGACTGTCTGGCGCGCGGTCTCGGGATTCGCGTTCGGCGCGGTTTTCACGACGGCGACTTCCGTCAGGCCAAACCGGGCGCATAACTCGTGTTCCAGCTTGGGGTTACGCGCATTGTATTGGTCGACCGAGATGCGGACGATTCCGCGCTCCAAGGCCACGGCCAGCATGCGCGAGATTTTGGTCTGCGAAACGCGGACAAGGTTTGTGATTTCGGCCTGCCCCAAGCCGTCCACGTAGTAGAGTGTGGCTACCAGGCGGAGTTCGTCATCGGAATAGTCGGCTTTTCTAGGCATGGGATATCGAGGTAACAAATAAAGTGGTGAAAATAAAAGATTAAATATTTATTCATATAAACTTTCCAATCGACAAGTCTTTTTTTTCCCTTCTCTTTTGAACGTTGCCCGCGTTATTTAAATCCCCAGTAAATTTGCCTACTTATTTGATAAAACGCCCAATATTCCAACACCCAAGAAAATGAAAACCCGCACAGCATCCGCTCTAGTCGTCGCCGCGCTTGTGACGTTCCCTTTCCTTTCCGGTTGCGCCAGCAAGGATAACACGCAGTCCGCCGCATCCGCGCCCGGCGCCCCCGTCGGCATCGTTGCCCACCGCGGCGCGTCCTATGACGCGCCCGAAAACACCATCGCCGCCCAAAAACTCGCGTGGGAACAGGGTGCCGACGCCGTTGAGACCGACATTTATCTCACCAAGGACGGCAAAATCATCGCCCTGCACGACAAAACCACCAATCGCACCACGGGGAAGAAGCTCACGCCCTCGAAATCCACGCTCGCCGAATTGCGCGCGCTCGACGCCGGCTCATGGAAATCCTCGAAATACGCCGGTGAAAAAATCCCCACGCTCGACGAGCAGCTCGCGCTGATCCCCAGCGGCAAGCGCATGTTCATCGAAATCAAGGTCGGCCCCGAAATCGTTCCCGAGCTCGTCCGCTGCCTCGCCAAGGCCGGCGCCGGCAAGCACAACATCACTTTCATCAGCTTCAACTACGACGCCCTCAAGGCCGCCCATGAGGCGCTCCCTGAAATCCCCGCCCAGTATCTCAAGGGCTACCGCGATCCCGCCAAGCGCAAGCCCGGCTACGTGCAGCCCACGATCGACGAAGTCATCAAGGAGGCCAAGACCGCCAATTTTACCGGACTGGACTTGCAGGCAACCTGGCCCCTCAGCAAGGCCGATGTGAAGCGGATCAAGGATGCCGGGCTCGAATTGCATGTGTGGACGGTTGACGACCCCACCCTGGGCAGGCATTGGGTTGAGCTCGGCACGATGAGCATCACCACCAATCGCCCCGCCTACCTTCGCAAAGAGCTCAAACTCTGAGGTTTCAGTGTTTTTTGTTAAAAAACGCACCCCGCACGCTTTTATTGGGATACCTACATAAATGAGCACATCCGCGCAAATAGCAGACCCCTCCTCCGCCGAAACTGCGAAACGCTTTCGGTATTGGCAATGGCGCACGATCATCGCGACGATGGTCGGCTACGCACTGTTTTATTTTGTGCGGAAAAACTTCAGCATGGCCATGCCCGGCATGGAGGCGGACTTGGGTATTTCAAAAACAAGCCTTGGCATCTTCCTCACACTCAACGGCTTGGTCTACGGCGGGTCGCGTTTTCTAAACGGCATGCTGGCCGACGTGCTCAACGCCCGCTTTTACATGGCGACGGGGCTGGCCCTGTGCGCGCTGGCGAACTTCGCGTTCGGTTTCGGCGTGGACATCGCCGCGTGGATATCCGGCGAACCCTCGGGACCGGGCTTTTCCAACGCGCTGATTTTGTTTCTGGGCATCACTTGGGTGGTTAACGGATTCCTGCAAGGCTCGGGGTTTCCGCCCTGCGCGCGGTTGCTCACGCACTGGGTTCCGCCGAGGGAGCTCGCCACAAAAATGTCGGTTTGGAACACCTCGCATTCCATCGGCGCGGGCTTGGTGGTCATCCTCTGCGGCTACATCATGGCGCACATGGGCACCGGCGAAAACCACGCGGGCGCGTGGCGCTGGTGTTTCTGGATACCGGCAAGCATAGCCCTGCTCGGCTCGATCGGGCTGTTTGCGTTTTTGCGCGACACACCCTCCGATGTCGGCCTGCCGGAACTTGAGGGCACCACGGTAAAATTGAAAAAAACGAGCGGGAAAACCAAATCGGCGGAGCACTTGGCGCTTCTGCGTGAAAAGGTGTTTCTCAACCCGCTGATCTGGATTCTCGGCTTCTCCAACTTCTTTGTCTATGTCGTCCGCTTTTCCGTGCTCGATTGGGGGCCGACGCTGCTCCAGCAATCGAAGGGCGTGAGCGTGGCGAAATCTGGCTGGCTGGTGGCTCTGTTTGAGATCGCCGGCATCGTCGGAATGCTCGTGGCGGGGTGGGCGACCGACCGCTGGCTCAAGGGCCGCGCGCACCGCACCTGCGTGTTTTGCATGCTCGGCGCCGCGATTTGCGCCATCGCCCTCTGGCAAATCCCCCCTTCCGCCCCCATGTGGATGCTGCTGGCCGTCCTTTGCTCCACGGGCTTTTTCATCTACGGCCCCCAGGCGCTCGTCGGCATCGCCGCTGCCAACCAGGCCACCAAAAAAGCAGCCGCCAGCGCCAACGGAATCACGGGCATATTCGCCTACGCGAGCACCGCCGTCTCGGGCGTGGGCTTCGGCTACGTCGCCCAGCACTACGGCTGGAACTTCGCCTACATCGCCATCATCATCATGGCCTTCATCGGCATGGGCGGCTTTTTGCTGATGTGGGGCGCCAAGGCCGACGGCTACGACGAGCAGGCGTGAGCCCCTCCTGTTATATTTTCCAATAAACCATCGCTTCTTATTTTAATATAAACCCAAAATGAAAAAAATAATACTTCCTCTCGTAATACTGGCGCTCTGCTCCGCGCAAACGATGTTCGCCTGGGGCAAGAGGGGCCACGACGCCATCGCCTACATCGCCGAGTGCAACCTCACCCCGAAGGCGAAGGCCACCATCGAGAAATACCTGGGGAACCGGTCGATTGTATATTATTCCACATGGATGGATGAATACAGGCGGACACCGGAATATAAATACACGCACCCCTGGCACACCGGCGGGGTTGACAAGAACTTGAAAAGCACGCCCGAGGGACGCAAGCCGGACGGCGACGCGGTTGCCGAGCTCGAAAAAGCCATCGCCACCCTGAAGAATTATAAAAAACTCGACGCCGCCACGGTCAACCTGAACCTGAAGTTTGTAATACACCTCGCCGGCGACATGCACTGCCCCGTGCATATAAAGTATCCCGACATCAAAATGAATTTTAAGGTGAAGCTGAAGGGCAGGGAAATGACATATCACGCCGTCTGGGATTCCGGCCTGATCGAGGCCTCGCACGCCTGGGGCTACATGGAATACCGCCACCAGCTCGACCGTTATTCGAACGCCGAGCGGATCGCCATGAGCAAGGGCACGCCCGCCGATTGGTTTCACGAAAGCGCGAAGGACTGCGTTAAAATCTACGACTGGGCCAAGCCGGGCGCCGATCTCGGTCAGGATTATATAAACCAGGCGCACGAGCTCGCGGAAATGCAAATTGTAAAAGCCGGCTACCGCCTCGCCCGCACGCTGAACGAATTATTCGACAATTAATATAAAGTGTTTTTCGAAAACCGCTTCAATACAGGCCAGAAAAAACGCGGATAAACGCAATTCAACGCAGATACCAAACCTCCTGATTCTTGTATCTACTCCGCGTTCATCCGTGACCATCTGCGGTTAAAAGAATTTCTGATTTTTTTAATATAAACAAAGCATCCATGTTCTCATTTCTCAAACCCGCTCCCGCCGCGACTCCCCTGCCGTCCGAACGCGTTGACGCCGAATACAAGCGCCTGCGCATCCAAGTGTTTATTGGAATTTTTATCGGCTACGCCGCCTTTTACTTGGTGCGGAAAAACATGGCGCTGGTGATTCCGGACATCCTGGCGGACTATCCCCAATACACAAAGGCGCAGCTCGGCTGGGCGATCACGGGGCTTTCGGCCGCCTACGGACTTTCCAAGTTTGTGATGGGCTCGGTGTCGGATCGCAGCAATCCGCGTTATTTTCTTCCGCTCGGCCTGCTTCTTTCCTGCGCGATCATGATGGTGTGCGGCTTTGTGAAAGCCGTTTATTCGTCGCTGATATTGATCATCCTTTTGCAAACCCTGAACGGCTGGGTGAACGGCATGGGCTGGCCTCCCTGCGGAAAAACGATGGTGCACTGGTTCAGCTCGCGCGAGCGCGGCACCGTGGTTGCCGGCTGGAATGTCGCGCACAATGTCGGCGGCGGCTTGGTAGCGACCTTTGCGCTGTGGGGCGTCATGCTTTTTGGCGACTGGGGGGCGAAGTTTTATTTCAACGCAATCATCGCGGGCGTCATCGCAATCATCGCGTTTGTGCTGATGCGGGACACGCCCCAAAGTTGTGGACTGCCGCCCATCGAGAAGCATAAAAACGACTATCCCGAAAAATACTCCGCGGACAACGAACGCATCCTCAGCTTCAAGGAAATCTTTTTCAAAAACGTCCTCAACAACCGCTATCTGTGGGCAATCGCCATCGCCAACGCCTTTGTGTATTTTGTGCGCTACGGCGTGGTTGACTGGATCCCCACCTACCTGCAAACCGCGAAAGGCTTTTCCTTCAAGGAATCGAGCATCGCCTGGTCGCTCTATGAATACGCGGCGATCCCCGGCACGCTGCTTTGCGGCTGGATGTCCGACAAAGTTTTCAAAAGCCGGCGCGCCCCGGCCACGATCCTGTTCATGGCGATGACCCTGCTTGGCGTGCTCGTTTACTGGTTCAACGCGAACGGCCCGCTGTGGATCGACTACGCCGCGCTGATATCGATCGGCTTTTTCGTTTACGGCCCCGTTATGATGATCGGGCTTCACGCCCTGGAACTCGTCCCCAAGAATGCCGCCGGAACGGCCGCCGGATTCACGGGATTTTTCGGTTATGTGTTCGGCTCGGCGATCGCGGGAACCGGTGTGGGCTGGCTCGCGGACCACTGGGGCTGGAATGGCGTGTTCATAGTCATGGTCATCTGTTGCGCGCTCACGATGGTGTTTAGCGCGCTCACGCTGAAACATCGCAATACACCTAACGATAAGCTTGCATCAAAATAAAAGATCAATAAAACCGACTCCGCTGTCTTTGATCAGGCGGATTCGCCGCAAAACGTAATAACCCAAAATAAGCAAATTGCCATACGCAGATTTGAAACCCTCACCTGTTTTGAATATATATTCATTTTTTTCATCCCGTTTCCCCATCGACCTTTATTACCGTGTCGTCGAAGTTTCCAGCGCCATTGAGGCTGGTGTTGGAAAACGCGGCGACCAATGACAATCATTCTGACCAACACCCACGCGCCCCACGCGAGCACCTTTTTCTACGAAAAAACAACGATAAGTTAATGAGTTTAAAGAGATGAATAATTATTCGTTTTAAAAAACATTGACTCATGAATTTTCCTTACCAGCTTTTTCACACACCAGCCCACTGGGATTTATCCCTGTAACCGTTCGCACCAGCGTCTTGAAACCTCACTGCTCCTACACAGCCCCCTTTTCGTCCCCCTGTCCCGGCATGTTTAATTGAGAAACACGCCCATCGCTTTTTCGTAAAAAACCATAACATCCACCAGCATCACTGCACTATCATCCCATCTTCCAAATATCCCGTCATGCACACCACACTCCCCTCGAACACGCTGAACAAACTGACTCCCCACAAAGTAATGCGCGCCGCGCTGACTGGGCTTCTGGCTCTCGTCACCGGAGTTGCCACCGTGGATGTCTGCGCCCAAAGCCGCACCGACAATGTCCGCATTTTTTGGACGGGCACCAATGGCGATGTGTGGGACAACAATAATACCGCATCCTGGATGACCACCGGAAGCTACCTCACTTATGCCAGCGGCACCGCCGGGACAGAGACTTGGGTCGAAATCGACGCCATTCCCGAGGCGACTTTTATCACCGGTGACGTGGTTGCCTTCGATAGCAGAGCCGACCAAGGATGGACGTGGTCGGGAAGCGCTTGGAGGTATGATCCCGGCGAAGGTGGTGGGGCGCCTCCCACAGCCTCTATCACGCGCAACATTGAAATTGCCACGGAAGGCGTTACGGTTTCTGATATGATCATCTCCGGTCCGGGCAGTTATGTTTTTACTGGTGGAGCCATCACCGCCATTGCGTCCTCCGTTGCCCCCGATTCGGTGCAACTTTCAGGCACAGGCGTCGGTCTTGCCGCTGGATTGACCTCCCCCGGCGGACGTCTTATCAAAACGGGCCCGGGCATCCTCACACTCTCCAACACTGCGGCCAACCACTTTGAAAATGGCATTCATCTCTTTGAAGGAACCTTGGCCATAGCTGATAATCGTGCGCTCGGCGACAATTGCATTGTCTCCAATTATGTTACCACTGCCGGCGGTATTGAGGGGCAATATGGCCATTTCATTGGTGATAGGTTGCTTCCCTTGGTGCAGCAGCCCGGCGTCACTTCGGGGAATAGCTATCTGCCCGCCGCAGTCTTGGATATTGGCGGCAATATGTTCAACAGTGCCAACGGCGGCAACTTTAGACTCCTCATTGAAGACACTGCTGCGGGAATCGATATTACAGGCGACATTTACATCAGCAGCCGCAATGCCACATTCGAAATTCAAGGCGACACCACCATCTCCGGACGAATCGTGGGCAACACTAACAGCTATGGCGCCAGCGCGGGCAGCATTATTAAAACCGGCACCGGCACGCTCACCATTACCGGCTCCCGCAACTGGTTTTACGGTAGCTCCAAAAACTACAACCAAATCAACGAGGGACGTGTCGTCCTTACCCACCAGCATGCATTTGGCACCGGCGCAACCTTGATCGACACCGGTGGCATTTTGGAGTTTCGCGGAGTCAGCGGCACCATGCGACAGGCGTTCATAGGCGGAGGAAACATAGAGGTCACCCAAGGCAGCGATCTCACCTTCAACTGGCGCAATGGCACCCTTGATAATTTTGACATGATGTCGGGAAATGGAAGCTGGCATCCCGCCATGAATGACATCGCAACTCTTACCATTTCGGGGCAGTCCCGCTTTTCAGCAATCGCTAGCGGCACGTATTCCACCGTGCTCGGTGGCGCTAATGTTTATGTTACCGTGACCGAAGGTTCCACACTTGTCATCGGACGCGAAGGTTTGTCCGCCCGCGGATCAGGTGCCACTGGAATCCCCATGAACTATGCCATTCTTGCCAATCGCATTGACCTTGCCGGGGGCTCCACGCTCGTCCTCAAACCCAATGCCTTTCTAAGCACGGGCGCCCTTGTTGTCACGGATACCAGCAATTGTAATATCGCCTTCACCGCCTCCGGCGTTATGCGCCTTCGCTGGCAGGAGGGTATCGACCCGGACACCATAAGCAGGTCCCCTGACGCTGATGCTAGTGCTCGTTATATTGTCCCCGCTGGCATGGAACTCATTATCAACGATATTCCTGTTCCCGTGCCTCCAAGCGAGAGCCTGCCCAATGACAATAGTTCCACTGGATGGTGTCGCGAATTCGTCATCGTTAACCAAGGTGCCAATCCGCTCAAGGACATTGCAATGACCCTGACTGCGGTGGATGCAATTCACGACACTGTTTCCTCGCGTCTTGCGGCCGAATTGATTGACCCTGTCATTTTGCATGTTCCTTCCAAGGGGCGTAAGTGGGTCAATTCTGCATGGGCTCGTTATCTTACAAGCAAGATTGATTTTGAGACAGAATCACTTGTTACTCCGGGGGTTAGTGGCCGTATCAATGGCGGAATCTTCGGACTTGATGGCATACTCCCTGGACGTCTCCTCGTCGGCATACACGGAGGTATTGCGGATAACAATCTCGACACTACCAACGACACGACGCTCTCCTCGAAGCAAAAATACCTCGGCCTGCACGCGGCGCAGCGTTTTGGTAAATTTTATCTCTCCCTTGTTGCAGCCACCGGAAAAGTTTCCACGGATTCCTTCCGCTACGAAAGTGACAATTTTGTTCGAGGCAAATGGGACACTTCCTACTATTCCGGTTTCGCCGAGTTCGGAGGCACCTTTGAGTCGTGGTCAAAAATCAAGGTCAAGCCCCATGTTGGACTTCGCTATTCCAGAGTCAAGATCAGCAACTACTATGAACGCGGAGCCTCTCCGCTCGTTGTCGATAATTTCGACGACACCTTGGCCCAAGCTTCCTACGGTGTGGACTTTGGCAGGAGTTTTATTGTGTTAAAGCGTGACCTTGCAGTTGACCTTACCATCGCTCGCAAGCACAACATTCGCGCCCCGCGTGCGAACTTGGTCACCTATTATTTTGATTCTCCCACAACCCCTGTCACCCTCAAGCGAGGAGACTATTACGATGACGTATGGGCCTTCGGTTTGTCCGCCCGCGCGGCACTGAGCCAGCACTCAATCGTCGGGTTTGCCTGCGATTATGAGACCGCATCCAGTCGCAACCGCCTTACTTTCTCGGCAATGGTTGGTTACACTTGGTAATCATTAGAATCGAAAGCACGACACCATTCACAATTTCTTTTAACATCACGCTTCCCCTCCATGAAAACGCACCGCCTCCCATCATTATTCGCCATTGCCGCTTTTTTTGCATTCCTTGTTCTCCATTCCCCGTCAATGGCGCAAAGCACCGGGCAAACAGTGACCATCACGGGTCGCGTCTTTAATGTTGATTCCGGCCTTTATATCAAGAGTGCTGAAGTTCGCATTGATGGGACGAACACCATCGTCTACACCGAGGACGGCGGTCTTTACAGCATTGTTGTTCCTGTTGGCAAGGTGTCCCTCACTGCCAGTTATGCCAATACCCGCCCCTCCACCCTCACCATTGATGCGCGTGTAGGAGTTCCCAACATACTCGATTTCGAGTTGCAACCCATCAGTTTGGGCACGGGCCTTGGCACCGCTGGCACAACAAAACCGATTTCAGAGGCCGACCTTGTTGTTCTTGAAAAATTTACAGTCACATCGGAACGTGCCGGACAAGCTCAAGCCTTCATGGAGCAAAAAGCCGCCGATAATGCCAAAACCGTCATCGCCGTCGATCAGTTCGGAGAACTCACTCAAGGCTCTGTCGGTGAATTTATGAAATATATGCCCGGTGTTACCCTCGACCTTGATGACGAGGGTGAAACCGCCTACGTCCGCGTCGGCGGCCTTGACCCCAAGTATGCGGGTTTCTCCATGGACGGCATTTCACTTGCCTCCGCAACCGAGGGCAGCACTCGCGCCAATCACTTCCAGCAAATGTCCATTACGGCCATCGAGTCCATTGAGTTTAACCAGACACTTCTCGCCCGCATGCCCGCCAACACTCCCGCGGGAAAATTCGAGATGAAAACCCGTTATGCCTTTAACCGCAAGAAACCCGAAATCAGCTTCGATCTTGGCCTCGACGGCACCGGCGAAACCATCGAATGGGGCAGTGCATACCTTCCCGACAACAAAAAACACAGGCGCACCTACATCGGCGGGCGTCTCGGTTTCGGCGGAGCCTTCCTAAAACGTCGTCTGGGCATAGAGGCCAGTGTCTCCCGCTACCAGCAATATCGAAATGACCAGCGGCACACTGTCCAGTATACCTATCCCACCGCGCCGCATATTAATGTCGCGGATGGTTCGTATAGCAATCCGAATCCCGGAACCAACTTCGTTGTGCGCAACGGCCATCTCGAAGCGGCGGAAGGCCCCACAATTCGCCAAATCGAATGGCTTGACGGTCCTCGCATCAAAACCTCCCAATCCGCCAATCTTTCGGTCGACTTTAAGATCACACCCGAGCTCACATTTGCCATTCGCAACCAATACACATACAACGAAAACGAATACTTCAACACCTACTTCCAGCTGCTGGGCACGAACCGTGATGATGACATGGATGTCAATGTTAACGCACCCACTCCGGGGTTGGATCCCACCTCCACGCTCACACGCTGGGTGGTGAATCCCACCGGCCCCGCCGGCACCCAGGCGCTGGAGTCTGTCCTCACAGAGTCCCCCTCGTTCCGCGTAACAAAGAATACAAACTATGTGACTTCACCCCGGCTCACTTACAAGAGCGGCCCGCTCGAAATCCAGCTGCGCACAGCCTATTCCTCATCCAAGACCGAGTTGAGTGACGGTGATGAGGGGCGTTTCCGTGCCGTCCGCAACCGCCTCGGCGGTGTTGGTTGGATTGCCGAGCGCCCTTCCACCGATTCCCCGGAGTGGAACCTCACTCAAACGGCGGGCTCCCTCTGGACCGAGCCCCAAAACATGGGGCGTGCCGCCACCTATTTGTGGGACACTTGGTATGACGAGCCCCATTTTGTCAGGAACACCCAATTGTCCGGCTATCTTGATGTCACCTATGCCGCGCGCGTGTTCGGACATCCCGTCACCTTCCGTGCCGGCGGCGGCATCCTCGAAAACGAATACAAGCGCCGTTACAGCAGAAAACGCTATGACTACATCGGCCCCGAAGGCATGCAGATGGCCACCGTCTTTCCGTATGCCGACAATTATGTTTTTAACATGGATCTCGGCGGCAAGTCCGGCAACGTCAACCAGCAGAACTGGGCTGTGGTCGACCAAAACGCCCTATGGGACACCTTCGAAGAGCATCCCGAATGGTTTATCTTCAACGAGGTGGATCATATCCGCCAGCGTCTCGTGGGTCGGCGTGACCTAACCGAGACCATTGACGCCATTTACGCCGAGGCCACCACGCGCGCGGGCAAATTTCAGATCAATTTTGGTTTGCGCGCGGAGCGCACCGAAACAGAGGTTCTCATTACCCGGATGCTTTCCAAGGAGGAAATTACGGCTTACGAAACCTTTGCCTCCCCGGAGGAAATCGCCACAGGCATGTTTAATACCGACACCACCGAAGGAGTCCTGTTTCAGTATAACTATGGCGCTCGCGAGAAGCGCAAGGAGGACTATGATAATATCTTCCTTTCAGGCGGTCTCAAATACGATTTGACCAAAAGTCTGAGATTCCAGCTTTCCTTCTCCCAAGCCATCCTGCGTCCGGACTACGGTAATATTTCGGGCACTGTAAACTATCCTGATTATTATCCCACCAATTTGTGGATACCCAACCCCAAGCTCAAACCCGAGAAAACCACCAAATTCTACGCCGGCTTCCAATGGTATCTCAAACCGTCCGGCATTTTTGAAATTTCAGCCTATCGGCTTGATATCAAGGATCTGCAAATCAACAATATGCAAATTACTTCGGAACAAGCGGAGGCTCAACTCGGATACTCCCTCGAGGACGCCATGAAAGGAATGATGAATGACTCCGGACTAATTGTTGATGAGGAAACAGAGGTGGCGGAGGAGGTCTTCAAGAATATCCGCGATATCGGCTACCGTTCCACGATCAATGCCGACGGCACGCGTGTTGTTTATGGCATCACTGTCAGATACGACCAGCAGCTCACTTTTCTCCCCGGTCCGCTCAAGGGTATCGGCATTTTCGGCTCCTTCACCACCGCCAAGCTTAAAAACGCTGAAATCGACGAGGAAAAGATCGGACGCGCCAGCAAATCAGCCAACGGCGGCATCAAATATCGCTATGGCCGCTTCAATGTTCAGCTTCGCGGCTCTTGGACAGACGATGCCCTTAAGTCCATCACCCGTCCCTATCCTGGCCGCAAATGGAACGTGCAGGAGTATCAGTATCAAAAGGCTCGCTTTATTGTGGACCTCTCCGGTGGCTGGAGACTCAACAAGAATCTCGAGCTCGTCTTCTCCATCCGCAATCTCACACAGGAGCCCTACATTCGGTATTCCAACGTCCCCGGACGCGTCAGTTGGTATAGCGTCCCCGACACCATTTGGAATTTCAGCATAAGGGGCAAATACTGAGTGCGCAATCGCCGTGCGCCTTAAGTTTTAAGTTAAACTTCAAACCAGACTACCTTTTATGAACACACATGCTAACGACGACGCCGTTATTCAAAATGGAAACGGCATCCAATCGCTTCCACTCCACTCCGGCTCATCGGGAAGGAGGCAAATCTCCGGTTTTTTCAAATCTAAATTCATTGCGCTTGCCTCGATTCTTTCGCTTTTCGTCATTCCCGCTCCGCTATTCTCCCAATCCACGGAGTCGGGTGGCTCATTCTCTGGCACGCCCCTTCTTCCTACTGTCAATGGCACCTATTATTACGAAGGTTACGACGCCGCCAGCGATCGTTACATCTATGTCGCGCCGTTCAGCGGCACCGATCCCGTCACTGAAGAAATCATCCACAGCGGCACGTATTATTATGTGGACAGTGCTGGCAATACCACTGTTGGAGGAGAGGCGACCTATCCGGTGATTTCCCCCTATCGCGCTGTTGTCGAAAGCGGTTCCTTTACATTCCAATTCCACAACGCCCACGCCGGACTCTATTCCACCGCCCCTACAGGCACCTTGGGCGAGACGGGAACCACTTATGCGGTGCGTTCCGGCACATGGAGCGTTAGTGATGTCACTTTCACGATGGATGCGGCCGATGGCTCCGGCTTATGGGCTGTGGGCTACACTGGCACCACCATCCATCCGGTTACCTTCACCGGCACCAATGTTAACGTGCTCTCCATCACCGCCACCAACAGTTCGCGTCAAGCCGTCTCCATTCGCAGCGGGGCGGAGGTCTATCTTTACAGTAGCACAGTTTCAAAAACATATACCAACTCAGGTGCCGACGGTTCCGAAACCATCTACATGGTTGCAAATCAGGAGGGCAAGGGAAGCTCCGCATATCTCTACGGCAAAGATCTCACCCTTATTTCAAGCGGACGGGCGCTTGAGGCCATCAATCAGGGCAATGGTCACACAGTGGTCGAGCTTTATGATTCTATCATCAGTAGCACCATCAGTGCCATCAATGCCAACACGCAGGTTTTCAATCTCAATGACCAGCAATCCCAAGGCGGGGCTCACTTCTATGGCGAGAATCTCACCATTGATGTGACCAACACCTCTCCCGACGTAGCCATACGCACATTTGCCTTCGGTTACGGCGGAAATAGCATAACCCTTAAGGACTCCACAGTCACAACCGGCGGTGGCAAGGGGGCTGTCTTTCGCTGGAAAACGTCCGAGGGCACCGGTGGAAGCGCCGGCGGCAACGAAGCCATGGCCGACGGGTTCACCAGCAAAGTTTTTCTCGAAAACACCAATGTCACGGCCCATGGAGATTTTGCTCCGATTTTCCAGCAGACCGGGCGCCTCGGCTGGGCTGAAGTCACCGGCGGCACACTTACCACGACCGGCACCGGATCGCCCATTATTCGCCTCGCTGGAGCTAATGACGCTAAGGACGAGTCCAAGTTCACCGGTATTTTTACAGGTGTTGTTATGGAAGCCCAGCAATCCTCGGCTATCGACCTTGATATGTTTATCAAGAATACAACCAACTATGGCGAGGACGGTGGCGGTGTCGGCAAGGAAGTTACCACTCTTATTTCGAGCACATGGGATCTTATATTTATCAGCTCCACACTAACGGGCACTAGTGCCGTCCGTTTGGCCACCGCCGGTGCCGATAACAGTCCCTATTCCACTTGGGCAAATTTCTATGTTTACGATTCAACCATCAATGGTTGCATTGAGATGCTAGCCGGGGCGCAAAACACCTCCAGTCAGGAAACCAGCGGGGCTAATCTTTTTGTTCAGGGAACCAATTCTGTTTTCACTGGAGGTTTTTATATCACGGGCAGCAATGTTGCCCGCAAGACGCACCAGGCAAGATTCGATCTCTCGGATAGCACCTTTACCGGTGATATAATCGCCACCGATCGGGGGCTCTCAACGTTCAATTTTGTTCGCACTCCCGTTACCGGTAATATTTCACTTTCCGGTTCCACCACCACGTTCCTCGACCTCATCAGTTCGCCCATAAGCGGTGGTATTTCCCTTGATGGCACCGCTACTCTCCAGAATCGGCCCGGTCTTGATCTTAACAACCGCCGTGCCACCATTCACAACTCAGCCATAGTAGGCGGGTTTGATCTCGCCGGATCCTCCGTGGTTGACCTTACCTTCACTGGCGCCGACTCCGTTGTTTCCGGCGGCATCACAGCCACCGGTAAAGCCACTGGTGTTTTCCGATTTGAGGAGGATACTTCCCTCAATGGTGGCGTCACACTTTCCGGCAGCTCCTCCGTCGCCATCGTCCTCTCCAGTGTTGACCAGTTCACGGGGGATCTTGTTGTGCTTGAACGTGCAACGCTCGCGCTTTCCACGTTCGCAAATACTGATATTTATCTTAACCGCGGTCTCACACTCGGGGGTATTTGGCGAATTCCGGGTAAAACAACCCTTGAGGGGCTTTTGAACATAACCGATTCGCTAGGGAGCATTTCCATCGCCAATGCGGCCAACAACAGCCTCACTCTTGTGAGTGGTCTCAGCGGTAACGGACGCCTCATTATTGAATCCATTGATAGCCAGGCCCTTGGTGCCAGCGAAATTCGCGTCATTCACGATGAGACGAATACGTTTGCATCCGATGCTCTTATTCTTGCGCACCCTGTTGACTATGGGCTTGCCGGCTACACACTTGAAAACCGTTCTGATGGAGCCTATCTTATTGGAGGACTTGACAATGGTTCCTTTGGTTCGGGCGGTGCCGCTGTTTTTAACACTCAAGCCCTCGCTGTTGAAGACTGGTATGCCGCATTGGCTCCAGTCAATCAGCGACTCAACCAGCTCCGAGAAAACAATAGGGGCGTTCTTTCTGGCGTCGATTCCCCCGCAAATGGTGACTCGGGCTCAATCTGGTTTCAGGGACGAACCGATTACACCCGTGTAAATCTTGCGGGAACCTCCCGTGATTTCACCTCGAGAGTCTTCGGCCTCACAGTTGGTGCCGACGTGCGCTGGGATTTTGACACAGGCACGGTTTCGAGCGGCATTTTTGCGGATTCCGCCCGTATAGATCGCGACTTTATCAACACCGGCGACGGGCATACAACCAGCGCGGGCGGCGGTCTTTACTTCCATTATCAACACCGCTCCGGAGCCTTTGTGTCCGGCATTGCCCGTTTCGATGTTTACGAAAACAACCTCAACACCAACAGTCCCACAAATGAGTTGAGCGCGAACTACCATACCCAAGCTCTTGGGGCGGTTTTCGATTTCGGCTGGCGATTCAATCTCGGCGAGGATGAAACCGGCTGGTGGTTTGAGCCGGCATACCAGATCGGGTTTGCCTCCCTTCCGGGTGTTTCCTACACCACCAAATCCACTAGGGCGGATAACATCATTGACATTGAAATCGATGATGTTCGTGCCACGCAAAATGTTTTTCGCTTCGCTTTTGGCAAAACGCTTGGCAAAAATTGGAGTTTCCGCGGCCATGTTCTGGCTGCGACGATTGACGCCAGCGGCGGCGAGTTCAAATCCGTGACCGGCTCGCCCGTTTACACAATCGCCGAGGATCGCGCCGAGGTTTCCCTTGGTGTTTCATGGCGCGCTGGCCGCGCCGGACGAATAAATCTCGACGTTGCCTACACCGAGGCCGACGACTACGACCGCCCTTATTCCGTCTTCCTTGGATACAGCCACCTCTGGTAAAAAACGATACTTTCAGAAACTATTATGAAAACGCTCGATGCCCCCCCTCCGATGAACACCACACGTCCGGCACTCTTAAACCTAAAACTCAAATTTCCGCTTCTCTGCGCGGTTTTTGTCGCGGCCACGATGTTCGGCCTTCGAGCTGACGATGTCTATTGGTTGTCAGGCTCCAGCGGCAACTGGGATGCCACCGATAATTGGCAGGGCGGAGCCCTTCCCACCGAGGCGGACAACGTCATCATTGGATCCGGCTCCGTCTATATCAATGTCTCGGGCACTTCAACCACCGCATCCATTGGACACGGGATTGATGAGGTTGCCTACGTCACTATTGGCAATGGTGGCGTTTGGATGCCCAGTGGCACCGACATGATACTCCCCACAGGCACCACATGGATTGGCAACAGCGGCACGGGAATTGTCACGGTTGAATCCGGCGGCGTCTGGATGTCCAGCGGTAGCAACGCCAATGGCGACTTTCTTCGTCTCGGTGAAAATGACGGCGCGTATGGCGAGATTAACGTCAAGGATGGCGGATATTTTGAGTCAAGCGGCATATTCGTCGGCGGCACCGGCGGCACCGGTGTTATTAATATTGAGGCGGGCGGCACCATGGCTATTCGCAACGGCACACTGTATATCGCCCGTTACGACGGTTCCTACGGCGAGGTTAATATTGATGGACACTTTATCAGTGGATATAACAACACCAGCGTGCCGGGTTCCTACTATGTGCCCGTCGGCTATACCGCCGGCTCGGTTGGCGTCGTCAACCTCGGTGCAACAGGCATCGTGGATTCCGGTATTATTGACATTGCAAAAAACGCAAGTGCCTCGGGCACCGTTACCATAGCGGGTCGCTGGAATGTTAACACCACTGGGAACAATGTTATAGGCAATGAAGGCACTGGGTTTTTGGAGATTAAAGACACGGGTGTTCTTAACATGCTCAAAAACGCAAGTTTTGTCATGGGTAATTCCCTCGCCGCCTCCGGCACGGCAATCATCAGCGGTTCCGTGATAAATGCGAACACTGTGTATATCGGCAACAAGACAACCGGTGAAAACACTTTCATCCTCAATGAAGGCGCTCATTTCGACAACACCGCCAATTCCTGGTTCGGGCGCAATCCCGCCGATGAGGGTAGCGGACTCAGCACGGCCATAGTGAACGGTTACTGGTATACCGGTGGTTATATGCGCATTGCTGAAAACGGCACCTCTGTTCTTAATATAGGGGAAACAGGTGTGGTCAAAATAAACAGCTATATGTATCTCGGAAATAACGGCACCAGCAACAGCGGCACGGCCATGGTGAATGGATACTTGGAAATCAATGACAATTTCCATCTTGGCCAAGCCGGTTCCAGAGGGGATCTCTACATTGGCCAGACAGGAACGGTTGCAACCAATGTTAAATCCGGGGCTGGAATGCGCATTACCTATAGCACCCCCCTGTCCACGGCATCAGTTGGCGTGGACGGCGTCTTGAATTCCAATCTTTATATAATTTTGGCCCATCACGGGAAAAGTGACATGTTTGTCGGGCAGACGGGCACTGTTACAGCCGGCACTTACATCGCCATCGGTCAGGGCGACTCCCATAACAATGCAATTACAACCGGCGAAATTGGCATTGACAATTACGTCACTTCTTACGGTGGCACCATGATGGTCGACGGCTATGCCAAGGCTGGCACTTACATTCAGGTTGGCAATCGCACCTATGGGCGTCTCGACATTTCCACCACCGGCACGGTCATTGCGGGCACCATTTTGCGCATGGGGTTGGCTACCAGCGGCAGCACACCAGCGGTTGGTGTCGTCAATGTTGACGGTTATTTGCAGGTTGGCACCGATTTACAAAACGGCACAAAAGGCATCGGTTACCTTGATATCAGATCCACCAGCAATGTTACCATTGGTGGTAACTACTCACAGAATGCCAACTCCACCCTCCGTGCGGAACTCGATTCCGCTCGGAGAGCCGATACACTGTATCCCGACTTGTCCGCCCCTCTGTTCACTGCGGGCGGTGCTGCCACTCTTTCTGGCACGTTGCATGTTCACGGCGATGCCATTCAAAATATTCCCAACTTTGAATACGATGCGGATGGATATGCCAAGGCTAGCACCCTTACCGGCATTCCTGTTTTTCGCGCCAACGGTGGTATCTCCGGAGACTTCACGACCGTCGTGATCGACGGTTTGACGATTCCTCCCGGCCTTCCTGACTTCATCCGCGGCGGCGGTCTTAAGGTCAACGAGGGCGGCCCTGTGGACACCCGCTATGACATAGGCTACGGTCTTGCATGGAAGAGCGGTGTCGCGTCGGCTCATGGTGATTTCACAGTTGGTGCGGGATATACGTTTGAGGCCGACCTCCAACTCACTGATCGCAACCTTGTGTTTGACAGCGGTTGGGACGGCAAATCCCTCGTTAAAAAAGGTGAGGGCACGCTCATCCTCTCCGTTGAAAATGCCTACACTGGAGCGACCACTGTGGAATCAGGCACGCTCCTTTTTGCGGGGCCTGTCAGACATACAATTGGCGATCTTACCAACAACGGCGTCATCGATATTCGAGGTAACACAGGTTTTCGCACTCTTACCGCGTCCACGCTCGCCGGTAGCGGCACATTCAACATGGCCGTCGATCTGGCTTCCGGCAAGGGGGATCGCATTGTCATCAACGGCGACGCCACCGGCACGTATCGCCTCAACATCACGGGAAGCAGCAGCCTCGGAGACTCAATGCCCACGGGCGACGAGCCGACGATTACTTTGCTCAGCATCGGTGGCGTGAATGACATTGATTACAATGCTGGCGGCACGGATCCCAACGGTCTCGCATTCGAGGGCAATTTTGACTACGGCGTTTTCAACTACGCGGTTGAAATGCAGGGGCACAACATTGTCATCGTCAACACTGGCCTTGATCCCGTTTCCTTTGACCCCATCAAGGGTGTGCCGGGTGCGCAAAGCGTCCTCTGGTTCGACCAGCAGGACAATGTTAGCCGGCGCCTCGGCGAGCTGCGTGCTCCCCGTGAGCAAGGCATGGGGCTTGATTTATGGGCTCGCGCCCACGCCTCCAGCGCCACCCTTGGCGGCGGCAGCACGGAAATGCGCAAATCCGATGTGGACATGTGGGGGGCCGAGATTGGCATCGATTACACTTGGCGCTTCGACACGGACCGTGTCACCGCTGGCGCCTATATTGGTTATGGTAGCGCAGATCAGGATTTTCGCGCCATTTCCTCCTCCAATGCCGGCAAGGTCACGGGCGACAGCGATATCCTCGGCTTCGGTGGCTATGCCGCATGGTTGAACGATTCCGGTTGGTTCGCCAATAGCACTCTCAGCCTCGCCCAGTATGATAATAAATTCGATGCTAGGGACGGCAGCAACAACTCCACTAGGGGCGACTACGATGATCGAGCATTCGGTGTCACAGCCGAGATTGGCCGTCGAATCGACATCACCAATGGCTGGTTTGTCGAACCCGCGGTTCAGGGGGCGATTGTTCGTTTCATCCGTGGCAGCTACACCACGGAGGGAAGCGATGTAGCCTCCCAACTGCGTGTGCATGGCTCCGATGCCACCATTAACCGCATCCGCGGCACCGTGCGCGTTGGCCGCACTTGGCAGCTCGCGGGCAACTGGTTTGAGGTCGCCGTCCGCGGTGGTGCCGTTCGCGAGCGCAGCACTGGTGGCGAAGTCAATATCGGTTCCGCCAACCGCTGGCGCCCGAACCTTGACGGCGAACGCTTCGAAGCAGGCTTTGGTATTTATTGGAAACCCTTTGACGTTGGCCAAGTTTATTTTGACTACGAATATGCCGGCGGCACCTGCTACAACAAACCTTGGGGTATCAGTGTCGGTTTCCGCCTGTCCCTCTAATTCTCGTTCATTCAATCATTAATGAAAATGCAGGCCCGCGCCTTTTTCTTCAGGAAGGTCACGGGCCTGCCCCATCAATAAGGCAAGATCGCTCGGCATGCGGACATTCGCATTTTTCAAATAATTCTACCGCCTGCCTCAAAAACTTCGCTATGACATTTACTCAGAAAAAGATTTATTCGCTCCTTTTCGTAGTTTTCCTACTGGCATCTCCGTCCGTTTTCTCCAAGACGGTGATCAACAACGATTTTGAAAAAGGTGTTCCGAGGGAATACAGTCCCGATAAAAACTTCAAAATCGCCACGGACACCGCTTATGCGCGTTCTGGAAAATATTCCTTGCATCTTGCCAAAAACGCAGGGTCTGCATCAAACGCCGTTTACTATGATCTTGATGGCCGGATGAATTTTGTCGATGCCTGCGAATTCTCCGTATGGGTCTACACCAAGTCCAAAACAAGGGTCGCCATTTACATTTCCACGGACGATGGAGGCGGCCGCTATAATGTTGCCGAGGCATATGGCACGCTTACGCCTGGAAAATGGTGCCAGATGAAGGGAGTTGTCTATGCGGGCGATTGGCGCAAGCAGGATCAGCAAACGCGCTTTGTCATTCGCAGCTATGGCGAGTGCTGGGTCGATGATGTTTCGCTTGAAACCAGCACGACAGTGACGCCCGCGCAAGCTTGGCCCCGCCTCAAGGCAATGATCCAGTCGAGGACTGCCAAGCGCATCTCAACCGTCAAACTTGGCGACACCCTCACTCTCGACGCACGCAACGCTGTCCTCGCTCCCGACACTGCCCGCGTGGAAGTTTCCCTGCCCGACTCTGCCTCGGCCATCATTCCGGAGGAGGGACTGCTGGTGTTTGCCATTAACGCCACGGAAGATCTTGCGCTTACCGGCTCGCTCCAGCTCGAACCCGACGCTGACCTGCGCCCCGGATTGCGCGTCACTGTGCTTGCCGACGACACTGTTATTGCCGCTCCCGCCGTAAAGGCCAAGGCGTGGAAGGGGACTCAATCCGGCAATCGTCCCGGGCCCGCACCGAACATCAAGGGCGAGCGCCCATCCTCCACCGTTTCCCTTGCGCCCTTCCGCTTAAGCAAGGGGCGTCATTATATCACTGTCGCGGGGCCCCACATTCGCTCCGGCGGCACTTTTGCGAAACTCGAACTGCAGGCCGCCGCGCAGCCTGCTGAGAAACCCCTCTACTCTTTCGGACTTCTTTCCGACACGCATCTTGGCAGCGGCCGTCCCGAATGGATTAACCTGAAACTTAACGCCCAAGCTGGCGTCGAGTTGGAGGCTGCGCTCCGCCAGCTCAAACGCGAAGGCGCTGGCTTTGCAATCATTGCGGGTGATATGACCGATGCCGGGCGCCGCAGCCAATACGATGAGCTTTCCCGTATCGTCAAACGCGCCAACCTGCCCGTTTACGGCTGCCTCGGCAACCACGACACTTTCCGGGATTCGCGTAAAAAAGACATCGCGGAAACAATACCAAAACTCTTCCCCGATGGTCCCTCGAACACCGATTATGCCTTTTCCAAGGCTCCCTTGCGTTTCATCGTGCTCGACGGTTCCCACTGGTATGGCAAGGACACCCCCGTTCAAGGTTTCAGGGGCGGCAAGGCCGACAAACCCACCTATCGCGAGGGCATGGTCGATTGGTTGCGTGCCACCCTCGCCGCTGACACCACCACGCCCACCATTGTTGTTTCCCACTATGAGTTCTTCCTCAATCGCGGCGTATCTCCCGTGAGCGGCTATGATCTTGGCAAAGGTTCGGTGATGGACAAAAAACTCATGGTTGCTCTCGATGCCGCGCCCAATGTTGTCGCCACCTTGAATGGTCACATGCACTACAATGCCGTTGGCGATTATCATGGTATTACCAGCATCCAAAACCCTGCCTTCGTCGAGTGGCCCAACGCCTATCGCGTGTGCCGCGTCTATCCCGACCGCATGGAATGGGAAGTTCGTCAAATCTCCAATCGCGGCATGCTTCGCGAGGGTGTTGTAAAAGAAAAGGCGCTCCTGTGGATGCTTTCCACAACCGAGAACGACCTTGCAGGCACTGTGAAACTGTCGCCTCGCACGCCCGTGACGACTGTGATCGACGAGGATTTCGAGGGAAACACCCCGCCGAGCAACGTTTTCGGTTATCGGGTGAGCCGCGACATTGACACAACCCGTGCGCACTCTGGCAAATCATCATTGCGCATCAAGACAACGGGCAAGGACTGGGGCACCGTTGGCTTTGAGCTCGACCATCTGATGAATTTCGGTGCCGCGGCTGAGGTTTCCCTATGGATTTACACCGAGGCTGAGGCGAGAGTGTCATCGTATATTTCCGCCCAAGTAATAGGCAACAAGGATCGGCATACCGTGGCTCGCATTTCCGGCAAAATTGAACCCGGCAAATGGTGCCAGTTGAAAGCCAAGATTCCCGCCGGCTACTGGCGCATGGACGAGAAGGATGTCCGTCTTGTGGTTCGCACCTATGGCGAGTGCTGGATCGACAATGTCAAAATGCGCGCTGTCAGGCCTTGAAATATCAATTGCGATCAGCACAAATTAATCAAAAAATCAGAACAAAACATTAAACCCGCGCCATTTGGCAAACCTCGCCTTAAACCCAGATTGGACTTAACACGTAAACACAACTTCACTTTTACGCCCCGAAGTAAAATCGTATTTTAAACACCATCATGAAAACACCTCAAACCGAACCTTCAACACACACCTCTCCGTTCCGTGCAAACCGGTTAAAATTGAGGGCCAAGCTCGCGGGTGCCGCGGCGGCTCTTTCGCTCTTATTTGCGGCGACCATGCCTGCCGCCGATGTTTATTGGGGCGGCGGCGAAGGTTACATTACCGACGGTTACAACTGGTATGCCGATTCCAGCCTCACAATCACCGCCACTCGCAAACCCGAGGATGTAATCAATATCGCCAGCGGCACTGTGCGTATTATTTCCACCTCCACCGTTAATGACACCAATATAGGTCTTGGCTCAGGTGACGAGGCTGCGGTCATTGTTGCCGGCTTGTGGAACAACACGACTGGAGAACTCTCCATCGGCAATGGCCTTGGCAGCAAGGGATCGCTTTCCATCATCGAGTCCGGCTCAGTTCGTGCCAGCACCTTCTATGTCGGCAATTACGGTTCCGGCACCTTCTATCTCGGCGAGAATGCCACGCTTTACAATAGCGCCAACGCTTGGTTCGCCCGCAATATAGGAGGGTCGGGCACGGCCACCATTGACGGTAATTGGAATGTGGGAGGCTACATGATCGTCGGCAACATGGGAGAGAGTCCCACTGTCAACGACGGCAGTCTTCTTACTATCAATGAATCCGGCACCGTTTCCATCGCCAATTACATCCGCATCGGTAATAGCATTAATAGTTCTGGCACCGTTATTGTTCACGGACTTCTCCGGACCAACGGCACCAATGCCATCAATTCCATCGGTTATACAGGAACCAATAGCAGTAACCCAGCGTATAAAAACGCTACAGGCGTTCTTATCATCGGCCAAACTGGCACGGTCATCTTCAGTGGCACCGAAACCAGTCTTGGGCATATTGGACTGCCTTCCGGTGCCGATCATACCACCAACGCATCCGGCACCGTTCTTGTTGATGGCGTCTGGCAGATGACGGGCGGCAATCTCAAGGTTGGCCGCTCCGGTGTTGGCTACCTTAAAATCAACGAGACAGGCACTGTTACTGTTAGCACCTTTCTTACGATTGCCGACGGTAATAGTGCTTTCAACGCCAATCACACCGTTCCCGGTGCATCTAGCACCGCCATAGTCAATGGCTATTTGGGAGTCGGCACCTCCATTACGGTTGCTAATAGCGGCGTAGGATCTCTCACAATCAACGACACGGGCACTGTCTCCATTGGCTCCAGCATGAGCATTGGAGCCAAACCCACCGGCACTGGCACCGTCATCGTCGGCGGACAGCTTGACGTTGGCACAAACATCGTTGTCGGTGGTTCCGGAAACGGCACGCTTGAAATTATCAATGGTGGCACGGTTATCGCCCACGGCACGAACAATTACGTTGGCACCGCCACCACCGGCACCACCGGCCATGGCACGATTATCATTCGTTCCGGTGGTTACCTTGACACAGGCACCCGCAATAGCGAGCCCAACGCAAACTTCGGCATTGGCTGGGGTGGCACTGGCACCATGTTTATCGAGGCAGGCGGCACCGCTGTCTCTTCCGGCTTTGGCGGTGAAACCACAGCGTTTTCGCTCGGCAACAACGCCACCGGCGATGGCATCGCCACCATAGCTGGTCGGCTCATCGTCAACAACGGTTACACCGCAATCGGTCTCGCCGGCACCGGCACCCTTGAGATTGTTTCAGGCGGGCTCGTCACTGCCGACCGCGTTCTGATCGCCAGCGGCAACGCCAGCGTCGGCACGCTTCTGCTTAACGGCGGCATGCTCGAAGCCAACCAATTCGTCCTTGGCGCCGGCTCCGCCACGATTATGGCCACAGGCGGAACACTTCGCGCCAGGACCGATACCGACGACTTTTTCAAGAACTTCTCGAATCTTGACATTGGTTCCGGCACGCTCGCGCTCGATACGCAAGCTTTGGCTGTTACTGCCACCAACGCTTTTGCCGGCACCTCCGATGCCTCGCTCATCAAGCTCGGCAGCGGCAGCCTTGCGCTCACAGCGGATTCCACCGCCTTCAGCGGCACGATCGCCGTGCGGGCCGGATCCATTGTGCTCGCCGCCGATCCCAACACCAGCATCGGTGCGAAACTGGGGAATGTCTATGTTGACAACGGCGGAAGGATCAGTGCCACCGCCGCTGATGCCACGGTTGCGGAACTCACCATCGCTTCCGGCGGTTCGCTCGATATGTGTTCAGGAGCTTTTACGGCCGACAATATTACTTTGGAAAACGGAGCCATCTGGCGTTATTCGCTTACGGGCACACACGCGCTTGACGTCTCCGGCACCCTCGTCTTCGGGGGAGGCGGCTCCTTTATCTTTGATCGCGACACTTTGGAAATCGACGATATCGTCCCGGGCTCCTACACTCTCGCCACCTACACTGCCATATCGGGCACCGACTTTCTCAGCAGTTGGGCAATCACCGGTGTGGACTTCGGACTGACTGCCGACGCAGTGCTCGACATTATGTCCGTTCCAGGCACGCTTAAAATCAACATCGGCAGCGCGGGGCTCGACTTCCTCTACTGGAAGGGTGGCGACGACGTATGGGACACGGACAGCATCACATGGACGCGCACCAGCACCAGCGGTGTTGTCACCACGGCCGCTTGGAAGAACGGGGCTCTTGCCGTTTTCGCCACCGGCACTGGCACCATTGATGTTTCTGGCTTCCGCTCCGCCTTTGGCCTGCAATTCGATGATGTTGTCTACACCATCAACGGCACGGGCACGCTTGCCGCAGTGGCCGAAAATCTGGCGGTCAACACGACCGTCGCCACCGGCACGGCATTCATCAATGCAGTCATTGAGACGCCAATCCTCACCAAAACCGGCCTCGGCACGCTCAACATCGGCGGTAATGCCACTGTGGTTAATTCCACCATTGTGGACGCTGGCGCACTTGAGGTTGCCGCCACCGGCACTTTGAACACCGGCAAGATTAATATCGCCTCCGCCGCCGACAGTGAGGTTTACGTGACTGTGGCTGGTGTCGTCGAAAACACTGGCATTCTCAGCATTGCCAATGATGCCAGCGCCACCGCTTTGTTCGCCGTTGAAGCTGGCGGCACAGTCAGTTCGTCTGATGTTATTTACATCGGGGCTCAAGGCACTGCCACTGCAACCGTGGCTGGCTACCTAGGCAGCGGTTCCGACACTCACATTGGGTTTAACGCGAGCAGCCAAGGTTCCGTTTCCGTTTCGCAGGATGCAGTTTTTGAAACCCGAGGCAGCCTGACTGTTGGAAATGAGGGTTCCGCCCTTCTCGACATTGCCAACGGTGGCACCGTGCAGGCAGGGGCCAATTTTGTCATTGCCAATGCTGTGGGCTCCAGTGGCACAGTCAATGTCGACGGAATGCTCGTTGCCAACGCATTGCCTTACGTCGGTGCTGCCGGCTACGGTGAGTTGAATATCAACAGCGGCACGGTTGTGAACAACAACGGCACGCTTTACCTCGGCGGCGGTGCTGACGGCGCGTCCTCCGGCACCGGTGTCATCAATGTGACCAACAACGGCTTTCTTGATAACACCGGCAAAACCATGGTTGTCGGACGTTATGGGGTGGGCTCGGTCACTATCGAAACAGGAGGTTCCATCGCGAGCGGTAACCTTTATATCAGCGATACCTCCACAGCCAACGGCGGCATCACCATCAAAAACGGTGCACGCTGGGATGCCGGCGTCACCTATGTCGCCCAACGCGGCACTGGGGCGCTCGCCATCGAGCAGGGGGGCGAGCTTGTCTCCCTTGGTGGTGCCAACATCGCCAACACAGCCGAATCCGATGCTAACGGCACTGTTACGGTCGCGGGTCTATGGGACGCAACTGGCGGTAACTTCCAGATTGGCGTGAACGGTGTCGGCACCCTCATCATCGAACAAACCGGCACCGTCCTTGCGGGCGGCACCGATAACTACGTTCTCCTCGGCCGCTACGCCGCCGGCAGTGGCACTGCCATTGTCCGCGGATTTCTTGACACGGGCACCCGTGGGCATGCCAGCAACGCCAACTTTGGCATTGGTTGGGATGGCGCCGGCTACATGAGCATTGAGCAAACTGGCACTGTGATCGCCAGCGGCACAGGCGAAAACACTGCCGGTTTTGTCATCGGCGCTGGAGCCACCGGCAGCGGCACACTCGACCTCGCTGGCTACCTCGCCGTCAACAACGGAGACGCTCTTGTTAGTAAGGATGGCGTGGCCACGCTTAATATCGCTTCGACAGGCACGATGCTTGTGGGCGGCCATTACAAGCAGAATCACAACTCGACTCTCACTGTTGACCTTGCTTCCTCGCGCACGGATGCCTATATCACCGCCGGCAAGGCATCGCTCTCGGGCACACTCGTGCTTAACGGTGCCAGTTTCGGCTACAACACCGTGACCAAGGCTAGCGAACTCTCGGATCTTGGTGCGCTGATCGTTACCGCGTCCAATGGCATTTACGGTAACTTTACCTCCATTATCGGAATCCCAGGTGGCACGACGCCCGACTACATCACGATGGGCGGCCAGGCTAGGGATGAGGCTGATGGCACTTCTTCCTATTACGCAGGCTACCGCCTCGCATGGAATGCCATGAGTGGCGCGCATGGCACCTTCACAATCAACGAAGGCGAAACCTTTGAAGTGGACACCCCTCTTGCCAACCGCGTTGCCGATGTTGACCCGAGCTGGGACAAACGATCCCTCACCAAGCTTGGCACGGGCACCCTTATCCTCAGCGGTTCGAACAGTTTCACCGGCGCGCTCAACATCGCCGAGGGCACGGTTCAACTCGGCGGCCCCGTAGAGCATCGCTACGGTCAACTCGCCAATCACGGCGTGCTGAACATTGGCAACATTGCCTCCGACGACTACCGCTCCGTCGAGGTCAAGGGACTCTCCGGTAACGGCTCAGTTCTCATGAACGTCAACCCTGGCACCGGTGAGAGCGATCGACTCATCGTCAACGGCGACGCAGAGGGAACCCACAATCTGGTTCTCGGCGCAGCCGCCAGCTCGATCGCGCCGACCAGCGACAGCCCGGCGCCCGTCCTTGCCACGATTTCCGGCGAAAACAACGCCACCTTCACCGGCGGCCTTGACTTCGAGGGCACCAACTACGCCGTTGTCCAAAGCGCGCCCGGCACCATCATTCTCGCCACCAACGGCCAGTCCGATGCGTTCAGCGCGATCAGCAGCGTCCACGGCGCGCAAAGCGTCATGTGGTTCGCCTCCCAGGACAACCTCTACCGCCGCATCGGCGAACTGCGTTCCATCAGCGAGGAGCCCTCGGGCAAATACTCAGTCTGGCTGCGCGCCCGAGCCGAAAACTCCAGCTTCAGCTCCAGCACCAACATGCGTCCGTTTGAGATGGATCTCTACGGCTTCGAGATCGGCGCCGACAAGACTATCGCCGCCCTGTCCGGGCGCATGGCTCTCGGCGTCTACCTCGGATACGGACACGCCTCGCAAGACTTCGACGCGCGCAACGGCTCGGCCGACGGCGACAGCGACCAGCTCAGCCTCGGCGCCTATGCCGCATGGATGAACACCGAAGGTTGGTTCGCCAACGCGACCCTTACCGGCGCGCTTTACGACAACGAATTCACCTCGACCGCCCAAAACGGGTCCACTCCCACCAAGGGCAGCTACGACGACACCGCCATCGGCCTTTCTCTTGAAGTCGGCAAGCGCATCGCGCTCGACCAAAAGATCGGCGCGGGCTGGTTCGCCGAGCCTTCGACGCAGCTTTCGCTCGTGTATCTCATGCGCGACGATTACACCACCAAGGGTGACAATCTCGCCGTGGACAGCGACGACGCGACCATCGCCCGCCTGCGCGCCACACTGCGCGCCGGACGCGCTTGGAAGCTCGCCAACAGCCATATCGAAATCGCCGGACGCATTGGCGCGGCTTACGAGGATAGCTCCGGCGGTAAAATCCGCGTGAACGACGGCACCCCGTGGCGTCCCAACGTGGACGGCGCTCGTGGCGAGGCTGGTGTGGGCTTGATCTGGCGTCCGACCGCCGCCGGCCAGCTCTACTTCGACTACGAGTTCGCCACTGGCGAAGGCTATCAGAAGCCTTGGTCCATCAGCCTTGGCTACCGTCACGCGTTCTAATCAAAATACAATCTTCGTATTAATCACTTGGGAGCCGTCACACACAGACGGCTCCCATTTTCGATACGCATATCAACACACTCCGCGCACATTCGACATCACTTTCCAATGAAACACCCGTCCGCTATATTACTCCAATCGATAATGCTAATGGCGTTTGCCATGACGCCCTCGCTTCGCGCGGCCGATGTCTGGGCCGATCCGACACGGCAGCACGAGGGGCTTGAGCCCGCCGCGGCGGCGATGACCGTGTTTGCGGACTCCGCTTCCGCCCGTTCGCTCGACCGCGCGAAATCGCCTTTCTACCGCTCGCTCAATGGCGCGTGGAAATTCAACTGGGTTTCGAGTCCCGAAAAGCGTCCGCTCGATTTTTGGCGCGCCGATTTCGACGACCGCGCGTGGAAAACCATTCCCGTGCCTTCGTGCGTTGAAATCGAGGGCTACGGCATCCCCATCTACACCAACACCACCTACCCGTGGCGCGACGTGACGCCGCCCGACATTCCCGGCGACTACAATCCCGTCTCCAGTTACCGCCGCACTTTCGCCACGCCCGCAGAATGGCGGCGCGACGGACGCGAGGTGTTCATCACGTTCGACGGCGTCAGCTCGCTGTTCACCGTCTGGCTCAATGGCAAAAAACTCGGCTTCAACAAGGACAGCCGCACCGCCGCGACCTTCCGCCTCACGCCGCACCTGCGCACCGATGGCGGCGAAAACATTCTCGCAGTCGAGGTGTTCCGCTGGAACGACGGTTCGTATCTTGAGGACCAGGATTTCTGGCGACTGAGCGGCATCTTCCGCGATGTCTGGCTGTGGAGCGCGCCCGGCGTGCATCTGCGCGATTTCAAAATCACCACCACGCTCGACGCTTCGCTTCGCAATGCCACGCTCGCGCTCACCGGCGAGTTGAAAAACTACACCACCGCCGCAAGCGCCGCGTCCGTTTCCGCCGTGCTGCTCGCGCCCGGTGGCAAGCAACTCGCCTCGTTCGAGATCCCCGCGGCGAACCTCGCCGCGTCCGCCTCCGCGCGTTTCGAAAAATCCATTCCCGTCACCTCGCCCGCGCTTTGGTCCGCCGAGTCGCCCGCGCTCCACACTTTGCTCCTCACCGTGAAGGACGCCTCGGGCCGCGCGCTCGAAGTTATTCCGTGGCGCGTCGGTTTCCGGTCCGCCGAGATGCGCGACGGCCAGTTTCTCGTCAACGGCAAGCCCGTCCTTTTCCGCGGCGTGAATCGTCACGAGTGGGACGCCGACAACGGCTACACCGTCACCCGCGAGGGCATGATCGCGGACATCCTGTTGATGAAACAAAACAATCTCAACGCCGTTCGCACCTGCCACTATCCGAACACGCCCGAGTGGTATGCGCTTTGCGACGAATACGGTCTCTACGTGATCGACGAGGCCAACATCGAATCGCACGGCCAGATGAGCGAGACCTACGCGGGCCGCGCCATCGCGCTCGCCAACCTGCCCGAGTGGCACGAGGCGCATCTCGACCGCATCCGCCGCATGTATGAGCGCGACAAGAATCACGCCTGTGTCGTCGGCTGGTCGCTCGGCAACGAATCCGCGCACGGCAAGGCGTTCATCGACGGCTACAACTGGCTCAAGGCGCACGACGCCCGCCCTGTCCAATACGAGGCTGACAACAGCGGCGAGTTCACCGACGTGATTTGTCCCATGTATCCCACGCCCGAGTCGGTTGTCCACTATTCCGACCTCCCGCGCGCCAAGCCCTTCATCATGTGCGAGTATTCCCACGCGATGGGCAACAGCAACGGCGGCATTTGGGCCTACTGGCGTCCCATCTACGACGGTGCGCGCCACCTTCAGGGCGGTTTCATTTGGGACTGGGTTGATCAGGGACTGCGCACGCCCGTGCCCGCGTCGCGCAAAGTCGAATACGTCGAGAATCCGAAATCGCTCCCGCTTGATCCGAAGCTCGGCTCTTTCTACGCCTACGGCGGCAGCTTCGGCGACCCCGGACGTTTCCCGCACGACGGCAATTTCTGCGCCAACGGCCTCATCGACGCCGATCGCACGCCGCATCCCGGACTCGCCGAGGTGAAAAAAGTTTACCAGCCCGTCCAGATGCGCGCGATCGACCTCGCCGCGGCCTCGCCTGAAATCGAAATCAAAAACTGGGCCGATTTCCAAAGCACCGCCGACTGGCTCAACGCGAGCTGGCGTCTCACCGCCGAGGGCAAAACGCTCCAGCAGGGCAAGCTCTCCAGGCTCTCGGTCGCCCCGCGCGAGGCCAGGCGCGTCGCGATTCCGCTGCGCTCAATCAAGGCCGAGCCGGGCGTCGAGTATTTCCTCGAAATCGACTTCACGCTTCGCGCCGACGCGCCTTGGGCCAAGGCGGGCCACGTCGTCGCATGGGAACAATTCAAGCTGCCCATTGACGCCGTGTCTGTCGGAACCCGCGACGCAAAACCCAAGGCCGACGCCCTCGCCGTCAACGAAACCGCCGCTGCCGTTACCGTCACCGGCAAAGCCTTCTCCGCCGCCTTCGACCGCGCCACCGGCTTCCTCGTCTCGCTCAAGACCGGCGACGCCGAGCTCCTCGAAAAACCGCTCGCGCCGCACTACTGGCGCGCTCCCGTGGACAATGACCGCGGCAACAAAATGACCGATCCCGGCAATCCCGCGCGCGGCGACGCGCTTCGCTCCACCGTGAGCTACGGGGGCAAAAAACCAACCTACGCTCGCCCCTCCGCCTACGGTCCCGGCGCGTGGCGCACCGCTCCCGACTCTTGGAAACTCGACCGCTTTGATGTGGTGAAAAACGCTGGGGACGGCAGCGTCACCCTCACCGCCGCCGGCAAGCTGGAGGCGGTCAACCGCGCGCAAGTCCTCACATGGACGGTTTGCCCGAGCGGGGACATCCTTGTTTCCCTCAAACTCTACGGCGACCCCGATCTCCGCGGCGCCGCCGAGCTGCCGCGCTTCGGAATGCAGACCACGCTCCGCGCCGGATTCGACAACCTCGCTTGGTTCGGCAAAGGCCCGCACGAAACCTATTGGGATCGCCAGGACGCGCGCGTCGGTCTCTACAAAAGCAAAGTCCGCGACCAGTTTTTCCCCTACATAAAACCGCAGGAAACCGGCAACCACGTCGGCGTGCGCTGGATCGCCCTCACTGACGACAAGGGTCGCGGCCTGCTCGCCGCGAAGACTTACAACGGCCCGCTCCTCAGCGCCAACGCGCTCCACCAGACCACCGACGACCTCTTCTTCCCGACGCACAAGAAAGGGCAGTTTTATCCCTACCAGCTCCCCGAGCGCGACACGGTCACGTTCAACATCGACCTGCACCAGCGCGGACTCGGCGGCGACAACTCATGGGGACGCCTCCCGCACGAGCAATACCGCCTCAACCGCTGGGCGCTCGAATACACCTACCGCCTCCGCCCGCTCTCCGGCGGCGAGGACGTCTGGAAACTCATGCGTTAAAACGGTGATTTAAACAGAAAAATCCATTTAGACACAGAGTTCACAGAGCGCGCTCCAAGCAGCGCGACACAGAGGTCACGGAGGCCATCAAGACTTCCCCGCCACCACACGAATCGCATCGTCAAAATCAAAGGGACCGCAGATGGACACGGATAAATACAAGAATAAGGCGGTTTGTATCTGTGTTTATCTGCGTTCATCTGCGGTTAAAAAAATAACCTTTCATACGCATACAATCACCCACCCAACCAGCCGCCCTCCGTGCCCTCTGTGTCTCAAAAAATGAAACCAAAAACACGCTCCGCATTCTCCCTCGCCTCAATCACCGCATTCGCCGCCGCGCTCATCCTTCCGTTCCTCGCCGCATCCGTTTTCGCGGACACCAAAACCGCCGCCGGCACCACCGGCCCCGATTTCAAAACCATCACTTTTCAAAATGGTTCGAGCGGTTACACCGGCACGGTCGATGTCCGCGTCGCAAAAAAAATCCCCGATGCGCACGACCCGAAATCCGCCGTCTTTTGGATTCAATACGAGCGCGATCCCGAAACCAATAAATTCAAAAACAACAGCGTCGCCCTGCTTCGTTTCGACAATCTTTTCGGCAGCGCCCCCGGCCAGATTCCCCCCGGTTCGCCCATCGTCAAGGCTACCCTCCGTCTCCACTCCGGGCACTCCAAAAACGCCGACAGCCGCAATCGTCTCAACCTAAACCGCATGCTGGTTCCGTGGGACGCTTCCGCCGCGTGGAATTATCCCGCGTGGGGCCGCAATGGCATCCAGGCCGACGATCGCGAGGCGGCCGCCGAGCCCGACGACCTCGCCATTTTTAACGAAAAAGATGTCGCCCGCGACTTCGACGTCACCCGGACGCTGCGCGCCTGGTCCGGCGGCGCGCCCAATCACGGCTGGCTCCTGCATCACGTTTTCCGCAAGACCTCCAACGCGCTTGGCATTGTCTCCTCGTATTCAAAAACCGCCCAAAAACGCCCGCAACTCACCATCACCTACGACGCCAATCCCGCCAACCGCGCGCCCGTCGCCGCAAACCTTGCCGCCGCCCGCGCCGCGCCCGGCTCCGCCACGCTCTCCCTGCGCGCCGACGATCCCGACGGCGGCCCGCTCACCGTCACCTTCCTCGCCCGACGCCGCCCCGCCGCGGCCCGCGACTTCAATCTCGTCCTGCTCCCCGACACCCAATATTACGTCCGCGAGCGCCACAACGGCACGCCCGCAATGTTCATTGCGCAAACCGACTGGGTCATTCGCCACGCCCGCCCCCTCAACATCGCCGCCGTGCTTCACCTCGGCGACATCACCGACCGCGGCGACGTCGAGCGCAACGAATGGGTCAACGCCGTCAACGCCATGTATCGGCTCGGCGATCCCGCCGCCACCGGCCGCCCCGAAGGCATCCCCTACATCCTCGCCGTCGGCAACCACGACCAGCGTTACGAAAACGGCACGTGGGAAGGCCCCGCGACGCTCTTCAACGAATATTTCGGCGTGAAACATTTTTCGCAAAAAAGCTACTACGGCGGCCACTACGGAAAGAATAATAACAACTACTATGTATTCTTCGACTCGGGTCCCGAGAAATTCGTCGTCGTCTCCCTCGAATACGACGCGCCCGCGAAGCGCCCCGAAGTCCTCCAGTGGGCCGACGGCATTTTGAAAAAGCACGCCGACCGCCGCGCCATCATCATCACCCATTCCACGCTCACCCCCGGCATCCAGTCCGCGCACACCAAGGACGGCGCCGCCGCCTACGCCGCGCTCAAGGGCAACAAAAACCTCATGCTCATCATCGGCGGACACATCACCGGCGAGGGTCGTCGCACCGACACCTTCAACGGCTCCACCGTCCACTCCATCCTCATGGATTTTCAGTCCGACAAAAACGGCGGCGACGGCATGCTCGGCATCCTCACGCTCTCCCCGCGCACCAACAAAATCCACGCCGCCGTCTTTTCCCCGCACGCCAACCGCGGACGGCTCGACGGCAGCGCGACCTACACGCTCGACTACGACTTCGGCGCAAAAATCGAACCCTTCGCCAAAGTCGCCACCGTCGAGATTTCCGCCGGCGCGCCCGCGACCGCGACATTGGACAACATGGACGCCTCCGCCACCTACGAATGGGTCGCCGAAATCAGCGACAAAGGCAAAACCACGCGCACGAGCGCGCAGGCGCTGCGCGCCCAGCGCTAATGAATAATGAAAAATGAATAATGAATAATGATTTTCACTCCGCAGTATAAACAAACCTCAATCCAGCCTCCCATGCATTCTTCATTTTTCATTATTCATTCTTCATTAGCAAAGCGCCTCGCGCGCTTTGCGTTTTCCGCCGCATTTCTTCTTGCCGCGCCCGTTGCGTTTTCCGCCGTCGCGCCGGTTCACACCGACTTTGAGCGCGGAGCTCCGTCGGACATCGACGAAAACAAACTCACCACCGCCATTGATTCTAGCCGCGCGCACTCCGGAAAAAATTCACTGCGCATCACCTCCGCGACGAAGGCCGCGTGGGGATACTACTCGCTCGAACTCGACGGCAAGCTGGACTTCTCCGAAAACTACGATTTCTCCGTCTGGGTTTACACCGAGAAAGCCACGAAAATCTCGGTCTACATCTCCGCCGAGGACAGCACCGGCGAGCGCTACACGATGATCAACGGCGCCGGAGCCATCAAACCCGGCCAATGGTCGCGCCTGAGCGGACGGGTATTTGCGGGCGACTGGCGCAAACAGGATCGCACTTACCGCTTCATCGTCCGCGCCAACGGCACCTACTGGATCGACGACCTCTCGCTGCGCCCCAACCCTGAAAAAACGCCCGCGCAAATCTGGCCCCAACTCAAAACCGCCCTCAACTCCGCAGCGGGCAAGCGCGCCTCCTCGCTCAAGCCCGGCGGCAGCCTCGCGCTCGACACCCGCAACGCCGCCCTCGCCCCCGACATCGCCCGCGCGGAAACTTCGCTGCCCGCCGAAGCCGCCGCCACCATTCCCGCAGACGGCATGCTCGTCTTTGCCATCGACGCCAAGGACGACCTGAGCCTCACCGGTTCGCTCCAACTCGAGCCCGACGCCGACCTGCAACCCGGACTGCGCGTTACCGTGCTCGCGAACGACACCGTCATCGCGGCCCCCGCCGTGAAAGCCGACGCGTGGAAAGCCGTCCGTCGTCCGCGCGGCGCGCGCACCATCCACGGCGTTCCCGAAGGACTCCGCGGCGAACGCCCGCCCGCCACCATCGCGCTCACGCCGTTCCGCCTCGCGAAAGGCCGCAACTACATCACCGTCGCCAGCCCGCATTTCCGCGGCGCGGGCAACTTCGCAAAACTCGAACTCCGCGCCGACGCCAAGCCCGCCGAGAAACCGCTCTACGCCTTCGGACTCCTCTCCGACACGCACCTCAGCTACAACCGGCGCGAATGGCGCAACACCATGGCCGGCGCGCCCTCAGGCCCTCAACTTGAGGCCGTGCTCCGCCAGCTCAAACGCGAGGACGCCGCCTTCGCCATCATCGCGGGTGACATGACCGACGACGCCCGCCGCGACCAATTCTCCGACCTCGCCCGCGTCATCAAGCGCGCCGGCCTCCCCGTTTACGGCTGCATCGGCAATCACGACACCTCGCGCAACTCCCGCAAGGACATCGCCGCCACCATCCCGATGCTTTTCCCCGACGGCCCGAAAAACACCGATTACGCCTTCGCCCGCCCGCCGCTGCGCTTCATCGTGCTCGACGGTTCCCACTGGCGCGATTCGTCCGGAAAACTCCACGACCACCGCACCAAGAAAAACGACAAAACCACCCTCCGCGACGGCGCGCTCGACTGGTTGCGCGACACGCTCGCGCAGGACACCGCCACGCCCACCATTGTCGTTTCGCACTATCCGTTTTATTCGCACGGCGGCGTTTCGCCCGTGAGCGGTTACGACCGCGGCAACTCTCATTTGAACAAGAACCTCATGGACGTCCTCGACGCCGCCCCCAACGTCGTCGCCGCGATGAACGGCCACATGCACTACAACGAAGTCGCCACGCACAAAGGCATCGCCTGCATCCAGAACCCGGCCTTCGCCGAGTGGCCCAACGCCTACCGTGTGTGCCGCGTTTATTCCGACCGCCTGGAGTGGGAAGTGCGCCAGCTTCCCAACCGCGGCCTCATCCGCGAAGAGTTCATCCCCGAGCTCGCCCTCGCATGGCAGCTTTCCACCGACGAAGGCGACCTCGCCGGCAGCGTCAACCTGGCTCCCCGCGCCAAAAAATAATCCCGTAGGGGCGTCGCTTGCGACGCCCTCCGCATAATCTTCGCTCAGAATTCAAACAAAGTAATCCGCAGATGAACGCGGATTAACACAGATACAAACCATATTATTATTTCTGTATTTATCTGCGTCCATCTGTGTTCATCTGCGGTTAAAAATAAATTTCAATATGTCAAAAATCATGAACCCGAAAACACCGCATCCCCGCGCTCCATTCCTCCCGATTTTCGCTTGCGCCTTCGCGCTCGCCGCCATGTTTCCTGTGCTCGTCACGGCGCAGCCGAAAATCGTCCAGAAGGCCACGCTTGAATATGATTTTCCCGGCAGATACGAGGGCCAGGCCGCGCAGGGCATGGCGATTTACGAGGAGGTTGCCCTGCTTTTTAACAACGAGGGGCATTGCCGGGTTTATAATCTGATAACCAAGAAAAAACTCACCGAGTTCAACCTCGCCAGCCACGGCGGCTCCAATCACGTCAACTGCGTTTCCTTCGGCGTCGAGCAGCCCAAGGGGGCGTATTTTCCGGTGATCTACGTCTCCGAGTGCTACGGCAACCGCCAGTGTTTTGTCGAAAGCATCTCGCCCAAGGGGCCGCGCCTGCTCCAGACCCTCACAATAAAAACCGGCGGCATTGAGGAGCGCAGTTTTGACTGGGTGGTGGATCGCGAGAATAAATTCATCTACTCGCTCGCCAGCTATTCGAAGGATGGACGGAAGGGCGTTCAAGTCACCAAGTGGCCCCTGCCTCCCCTCGGGAAAAAGAAAATCACCTTCCAGAAAGCCGACATGCTTGATCAGTTTTACGTGTTCTTTCCGAATCTCACCCAAGGCGCGTGCATCCGAAAAAATTATCTCTACCTGCCCGTTGGTCTCCATGACGCACCCGAGGGAGCGCCGGAGTTCAAGAGCCGCGAAATCATCGTCGTCAACCTGAAGACAAAGAAGATCGAGAAGAGCATAGACATCAACGCGAGCTGTCCCTACGAGCCGGAGGACTGCGATTTCTATGGCGACACCCTGCTTTTATATTGCGGCCAGCAAGGCGGCCTCTGGCGCATCCCCGGCGTTTTATAAAAACTGAAAAATACATTTAAACACAGAGACCACGGATATCCGACACAGAGACCACGGAGACCTGAAAGACACCACTCATCCACATCAAAGCGAATATCCAAAATGACCACGGATTACACGGATTAACACGGATAATTCCTGTAGGGGCGTCGCTTGCGACGCCCGGATCGCCATCCGTGTATATCCGTGTAATCCGTGGTCAAAAATAACTTAATTTTTCATCTTAATTTTTTAATCCAAACCCAAGAAGCCGCAGATGAACGCAGATTAACACAGATTCAAACCACCTATTCCTGTATTTATCTGCGTTCATCTGTGTCCATCTGCGGTTAAAAAAACAAAAACTCCAACACGCCTTAAAATCATCCAAACAGCCAGCCGTCCTCCGCGCCCTCCGTGGCTCTCCGTCTCCTCTGTGTTCCAAAAAAATGAACTTCAAAATTCCACACCACCTTGCCGCTCTCGCCCTGACTTTTATTTTCGCCGCCCCCATTCCCGTCGTCGCGCAAACTCCCGCAAAGCAGCCCGCCGACACGCAAAGGGCGTTTAGCTTTATAAAAAAATCCGATGCCATGCTTCAGGAGCAGGCGCGGGTCATCTTCAACCAAGCCCGCAAGGTTTTCGCCGCGCACCCGCCCTCCGCCACGCCTTCCGACGAACGCCTGCTCGCCTTCTACGCGCTCGACTCGCTCTTCCACGACACCCGACTCGACAAGGGCGAGGCGTTCACAGAGTTCATGGAGGACACCGCCAAGCGCGTCGCCGCCACCCTCGCCGGCCCCAAGCCCGCCTCCGGGCTGCGCATCATCCGTTTTTATAATCACGGTTTTATTTTGCAAACGCCCACGGTCACGATCGCCATCGACATCGTGCGCGGCGGCAAGCGCGTCATCACCGGCATCGAGGAGGAACCCTATCTCGACCTGGAACTCATGCGCCCGATCATCGAGCGTTGCGACGCGCTTTTTGTTTCGCATCCGCACAACGACCATGCCGACCTCCGCGTCGCCAAACTTTTCATCGAGGCCGGCAAACCCGTCGTCGCGCCGCCCGGACTTTGGACGGATGTTTCGCCGCTCATCACCCATCCGCGCGCCGCCGACGCCACCGAGCCGATCGATTTCACCGTCGCGCTCCGCTCTCTCAAGACCCCGCTCGCCGTGCGCGTTTATCCCGGCCACCAAGGCAAGGTGCCCAACAACCTCTACGCGATCACCACGCCCGAGGGAAAGACCATCCTGCACTCCGGCGACCAGACCGGCGGCGGCGCGGACCTCCCCAAGCTTCTCAAAATCCGCGAGCAAATCCGCGTGGATGTTTTCCTCCCGCAATGCTGGATGGCGCGCCTCCCGCTCGTCGTGGAAGGCGTCGCGCCCGCGCTTGTGCTCACCGGCCACGAAAACGAAATGGGCCACACCATTGACCACCGCGAATCCTACTGGCAATGTGTGCGCCGTGTGCAAAAACTCTCCGCCCCCGTCATCCTCACCGCCTGGGGTGAGCATGTGGACATTCCCTGACCAACCCGCCCCGACTTCCATCCGACTTTTTTCCCGATAACTCTGAAATAAAAACACACAACCCATGAAAAAAACACCGCATATCATCCTCACCCTCGCGCTGGCCCTGATGCTCGGCGCCGCATTGAACGCCGCCGACCGCGTTGACCAACTGCGCGCGAAACTCTTCTCGCGCGACATCCCCGACGTGCTCGTCGTCGCGCATCGCGGCGACTGGCGTTACGCGCCCGAAAACTCCATGCAAGGCATCGAGCGCTCGATCTCGCTGGGCGTGGATGTCGTCGAGGTTGACTTGCAGCGCACCAAGGACGGCGTGCTCATCCTCATGCACGACAGCACGCTTGAACGCACCACCTCCTACAAAGGCAAGGGCGGCGACAAGGGCAAGGTCTCCGAGAAAACCCTTGAGGAAATCAAAAAACTCACCCTCAAAAACGGCTGCGGAATCAGGACCAAGCACAAAGTCCCCACGCTTGAGGAACTGCTCGTCGCCACCAAGGGCCGCGTGCTCATCAACCTCGACAAGGCCGACCGCTATTTCGACGAAGTCTTCGCGCTCCTCAAAAAAACCGGCACCACCCGACAAATCATCATGAAAGGCGGCAAGCCCAACGACGAGGTCAAGCGACTCTACGGCGCGTATCTCGACGAGGTCATCTACATGCCCATCGTCAACCTCGACAAACCGAACGCCGAGCAAATCATCCGCGATTTCCGCGCCGGCATCAACCCCGTCGCCTACGAGCTGCTCTACAAGCACGACACCAACCCGCTCCCCAAAAAACTCGCGCGCGAACTGAAGGGCAACGCGCTCATCTGGTATAACACGCTTTGGGAAAATATGGCCGGCGGCCACGAGGACGAGTGCGCGATCACGCAAGGCCCCGACGCCGCCTACGGCTACCTGATCGACAACCTCGGCACGCGCATCATCCAAACCGACCGCTCCGAGCTCCTGCTCGACTACCTGAAAAAACGCCGCCTGCACGACTGATTTCACTTCGATAATATCAGGTAGGGCGAACCGTCTCGGTGAGCCGAAATATTCTCGGCTCACCCGGAGGGTTCGCCCTACCAAAAAACCGCAGCTAAACACAGATTCAAACCACACTGTTATTGTATTTAATCTGCGCCCATCCGCGTTCATCTGCGGTTAAAAAAACATTCCCCGAAAATCCCATGCGAAACCCCGCAGTTACATCCCTTATGAAACCCGCCACCCTCACCGCCGCGGCCTTCGCCGCCGTCACGCTCCCGCTCGCCGCCGCCGACAAGGCGCCCGCGCCCGGAAAACAACCGAACATTATCGTCATCCTTTCGGACGACATGGGCTACTCGGACATTGGTTGTTACGGCAGCGAAATTCGCACCCCCGCGCTCGACGCCCTTGCCGCCCGCGGCCTCCGGTTCACCCAATTTTACAACGGCGCCCGCTGCTGCCCCACGCGCGCGGCGCTGCTCACCGGACTCTACGCGCACCAAGCCGGCATGGGCGCCATGACCCGCAATCACAAACTCCCCGGCTACACCGGCTCCATTCGCGAAAACTGCATGACCATCGCCGAAATGCTCCGCCCCGCCGGCTACGCCACTTACGCCGTTGGCAAATGGCATGTTTCCCGCAACGCCAAAGAGACGCAAAACCTCCCCCTCCAGCGCGGCTTCGACCACTACTACGGAATGCTAATCGGCTCCGCCAGCTATTACGACCCCTCCGCGCTTGCCCGCGACAACACCATCATCACCCCCTACAACGACCCCGAGGGCTACCGCCCCGCCAATAATCAATTTTATCTCACCGACGCCATTGGCGACAACGCCATCCGCTACCTCGAGCAGCACGCGCGCAAAAATTCCGTCTCCGCCGACGCGTCCAAACCCTTCTTCATGTATGTCGCGTTCACCGCGGCGCACTGGCCCCTGCAAGCCTTCCCCGAGGACATTGCCAAATACAAGGGCGCCTACGATGCCGGTTACGACGCCATCCGCCAGGCCCGTCATAAACGCCTGGCCGAACTCGGACTACTCCCGCCCGGCACCAAGCTCTCCCCGCCCGACAACACCGCGTGGAAAGACATCCAGGACAAGGAATGGGAAATCCGGTGCATGGAAGTTTACGCCGCCATGATTGACCGCATGGACCAAAACATAGCCCGCATCGTCGCCCACCTCAAAACCACCGGCCAACTCGACAACACCGTCATCTTCTTCATGCAGGACAACGGCGCCTGCGCCGAAATCTTCACCCAGCGGGAAGACCTCACGTTCCGCTGGCACAACGGCCCCCCCTACAGCCACGCCGAGCGCCGCGTCCTCATGCGCGAGCGCCCCAACGCCGCCACCGCCACCTACGCGCCCCTCGGCCCCGACGACCTCCAGACGAGAAACTATCCCGTGCAAACCCGCGACGGACGCCCCATGCGCACAGGCCCCGCGGTCATGCCCGGCCCCGACGACACCTACATCGGCTACGGACAGGACTGGGCCAATGTCTCCAACACTCCCTTCCGCGAATACAAACACTGGGTTCACGAAGGCGGCATCAGCACGCCGCTCATCGTCCACTGGCCCGCCGGCATCCCCGCCGCGCTCAACAACACCCTTGTCCGCACGCCCGCGCACATCATCGACATCGCCTCAACCTGCGTTGACCTGGCCGGCGCAAAATATCCAGCCAAGCGCGGCGACACCGCGCTCACGCCGCTCGCCGGCATCAGTCTGCGCCCGCTCTTCACCGGCGCCCAAGTCCACCGTCCCTCGCCGCTATTCTGGGAGCACGAGGGCAACCGCGCCGTGCGCGACGGCGACTGGAAACTCGTCGCCAAGGATCGCAATGGCCCTTGGGAACTCTACAACATGGCCACCGACCGCACCGAGCTCAACAACCTCGCCGCGCAACACAAGGACATCGCCAACCGCCTCGCCGCCGCATGGGAAAACTGGGCCGTTGAGGCCAAGGCCAAACCCTGGCCGTGGGACAAGGCTCCCCCCGCCCAAGGCGGCGCGGCCAAGTCAAAATCAAAAAACAAGTCCGCCAAAAAATAACCGGTCATTCTTTCCATGAAACCCGCCACCCTCACCGCCGCGGCCCTTGCCGCCGCCACACTCCCGCTTGCCGCCACCGCCGCCGACAAGACGCCCGCATCCGTGAAACAGCCGAACATTATAATCATCCTCAGCGACGACATGGGCTATACCGACATCGGCTGCTACGGCGGGGAAATCCGCACGCCCGCAATCGACAAGCTCGCGCAGCGCGGCCTGCGCTTCACGCAGTTCTACAACAACGCCCGCTGCTGCCCCACGCGCGCCTCGTTGCTCACCGGCCTCTACGCGCACCAAGCCGGCATGGGCGGCATGAACCGCAACCAAAAACACCCCGGTTACACCGGCTCGCTGCGCGACAACTGCGTGACCATTGCCGAAATGCTTCGCCCCGGAGGTTATTCCACCTACGCCGTCGGCAAATGGCACGTCTCGCTCGAATCAGGCGAACCGGCAAACTGGCCCTTGCGGCGCGGCTTCGACAAGTTCTACGGCACCATTCTCGGCTACGGCAGTTTTTATGACCCCGCCACGCTCTGCCGTGACAACACCCTCATCACCCCCCTCAACGACCCCGGCTACAAACCGCCATCGGGAAAATATTATTACACCGACGCCATCGCCGACAACGCCGTGCTCTATATCAAGCAGCACCAGCGCGACAACGCCGCCGCGGACGGCTCCGCGTCCAAACCCTTCTTCATGTATGTCGCCTTCACCGCCGCGCACTGGCCCATGCACGCGCTGCCCGAGGACATCGCAAAATACAAGGGCGTTTATGACAACGGCTACGACCCCGTCCGCGTCGCGCGCCACAAACGCGCAATCGAACTCGGAGTCCTCCCGCCCGGCACGAAACTCACCCCGTCCGACAATGCCGGCTGGGACAACGTGAAGGACAAGGCGTGGGAAGCCCGCTGCATGGAAGTTTACGCCGCCATGATTGACCGCATGGACCAGGGCATCGCGCGCATTGTCGCCCAACTCGACGCATCCGGCCAGCTCGACAACACCATCATCATGTTCATGCACGATAACGGCGGTTGCGCCGAGCCGCAAGGCCGCCAGCCCGAGCCCGCCGCCAACGTGCCCGCGCCCGGCGAGACATTCCGTCCCCTCGGCCCCGACGAGCCCCAGCCCAAGGCCCGCCCTCCTCACATGCAAGCGCGCGACGGACGCCCCATCCGCACCGGCGTCGGCACGATGCCCGGCCCCGAGGACACCTACATCGGCTACGGACACGACTGGGCCAACGTCTCCAACACGCCCTTCCGCGAATACAAGCACTGGGTGCACGAGGGCGGCATCAGCACGCCGCTCATCGTCCACTGGCCCGCCGGCATCCCCGCCGCGCTCAACGGCACATTTGTGCGTCCGCCCGCGCACATCATCGACTTGGCCGCCACCTGTGTTGACCTGGCCGGCGCGAAATATCCCGCCAAGCGCGGCGACACCGCGCTCACACCGCTCGCCGGTGTCAGTCTGCGTCCGCTCTTCACCGGCGCGCAAACCTTGCAACGCCCCGCGCCAATATTCTGGGAGCACGAGGGCAACCGCGCCGTGCGCGATGGCGACTGGAAGCTCGTCGCCAAGGGCTCCGACGGCCCTTGGGAGCTCTACAACATTGCAGCCGACCGTGCCGAGCTCAACAACCTCGCCGCGCAGCACAAGGACATCGCCAACCGCCTCGCCGCCGCATGGGAAAACTGGGCCATTGAGGCCAAGGCCAAACCCTGGCCCTGGGACAAAATCAAGCCCGGAAACGCCAACGCCAAAAAAACAAAAACCAAAAACAAAAGAAATAAAGGCGCGAAAAGTTAGACGCGTTGTGCCGTCCATGGCCGCCTTCCAATCTTCAACGCAATATTTTCACCACTAAACAAACACTAAATCCCAAGCCTAAATAAAAACCATGTCCTCATTCACCCGTCGCCAATTCCTCGGCACCGCCGCCGCGCTCTCCGCCGCCCCGCTCCTTTCAAAACTTCCCGCCGCCGCGTTTGCGTCCGGCTCGGACCGCCTCAAGGTCGGCCTCATCGGCTCCGGCGGCCGCGGTGTCAGCGCCATGCGCAACTGCCTCGACGCCGATCCCTCCGTGATCGTCTGGGCCATCGGCGACGCCTTCGCCGACCGTCTCGAAAGCGCCCGCGACAACCTGGTCAACGGCACCCCGAAAAGCCGCCGCCCGCGCCCGCCCGTCGCGCCCGAGCGCCTCGCCATTCCGCCCGAGCGCCAGTTCGTCGGCCTCGACGCCTACAAAAAAGTCATCAACTCCGGCGTCGATCTCGTCATCCTCGCCACGCCGCCGCAATTCCGCCCGGAACACATGGAGGCCGCCATCAACGCCGGCGTGCACGTCTTCGCCGAAAAACCCGTCGCCGTGGATGTCGCCGGCGTGCGTCGCGTCATCTCCGTCGGCGAGCTGGCGAAACAAAAACGCCTCGCGATCGTCGCCGGCACGCAATTCCGCTACAGCGACCACTACATCGAGACCATGCGTCGCGTTCACGACGGCGATATCGGCGAGCTTGTCGGCGGGCAGTTTTATTATCTGACAAACGGGCTCTGGCATCACGCGCGCAAACCCGGCTGGACGGATATGGAATACCAAATTCGCAACTGGCTTTATTACACCTGGTTGAGCGGCGACCACATCGTCGAGCAGCACATCCACAACCTCGACGTCATGAACTGGGCCTTCGGCGGCCCGCCCATCAAGGCCCTCGGCATGGGCGGACGCCAGAGCCGCACCGACCCGAAGTATGGCAACATTTTTGACCACTTCGCCGTCGAGTATGAATACGCCAACGGCGTCCGCGTGCAAAGCATGTGCCGCCAGGCGCCCGGCGCGTCCACCCGCTCCAACAACGAGCGACTCGTAGGCACCAAGGGCACCGCCCGGCTCCCCGCCGCCATCACCGGCCCGAAAGCATGGAAGTTCACCGACGACACGCCCAACGGCCTCGTCGCCGAGCACGTCGCGCTAATCAAAGGCATCCGCAACGGCAACCCGCTCAACGACGCCAAACGCGTCGCCGAAAGCACTCTGACCGCAATCCTCGGGCGCAACTCCGCCTACACCGGGCGCGAAATCAACTACGCGTGGCTGCTCAACGCCTCCAAGGAAAACCTCACGCCCGAAACCTGCCGCTTCGACATGGCCCCGCCGAAAAGCGAGATCGCCATCCCTGGCGTCACGCCGCTCGTGTGACCTCCTGGGAGCGCGGGCGTCCCGCCCGCACAAACCTCCAAACCTGCGGGCAAGATGCCCGCGCTCCCGGGATAATCCCGCCTCCCAATATCCCTGCCACTTCGGAAAACCACCACCAACAACCGCCAGCCATCCGCCACACCGTTCCAGCCATGAACCTGAACCGTCGCACCTTCCTAAAATCCGCCGCCGTCCTTTCCGCCGCCTCGCTCCCATTGGGCGGCGGAGGGATTTTTGCCCAAGCCGCGCCCGCCTCGACGTCCCCGCGTCCCGCGGGTAATTTCAAAAAATCCATCATGTGGGGCACCGTCAAAATGGGGGGCTCCGTGCTTGAAAAATGCACCGCGATCAAGGCCGCCGGATACGAGGGCATCGAGCCAAACAGCCACATGGACCGCCGGGAGGTGATCGCCGCCGCCAAATCGACCGGGCTGGTGATCAGCAGTGTTTGCTGCAACACGCACTGGAAAAAACCGCTCTCGCATCCCGACACCGCCGTGCGCCGCGAGGGAATCGATGGCATGATCGTCGCGCTCGAGGACGCCGCCGCCTACGGCACCGACGCCGTGCTGCTGGTTCCCGGAGTCGTGAACGCCGAGGTTTCCTACGACGACTGCTGGACGCGCTCCGTCGAGGGCATCAAGCGGCTGCTCCCCGTCGCCGAAAAACTGAAAGTCCAAATCTGCATCGAAAACGTCTGGAATAAATTTCTCCTCAGCCCGCTGGAGGCGCGTCGTTATGTTGACCAGTTCAACAGCCCCCTCGTGAAATTCTATTTCGATGTCGGCAACATCCTCGACTACGGATGGCCGGAGCAATGGATCCGAATCCTTGGCGACCGCATCGCCCGTGTTCACTTCAAGGAGTTCAGCAAAAAAATCGCCGCCGAGCAGGGCGCCCGGAAAGGCTTCAAGGTGCCCTTCGGCGAGGGCGACATCAACTGGCCCGAAGTGATGCGCGCCCTGCGCGGTTCGTATAAAAACGGATGGATCGCCACCGAACAGGGAAGCAACAAAACACCCGCCGAATTAAACGACCTGCACGCGCGCTTCGAAAAAATACTCAATTTTTCTTAAAGCTTATTAAACCGCGAATGGACGCGAATAAACGCGAAATAAATCCAGCCGGCCGAAGCATTCGCGTTTATTCGCGTCCATTCGCGGTTAAAAAATAAAAACATTATTTGAGTAATATATTATAAAAAACAGTAATTATGAAAAACAATACAATCGCCCTGCTCGCCCTCGCCGCGTCATGCCTTTTCGCCGTCAATAATCTTCCCGCCGCCGCATCCACCGCGAAATGCGACGGCGGCGCCAGGCTGCGCGTGTCGAGCTACAACATACGATACGACTCGGCAAAGGACGGGGAGTCGGGCAACAGCTGGGATGCGCGCAAGGCCGCCGTCGCCGACCTGATTAAGCAAAGCCAAATCGACGTCGTCGGCACGCAGGAGGGCGACGAAAGACAAATGGCCGACTTGAAAAAACTGCTGCCCGAATACGATTACGTGGCCCATCCCTACGGGGGGAAACAGGGCAATATACACACGGCCGCCATTGTGTATAGAAGTGATAAATACAAGGTGCTGGACAAGGGCGTGTTTTGGTTTAGCGAGACGCCCAATGAAAAAAGCATTGGCTGGGACGCCACCGACACGCGCATCTGCACCTGGGCCAAAATGAAGGACAACGCCTCCGGGCGGGAATTCTATTTCTTCACCGCCCACTTCTACTGGCGCTACATCACAGCGAGGCAGAACTCGGGCCCGTTGATGGTTCGCATGGTCAAGGAAATCACCAAGGACAGCCTCCCCGTGATCTGCACGGGCGACTTCAACTCGCCCGACACGACGCCTCAATACAAGGCGATCACGGAATATTTGAAAGACGCCTATCATGCGACGGCCACCCCGCCGCTTGGCCCGAAGGACACCAACATGGGCGCTGGAAATTTCCGCGGCGAACCCAGGGGGCGGATAGACTTTGTATTCATCAACGACCGGACAAAAGTTCTGAATTACACCGTGCTTACCAGCACCTACGACAAAGGCCGCCACCCCTCAGACCACCTGCCGATCGTGTGCGACGTGCTGCTGAAAAAGTAGAACGCAGGGACATTGCTTTGCATGCTGCCACGGGATTGTGATGGTTATGCCAAGGGTTTGATGTGAACCGGCAAGGTCCGGCAATTTTGCTTATCGCCAATTCGCGCAATGAAGGGGCGGGGCGCAAGGCTGGGGGAGGGCTGTTTTCAGTCACTCTCGCCTGTTGCCGGCGCGATTTTATCTGCCTGTTTGCACCCGGGCAGTCTCCAGATGCGCAATGGCGGACGTTGAGCCGTCGCGCGCCCGCTCTCGACAAGCGTTCGCCAACATAACAACATGCACGCCTCATTTTTTGAAACGCCTCCCGCCGGGCGTTCGTCTTCATTCCCAACCAAACACGCTCACAAAAACACACACATCATGCAAAAGCCCCTCATCCGCCACACCGCCCGCCGCCTGTTCCGCACGACTGCGCGCGCGTTCACGCTTCTCGAAATTCTCGTTGTGCTCGCCATCGCCGGCATGATCATCGGCCTCGCGGTCGCCAATTTCGACAACATCTTTGGCGGAGCCAAGGAGGACGTGGCCAAGATGTTTGTTTCCAGCAGCCTCAAGGTTCCCCTCCAATCCTACCGCATGCACATGGGCGATTTCCCCTCAACCGCCGAGGGACTTCAGGCGCTCATCACCGCTCCCGCCGACAAGGCCGAGCGCTGGCGCGGTCCTTATCTCGACGGCGACAAATCCACCCTTCTCGACCCCTGGGGCGTCGCCTACCAATACAATTATCCCGGCACTCGCAACAAAACCGGCTACGACGTCTGGTCAAACGGCCCCGACAAACAAAGCGGCACCGCCGACGACATTGGCAACTGGGCCACAGGCTCCGCTTCCACGGGCCAGTAACGCCCCCCCCTCTCGCAACCGCGCCTCGCACACGCTCAATCTTGGTGAGGTCGTCCACGCACAACCGTCCACTCCGCGCCCGCTCACCTTGGAAATTGGGAGTTGGAATCTGGAATTCTCCGCGCCGAAGGCGCGGGCGGCATGAGGCGTTTACGCTTTTGGAAATCCTGCTCGCGCTTGCTCTCATCGGAATGATGACGGCCGTGCTTATCGTCGGCGGCTCGCATCTCACCAACGACAAACCCGCGACGCCCGACGAGGTGTTTTGGGTCGCCGTCACCGCCGCGCGCAAGCAGGCGCTCATGAGCGGCAGGGAAGTCCGCCTCGCCTACGTCCCCGCCGTCACGGGCGAGGGCTCCGACACCCCCGCCGGGCTTTCCGCCACATGGGACAACGGCGGCGCTGAGTTTTTTCCGTTCGAGGACATGGGCGAGGTGACGTGTGATTTTCTCACCACGCAAAAAGGCGCCAGCTCGATCCTCGTTGGCGGCGAACTCATCGAAACGCAGACCATCGCGCATGTGACATTTTACGGCGACGGCACCTGCACGCCCTTTCGCGCGCAATTCCGCATCGGCACCACCGCGCACACGCTCGCCATCGACCCATGGACATGCGCGCAAATGCTCGAGCAAAAGGAGGACGGCCAATGAACCGCCGCATGCCGCGCCACCGCCGCCGCGCGTTCACGATTGTCGAGGTGCTCGTCGCGCTCGCGATCTGCGCGATGATGGGCGTCATGCTTGTCGGCGCCTACATGAACGTGCTCTACGCCTACGAAGCCGCCGCCGCGAATCCCAAGCGCAACCTAGACCTCCGTTTCGCGCGCAACATGCTCCTCGCCGAGGCCGATTTTGAAACCGCGCAAAAAGGCGACTCGTTCGAGGGCGCGACCGGACGCCAGGTGAAATGGTCCGCCGTCATCGAGGCCACGAACACCGCGAACCTTTTCCACGTCACCTTCACATGCGAGCTGGGCGCCGGAAACACACCCGACGAAAAAGAGGAGACCATCACCGAGGTGTTTCGTTTGCTCCGGCCCACCTGGTCGACGACCTCCGGGTTTTCGCCCGACGCCGCCACGCTCCGAGCCGAGGCGCGCGACCGCATTGTCCAAGACCAACAGCCCTCGCCCCTTTCCGGATTCGGCTCCTCCAGCTCCTCAAGTGGCGGCAGTGGCGGCGGCTCCACGTCCGGCGGCGGCTCCAAGTCCGGCAGTGGCGGCGGTGGCAACAAACAAGGAAGCCGCGCCGGCGGAAACACCAGCGGAGGAGGCGCGCCCAGACGATGAACACGCCGACAAACAATCCCCGTAGTGGCGCGCGCAAGGCGCGCCCCTGCGAATCGCGCGCGCATACGCCTTGGAATTTGGAATCTGGAATTTGGAATTTCCCTCGTCGCAGACGCGGGTTCACACTGATCGAAGTCCTCATCGCGGTGGCGATTGTGTCGATGGTGATTGTCGCCTCCACCACGCTTATCTTTTCGATGGGCGAACTCTGGGGGCGCAACTCCGATGTGCGCCTGTTCGACCTGCACTCGCGCAACGTCACCCGTTTTCTCGAAAGCGAGCTCGCTTCCGCCGCGCTTCCTCCCACCGGCGGCACCGCGGGCGCGCAATCCAGCACCTCAAGCACCGCCGCCGCACCCGTGACGATTCAGGAGGTGCGCGACCAGACCGGCAACTCCGACCTCTACCTCACCTACGAGCTTCCCAACGGCAGCCGCCTCTGCGTGTGGCCCGACCGCGCGCTTCCCGGCGTTGTGTGCTCGCTCGCCTGCCGCGAGGGCGAGGGGCTTATCCTCCTCTGGCATTCGCGTCTCGAAACCAACTTCGACATCGACGCGCCACGCGAAACCGTCATCACGCCGCTCGTCACCGGCATGACCTACGACTATTACGACATTGATCTCAAGACGTGGAAAAACGAAACCGTGCTTCGCAAGGACAACTCCAATCAGGGCGTCCTCCCGCAGCGCATTCGCCTCACCTTCACCTACTCGGGTCGCACCCTCGAAACCGTAATCGACATCCCCGGCGCGCCTCCGCAAGGACTCCCGATGCTGTAAAAATTCCAATATTCAAATTCCAACGAACAACCCAAACCCAATGGCCAAATTCCAAAGCACACCCTCCGGCTCTCAAGCGTCGTCCACAGTCGATGTGTCGCTTGCGAACGGAGCGGCGGTCTCCAGGCCGCCGGACGAGGCGTGGCCTCGTCTTTTGGATTTTGGGATTTCGGAATTTGGAATTTATCGAAGCACGCCATGAAATTTCACCCGCGCAAACTCCGCTCCCGCCGCGCTTCGATCATCATTGTTGTTCTTGTGATGATGGCCTTCGCCTCGATCGCGCTCGCCCTCTTCATGGAGAAGGCGTTCAACGACCTTGCCGTCGAGGTTCGCGCAAACGACGCGGCGAACATGCGTGTCGAGGCGTATTCCGCGATGGAGACCACGCTCGCCGTCCTTGAGGATTTTCGCGCCGCGCTCGGCTCGCTCCACAGCCCCGCCGAGGGCTGGGCCGATCCGCTCGGCTTTGCCGGCTACGAACCCATCAACCCCGATTACACCGTCGAGGTCGCATTCGAGGATGAGAGCGGCAAACTTTCCCTGCCCAACGTCAACGCCACCACGCTCACCTCGCTCTTCACCTACTGGGGGCTCGACGAAACCACCGCGGCCAAACTCACCGACGCGCTCCTCGGTTGGATGCGCGCCGATTACATCCCCGCCACGGCGGGCGCGCCCCTGCCCGAGGACTACGACACCGGCGACCTTCCGTTCACGCCGCCCGCGCGCACGCTCCGCTCGTTCGACGAACTCGCCTCCATCGAATTCGCGCGCGATATTTTTTACGACGAAACCGGCCGCCCCAACGAACTCTGGCATCGCTTCGTCCAAACCTTTTCCCTCTACGATTTCCAAACTCCCAACATCAACGCCGCCCCTCCCGACATCCTCGGCGCGCTCGGCAACCTCGACACCTCGCTCGACGAAAAACTCTCCAACTTCCTCCAGGGCGAGGATGGCCGCACCCTCGCCGGCACCGGCGGCTATTTTGCCAGCAAGGACGAGGTCGACACCCTCCTCGGCGCCGGCACTCCCGCCAGCCAGCTCGGCGTCACGATTAGCGCGCTTCGCGTCATCATCACCATCCGCCAAGGCCCGGCCAACTACCGCCTCAACGCCCTCGTTTCAATGCCCGGCACGGGCGGCGCCAAACTCCCCGTCGCGTGGGCGCAGCAAAACACCGCCTCCACCTCCACCAGCGGCACAAACTCAAACAATAACACCACGCCCGGCAACCAAGGCACCTCGCGCACGTCTAACAACGCCAACACCACCCGGGCCAACGCCTCCGCCGGCACCACGCAAAAAAACCTGAACTACCCATACACCTTTCTCGAAATCCGCGAAAACGACCTCGTCCCCCCGCCCGCGCCCGTCATCGGCGAAACCGAAACCGAATGAATTTTCTATTAGCCAACACGGCAAAACACTTTCACAACTAACATCACGCGCTGAGGATTGCGCCATTCCGCATTCCAAAATCCACATTCCGCACCCTTACATGGCCCTCAAGTTTCTAAAAGCTCCCCCGCCCAATGTCGTGCTCCTGCCCGACACGCAGTTTTTTGTGCGCGCCATTCCCGTGTCCGAGGACCAAACGCCGGAGGAGCTTTCCACCCAGGTCGAACTCGCTCTCGAAACCCTCGCGCCCTTTCCCATCGCGCAGATGTATTACGGCTACCATTGGCGCCCCGGTGCCCGGCACGCCCTCATCCACGCCGCCTACCGCAAGCGCTTCAGCCAGGCCAGTGTCGAAACCTGGCCCGCCGCCGATGCCGTGCTCCCCGCCTTCGCCACTCTTCTGAACCCCGCCGCCGGCCCCGGCACCACCGCGCTCCTCTCCACTCCCGACAGCCTTACCGCAATCCACTGGGCCGACAGCAGCGGCGTGCCCGCCCTCGTTATTTCGCGCGCATATCCCGAGCCCGACGATGACAAGCCGCCCCTCTCCGAGACGGACCGGGACGCCGCGCGCGCCGCCCTCCGCAACGAGCTCCTGCGCGCCACGCCCGGCACCATCCATCTCCACGAATACGAATACCCCGCGCTCGACACCGTCCCGCCGCCCGCCCGCGCCGACAACGCCCTCGTCTTCGCCACCCCGCCCGCCAAAAACACCCGCACCACGCCAAGCACCACCACCTTCACCACGGCGCAACTCGACATGCTCGACGTTCGCGACAAGGCCGAGCTCGTCGCCCGCCGCGCCTCCCGCCGCCGCGACCTCCTTCTCTGGCGCGCCTTCCTGGGCTGCCTCAGCCTCCTCGCCCTTTGCGCCCTCATCGACATCGCGCTCAAGGGCGGAAAATTTTTGCAGGAAAAACGAATCTACCAAGTAAAGGAGCAGGCTCCCCACGTCGCCGAAATCGACCGCGCCAACACCCTCGCCACCCGCATCGAGGACCTTTCCACCAAGCGCCTGCTTCCCTTTGAGATGATCGACCTGCTCCGCCCCGCGCTCCCCGACACGATCGTTTTCACCCGCGTCATCACACGCAGCCTCAACAGCATTGAAATCCAGGCCCGCACCAACCGCGCCGCCGACTTCAACTCCTTCCGCACCTCCCTCGTTTCCCTGCCCGCCATCGAAAAACTCGACATCAACAACCCCGCCACGCGCGACGGTTCCACCACCTTCACGATGCTCATCACCTTCAAGCCCGGCACCGTGATCGCCGCCGAGGACATTCCCCCGCCGCAACCAAAGAACACCGCAACCCCAAAAACAGACGCCGCCAACGAAAACGCCGCCGAGAACGCCGCGCCCCAGCCCGGCGCTTCGCAATCCGCCGCACCCAGCATCCACGACCAAATCCAGCAACAGCTCACCCCCGGCCAATCCGAAACGCCTCCCCCCGACGCCGCCCCGTCCGCCAACGGACAATCCGCGCCGCTAACCACCGAGCACACCATTGTCACAGGCGACACCATCGCGCGCATCGCCAGGCAAGCCGGCGTTTCCCCGCGCGACATCATTGCCGCCAACCCCGGCCTCGCCGACCCGCGCCGACTCCACGTTGGCCAAAAAATCAACATTCCCCAACCCGCGCCGCAACCCGCCAATGAAACCGCGGAGGAGGAACCCAACCAATGAAAGCCTTTTTCCTGAGCCGCCAAACACGCGAAAAAGTCCTCCTCGTCGGACTCGTCCTCGTCGCCGCGCTCTGGTGGCTGACCGCCGCCATCGGACGCACCACGACCTTCGTCCGCGATTTCAAAAGCACGAGCCTCACGCTCAAAGTGCAGCAAATGACACTCGACGCGCGCGAATCGATCCAGGCCCGCGCCAACGCCGCCATTCGCCAGCTCGACCCTTCGCGCACCTACGACACCGTGCGCCTGCAAGCCGAGCTCGACACCATTGCCACCGCCGTCGGCATCACCAACAAAACCATTAGTGATGCGCGCACGGAAAAAACCGCCCAATTCTCGGTGAACAGCGCCCAGATAACGGCTCGCAACACGGACTACGCCACAGTGGTGAAGTTTTACGAGGAGCTGAAAAAACGCTCCCCTTACATTGGCCTCGACCAGCTCACAATGCAGCCCTCCAACGTGGCCAATCCCTCCCAGCTCACCCTCATGCTAAAAGTCTCCTCGGTGGAAATCCTCCGCTGAGTCCAAACCACGCTTGTGTTGGAATGGGCGCCCTTCTTTTGCGCGTCACGCTTGCGCGGCCTCCTTTTTCTTTTTAATAACCAATCCATCATGAAAAAAACGACCCTCCTCCTTGCATCCCTCGTGTTTTCGCTCGCCGGCTTCTCCTCGCCCGCAGCCCGCGCCGCCGGTGAAACCACGCTGAAAGCGCCCGCCCTGGCCGCTTCACTGGAAAACTCCCGCTGGGCCTTCACGCTCCCCAACGGCCGCGCCGGCTGGCTCGGCTTCTCAACGGAAAACGAAAAACTCTCCGCCCTTCTCCTCTGGGGCAGCGGACACCCGCGGTCTGTCGCCGTCGCCCTCAAAAACGACGCCGTCGAACTCCGCCGCGCCTACAAGCACACGGGGAAAAACGGCGCCAAGCTCGCCCGCACCGACCTGCTCACCGCCCGGCAAACCGCCTCCGGCACCCTCGCCATTGACCTCCAAACGCTCGACGAAAACGGCAAGCCCGTCGGACGCCCCGCCGCCTTCACCGCCACCCGCATTCCCGACCTCCCGCCCGCGCCCGACCTCTCCAAGCTCAAATACGGAGCCCCGGTCAAACTCATCCGCGACGATCTCTCCAACTGGGAATCCATGAACCCCAAGGCCTACAATGGCTGGACCCTCAAAAACGGTGTCCTCACCAACACCGTCGTTTTCCCCGACGGCACGAAAAAACGCGGCGCCAACCTCAGCACCACCGATAAAACCTTCAAGGACTTCCGCCTCGCCTTCGAGGTCAGCCTCCCTCCCAACAGCAACAGCGGCGCCTATCTTCGCGGCATCTACGAAATCCAGATGAGCAACAGCCGGCAGGAAAACGCGCACCAAACCATGGGTTCGCTCTATGGCCGGCTCGCCCCCTCGACCAATGCCGAAAAACCCGCGAACGAGTGGCAGACCGTGGACATCATCCTCGCCGACCGCCACGTCACGGTCGTCCTCAACGGCGTCACAATCATCGACAACCAGCCCGTCCTCGGAGTCACCGGCGGAGCCATCACCGCCGACGAGTTTGTTCCGGGCCCAATCTACCTCCAAGGCGACCACACCAACGCCAGCTACCGCAACATGACGCTCACCCCCATCATCAAGGAGCTCCGCTAAGCCTTTTTTGACAACCAACCAACAACAACTGGCGGCGTCGGACATACCGGACGCGCCGCCCCTGTTGATTGATTCGCGGGATAAGCACGCGTTCCCGGCATCCGCCATTTTCGCCTTGGCGTTGGGAATTTGGCCTGTTGTTTTTTCCGATTGCAGACTGTGCCGGGCATCCGCGCGCCTTTCATTTCCGATCTCATTTGTCATTACCTCAACCTCTTATTCGACCAAACTATGAAACCATCACATCGTCCCGCCCGGTTCGCCGTTGCGTTCCTGTCCATTTTCTTTCTCGCAGCCGTCGCATCGGCGCAGCCGAAGTCATTCGAGTATCGTTATTTTAAGAGCAACATTCAGGATATCATCGCGCAGATACCGTCGCCGCCCGCGGATGACTCGGTTGCGGGAATGGCCGATCTTGAAACGCTTCTCCAGCTGCAAAAAGACCGCACGCCGGAGCAAGTCGAGCGGGCGAAACGCGTCAATACGCATACCGCGCGCAACGTCATGGGCATGGGCGCGCAGGCATTCGGCCCCTGGTTTTCGGAGAAAAACCTGCCCCGCACCGCGCAAATTTTACGGGAGATCAACATGGAGCGCCACTACATCGGCATTACGGTCAAGAACCACTGGAACCGCCCCCGCCCGTTCGTTCGCGACCCGCGCATCCAGCCGTGCCTGCGCCGCCCCGGCGAATCCTCCTATCCCAGCGGACACACCGCCGCCAGCGCGGCCTGGGCTGGCGTGCTCGCGGCGGCAATGCCCGAATACAAGGAGCCGCTCTTTGAGGAAGTGCGCGAAACCATGTGGGGCCGCGTCCTCGCGGGCGTGCACTTCCCGACCGACACGATTGCCGGCAGGAAACTCGGTTTTCTCATCGCGGATGAAATGCTGAAAACCCAGGTCACGCAGGACGCGGTCAGGGAAATGCGCGCGGAAATCCTCGCGTTCATAAAGGCGAATCCGGATGTCGTGACGCTGCCAAAGCAGTGACAAAACGACCACCAGCCCCTCCCGTCGCGACCTTGACTCTATAATAATGTTTTCGCGCCTGTCGACGCCGGTTCAGGTGTTTTCCTTTGGTTCATATAATCGTAGAGCAAGCGATTGTATTCAGATGAAAATTTTTCGACGGCATCCCAATATGCTTTTGAGGCACCCATTGGTGCGGGATCAGTTGGAAACATATTCGTGATTTCCCACTTTTTGTTTTCAATTAGGGCAATTTCATTCTGTTTCAGGCCGGGAAGTCTGTATCCGTCCATAATACTTCCGGTTGCATGGAAACAAAGTTTGTTTTTCCGAACATTGCCTTCGAATTCAGTTTTGGCGTTTCGTTGAATCACCGACTCAAGAAGAGTCTGTTCCCAGTTCACATAGTTAGTCGGATCTGGCGCATCGCTTACCATGGCTGACTCGTCACGATTCACCTCTCCCTTTTCTCCCTCCCATGTTCTATTGGCCTCCATCAGTTCGTCCAAATTGAACTTTTCGGTTAATATCCAGCCAGAGTCCCCGTTTAGTATAAACGGGGACTTTTTATTAATCTTAATCCAAAACGTGATTTTGAAATCCTTCCATTGTTTGGGGTCTTTTTCTGTCGTCACGCGCTTGATTCCATCACCAAGGTCATTTATCGAAAACCATTCGCTTACCCATGGCTTCTTGGGATCAAGCAGGCTCCATTTGGCCTGCGGGTTGACGCATACTTCTGATATTTTAAAATTTGAGGAATAACTGCCGGCATCGCCCAGATAAATATGTTTATCATTTTTATCCCGAATTATTATCCTTGCCCCATGTGGGGCTATTCCCCATCTGGGTCGTGTAAATGTGAACTCATCAAACTCAACCGAATCCATTGTTTTGGCTTCAAGTTTTATTCGATAACGCGACGGATTGGAGGCAACCTCTATCTCTATGGACGCCTTTTCGGAAATGGACACTTTGGGAATTGTCTCCGCATACGGATAATCTTTCATCATATCGCTCAACATTTCAAGGGTAACACTAATTATGATGGTTCCGTCCTTGGTGTTCGTCACATTTTTGGAAACCTTTGTTCCCGTGGTCAACAGCCAGGTTCGCAACGGTTCGGGTGTGTCAGGGCCAAGCACCATTGATACCGTTGCATCATTGGAATGCATTGGAGCCACATGCAATAATGTGAAAAACGCAAGGCAGGCCAATTTGCATATCGATACTTTCATTTTCACTCCGGGGTTCGATTATTATGCGTTTGGGTGAGAGTTGGCATGGGGCTTTTCAAAAGATTGCTTTTGCCCTGTTTACGCCCCGCCTGTTTTTGCCGCCAGGGTCTTGAGTTTTTTGTCGATCAAGCCGCGCGTTTTTTTCGACATGCGGTCGATGAAGAGCACGCCGTTAAGATGGTCAACCTCGTGCTGGATGCAGCGGGCGAACATGCCGTTGCACACGAGCAGATGAGGCACGCCCTCGGCATCCTGATATTTCACCGTGATCTCGTCGCGCCGCTCGACGTCGCCGCGAATGTCGGGAAATGACAGGCAGCCTTCCTCCACGATTTCCTTTTCAACCGGATGCACTTTCACCTCCGGGTTCACGATCACCATCGGCATGATCAACTCCAGCGGCGGGTGGTTGCCGTCGAGTTCCCAGTCGAAGTCGTCGTCCACTTGAGATACGTCCACGACGCAAAGCTGCAATGCCTTCCCGATTTGTTGCGCGGCCAGCCCGATGCCGGGCGCGGCGTGCATTGTCTCGACCATGTCGCGCGCGAGCGTGGCGAGGGGCGCGTCGAAGACGTCGATCTTGACACCCTTTTTTCTTAAAACCGGATCATTATATTGAACTATTGGAAGCAGCATGGGTCGATGTTCGCTTGCATCGTGGGTTTGCAATTGCCGACTCGCAACCAATATTCTCCATTGCTTCACAGGATGACTCCACAGCGCGAAAAAAACAGCAAGCTGCCCGCGGCCGCGGCCTGGTTCACGGCCGGGATCGCGCTGCTCGCGCTCGCGTGGATGGTGCCCGTCAACCTGAAATCCGTCACGCCCGCGCTCCTGCGCGCCGCCGGCGAGAACACGCCGCGCGTCGCCGCGTTCGGCCAGCAGCGGCTCGACTCGGAAAAGCTCGGCGCGGCCAGCCTCATCCTCGAGGCGGCGCGACTCGTCGGCGACCCCGGCGCGCCCGAGCTCGAACGCGGCATCCGGAACATCGAGTCGCGCCGCCCCGAGTGGGTGCCGTGGGGCGGCTGGGACCCGTTTCTCGACCCGCTCTTCTCGCTCAAGGAAAACACAGGCCGCACCGAAAGCACGCCCGTGCTCACGTTTTTCATAACGGAAAAGGCGCGCCGCTCGCTCCAGGGTTTTCTTGCCAACTCGCGCAGCATCGGCGTGCAGACCATTTTGCAAACGCGCGAGAACCAGGGCACGACGCGCTTCGTCCCCGCCAATCGCGCCGGCGGCGAGGCGCTCGACGCGGTCATACTGCTCACCGCGCTCCTCTACCAGTCCGACAACCTCTCGCCCGCGCTCCAGCGCGAACTCCGCATGCTCGCCGAAACCGCCGCCGCCGAAAAACAGCTCGACCGGCTCGAAACCTTTTACCTCGACCTCCTCGCGCTCGGCAAGCGTCTCAACTGGATGCAGCTCGGCGAGCTTCTCCGCGTCAGCGGGAGCGCGCTCACCGTCGGCGAGTTCGCGCAGCTCGCCCGCGTGGCCTCCGACAACCTCCCGCTCATCTACACCGCCGCGCTCTACTCCGGCTCCGCCGACAACGTCGCCGACTACCTCATGGAATACGGCAAGCAGGGCCTCGCCGACCTGCGCCTCGCGCTTGGGGAAGGGCAGGGCGCCGTGCGGCTCCTCCTGCGCAACCGCGCGCCCGTCAACCACAGCGCGGCCCTCAACATTTCCGCCGTCGCCGAGTTCGCGCTGCTCAACCCGCGCGTCGCGCTCATCGCCAAATACGCCGCGTTTTTTGTCGGCGCGTTTTTGCTTTTTCACGCGCTCGAAGTTTTTCTCAGCGGCGCGATGCGCGAGCCCGCCGGCGATTCGCGCTCCTCGCCCCTGCGCTTGCGCAGCTTCCTGCTCGCCGGAATGATCGCCCTGTTTCTCGTTTTTGCCAGCGAGCCGTTTCTCATAAAAACACCGCCGCCCTCGGAATTTAAATTCAAACTCGTCGTGCCCGTGCTGGCTGCCGACAAACCCGATTCTCCAATAACAGAAGTTCCCGTCACCACCGCCATGGACACAACCACCATCCTCTCCATCCTCCTCTTCGCCGCGCTGCAAATCGCCGTCTATGTGATCTGCCTGCTCAAGATCCGCCACATCTCGCGCCAGCCGATTTCGCCCCATCTCAAGCTGCGCCTCATGGACAACGAGGAAAACCTCTTCGACGCCGGCCTCTACGTGGGCATCGCGGGCACGGCCACCGCGCTCGTCCTCCAAGTGCTCGGCTACATCCAGGCCAACCTCCTCGCCGCGTATTCGTCGAACCTCTTCGGCATCCTCTGCGTCGCAATCGTGAAAATCCGCCACGTCCGCCACTTCAAACGCCAGCTCATACTTGAGGTGCACGGGGGTGGGAGCGGAGACGCGACGCCGCAACTCGGGGACACGAACGCCAGTCCAGCCGCAACAAAACTCTAGGAAATTTTCGATTTTCGATTCTCGATTTTCGATTGGGAGCTTCCGCTCCGTTTCCAATTTCGAGGCCGCGCGGTAGCGCGCAATCGAAAATCGAGAATCGAAAATCGAAAATCCCTTCATCTCCGATGAACAAAACGCTTCTCCTCATCATTTGCGATTTTCTCCTGCTCAACCTCCTTGCGCTCACGCGCTGGGACGCGCCCGTCGCCGCGTCCTCAATCCAGCAGGACCCCTCGCTGTCAACCGACCGCGATTCGCCGCCCGCCGCGACCAAGGACCAGGACCTCGTCGAGCTGATGAAACTTTCGCTCGAGGACGAGCAGGCGCGCCGCGACGAGCTCGCCCGCCAGTTGCGGGACACCGCGCAAAATCTCCAGACGCGCGAACAAATCCTCGCCCAACTCGAGGCCGAGAAAAACAAACTCGTTGAAAATCTGGGCGCGACGCGCACGCAACTCGATCAGCAAATAACCGTCGCCAAGCGCAACGCCGAGATTCTCGCGCGGGAAGTCGAGGCCGCCAAGCGCGACGCCGGCATGTCCAAGGAGCGCGTCGCCGCGCTCCAGCGCGACCTCGAGCATCGCGAAGCCGAGCTCGAGCGCGAGCGCGGCAACATCGCCAAGCTCGAGCAGGAGCAGCGCGCCGCGCGCGAAAAAATCGAAAATCTCAACGTGGCGGTGAAGGTTGCCGAGCACGAGAAAACCATCCTCCGCGAAACCGCCGAAACCTACAAAACGCAAGTCGAGGCCGAGCGGCAGGAACGCCTGAAGGTGCAGGAAACCACCACGCAACTCGCGCAAGGCATGGGCACGCTCGCCGTGAAATCCGGCGACCTCGAAAAGGAAATCCGCGACAACCGTCCCATCAACGCCAACACGCTTTTCAGCGAATACCTCGCCAACAACGTGCGAGCCCGCATCGAAACCACGCGCCCGGGACTCTTCGGCCCGGCCGCGCGCGTTGCCGACCTGCGCACAATCCTCGTGAGCGACGGCAAGGACGCCTGCGCGATCTTCCACGCCAGCGACACGCCCTTCGCGCTCACCTATCCCGGCGCCGACATCTCGCGCATTGCGATCACATTCACAAACGGCGACTACAGCACCACCGCAGGCGAGCTCCATTATCTATCCATTGACCCTCGCATCCTCGTCGTGCCGCTCACGCCCGCGCAAGCCGCCGGCCTTGGCGTGAAAGTTTACATGACCTCGCTGGAGCCTTTCAAATTTTCCGACGCGATCCTGGTCAGCACCAACAGCGAGCCAACAAAAACGAAGTATGAGGAAACGCCGTTCAAGCTCGACGCCACGCAACCCGGCTACGTGCAAATGCGCGTGAGCTTTTTTGCCAGCAAGCGCGGCGACCTCGTGATCAGCAAATCCGGCGAACTACTCGGCATCATGGTGAACAAGGATTATTGCGCGCTGGTGGACAATTTCCTGCCCACCCGCACAATCACCACCGGCGAGAACACCGGCAAGCAAGGCATCGGCGCCCTCATAAACCACCTCAACACCCGAGTCCAAAGCATGCCGTTGAAGTTGCAGTGAACGGACGAACAGCGGCGGGGAAATCGAGTTGCGGTGCGATTAACGCGGCATGTCAAGGTTACGACGCATGGTTTCAAAACAGGGAATATGTGATCTAGGAGATCAATTCGGCGAAATTCGGTCCAAATTAATGGATGCTATCTTATTAATTATAATATGTTTACAAAAAACAACTACTTTACTTGCACTAATTTTGCAATTGTAATCATTAAATAAATATTTTTGTATTTTCGTTCTCGGGTTTTTGCCTCTGGCTATTGCCCATCTTCCTACACCAAACACATGAAAACATCCATCAAAGCATTCATCGCATTAATTGCCTTCGGCTCTTCCGCACTTTTCGTCCAGGCGCAGGCGTTCAAGGTCGGCACGCTCGACCTTAACAAGGCCCTCACCGGTTATTACAAGACGCAGGACGAGCAGGCCAAGCTCCAAGCCTACGAGCAAAGTGCCAATGCCGACGCCGAGAAACTTCTCAACGAAGGCAAGGCCATGGCCACTCAGCTCCAAGAGCAGGTCGAAATCACCCGCAACCCGGTCATCAACGAAGCCGCCAAGAAAGCGGCGGAAACCAACGCCCAGCAACTCTATCAGGCGATCCAGACCAAGGAGCGCGAACTTAACGAATTCCGCCAGCAGGCCGTCCGCTTCATCCAGCAAGGTGTTGCCACCACCCGTCAGGCGCTCATCGTTGAAATCAACGAAATCGCATCCAACATCGCCAAGAAAAAGGGCATCACCCTGCTCGTTGAGCGCGGCGCCTTGGTTTATGCGGACGCGGCCTACGACATCACCGAGGAAGTGCTCACCGAGCTTAACAAGAACAAGCCCGCCACCGCAGCCGCTCCCGCCGCGGGCGTCCCGAGCGTGGGTCTTCCCAAATAATTAAACATCCGTTTTTTTACGAAACCCGTCTGATTCAACAGGCGGGTTTTTTTCGTTTTATAAAAAACATTGCGCTTGCGCATGCCTTGCGCTCTGCGCCGTTGACAGTGGGCTCTTTGCCTGTTTTGCCTACCCGTCCGCTTTGACGCGCATGACTGCCCCGGTTTTTTGCGCGACGCAGCATCTCTTTTAACATCACCAAACAACACCAGCAATGGCTACCAAAACAAAAAAGTCCGCGACCAAGCCCGCCAAAAAGGCCGTCGCTAAAAAATCAACCGCCCCAAAAGGCTCCAAATCCTCCAAGGGCAAAATCGCGAAATCCGCGAAATACGTTTACCTCTTCGGCAAGGGCAAGGCCGATGGCGACGGCACCATGAAACCGCTCCTCGGCGGCAAGGGCGCCAATCTCGCCGAGATGACCCGCATCGGCCTCCCGGTGCCTCCCGGCTTCACCGTCACCACCGACGTCTGCACCTACTATTACGCCAACAAACGCACCTATCCCGCCGCCCTTCAGGCGCAGATGGAAGCCGGCGTGGCCAACATGGAACGCATCATGGGCACCAAGTTCGGCGACGCCGACGGCATGCCGCTCCTCGTTTCCGTGCGCTCCGGCGCGCGCGACTCCATGCCCGGCATGATGGACACCATCCTCAACCTCGGCCTCAACGACACCACCGTCCTCTCCCTCGCCAAGGCCACCAACAATGAGCGCTTCGCCTGGGACTGCTACCGCCGCTTCGTCCAGATGTATGGCGACGTCGTCCTCGGCGTCCAGAAGCGCGAAAACGAAGACCACGAACCCTTCGAGTCCGTCATCCACGAATACAAGCACGAAACCTACCACACCGACATCGAGGACTCCGCGCTCACCGCCGCCGACCAGCAAAACCTCGTTTCTCTCTTCAAAAACCTCATCAAGGAACGCACCGGAAAAACCTTCCCCAACGACCCCTGGGCGCAACTCCGCGGCGCCGCCGGCGCCGTCTTCGGCTCGTGGATGAACGACCGCGCCATCGTTTACCGCCGCAAATACAACATCCCCACCGAATGGGGCACCGCCGTCAACGTGCAGGCCATGGTCTACGGCAACACCGGTGAAAAATCCGGCTCCGGCGTCGCCTTCACCCGCAACCCGGCCAACGGCGCCAACGAATTCTACGGCGAGTTCCTCATCAACGCGCAAGGCGAGGACGTCGTCGCCGGCGTTCGCACACCCGAGCCCGTCATCAACCTCAAGAAGAAGATGCCCGCCTCCTACGCCGAGCTCCTCAAGGTTCGCGCCATCCTCGAAAAACATTTCAAGGACGTCCAGGACATCGAGTTCACCATCCAGGAAGGCAAACTCTTCATGCTCCAGACGCGCAACGGCAAGCGCACCGCCGCCGCCGCGCTCAAGTTCTCCATGGACATGGTCAAGGAGAAGCTCATCGACTGGCAGACCGCCATCATGCGCAACCCGGCCGACCAGCTCGACCAGCTCCTCGCGCCCATCTTCGATCCCGCCGAAATCAAAAAAGCCGCAGTCATCGCCACCGGCCTCCCCGCCGGCCCCGGCGCCGCCACCGGACAGATTTATTTCAACGCCGATCGTGCCGTCCTCGCGCACGAACGCGGTGAGAAAGTCCTCCTCGTCCGCCTCGAAACCTCGCCCGAGGATCTCCGCGGCATGATCGCCGCCGAAGGCATCATCACCGCGCGCGGCGGCGTCTCCTCGCACGCCGCCCTCGTCGCCCGCCAGATGGGCAAAGTCTGCGTCTGCGGCGCGTCCGCCATCCAGATCGACTACGAAAAGAAAACCGCCACCATCGAGGACAAGGTTTACAACGAAGGCGATTACCTCTCGATCGACGGCACCGCCGGCAATGTCTACGCCGGCCAGGTCAAGACCGCGCCCTCCGAAATCATCACCGGCACCATCCAGGGCAACAAGGCCGCGCAAAAGACCGAGAAGTTCAAGCACTACACGCAACTCATCGCATGGTGCAAAAAGGCGTCCCGCCTCCAAGTGCGCACCAACGCCGACACGCCCGACCAGGCCGCCAACGCCATCGCGTTCGGCGCCGTCGGCATCGGCCTCACGCGCACCGAGCACATGTTCTTCGAAGGCGACCGCATCGACTCCATGCGCGAGATGATCCTCGCCAACAACACCGCCGACCGCGAAGCCGCCCTCGCCAAGCTGCTCCCCTTCCAGCGCGACGACTTCATCGGCATCTTCAAGGCGCTCAAAGGCTTCCCCGCCACCATCCGCTTCCTCGATCCCCCGCTGCACGAATTCCTCCCCCACACCAAGGAGCAGCAGATGGATCTCGCGCGCAAACTCCGCATCCCCGTTGAAAAAATCATGGCCCGCGTCAGCGAGCTCCATGAGTTCAACCCGATGCTCGGCTTCCGCGGCTGCCGCCTCGGCATCAAGTATCCGGAAATCACCCGCATGCAGGCGCGCGCCGTCTTCGAGGCCGCCGCCGCCGTGCGCAAAACCGGCATCAAAGTGAGCCCGGAAATCATGATCCCGCTTGTCGGCTTCACCAATGAAATCGACATCCAGTCCGCCATTGTGCACGAAGTCGCCAAGGCCGTGCAATCCGAGCAAAAAGTGCGCTTCACCTACAAAGTCGGCACCATGATCGAGATTCCGCGCGCCGCGATCGTCGCTGAGAAAATCGCGCAAAGCGCCGAGTTCTTCAGCTTCGGCACCAACGACCTCACGCAAACCGTGCTCGGCATGTCGCGCGACGACGCCGGCGGCTTCCTCGGCGCGTATCAGGAGGCCGAGATCGTCAAGAAGAACCCCTTCGCCTCGATCGACCAGAACGGTGTGGGCGAGTTCATGAAGCTCGCCGTCGCGAAAGGCCGCTCCACGCGCCCCGACATCAAGCTCGGCATCTGCGGCGAGCACGGCGGCGATCCCGACTCGGTGAAGTTCTGCCACGCGCTCGGCCTCAACTACGTGAGCTGCTCGCCCTATCGCGTGCCCGTCGCAATCCTCGCCGCCGCCCAGGCCGCGGTCGAGGAAGCCCGCGCCGCGAAACCCGCGAAGAAGGCGAAGAAAAAGTAACCGCCGGAAAAACTCCGCCTAAAAAAACAAGCCGCGTATCCGAAAAACGAATACGCGGTTTTTTTGCGGGCATGCGTTTGCTCCCTCGCCGACTTATCAAATCGGGCTGTTTTGGGTAGGGCGAAGCCTCAGGCTGAGCCGAAACGATTTGAATGCCGTGATTGTTTTCGGCTCAGCCAGAGGCTTCGCCCTACCGTTGAAGACCCAATGTGGCGTCACTAATAGATGACAATTTATTTTTGGAAAACCGCTTGCACAATCGGCGTCTCACCACAGTCATGTTTGTCTCTTGATGGTCGAGCGGTATGTGGATCTCGCTTGTGGACGGCGCTTTGCGCTGCAATGTCTGTAAATGCATTGCCTCAAATTTCAAAAAAACTTTTTGAGAGCGGCCAATACAATTTTGATATTTTAGTATAGCTTGCGCTTGCGCACTGAATCTGCGGTTCGTTCCGCGCGTTCTTGCACCTTCTCCCTGTCGGCCTTATCTTGATTATAACGCATACGCGCTTCCTCCGATGGTGTTTTGCATCCAGCGAATACAAGTAACAGGAAAACTAACAAACTGCGGATGAAAATTTTCATATTTTGACCGACACTCTTAGCTGGGGCGCATGGAGCTGTCACGGTTAAATACAAACCATCGGCTGGAAGCCGATGCTGCGTGGCACGGGCTGCCAGGCCGTGATGATCGAGTGGCATGGGCGACTTCCCCTTCAACTTACCCTATTCCCGATCGCTTCCTTCAGTCCTCCGTCCAGCAGTGCCTTCACTTCCTCGTTCGAGCATCCCTCGGCATACAGGCGAATGATATCCTCCGTTTCCGAGCTTCGTATCAACAGCCAGCGGCACGAGCCCTGGCAGATGAACTTCAACCCGTTGACGATGCCCCTGCTGCTTTGAAACGCCTGCACTTGCCCGACAGGAAAACCGGCCACGTTTGCGCAGCCTCGTTTATACAGGTTGGGAAGCAGCTGGTTTTTGTCCGGCTTGTCATAATGCACGTCGATTCTGTCGTAATAGATTTCGCCCAGGCGCGCGGTTGCATCCGCCGCATAGTCGGACAGACGCCGGAATCCCGATTTCGACAGCATCTCTATCAGCATCAAGGCGGAGAAGATGCCGTCCCGCTCGGGGAGGTGCATGCCATAACCGAAGCCGCCGCTTTCCTCACCGCCAAAGGCGATTTGTTCCTGGAGCATCACATCGGCAATATATTTGAAGCCCACCTGCACTTCATGAATCGGTGTGTCGGGCGAGGCGAAACAGACGCGTATTTTATCCGACACGGAGCTTGTTTTTATAATTCCGCCGGGGACTTTTCTCACTCGTTTTAAATAGTCAACCAGCAGCAAAATCGTCTTTTGCGCCGAGAGCCATCCGCCGTTGTCGAGACAAGCCCCGACGCGGTCGGCGTCGCCGTCGGTTGCGACTCCCAGGGCGTAATCTCCGTTCGCTAGCGCCTCCATGAGCGGGGCGAGATTTTTTTCAATCGGCTCGGCGAGCCGTCCGTGAAAGTTTTCCGACGGGGTGCCGTCAATGGTTCGCACTTCGCAACCCAGCGGCCGCAGTATTGTTTCGAGGAGCGTCGTGCCCGCGCCGCCCATGCTGTCAACCAGCACCGGCAGGGCCGCGCCGCGGATGGCGTCGAAATCTATTAACTCGCCCAAGCGGGCTGTATACACGGGCAGGAAATCCGCCTGCTTTACTCTTTCGTCCGAATGCTTGCGCGGCGAGGCATATAATAATGACTCCACCTTCTTGGTTTCCTCGGTGGAAAACGGGCCGCCGTGGGCGGATTTAAATTTGATGCCATTGTATTCGGGCGGATTGTGCGACGCCGTGATCATAACGCCCGCCGCGCAATGATAATATTTCACCGCGTGCGAAAGCACGGGTGTGGGCGTTATTTTGTCCGCCAGCAACACATTGATGCCATTGCCGGACAGTGTTTTCGCAAAACGCCGGGCGAAAAGTGATGATGCCAGCCTTGTGTCATAACCAATGGCAACAGGCGACTGCGCGCCCTGGCTGTTTATATAATCAGCAAAGGCCTGCGCCACCACAGTGACGCTTTCCTCGTTCATCACCGTGCCGAGGCGGCCCCGCCATCCGTCTGTTCCGAAAAATATATTCATTTCCCGTTATCCTTTCCCTTTTCGTTAATGGCGTCCACAAACCACTGTGTAATCAGGTGCGGACGGGTGATGGCCGAGCCGACAACCACCGCCCACGCGCCGAGCTCGACGGCCTTTTGCGCGTCGGCGGGCGTGTTAAAACGTCCCTCGGCAAAAACAGGATAATCCCTTGGCAAAATTTGCAGGCACTTTTCCAGCATGTCGAACGCCGGGCGGTTTCCCCTGGCAAATGCGAGAGTGTCGGGAGTGTAGCCGCAGAGCGTCGTGGAAACGCAATCCGCGCCCGCCTCATGGCAGGCAAGCGCCTCGTCGGGCGTGGCAATGTCGGCCATGATTATAATATTATGCCGCTGCTTGATGGCGCGAATATAGTCCGCGCCGCCCAGTCCGCCCGCCCTTGCGCGATTTGTGCCGTCAACCGCCACGATTGAGGCGCCGGCTTTGACAAGCTGCTCCACGTCCTCGAAGGCGCCCGTTATGCACACTGTGCCGTCGGGAAAATACGCCTTGGTCAGCCCGATGACCGGAACGGAGACGTTCTTCACAATGCAGGCCGTTTTCTCAATGCCGCATGTGCGAATCCCGGCGGCGCCGCCCCGGACGGCCGACTGCGCGAAGGCGCTCACGCCCTCGGGCGTGTTGAATGGAGAACCTTCCTCGGCCTGGCAGGAAACGACCAGTTTTCCCCTCAGGGAATCAAACAATTTATTATTCATCACGGTTTCTTTTTTCCAATGGTCGCGTTTATATACACGGGATAATGGTCCGACGGATACAGGTTTTCGCCGCGCTTATCGTCGATCACATGATAGTCGGTCACGTTCACCTCGTTGTTCACAAAAATATAATCGATCCGGTGAATGGGTTCTATTCTACCCCAACTGTGCGCGGTGTTCATCGGGCCGGTTTTAACAGGCGCGGTGACGAAGGTGTCGTTAAAAACAGCCGCCAGCAATTTGTAGGCTTCCGTTGTGTCGCGCCTGTTCAAATCGCCGCAAAAGAACACCGGTTCGCCCTCCTTTGCGATGCGTTTGATTTGCGCGATCATCAGCTCCGCCGACTTGGTCCGGGCGTTCACTCCGCGATGGTCAAAATGCGTGTTGAACACCAGAAACACATTGCCCGATTTGCGCTCCTTGAACCTCGCCCAGGTGCAATAGCGGTCGTATTTTCCGTCCCATCCCACCGAGCCGGGCGCCATCGTTTCGGACAGCCAGAACGTGTCGGTCTGCAACAGTTCGAATCGCTCGGTTTTATAAATAATGGGATTATACAATCCGCGTATTCCCACAAAGCCGTGGGGCACCCGCTCCAGTATGTCCTCGAACTGGTTCAGCACGGCCTCCTGAAAACCTACGATGTCAAAGTCATTATTGCGGATAATTTCGCAAAGCCAGTCCTTGCGGTGAACCCATTGATTCGGCCCGTCCGAGGGCTTGTCGCCGCGAATGTTGAATGTGCACAACCTGAGTTTTGTTTCTTTTTGAGAGGCCGCCGGCTTGCTGGCTGGGCAGAGGTTCGCCGCCTGTAATATTATGGCCGCGGCGACAAATAGTTGGATTATTTTTTTCATGGGTTTGTCTGGTTGCTAGTTGTTCGAAATAGGAGAGGCGCTGAATGAAGCCCAACGGGCTTCTGTCATCTAGCCCAGGGTTGCGAGCGCAGCGAGCTACCCTGGGAATAATAAATAAAATACACAACCCCAACGGGGTTGCGGCCCGTATGCCCGGCGTGCGTTTTCGTGGACGCAACCCTTTCAGGGTTGTGTTCCCTTTTTTCAAGACACCCGGGGTAGGCGCTCATTACTCGCGCCAACCCCGGGCTAAGGGACTCATCCCCCTTGGGGATGCGAGCACGGTCATTTCGTGTTTTCATATCGGTATTATTTTGCGCCGCTTACTAATACAATTAGCCGTTTGCCTGCTTGTGTTGTGACGTTTTTTTCCAAATGACTGAAATCAAACTCAGGGATACGAGCGCCGCGGCCACCCAAAAGATGCGGATGTGCGAGAAGTCGTAGATCGTCTGGCCATCAACGATTGTTTTGTTCGATTCAATCAGGTAGCCGCTGAGTATTTCCTGCATTCCCGCGCCGATATAATTGCCCAGCCCGATAATGCCTACCGCGGCGCCGACAGCGCCCTTCGGCGCCAGGTCCATGGCGATCAATCCGCCCATGAAACTGATCAGCACGCCAATCGACACGCCGAACAAAACCATGCTCACGATGTCGATCACCGTGCTGTGCGGGGCGAACATAAACAGGGCGATTGCAATCAGATTGGCGAGGCTCGCCATCCATGCGAGGGGCAGGCGTTTGGCGTTGAAAAAGCGGTCGGAAATCCAACCCGAAAATATGGTTCCGACCGTTCCGCAGACCGCGCTGACCGATACCAGCGAGCCCGCCTCGACCAGCGTGTATGATTTTTCCGCGGCAAAATAATAAATGCCCCAGCTGTTCACCGCGTAGCGGCAAATATACATCACCCCGCTTGCCAGGGCCAGCAGCCAGATGATGGGATTTTTGATTACCTCTATTTGCAGCTTCTTGACGGAGCCTTTCTCCGCTTTTGGCGCTTCTGCTTGTCCGGGCGAAACCGACTCTTTTTCAGGCGGGGACGGTTTTAGGAATATAAATATAAAAACCACGCCGAACGCGCCCATGCAGGCCGCGCTCCAAAATCCGTATTGCCATCCCAATGCGCCGACCACGACGGCCGCGAGTATATAAGTCGCCGCCTCGCCTATATTGTGGCTCGCGCTCCAAAACCCATACACGGTTCCGCGTTGTTTGCTCGAAAACCAGTTGTTCAGCGCGATGACACTGCACGGGCCGCCCGCCGACTGAAACCAGCCGTTCAGCCCCCAAAGAATGACAAGCGCCCAGAAGGGAATGGCGAAACCCAGCAGAAAATTAACCCCCACGGCGACGAGCAAACTGCCCGCCATGAAATAGCGCACGTTGACGCGGTCGGCGAGAAACCCGTTTATAAATTTCCCCGCCGCATAGGAGAAAAACAACGCCGACCCGATGATGCCCAACTGCGTTTCCGTCAGGTAGCCGTCATCCACCATCGGCTTCTTTACAACATTCAGGCTCAGCCGGCAGACATAGTATAATCCGTAACCGATTGTCGCCGCCGTAAAGACGCCCCATTTTTGAAAATTATATTTGTTCATTGATGTGCGGGTTGCGCGGACGGGTTCACTGCAATTTGCCGTTCTTCCAAATCATTTTCTCGCCCCAAAACGGCATGATGGTTTGCGGGCAGTGCATCTTGGGAATATTATCCATCGCAAAGTTGAGGGTTCGGCGGCGCGGGGATTTTTCAATGTCGTGGCGCAGCTCGATCATGTGGGAGAAGATTGTGCAGGCGGGCTCGATACGGCCCTTGCCGGGCTTTGCGTCCAGCAAGTTGTTTTCCTCCGGCGCGCCCCAGCGGGTGATAAACAGGCCAACCGGCCCCTGCGTGCGCTCAAACTGCTCCGGTTTGAAGTTGGAATCCCCGCCGTGCAAAATGGAAAGGCCGCCCGAGTCCTTGCCGCAATCGAGCCTATACACCGTGACAAATTTTAGCAGCTTGGCATTGTGATCGGTGATGTCCGTGCGGATGGAGAAGGCACCGATTTTATACTCCGCAGGTTCCTTTGAATAATATTGGGCGTCATTTTTGTAAAAATTGGACAGCACGGGTTTGCCGCGCGCGCGCATCGCATTCATCAATTCCACGCTTTTGTGGTCGCCGTGATTATGTGTTACGCAAAGAAAATCCAGCAGGGGCTCAAACTTTTCCGCATACTTGTGGTTGATGTCCACGCCGAAGCAACCGGAGGGCGTCTTCACCACGATTCCCATGTTGTAGAGCATCCAGATCACGGCCGTGCCCTGCTCGACCTTTGTGCTGGCGACCTCGTCGAGGACGCGGTCAAAGGCCAGCCGATACCAGCCCAGAATCGCGTTGTCGCGTTCCATCGCGGCGGCCTCGTCCACGCCGGCTTTCAGGTATTGCCTGAAAACAGGGTGGGGTAATTTTTCGGAATACTCCTGGACTGTTTTCAACAGGCCGGCTCTTTCGCCATCCAGCAGAAGCGGGGAGGTTTTTAAGAGGCGCGCCATGGTGAGCGCGGCGTCGCGATTGACCGCGGATTTTTGCGGCGCGTCCGCCGCCGGAAGTCCGGACGCGGAAAACGCGAAAAACAGGAGCAGCGAGAGGAGTGAGCAGGTGCGTTTCATGGGGTTTGGTAATGACGGCGGCATGCCATAATGCGGATTTGCCTTAAAAAGTTACTCGAAGGGGAGGGCCATAGCCAATTGCATTTTCGATTAAGTTTTTGGCAAATTTGATTCCGGCGCTGTTGGCGGGCACACCAAGCCGCTGTCATCCATTAGATGACAGCGGCTTGAGAAAACGCGTGTGCGCGCAACGCGAAATCCCTTTGCTGCGTGGCCCGAGTGGGCGACTCGCGATGGACGGCTGGAAGCAGCCCTTACTTTGTCTCTTCGAGAAGGAGCACCATGCTTTGGAGGTTTTTCATCAGGCGGGGGTTGAGACCGCCGTTGATGAGGAACTCGCCGTTGAAGGTTTTTCCGTTCGCCCAGAACTTTGACTTTTTCTCGTTCAGCTCGGTCACCTTGTAGCGTTTTGCCGGATCGAGGCCGTTGAGTTTGAAGGTGGGCATGATGTTGCGGTAGTCGATGCAGAAGGCGGACATGACGGCGCGGGTTTTGTCCTTGCTCACATACATGAGCGAATAGAGGCCGGAGTTGTCGTAGGGGCTGTTGATGCGGTAGAGGTCGCCTTGCATGACGATGTCGCGGATGTTTTTGTAGTTGGCGATCGCCATTTTCGCGAACTCCTTGTCCGCCTCGTTCATGTCCTTGGGCTGGAGTTCCATTCCGAAGCGGCCCGTCATGGCGAGGTCGAAGCGGAATTTTAAAGGGGTGACGTTGTTCGTCTGGTGGTTGGGAACTTGCGAGACGTGCGAGCCGGTCACGAGCGAGGGGTAGATGAGGTTCGTGCCATACTGGATGCGCACGCGGGTGATGGCGTCGGTGTTGTCGCTGGTCCAGACTTCCTGGTGGTATTTCAACGCGCCGTAGTCAACGCGGCCGCCTCCGGAGGCGCAGGCTTGCACGATGACGTTGGGGTATTTCGCGCGCACGCGTTCATAGACTTTGTAGAGGCCGCGGGTGTATTCGACCCAGAAGTGCGATTGTTTGTCGTCGTCGAGGTAGGCGGAGCCGGCGTTCTCGACGTGGCGGTTGGCGTCCCACTTGATGTAGCTGATGTTGGGGGAGAGTTTCATGGTTTCGTCGAAGACGCTGAAGACGAAGTCCTGCACCTCGGGGTTGGTGAGGTCGAGGAGCCATTGGTAGCGCATCGTGGGGATTTCGCGGCCCTTGCCCTTGACGATCCATTCGGGGTGTTTTTCGGCGAGTTCGCTCTTGGGGCTCACCATTTCGGGTTCGATCCAGATGCCGAATTTCAGGCCCTTGGAAACGGCGTAGTCGGCGAGGTAGCCGATGCCGCGGGGGAGTTTTTTCTTGTTCACCTGCCAGTCGCCGAGGGCGGTCTTGTTGTTGTCGCGGGGGTATTTGTTGCCGAACCAGCCGTCGTCGAGCACGAACATTTCGAGTCCCATGCCGGCGGCGTCGTCGATCATGTCGGTGAGCGTTTTTTCGTCGAAGGTGAAGTAGGCGCCCTCCCAGCTGTTGAGGAGCGTGGGGCGGATGGTTTGCGCGTCGTAGACGCGGTGGTTGCGCGCCCAGTCGTGGAGGTTGCGGGAGACGCCGCCGGCGCCGGCGGTCGAGTAGGTGAAGATCATCTCGGGCGTTTCGAAGGTGGCGCCGGCGGGCAGCGTGTAGTCGCTGGCGAAGGGGCTGATGCCCGCGCTGATGTTGAGGATGGCGAATTCGTCGATTTCGAAATTCAGCTTCCAGTTGCCGCTCCACGCGAGCGCGCCGCCGATGACGTTGCCGCTGTTTTCGGCGAGCGGGGTGTCGAGGGCGAGCAGGAAGGACGGGTTTTCGCAGCGGGTGGCGCGCGCGCCGCGCTTGCTTTCCACGGTCTTGATTCCGGCGGTGAGCTGGGTTTCGGCGAGCATCATCTCGCGCGCCCAGGCGCCGTAGAAATGGTTGAGGTAATACTTGTTCGCCTTGAGGGGCATGTAGGCGGAGTAGTAGTTGTGCAGTGTCACGGGCTTGTCGCCGGCGTTGCGGATGACGACGTGCTCGCTGATGACGTTTTCCTTTTGCCAGGCCTTGACGATGAGCGTGACTTCGAGCGGGTTGACTTTGTCGCGGAGCAGGATTTCGAGCGTGCGCGCGCCGTCGGCGCCGGCGGCGGTTTCCTTGTGGCTCACGTAGACGAGCTCGGTGTTGATGTCGCCGTTGGCGTGCGTGACGCGCAGCGCGGGTTCGCGGATGTTGCGTCCGCCGGAGGAGAGGTAGGCCATCTCGTAGGTCGGCTCGCGGCGGTATTCGCCTTTTTTGAGGAAGGGTGTCGCGTCCTCGATCTTCGGCCCGAAGTGGTGGAAGAGCAGGTAGCCCTCCTTGTTCACGCCCATGACCAGGGAAAGGCTCTCGGTGTCGATTTTCACGATCCGGGGCGTTGCGTTTTTTTGCGCCATTGCGACTCCGGAGAGGAGCAGGCAGCTGATGAGTCCAAGGGTGATTTTCTTCATGGTGGGTTTTTGTTTCCGGGCGGTGAACTGATTGAAAGTGAAAGACTCTTTGGATTTTTTGGGAAAACTCCAAGTTAAAGTGTGCCGGCGGCGCGGATGCGCGAGCGAAACATCTGTTCCTCGCTTCCGTTTTGCCGCGCTGCTCAAGCCTGTGTGCGGAAATACGCGATCGTGCGCCGCAAGCCTTCCTCGAGCGGAATCTGCGGCTCCCATTTCAACACGCGGCGCGCGAGCGAGATGTCCGGCTTGCGCTGCTTCGGGTCATCCGCCGGAAGCGGCTTGTGCACGATTTTTGATTTTCCGCCGACTTCGCGCAGCACCGCCTCGGCGAGCTGCAACATCGTGAACTCGCCCGGATTTCCGCAATTCATCGGGCCGACGATTTCCGTCTGGTCCATGAATCGCACAAAGCCCTCGATCAGGTCGTCCACATAGCAAAACGAACGCGTTTGCGAACCGTCGCCGTAGATTGTGATGTCCTCGCCCCCGAGCGCTTGCACGATGAAATTGGACACGACGCGACCGTCGTTCGAAAGCATGTGCGGACCGTAGGTGTTGAAGATGCGGATGACGCGGATATCGACCTTGTTCTCGCGGTGGTAATCAAAAAACAGCGTCTCGGCGCAACGCTTGCCCTCGTCATAACACGAGCGCTTTCCGATCGGGTTGACATTGCCCCAATACTCCTCGGGCTGCGGATGCACCTGCGGGTCGCCGTAAACCTCGGATGTGCTCGCCTGAAACACCCGCGCCTTCACGCGTTTGGCCAGGCCGAGGCAGTTGATCGCGCCCATCACCGACGTCTTTGTGGTCTTGATCGGATTGTATTGGTAGTGCGGCGGCGACGCCGGGCATGCGAGGTTGTAGATTTGGTCGACCTCGAACTTGAACGGGTCGGTCACGTCGTGCCGCACGAGCTCGAAGCGCGGATTGTCGAGCAGATGGGCGATGTTGGCCTTTCGTCCCGTGAAAAAATTATCGAGGCAGATCACCTCATGTCCGTCGTTGATTAGGCGGGTGCAAAGATTTGAGCCGAGAAAACCGGCTCCTCCTGTAACAAGAATGCGCATATTGCCGGAAACCGAAACAAACTCCGCGCGCCCAAGCCAGCGAAAATGTAACGGCGCGCCGCGCCGGTGGTGTTCTCGCTGGTGTATTTTGGGAGCCGCTTTCATGCGGTTGTTTTTCCGGCGAGGGTGCGATTTTTGCCACGCGTGCTTTCACGCGTAATGCCCCGGCTCACTTGACTTTGCTTGTCGTTGGGTATGATCTGGGCGCGTCAATTTTCGCCGCGCATCAACCCCGAATATCAAATAACCATGAATCCCGACGATTTTGGTGATGTGAACAGAATTAACGCCCCGATTGAGGAAAGACGGGGCGGTGCGCGTTTTGATCTGACAGCGATGATAAGCGTGCTGATGTTTCTGCTCGTGACGTTTGTAATGTTTTCGCTGGCGTTGACGAACGTGGGGAAAATGGATGTCAACATTGCAGGTGGATGCGGCGGATGCGGGCACGGGAGCCATGAGCCGCTGGTTGTTCAGGTTTCTGAAAACACAACAGTTTATATAAATAAGGAGCCTTACGATATCAGCGATCTCCCCCTGAAGATTGCTTCATACAAAGAGGAGTGCGCGCGCACGGGGCATGTTCCGCGTGTGCTGGTGAGCGGTGATGATCGCGCCCGATATGCCTTGTTGGCGAGGGCGATTGATCATGTGAAAACTGCCGGGATAGAACACATGGTGCTGGAAAGCACCTACCGCATGACGGGGCGCTGATTGTTTCGAACCGTAAGATGCCTTGCGGGATTGCGGCAGTCGGGTGCGTGGGATGCGATTCGGGGCATGAAACTGTTTTCCGTTTTTTGTATTTTGGCGGCGGGTTTTTTCGCATCGTCGATTTCCGAGTGTCATGCCGCCGGGGGGCGGAGCGTGAGGCTGGCCGATGTGCGGTTGCGGGATTGTTGCGTGTATGCGGATGCGAAAACGCGGACGTATTATCTCGTCAGCTCCACGGGGCGGGTCGGGCCGAACGGACGGCCGGCGGTTGTTCAATACACGAGCAAAAATCTTGTCGATTGGACGGGGCCTCGCGTGGTGTTTGAAATCCCCGAGGGCTTTTGGGCGATGCAGGGAATCTGGGCGCCGGAGTTGCACGCGTATAAGGGAAAATATTATTTGTTTCTCACGTTCGACACGGACGACCGGCTGCCCGAGCAATGGCGCGACTGGCTGCCTCGCGTGAAACGCGGTTCGCAGGTGCTCGTTGCGGATTCGCCGGAGGGGCCGTTTCGTGCGTTCGGCGAAAAGCCAAATCAGTCCACGCTGCCGCCCGACATGATGACGCTCGACGGCACGCTTTGGATCGAGGAAGGCGCGCCTTACATGGTGTTTTGTCACGAGTGGGTGCAGATCAAGGATGGCACGGTGGAGTATGTGCGCCTGACGGATGATCTTTCCGCGACGGTCGGCGAGCCGAGGCGTTTGTTCAACGGTAGCGACGCGGTGTGGAGCAAAAAGTCCGCCCAATATGGCTGCCATGTGACCGACGGCTCATGGTTGCATCGCACGAAGTCGGGCAAGCTGCTCATGCTTTGGTCAACGGGCGGCGAGGGCGGTTACACGACGGGATACGCGATTTCGGATTCAGGGAAACTCGCCGGGCCGTGGCGCCAGGAGCAGACACCGCTTTTCACGGACGATGGCGGACATCCGATGCTGTTCCGCAGGTTCGACGATGGAAAATTGATGATGATTTTGCACACGCCGAACAAGGCGCGGACGCTCAGCGAACGCGCGGTGATTTTTGAAATCGAGGAGGAGGGCGACGCGTTGCGCGTGGGGAGGCGGATCGAATAGCGGGGGCGGCATTCGGCCGCTATCGCTTTGCTCAGCGCAACCACTTGTCGGTGTAGTCGAGCCAGGCGCGCCAGTCCTCGTGCGTCATGTCGTGCTTGCCTTCGCGGATGAAAAACCCGAGGCGCGAGTCGATCAGTTTTCCCGTGGCGGGCATTTCGGTGACACCGGCGCGCAGGCCTTCCTTTGCGACGAGTTGGTAAACGGGATCGGCGGCGCGGAGCATGGCGAACTGGCCGGGCGGGTTTGCCCACACGTCCTCGACCGCGCAAGAAATGAGCACGGGGCGCGGCGCGCAGAGCGCGATGAGCGCGTGCTGGTCGAAGGGAAGTTTTTCGGGCGCCTCGGCGAAGGCGGTGAAGTTTTGGCAAAACCAGTGCGGGAAGCGCGAGGTGATCGCGGCGACGGTTTCCACACGGGGGCGTCCCTTGGGGCCGGGCTTGGCGTCATCGGCTGACACGCGACTGGGCGCGGTGCCGCCGCAACCGGCCTGATTGGGGATGACGAGCGCGAAGCGTTCGTCGAACGCGGCGGCGAGGAGCGCGGCCTTGCCGTTGCGCGAATGGCCCACGATGGCGACGCGGCGCGTGTCGATTCCGGGAATGTCTTTCAGGCAGTCAAACATGCGCGAGTAACCCCACGCCCACGCCATGATTGTGCCGGGGGCGTCGGGCGCGTCGGGCTCGACGCCGGCGGCCTTGGCGAAGCGCTTGAGCGCCTCTTTCGCGGGCGCGGGTGAGTCGATCATGATGTCGCCGTTGAAGAAGCAGGCGAGGGCGTAACCGCGGTCGATGATCTGTTCGACGGGCCATCTGCGGATTCGCGAGCCGCGTTGTTCCTCGGAGCCGTTGGGCGGCATTTTGATGAGCGGATCGGCGAGGAGTGTGTGGACGGGGCGGAAGCTCATGCCGAGAAAACACGGCGCGGGGCGCGTTTGTTTGTTGGGCACGATGACGAGCAGGTGGACGGGTTTGGCGGCGAGCGTGGTGTCAACCGAGATTTCGCGGAGCGTGGCCTTGCCGCCGAGCGCGTTTTTGTCCTCGCGGATAATGGTGGCGACGGGCGCGACTTCCCCGGGACGCAGGCCGTATTCGTAGTTTTGAAACAGGGCGCGCAGGCCGGGCGCGCGCTTGGCGTGCCAGTCCTTCGCGGTCGTGATGCGCGGGCCGCCGGTTATGACAAGCGGGTCGGGCGGCGTTGGCGAGGCGGGGAGTTTTTCGGGCGGGGGAAGCGCGAGGGCGCGCGCGGCGAGGAGCGCGAGGGTGGCAATCGCGCAAAGGCGCGCGATGCGTCGGGCAACAGTGTTCATGCGGCGGGATGATGTTTGGGAAACGGATTGCGTAAAGCGCAAGGTTCCGGTGCGCGAAGATCCCGGCTCACCGGGGACGGTTCGCGCTACCGGCAGAATGTCGCGCGCATGCGGTCGGCGTAGTAGCGGACGTTGTCCCATGTGGCCTCCAGCGAGATGCGGTGGTCGGGGCAGGGGATGTAGCCGCCGAGATCGACGAGCGGTTTGATGCGCTCGATTTCGGCGTCGATGGCGGCGCGGTCCTCGCCGAGCACACTTTTGCGGACGCCGCCGACGCCGCGCAGTTCGCGTCCGTATTTTTCGCGCCACGGGGCGATGCTCGCGCCCCAGGTGCCGACTTCGATCGGGAACATGATGTTCACGCCGTTCGCGAACCAGGCGGGGATGAGTTTGTCGATGAGGCCGTCGCTATCGACCGAGAAGAGGTTCACGCCGTGCGCCTTCGCCATGCCGGTGATTTTTTTATAATGCGGGGCGACGTATTTTTCAAAGGTGGCGGGGTTGATGAGCGGGCCGTTTTTGAAACAGATGTCCTCCCAAAAATGCAGGAAGTCCACGCGCAGTCCGGCCTCGAGCACAACCTTCACCGTTTCGAAGGAGAGGTTTGCGACGGTGTCGATGATTTCGATGAAGAGGTCCTCGTCGTCGACTTGAAGATAACTGAGCGCCTCGACACCGATCATGTCGCGCGCGTAGCCGAACATGCTGCCGGCATAAACGCCGAAGGGCGCGTCGGTGGTTTCTTCGCTGAGTTGTTTCCAGCGCGCGAGTTCGTCGGGCGTGCCGTGGCGCGCGGGACCGGATTGGAGGCGCGGTTTGTAGAGTTCCTCCCACGCCTCGCGTCCGGTCATGAGCGTGCCGATGGTGGCGGGGATGGTGGTCGTGTTGGGATCGGTTTCCTCGATGAGGCCGTCGGGATTTATATAACGAATGACGCCGTCGGGGTGTGTTTCGAGGATCTTCTTTTCGAAGAAAGGATGCACCTTGTGCCTGGGCGTGAGCTGGTGTCCCCAGCAGAAATCGAAGCCGAGTTTGTCGCAGATGATTTTGTCGTATTCGTTTTTGTCGAAATAGAATTCGGCCTCGTCGGCGGTGAGGTGTCCCTCCTTGTGCCATTTGGCGAGGAGCTCGGTCCAGTAGCCGAAATGCACGACGGGCATTTGGTCGTAGTTTTGATAATTAAAAACAGCGAGGGTGCGTTCGCGGGTGTTCATGCAATGACGGTGAACTGTGCATCGGACGGTGATTCGCTCAATCGCGTCTGGATGTTTACAGTCCCACGTTTGCGCAATGGGGTTTGTTGCGGCGTGCGGGCGTGGTTTGCGTGCCACTCATAGGCGCTACTTGTTTGTCATTTGCCGCACGCCAAAGGCGTGCCATTCGTCAGCCCGGGGTCGAGCGTGCGAGACCCCGGGTAAACGATGGAAAACAATGCGCCCTGACAGGGCGCCACAATCAGTTTCATCATATCACAATCCCTTGCCCGCGTTTCTCGCAAAGCATGACATCGTTTGCGATGAACGCTACGTGTGGGATTGATGCGCATGTGCCGCCCCTTCAGGGCGCGTGTCTTCTATCTTGAAGTCCCGGGGTCTCGCAAGCTCGACCCCGGGCTGACGAGTGAGGCGCCTTTGGCGCCAGTAAACAAGTTTGCGCGCGCATTCACAAAGCGGGCTGGCGCGAGGACGCACGCAAGGTGCGCCCCCACGGTTTTGATTCGAGCATTTGGTTCGGTGTTTCGGCGCGGGTTATTTGATCCATCCGTCCTTTTTGTGTTCTGCGAGGGTGGCGGCGATGTGGCGCTTGTATTCGGGCGCGAGCGGACAATTCGCCCCGGCGCCGGATGCCGCGATCATGACGGTGTCGGCGGACATGGAGATCATGACTGTTTGCGAGGGCGCGCGATTTGGGCCGAGACACACGATTTGCAAAACGCCGCCGCGAATCAGCATGCAGTAGAAATCGGATTGCGCGGCGATGTTGCGGATGTAGCCGCGCGCAATGTCGAGCTCCCGTCCGACGAGATTGTTTTTTTCGACAAGGCCGCGCAGAAGGGTGTTGAGCGCCGCGGTGTTGTGCCAGAGCTCAAATTGCGCGGTCTTTTTGTCGTTTTTTGTGTCGGAAAAACTCTTCTCGTCGGGATATGGCAGATCGTCGTCGGTCGTTGTCGAGTCGTCCGTGGTTTTGCCTTCGAGCAACTGATGGAGTTCTGTGAAAAACTCGGGCGCGGGATGGATGTTCAGGTGAAGACTGCCCTCGGGTTTCACGCCGTGGCGGCTGATGATGACGCGTCGCGCGGCAAGCGAGATTTCGCACTGCAGCGAAGGGGTGCCGTAGTAGAGTTTGCCGGAGGGCGCGTCGCACGCGACGAGGTGGAGGTCGTTGCCGGGGAGCTCGTGGGTGTGCTTGTATTTGTCCCAGGCGAGCCGGTGGCGCCGCAGGCGGGCGCGATCAATGGTGTCGAGGTGCGGCTCGGCGAGTTCCACGAGTTGCGCAAAAGTGATGCGCGGCGCCACGGCGTCGTCGAGGTCGATGTATTGGGTTTCGTCGAGGACGATTTCCGGTCCCTCGCCCGCCTCGTTTCCGGTGAGGCCGGCGCGCAGCTCGCGAAGAAATTCCACGCAGGATTCGTCCATCGTGAGCGCGATTTCCGCGCCGTTGGGCGATTTCAAAACCGCCTGCCGCGTGTCCGGCGTGAGCGTGCAAGTGTATTCGTGCGGACCGGCGGCGTCGCTGTAACCGCGCACAATGACGGTCGCCTTGCCGCCGACGAGAAGGTGCTCGCGGTCGCAACGCTCGCGGCACTCGTCCGCAAACGCGCCGGCCGCCTCGATGTCGCCCGCGCAGTTGGCGATGACAAAGCCCAGTATTTCGTCGAGCGTGATGTCGTCGAGGTCGTCGTTTGTATATTTGTTGGTGTTATTGTGTTCGGACATGGGTGAATGACGAAACAGCGGGTAATTGTTTTACAAAATCAATCCATGTCGGCGAGGATGACATGAGTCTTGCATTTCAAACATTGAAATAGATATCCCTGCAAAGAACCGTTGTTGCGCATGTCCTTGAGCGCGTCGAAGCCCAGCTCGCTGATATTTTCAACCGAATCGGCGATGCCTCTTTCCTCCAGTTCCGGCCAGCCCACATAGCTGGAAAAGGCGCAGTAGTCGTCACAATGCGCGGGCCATGCGTTGCCTTGAAAGCTTACATATCCGGGAGTGCGATGCAGGATTTCGTCGGTCGCGCCCTCATCCTTGATCGTCTCGTCGTTGACGAGGTTTTGTTGAAAGGAGGCATCATATTTTTTTGCGGCCTTTCCACTGTGAATACATTCGGGACAGAGGTATCTTACATTGTCGGCAGCGGTATAAAAAGGACCGTCGTAATAAACAGGGGTTTCCCTGCCGCAGCAATTGCATTCAATAATGCGGTCATCGCGGAAAATTCCTTTTTCCATAGGGCAGGGGCAGTATTTAAAATTGGGAAGCTTGTAATTGTGCGGTGTTTCGTCCTTCAAGACTGGCTTGATGGCAAAAGTGTCCGCATGAGAGGCGGCAAGCTCCTTCATTTTGAACAGGCGCGCCGCATCTTTGCGGTCGGCCTGATTGGCGATTTCCGCGAAAATCTCATGCGCGGTTTTATGATATCCGAGAAGCGAATAGATGTCTGCAAGAATGAGTTTGATTTTTGGGGATGGCGGGAGTTTCGAAAGCTGGGCTGCGAGTTCGTGCAGGGGCTCGGCAGTCTTTTGCGTGCGTTCTTTGGCGCGAAACTGGCGCGAGATTTCGATATATTTTTTCAAGTATTCATTGAGATTCATGATGTGGATAATAAGTGTTTGTTAGGATCGTGAGTGGCGTTTCACGTGGGTTGCTATATTATAGTGAGCGAGGGGGCCGCCGGCGAGGTCGTTGTTTGTATATTTGTTGGTGTTATTGTGTTCGGGCATGGGTGAATGACTGATTAATCCCAGCATACGGTGAAAACTTGAAATCCCGGCTTTGGTTTTGGCGCGGCGGGATGTTCGCCGTAGGGCCAGCCTTCAATGACACCGTCGGCTTCAAGTCCGTCGATCCATGCGGCGACAGCATCCTGGGTCGCATTTGCGAGGATGTGTATGTTTTCCGCGGCAGGCCACGTGGCGGAATCTTCGAGCGCCATATCCCAGTCGGAATGCATGCCGACAAAAACGCCCTGCACTTCGGGGCGTTGTTCGATTGTTTGAAAACGCTTGTATAAATCGGCAAGCGAGGGGCGTCCGTAACCGACTTGATTCGGGGCAATGCACTCCTCCTCGGTGTTGCCCGAGAAGTATTCGTCGAGCGTGACAACCGGAAGTTTGTCGGGTGCCTGCGCGTGGAGTTGTTGCAGTTTGGCGAGTAGTTTTTCTCTCATGTCAAAAGTGATGCGGGCGTTTTGCGGGATGTTGAATCGTGGCGGCGGCGGTCTTGCGATTATAATTGCGCGAGGGATTTCGCGTGAGTGGCGATATTATAAACACCGAGGTTGCCGCCGTTTTTCCACTCGGCGAGCGCGCCGGGGAGGACGGGGCGCGAGCCGAGTTTGGCGACGGCGCGCTTGCGGATTTCGCGATTCAGGCGCGAGGAGAAGGAGGTGATTTTTTTGTAATCCCACGCGCTGGGATTGCCCAGGTTGTTGCTCACCGCGGCCCATGTCTCGGCGCGTTTTTGGCTGTTGTGGTTGGTGTGCGAATTGTCGAGGAAGCGTTTGTTGTGTCGCGGGACGGAGAGGTAGAGCTGCACGAGGCCCCAGCCTTCCATTGCGTAACGATAACGGAAACCGCAGCGTGCTTGCGCGTCGGGGTTGATGTCGATGCGGCGCGGTTTGGGCATCGGGCCGGAACCGTTGACGTGGAGTTGGAGATACACGCTGTGCCACGGAACGCCGTTTGTGTAGGCGCGCTTGAACTCGTCCATGATTTCGGCGGCGGAGGTGAAGCGGCGGAGCGGGTTTTCGCCGATGGAGGAGAGCTCGTAAATGGAGCAGGTGTTTTCCGCGAGGAGCCATTCGAGGAGCGGCGCGTGGTCGGCGGCGGTGGCGTAGAAATCGCAGTTGGGCATGGTTTGGCGGCGTGAAGATTTTTGAGGCGGGATGGGCGGGGTTTGCAGGATGCTTTTACACTGCGCGCACACGCGGCGTTTTGATTGTGTGTGTGTTTATAAACGGAAAAATTTGCGGGCTTCAGTGCGGCGCGCGTCATCCTGGCCGCCGGCTATGTCGATGTAGGTGGCGTATTCGGGGGGCAGCGGATGGTCAAAAAGTATGCTTTTGTCAGGATCCACGTTTTTGCCGGCAAGATAACATTGATAGAGGCGTTCGTTGGTCGCGGGAAAAACGGCGAGCGAATCGCACTCATATTTCTCAATGGTCTCCGTATCGGTTGGCGATATGCGATTCCTTATAATGGCGTCGTAAACGCCGGACGGGTGTTTGTAAGGTCCGCCCTTGTGGTTATAGGCATCTTTCTCAACGAGCATGCCGCCTGCGCCAAGGGTGAGGAAGTGACGTTCGCCGGGTGTGTTTTCCCATGCGACGAGCCGGCGGGTTTCGTGAACGGCCGAGTGTATCCACAGGGTGGGAAGTGTCGCGGGGCGCAGCGGGTTGATGCGCGTTTGTTTACCCGTGGCGCTGCGTGCGAGGAATTGCCGCGTGACGGCTTTGCAAAAGAGCACCGGCACGGTGGCGAGGTCGATGCCATCCCATGTGTCCTCTGTTTGAAATATATTAAAAAATATCAGGAACGGGTTGCGTGACATTTGCGCGAGCGTAAAGACGCCGCGCCGCGTTTCCAGGCTGATGACGTTGTATTCTTTCCAGACGATGCGTGCCATTGTATTATTTTATAATTCCTTGAAATTCCAGCTTGCGAGGGTGCGGAGTTCGGGGGCTCCGGCGAAGGGGATTTGGCCGGGCTCGGGTTTTGTGTGCGGCGGGGGGAGGAATGTTTTGCGCGACGCGGCGCACGCCGGATTCGGCGTCGAGGCGGGCGACCCATGCCTGCCAGCGCTTGCCGTCAAGGCGGTCGCGAAAGCGGAGTTTTGTTGTTGCGAGGGTTTTGGCAACGGGCGGCGCGGACGCAAGGATGTCGAGATATTCGAGGCGCCCGCGCACGGGGCCTTTATTCTCGGCGCGGACCTCGTGACAGTAGGCGGCGCCCCTACGGTGTTTATCCGTATTTTCCGCGAGGAGCCACTCGAGGAGCGGCGCGTGGTCGGCGGCAGTGGCGTAGAAATCGCAGTTGGGCATGGTTTGGCGCGGGGAGATTTGCGGTGGCTGCGTCATTCGAGCCACGCGGATTTTTTGCGGGCTTTGAGCACGTCGATGAGGTGGGTTTTGAAGGCGGGCGTCAGGGGGATTGTGACGCCGGAACCGGAACCTGTGATAGTGGCCGTGCCGGCGGGAATCGAGATGATGACGCATTGCGTGATGTTGCTTTTCGCACCGAGACAGACGATTTGCAGAGTGCCGCCGCGGATAAACATGCAGTAGAGGTCGGACTGGTTTGGGATTTCGCGGACAAAGCGCTTCGCGGCGTCCAATTCTTTCGCGAGCAAGCCGCCTTTTTCAATCAGGCCGCGGAGGATGGCGTTGATTGTTTTTGTGTCATGCCAGAGTTCGAATTGCGGCTGTTTTCTGTCGTTTCGTTTTTTGTTCTTGAAGAGGTTTTCGTCGGGGTAGGCGAGATCGGCGGTTGCGGCGGCGGGCGCGGTTTCGCCGGCGACGAGCCGGTCGATGGTTTCGAAGAACGCGTGGGCGGGGTGGAGTTCGTGGTGCGTGCCGGATTCGTTGTCGTAGTCGTGGCGGCTGATTGAGACGGTGCGCGTGGCGGGGGAAACGCGGCAGTGCAGCGAGGGCGCCTTGAGATAGAGTCTGCCGGTGGTGATGTCGCAGGCGACGAGCATGACGCCGCCGGTGTCGGGGAGGGCGTGCTCGTGAGCGAATCGTTTCCAGTCGTCGGCGTGTTTTTGCAGGATCGTTTGCTCGCCGGGCGGAAGCGCGGGTGCGAGGTGTCCGGCGATTTGGGCGAAGGTGACGCGTGGCGGCGCGGCAAGGCCGAGATCGATATGCGGGTTTTCGGCGAGGACGATTTCGGGGCCCGCGTCGGGTTCGTCATCAACGAGTCCTTTGCGCAGGGCGCTGATGAAGTCCGCGAAGTCCTTGCTTATTGTGAGCGTGACTTCGGTGCCGTCGGGAGATTTGAGGACGGCTTTGCGCGCGGCGGGGGTGATGACGCAGTGGTATTCGCGGGTGTCGCCGGGGCGCGTGCTGCCCCGGACGATGGTCGTGGTGTTTGGCCCCGTGATGATGCGCGAGTGGCCGGCGTGTTTGCGGCAGGCGGTTTCGATCGCGAGGGCGGCGTCCATGTCGCCGGTGGCCCCGGCGAGGAGCATGTCAACCATGCCGTTGGTGGAAAAATCGGAGTCGTCCTCGTGGCGCTTGTTTTTGTTTTCGTTCATGGACGCGGGGCCGCCGGGTGTTTGGGCTGAAAGGGGGGTGGATTCAAAAATGAAAAACAGGGCGGTCATGAGCGCGATGTGCAGGAGGAACATCGCGAGCGTGAAGATTTTGCCCGATGCGACGCGGTGCATTTCCACCTGCCGGTGGCGGCGGAACAGCGTTTTTCGCCCCAATAGATACAGCGGGATTGTCACGATGAGCGGGGCCAGAAAATACAGGAATTCTTTTGTGAGCATGATTCGGACGATTTGCGTTTCACGCGGTGGAGTGGCCAAGGGTATTCATGCGCCGGGGAGCGGCGGGGGTTGGGGAGGGCAGAGGGTTGTGATTTGGGCGAGGGCGTCGTGGACCGGCTTGGCGGCGGTTTATGGCGCCGGGCTCTGTTCACGTCCTGACTGTTTCTGCCGAGTGGCAATTTTATTGTCGTCTTCACCATATTGTTGGCCGGTGGATAAACTGTTTTTGTGCGAGCTTCGAGTGTTTTAGTGCAATCCCGTGCGTCGATTTGCGTGTGAAAGGCGTCTCGGTGAGAATAACGCGTGCACACGGAACACATCGGCTGCTCTTTCCTGATCTTGCCACCGTCACGCTTTCGGGTAGTTTTTGGGAAAACAAACAAAACGTGAGTAACGAGTCTGCCAGTTCTTCCAAACAGCGCGAGGCCGGGGTGGTTTACACCAGGCCTTGGGTGGTGGACATTATTCTCGATTTGGCGGGCTACACTGCGGAAAAACCTTTGTCTGAACTGGTTGCGATTGAGCCGTCCGCGGGTGACGGAGCGTTTCTAAGGGCGATGGTGCTGCGTCTTGTCGAGTCATGCAAGCGGCGCACCGTTCCGATTGAATCCGCGAACGATGCAATCCGCGCCTTTGAGATCGATCCGGAAACTGCCAGTCAGGCGCGAGCCATGGTAAGGGCGATTTTGGTCGAGGGCGGCGCGCCTCCCGTCACAGCGGCGAGGCTTGCTCGCAACTGGATCAGGTCCGAGGATTTTTTGGAGACAGCGCTGGCGTTTCCCATTGCGGATTTTGTCATTGGCAATCCACCTTACATCCGGCTCGAGGACATGCCCGCGGCCAAGGCGGCGCTCTACCGTTCCTTCAGCACGATGCGCGGGCGCGCCGATCTTTATATCGCGTTTTATCAGGCAGCGTTGATGCAATTGAGGCCGAACGGCGTGTGCGCCTACATATGCGCGGACCGATGGCTTCTCAATGACTACGGGGCCGCGTTACGAGAGTTTATCACCACGCAGGGCTACGCTGTTCGCTATATCGTCGAGGCGCACGATATTGACGCGTTTGAATCGGATGTTTCCGCGTATCCGGCGGTAACGGTTATCAAGAACGCGCCGCAGGGGCCGGTTGTCGTGGCCAAGGCTCTGCCAGGCATCGAGCGCGCGGATCGTTCCTATGTGCTCAGCCATTTGACCAGTGCCAGATCGAACACTGTTTTGCAGGCTGCGCGTTTCAACTCGTGGTTTCACGGCAATGAGCCTTGGCCGTGCGCCTCGCCCGAGGCGCTGGCTCTTTTGAAACGGTTGGAATCGCAGTTTCGCCGGCTCGAGGATGCGCAAACCGGCACGCGCATAGGCATTGGCGTGGCGACGGGCGCGGACAAGATTTTTATCACCAATCCGGGCGAGCGTCCCGATGTCGAGGCATCGCGTTTGCTGCCACTCGCGCTCAGCGGCGATCTTGCGGGCGGGCGCGTGAATTGGTCGGGTCGCCATTTGCTCAATCCGTGGGATGCGCGCGGGCTTGTGCGTTTGAACGCGCATCCGCGATTTGCCGACTATCTTAAGCCACATTATGCAAAACTCGCGGCGCGGCATACCGCCAAGGACAAACCGGAGCACTGGCACAAGACGATTGACCGTGTGAACATGGCGCTGACGGGTCGCGAAAAACTTTATATTGCCGACATAAAAGACCAGTTGCTGCCGGCGCTGGACGAGGGCGAAACCTATCCGCACCACAATTTATACTGGATAACCTCCGAACGCTGGGATTTGCGCGTGCTCGGCGCGCTGCTCATGTCGGATGTCGGCAGGTTCTTCGTGCATAGTTACGGCGTAAGGATGCGAGGCGGTTACTATCGTTTTCAGGCGCAATATTTGCGCCGCATCCGCGTGCCCGCGCCCGAAAGTATATCGAGAAATCAATCGACGGCATTGCGCCGCGCGTTTGACACGCAGGATGTCGCGCTTGCCACAAAAACAGCCTTCGAGATATATGGCATAGATAAACTTCCAATTTGACCCGACATTATATGCCCCGCGCAAAATCAAAAGAATCTCAACCGTCGTTGCCGAAGCTGACCTCCGAGACGGATATTTTTCATCAAGCCGTGCGGCACTGGTGGAACTCGAAGCAACCAGCGGGCGCGAAGCGTTCAGCGGGAAAACAGGGTGGCGCGCGCGACGCCAATTTGCACGGCAAGACGATGGACGGTTTTGCTGAGCAGTTGCGCGGCTTTCTTGTCGGGCTTGGCGTGAAGTCGGAGCATATCTTTCTCGGCGGGCATCTCTCAACGGCACCGTCGATTTTGCCGTCGTATTTTCGCCCGTCGAAGAATTGGGATTTGATAGTGCTTGGAAGCAGTCGTTTTCACCCCGCGCCCGGAGACGAGGGGGATCCCGTGCTTTACGCGGCGGTCGAATTCAAGTCGCAGGACAAGAGTATCGGGAACAACCAAAACAACCGTCTCGAAGAGAGTATCGGCAACGCGCACGACTTTTGGGTGACGTATGCGCAATCCGGTTTTGTGCGCCAGCAGCCGCGTCCGTGGCTCGGGTATTTATTTGTCGGCAACTACAAGGAGGATTCCGACAACAAGCCTGTCCAAATCAAACAGCCGCATTTTTTGGCGATGGAACTTTTCAGGGGAAAAAATGAAAATACGGACAAGCCGGTGTTTGCCGGACCATCCTATTCGGAGCGCTACCGCCTTTTTCTCAAACAAAGTGTTGGCGCGCGCTTGTATGACTCCGGAGTGTTTATAGTGACGGACGACGGTATTGCGATGAAGCGGACGAACCATAGGATCCCGCTGGCGGAATTCGGCCCGGCAAATTTCCTGCGCAGCCTGAAGGCGCAAATTCTCGCGCACTATCCCGGAGCCTCGATAAAACCGAATACACTGGCCGCGCTGATATAGCAGGGAGGCGACGATGCGCGGGCTCATTTCACGCACGTGGAGGCGGGTGGCTAATCATATTCATGCGCCGGGGAGCGGCGGGGGTTGAGGAGGGCAGAGGCTTGTGATTTGGGCGAGGGCGTCGTGGATGGGCTTGGCGGCGGGCGAGGTCCAGCGGGCGGCGAGGTGGCGGATGTCGGCGAGGAGCGCGGGGATGCGGTGCGCGGCGTTTTTGTTTTTCAGGTCGATGGCGTAGTTGCGCGCGGCGTTGGCCATGCGGAGCGCGATTTCGAGTCCGATGGGGTTGCCGTTTTCGAGGGCGGGATTGCCCTCGTGGATGCGCGAGAGGACGACGAGGTCGCGGTATTTGGTTTCGGCGCGGGGAAAATCGCCGGCGTCGGAATGGTCGTAGTGGAGGTTGTAGGCGGCTTTCGCGAGGCGCAGCGCGGCGGTGGTGTGCGGCGGGTTTTTCTGCACGAGCTGGCGGAGCACGGCGTAGTGGCGCTCGGCGGAGGGAAGGTCCTTCGCGTCGGAGGCGATGACGATGAGGTTGTAGAGCGTTTTGGAATAGGCCGGGTTGCTCGCGAGTGTTTCGGGGACGTGCTGCGAGAGGAATTTTTCGGCGGCGGCAATGCCGGTGTTTTTGGCGAGGCTTGATGCGATCTGGTCGGTGGCGTCGGCGAGGTTTTCGGCGACGGCCGCGGAGTCGGGGTGTTGCGCGGCGAGGGCGGCGAGATCGGCTTGGCGGGCGGCGGCGGTTGCGGTGTCGCCGGTGTTGACGTAATCAACGACGAGGTTGTGGAGCGTCAGGGCGTGAAGGGCGGCGAGGTTCGCAAGGGTGGAGTCGCCGGTGTCGGGATTGCGTTTTGCGGTGTCGAGGAGGCCGGCGATTTTGCGCGCGTGGCGTTCCGCGTCGGACATGCGGGAGGCGCCGCCGTAGGCGTTGGCAAGGGCTGCGGAGGCTTGCGCAAGGTTTTCGACGGGTTCGGTGTCGTCGTGTTTTTCGGGCGCGCCGGCGTCATGTTGCGCGGTCGCGTGGCGCTCGAACGCGGAGTGGTGTTTTTCGGCGTCGTCGAAACGGCGCTCGCGGATGGCGGAGGTGATTTGCGCGTAGAGCGCGCGGGAAAACTGAGGCGCGCAGTGTTGCGGATAGCGGTCGGCGAGGCGTTCGAGGTCGCGGTATTTTTCGGCGGCGGGCGCGGGTTCGTTTGAAAGATTGTAGTGGTTGCAGAGCGCGATGGCGGCGTCGGCAAAATGGCGGGCGATGCGGGGCTCGGCGTCGGCGAGAGGCGCGCAGAGTTCGCGCATGGCGGCGTAGTGGGTTTCGGACGCGGTGATTTCGGCGGGATCGCTCGGCGCGGGATTTTCGCCGGTGTTGCTCGGGGACGCGCTTGTCTCGACGAGGTGGGCGAGCGCGCGGATTTGCATGCGGCGGAGGTTGTGTTGCGCGGGTGGCGGCAGCGTGTCGATGTGTTTTTGGACAAACGCCTCGAGCGTGTGATACGCGGCGCGGGCGGGGTCGAGTTCGTCGGTGTCGGCGCAAGAATAAACCAGGGTCAGGTGCGCCTGGGCGAGCCGCTGGATGATGTGCGCGCTGGCGGGGTGGCGGTCGTGGTGCGCGGCAAGCTGGCCACGGATGGTGTCGGCGGCGCGGTGCTCCCCGCGGGTGATGTAGTGGTGGAATTGATTAAAATAGGCGTCGGCGATTTCCTCCGAGAGATCGTGCGCGGGATTTTTTTCGGCGAGGGCGAGGAGCGCCTGGTAGGGGGTGGCGGCGCGCGCGGGGTCGGCGTCCTCGGCGGTGAGCCAGGCGTCGTGGTGATGCGCGAGTGCGTTGGCGTAGTCCTCGATGATGCGCGGATTTGCGGGATGGCGTTCGTGGAGGCGGCGGAGCGCGTCGAGGTGCGGCGCGGCGTCGAATGGCGCGTTGTAGTCGTCGAAGGCTTCGAGGAGCCGGCGGTGCGCGGCGGCGAGGAACTCGTCGTTTTGCACGGAGGGCTCGGCGGCGCATTGTTGCTCAAAGTTGGCGAGCGTTTGGCGGGCCTCGGCGAACTCGGTGTCGTCGCAGATTTCAATTTGTTCGGCGATGATGCCGGGGAGTGAGAGCGGGTTGATGGACATGAGGCGGACGGTGGGTTGCGGACGTTTCAGGCGAGCCGGACGATGCGGCAGTTTTCGCAGAGCGGGTGCGTGTCGAGGAGCGGTTTTGCCTTTGCCTGCATCGCATCGGCTCCGCCCTCGCCGTAGAAATACAGCGCGACTTCCTTCGGGCCGTTCCAATGGCTGAACACGAGCGTGCCGTTGTTTCCGAGGAGGCTGTGCAATTCGTCGGCGACCTCGTTGACGTTGTGTTTTTGCCACACTTCGGGCGGCTGGTTCGCGTGGTTTATATAAACCGCGAATCCCTCCAGTTTTCCGATCGGGTATTCCACTTCGGTGCCGCCGGCGAGGGCGCGGTATTTGAGTTTGGAGCCTTTCGCGATATCGAGTTTTTTGGCGATGCTCAGGATTGTTTCGATGATCTCAGGCGAGTCCTCGGCGAGTTTTATTTCGATGTCGCAGGATGTGATTTCCCCCTCGGGCGAGAGTTGCGAGCCGCCGCCGTTCACGTAGCCGAGGCCCTTGTCGCGGAGCATGAGGTCGAGCCCGTCCTCCAGTCGCATGGTGCGGGCGTTCGGTTGCAGGCGCATGTTGAGCTCGAGTGTCGCAATGGCCTTGGCGACAAATGCCGTCCGCGCTTCGCCGTCCGTGTTTTTGTTTTCAGGTTTCGCGTCCAGGTGCTGCTTCGCGGCCTTCTTTGCCCAGAGCAGCATTTGATACGTGTCGGGATGGTCGTCGCCGAGCGCGATTGCGCGCTCGAAATGCGGAATGGAGTCCGCCTCGCGGTCCAAATAATATAATGAATAGGCGACGCGGTAGTGCCACAGCGCGTCGTCGCGCCCCTGATCGCGCACGGATTCCAGAATTTCAAGCGCGTCCCCGTAGCGGCTGAGGTTGTTGAGCGCGCGGGCGAGCATGCAAGACAGGTCGAAGTCGCGCCCGGCTTCAGGCAGCGCGCGCACGGCGTCCTCGATCTCCTGATGGTTTCCGTCGGCGTGCCATTGTTCGATTTGTTTTAATAATGTTTCGCGATTCATATTGGGAAAATATGGAGGCTGAGAATATACTTATGCGATGGAGGGATTTGTTTTCACTGTTTGTTTTTGCTAAACAAATCCATCCATTTATATAAATCGTCGTGCAGCTCATAATCGCGTCCCGGGTTGGCGCGGGCGGTCATGTCCTTGGTTCGGAATTGGAGTTTCCATTTTCCGGCGGGAGTTTGGTCGAATGTCAGGAGCGTGCTGAAGAGGATGCCCTCAAGTGATTCGCGGAGCAGTTCTTTTATTGTTCGTTTGGTGTCGCTGTCGAGTTTAGCGAAGGCGGCCCGGTAGGCGGCGTCTTTTTTGGCGGCTTCGCTTGAGGGTCTGGCGAAGGGCGTCGGCGGCTGCGGATTGTCCGTATAATCAAATCCGCGTGCGAGCCAGTAGTCGAATTTCTCGATTAACAATGCGCCAAGATAGAGATTGACGGCCTCGTCCGGGTCGTCGGGGATTTCTATATTATGCGCACGCAGGTGCGCGTGGATTTCGGCTTTCATGATTTTGAATATGTGTGCGACGCGGCGCGTTTTATTCTTTTGGAAATTCGATGCCTTCGGCGAGGAGGTAACGGATGTGGCAGCCGGAGAAGCCGCTGTAATTTATTTCGAGCGGCGACTCGGCGCGCGCCGCGGCGAGGTCTTTGTGAAGATTGGCGCGGGCCTTGGGATGCAGTGTTTTTATATAAGAAGCGAGCGCACGCGCGGTTTGTCCCCTGCTTGCGAAGCAGAGGAGGAGCTCGGCGGGGAAATCCTCAACGTGACAGTCGGGAAAAACGCCGGTTTCGACAATGCGCCCGACGAGGCGCGGGATGTCCTCGCATTGGGCGAACCACGGGAGCGCGTGGCGGGTGATGCGGTCGGTGACCTCGGCAATGGCGGCGGCGCGAGTGTGCTCGTGCGCGAGTTCCCATGCGACCCAGGCGCGTTTGCCTGGCTCGGCGAGGTAGCCGAGTTGCGTGCCGGCGATGCTGCCGTTGCCCTGGTATGTCCGGCCGTGGCGCGCCCAGAGCGCGGTTTCCCATTTCTTGACGACGGGCGAGGAAATGGAGGTGTGGACGAGGAGCCTGATGTGCTGGCCGGGGATGTTGTTGTGGCTCGATTGAAATGAAATGCGGTAGGTGAATTGTTTGTCCCGGCTCTTGGCTGTGAAGTGCGGGCCTGATTTTGAGAACTTGTAGCCGCGCGGCTCGAAGGCGGCGGCGATGGCGGCGCAGGTTTCCAAATAAACGGCGCGGGTGTCCTGCGCGTCGGGCGGGCGTCCGGCGAAGCGTGCGCGGGCGGCGGCGGATTTGGCGGAGCCGATATCGCGGATGAGGCTGTTGATATCGCCGGGGGCGTAGGATTTGGATGCGGGTGGCGGCGCGGAAGTGTTGTCGGGCATGATGTGTGGAATTTGCGGGTGGCAATTTTTCAAAAATCGCGGAGTTCGTCGAAGAGGGAGGAGAGTTTGGCGGTGTCGATGTTTGCGGCGGGGTGGCGGCGGGCGGCTTCGGCGAGGAGGTTGTCAACGACCTCGCAGATGGTTTCGCGTTCCTCGGTTTCGATCCAGTTGGTTCGTTTGTCCCATGTGTTGAAGGCGGCGGCCCATTTGCGGACGAGTTGCTCCAGGTATTCGGGGAGCGCGGGGGCGGCGTCGGGCGAGTCGAGGCGGGCGCGGAGTTCGGCGCGGGTTTTTTTGTAGAGGGTGGCGGCGCGGCGGGCGTTGGCGGGGCTGACAAACTCGTCGCCGTCCCACGCGCGGAAGGGGTTGTCGAGATTGTCGGCGAGCCATTCGGGGGCGCGGGGTTTGCGGACTTGCAGGTCGAGGCGCGCGGTTTTTTTGAGCGGGGCGTAGGTTTTTTTGACGTGCGCGGCGACGTCGGCGGGGATGCTTTCGAGCCAGAGTTCGGCGAGGCGCGGATGAGTGCCGGGCGGCGGGATGTCGGCGGGCGTGTAGCCGAAGAGGTCGTCGATGTAGAGGCTCCGCAGTTTTGGGAGGCGGGAGATTGCGGAGATGTTTTGAAGCGTGCCGGGTTTGCCGGCGAGGCTCAGGACTTCGAGCGCGGGGTGGCGGCCGGCGATGGGGGCGAGGTCGAGTTTGTCGATGCCTTCGATGCGGATGGTGGAAAGGTTTGGCAGTCCGGGGTCGGCGCGGTCGGGAGCCGCGATGGCGGGCGGCGCGTTGAGATAGAGCAGCGCGCCGTCGTCGAACGCGTGGATGCGCAGCGCCGGGTGGAGCGCGCCGGTGAGTTTGAGGGAGTGGAGGGTGTCGTGCAGGTGGAGCGTTTCGAGGCCGGTGGCGTCGAGTTCGAGGTCGTGGATGTGGGGGACGCCGCGGAAATCGAGCGCGCGAGCGCCGTGCGCGTTCCAGACGAGGCGGTGGAGCAGGTCGTGAGTGCGGAGGTAGGCGATGAGGTCGGGGCGCGGGCCGCGCGCCTCGATTTCGAGGAGTCGCGGAAGTTTGTCGAGCTCGGCGAGGTTGGGGAGGAGGTCGAGGAGTTCGGGGCCGGCGCGGGTGAAGGTGTCGCGGACGGTTTGGCCGGCGAGTGTGAACTCGCGTCCGCTGCTTCGGGCGGCTTCGAAGCGGCGGAGGCGTTCGGGATCGCGGGCGCGCCAGTCGGCCTCCTGTTCGGCGGCCTGGGTGCGGGGCGTCGGCCAGCCGCCGAAGGACGTGGTTTTTTGGGAGACGAGCGGCGGGCGGTTGGCGACGAATTGGAGTGTCGGCGGCATGTCGCGGAGCTCGACGTTGCGGTAGTCGAGGCCGTGTCCCCAGTAGTAGCGCGTGTTGTTGAGCGGGCGCATGGCGGCGAGGTCGGCGTCGGTCGGCGGCGCGTCGCCGACCCAATCGAGCGAGAGGAGCGAGATGGTTTTGTTTTCGGCGCGGGTGATTTGATAGGCGCAATAGCGTCCGGTGTCGGCGCTGCGTTGCGCAAAGATGTCGCCGGGGCGGGGTGTGTGCGAGGGTGTGGTGTTGGGTTTGGCGGGCATGGGAAAACTCGATATTCAATGCGTCGGGCGGTGTGGTTTATTATGAATGCCAATGTGGCGTGATTATTTCATGTGTTGTCTTAGAAAGGCGGCGACCGCCCAATGATTGTTTCTGGCGGCAAAATCGCTTGCGACAAGGCCGCCTTTTTCAGCGATGTTTGCATCGGCTCCAGCGGCGATGAGGAGCTTTATTATGCCAAGGTCGCCTTTGATGGCGGCGGACATGAGCGGCGTGATTCCTTTTTTGCTTTTAATATTCACGTCGGCTTTGCCCTCAATGAGGGCGCGCACGCTTTCCCTTGCTCCGTTTTGCGCGGCCCAGGCCAACGCCGTCAGCCCGCCTTTATCCTTGATGTTTGGGTCAATGCCGGCGCGCAGGAGCAGTGATGCAAATTCGGCGCGATTATTATATGACGGAAGAAAGAGCGCGCTTTGCCTGTCCTCGTCCAGCGCACCCAGGTCGGGACGTGCGTCGAGTATGAGTTTTAATATTTTTATGTCGGGTTGGGCGCAGGAGTAATGCAGGGCTGTTTTTCCGTGCATGTCTTTTATATTAACATTGGCGCGCGCGGCGATGAGGCTTTGCGCTATTTCCACATGGCCGCCGCGCAAGGCGCCCTTGAGCGCGGTGAAGCCTTCGCTGTTGGCGAGGTTTGTTTCAGCGCCCGCGCGAATGAGCGCGGTGACAATGCCGGTGTGTCCGAAATTGGCGGCAAGCATAAGCGCGGTGGTGCCGGCTTTGAATGGCTCATGCGATTGTGCGTCGGCCCCGGTGATGGTGGCATTGACGCCAGAGGCGAGCAGCCGCCTTATTTCAGCAATGCCGGGGGCGGCTGGCGGGTATTTTTTCAGCAGCTTGTCGTAATCGAATTTCATTGTTGGGCGAGGTGCGCGGGACTTGCGAGTGGCGGCGGTGGTGCGCGTGTGGATTATATTGAATATTATGTATGGTGCGCGAAGGGTGGGCGCTGTTTGTTATGATGATTCCGCCAAGTATTCGCGGTGGCGGTTATCTATAATAATTTTGACGCGGGCGTAGGAGGCTTCGTCGTTTGGGAGGCAGTAGGAGGGGATGCCAAGCCGGGCGGCGAGGTTGTCGTGGTCGCCGAGATAGGTTCCGTGTTTTTTGGCGAATCGGGTGCGGTCGGTGTGATAATAGGCGCGGGCAAAGGCGCGTCCGGCGGCGTTAAGGGCGGCGCTGTCGAGAACGCCGTCCAACTCGCGGAGGAGGAAATCGCGGGCGTCGAGCGTGCCGTTGAGTATGGAGGCAATGTCACGGGGATATGATTGGCGGAGTTCGTCGGAGATGAGGTTGTTTTCAACGCACCAGCGCAGGTAGTGGGCGATGTGCGTGGCCCCGGCTTCGGGAGGGAGGGGCGGTTTGATGGCGCGAAAGTTGCCGGCGTCTCCATGCCATCTGGCTTTGTCGTGGACCATGATTTTGGCGGGCGCGGAGGCGCGGGTGGGTTTGGTGCTCGTGCGCGGATTTGTCGCCGGCGCGGAAGGCTTGGAACGCGGGGCGCCCGCGGGAATTTGTCCCGTGGCGCCGAGATTTTTGCGCAATGTGCGCATGGCGGTTTTAATTGTGGTTTCCCAAGGCGATTCGAGGGGCGGATGCGTGGAGAGGAGGCTGAGCGTGGTGTGGTCGCCGACTATGCCGAGCACGCAAATGATATTGGCGCGTTGCACGTCTTTTTTGCAGAAGGGGAGCAGGCGGTGGAACGCGGCGCGGATTGTGGCCGCTTCGGCGGGCGAAATCGGGACGGGGGGCGTGATGCCGATAAGAAACCAAAGGGTGCGCGCGAGATAATCGGCCCGTTCGATGTCGGCGCTGGTGAAGGCGCCGGGCGAGAGGAGGCGCGCGTCAATTCGCAGGATCGCGTCGAGCGCGCCGGGGTCGCGTATTTTTTCGAGCAGTGAAAGGGCAAAGCGGTGAAACCCGGCGTCGCCGGCGACGAGGCGGACAAGGCCGTCGCAGCCGCCGCGCGCGTATGCAATGGCGGTGCGCGCCCAGAGGCGCCAGGGAATCCTGCGCACGCCGGGGCTGATTTCGCCGCCGTCGGTCCACTGGCATTCGGCGATGAGGCGTTCGAGTTCGTCGGCGAGGCCCTCGGGGCGTTCGGCGGCGACGCCGAGAAGGTGCTCGACTTCGAGCGTGTGATTGCGGGCGCGTCGGCGGAATGTTGCGAGGTTCATGGCGTGCGCTGGGTTGGTTGCGTTTATACAGTTATGCCGGGGCTTGCTGGATGCGTTATATAAGTATTGCGCGGGTTCGGAGGCCCGCGCTCCTGATTATGGTTCGTTTCGGCGGAGCCAGTTTTGCGCGTGTTTATAGCCGAGGGCGGCGGCTTTGGTTATGATTTCGCGGCCCCTGTTTTTGTCCGGAAGTATTATTTTTCCCTCCCAATACAGGAGGCCGAGATTGTATAATGCGTGCGGATTCGCTTCCGTGGCGGACGGGTTTTGATACTCCACCCCGCCGTCGATGTCTATTATCCAGCGGTGGCGGTGGTTTGTTTCCGCATTGAGTCCGCTCCTGTCAACAAGGACGTGATATATTAAAATTTGCCGGTTGTTTATCCACTCAACGGGGCCGATGCTTTTGCAAAGGACGGACGATCCGCCCGGAGTGAAGGCAACGCGTTTGAGCAGCGTCCCGCGCTTGTCGTTAAAATCAACATGGGTGCCGCTGCCGAGGTAATCGTGCTCGAAATAGATTTGCGCGCGATGGAGTTTGTCGGGGGCGGCGACGGATTTTTTATAATGTTCGCGGAACAGAAAATTATTTCGCGTGATTGCCGCGCAGGCTGTCTCGAAGGGGGCGGCGGGCCAGTTGTTCGCCCGGGCCGCCGCGAGCAGGGATTGTTGGATTATGGCGAGAAGCCGGGCGTGTTTCTCGGGCGTTGGGAGATTGCGGAACGCGCTCCAGTCGGCCGTTGCGCAAACGTCCAGGTCGCCGCTGACGGGCGCGAGTGTTGGGGGTTCGGCGGGGGTGTTACTCGAAATAGTCACAAGCGCGCGCGTGCGCGCTCCAGTTTTGGTTTTCGGAAAATGATATTCATACATGAGCGAAAGGAACATGCAGCAGCGGTCGCACTCGGCGACGATTTCGGCATCGGGCGAGGTTTTGTTCCATTCACATGTGAATCGAAAACACTTCATGGGATCAACCGGTGGCGCAGAGTATGGTTTTTGCCGGGTTTGCAGCGGTGGAGGGACGTTTGGACGCGGACATGACAGGCATCGGAAATGACGCGCGTGGACAAAGGGCGCAATACGCGGTGTGCGTTTTGGGAATTTTCCGAGAATTTCCACGAGGCATGACGGGCAAATATTCAACAACTGTCCCGTTCGGCGTCGCATGGTGTTTTCAATGACATGGCATCAGTCCGCGCTTCTCCCTTGAAGATTCAATGCCTGTTCCATTGATCACTTTCACATAGATATGGGCGGGGCGTGAACCGGGCAGCGCGCCACGCCTGATCACCCGTGGAGCAACGGCCAACTGGAGCGGATGAATCGCATGTTTCGAGGAGCCGACTGGGTGCCTGTTTGCCGTCGCCAAGCGCACATTCCCAAACAGATGTGTGAAATTTTCGCCCCCAAAAACCGCCCCGTCAAAACGATCAAAAATCATTCGATTATATGCGCAAACGCTCATTTTATCTGGAAAATGATACTCTGCACGGGGTTGAATGGCCTGAAAGTGCTTGAAACGTCATTTTCGCGCAAAGAGAGTAATCAGGTTCTTGGCTGTCGCCACGCGCCATTTTTCGGCGCTGTCGCGGCGCTCAATATCCCCGGTCTGAATCCCAATAAATAGAATCCAAGCAATCGAAGTTTTCTAAAAGTTATCATGAAACCCGCATCCAAACCCACGCGCAAAGCTCCCATCCTTCCCACCTCCCGACGCAGCTTTTTTAAGGAAGCCGCCGCCGCCGCCGGCGTCCTCATGCTGCCGGGCTCCACCGTCCTGCACGGCCAAAACCTCTCCTCCTATGAAACGGGCGGATTCATATCCAAGGACGGAAAACTCGACACGCACGAGCACCAAGTCGACCTCTGCGTTGTCGGCGCCGGCCTCGCCGGCATGTGCGCCGCCATCGCCGCCGCCCGCCGCGGCGCGAAAGTCGCCCTCATGCACGACCGCCCCGTCCTCGGCGGCAACGCCTCCTCCGAAATCCGCCAGTGGATTGTCGGCGCCGGAACCCGCGTCCGCGACCTGCAGGAAACCGGCATCATGGAGGAAATCCTCGTCGAAAACATGTATCGCAACCCGAAGCGCAACTTCGCCATCTGGGACAGCATCCTCTACGAAAAAGTCCGCTTCGAGCCCAACATTGACCTCATGCTCAACTGCTCCTGCTGCCAGGCCGAAATGGACGGCAAGACCATCAAAAGCATCACCGGCTACCAAACCACCACGCAACGCTGGCACAAAGTCAGCGCGCCGATCTTCATCGACTGCTCGGGCGACAGCATCCTCGCCCCGCTCACCGGCGCCGATTACCGCTTCGGACGCGAAGCCGCCGAGGAATTCGGCGAGGAGTTCGCCGTGGCCAAGGCCGACAAAAAAACGATGGGCATGAGCATCTTGTTTCAAGTGCGCGAAACCGAGCACCCCGTCACCTTCACACCCCCCAAATGGGCCCACGTTTTCAAGACCGACGCGGAAATGAAAAACAAGCCCCACAACATCTACGCCATCAACACCAACCTCTACTGGGTCGAGCTCGGCGGCGAGCAGGACGGCATCGGCGACACCGAGGAAATCCGCGACGAACTTCTCAAAATCGCCTTCGGCGTCTGGGACCACATCAAAAACTGGTGCCCGCAGAAAAACGCCGCGAACTGGGAGCTCGAATGGATGGGCTTCCTTCCCGGCAAACGCGAAAGCCGCCGCTACATCGGCGACTACATGCTCAAGCAGCAGGACGTTGAGAAACACCCCGTCTTCCCCGACACCATCGCCTACGGCGGCTGGCAGATCGACGACCACCTCCCGGGCGGCTTCGCGATGGACTCCGTTGACGGCGAAAAACACCTCCGCAAACGCCGTCTCTCCGAGCCCTACACGATCCCCTACCGCTCGATCTACTCGAAGAACATCAAGAACCTCATGTTTGCCGGGCGCAACATCAGCGCCACGCACGTCGGCATCGCGACCACCCGCGTCATGGGCACCTGCGGCATCCTCGGGCAGGCCGCCGGCACCGCCGCGTGGATCGCCGTGCAAAACAAACTCACCCCGCGCGAGGTCGGAAAAACCAAAATCCGCGAAATCCAAGCCGCGCTCATGGAGGACGACTGCTTCCTCCCCGGCTTCAAGCGCGAAATCTCCCCGCTCTCCAAGCAAGCCGAACTGAGCTGCGACTACGGCGATTGCTCGCAACTGCACAACGGCATCGACCGCCGCATCTGGGGGCGCGACAACGGCTACTACGGCAAAACCAAAAAAGCGATCACCTACACCTTCAAGAAGCCGACCAAAATCTCGCAAGTGCGCCTCGTCTTCGACAGCGACCTGAACCGCGAACACACGGGCGGCAATCCCGACGGCGTCCTGACCTCGTGGGTGATGTTCCACCCGCTTTCGCACAACAAGACGAGCTTCGGCTTCCCCGGCTGCATGATAAAATCCTACCGCATTGAGGCGCGTGTCGGCGGCGAGTGGAAAACTGTTTACGAGACCGACGAAAACTACCACCGCTTCGTCCGGCTCGACGTCAACGTCACCGCCGACGCCGTGCGCTTCATCCCGTTCGCCACGCACATGAGCGCGAAAAAAATCAACGACTACGGCAGCTCCACCGCCCACCTGTTTGCGTTTGAGGTGAGGTAACCCTCGGGGAATCTCCAATGCGCGCGAATGAAAAGGTAGCACAGACATTCCTGTCTGTGCCGTGCGCATTTAAACCCCCAACGGGGTTTCATTCCATAGCCCGGGGCTGGCGACAAAGGAGCCTACCCTGGGTATTCAATTTTAGAATACACAACCCTGAAAGGGTTGCGCAAAGCATCCCAATTCCCCGATTATGCAACCCCTTCAGGGTTGAATGTATTATTTCTCCAATACCCAGGGTGGCCTTTGCTTCGCCACGGCAACCCTGGGCTGTCTTATGGAAGCCTTTCAGGCTTCGAAACCGCTCGCGCCACTCATTCATTTCGATTTGCATCGCCTTGCATCGACTTAATTCGATTTAAGTCGATGCTTCGCGGTTCAGCCGGAGGCTTCGCCCTGCCCAAAGTCCCGAAAACCCAGCCATGAACACCCGCCCAAACTCCGCCCAACCCACACGCCGCGACTTCATCACCAGCGCCGCCGCGCTCACCAGCCTGTTCCTGCTTCCCTCCGCGCTTCGCGCCACACGCACCCCGCCCAAGCCCGTCTTCGTCGCCGGCAAAAACGGCGGCCTCTTCAGCGGCCCCAACACGCCGCAAAACCCGCGCTTCATCGCGCATCGCGGCAGCCATTCGCTCGCGCCGGAAAACTCGCTGCCCGCGCTGGAGGAAGCCGCCAAGCGCGGCTTCTGGGCCGTCGAAAGCGACGTGCGCCGCACCAAGGACGGCATCCTCGTCTGCCACCACGACGCCACGCTCAAAAAAATGTTCGGCGTCAACGAGCGCGTCGCAAACCTGACATGGGACGAAATCAAAAAACTCACCTACACCCGCGGAAATGGACGCGAGAATTATCCCGCCGCGCGCCTCCGCATGCCGCTCTTCGCCGAGTATATTGAAATCTGTCGCGACCACGGAAGCGTCCCCTTCATCGAGATAAAAGACGACGTGACTGCCGAGGCCGTCCGCATGGTGTGCGACATGAAAATGGAGGAGCGCTCGGTCATATCGAGCAGCAAGTTTCCGCACATCGAGGCGGCGCGCGCGGCGAGCAAAAAAGTGTTCCTGCATCACATATTCAGCGACGAGGAGCACATGCAAAAACTCGTCCGCCTCGGCCACGCCGGCGTCTCGCACAAGCGCACCGAACTCGACGACATCTCCGCCGCGCTGGTCGAAAAAACGCACGCCCTCGGCCTTCGCGTCTGCCTCCGCGCCGGCGACACAAAGGAAACCGTCCTCAAAATGCTGGAACTGGGTCTCGACTACATCCCCACCAACAAAATATTGGAAATGTGACCCGTAGGGGCGTCGCTTGCGACGCCCGGCTTGCATCCGTGTTAATTCGCGCAATGCCAGGCCACTCGCGAACTCATAGGCGAGGTCAAAAACAAACTGCAAAAATCATTTTAGAAACAGAAACCGCAGATAAACGCAGATGAACACAGATATTAAAACCATCGGACTCCGAAATCCGTATCTGCGTCCATCTGTGTTCATCTGCGGTTAAAAAAATAAGGACAACACAACACGCGCATCCCTATGAAGTCGCCCTCCCGCAAAACCAACCCATCAAACACCCCGCTCCGCAACGACGGCACACACTCGCGCCGCGCCTTTTTGTCCGATTGCGCCAAGGGCATCGGCGGAGTCGCCGTCGCGGGACTCGCCGCGCCCTCGCTCCTCGCGTCTCCCGCCGGAGCATCGCGACAAGCCGCCGCCCCCGTCGCCGGCGAATACGACGTGGTCGTTTGCGGCGGCGGCCCTGCCGGCTTCATCGCCGCCGTCGCCGCCGCGCGGGGCGGCGCGCGCACCGCCCTTGTCGAGCGCTACGGCTTTCTCGGCGGCATGGCCACGGCCGGCCTCGTTTCCCCCATCAGCGTCTTTAATCTCAACGGGCACCGTGTCATCGGCGGCATGCCTTGGGAATTTGTCGAAAAACTCTCCGCCATCGGCGGCGCCGGAGTGGACCTCCCCCGGGGCAATGTCACCTTCTGCCCGGAAAAATACAAACTCGCCGCCCAGCGCATGGTCGTTGACGCCGGCGTCACCCTCTACCTTCACAGCTACCTGACAAGCTGCCGTCAAAACAACGGCACATTGTTCCACGCCGTCATCGAAAACAAAAACGGCGCGCAAACCCTCGCCGCCAAATATTTCATCGACTGCACCGGCGACGCCGACCTCGCCCTCCGCGCCGGCGTCCCCATGCAGCCCGCCCCGGAAAACCTTCAGCCCGCCTCCCTTATTTTCATGCTCGGCAACGTGGACACCGACGCCATTCCGCCAAACCGCCTCCGTCACGGACGCCCCGGATCGCAGGACACCGACTTCCGCGCCATTCTCCAAAAACTCTCCAAGACCCAAAAAATCCCCCTCTTCGGCGGCCCCTGGTATAACAGCACCCTGTCCAAGGGCGTTGTCGTTGTGAACATAACCCGCACCGCCGCCAACATGGCCGACAACCGCGAGGCCACCGAAGCCGAGTGCCGCCTGCGCGAAGACGCGCACGTTTTCGTTGACCTGCTCCGCAAGCACGCTCCCGCCTTCCGCGACGCCGTGCTTCTCACCACCGCCACGCAAACCGGCATCCGCGAAACCCGCCGCATCCTCGGCGCCCACACGCTCACCGGCGTCGAATACCTCGCCGCAACCAAGTTCCCCGACACCATCGCCCGCGGTTGCCACCCCGTTGACATCCACTCAAGCAACAGCGCCCGCCAGCGCGCCGAATACCTCAAGCAACCCGGCAACGTCCCCTATCGCTGCCTGCACTCCCCCGGTTTCCCGAATCTTCTCGTCGCCGGACGCCCCTTCTCCGGCGATGAAGTCGCCTCCGCCTCCGTCCGTGTCCAGGCCTCCGCCATGTGTCTCGGCCAAGCGGCCGGTGCCGCCGCCGCCCTCTGCCTTGCCGATAATCGCGATGTTTCGCAGGTAAACATCACCCGCCTTCGCGAAACGCTAATCCAGTCTGGCGCCATTTTGGACTAAACTTCGGACATGCTCTAAAAACTAAGCCAAACCAACCGCGGTTAAAAAACGAATGGCAGAAAGCGAATGCCGGCACGCGCACCGATATAAGCTGAAACCCCGCAACGCCAAACCGGCAAGCACTCGTGGCGCGCCTTTTTGTTCGCTTGCGCCAAGGGCATCGACGGAGTCGCCACCATTCCCTCGCTTTTCGCCATAACCAGCGCAATTTGGGGCTTTGCGCGCGCGCGGTTTGGTGTTCAATTCGCGTGCTATGTTTACCGGTATCGTTGAAGAAAAAGGTCGTGTCGTTTCGTTTGTCCAGGGCAGTGCCTCCTGGCGCTTAAAACTGTCCGCAAAAACCGTCATCGAGGGCGTCGCGCACGGCGACAGCATTGCGGTCAACGGTTGCTGCCTCACGGTCACCGATTTCGACGCTGCGGCGGGAACGGTGGAGTTCGACGTGCTCGAGGAGACGCGCCGCCTCACGAGTTTTTCGGCGCTCAACGCGGGTTCCGCGGTGAACCTTGAGCGCAGCCTGCGTTTTGACGGAAAAGTCGGCGGGCATTTTGTCACCGGCCACATCGACGGGCTTGGCGTGATTGAGATTTTTGAGAAGCGCGGCAACGACTACTACATGCGCGTTCGCGCCCCGAAGGGCAATGGCCGCTACCTCGTGAGCAAGGGCAGCATCGCGATCGACGGTATTTCGCTGACGGTCGCCGAAGTTGAGGATGACTCGTTTGCGGTGTGGCTCATCCCGACGACGATCAACGTGACCAATCTTTCGGAAAAACACTCCGGCGATCCGGTGAACCTGGAGTTCGACCTGCTCGGCAAATACGTCGAGAAGCTGACCGCGTTTCACTCTGGACGCGCCGGTTGATCGGACGCACAAACGACACCGACCCATGCGCGCCACACTCAACGCGATCGCCGACGAACTCCGCCGCCTCAAGGCAGGCGGCGTGAAGGATATCGTCGTGTCGGGCGAGACGATGGTGGCGTTGCGCAACGCGGTCGAGGCGCGCGCGCCGAAAGCACGGACGGAGCAACCCCAAGTCGCGTCCGCGCCGGTTGTTTACTCGCAACTGCGCCAGCCCGCGGCGCGGCACACCGCGCCCAAAAAAGCCGAGCCGAAACTGCCGCCCCCGCCGGCGGTCACGCTGCCCGAGGGCGACAAGAAAACGCGCTGGGACGCGCTGCTCAACATGGTGACGACCAACCCCGTCTGCCTCGAACGCGTGCGCCCCGAAAAAAAAGTCGTGCTTGGCGTGGGCAATCTCGACGCGAAAATATTTTTCTGCGGCGAGGCTCCGGGAGCGGAGGAGGAAATCAAGGGCGAGCCGTTTGTCGGGCCCGCGGGGCAGCTGCTCACGAAAATGATCCAAGCGATGGGCGTGAAGCGCGAGGATGTTTACATCGGCAACATCATGAACTGGCGTCCGGATTTGCCAACGCCGCCCGGCCGCGAGCAAATCGGCAACCGCCCGCCGACCGAGGAGGAGATGCTTTACTGCATGCCGTATCTGCGCGCGCAACTGGAGGTCGTGAATCCCGAATTGATCGTCGCGCTCGGGGCGACGGCGGCGAAGGCGCTGCTCGGGTTTGACAGCTTTACGACGCTCGGTTCGATACGCGGTCAGTGGAAGGAATTCGAGGGCAAGCCGCTCATGGTCACGTATCATCCATCGTTCATTTTGCGCACCCCGACCAACCGCACCAAACGCACGGTGTGGGAAGATTTCCTGAAGGTCATGGAAAAGGCGAACATGCCGATCACGGACAAGCAGCGTGGGTATTTCTTGGGGAGGTAGGGGCCTTCCCGGACGCGATTCATTAGCCTCATAAGGTTTTTTCTCATCGCACTTTGGTGGTTGATAATGGCGCATGGCCACTCAAACGGGAGCCTTGTTTCACAAGGCGTGAAATAATAAGTAAGTCGTAAAAACGCTATGTGAAAGCGGTTTGGGCGTGGCGTTTTTCATGGATTGTCCCGGCGCGTAACCTTTTTGCCGAATCGCGGTCTGTTTCGTTTTTGATTTTCCACACAACCATGTTTTTTCGATTCAGATTCCATATGCTTTTGCGCGCAATGCGGCCAGTGCTGTGCGGCGTTGTCGTGACGACCGCCGCATCGTCGGCCGTTGCACAGGATGCGTTTGATTTTGAAAAATTGCGGGAGCGCGCCGCCGCGCTGGCTGCCAAGCCTTACGTCGCTCCGCCATCGCGCGTGCCGGAGGCCTTGAGGCGGCTGAATTACGACGAATACCGGCAGATCGCCTACAGGGCGGATCATGCGTTGTGGGCGCGCGATGATATTCCGTTTCGCATGCAGTTTTTTCATCCGGGGTTCATCCAGTTGCACACGGTGCGGATCAACGAGGTCGTTGACGGCAGGGCGGCGCGGATTCCGTTTTCGGCGGAGGCATTTGACTATCGCGGCGCGGCGCGGGCCGCCGGTTCCGGGCTTCCGGCGGACATGGGGTTCAGCGGATTGCGCGTGCACAACCAACTCAACAAGCCCGGCGTGTGGGACGACTTGGTTGTGTTTCAGGGCGCGAGTTATTTCCGCGCGCTGGCTAAGGGCTCGCATTACGGGCTTTCCGCGCGAGGGCTGGCAATCGACACCGCCGGGCCGGGCGGCGAGGAGTTTCCGGTGTTCGAGGAATTCTGGGTCGAGCGTCCCGTGGCGACTGCGAAGGGGCTGCGCGTGTGGGCGCTCATGGACAGCCCGAGCGTGACGGGCGCGTATCAGTTTTTGATCACGCCGGGCGGCGTCACCCTGATTGAGGTTGACGCGGTGATTTACCGGCGCGCGGCGAAGGCGGAGGGGCGGCAGGTTTTCGGAATCGCGCCGCTCACGAGCATGTTTTGGTTCGGCAAATCGAGCGCGATGCGTCCGGATGATTTGCGTCAGGAGGTGCACGACTCGGACGGGCTTTCGCTGCACACGGGAGCGGGCGAGTGGCTGTGGCGTCCGCTCGACAATCCGCGCGCGGTGAGTGTTTCCAGCTTCTCGGACGAGAATCCGCGCGGCTTCGGGTTGATGCAACGCGAGCGCGATTTTGAAAATTACCAGGACATCGAGGCGGCGTATCATTTGCGGCCGAGCGTGTGGGTGGAGCCGGTTGGCGACTGGGGCGGGGGAGAGGTGCGCCTCGTTGAGTTGCCCACGCCGGACGAGACCAACGACAACATCGTCGCCTTTTGGGCGCCCGCCACGCTGCCGCCCGCGGGCGAGCCGTTGCGCGTGTCGTATCGGATGCACTGGTTCAACGAAGCCGGCGGAAACACACCCGCGCCCGGGACGGGAATTGTCGTTTCCACGCGCCAGGGAAGATCGTTCACGCACGAAACAAATCTGCGGCGGTTCTGGGTTGATTACGGCGGCGGCGCTCTGGCGAAGCTGTCCGCCGGGGAGAAGGTGGAGGCGGTTGTGACCGCGGGCGACGGTGCGAGGGTCGCGCATGTGAGCGCGGAAAGAAATCCCCACAACAACACGTGGCGCGCCGCGTTTGCCATTGCGCCCGACGGTTCCGGAAAGCCCGTGGAACTGCGGTGCTTCCTGCGCAACAACCGCGGCGGGGCGCTCACCGAAACATGGAGTTACCTGTGGAATCCGGAGACGCGATGAACGACCTGCTGCCGGAGGGATTTCGCCCGCGCACCGGCTCAATCGAGGCCTGGAACGCCGCCTATGCGCGCGTGGAGGATTATCTGCGTGCGCACCGGATTCACTCGCGCCTGCACCAGAGCCGGTTGATCCAGGCGATTCTCGAGCACGCCGCGAAACGCCATGAGCGGAATCCCTCACTTGATCCCACCACGCTTGCCGCCGTGGAAACCGAGGCGTGGATGGATCGCTGGTTCGGCGCGGTGTTCGCGGGCTGCGACGTTCCCGGGGAGCGGCTGGCGGCGACGGGCCGCGTGGCGCTGCTGCTCACGAACGGCGCGACCAAGTGGCCGTATTCATTCCTGGATACAGGCAAAATCCCGGAGGAGTTCGCGAGGGCCATGCGCGAGAGCTCGATCACGGCGGGGCCGAACATGGCGGTGTCGAGCATGGTGCCGAGGCCGATTGACCTGGGCGTGATCACCGGGGCGGCGGGCGAGACATTGGAGCGCATGGAGCGCTGGCCGGTTTTGAAAACATGCGCGCTCTGGATTTTCTTCGCGGCGGTCTTCGCGGGCATCTTTTTGTTCACCCGGTAAGGCGGGTTTTTATCGCATGACAATAACTTCGCACGAACTGAACGCTCCCCGAAAAATCGCGCGCCGCAGGCGTGTGTTTTTCACGCTCGTCTTCATGATCACGGGCGCCGCGACGTGGCTCATGGCCGATCTGTTCTGGCGTTTCGACGGGCGGCTCACCCCGCTGGAGTGCGCGATGCTTGTGTTGTTTGTGATTTTGTTTGCGCAGATCGCTCTGGGGTTTGTGACGGCGCTGACCGGCTTTGTCATCTCGATACGGGGCGGTGATCGCCGGCAGATTGCCAATACCATCGCGCCTGGCGAATCTCCGCAACTGGCGGGCACGGCGGTCGTGATGCCGGTGTTCAACGAGGATGTGAGCCGCGTTTTTGAGGGATTGCGCGTGGTGTTTCGCTCGTTGCAGGAGACGGGGCGGCTGGAGCATTTCGATTTTTTCATCCTCAGCGACTCCAACCAGCCAAACCAGTTGGTTCAGGAGGAGGTGGCGTGGGTGGAGCTTTGCAAGCAGGTCGGGGGCTTTGGGAAAATTTTCTACCGCAAACGCCGCCAGCAAATTAACAAGAAGGCGGGCAATGTGGCCGATTTTCTGCGCCGCTGGGGAAGGAAATACCGCTACATGGTCGTGCTCGACGCGGACAGCATCATGTCGGGCGACGCGCTGGTGAAACTCGTCGCGATGATGGAAAAAAATCCCGGAGCCGGCATCATCCAGACCGCGCCGCGCCTCGTGAACGGCGAGACGCTTTATGCGCGCCTGCAACAATTCGCGAACCGGCTTTACAGCCCGCTGTTTCTCGCGGGGCTGAATTTTTGGCAGCAGGACTCGGGCAACTACTGGGGGCACAACGCGGTCATTCGCGTGCAGCCGTTCATCGAGCATTGCGGGTTGCCGGAGTTGCCGGGGCGCGAACCGTTTGGCGGACGCATCCTGTCGCACGATTTTGTCGAGGCCGCGCTCATGCGCAAGGCGGGCTGGCAGGTGTGGCTCGCGGGCGACATCGAGGGCACCTACGAGGAGGGGCCGCCGACGCTGATCGACAGCGCCAAGCGCGACCGGCGCTGGTGCCAGGGCAACATGCAGCACAGCTGGCTGCTGCTGGCGAAAGGGTTCAGGCCGGTCAACCGCCTGCATCTGCTCATGGGCGTGATGGCGTATGTGTCGTCGCCATTGTGGCTGTTGTTCATGATGCTCGGCACCGTTTATGCCTTTGGTGTCGCAAACTCGCACGGGCGGGCGATGGGGGAGTCGTTCGCGGGCGCGCTTGCGACGCGCGGCGACGCGTTGGTTTTTGGCATGCCGGTGCAGGCGGCGGAGGCGCTCGCGCTCTTTTTGCTCACGATGGTGATGCTGTTTGCGTCGAAGTTCATGAGCGTTTTCCTGACGCTGAAAAATCGCGATGCGGCGGAGTCGTTTGGAGGGAGAAAAAATCTCGTCGCGAGCACCCTGCTGGAGGTTGTGCTCTCGGTGTTTCTGGCGCCGGTCAACATGCTTTTCCACAGCAAGTTTGTCGTTTACACGCTGCTGGGGAAGGGCGTGTCGTGGGTCACGCAGAAACGCGGCGGCGATGACGGCACCGACTGGCGCGAGGCGATTATCACGCACGCGCCGCACATTGTCTTTGGTTTGGCGTGGGGCGCGCTGGCGTTTTACATCCGGCCGGTGTTCTTCTGGTGGCTTTCGCCGGTGCTGGCCGGGATGGTGTTTTCGATTCCGATTTCGATCGGCCTGGGAAAACTGCGCTTCGGGCGCGCCGCGGCGGAGGCGGGATTGTTTCTCACGCCCGAGGAAACGCGCCCGCCGTATGAACTGCGCCGGTTGCGTTTGAACTTGGAGGAATGTTACAAACAGATGCGTCCGCTGGATGTGTTGCGCGCCGACCACGGTTTGCTTCAGGCCGTGCTCGATCCGTATGTGAACGCCGTGCATGTTTCGATGTTGCGGCAAAAGGAGACGAGCAGCGAGGAGGCGCGCGAATACTTTGCGCGTTTGCGCGAACGACTTCTTTTTGAGGGACCCGGGGGGCTTGCGCAGAAGGAAAAAGTCGGCCTGCTTTACGATGCGGAATCCATGATCTGGCTGCACCGCGAACTCTGGCGGCGCCCGGCGCGCGACCTTGCCGAATGGTGGCGGCTCGCCGTGCGCCAATACAACGTGCTCACAACCACTCCCGTGACGGCGTTGTATCGCTGATGGCGCGCTTAGAGCGAAAACAGCGCGGTTTGATCACAATTGAAACGTCCCGCACTGCGCGTTTTGGCGCATCCAGTGATCGACGAGCACCAGCGCGGCCATTGACTCGACAATCGGCACCGCGCGCGGCAGCACGCACGGGTCGTGACGTCCGCGACCGGTCAGCTCGGTTTGCGCGCCGCGCGCATCGACGGTTTTTTGCGGCAGCATGATCGTGGCGGTCGGCTTGAATGCCACGTTGAAAAAAATCTCCTCGCCGTTGCTGATGCCGCCTTGCACGCCGCCGGAGCGGTTTGTCGCCGTGCGCGGTTTTCCGTCCTGCGAGATCCATGCGTCATTGTGCTCGGAGCCTTTCAACAGCGTTCCCGCAAAACCGCTTCCGATTTCAAAACCTTTCGACGCGGGCAGCGAGAGCATCGCCTTCGCCAGGTCCGCCTCCAGCCGGTCAAACACGGGCTCGCCCAATCCGGCGGGAACGCCGTGCACGCGGCACCGAATCACGCCTCCCACGGAATCGCCCGCGGCGCGCACTTCCTTGATGCGCTCGATCATCGCCTCCGCCGTCGCCGCGTGCGGGCAGCGCACCGCGCTGGCCTCGATTTGCGCGGGCGATGGAAACGGCATTTCCGAAAGCACGGTTTCCGGTATTGCGAGATCCTGCACACGCGCAACGAACGCGCGGATTTCGACGCCTTTGGCTGACAGCAGTTTTTTTGCGATCGCGCCGGCCGCCACGCGGCCGATTGTTTCGCGCGCGGAGCTGCGTCCGCCGCCGCGGTGATCGCGCGCGCCATATTTCGCCTGGTAAGCAAAATCGGCGTGCGACGGGCGGAATTTTTCGCGCATCTCGTCGTATGCGCCGGGGCGCTGGTCGGCGTTGCGCACCAGCATGGCGATTGGCGCGCCGGTTGTTTTTCCCTCGAACACGCCGGATAGGATTTCCACCGCGTCGGCCTCGTTGCGCGGAGTCACGATGTCGCTTTGCCCCGGACGCCGCCGGTCGAGTTCGGCCTGGATTTCCTCCGCTGTGATTGGCAGAAGCGGCGGGCATCCGTCTACCACCACGCCCACGCCCGCGCCGTGGCTTTCTCCCCAGGTCGTAATCGTGAACATCTTTCCGAAACTGTTTGGCATCGTGTCGATAAACACACCCGCCGCGGCCCCGCTTCGCAAGATTCAAATGGCAATCGCGGGCGCGACGGGGGGCTCTTGAAACAATGCAAATTTGGCCGGCCTCGTTTTTGAAATGCGACGGGAAAGTGTGATTGCGAATCGTGGCTTGGTCCGCGCGGACACTGGCCCGGTTCTTGCTTCAATGCATGGATGAAGTCCGTAATCCGCCAAAGCTCGTGCTTGAGTTCCCGTCCAAAAAACCTCATCAGAAACCCTTTCGCATATCCTCGTTCCGCATTCCGATCTCCGCACCACACTTCCCACATGAGCGTAAGCCCAGCACGATTAAGCGCGATCTCAGCCGCCAACAACTACCGCGTCACCGCAACCGTGGCCTTCAATGAAAGCCACACCGCCGAGTTGTTTGGTCGCAACGTCTTCACCGACGAGCTCATGCAGGCGCGCCTTCCCAAGGCCATTTACAAATCGCTCCGCAAAACCATCGAGACCGTCTCGAAGCTCGAGCCCGCCGACGCCGACGCCGTCGCCACCGCCATCAAGGACTGGGCGCTCGAACGCGGCGCGACGCACTACGCGCACGTCTTTCAACCGCTCACCGGACTCACCGCTGAAAAACACGACAGCTTCCTCGAGCCCGACGGCAAGGGCGGCGCCGTCGCCGAGTTCTCCGGCAAGCAGCTCATCCTCGGCGAATCCGACGCGTCCTCGCTGCCCTCAGGCGGCATTCGCGCCACCTTCGAGGCGCGCGGTTACACGGCGTGGGATGTCACCAGCCCGTGCTATCTTCTCGAAAATCCCAACGGCGCCACGCTTTGCATCCCGACGGTTTTTGTCTCGTGGACCGGCGAGTCGCTCGACCTGAAAACGCCGATCCTGCGCTCCGCCGAGGCGCTCGACGAACAGGCGCGCCGCATCCTGAAACTTTTCGGTCACACCGATGTGCCCCTCGTCACGCCGACCGCCGGCCCCGAACAGGAATATTTTCTCATCGACCGCAATTTCTTCCTCGCCCGTCCCGACCTCATGACCGCCGGGCGCACGCTCTTCGGGGCGCGCCCGCCCAAGGGGCAGGAGTTTGCCGACCAATACTACGGGGTCATCCCCGAGCGCGTGCTCGCCTACATGCACGAGTGCGAGGCCGAGCTCTACAAACTCGGCGTGCCCATCAAGACGCGCCACAACGAGGTCGCGCCCTCGCAATACGAAATCGCGCCCGTTTACGAAAACGCCAACGTCGCCGCCGATCACCAGCAGCTCACGATGATCGTCCTCAAGCGCGTCGCCCGCAAATACGGCTTCGAGTGCATCCTCCACGAAAAGCCCTTCTCCGGCGTCAACGGCTCCGGCAAGCACCTCAACTGGTCGCTCGGCAACAGCGTGCAGGGCAACCTTCTCGATCCCGGCGCCACGCCGCACGAGAACATGCAGTTCCTCGTTTTCTGCGCGGCGATCATTCGCGCCGTCCACCGGCACAGCGGCCTGCTGCGCGCACTCGTCGGCTCGGCCAGCAACGACCAGCGCCTCGGGGCCAACGAGGCCCCGCCCGCGATCATGTCGATCTTTCTCGGCGCGCAACTCTCCGACGTTTTTGAGCAGCTCAAAAAAGGCCGCGCCTGCTCCTCCCAAAAGGCGGACACCATCCAGCTCGGCGTTGATTCGCTCCCCGTTCTCCAGCGCGACACCGGAGACCGCAACCGCACCTCGCCCTTTGCCTTCACCGGAAACAAATTCGAGTTCCGCGCCGTCGGCTCCAACCAGTCCATCGGCGCGCCGCTCGCCGCGCTCAACACCATCGTCGCCGGCTCGCTCAACCGCATCGCCGACCATCTCGAAAAAAGCGTCGCCGGCGGCAAAAAACTCGAGGACGCCGTCTCCGAGGTCCTGACCCAAATCGCCAGGGAAAATGGCGCGGTCATTTTCAACGGCAACGGCTACTCGCCCGACTGGCACCGCGAAGCCGAGAGCCTCGGCCTGCTCAACTTAAAAACCACGCCCGACGCCGCCGTGTGGATGGTCGCGCCCGACACCGTCGAGTGTTTCGAGCGCATGAAGGTGCTCACCAGGCGCGAGCTCGAATCGCGCCGTGAAATCGCGCTCGAGCAATATTGCAAGGCGATCAATGTCGAGACGCGCATCGTCATCGAAATGGCGAGCACAAAATACATCCCCACCGCGCTGCGCTACCAAACCGAGCTCGCCCGGAACATCAACGAACTCAAGGCAGCCGGCGCCGCGCCCGACACCCGTCTCTTCGAGCGCGTCAGCATGCTTATCGCCGACCTTCAAGACGAACTCGGCAAGCTTACCGCCATGCGCGGCAAGCAGGCGACACTGCCCGACCTGCTCGCCGAGGCGCAGCACTATTGCAACGAAGTCCTCCCTCAACTCAACACGATCCGCCAGGCGGTTGACGCCCTCGAAACCGTGTGCCCCGACGACACCTGGCCCGTGCCCACCTACGAGGAAATGCTGTTCATCAAATAAGGCCCCGGCCTTTTGGCGAACATGAGTTGGGCGCTCTTTTTCCGAAGGCGATCAACATCATGGCGCAAAAAAACGCGCCGGGCATTTCATCCGGCGCGTTTTGTTCTGAATGGCTTTTGGGCGGGGCTGCCTACTCCGTCTTGGCGGGGATGCGCTCAATAACCAAGTTGCGGAAGGTGACGGCTCTGTTGGCGTAATACTGAAGGCCGATGCGGCCTTCGCCGACCATTTCGGCATACGCCTTTTGGAATTTGTTCTTGCTGCCGTCCGGGTTCTTGCCGGCTTCCTTCCACTTGGAGAGGTCGATGTTGATCACCCGCTCGCCGTCGATCGAGACTTGGAGCTTCGGCCCCTGGGCGATGACGGTGGCGTGATACCAGCGGCCGGGTTCGATTTCGAGCTGGCGGCTCGGCGCGGCTATGTCAACCACGGCGCCCATGGCGTATTTCGGGTTTTTGTTCTCCCCTTGCTGGATCTGCACCTCCATGGCGTTTTGCACCCATTTGGAAATGTCGGTGCAGCGCAGGATGATGCCGCTGTCGCCTTTTTCCGCGCAGCGGAAGTCGAGGTTCAGTGCGAAGTCGCCGTATTTTTCCTTTGTCCAGATGGTGCCGTTGGCCTTGCCGGTGAGCACGCCGTCAACGAATTCCCATGTGCCGGCCTTGAACTGGGCGTTGGAGAGGTTCTTGTCGAAGAGGGGCTGGGCGTTGGGCCAGCGCTCGGTGTTGGCGGGGCGTTTCTTGGCCCAGGTCTTGGAGATGTTTTTCTCGTTGACGTAGCCGGCGGGGAGCACGCGGCCGTTGCGCAGGTCGTCGTCGCTGGCGGCGAGGGCGCGGTGGAACCAATCGGCGCAGAGCGCGGTTTCGGCGTCGAGTTGCGCGACCGGCACTTTGTTTTCGTATTCCATGTAGGCGATGCCCTTGAAGCCCTGGCGGCGCAGTTCGAGGATTTGCAGGGCGGCGTCGCCCGCGCCGGTGCCCCAGGGCATGTCCTTCGCGGCTTTCACACCGCGCTCGGTGAGGTCCTTGAAGTGCAGCGAGACAAGGCGGCCCTCGGCTTTGCGGAGCGTGGCGACGGGGTCGTAACCGCTGCGCATCCAGTGGCCGGTGTCGGCGCACAGTCCCATGCTTTTTGCATGGGGCGCGGCGGTGGCGAGGGCGAATTCGGGGTCGGCGTAAACGGTTGGTTCCGCGTGGTTGTGGATCGCCGCCTTGACGCCGTATTCCTCGGCGAGTTTGGCGATGAGCGGTATGACGCCGGTGTCCTTCGGCTCGACGGCGACGTCGCGCAGGCCCATTTCCTTGGCGAAGGCGAAGATTTTGCGCCACTCGGCCTCGGTCTTGCCGTTGACGACGCCGTAGCTGGTGAGGTTGAGCTTGCGCTTCTTGAAGAGGCTGCGAACCTCGGCCTTGGCGGCGTCGCTCATATTGTGCCCGAACTTTTCATCGACCTTGGCGGAGATTTTGTGCCCGGGATAGGCTTGGATGTTTTTGATTTTCATCGCGACCGCCCGATCAAGCGCGTCCTCGAGGGTGAGGTTGAATTGTTTCGTGCGGAAGGTGTAGGACTGGAGGCCGAGTTCGATGTCGCCGGAGGCGGCATTGAGCGAGGCGTGAAGGGTGAGGAGTGAAAGCAGAAGCGCGGAGAGCGCGAAGAGTTGTTTTTTCATGATGAATTTTGATGTTGCGTTGTGTTTGTCGTGGTGAGGACCGGAGGGCCGGGCTGGATTTCAGCTCTTCAGCCTTTCAGTCCTTCAGCCTTTTAATACACGCGGTAGTTTTTGTTGATGAGGATTTGGGCTTCGGGCATTCCGGTGCACACGGCGCGGGTGGCGTCCCATTGGATGGGTTTGCCGGTGCGCAGGGCGAGGTTGCCGAGCGAGACGAATTCGGTGAGGCCGGCGGCGTGGTCAACGATGTTGGAGCCGGGGGCGTGCGCGCCGCCTTGGATGGCGTCGAGCCACTCGCGGTATTGGTTGGCCTTGGGGATGCGGCGGATGGTCCTGGCCGGGCGCTTGGTGAACTCCTTCATTTTCGATTCGGGCAGGAGTTTGACGGATTCCGAGTAATCGCTGGGCGAATACATGATACCCTTGTCGCCGTAGTAGAGCGTGCCGCCGGTGCTGAGTTTGCCGTCGTCGCCGAGTTCCTTGGGGGCGGCGGGTTTGCGGCCGCCGTCATACCAGACGTATTTGACGGGCGCGCGGGAGCCGCGCGCGGGGAATTCGTAGGTGATTGTGGAGGCCTTGGGGCCGCAGACGACGGAGCCGCCCTCGGCGTCGGCGGTGACTTTGCAGTCGCCGTTGAGGTCGAGCGCCCAGTAGGCGGCGTCCATGATGTGGCAGCCCATGTCGCCGAGCGCGCCGCAGCCGTAGTCCCAGAAACCGCGCCAGTCGAAGGGGGCGAGGTTGTGCGTGTAGGGGCGCACGGGGGCGACGCCGAGCCAGAGGTTCCAGTCGAGCGTGTCGGGGCTGAGCGCATAGCGCGTTTTTTCGGTGTCCTTGGTGGGCCAGGGAACGTCCTGCGGCCAGATGGGACGGCGTCCGGGAACGCCGGGGCGGTTTGTCCAGCTGTGGATTTCGCGCACGGTGCCGATGACGCCGGCATCAATCCATTCCTTGGTGAGGCGCGTGCCTTCCTTGGCGTGGCCTTGGTTGCCCATTTGGGAGACAATGCCGTGTTTTTGGGCGGCGGCTTTCAGGATGCGGGCCTCGCCGATGGTGTGCGTGAGGGGTTTTTCAACGTAAACGTGCTTGCCGCGTTCGATCGCCATGAGCGTCGCGGGGAAGTGCATGTGGTCGGGCGTGGAGACGGAGACGGCGTCGATTTTGCCGTCCATTTCCTCGAGCATTTGGCGGAAGTCGCGGTAGCGGGGGACGTTCGGGTGTCCGTAGAACGCGCGCGAGCCGCGCTCGAAGTGCACGTCGCAAAGCGCGGCGATTTCGCCGCCGGCGTCGATAATGCCGGAGAGGTTGCTGTAGCCGCGGCCGCCGATGCCGATGCAGGCGACGCGGACTTTGCGGTTGGCGGAGACGAGGTTTTTATACGGGGACTTCGCGCCGGCGGCGGCCCAGGCGCGCGAGATGAACGGGGTGCCGAAGGCGACCGCCGCGGTGGCCGTGGCTGCGGTTTGGAGGAAGCGGCGGCGCGAGAGCGCGTTGGGCGTCGCGGATGTGTTTTTGGTATTGGAATGTTTCATTGTAGGGATGTGTTTTTCGGAGAGTTATTTCTTTTTCGGAGGCGGCGCGTAGGGCGGCGGGGGAAGATCGGGAATCGGCGGCGGCGGCGGGAAGGAGAGTTCGCGCACCCAGATGTTGCGGAAGGAGACAAGGTCGCCGCCGTGGTTTTGGAGCGTGAAGGGCAGCTTGTCGGCGTGGGCCTTGTAGGCGGGCAGGCCGCGATACTCGGTGGGGCCGCGCAGCTCGGTGGCGTGCTGGACGACCACGCCGTTGTGGATCGCGGTCATGCGCGCGGGCGAGGCGAGCGAGCCGTCGGCATTAAAGCGCGGCGCGATGAACACGATGTCGTAGGTTTGCCATTCGCCGGGTTTGCGGGATGCGTTCACCAGGGGCGGAAATTGTTTGTAGATCGAGCCGGCCTGTCCGTTGGGGTAGGTCGGGTTTTCGTGGGAGTCGAGCACTTGCAGTTCGTAGAGCCCCATGATGAGCACGCCGCTGTTGCCGCGGCCCTGGCCGGACTTCTTTACCACGGCGGGCGAGCGCCATTCGAGGTGGATCTGGACGTCGCCAAACGAGGCCTTGGTGCGCAGGCTGCCGGTCTTGGGCACGACGGTCATGGAGCGTTCCGCGGGGTCGAGTTTCCAGCGCGGCGCGGCGTTTTTCTTGTCGGTCGATTCCCACGCGTCGAGGTTGGTGCCGTCGAAAAGCACAATGGCGTCGGACGGAATGCCGGTCGTCGCGGGCACGCTGATGACGGGCGGAACCGGCTCCCATTGTTCGGTGAGTTCGGGCTTTGGAAGCGGCGGGAGCTCAGTTGCGTTTTGTTGCGCATGCGCGACAAGCGCGCACGCGAACAAGCTCATGAGGGCAGGGATGCGTATTTGCATAAGAAGCGAAAAATTAGCGCGAAAAATAACTATCCACGGCGAATAAGGGCGAGGTGAAAAAGCGCGAATATTTAGTCACATGTTTTGCAGCTCGTAACTCAAAATACTCAGGGCGTAAACCGCCGCAGTTTCGCAGCGCAGCACAAGCGGGCCGAGCGTCACCGGCGCGATGCCGGCGCCGCGCGCCGCGTCCATTTCCGCCGGGGAAAAATCGCCCTCGGGGCCGATGAGCCAGAGCACGTTTCGGGGCGCGTTGTTTTCGTGCGCGGCGCGGAAGTCGGCGAGGATGGTTTTGAGCGGGCGCGCGCCGTCGTGAAGGCTGGCGATGAGGCGCAGGTCGAAGCCGGCCCCGGGGGTCGCGCTTGCGCGCATGAACGAGGTGGCGTTTTGCACGGGCTGGATTTCGGGCAGCCAGGGATTGCCGCATTGCTTGGCGGCTTCGAGCGCGGCGACGCGCCACTTGTCCGTTTTTTTGTCCTCGCGCTTGGTGTCGAAGTGGACCTGGGTGCGCTCGCTTTCGAGCGGCACGATGCGCGCGGCTCCGATCTCGGTGGCCTTGCGCACGATGGCGTCCATCGACGGCCCCTTGGGCAGCGCTTGCGCGAGTGTGATGCGAAAGGGAAACGCGGCGGCCTGACGCGATGAGAGGACTTTGAGCACGGCGGCGTTTTTGGAATCGCGCGCGAGTTCGCAGGTCCATTCGCGTCCGTGACCGTCGAATGCGATCACGGGATCGCCGCGGCGGGCGCGATTGACCGCGACGAGATGATGCGACTCCTCGGCGGAGAGCAAAAGCTCCGTCGCGTTCGCGGCATCAGCCGGGCTTGGGCAATAGGAACGAAAATCGGGCACGGAAAAAGTAGAAAGCAGAAATTAGGAATTAAGAAGTCAGAAAATTGCGGGTGCCTGTAAATGTTGGTTCCATTGCGCATGCGCCGTTGCCATTGATTTGGACTTCTTAATTCTTAATTCATACTTCTTAATTTTTCACATGGCTTCCTCCTGGCTTCATCCGCGCGACGAACTCGTCGAAACAATGCGTCGCATCTATCGTTACAAGATGACCACCACCTCCGGCGGCAATCTTTCCATCCGCGACGCCGACGGCGGCATTTGGATCACGCCCGCGCGCGTGGACAAGGGGCGGTTGAATTCCTCCGACATTGTTTGTGTTCGCCCCGACGGCACGCGCGAGGGGTTGCACCCGCCGTCGTCCGAGTTTCCCTTTCACCGCGAAATCTACCGCAGGCGGCCCGACATCAAGGCCATCGTGCACGCGCATCCCGGCGCGCTCGTGGCGTTCAGCATTTGCCGGTTGATTCCGGACACGCGGGTGCAGGTGCTCGCGCACGCCGTCTGCGGCAAGATCGCCTATGCCGCGTATGCGTGCCCCGGCAGCGAGGAGCTCGGTCGCAACATCGCCGAAACCTTTGCGGGCGGCGCCGATTGCGTGATGCTCGAAAACCATGGCGTTGTGATTGGCGGGCGCGATTTGAAGGACGCGTTTCAACGTTTCGAAACACTCGAATACGTCGCGCAGACCCTTTGCAAGGCCGCCGCGCTTGGCAAAATCAACACGCTCACGGATGAGCAGCTCGTCGAGCGCGCGCTGCCCGGGCTGGCCGAGCTTCCCCACGCCGAGCCGACCAGCCGCGAGAAGGAGCTTCGCACGCAGATATGCGATTTTGTGCAGCGCTCCTACAGGCAGCGCCTGCTTACCAGCACCGTCGGATCATACTCGGCGCGGTTGGCGGGCGATGAGTTTGTCATCACGCCGCGCCGCCGGGACCGCCTCGAGCTCGAACCCTCCGGCGTGGTGCGCGCCACGATCAATGCCTGCGAGGCCGGCAAGCGGCCCAGCCGCGCGGCGCTTTTGCACGCGCTCATTTACCAAAAAAATCCGGATGTGGGCGCGGTCATCAACGCCCAGCCCTCTCATGCGAGCGCGTTTTGCATGACCGACGCCGCCCTGAGCACGCGCACGATTCCGGAGAGTTTTATCATGCTCAACGACGTGCCGCGCCTGCGTCACGCGTGTGTCGTCGCCGACGCGGAAACAATCGCCGCGCATGTGTCGCTCGCCAAGCGCCCCGTCATCCTCATCGAAAACGAGGGCGCGCTCGTGGTCGGCAAAAACGTGCTCGACGCGTTCGACCGGCTCGAAGTGCTGGAGGCGACATGCGAGGCGCTTTTCCTCAGCCGCCCGCTCGGCCCGCTTGTCCCGATGCCGGACGCGGCGATCGACGAGTTGAAAAAAGTTTTCGGTGTCGAATAAACGGGCGCGCCGCCGCCCGCGTTGGTTTGTTCAAACGCCCCGGGGCTTTCTTACTGTTGGCCGTCCGCGGGGTTGACGCTTTGCGCGGCGGTCGAGCACGATGCGGGCACTATGAGACTTGGTGTTCGCGCGCATGATTTTGGGAAGATGCAACTCGACGAGCTGGCACGGCGGATCGCCGCGCACGGTTTGTGCGCGGCGCAGTTTGCGGCGGTCAAATCGATTCCGGATTTCGACCCGGACGCGGGACGCGTGAGTCCGGGGCTGGCAACCCATGCGCGCGAGGCGTTTCGCGCGGAGGGCGTTTCGATTGCGGTGCTGGGATGCTACATCAACCTGGGGACGCCGGACGAGGCGGACGCGCGTTTTCAGATGGGGCGATTCAAGGAATACCTGCGCCATGCGCGCGATTTTGGATGCGGCATGGTGGGGACGGAAACGGGATCGGTGCGCGCGGATTTTGTGTTTCACCCGGACAACCACGGCGAGGCGGCGTTTCAACGCGTGCTTTCGCGCGTGCGCGAGCTGGTGCGCGAGGCGGAAAAATTTGGCGTGTTCGTGGCCGTCGAGGGTGTGACGTCGTATGTTGTCAACAGCCCAAGGCGCATCAAACGGCTGATCGACGAGGTGGGGTCGAACAATTTGCAGATTATTTTTGACCCGGTGAACTTGGTGAACGCGGACAACCACAAAAATCAGGACGCGATCATCGAGGAATCGTTCGCGCTGTTCGGCGAGCGCATCGCGGCGTTTCACGCGAAGGACTTTGTCATCACGCCGGAGGGCGAATACAAACAGGTCGCTGCGGGGACGGCGGGCGGGCTGCTGAACTACCCGTTGTTTTTTAAACTGGCGAAACAGCACAAGCCTTGGGCGTATGTGCTGCTCGAGGACACAAACCCGGAAACGCTGGCGCGGACGGTGGCGTTTGCCCGGGAGGCGTGGGAGCGCGCGTAGGGGCGCATCCGAAAAACATCCGCGTGGACGAGGGCGCGCGCAAGGCGCGCCCCTACAATTTCGCGATCAACGCGTCGATGAAGGCGTCGAGGGTGGCTTCGCCCGCCTCGAAATCGACGGGGATTTTGTTCTCGCGCATCGTCTCGCTGGTGTGCGGACCGATGCTGCCGTAGAGGGGCTGTTTCGCCTTTTCCCCGCGGCGGAGCGATGCGCCTTGGGCGACGAAGGAATCGACTGTCGATGAACTGGTGAAGAGGAGCGCGTCGGCGCCGTGCTCGCGGTAATCGGCGGCGGCGGGGTTGTCGGCGAGGTTTGTCTTTTCGGTTTTGTAGAGCGGGAGGCGGTCAACAATGGCGCGGGCGTCCCCGAGTTTTTGCACGAGTGTGTCGCGGTTGAGATTGCCGGTGACGACGATTACCTTGGCGCTGTCGAGGCTGCCGGTGTCGATGAGCGCGTCGGCGAGGGCTTCGCCGGTGGCGGTCTTGGGCATGCACTCGACCTTGATGTGGTGTTTTTCGATTTCGCGGGCCGTGGCGCGCCCGACGCAGGCGAAGCGCAGGAGGCCGAGAGAGCGGATGTCGTCGAAGCCCTTGAAAAATTGCTCGAAAAAAATGCGCGCGCCGTTGGCGCTGGTGAAAACGATCCAGTCATAGCTCCCGAGTTCGGCGAAGATTTCGACGAGGGCGTTTTTGTCGATGGCCGGGGTGACGGTGATGAGCGGGATGTCGAGCACCTCGGCGCCGAGGCTTTCGAGTTTTTCGCGGAGCCCGGCGTTTTGCGCCTGCGTGCGCGTGATGACGATGCGGCGCTTGAGAAACGGCTGGTTGGTGGTGCTGGCTTTGGACATGGAAGTTCACCCAAGAGCAACGCGCGGCGGATTCAGGGCAAGCGGATAAAGTTGGGTTTCGTGGGAGTAGGCTTGTTTTTCGCTGAGTCGGTTGAGGTTCCCTAATAAAATAGATATAAGTTCTTTTAGTGAAGGGCTCAAACATCTCATCGGGAAAAATTTCTTCCCCGCTGTTCACGCATCTAAATGAGTAACCTTTTTTACGAAGGTGCGAAAAAATTGAATGAAGAAGAAACAAATTTAGAATCAAGGATTGGAGCGCATCCACCCCATAGAACTCTCGTTTTTTTTCGATTTCCTTAATTCCACGAATCTCAAACAAACAGGCCCAGTCACCTTTGCCGTCTTCATATGGAGCAGAAATACTGATGGACAGTCGCTCGACTTTTGATGCATGCACAGCATCAACTTCATAAATGAGTGCCTGTGGTTTGAGGGGCATGTTGTTCTTTTAATGATCCATGTGGCTGCGAAAAAATAATCGCGCCGTTTTTTGGCTCATATTCTGGAGCCCATTTTTGATGGAGGCGTTTAAGCCGCCCCCGGCGCGAGGCCGCGATCGCTGGTTCCGGCGAAGGTCATGATGCGCTGGAACTCGGGGGTTTGGGCGTGCTCGTGGGCGGTGAGTTTTTCCATCGCCTGGGTGCGGTTCAGTCCGTCGCGGAAGAGGATGCGGTAGGCTTGTTTCACGCGCTCGATTTGCCCGGGCGTGAAGCCGTTGCGCTCAAGGCCGATTTTGTTGATCGTGCGGATGACCGCGGGGTTGCCGTCGGCAATCATGAAGGGCGCGATGTCCTGCACGATTTTTGAATAGCCGCCGAGCATGACATACGCGCCGATGCGGCAGAATTGGTGCACGCCGGAGTTGGCCCCGAAGACGACGTGGTCCTCGACCGTGACGTGGCCGGCAAGGCCGGCGTAGCCGCTCATGATGATGTTGTTGCCGAGCACGCAGTCGTGCGCGATGTGCGCGTAGCAGAGGACGAGGTTGTTGTTGCCGAGAATGGTGTGCTCGCCGTCGTTGGTGCCTCCGTGGACGGAGACGAATTCGCGGAAGGTGTTGCCGTCTCCGATGCGCACGCCGGGGTTGCCGCCCTTGTATTTGAGGTCCTGCGTCTTGGCGCCGATGTAGGCGTAGGGGAAGACGTCGCAGTTTTTGCCGAGGTGCGTGTTGCCCTCGACGGTGCCGTGGTGCCGCACGCGGGTGCCGTCGCCGAGGCGGACTTGCGCGCCGATGTAGGCAAAGGGACCGATTTCAACGCCGTCGCCGAGTTGCGCGCCGGGTTCGACGACCGCGCTGGGGTGGATGAGAGTAGGCATGTGGAAAAATTTAGTTTTGAAATTGCGGAATATTGATCGTTGTCAGGTAGCCGTTACGAATGGTTGCACGATTAAATTGCAGAATCGTCGTTTTTCTGCGTCAGCCCTGACTGCGATGGAGGCACTTTCATCTTCAAAGTAAATGAAACCAAACTGGAACCAATGAAAACTGCAATCGGTGCCACCGCCACGATATAAAAAACACTGCCTTCGAGTGGCGGCAATAGAACATGGGAAATCAATACCACTGTAAGAGATAATAAAACCAAGCCGCTCGCTTTCTTTTTTCGCCAGTCGAAAAAAATAGCAAACAACATACCAAGCAAAGCGACATCCACGGTAATGAGCAGAAGTATGGCGCTTTCGAGAGCACGAAACAATGCCTTTGGGCACAAAAGCACGAATAGCCAGAATGCGCAAAATAGATTGCTCAATAGGCATTTCATTTTCGGCTGGGGGTTAATCTGGATTTGTCACGAGCCGCCCATGTTTCCGGCGGCGTCAACGAGGGTGAACATGAGCTCGGCGCTCGACACGACGTTGCCGCCGACGGTGCAGGTGGCCTCGGCGACGGCGAGTTTGTTGGCGCGGATTTTAGTGAGCTTGGCGTTGATGGTGAGCTGGTCGCCGGGGCGCACGGGGCGGCGGAATTTGATCTTGTCGGCGCTCATGAAAAACGGGGTGCGCCCGTCAACGCTTATGCCGCGCAGGAGGAGCAGGCCGGAGGCTTGCGCCATGGCTTCGAGCTGGAGCACGCCGGGCATGAGGGGCTCCTCGGGATAGTGGCCCTGGAAATAGGGTTCGTTGATGGAGACGTTTTTGATGGCGACGAGCTCGTTGTCGCCGATGAATTCGATGACGCGGTCAACCATCACGAAGGGGTAGCGGTGCGGCATCATTTCGAGGATGCGCTTGATGTCGAGCGAGGTTTCGTTGGGGCGGAGCGTGTCGGCGCGGGCGGCCTTCTTTTTCGCGGGCTTCTTTTTGCGCTCGAGGAGTTTTTCGTAGAGGGCCTTGGTGAGGTCGGCGTTGATGGCGTGGCCGGGGCGCGTGGCGATGATGTGCGCCTTGAGGGGCATGCCGAGGAGCGTGATGTCGCCGACGATGTCGAGGATCTTGTGGCGCACGAACTCGTCGTTGAAGCGCAGGCCCTCCTTGGAGAGGATTTTGTCGCCCTTGATGACAACGGCGCAGTCGAGGGTGCCGCCCTTGATTTTGCCGAGCTTGAGGAGTTCCTCGATGTCCTCGTAGATGGTGAAGGTGCGCGCGGCGGCGATCTGCGACATGTAAATGTCGGGGTCGATCGAGATCGAGAGGTGTTGGGTGTGGATGCCGCGGTCGTCGGCCGAGGTGCAGGAGATTTTGAGTTCGTCGGCGGGGAGGGCGATGATGGTGGAGTTGCCGCGCGAGACGGAGACGGGGGCGTCGAGCGTGAAGTATTCGCGGTCCTTGTCCTGCTCGACGGGCTCGGCCTGGAGGATCATGTTGACGAAGGGGCGCGCGGAGCCGTCCATGATCGGGGGTTCGGAGGCGTTGATCTCGATGAGGACGTTGTCGATGCCGCAGCCGGTGAGGGCGGAGAGGATGTGCTCGACGGTGTGGAGCTTGGCGTGGCCGACCTGGATGGTGGTGGCGCGGACGAGATCGGAGATTTGGTCAACGCGGGGGCGGAGCTCGGGGCTGCCGGGCAGGTCGACGCGCTTGAAGACGATGCCGTGGTTTGCGGGCGCGGGCCGCATGGTCATGGTGACTTCTTCGCCCGTGTGGAGCGCTTTGCCTTGTATGGTGACTTCCCGAGCGAGAGTGCGTTGTTTCATTGGTCGGTTGAACGTTGTAAAAAGGAAGAAGCTTTAAAAACAATGAGCTTTGCGCAAGCGCGGAGATTGGGCGGGACGGACGGGGCAATATGCGAAAGTATTGCAATGCGGCGGGGCGCAGGACGGGGAAGGGTGGGGCCGTCCGACTGATCGCGTTGCAAAAAATACTCCCCGTGAATTGAGTGGGCGAAAACCGGGGCGGAGAAGAAGGGCTAACCCACAGATGTCACAGATTTTCACAGATGCGGAGGTTTGCATCTGTGAAAATCGGCGTCATCTGAGGATTATTAAAACCTTCTCAGGCTCCCTTTATCGGTTCCAGTTTGTATCCGTCCTTGCCGTCGAGCATCGTCCAGCCTTTGCCGGCGATTTCTCCGCGGAGGCGGTCGGCGGCGGCGAAATCCTTCGCTTTTTTCGCGGCCCAGCGTTGCTCGGCGAGCGCGGTCACATCGGCGGGAGCCTCGGCTTTTGGCGCGACGGGTGCGTCGAGTTTCAGGCCGAGGGCGAACATGGCGCGCGCGAAAACCGGCGCGTCGAGTTTCGATTCGGCGGGGCCGCGGTTGACGAGCGTGAAGAGCGCGCCGAGGGCGGCGGGTGTGTTGAGGTCGTCGTGCAGGGCGGCGAAAAACGGATCGAGCACGGTGTCGTCGCCACCGGAGGGCGGAAGCGCGGCGGCGAAGGCGCGGAAGGTGGCGAGCGCTTTTTCGGCGGCGTGGAGCGAGTCGAGTGTGAAGTTGAGTTGTTTGCGCGGATGCCCGGCGAGGAGCGCGTAGCGGAGCGCCATCGGCGTGTGGCCCATCGCGGCGAGCTGGTCGAGCGTGTAGAGGTTGCCGAGCGACTTGCTCATTTTTTTGCCGTCAACGAGGAGGTGCTCGCTGTGATACCAGTGGCGCGAAAAGGTCCGGTCGTTGCAGCACTGGCTTTGCGCGATTTCGTTTTCGTGATGCGGGAAGAGCAGATCGACGCCGCCGGTGTGCAGGTCGATGGTCGGGCCGAGGATCGCCTTGCTCATGGCGCTGCATTCGATGTGCCAGCCGGGGCGCCCGGCGGCGGCGTTGCGCGGGCCGGGCCACTGGTTGGGGCCGTCCTCGGGCTTGTGCGCCTTCCAGAGGGCGAAGTCGGAGCCGTCCTCCTTTTCGTCGGCGTCGGCTGCGGAGGCCCCGGGCTTGCCGGCGAGGGCGGAGCCGGGCTTGAGCTCGCGCTCCTTGACGCGGGAGAGCGCGCCGTAGGCGGGATAGGAGGAGACTTTGAAATACACGGAGCCGTCGGGCGCGACGTAGGCGTTTCCTTTTTCGAGGAGCACGTCGATCATGTTGACTTGCTCGCTCATGTAGCGCGGGTCGGTGGCGCGGGGCTCGTCGTGCGGCCGCAGGCAGTTGAGCGCGTCGCAGTCGGCGTGAAATTTTTCCGTCCACTGGCGGGTGACCTCGGCGAGCGTGCGGTTTTCCTCGCGCGAGCGGCGGATGGTTTTGTCGTCAACGTCGGTGATGTTGCGGACGTGGCGGACTTTGTCGGCGCCGAATTCGAGTTCGAGCAGGCGGCGGATGAGGTCGTTGACGACAAAGGTGCGGAAGTTGCCGATGTGCGCGGGCGCGTAAACCGTGGGGCCGCAGTTGTAGAAACGGAAAACGCCGTCGGGCTGGCCGGGCGCGAGCGGAAGCGCGGTGCGTGTGAGCGAGTCGTGAAGACGAATAGGCATGAGGGGATGAATTAAGAATTAAGAATTAAGAATTAAGAAAGCAGAAATTCGAGCCTGCCAGAAAGACCCATAGACATGTTGACCCGGGGCATCGGGCTGGCGGGGGGGCACGGTTACTAATTGCCAGCAAGTTTTTATCAGGACTCGCAACGGCTGCGCACCCCGCAGTTCGCTTACAAGCCGACCTTGCGCACAACGCCGCCGGTGTTCATCGACCACGCCGCCCGCCACGACCATCCCGCTTTCCGGCCGGCGACCTCCGCGGTGCTTCGGCAAAAAATAAAGCTCAATATGAACGATGTATTTAACGAAAAGAAAAAAGCGCCATCGGCGGCGGAATCCCGATCATCGAGCACAGCGTCATGATGACCTATTCGGTGGCATTCTAAAAACAAAAGGAATTTTCTTAAGGACGTGTTTCGAACGGGGCGTGCGTGCGTCCCGTGTGTGTTTACAGGCCTTTTGCCGGACAATCATTCGGACAAATAAAGGATTTAGTGTTCCAATACTTATTCATCACACCGCTACCATCGGGGAAAATTAAACGGGCTTCATTGGCTTTTCCCCTAAAAATATTCTTAAGCTATACTGCATGCGGACTGGCTTTGGCCGTTAGCGGGCTGGGCGCGCTTGCCGGCCCCGCCAAGAATTACGGGCGGCAGAACGCGGCTTCGTGTCGCGCCAAAGGTATGTTTTTTCCCCGCCGCACTGTGGGTTTTGCGAAAAAATTGTGTATTTTTAACCGACATTTCCGGCATGTTCTTCCGCGCCCGGGCGGCGAAAAATGAACATTGTTTTCGATGATGAAAATAATGCGCGGGAGGGGTTTTATGATTTGTCAATTTGTTGCAAAACAAGTGATTGCGAAATTCTTATGCGGGTGGATGGGTGTTGTTTTTTAGATTGTGACAAATCCGGAGTATGATTTTCCGCATGCCTCCCCGCCTGTTTATTGGGGCTCGGTAAAAACGCATAGTAGCATATAAATTGGATAATAATGCTTGCATGAGAAAAAACATATTACTCTATTGGCGTTCGTATGGCAAACGACATCAAAAACGAAATTGCAGTAACAAAAGCAAAGCTGGCGGAACTTGAGAAGTTTCAGAAGATTCAGGGGAAACTCGCAAGCCTGCCCGCGGCTTATGGATTCAATGACATTGATTCCTTTATCAAGGCGCTCAAGCGCGCCGTCGGCTCCAAGAAGCCCGGACGTCCCGCCAAGGGTGCGAAGGCCGCCAAGGCTCCCAAGGCCAAAAAAGGCAAGAAGGGCAAGCGCGCCCGCATCACGCCCGAGGTGAAGGATCAAGTGAAGGCCCTGGTTGCCGATGGCAAGACTGGCGCCGAAATCGCCAAGAGCCTTGGTATCTCGCTCCCGAGCGTTCAGAATATCAAGAAGGAATTCGGCCTCGTCAAAAAGCGCCGCTAATATCCTGGCATCCAGTTGCTATAAACAATCACAAAGCCCCCGGTTTTTCCGGGGGTTTTTTTGCGGGGCCGGGTCTCTTTGCTTTGAAAAGATAAGGGGGTGGCAATTGACAAATGCGGGAGCGTATTGGATGTGGTTTGGCATGAAATGCCCCTGCGCCATTTGTCCCATAGTCGCGCGGATGGCGTTTGCGGCTGCAAATATTACCGGTAAGGGAAACGCGTGAGAGTTGTGGGGATGTGGGCCATGCGAACATCAAAGGGAGGGGCTGGCGTGGCATTAAAAATTGAGACAGTAATGGAAAATTTTGATATGCAAAAAAATACCTGAATTTTTATTATTTCCGTATTAAGTGCGAAGGGTTGTTTTAGACTTCAAGTGATGCGAGATTCAGCGAGTTCGGACATGCGGGCATATTCAAATCACGGTTGCTCGGTGATCGCATATACAGTGCCGGGCAAGGGGAATAAAAAAACGCGGGAGTTCCCGCGTTTTCGTTTTAATTCAAGTCGATGGTGCTCAATACCGGTAGTGCTCCGGTTTGTAGGGGCCGTTCACCGGGACGCCGAGGTAGGCGGCTTGTTGCTTGGTGAGCTTGGTGAGCTTGACGCCGATTTTTTCCAGGTGCAGGCGCGCGACTTCCTCGTCGAGGTGCTTCGGCAGGCGATACACTCCGACTTCGTAACGGTCGCGGTTTTGCCAGAGGTCGATTTGCGCGAGCGTCTGGTTTGTGAAGCTGTTTGACATCACGAAGCTCGGGTGGCCGGTCGCGCAGCCGAGGTTCACGAGGCGGCCTTCGGCGAGGAGATAGATGCTGCGTCCATTCGGGAATACGAACTGGTCGTATTGCGGCTTGATGGTGATGCGCTTCACGCCTTTCTCGGCGTAGAGGCGGCTGACTTGGATTTCGTTGTCGAAGTGGCCGATGTTGCAGACGATGGCCTGGTCTTTCATCCGCTTCATGTGCTCGAGCGTGATGACGTCGCGGTTGCCGGTGGTCGTCACGTAGATGTCGGCGGTGCCGAGGGTGCTTTCGGTGGTGTTGACCTCGAAGCCTTCCATCGCGGCCTGGAGGGCGTTGATGGGGTCGATTTCGGTGACGATGACGCGCGCGCCGAAGCCGCGCAGGGAGTGGGCGCAGCCTTTGCCGACGTCGCCGTAGCCGCACACGCAGGCGACTTTGCCGGCGATCATGACGTCGGTGGCGCGCTTGAGTCCGTCGGCGAGGGATTCGCGGCAGCCGTAGAGGTTGTCGAACTTGGACTTGGTCACCGAGTCGTTGACGTTGATGGCGGGGACGCGGAGTGTTTTCGCGTCGAGCATTTGGTAGAGGCGGTGCACGCCGGTGGTGGTTTCCTCGGAGACGCCGCGCCATTCGGCGGCGATGGGGCGCCAGAAATTTTTGTTCGTTTTGTGAACGCGCTTGAGGAGGTTTTTGATGACTTGCTCCTCGTGCGAGGCGGAGGGAGTGTTGACCCAGTCGGAGCCTTCCTCGAGTTCGCAGCCTTTGTGGATGAGGAGGGTGGCGTCGCCGCCGTCATCGACGATGAGTTGCGGGCCCTTGCCGCCGGGGAAGGTGATGGCGCGCAGGGTGCAGTCCCAGTAGTCCTCGAGGGTTTCGCCTTTCCATGCGAAGACGGGCACGCCGCTTTTGGCGATGGCGGCGGCGGCGTGGTCTTGCGTGGAGAAGATGTTGCACGAGGCCCAGCGAACGCTGGCTCCGAGGTGCTTGAGCGTTTCGATGAGCACGGCCGTCTGGATCGTCATGTGGAGCGATCCCATGATGCGCACGCCGGCGAGCGGTTTTTTGGCGGACGCGCCGTATTTTTTGCGGATGGCCATGAGGCCGGGCATTTCGTGCTCGGCGACGGAGATTTCCTTGCGGCCCCAGGGGGCGAGCGCGATGTCGCGGACGTGATACTTGGACGTGATTGAGAAGGCGGGCTTGGACATGATTTTTATTTTGGATTTTCGATTTTGGATTTTGGATTGGGAACCACCGCTCCGAAGGATTTCCGGATGACGCTTGAGCAACCCCAAATCCAAAACTCACTTATTTGACGGCGGCGCGGAGGGCGGCGGTTTTGTTGGTTTGCTCCCACGGGAGGCCGGCTTTGCCGAAGTGGCCGTAGTTGGTTGTCTCGCGGTAGATCGGGCGCAGGAGGTTGAGTTGCTTGATGATGTCGGCGGGTTTGAAGCTGAAGACTTTTTGGACGGCGCGGGCGATTTTTTCGTCCCCGACTTTGCCGGTGCCGAAGGTGTCAACAAACACGCTGACCGGGTGCGGGTAGCCGATGGCGTAGGCGAGCTGGAGCTCGGCGTATTTGGCGAGGCCGGCGGCGACTATGTTTTTGGCGGCCCAGCGCGCCATGTAGGCGGCGGAGCGGTCAACTTTCGAGGGGTCCTTGCCGGAGAAGGCGCCGCCGCCGTGGCGGCCCCAGCCGCCGTAGGAATCGACGATGATTTTGCGTCCGGTGAGGCCGGAGTCGCCTTGCGGGCCGCCGACGACAAAGCGGCCCGTGGGGTTGATGAGATACTGGGTGTTGCCGTTGAGGAGGTCGGCGGGGATGACTTTGCGGATGACGTTGTCGATGAGGGCGGACTCGATTTGCGCATGCTCGACGTCGGCGGTGTGCTGCGTGGAGATGACGACGTTGACGACTTCGACGGGGCGGTCGTTTTCGTAGCGGATGGAGACTTGCGATTTGGCGTCGGGGCGGAGCCACGCCCATTTTTTGCCGCCGGTTTTGCGGATTTTGGTGAGTTCGCGTCCGAGGCGGTGGGCGAGCATGATGGGGAGCGGCATGAGCTCGGGTGTCTCGTCGCACGCGTAGCCGAACATGAGGCCTTGGTCGCCGGCGCCTTGCTCGGCGGTTTTCTTGCCCTTGGCTTTGCGTTTGTCGACGCCCTGGGCGATGTCGGGCGACTGGCTGGTGAGGTAGTTGTTGATGAAAACGGTGTCGGCGTGGAAGACGTCGTCGTTGTTTGTGTAGCCGATTTCGCGGATGGCGTCGCGGACAATGGTTTCGTAGTTGAGCCTGGCCTTGGTGGTGATCTCGCCGGCGAGGATGACGACGTTGGACTTGACCATGGTTTCGCAGGCGACGCGGGAGGTTTTGTCCTGGGCGAGACAGGCGTCGAGGACGCTGTCGGAAATATAGTCGGCGACTTTGTCGGGGTGCCCCTCGCCAACGGACTCGGATGAGAATACGAATGTTTTAGCCATGATAAAAAGGAGAAAAGTTGCGCAAGAGGGTGGGGCGTTTTCGTGGGAGCGCAAGGCAATAGCATCAACGTATACGGATTTCGTGATGCGTTTTTGATGAGTGAAATTTCCCATGTCATCTTACTCGCTGAAAACGGGACTGTCATTTTTGCCGCGCCACAACAAAGACGGTAAAAAACACCGAATCATGCATGGCGTTGAACCCATCCCATGCAAAAAACAAAAACAGCGGATGATGCTCGAAGCGCGTGCGCGGTTCGAGAATGCGCGCCGGTTAGCTTTTCACCGTTATCAATTCGCACGATACCGCGCGTTTGGTCGCGGGGTCGAATGTCACCAGCGCGGCTGACATGCGCACATCGCCCTCGGCCACTTCGAAGCGGCGCGGCATGCCGTCGAGGAAGCGTCCGAGCACCGGTTTCACTTCGCGGCCCAACACCGACGCGTAGGGGCCGGTCATTCCCACGTCGCACATGAACGCGGTGCCGCCGGGCAGCACGGATGCGTCGGCGGTGGGGACGTGCGTGTGCGTGCCGAGCACGGCGACGGCGCGTCCGTCGAGATGCCAGCCCATCGCTTGTTTTTCGGACGTGGCCTCGGCATGGATTTCAACAAAGACACCGTCGGTTTTGTCCTCAAGCTCGCGCAGGACGCGCTCGGCACCGAGGAACGGGCATTCGGCTTTCATTCCCACGAACTGGCGGCCAAGCATCGTCGTCACGCCGAGGCGGAAACCACCGGCTTCGAGGATGACGTATTCGCGTCCGGGGCACGCGGCGGGAAGGTTGGCGGGGCGGCAAACGCGGTCGAGCGCGCCGATGTCGTGTTCCCAGCCTTTTTGATCCCACACATGGTCGCCGAGCGTGATGGCATCCACGCCCGATGCGAGGAGCGTTTTGGCGATTGCGCCCGTGATGCCCGAGCCGGCGGCGGAGTTCTCGGCGTTGGCGACGACAAAGTCGATGGCGCGCTCGTCGCGCAGCGCGGCGAGTTTTTCAATCACAATTGCGCGCCCGGGTTTTCCGACGATGTCACCAATGAAGAGAAATTTTAACATGGGGAAAAACTTGCGTGAGAATCGGCGCAAATCGATCCAAATCGATTTGAGTCGATTTGCGCCGATTCCCCCGCAAAATAACCAATATTTTACCCATGCTTCCCATTACCGACCTCGCACGTTCAATCGGCATCAACCAAGACCACCTCTCGCTTTACGGCAACGACAAGGCGAAGGTTTCTCTGGCGGCGCTCGACGCGGCGCGGGCGCGCCGTCCGAAAAACGGGAAACTTATCCTCGTTTCGGCGATCACGCCGACCCCCGCGGGCGAGGGCAAGACGGTCACGTCGATCGGGCTCGCGCAGGGCATCAAAAAAACCGGGCGCTCCGCCGCGCTGGCGTTGAGGCAGCCCTCGATGGGGCCGGTGTTCGGGCGCAAGGGCGGCGCGGCGGGCGGCGGACTCAGCACGGTGCAGCCGGCGCGCGAGATCAATCTGCACTTCACGGGGGATTTTCACGCGATCACATCGGCGCACAATTTGCTCGCGGCGGTGATCGACAACCAGCTTCATTTCAAACAAACACGGCTCGCGCCGGAGGGCGTGCTTTGGAAGCGAGTGCTTGATTGCAATGACCGCGCGCTGCGCTCGATTCGCACGGGAGTGGACTCGGCGACGGAGCGCGCGGGCGGCTTCGACATCACGGCTGCGTCGGAAATCATGGCGGTGCTTTGCCTGTCGGAATCGCTGGCGGATTTGCGCGCGCGGATTGACCGGCTTGTTGTCGGTTTCACCGCGGAGGGCGAGCCGGTGCGCGCGTCGGAGTTTCGCGTCACGGGCGCGATGTGCGCGCTGTTGCGCGACGCGCTAAAACCGAACCTCGTGCAAACAGCCGAGGGCGTGCCCGCGTTTGTGCACGGCGGGCCGTTTGCGAATATCGCGCACGGATGCAACTCGGCGCTGGCGACGCGCATGGCGCTTGCGCACGCGGATTACGTGGTGACGGAGTGCGGATTCGCGTTCGACCTCGGCGGGGAAAAATTCATCGACATCAAATGCCGCCAGACGGGACTCGCGCCGGACGCGATTGTGCTCGTGGCGACGATTCGCGCGCTCAAGATGCACGGCGGCGCGGCGCTTGTCGATCTTGAGAAACCGGACGTGGCGGCGCTCACCCGGGGCCTTGAAAATCTCGCGGCGCATCTCGACGCGGCGAGGAGCTTCGGGCGCCCGGTGACGGTGGCGATCAATCGCTTTCCCGTCGACACGCCGGAGGAGTTTGCGGTTGTTCGCGAGTTCTGCGCGGCGAACGGCACGGGGTGCGCGCTCTCGGATGTGTTCGCGCGCGGAGGCGAGGGCGGGGTGGAGCTGGCGAACGCGGTTGTGGAATCAATCGCCGCGGCGGAGAAAACCCTCTCGCCACTGGAGTTCGTTTATGCGGATTCGATGCCGGTGCGTGAAAAAATCGGCGCGATTGCGCGGCGAATCTATGGCGCGGACGGGGTGGATTTCCTGCCCGAGGCGGAGCACAGGCTTGCATTGTTCGAGGCGGCGGGGTTTGGCGGGCTGCCCGTGTGCATGGCGAAGACGCAAAACTCGATTAGCGATGACGAGAAGAAGCTCGGACGTCCGCGCGGGTTCCGCATCACGGTGCGCGATTTCGAGCTGGCGGCGGGCGCGGGATTTATCGTGGCTCTCACTGGCCGGATGATGCGCATGCCGGCACTGCCCAGGGTGCCGAGCGCCGAAAAAATCGACGTGTCGCCCGACGGCGAAATCACGGGAATATCGGGCGCGTAGCACGGTCCGCCAGTTCTCCGGCGCGCCTGTTTGCCGGGCGTAAATCAATAAACGCGAACGAATCATTGAATCCGCGTCCTTATTTTCCTGCTAAAAACTCATGAGGAGAATGAAAATCAACAAAACTCGGCCCGTCTCCATTTGCCTTTCGCTCAACCCGAATATCGACAGGGAGCTGTCGGGGATCAAGTAGGCGGCACGGAGCTTTCGGCGCGGCGCGCGCTTGATGGAAATATAGAGGACGGAGGGGATATCGTGCCTTCACGCGGCAATGCGGACGTAAATCATGTTGCCCCGCGTTCGCCGAAGGCATCGAAATGGGTGGATGCAACAGGTCTCGGGACAGACGAACTCAACGCAAGGCTCGCAGGACTCCTGTCAGGAGAAAATGCCCGTGTTGTCACATGCGAGCGGGCCGTGCGATATCGTGCACGACATGGACTATCCAGAGAGGGTGGAGGCGATGCGCGCGGAGCTGAGGGACAAGCCGGAGGAGCTTCAGGAGTTCGAACAATCCCTGAAGGAATACAGGGAGAATCCGGAGGAATATTGGCGAAAGGTGGTGCTGGAGTCGAGGCGTCTCGCGGGTCTGATTTCGTAAGCGCGTTGGAAAACACCTTCAAAAAGAAGGTGGTGTTCTACCGCTCAAGTGAGCGGGCTAACTTGAAGACATTTATCGAGCCAAGCGGCCCAAATACAATATTCATAAACTCGGCGACAGACGCGCCTGAAAATGTATTAATGGGGCATGAGCTTGGCACCCGCTTAAGATTCAAAACGGCCGGCTTTGGAGTGATTTTGCAAATGTAGTGGACGGTGTGGCTCCGATGCCGAAGGCTTATCGAAAGGACAGGCTTTTGCGTGGATACAGTGAAGCGGAGGTGCGCGATGAATGGGCGAGCGATATTATCGGGCGGTATTTTGATGATGAAAAATTTTGGGATAAGCTTCAGGCTAACGCGGCGAGAAAGGGTATGCTGGCACAATGCAAGCAGGTTGTGGCGCGGGCGATTGACTGGTTGAAGTCGATTACCAAAAGGAAGCCTCGGAGGGCTTTGGAGAAGGGGACTATTATTTGAGGGAGGTGCCCGAGGATGACGGCCCGGAAGAGGGGAGCGTGATGGCGGGGATTTCCGACGGTGTCGCCGCGGGTGCAGGGGCGGGGGCGATGCCTGTTGCGGGAATGTTGCCGGCGGGCGCCGGTGCGTTTGCCGGGCCTTCCATGAAGGTGATGCGGTTGAGCAGGTCGTTGAGACGCCTGCGAAGGACGGCCTCCTCCTCGGTGACGGTTTTGTTGTAAGTGCTGTGCTCGAAGATGCGCTCGGCGAGCTCGATGCTGATCACGTAGATGTTGCCGTTGTTTATGAAGATGAAATTGCCGCGCTTGGCGACGTGACCCGACTTGGGCGGGAACACAAAAACGCGGTGTGCAAATGCGGAGCCGTTGGGAAGGAGCAGCTGCGTGAAGAGCGTGCCGCCTTGCGTGCCGTTGATGAAGCGGGCGTTGGGCTCGGTGCTGGTGCCGGGGACGTTGCGGGTGAAATCGCGCTGGATGAATTGCTGGAAAAACCACACGAGGAATTCCTTGCGTCCGCGCTTGGTTTCCTCGGCGCGCAGCTCGTCGTTCATGCGAAAGCAGCCGATGGTCGCGTGCTCGCCGTAGTCATCCTGGAAGGTGACGGTGTTTGGCGTGTCGTTTATCTGGCCGCCGAGCTCGGGGAGCACGGGGATGGTGACGCGGAAAAAACCGGTGGACGAGGTGTATTGGTCGTTCTCGACGGATCCGTAAATGTGATACTCCTCGTCGTCGCCGTAATATTCCTGGCCATCTGCAAATATGCCGGGCGCGGCGGCCTCCTGCGCGTGCAGCGCGGGCGCGGCGGCAAAAACGAACAGGGAAAAAAGGGCCGGCGGCACGGCGGTTAGTTTTTTCAGGTAGGATGTCATGTATGTGTGTGTGCGACCGGACGAGGGATTATGGTGCTTCGGAAAATAAGGGCGCATTTATAGATTTAAAATCGGAGGAGTTTCAAGTGCGAGTCTGCGGCGGCGGATTTGCGGGGAAATGAGTCCAGAGTTCGGGCGGGATTTCCTCGGGGCGGCTTTTGGGGGTGAATTGTCCCTCGGTCGCGAGATAATCAAACCAGTCGCCGCGCGCGCCGTCCGGCAGGCGGTCGCGAAGCAGCGCGCCGAGTTGTTTGCGGCGTTGTTGGAAACAGGCGCGAATGGCGGCTTTTGTTTCAGTCGCAAAAATAAAGGGGCGTGGCTTGCGCACGAGGTGAAGCAGATACGACTCGATGTCGGGACGCGGATAAAAGCAGGCGGCGGAGACTTTGTGGCCGGGCGCGATGTCGTAGGCGTTTTGAAGGAAGATGGAGATGGCGCTGTATTGTTTGGTGCCGGGCCCGGCGGTGTAGCGTTGCGCGGCCTCCTGCTGGAGCATGAGCACCATGCGTTCGGGCAGCGGGCCGGAAAGAATCGCATCCATCCACGGGGTTGAGATGGCGTAGGGGAGGTTGGCGACGACTTTGATGGAAGGGGCTGAATGGCTGAAGGGCTGAAGGGCTGAATCCAATCCGGCGAGGGGGTGGTCGAGGGCGTCGCCGTGGATGAGGTGAAATGTTTGGGGGTGTTTCGGGGCGAGCGTGGAGGCGAGGTGGGCGTGGAGCGTGGTGTCTTTTTCGACTGCGTAAACGTGAGCACCGGTTTCGAGCAGGGCGTTGGTGAGCGTGCCGAGGCCGGGGCCGATTTCGACGACGGTGTCGGACGGGGCGATTTGGGCGAGTTCGAGGGATTTGCGCACAATGTTGCCGTCAACGAGGAAGTTTTGCCCGAGAAAGCGCTTCGGGTTGTGGCCGAGCGAGGCGAGAAGTTCGCGTGTGGCGGAGGGTGTGAGCGGCATGCGGGAATTTTGGATTTGGCGGATTGTCGCTTCGCCCGGAACGATTGCGCGCTGCCGTGCGGTTGCGAAAACGAAAAAGAATACGGGCGTGATTGTTGGCCGAGTGCGCGGCGTGTTGCACGCGCAAAAGTTGTCGTCAACATCGCGATCCGCGGCCAAGCTCCGCGTTTTCAAAATGATCCCGCCGTTCTCATCACTGTTGAAACCGCGTTTGCTGCCGTGGCTGTTTTTGCCGGGCGGGGTGCTGGCGCTTGTCGCGCAGTCGTGGCCGGAGCTGGCGCGCGCGCTGGTTTACGACCGCTCGGCGATCATTGCGGGCGAGTGGTGGCGGATGTGGACGGGAAATTTCGTGCATTTCGGCTGGGTGCATTTCGCGCTGGATACGGGGCTGTATTTTTTGATCGGGTGGGCGCTGGTTTACCGGTATCGCTGGTGGCTGAACGTGGGCTGGCTCGTGCTGATGCCCCTGGCCGTGACGACAACGATTTTTATTTTTGACGCGGACATGATTCGCTACGGCGGGTTGTCGGGCGCGAACGTGGGCTGGCTTGTGATGCTTGCGTTTTTGGGCTGGCAGCAATCGTGGCGCGACTGGTTTTGGCCTGTGTTTCTGGGAATCCATGTGGCTGAGTTGATATACGAGGCGCGGCTCGGCGGGCGCGGGGGTGGCATGATCAAGTTTGACGATCCCAACATCCGCGTGGCGACGCTCGCGCATATCGGCGGCGCGGCGTTCGGAATCGTGCTTTGGGGCGTGGTGAATCTGTTGCGCAAGCATATGCTGACACCGGAGGCCGCCGCTGACGATGCCGCGGAAAAAAGGCCGGCGGCGAGCCCCGGGGGGCGCGCGGGTTCGCGGGACTGAGCCGGGCTGTTCCTTGGTGTTGCGCTTCCGCGTCATTTTGGCCAAGGGTGGCTGTTTATGAAACCCACGTTACTCGTTCTTGCCGCAGGTATGGGCTCCCGTTTCGGGGGGCTCAAACAGATCGCCCCCGTCGGTCCGTCGGGCGAAACACTTTTGGATTATTCGGTTTTCGATGCGATCCGGGCGGGATTCGGGCGCGTGGTGTTTGTTATCCGGCGCGATTTTGAGGAGGTTTTTCGCGAGCAGGTCGGCGCGAAGTATGACGGGCGCATCGAGGTGGGGTATGCGTTTCAGGCAATGGACGATTTGCCGCCGGGGTTTGGAGTGCCGTCATGGCGCGCGAAGCCCTGGGGCACGGGGCATGCGACTTGGTGCGCGCGCGGCGAGGTTCGGGAGCCTTTCGCGGTGATCAACGCGGATGATTTTTACGGCGCGGACGCGTTTCGAACGCTGGCCGGGTTTTTGACGGCGGCGGGCGAGGGGGAGGCGACGCTGGTGGGGTTCAAGTTGTCGAGGACGCTTTCGGAAAATGGCACGGTGTCGCGAGGCATGTGCGAGATTGGGACGGACGGATGGCTTCGCGATGTCGTCGAGCACACAAAAATCGCGGCGGACGAGGTTGGGGCGGGCGAGGGGAAAAAGTATTCCGGCGACGAAACGGTTTCGATGAATTGCTGGGGCTTTTTGCCGGGATTTTTTGGCGCGCTTGAGAGCCAGCTCGCCGCGTTCCTGCGGCGCGACGAAACTTACACGGAGGGAAACCAGGCTGAGTTTTATTTGCCCGCGGCAGTCGCGGCACTGGTCGGGCGGGGCGGGTTGCGCGTGCGCGCGTTCACGGCGGACAGCGATTGGTTTGGCATAACGTATCCGGCGGACAAGCCCGGCGTGGTCGCCTCGATTCGGGAGCTCGTGGCTCGAGGCGAGTATCCGGGGACGCTGTTTTGATTTTGCCCGCTTTTCGGTCTTTTCAAAGGGCCGTTCTCACGTATTTTACACGCTTTTCCATTTGCATGCCCACTATCCATGAGCCGACCAAGCGCCCAAACTAAACGATTGCAACAAATTGACGGATGGGTGTTTCCGTATGTCTGCGCCTGTTTTACCTTTTGGCGCTGGCTCATGGATTTGATTTTCAGGCCCGACATAAAAACGGAGCCCAAGAGCATTATTTTTCTGAAACTCGCCGAGCAGGGCTCGACGGTTCTTGCAAACGAGGCCATCCGGCAGGCTGTCGCGAAGGTGGGCAAGGAGAATGTTTTTTTCCTCATGTTCGAGGAAAACCGCTTCATCCTCGATGTGATGGACCTGATTCCGCGCGAGAACGTGCTCACGATTCGCACGAAGTCGGCGGTGTCGATGGTGACGAGTTGCCTTTCGCGTTTGTGGGCAATCCGCCGTCGCAAAATCGACGTGTGCATCGACATGGAGTTCTTCGCGCGCGCGTCGGCCATCATCGCCTACATGATGGGCACGCGGATGCGCGTCGGTTTTCACTGTTATTTTGGCGAGGGGCCGTATCGCGGAAACCTGTGCACGCATCGAGTGTTGTATAATTCGCACATGCACGCGTCGAAGACGTTTCTTTCGCTCGTGCGCGCGCTCGACAACGATCCCGATGCCTTCCCGACGTTTGGATTCACGCCGCCCGCGGAGATGTCGCTCGCGCATTTCAAGCCGGAGGATTCCGAGCGCGAGGAGGTTGCCGCGATGCTTCGCGAGCTCGCGGGAACGGACGCCTCCGGGCGCACGCGCCGCGTCATTTTGCTCAATGCCAACGCGAGCGACCTGATGCCCTTGCGCCGTTGGGAGAACTCGAATTACGTCGAGCTCGCACGGCGGCTTTTGGAAACGCATTCCGACATCGCGATTGCGTTCACCGGCGGCCCCTCTGAGGCGGAAAAAATCGAAAAACTCGTCGCCGAGGTGAATGACGCGCGCTGTTTCTCGCTCGCGGGCAAGACGACGCTGCGCCAGCTCCTGATTGTTTACGGACTGGCGGAAATTCTCGTCACCAACGACAGCGGTCCCGCGCATTTCGCGGCGCTCACGCCGGTCGATGTGGTTGTGTTGTTCGGCCCCGAGACGCCGCTGCTTTTCGGCACGCTCAGCCCGCGCAATCACAACATCTGGCTCGGCCTCGCCTGCTCGCCGTGCATCAACGCGTGGAACAACCGCCAGACCGCCTGCAACAACAATCTCTGCATGAAAAACATCCCTGTGTCGCAAGTGTTCGACACGGTTTGCTCCGTATACAAACAACGCACCGCCCATCTTCAATGAACGACAAATCATCCCGCAAGTTCCCGGAACATACGCGCAGCCTCAAGAGCGCGCCCGCCGCCTCCGGTTCCGCAACCGCCGCGCCCGAACCGTTGCCGACGCCGGTCGTGAAGCACGACTGGCACAGGATTCTGCTCTACGCGGCGATCATCGTGGCGACGGGTTTGTTTGTGGCGTCGCCGGCGTTTCACGGCACTTGGCTCTGGGACGACGACCAGGAGATCACCGCCAACCCCGCGCTCAGCAGCGGTCTTGCCGGGCTGAAGATAATCTGGAAGGGCGATGTCGGCGCCGACTACCTGCCGCTCAAGGCGACGATCCTCTGGCTCGAGTGGCAGCTCTGGCAATACGACAACAGTTGTTATCATATTATAAACTCGATCTGGCATGTGATAAACGCGCTGCTGGTGTGGCAATTGCTTTCATTATTAAGAATAAGGTGGGCGTGGATAGGCGGGCTTTTGTTTGCGATTCATCCCGTGCTTGTCGAGTCGGTGGCGTGGGTGTCGGAGCAGAAGAACACAATTTCGCTCATATTCATGCTGCTCTCGGCGATCACGTTTATAAAATATCACGAGGGGGGAAAGACGGGGAATCTTGTGGCGTCGCTGGTGTTGTTCGCGGCGGCGTTGCTGAGCAAGAGCGCCGTCATCGTGCTTCCTTTCGCGTTTGTATTGTATAAGTGGTGGAAGGACGACAATTTGGAGCTTCGGGACACCCCTGTTTTCATGGCGCTTGCCTCGTTTTGCGCCGCTGTTGCTTGTGGCACAATCGTCGCCATGAGATGGCTGGTGGGGGCCGAGACCATAAGCTCGCAAGCCAACTCAACAAGCTCGCTGATAAAGGAAATCATAGCGCCCTCCGGGAGCCTGAAATTCGCGGCCGGCATGCTTGTCGCGCTTGGCATAACGTGGGGGCTTGTCCAGCTGTGGAACAAGCGGAAAGGCCCGCAATGGCGCTCGGTGAGGCACCTTGTGCTCAGCACCGCGCCATTTTTTGCCATGGCCATAATAGTCGCGCTTGTCACCGTTTATTTTCAGCACAAGAACGCCATCGGCGCGGAGGTCATTCCGGTGGGCGGCTGGTGGTCGCGCATCGTGATCGCGGGCGCGGCGATTTTCTTCTATTTAAAACAGTGCGTGTGGCCGTTCGATCCGTATCCCCTGATGCCGATTTATCCGCGATGGGAGGTGCCGGAAAACCCGCCGCTGTGGATGTTTTTGCCTTGGGTGGCGTTTATCGCGCTGGTGGTTTTATTCTGGGTTTATCGCAAAACTTGGGGAAAACACCTGATACTCGGCCTCGGCTTTTTCTTCGGGTTCCTCGTGCCGGTGCTCGGATTTGTTGACATGTCCTACATGCGCATCACCTGGGTGGCCGATCACTTCCTGTATATATCGGTCATCGGCGTGATCGGGTTGATGATCGCGGGCGCGGCGAAACTATACGATTGCGTTTCCGACAAGGGCAAACCGTGGGCGATGGGCGCGGGCATCGCGGCGCTGGTGCTGGTGGCCTTCAACGGGAATTTATACAGCGACGTGTTTCTGAACGAGACAAACATGTGGCGCTACACACTTTCGAAAAATCCGGACGCGTGGCAGGCGCACAGCCGCTATGGCAAGGTGCTGCTCGACAGCGGCAATCGCGACGCGGCGTATTATCACATACAGCAGTCCAACCGCCTGCGCCCCGACCTGGCCGAAACGAATAACAACATGGGCGTGCTTCTCCTCCAAAAGGGACGCAATGCCGAGGCGCTTCCGTATTTCCGGCGCGCGATGCGGCTCATGCCGATCGGCGCGTTCATGGTGAATTATGCCAACGCGTTGACACAGGTTCAGCAGGGCGCCGAGGCCGCGCCAGTGTATGAAAAAATATTCAGGGCCGAGGGCGGTCCCAAATTCACGCAGATGTTGCGGGAAAGGGGCTACCAGACGCTGCAACAGCTGCTCTCCGAGCAGGGTAATGTGACGATTGGCGACCTGGTCAACAGCCCTGACGGCGCGGCGCTGGGCAAGCTGTTGAAAACCAAATGCGGCGACTCCCATGAACGCGTGCTCGGTTTGAAAGGCGGCGCGGCGATTGAGGAGCTGATCAAGTTGCGCGTCAGCGATCCGCTCGACGATTTGCGCAAGGCCAGGACCGTGGACACGCTCGAAAACCTGGTCAAGGAGGAGAGCGGGGCGGCTCTCGAAAAACGGCTCGCCGAAAAAGGAATCCTCAACGACCTGCTCAAGCTCGACGCCGCCGGTGAGTTCAGGAATATCTTCACGCTCAAGGGCAGCGCCGCCTATTTGGCGTTGCGCAAAATGCGGGGCAGCGACGCCTACGAATCGATGATCCTCGACATGCGCGACGAACCGCTTGCGCACTTGCTCGAAATGCGCGGAGGCGACCTGTTCGCCAAATTGATAAAGGCGGACCAGCGCGAGGCGCTTTCCCTGCTGCGCCAGATGAATGGAACCGAGGTGTTCGACGTCGTGTGCGAGATGATGGGCGGCGACCCAATGACGCGGTTGCTGAGTCTCGACGGCGGCAACGCCATCTTGCTGACAAACTATGGTGTCGCGCTCATGCAGGCGAACCGCCGAGACGACGCCATTCTCGCGTTGCAAAAGGCGCTGAGGATCAACCCCAACCTCGCGGACGCGCGCCGCAACCTGGAGGTTGCCCTTGGCAAGGCCCAGCCGCAGCCCGCCCAGCAGCAGGACCTGCGCTTCCCGATGTCGAACGTGCCGGGCAGCGCCGGCGTGCCGCTGCAAATCCCGTCGATCTTCCTTAATAAATAAGCGCGGCAATTAAAACCAGGCAACGACCGGCGTTATATTATAATATAATTATTAAGAGTGTTTTTATGAATAAAATGAAACGGCTTTGGGCATGGATTGTCGCCGCCGCGCAATGGGTGTGGGGCGGGTATCACGCGCATCTGCCGTGGTGCGCGGGATTGTTCGCCATCGTGATGAGCCTGTTTTGCTGGCACCTGTTTTCAAAGGATGTCGTGTATTCGAAACCGGGCACGGATGTTTACAGCCAGTATATATATCAGCAGCACTTTCTGCACGCCGAGGCCACCCGCGATCTTCCGATGACCCCGGCGTGGAAGGAAATCCCGCCGTTCAACCTTCCGCTTTGGAATCCCTACACCTACGGCGGGCATTCGTTTGTGGGCGACTCGCAGGCGGCGTTGTTTTATCCGCCCACTTGGTTCGTTTCCTTTTTGCCGCCGACCGCGGCGATCAACGTGCTGATGGCGTTTCACACATTTGTCATCGGACTCGGCCTCTACATGTGGGCGGCATGGCGCGGGCTCAGGCCCGCCGCGGCGTTTGTCGGCGGGGTGCTCGCCATGCTCGGCGGCACGTATTTCATGCACGTTTACGCGGGGCACATGTCGAATCTCGGCTCGATGGCGTGGGCTCCTTTTGTGTTCTGGGGCATTGACGGGTGGATGCGCTCGCATCGCTTCAAGTGGATCGTGCTCGCCGCGGGCGCGGCCGCGCTGCAGATCTACGCGGGCCACGCGCAATACGCATATTACACGGCGATCACGGCCGGCGTGTATTCGCTCATATTTCTCTGGCAGGCGGAGCGGCGCATGGCGACGGTTCTCGGCCTGCTGGCCATTTATCCCCTGGCCGCCATTTTTTCGGCGATGCAATTGCTTCCCTCCTACGGCGCGATGATGGAGTCGGTGCGCGCGGGCGGCGCCGGGCTTGAGTTTGCAAAAATGTTCGGCCTGCCGCCGGAAAACCTGCTCACCACAATCGCGCCGTGGTTTTACGGCGGCACGGAAAAGGTCATGTATTGGGGGCGCTGTTATCTTTGGGAGATGCAATTATACATGGGCGTGGCCGGGCTTGCGTTTGCCGCGTTCGGCGTCGGCGGATTCAAAATGAACGACCGGCTGCGCTGGATCGGCCTGCTTGCCGCGGTGCTGTTGCTCGCGTTTGGCAGCAATGTTTCGGCGTTGTATAATATATTGTATAAGATGGTGCCGTTTTATTCATCCTTCCGCGGCGCGTCGAAGTTTGTGTTTTTTGCCGGACTGTTCGGCTCGTTGCTGGCGGCAATGGGCGTCAACCGGCTGCTCAACAAGGAAAAGCCGGGCGTCGGCTGGGGCGCGGCCTGGCTCGGCCTCGGCGCGTGCTGCGTGCTGGCGGGGATTTGGATGGGCACGGACGGGGCGCTGGACGGCTGGAAGTCGATATTGAACTCGATGATCGATTCGAATGAAAGCTACCTGCACAAAAACTACTGGGTGCAATCCGGAGTGATGGAGGCGGGAGTGGCGACGAGCGCGCTGGCGCTGCGAATCGGCGGGGGGCTGCTCATGGTCGCGGGCGCGTTGTGGCTGGCGGCGCGCAAGGTTCCGCAGGTGGTCTGGGCGCTTTGCCTGATGGCCGTTGTCGATGTGTATATTTTCGCGTATAAAAACCTGCCGAGCTTCAAAGTTTCCGAAATACACGGCATGCAATTGCAGGAGTTTTTTGCGAAAAACGATCCCAGGAGCGGCTATCGCGCGCTAAACCTGATCGCGCCAATGTCTGGCATGATGTGGCGCTCGGAAGGCATTTGGGGCAACGAACCCTCGGTGCTTAAACGTTACTCGGAGTTCATGACATTTACGCAGGGACTGGACCCGGACGGCGCCACGCAAAACCTGAACATCACGAGAATTGACCAGCGATTGTTCGGCCTGTTGCGCTGCCGCTTTATTTTCCATCCCGAGGGCAATAACATAAAGGCGACGCCGATCGCGCCCGAGGCGATGGGGCGTTTTTACATCGTGTCCAATTACGAGGTGATGAAGTCGCGCGACGAGATATTCAAGGCGCTCGCCAATCCCCAGTTTGATCTCAAGCAGAAGGTAATACTCGAGCAGGAGCCGAATCCGAAACCCGAGCCGCAATCGGTCGAATACACCGTGCGCCTGCTCGGCGCATCGACCGACCAGTGGACGCTGGAGGTGACCTGCAACCGCGCCACGATGCTCGTGATGACCGATCCGTGGTCGCGCGATTGGCGCGCGGTGACGCTCCCTGGCAGCGTGCAAACGAACTACGACGTGCTTCCGGCGAACTACATATTGCGGGCAATCCCGCTCGCCCAGGGGCGCCATGTGTTTCGCATTGAATATGTGCCGTGGGGACTGGCCACCGGCAAAAAGGCCACGTTCGCGGGCATTGCCTTTGCGGTGTGCCTGCTGGCGTTTCCCTCATGGCGCAAAAAACTGCGCATTGAGCCGCCGGAAGCGGAGTAGCCTGAGCACCACGAGCCCGGCGCTTTGCGGCTACAAATGCTCGATGCTCCACTCGACGCTTTTGTCCGGACCGATGGTCAACCAGCCGAAGCTTGGAGGATGGCCTCCGCGCGGCAGTGAAACGCTGCCGGGATTCAGCCAGTGAATGCCGTCGATCACCTGGTCGCGCGGGATGTGCGTGTGCCCGTGCAGAAGAATGTCGCAATACTCACGCGGCAGATCCGGGGGCGGCGCGTGGACAAGCTGGCAGCACACATCATGGATTCTTCGCCGGAGCGAGGTGGGCCACGGATAAAAATCGCAGTTGCCCTGCACGACATGCAGCGGCGGCCCGATCAGCGAGAGCTCGTCGAGAATGGCGGGCGCGGAGACATCGCCGAGGTGCCAGATCTCATCGGCACCTTGGATGCGTTGCGACAGATGCGGCGGGTAGCGGTCGTGCGTGTCGGATATGACGGCGATGCGCATGGGTGGATGGAAAGGAGCCAGGAGGCGGGAGTCAGGAGGATGAATTCGGCGCTCCTGCCGCTGGATTTTTGTTTTTCCTTGGGAGTGCCTCGTATTTGAGCGCTTTGTTTGCCTGGTTGAAATTGGCGACAATTTGATTGCTGCGTTGCATGCATGTCGAGAGGTCGAATGCCCGGTCGTCCTTCAGTTGTGTGTTGAAGTCGGCCCAAGTTTGGCGGCTTTCATCCAAGGCCGTGATGAGGAGCTTTTGTCGTTTTGCTGTAATTTGATCGGGATTAAAACGCGGCGACGAGGTTTCCTCCAGAAGCTCTCGGTAGGTTGGGATGAGGCTGGAGTCGATCCAGTTGGCGAGCTCCCTTGTGTTGTTGTCGGAGCCAAACTTTTTTAGCACGCCATTGCGCGAGGTTCCAAGCGCGTTGAGCTTTTTGAGGATCGAAGCCTCCTTTGTTCCCCACGCGAGCTCGTCGGTGACCGAATAGTTAAAACGCGGCGTGAGTTTTATGCCGCCAAAAATCAGCGCTGTAAGAAGCAGGCCCGCGAGGCCGAGCGTTTGCAGCCGGCGGATGCGGCGCAGGCTCAGGTCGAGCGGTTGCGCGAGCGCCGCGCCGAGAATGACGCCGCCCGCGAAACCGCCGATGTGCGCCGCGTTGTCGATGCCCGTCACAGCGGCGCCGAAGGCGATGTTATAGACGGCGAATGTGGCGGTGCTTTTCATGATCGGCTTGTAAACGGTCGCGGGAAGACCGCTGCGCATCCTGAGCATGTAGCCGAGGATTGCGCCGAAGACGCCGAAGACCGCGCCGGACGCGCCCGCGCTCCATGTCTGGTCGCCGTGCCAGATGATGCTTGCGAAGCCGCCCGAAAGCCCGCTGGCGAGATAGATGAGCGCGTAGATGAAGCGGCCCTGCAACTTTTCAAGAAACGCGCCCGCCTGATACAACGCCCACATGTTCACGGCGATGTGGATGATGCCGTAGTGCATGAACATGCACGTGAGAAGCCGCCACCATTCGCCGTTGGTCGTGGCCGCGCCGTTGTTCGCGCCGTATTTTATATAGACGAGCATCCCGTCCTCCGCGGGCATGAACCAGCCCGCGCCGAGAAAACCCATGACAATAAACACGACAATGTTCAGCGCGATGATGACGTTCGTGACGGAGAAGCGCGGATTGTGGTGCGCGGAAACTTGCTGGAGTCGCTGGTAGAATTCAACGTGCCTGCGGTGTTCGGCGCGCGCGTGCGCGAGCTGCTCGGCGGTCGGTTCTGGAGGCGGATTGTGGCTACTGTGCATTGATGGGTGGCGTTGCATACGCGCGCGCGGGCGAGATCAGCAGCGGATTTTTACCGAGCGGCCGTGGGCGTCGAGTTTTTCCATCGAGGCGAAGCGGCTCGTGACTTCATTGGCTTTTTTCACGCTCGCGGCGGCGTAGCGGACGATGCTTGTGCGGCGCATGAAATCCGCCGTGCGCAGGCCGCTCGAGAAGCGCGCGGTGCGCGCGGTCGGGAGCACGTGGCTCGGGCCTGCGGTGAAATCGCCGAGCGCGGTCGGAGTGTGGTTGCCGAGGAAGATCGCGCCGGCGGTCGTGATTGCGCGAAGGAGTTTTTTCTCGGCGGCGGGCTTGGTGATGATTTCGAGGTGCTCGGGCGCGACGTAGTTGGCGATGTCGGCGATCTGGTCGGGCGCGGGCGCCTCGATGGCGAGGAATCCGCCGGTCAGGACTGCCTGCGTTTTTTCCGAGCGGGCGATCAATTTGAGCTGTGACTGGATTTCCCCGGAAATGGCGTCGATGATTTTTTGCGAGGTGGCGACGAGGTAGATTTTTTCGCGTCCGGAGCCGTGCTCGGCCTGGGCGAGGAGGTCGGCGGCCACGAAGTCGGCGCGCGCGGTGTCGTCGGCGATCACCATGAGTTCGCTGGGGCCGGGGAGCGAATCGACGCCGACGGTGCCGAAGACCTGGCGCTTGGCCTCGCAGACGTAGGCGTTGCCGGGGCCGAAGATTTTGTCGACGGCGGGAATGGTTGTCGTGCCGTAGGCCATCGCGCCGACGGCTTGCACGCCGCCGATGCGGTAAACTTCGTCGACGCCGGCGATGTGCAGCGCGGCGAGCAGGGCGGGGGAGACTTTGCCGGAGGGATCGGAGGGGGTGAACGCGGCGATTTGCGGGCAGCCGGCGATTTTCGCCATCGTGGCGGTCATGAGCACGGTGGAGACGAGCGGGACTTGTCCGCCGGGGATGTAGAGGCCGACGCGGCGGATGGGGTCGAATTTCTCGCCGACTTCCGCGCCGTGCTTGTTTTTTGCCGTCCAGTTTGCGGGGAGGTTTTTGCGGTTGTAGGCGAGGATGTTCGCGTGCGCGGCCTCGATTGCCTTGCGCTCGACGGCGGGCAGTTTTTTAGCGGCGTCGGCGATGAGCGCGGGTTTGACTCGGAATTCCTTGGCGCGGAGTTTGGCGCTGTCGAACTTGGCGGCGTAGTAGGAGACGGCTTCGTCGCCGCGCGCGCGGATGTCGGCGAGGATGGCGGCGACGCTGGCGGCGATTTCGGGCGAGGGTTCGGCGGCGCGACAGAACGCGGCAAGTTCGTCGGCGAAGGTCTTGGAGGTGGCGGAGAGGGTTTTCATAAATGCGGAATGCGGATTTCGGAATGCGGAATAAAGGGCGCGCAAGCGGCATGCGGGCGTTGGACTAAAAGGCGATTCGGCGGAGACGCGGGACGAGATCGAAATGCGTGTCGTCGCTGAGAACGGGCATGTTTAGTTCCCACGCGAGGGCGGCGATCCATGCGTCATTTTGTGGAATGGGGGTGCCGGCCTTTTTCAGGGCGTGATGGATTTCGGCGTAATGAAATGTTGTTGTTTCGGTAATGGAAAGCGTGACGCAGTCGCGGGCAAAGGCTGCGAGGTGCGTCTCCCATTCGCGTTTTTTGCGACTTCCAAGCAGTCCAAAACGAAACTCGCCAAGCACGATCACCGGCAGATGCGGGACGCCGGCCATTTCTTCAAATTTTTGGACGACCTTCGGGTTGCCCTCGAAAAAGGCCGAGAGGGCGTTTGTGTCCAGTATCATGATTCGTCCTCAATTTGCTCAAATTCGGCGGCGATGGCGGAGCGGATTTTTGCAAGCTCCGCGGGGCTCGACTTGAAGGCGCCGGCATGGCGCATCCACGGCTTTGCGTTGCCGCGGCGCATGTCCTCCGCGACGCGGCTTTCCACTGCAAGGGTGACGTAGGAGCCGAAGGTTTGTCCGTTGCGCATTGAGATGGCCTTTGCTTTTCGGAAAACAGTGTCCGGTATTTCGAGTGTGGTTTTCATGGGGCACAACCTGCCCATAAATATGGGTGCGGCAAGAATTGTTTTTCATGGTCCCAATAGGACCACTGGGACGGATAAGACCGATAGGACTGATTGGGCGGTTGCGATGGTGCTGGTGTTTGGCGGTTTGGCGCGGGAGCGCCCAATCGAAAATCGAGAATCGAGAATCGAAAATCCCGCTCACTCCCACTCGATCGTCGCGGGCGGCTTGGAGCTGATGTCGAGGACGACCCGGCTCACGCCGCGGACTTCGTTGGTGATGCGGTTCGAGATTTTTTGCAGGAGCTCGTTGGGGAGCTTGGCCCAGTCGGCGGTCATGGCGTCGATCGAATCAACGAGGCGCAGCGCGATCACGTCGGCGTAGTTGCGCTCGTCGCCGATCACGCCGACGGATTTCACGGGCAGATAAACGCAGAAGGTTTGCCAGATTTTGTAATAGAGTCCGGCGTCCATCATTTCCTCCTGGAGGATGGCGTCGGCTTCGCGGAGGACGTCGAGGCGTTCCTTGGTGATGTCGCCGACGACGCGCACGCCGAGGCCGGGGCCGGGGAAGGGCTGGCGCCAGACCACTTCCTTGGGCAGGCCGAGCTTGGTGCCGACTTGGCGGACTTCGTCCTTGAAGAGCTGGCGGAGCGGCTCGACGAGCTTGAACTTCATGCGCTCGGGCAGGCCGCCGACGTTGTGGTGCGACTTGATCATGGCGGCGGGATTGCCGCCGATGGCCATCGACTCGATGACGTCGGGATAGATGGTGCCCTGGCCGAGGTATTCGATGCCTTCCCGGGTTTTGAGTTCGCGGACTTTTTTCTCGAAGACTTCGATGAAGGCGCCGCCGATGATTTTGCGTTTGCGCTCGGGGTCGTTGACGCCCTTGAGGCGCTTGAGGAAGAGTTGCGAGGCGTCAACGATGCGCAGGTCGATTTTGAAATGCTTGGCGTAAAGTTTCTCGATGTTTTGCGTTTCGTTTTTGCGCATGAGGCCGGTGTCAACGTAGACGCAGGTGAGTTGTTTGCCGATGGCCTTGTGGAGGAGCGCGGCGCACACGGAGGAATCGACGCCGCCGGAGAGGGCGAGGAGCACGCGGCCCTTGCCGACTTGGGCGCGGATTTCGGCGACGGCCTGCTTGATGAAGTCGGCGGTGGTCCAGTTTTTCGGGGTGTTGCAGATGCCGAAGAGGTAGTTGCGGATGATGTCCATGCCGTGCTCGCTGTGCGAGACTTCGGGGTGGAACTGGATGCCGTAGAAGTTGCGCTTGGTGTCCTGCACGACGGCGAACTCGGAGTTTTCGGTGCGGGCGACGGCGGTGAATCCGGGCGGGAGCGCGATGAGGCGGTCGCCGTGGGAATTCCAGACGCGGAGTTTGCGGGGGAGGCCGGCGAGGAGCGGGGATTTTTTGCGGATGGCGAGCGTGCCCAGGCCGTATTCGCGGTGTTTGCTGCGGGCGACTTTTCCGCCGAGGAGCCTGCCCATGAGTTGCACGCCGTAGCAGATGCCGAGCACGGGGACGCCGAGCTCGAAGATGGCCTTGTCGGGCATCGGGGCGTTGGGGGCGAAGACGGAGCTGGGTCCGCCGGAGAGGATGATGCCGGTGACGCCGTCGGCGCGAAGTGTCTCGGCGGGCGTGGCGAAGTGGTAGATCTTGGAGTAAACCTGGCACTCGCGGATGCGGCGGGCGATGACTTGCGTGTATTGTGAACCGAAATCGAGGACGGCGATGGTTTGGATCATGGGTGGCGTGTGGCGTTCGTGGGCGTTCTGTTTGTGTGGAAAAGCCGTGCAGATAATCGGGCGGGCGGGTGAACGGCAAGGGCGGAGTTTGTGTTGTTAAAAAAATGGACCCGGGCGTAATCTTTTTGGACGAGATTTCTGTTCTCGCCTTGGTTTGGATTTTCCACACTTTTTCGTGTTTTCATTTCGGCAACCGTCTTCAGGGGCGGTTGCCGTTTACCTTAACAAACGCACTCAAACCCACCAGCACCACCCTCCGGATTCGCGTCCGGGCATAATCAAAATGAGCACACTTGATATTGTTCTGTTCTTTGTCGCAGTTATCTCAGTCATTGGCTTTGGCACTTGGAAAGGCATCGCCAAAAGCAAGAACGAGCCGAAAGGCGCCAGTTCCTACTTCCTCGCGGGGCGCGGGCTGACCTGGTGGCTTGTGGGTTTTTCGCTGATCGCGGCGAATATTTCCACCGAGCAATTTGTCGGGATGTCCGGTCAGGCGGCCGACTGGCTGGGCCTGGCGATCGCCTCTTATGAGTGGCTCGCGGCCGTGACGCTTGTGGTGGTGGCGTTTTTGTTTCTGCCGAAACTTTTGCGCGCGGGCATCTACACCGTGCCGGAATTTCTCGAACATCGCTACGGCGTGCTTTCGCGGACAATCATGGCGATCGTGACCATGGTCATCCTCGTGGGCGTGCCGACGGCGTCGGTGATTTTTGCGGGATCGAAGGTCATCACGGTGTTTTTCCAGGGCACGACGATTCTCGGGCTCGACATAGGGAACATCACCGTGTCGTGCTGGATTATCGGAATAAGCGCGGCGGTTTATGTGTTTGTCGGCGGTTTGCGCGCGTGCGCGTGGACCGACTTGATCTGGGGCTCCGCGCTTATCGCGGGCGGCGCGCTCGTGCTCGTGCTCGCGCTCAGCGCCATCGGACAAAAAGACCCCGCGGAACTGATCGCCACGAAGGTGGCCACGTCCGATGTGACGGTGGCGCAACTCGCCGACGCGGGGCCGATCGAACGCCTCACGTTGCTCAACTCCGGGGCCGCGATGCCGGGCGAAAACGGCGCGGGCGGCAAATTCCACATGGTGCGTCCGGCGTCGGACCCGGCGGTGCCGTGGACGGCGCTGCTCATCGGCCTGTGGATTCCGAACTTTTTCTATTGGGGGCTCAACCAATACATCATGCAACGAACACTCGGCTCGAAGTCGCTCGCCGAGGGGCAGAAGGGCATCATGTTCGCCGCGTTTCTCAAGCTGCTCATTCCGTTTGTGGTGATCATTCCGGGCATTCTCGCATTCAACCTCTACAGCGGGGACTTGCGGGAACAGGCCGACATCAAGAACAGGCAGGTGCTGGTCGAGTTCCAGTCGGGCAAATCGGAGAAGGTGTTTCCGTTCACGGAAAACTTTGCGAAGCGCGACACGGCGACGGCGCTTGCGCTCGCCTCGCACAACGCCGCGAAGGCGGGCGCGCCCCTTGAGGTCGGCGCCGCCCCGACCGCGACCGAGATTTTTGCGGCCAACACAAACCTGGTGGCGGCGGCGAACAAGAAGGGCGTGAGTTCGGCGACAAAAATTGTCGGATACGACTATGACGCGGCCTACGGCACGCTGTTGAAAAATCTGCTGAAGCCGGGCTACACATGGTTCGTGCTCGCGGCGCTGTTCGGCGCGGTCGTGAGCTCGCTCGCGGCGATGCTCAACTCGGCCTCGACGATCTTCACAATGGACATCTTCCACAAGCTGGCTCCGCGGGCCAACGAGAAGGTGCTCGTGAACGTCGGCAAGGCCTGCACGCTGATCTTTGTGGGAATCGCGTGTGTCATTGCGCCGGGATTGGGCAGTCCGAAATACAACGGCATATTCACCTTCATCCAGGAGTTCCAAGGCTTCATCAGCCCGGGCGTGCTCGGCGTGTTTTTGTTTGGATTTTTGGTGCACAAGGCCCCGCGTTATCTCGGCTGGCTCGGCATCGTCATCAACGCGGTGCTTTATGGCGCGCTCAAGATATTCACGCCCGAAATCGCGTTTCTCAACCGCATGGCGATCTGCTTCGGGGTTGTCATCGCGGTGCTCGCCATCTGCACGCTCGTGAATCCGTTGAAGGAGCCGGTGAAGATGCCCGTGAACACGGCGATCGCGCTGGAGACCTCGCCCGGCGTGAAGAAAGTCGGCATCGGCATCGTGCTGCTCACAATCGTGCTCTACATCATCTTCTGGTAAGCGCGATAAACGCGTCAGCACTGACGCTTGAACTTAAAAAAAGACCGGGTTTGCGCCCGGTCTTTTTTGTGTGTGGAGGCTTCTCCGTTTTCGATATGCCAAGCGCCAGGGGATTCCGGCGGCAGTCCGCGCTATGTCGCATCATCTGCTCTCAGGTCTTTGTTTCTTCTCAAACGTATCATACAGCGCGGGCAATAGTATCAGCGTCAGGAATGTTGCTGTGATTATTCCGCCGATGACGACCGTTGCTAGGGGGCGTTGGACTTCGGCGCCGGGGCCTGTTGCTAGTGCCATGGGGAGGAAGCCCAGGCTGGCGACGAGTGCTGTCATAAGGACGGGGCGGAGGCGGGTTAGTGCGCCTTCGATGGCCGTGTCGCGGACGCTCAGGCCTTCGGCGCGGAGGGTGTTGAAATGGCTCACCATCATCAGGCCGTTGAGGACTGCCACGCCGCTCAGGGCGATGAAGCCGACGCCGGCGCTGATCGAAAAGGGCATGTCGCGCAGCCAGAGCGCGAAGACGCCGCCGGTGACGGCGAGCGGGATGCCCGTGTAAACGAGCAGCGCCTGGCGAAGGCTGCCGAAGGCGATGAATATGAGGACAAAGATGATCGCGAGCGCGGCGGGCACGATGATCGCGAGGCGGGCGCGGGCTTGTTGCAGGTTTTGGAAGGAGCCGCCAAACTCGATCGTGTAGCCGGGGGGAAGCTTGATTTCGGCGGCGATTTTTTGCTGCGCCTCGCGGACGTAGCTTTCCACGTCGCGGCCGCGGAGGTTGACCATGATCGCGGCGCGGCGCTGGCCGGACTCGCGGGTGATGGCGGCGACTTTTTCAGTGACGACGAGGTCGGCCACCTGGCCGAGCGTGAGGAGGGTGTCGGGCGATTCGGCGCGGAGCGGGATGCGCAGGATTTCCTCGGTGCGGGAGCGGATGTCGTCGGTGACGCGCACGACGATGGGGATGCGGCGGTTGCCTTCGATGACCGTGCCGACATCGGCGCCGGCGAGCGCGGTTTCGACGGCGGCGTTGAGTTCGGAGGCGTGGATGTTGTAGCGCGCCATGGCGTCGGGCTTGAGTTTGATTTCGAGGAGCGGGGATTTGCCGAGCGAGTCGAATTCGACGTCGGCGGCGCCGGGGATGGCCTCGAGGATTTCGCGCGCCTCGGTGGCGATGTGCTCGATTTGGTCGTAGTCGTCGCCAAAGACTTTCACGGCGATGTCGGCGCGCGTGCCTTCGAGGATTTCGTTGAAGCGCATTTGGATGGGCTGGCTGAAGAGGTAGGCCTGGCCGGGGATGGCGGTTTCGAGCGCGGCGGTGAGTTGCGCGGCGAGGTCGGACTTGGAGGTTGGCACAGGGTGGGTGGCATGGGCGACTCGCCCATGTTCCGGATGTTTGTGAGCTGAACGCATGGCCGGGTCGGCCATGTCACTCGATCCCACGGGCGAGTCGCCCGTGCCACTCGATCCGGCAGGCCATTGGTCGAAGGGTTTGAAGAAGATGTAGGTGTCGGCGACGTTGACGCCCATCGGGTCGGTGGCGACTTCCTGCGTGCCGATGCGCGAGAAGGTCGTGGTGATGCCCGGGAATTGTTGGTGGATGATTTGCTCGGTTTTTTCCTGCATGGCGACGGAGGCGTCGAGGCCGATGCTTGTGGTGCGGATCATGTGCGTGGCAAACGAGCCTTCGTCGAGTTGCGGGATGAACTCGGCGCCGAGGTTTTTAAATGTGTGCGCGGCGAGGGCGAAGAGCGCGATCGACGCGGCGACGATGAGCCAGCGGAGGCGGAGCGCGACCGCGAGCAGCGGGCGGTAGGCGGCCTTGAGGGCGCGGATGACGAGGTTGTCCTTGTGCGAGATGTTGCCGCGGAGGATGTGGCTGCTGAGCACGGGCATGAGCGTGAGCGTGAGGATGATCGCGCCGATGAGCGCGTAGATGACGGTGAGCGCCATGGGCTTGAAGGTTTTGCCTTCGATGCCGGTGAGCGAGAGCAGCGGGATGTAAACGATGGTGATGATGAGGACGCCGAAGAACGCGGGGCGACCGACTTCCTTGGCGGCGGAGAGGACGGTTTGGTTGCGCTCGGCGGCGTTGAGCGGGCGTCCGATTTCGTGCTGCCGGAGGCCGAGCCGGCGAACGATGTTTTCAACCATGACAACGGCGCCGTCGATGATGAGGCCGAAGTCGACCGCGCCGAGGCTCATGAGGTTGCCGCTGAGGTTGGTCTCGACCATGCCGGTGATGGCGAAGAGGAACGAGAGGGGGATGGCGAGCGAGACGATGAGGGCGGCGCGGATGTTGCCGAGAAGGAGCAGGAGAACGACCACGACAAAGATCGCGCCGTAGGTGAGGTTGTGCGCGACGGTGTTGATGGTGCGGTCAACGAGTTCGGTGCGGTCGTAAACGGTGATGATTTCGACGTTGTCGGGGAGGCGCGGGCGGAGTTCGTCGATTTTTTCGGCGATGCGGCGCGCGACGATGCGGGGATTTTCGCCGGTGAGCATGAGGGCGGAGCCGAGCACGGCCTCGCGTCCGTTGTGCGTGGAGGAGCCGGTGCGGATCGAGGAGCCGATGGCAACCTCGGCGAGGTCGGAGACGAGGAGGGGGCGCGAGGCGAGTCCGCGAAACTTCACGGGCAGGCGCGCGATGTCGTCTGTGGTTTGCACGCGGGAATCGGCGCGGATGATGATTTGCTCGGCGCCGATTTGGACCGCGCCGCCGCCGGCGTTTTCGGTGTTGGCGGCGATGATGTCGGCGAGCTCGGCGGTGGTGATGCCGGCGGCGAGGAGCGCGTCGGGGCGCGGGTAGACGAGGATTTGTTTTTCGTAGCCGCCGGAGGCGTTGACTTCGGCGATGCCGGGGACGGCGCGCAGGGCGGGCTTGATGACTTGGTCGTGGAGGAGCTTGAGCTCCATGAGTTGCTCGGGGCGCGTGGCGGGGATCGGGGAATGCGGAGTGCGGAGTGCGGAATGCGGAATGGGTTGTGCGGGTTGAGTGGCATGGGTGACCCGCCCGTGTTCAGGATGTTTGTGGGATGCAGACATGGCCGGGTCGGCCATGCCACCCGATCCGCCCGAGCCCATGGGCGAGTCGCCCATGCCACTCAATCCGGCGGCGTCGTGTTTGTAATCGACAACGTAGTAGTAGATTTCGCCGAGGCCGGTGGTGATGGGGGCGAGCTTGGGCGCGAGGCCGGGGGGGAGCGACTCGGCGGCGTTGGCAAGGCGTTCGGCGACGAGCTGGCGGGCGCGATAGATGTCGGCAGAGTCCTCGAAGACGATCGTGATTTGCGAGAGGCCGAACTTGGAGAGCGAGCGCATTTCGCGCGCGCCGGGGATGCCGCTCATTTCCATTTCGATGGGAAAGGTGACGAGCTTTTCAATTTCCTCGGGCGCGAGGTTTTTGACTTCGGTGTTGATCTGCACTTGCGTGCTGGTGATGTCGGGCACGGCGTCGATCGGCAGGCGGTTGACAAACCAGAGTCCGGCGAGAAGAAGCGCGAGCGCGCCGAGCAAAACGAGCGGGCGCTGGCGAAGGGAGAATTCGAGGATGCGATTGATCATTGGGAAAGAGGAGGGAAAAGGAGTCAGAATACAGGAGTCAGGAGTCAGAATGTAGAAAGCCGGAGACGAAGGCAGGAGGCTTGGTGGTTTGTAGCTGGGTTCTGGCTTTCTGGCCTCTGGTCTTCTGGGTTTCTCAGTGCGAGTGTCCGCCGCCTTTGGTGAGGCGGAGTTCGGTGAGCCAGAGTTGTTCGACGGCGGTGGCGGCGACGGGGGCGTCGGGCGCGAGGCCGGAGATGATTTCGGTGTGGGCGCCGTCGGTCATGCCGAGCACGACGGGCGTGCGGCGGTAGTGGCCGTCGTGATAGAGATACGCGAAGGTGCCTTCTATGGTTCGAAGCACGGCGGTGTTGGGAATGGTGAGTTTTTGCTCGGGCGGGCCGATCAGCGGAATGGCGAGGCTGTCGCCGATGTCCGTGCCCGGAGAGGAGGCGGACTTGGCAGCCTGCGCCATGTTGTGAATGTCGGCGAGCGCGAGGGTGACTTCGACTTGGCCGGTGGCGTGCGTGAGGGCGCGGTTAATGGCGAGGATACGCACGCCTTCGTGCGGGTGATCCTGCATGTCGTCGGCAACGGAGGGCGGGACGAGCGCGGTGACTTGCACGGGCGGGCCGGCGTCGACGACGGTGGCGTTGAGCATGACGCGGTGCGCAAACGGGCGCGTGACAATGCGCGTGGTGGCGAGGTTGATGGCGTGCGCCGTGGCGTCGTCGAATTTCAGGCCGTTCTTTTCGTCGTAGGTGACATTCGTGCTTTCGGACGCGCCGTGCGAATGGCCTGCGTGCGGATCGCGTTTTTGGGCAGGCTCGGTTTTGTGATCATGGCCGGGCGCGGAGTGGTCGCGGTCGGGCTTGGCATGATCGTGGTCCGCGTGCGGGTCTGTTTTTTCGGGGGCGCTGTGCGCGGCGTGATCATGACCGTCGTGGGCGTCGTGTTCGCGGGCTGCGCGATTTTGGTCCGCGTGGTCGTGATTGTCGTGTTGTTGTTTGTTGTGATCGTGGCTTGCGTGATCGTGCCCCGCGTGGTCGTCATGGCGCGAGCAGGCGGTGGCGAAGGCGAGGGCGGCGATAAGCGTGATGGCGAAAAAAATGGGGCGCGACTTTGTCGCGTCCGGCGGCGGGACGCCGCCGCTCCTTGCGCTGGCGTGGTTCGTGGATGTTTTCATTCTACATTCTCCATTTTCATTCTTCATTTGGAGTTCGCGCCGCTTAGCGGAACGAGCTTCAGGCCTGTGAGTTCCTCAAGGCGAAGGGCGGCTTCGAGGGCTTCGTTGCGCGTGTCGAGGAGCGATTCGACGGCGTCGAGATAACTGTTTTGCAGTTCGATGTAGGTGGAAATGGGAACGGCTCCGAGGCGGTAGTGGCGGTCGGCGAGCGCGGCGGCTTCGCGGAATTTTGTTATCGTGTCGGGTTTCCATCGCGCGGTTTCGGCGAGTTTGGTTTGGAGGGTTTGGGCGGCGAGGAGGACGTCGCGGTCGAGTTCGCGCTCGGCAAGGTAGGCGGCGGCCTCGGCCTGGCGGCGGCGCGACTCGGCTTCGTTGACGGCGGCGCCGGAGCGTCCGGTGACGGGGAGCGGGATGGAGAGGCCGATGCCGAAGGAGCGCTCGGTGCCGTCGGCTTTTTCCTGCGAGTAGTAGGGGCTCACGGCGATGCCGGGGTAGCGTTCGTTGCGGGCGAGGCGGACGGCGTATCCTTGTTGCTCGAGTTCGACGCGGCGCATGCGGTATTCGAAGTTGTTTTCGCGGGCGGCGGCGAGGAGGGCGTTGCGCTCGGGCGGCGCGGCGAGTGCGGCGGCGTAATCGTGCGGGGCGTCGATGCGGAGCGGGGCGTCGGGGGCGGCGCCGCGGAGCTGGTTGAGCTCGATGAGCGCGGCGTGGAGGGCGAGCTCGGCCTCGGTGGCGCGGCGCTGGAGCGAGAGCTCGGAGGCTTCGATGACGCGCGTGTCGAGGAGCGGGGTGAGGCCGGCGGGATCGCGGGCGAGGAATGTTTCCTTGAGCGCGGTGAAGCGGTCGGCGACTTCGCGAATGGCGTCGGCGCGGGTGGCGGCGGAGTGCAGGCCGGTGGCGAGGACGCGCGCGCGGGCGGTGAGCGCCTGGTCGAAGCGCGCGAGGCCGAGCTCGGCGAGGGTGATGTCGCGGCTGGCGATGGCCTTGCGGAGCGGGAGGCGTCCGGGCCAGTCGAAGGTTTGCGTGAGCGAGACGGACCACGCGGCGCCCTCGCCCGCGAGGGAGCCGTCGGACGCGCGGACGCGCGTGCGCCCGAGTTCGACGGAAAGCTCGGGATCGGCGAGGCGCGTGGCGGCGCGCGCGCTGGAGCGGGCGGCGGAAATCTCGGCCTCGTAGAATGCGCGCTCGGGATTTTTCGCGCTGATCTCGGTGATGAGCGCGGGGATGGTTGTGGCTTCCGCGGCGGGAGCGCCGCGGAGAAGGGTGAAGGGTGAAGAGTGAAGGGTGAAAAGGAGGGCCAGGGCGATGTGCGGGATGTGCTTCATGTTGTGTGTTTGTTGTAGTTGAAAAATGGATACGGGACGGGAGGGGGAGGGCTTCGCATGGGCGCGCGCGGCGGCGTCGCGGGCGAGGCGTCGGGATGGGAGGAACCTGTCAATCCGCGCGGGGATTGATCAGGCGAGGGAGGCGGCGGGGGCGCGCGACACGGGCGCGGTGCGTTCGGTAAAATGTCGCGAGGGTAACCAATCAGGCGGATCGGAGGGGAAGGAGGGCGGGGGGCGTTCGAAAACGCAAAGTGCGATTAGCGAGGCGGAAAGTGTTTCGATGAGGCAGGTGCACGCGTTGAGGGCCGATGGTTCGGGGGCGTTGAGGTGCTCGGCGGTGTCGAACCAGGAGGAAAACTCGACGAGCACGCAGGTGTCGTGCGCGTGCTGCGTTGTGTCGGTGTGATGGTCGCAACCGGTTTGGTGGTCGTGATCGATGACGTGCGCCTCGATGAGGCCGATTGCGTCGAGCATACAATGCTGCGTCGCCGGCAGCCAGATGGCGGCCATAAAGAGGGCGATGCATTGCACGAGGGGGCGCATAAAGCGTGAAAGTTGTCGCGAGCGACGGGGCTTTGTCAAGTTGCGGCTTGGAAATGACGTGCTTGTGAAATGAAATTTGTGTGCTAACGTTCCCAATACAACGGCAATGGATTTCTGCCGCTCCTTTACGGGGAAACCGCCGGTCGCGAGACTTGCTGATGATTCCTACTTGGTGTTCTCATTGCATACAAAAAGGAATCTCTCATGGCACTCTACTTTTGGATAGCTCTCGGTAGCGCGATTGGCGGATTGGCGCGATTCGCGCTTTCCGGTTTTGTTGCGCACCATGTCGGTGAAACGTTTCCGTGGGGCACGTTTATCGTCAATGTGAGCGGCTCGTTTCTGATCGGATTTTTCGCAACAATCACCGCTCCCGACGGGCGGTTTCTGGTCGGGAGCACGGCGCGCCAGTTTGTTATGACCGGCATTTTCGGGGGCTTCACAACGTATTCGTCGTTCAGCATACAGACGCTTGCGCTCGCCCGCGAGGGCGAGTGGTTTCACGCGGGAGCCAACGCCACGCTTACGTTTGTGATCTGCTTTCTGGCCGTGTGGCTCGGCTATATGTGCGCGACTTTTATCAACAATCTAAAATGAGACCGCATCAGGGCGCCTCCGATGGGTTTTGTTTTTGCCGCGCGTTTTTTGTCGATGAGTTTTCCGCGGCGAAGCTCATTCACTGACGCATGCGACGGGACAAAATACGCTGCGAACGCGGGCGCATGTCTTGCGGGGCTATTCGATGCGGTTGGTGTTTTGAGGGGCGCTTATTTGGCCGGCTCGGGTTGCGGCGCATCGGCGGGCGGCGTGCCTTTGTCGTTGGTTTGTTCGACGGTCTTTTCCTCCGTAGGGGGATAGGCGACTCGCGAATGCAGCATGTTCAGAAGCGTGAGGACAAAGCTATTTCTGATTTTGTTCAGGTCGGCAAATGTCAGCGGCGCGTCGTCGAGCTGCTCGTCATCCATGCGATCCCTGAAAATCTGGTCGATCAACTCGCCCAGGTGTTGCGGCGTTACTTTGCGCATCGAGCGCGAGGCCGCCTCGACACCGTCGGCGAGGAGGATGATCGCGCTTTCCTTGAATTGCGGGCGCGGGCCGTCGTAACGGTAAGTGGACTCGCTCACCGGAACGGGATCGAGGCCGGGCGAGTTTTGCATCGCAAACGGCGGGCGCGTGACAACCACGGGCGGGGTTGTTCCCCCGTGGTGCGGAATCGGCGAGGCGGAGCCGCTGGCCTGATAGCGTTTTTCACCGAGCGCCCTGTGATAGAAAAAGCGAATCAGGCTCGTGCCGTGGTGCTGCTGGATGACGTCGATGACCGCGCGCGGGAGCTTGTTTTTGATTGCGAGGTCAACGCCGTCCTTTACGTGCGCCTTGATGATGAGCGCGGAAAGCGAGGGGTTGTTTTCGTCGTGCGGGTTTGCGCGGTCTCGCTGGTTTTCCGTGAAGTATTCGGGTTTGTTCGTCTTGCCGATGTCGTGGAAGAGCGCGCACACGCGAGCGAGCAGCGGATTGGCGCCGATGGCGTTGGCGGCGTTTTCCGCAAGCTGCGCCACGACGAGCGAATGGTGATAGGTGCCGGGCGCCTCCATTTGCATGCGCCGGAGGAGCGGGTGATTGTAGTCGGTGAGCTCGAGCAGCGTGATGTCGGTCGTGCGTTGAAAAAGCGTTTCGATGATCGGCAGCAAGCCGACGACGATGACGCCGGTGATGACGCCGTTTATCAGGCCCGTGAGTATCTGGCGGGGCACGGTGAAATCGGGCCCCAGGAATGACTGCTGGTCGATGATGCCGAAGAGCAGCGCGAAGCACGAAACGGCGATGCCGCCATAAAGCGCCGCGCGCATGATGCTGCTGCGGCGGCGGACGTGGCGGCATTGGTAGGTGGCGATGATCGACGCGAAGAAGGTGAGCACGAGCACGTCGAGCCGGTTTCCGTAAATGACGCTCGTGAACACGGAGATCAGCAGCGCCATGAAAATGGCCGAGCCCGCGTCGATGAGAATCACGACAATGATCGGCGCGATCGCGGTTGGCGCCAGATACGGCAGGATTGATGCCGCCTCCGAGTGGTGCATGAAATACGGCAGCTCGCTCAACCAATAGGTGACCCGCACAAGGGCGAGATTGAAGACAACAACGAGCGCGAGGAGCGCGAGGCGTCCGTTGCTCTGGAGCGTCTCGGGGTCCTCGATGCGCATGTAGATGGCGCACGCGAGCACCATCGCCAGCACCACGAGGATGCGACGTAGAAATTGCATGTCGGCCGAGCTGCTCTCGGTGTTGTGCTCAAGCTGGTAGGCGCGATAGGCCTCGAGCATTTCGTGCTGTTCGGATGTCACGCGCTTGCCGTTTTCGATGATGATCTGCCCCTTCTCAACATGGACGACCGGCGAGGGCATTTTTATCGTGGCTTCCATCTTGAGCGCCTCGGTGGCAACCTCGTCGAAGCGGATGTTGGGCGCGAGGCCGTTGTCGAAGATGCGCGCGATTGTGTTGATCGTCCTGCGCCGCAGTCCCTCGCTGGCCAGGCTTACGCGCAATTCGCTGCGCGCGTTTTCAAGCGTGCGCACGGTGCGCTCCACGCTTTCGCCGCCGGGGCGCGTTATTCGCAGCAGCGTGGATGTGCCGTCGGACGCCGTCATCATGGCAAGCGCATTGTCCTGAATGCCGTCCTTGCAGATTTCGCGCAGTGTTTGCAATGCGGTCTCGGCGATCTCGCGGCGCCGGTTGGCGTCGCCGATGTCGAGCAGCGTCCGCACCTCCGCCGCCGTGGTGTTGTAGGGGCCGCGGGCGTTGAATGCGACCAGGAGCGCGTTGAACGACGCGGTGCGCACGGGATTCTCGGCGCCCTCGGGCGGGTATCTTTTTTCAAACGTGTCCAGGTCCGCCAGCAAGTCCTTGATCGCGGCCTCGAATTTTCTGAGCGGCTCGTCGTCGAGCTTGTAAACGCGGGGCACGCGGTTGCGGATTTGCTCGCGCGTGAGCTCGGCCTGCTGGTGGCTCACGTAATCAAACGCGACGTTTGCGGTGATTTGCACCCCGGCGACCTGGTTCGGGTAAATCGGAATCGAGCTGCTGTTGATTCCCACGTAGCTGATGAACACGATTGAGGACGCCGTCGCGATGAGGATCAACGTCGTGACGAGCCTGTGGGTTGCGAGGAATTTCCAGACGCGCGAGTTGACGAGAGTCTTGCGTTTGCGCGGCTGCTGGCCACCACCTGGAAGGGTGCGTAGAGTATCAATCAGAGACATGAATGCGGTATGATTTCTTGAAACATATTTGAAAACAACCGTCCGCAATTAGAAGAAACACGCGCGATTTAGCTAGGTTAATTGTGCGCTTAATTATTCCTCGGCGATTGCGGCATCTGGTTTGCAATAAACAATCGTGACGCAAAACGAGCCCGGTTTTTTTTCGGACGAGATGTTTTGAACGGGATTAACGGGTTTTCGCCCGAGTCACGTCACTTCACTTCCAAGTCCACGTATTTCCACGGGTAGTTGTCCAGGAACGTGGTGCGGAAATTCTTTACCCGCGGGGAAATGATTCTCGCGTAGGTGTAGAAATAAATCGGCATGATCGGCAGGTCGCGCAGCAGCATTTTTTCCATGCGCTGGTAGATCGCATAACGCTCCTCCTGCGTCTTCGCCTCGAGCGCCGCGTCGAGCATGCGGTCGTATTCGGCGTTGCCCCAGTTCGTGTTGTTGTTGCCGCCGCCCGTGCGCCACAGGTCGAAAAACACATGCGGATCGACATAGTCCGCGATCCACCCCGCGCGCTGCACCTGAAAGTTCATCGTCTTCTGCGAGTCGAGATACACCTTCCACTCCTGGTTGTAGAGGCCGATTTCGACGCCGAGGTTTTTGCGCCACATCTGCTGCAGCGCCTCCGCGATGATGCGGTGTTTCTCAAGCGTGTTGTAAAGCAATTCGGTTTTTGGAAACCCCTTGCCGTTCGGATAACCCGCCTCGGCCAGCAGTCGTCGCGCCTCGGCGATGTTTGCCTTCAACGCCGCGTCCGGCGCCGGCGTGTAACCCGCCACATCCGGCGGCACAATCGTGTAGGCCGGTTTTTCGTCGGCGAGCGTCACGTATTTCACCAGCCGCTCGCGGTTGATCGCCAGCGCAAACGCGCGCCGCACTCGCACATCGTCGAACGGTTTGCGCTTTGTGTTGAAGCGATAAAAATAAACGCCGCAGTAGGGATCGATGCGCAGGTGCGAGTCGGGCGAGCGTTTGTAGGAGGGGATTTTTTGCGGCGGAAAATCGTAGGTGATGTCGAGCTGCCCCGCGCGATACATGCGCTCCTCGTTGTCGGATTGCGTGACGGGATAAAAATCAATGCCGTCGAGTTTCACCGTTTCGCGATCCCAATATGTGGGCGAGCGCCGTGTTGAAATAATCTGGTTCTGCTTCCACTCCGTGAGCACGAACGGGCCGTTGCCGACGAGATTTCCCGGACGCGTCCATCGCGAACCCTTCGCGTCCACCGGGCCGAATTTTTCAATCACCGAAAGCGGCACCGGAAACCACGCATAGTGCGTGAGCGCGCTCAGGAAAAACGGCGCGGGCCTCTCGAGCGTGAGCACCAGCGTGCGCTCGTCGGGCGCGCGCGCGCCGACGGTGGAAAAATTCCCCGTTTTTCCCGTGTAGTAATCCGTCGCGCCCTTGAGCAGAAAAAGCATGTAGGCGTATTCGGTGGCGAGCTTGGGCGACAGCATGCGCGCATACGAACGCACGAAATCGTTTGCCGTGACCGGCTCGCCGTTCGACCACTTCGCGTCCGCCCGCAAATGGAACGTGTAGACAAGCCCGTCGTCCGACACATCCCAGCGCTCCGCCACGCCGGGAATCACGCCCAGGTCGTCGGGCGAATTGTTCACCAGCCCCTCGAACAACGCGCACGCCAGGCGGTGCTCCACGCTTCCGGAAATCACCTGCGGATCGAGGTCCTGCGGCTCGTCGCCATTGCCGGCGCGAAGGATTTTTTGCTGTCCCGCCGCGGACACGGCAAAGCAGACCGCGCTCAGGCAGAGAAGGAGGATGCGATGGACGTTCATGCGTAGTAAAGATACAGATCAAACAAAACGATCATGACCATGAAAAGGGCAATCGCCAGCCTCGCCGCCATGGAAATGCCGTAACCCACGCCCGCGCCAAACCCGGACTTCACCGAGCCTTCCAAGCCTTTCCTCGCAAAAATAATCTCCGCGACAAACGCCCCGATGACCGGCCCGAGCAACAGGCCGAACGGCGCGAAAAACAGACCGACAATTCCGCCCACCGCCGCGCCGAACAAACCCCACCGCGTCGCGCCGGCCCATTTGGCGCCGACGAGTGTTCCAAGGAAATCCACCACGCGCTCCAGGATCGCGCAAACCACCAGCGCCACAATCGTCCACCACGAAAGCACGTCGGGCAGAATCAACTTGTGGATGAGCGCGCCGACCACCGGCAGCACCGCGCCCGGCACCACGGGGATGAGCGCGCCAAACGGTCCGCAGACCAATCCGATCACGAGCGCGCTCCAGGCGAGAATTTCCAATGTGATTTGCATGTCGATTAATTCAAACAGTGGCGCGTTTTGGCGCGCGTTCGTGTTGTGTCGGGCGCGCGAAAAAGGACTCGCGCGAACAGCGCCCTTATTTCAGCAAAAACCTCACGGCCGCGAAGTAGCCCTCCAAGCCGAGGCCGCTGATCATGCCGGCGCAAGCGGGCGCGGTCAGCGATGTGTGGCGGAATTCCTCGCGCTTGTAGATGTTTGAAATGTGGACTTCGACCGCGGGCAAATGCGCGCCAAGAAGCGCGTCGCGCAAGGCGACGCTCGTGTGCGTGTAGGCGCCGAAGTTGACCACGAGGCCGTCGAACTTCGCGTCGGCGAACGCGGCGATTTTGCCCACGATTTCGCCCTCGATGTTGGATTGGAAAAACTCAAGCGCGGCCTTGCCGTTGAACTCGGCCTGCAGTTGCCGCGCGAGCTGCGCGAGGGTGGTGGAGCCGTAGATTTCCGGCTCGCGTTTGCCGAGGCGGTCGAGGTTGGGGCCGTTAATGATGCCGATTTTTTTCATGATAAAAAATGTTTGTCGCGGTAAGGCGAAGTCTCCGGCTGGACCGCGATGCGCGAAACGGCGCAGCCGGAGGCTTCGCCCTACCTTGAATGCTCGTATTTCACAATGGGTTGTCCGTGGCGATGAATTTCCACGGGAGGCCGAAGCGCCCGGAGAGCTCGGCGGCGAGGGCTTTCACGCCGTGCACCTCGGTGGCGTAGTGGCCGCAGAGGTAGAGGTTGAGTTTTTGCTCCTGCGCGACGTTGAACCATTCCTCGCGGAGCTCGCCGGTCACGAGCGTATCGACGCCGGCGGCGGCCAGTTCGCGCATGGCGCTGTTGCCGCTGCCGCTGCAAAAGGCGATGGCGCGCGGTTTGGTTGAGCCGTATTCAATGGCCGTCACGCGCGGATAGAGTTTTTGCAACTGCGAGCGCAGCGACGCGCGCGACGCCTTGTGCGCGGCGATCCAGCCGACCGGCTCGCCGTCGTGCACCATGAACGGCGTGTCGGGCGCGAGGCCGAGCTGGCGCGCGAGCAGGGCGTTGTTGCCGATCTCGGGATGCGAATCGAGCGGCAGGTGCGACGAGTAGAGCGCGCAGTTGGCGCGCATGAGCGTGGAAACGCGCTCGTAAACGGGGCCGGTGATCGGGCGGGGCATGTCCCAATACATGCCGTGGTGCGCGATGAGAAAGTCGATGCCGGCGGCGGCGGCCTTGCGGAACGGCGTGATGCCGGAGTCGACGATGGCGCCGATTTTGGTGACGCGTCCGTCGTTGGCGAGCTGGAGTCCGTTGAAGGCGCCGGGCGCGTCATTGAACGCGGCGCGGCGCGTTCGTTCGTCACAATAGGCAACCAGTTCGTGGAGTGTGGGCATGCGGGTAATGTTGGCTGGCGCGGCGCGGCCTGCCAAGTCTGCATCGCGAGAGGCCGGCGGGTGTGGATTCCCGCCCGCGTCACGTTTTTGATTACCTCACGTCGTGCGCGGCGGCGCGGTTTAGGGCGCTGGCGACGGCCTTGATCGAGGCGAACTCAATGCTGGTGTCCTCGCCCACGCCGTAATAGGTGCGGCCGCGTTCCGACTTGATTTGGATGTAGGCGGCGGCGCGCGCCTCGGCACCCTTGCCGAGCGAGTGTTCGCTGTAACTGATGAGTTCGAATTTTGGCAGTGCTGTGCTTGCGGCGAGCGCGCGCACAAAGGCGTCGATCGGGCCGTTGCCCTGGCCGGTGATTTTTTGCGGTTTGCCGCCGTCGATGCGCACAGTCGCCTCGCAACGCACGGTTTTGTCGCGCTTTTCGGCGGTCTTGCATTGGTCGACCGAAAGCGGTGTGTCGCGCTTAAGATATTCGTTCTCGAAGGCGGCGAGGATTTCCTCGGGGGAGAGCTCGGTGCCCTTGGCGTCGGCGATGTCGTTGATGAGCTTGCCGATTTCCTTGTGCATGAGCTTGGGCAGCTGATAGCCGTAATCCGTTTCGAGCACGTAGGCGACGCCTCCCTTGCCCGATTGCGAGTTGATGCGGATGATGGCCTTGTAGTTGCGGCCGAGGTCGGCGGGATCGATGGGCAGGTAGAGGACGTCCCAAGGTTTGCCGGGGTGCTGGTGCGGCATGGATTTTTTGATGGCATCCTGGTGCGAGCCGCTGAACGCGGTGAAGACGAGTTCGCCGGCGTAGGGGTGGCGCGGGGGCACTTCCATGCGCGTGCAGCGCTCGTAGGTTTCGCGGATTGAATTGATGCGGCTGAAATCGAGCCGCGGATCGATGCCGTGCGAATACATGTTGAGCGCGACGTTCATGATGTCGAGGTTGCCGGTGCGCTCGCCGTTGCCGAAGAGCGTGCCCTCGACTCGGTCGGCCCCGGCGAGGAGCGCGAGCTCGGTGGCGGCGACGCCGGTGCCGCGGTCGTTGTGCGTGTGCAGCGAGACGATGCTGAGGTCGCGGCGCGTGAGGTGCCGGCACATCCACTCGATCTGGTCGGCGTGGACGTTGGGCGTGGCGTATTCGACGGTCGCGGGGAGGTTGAGGATGATTTTATTTTCGGGCGTCGGCTGCCAGACATCGGTGACGGCCTCGCAGACTTCGAGCGCAAAATCGAGCTCGGTGCTGGTGAAGCTCTCGGGCGAATACTCGAGACGCAGGTTCATGCCCCCGGCAACGAGCGGCTGCGCATGCTGCTTGAGGAAACGAGTGGCGTTGATGGCGATGGCCTTGACCTGGTCGCGCGAGGCGTTGTTGAAAACGTATTCGCGCTGCTTGGGCGAGGTGGAGTTGTAGAGGTGGAAGATGACGTTTTTCGCGCCGCGGACGGCCTCGAGCGAGCGTGTGATCAGCTCCTCGCGGCACTGGCAGAGCACCTGGATGGCGACATCGTCGGGGATGCGGTTTTCGTCGATGAGGCGGCGGCAGAAATCAAACTCGATTTGCGAGGCGGAGGGGAAGCCGACCTCGATTTCCTTGAAGCCGATTGTGTGGGCGAGCATCTCGAAGAACTCGAGTTTTTCGGCGACGCTCATGGGCTGGGCGAGCGCCTGGTTTCCGTCGCGCAGGTCGACGCTGCACCAGACGGGCGCGCGGGTGATGGTGCGGTTGGGCCACTGCCGGTCGGGCAGGCTGACGGGAGGGAAGGGAACGTATTTTGTGATGGATGCTTTTTGCATGTGAATGCGAACTGGCGAAAATTTAAAAATAAAAGGCGAAGGCTATTGCGAGGAGGCGACGCGTGTAAATGTCGCAAACCGCTGCGCGCACATTTTGCGGGCGGTGGAAACAGGCTTGGTTGATGACGCACGATCAGCCGCGAACGCGACCCTCTCGGATCGTGCGCCTAAATAAGTCGAAGAGCCTGTGCGTTGTTTCGCATGTGATGGGGCGCACGGAAAACGCGGGCGGTGTTTTAGTCAAGCGGGGATTTTGGCCAAGCGGCTTCCATGCGGCCAATGAAAGCCTCTCCGCAATTGACGGGAATGTCTCCAGGCGGGCATCAAAAAAGCCAGCCTTCAGCAGGCTGGCTTTTGGTTGATGTTGTTGCGCGATGTTATCAGTGCATTTGCACGCCGTGCATGTCGCCGGTGGCGAGGAACTGCTGGTGGAACGCGAAGGCGTTCGCGAGCGAGGTCTTCGTGTGGCCGCTCTTCGTCATTTCGCGGTAGCGCATGAGCGCGTCGCGGTAGTCGGGGTGCGCGCACTTGTTGATGATTTCGAGCGAACGCTCGGCGGGCGATTTGCCGCGCAGGTCGGCGATGCCTTGCTCGGTGATGATGACTTGCACGTCGTGCTCGGTGTGGTCGAGGTGGCTGGCGAAGGGCACGATCGCACTGATCTTGCCGCCCTTGGCGGCGGACGGGCAGGTGAAGATAGAGATGTAGGCGTTGCGTGTGAAGTCGCCCGAGCCGCCGATGCCGTTCATGAGGTTGTTGCCCATGATGTGCGTCGAGTTGATGTTGCCGAAGATGTCGGCTTCGATGGCGGTGTTGATCGTGATGATGCCGAGGCGGCGGACCATCTCGGGGTTGTTGGTGATTTCCTGCGGGCGGAGGAGGAGGCGCGGACGGAAGAACTCCATGTCGGCGTAGATGGTGTCCTTGAGGAGGTCGGGCGCGATGGTGAGCGAGGTGCCTGTGGCGAAGGTGCACTTGCCGGAGCGAATGAGGCCGATGACGGAATCCTGGATGACTTCCGAATACATCTGGAAGTTCGGGATGTCGGGATTCGCGCCGAGCGCGCCGAGGACGGCGTTGGCGATGTTGCCCACGCCGGACTGGAGGGGGAGAAACTCGCGCGGGATGCGGCCAACGGCGATTTCGTTGGCGATAAAGTTGGCGACGTTGGCGCCGATTTTGGTGGTGAGTTCGTCCGCGGGGTCGAAGCCGCCGACTTCGTCGGGCGCGTTGCTTTCGACAATGCCGGCGATTTTTTTCGGGTCGATTTTGACGGTTTCTGTGCCGATGCGGTCGGTGGCTTTCTCGATGGGGATGACTTTGCGGAAGGGCGGGTCGAGCGGTTCGTAGATGTCGTGGAAGCCGCGGAGTTTGGGCGAGTGGTAGCGGTTGAGCTCGATGATGACGCGGTCGGCCTGGTTAAGGAGGGTGGGGGAGTTGCCGACGGAGGTGGTCAGGGTGATTTCGCCGTCGTCAGTGATGTCGCAAGCCTCGACGATGGCCCAGTGGATTTTGCCGAGAAAGCCGCGGCGGATTTGCTGGGCGACGTGCGAGAGGTGCATGTCGAAGAACTGGACGCCGCCGGCGTTGATGGACGCGCGGAGCGATTTGTTGGTCTGGTAGGGCGTGCGCCAGGAGAGGGCGTCGGCGCGGGCGAGTTCGCCGTCGAGCGAGTCGCCGGTGGAGGCGCCGGAAACGACGGCGACTTTGAAGGGGCGTCCGGCTTCGTGCTCGGCGCGCGCGCGCGCCGCGAGGGCCGTGGGCACGACTTTGGCCGCGCCCGCGGGAGTGAAACCGCTAACACCGATGGTGCTGCCGTGATTGATCAGGGCCGCCGCTTCAGCGGCGGTGAGTGTTGGGATTTTTGATGACATGATGTGATAAAAAAGCGTTTGGCGTGTGCGTGCGTGCGATGCTGCGGGTGATTGTGAAAATTGTAATGGATCGATTCAAGTGACAGTCAGGAGACGGTGAAAAACGACGGGCTGCGCGGCAAGTTAGCCAGTTTTTCACGGTTGCGTGACCGTTTTCACGATAAACTCGTGAGTGCGCAAAAATGAAGAGTTGTTTGCGCGCAGTTCAAGTTTTCCCGCAAATAATAACTGAAATTATGCGGTGTATTAGCTGGGGTGGGGCGGGGTGCTGAGTCGGGGCGAGTCCGGCAAGCCGGCCTGGATTGCGCATTCGCGGCGTCCCTACGATTTGCGAATCGCAAAAATGTGGTTGGGGTGGGCGACGGCGCCGAGCATGAAACTGGTTTCGCCGACATGGAGCCAGTTGTGTTTTTTGTAGAAGTCGATTGCGCGCTGGTTGCCCGCCCAGGCGGAAAGCCAGACGGCGGTTGCCCCGGCGGCGAAGGCGTGCCCGGTGGCGTGCCGGAGGAGCCTGGAGCCGACGCCCTGGCGCGTGAAGCGTTCGAGCACGTAGAGGCGCGTGATTTCGGCTTGCGCGGCGTCGGGTAGCGAGGGCGTGGCGGCGGGGAGGGTAACGTCCGCAAAGCCGATGATGCCGTCGGAGGTTTCGGCGATTCAAATTGTGGTGGACGGGGCGGCGATATGCCGGCGGATTCGCGGTTCGGTGAACTCGGCCAGCACGTGTCCGGCCATGTCGCGGGTGGGGGCGTCGCGGGCGTAGGTGTCGATCCACACGGTTAATCCCGTCGCTGCGATGAGCGACGCGTCCGTTTCGGTGGCGCGGCGGATATTAATGTCCATCGCGGGAAAGAACTGATGACGCGATCCGGCCTCCTGGATGGAGGCTCGCGCCGTTCTGTTAGTAGCGGCGGCGCGGAGGGGGCCGGCGCCAACCGGCGGCCGACTCGTCCTTCATGCGGTAGGTGATGCGCGCTTTTTCGAGATCGTAGGGGCTCATTTCCATTTTCACCGAGTCGCCTGCCGCGATCTTGATGAAGTTTTTGCGGAGCTTGCCGGAGATGTGCGCGAGCACGACGTGCCCGTTTGCCAGTTGCACTTTGAACATGGTGCCGGGGAGCACGGCGACGATTTTGCCCTCTACTTCGATTACGTTGCTGTCAGCCATAGGTTGCGGGGCGCGACGCCCCTTTTCAGGTGTGTGGTTGCGGTTTGTGTTGGTGGTTGGTGTTTGCGAAAAAACAGCGCGCGCGCTGCTGAACGAAAAGCCTCTTGAAAGAGGGGCGCGCTCCGCGTAAGTCAAGGTTTTCCGCTTTATCAATGGATTCCGTTTCATCGCACAACATGCAAAAAAATGCCGCGCCCCCCTGTCCGTTCGACAAACGGTTTCCCTCGCAACTGGTCCGTGATGACACGTTTTACATGAGCCTGGCGTTCAACCAGGCCATTGATGCGTGGCGCGAGGACGAGGTGCCGATAGGGTGCGTGATCGAGCTGGGCGGCGAGGTGATCGCGGGCGCGCACAATCGCGTGGAGTGCACGAACGATCCGACTGCGCACGCGGAGATGCTTGCGATCACGCAAGCCGCGTCGCACGCGGGCGACTGGCGCCTGGAAAACGCGACGCTTTATGTGACGAAGGAGCCGTGCCCGATGTGCTCGGGGGCGACATTGATGTCGCGTGTGAAACGGGTTTGCTACGCGGTGCCCGACCCGAAGATGGGATGCCTGGGCGGCGCCACGAACCTGAACGATTTGCAACGAGTGAACCACCATCTCGAAATCACCGCGGGCGGCGTGCTCGAGGATGAGTGCCGCGAGTTGTTGCAGCGGTTTTTTCAGGAAAAAAGAAAAGGCGGCGACTCGGACCGGTCCGCCTGATTTTTAGAAAACAACCCAGGTGCGCAGCGCCCAGGCCGCGAGGTGCAGGGTGGCGCAGGTGGCGAGGGCGGCGGCGGTGTCGTCGAGCGTGACTCCCCAGCCGCCGGGCAGGTTTTGCAGGCGCGAGATGCCGAGGGGTTTTGTGATGTCGTAGAGCCGGAAAATCGCGAACGCCGCCAGATACACGCCCCAGGGCGCGGCCCAGTTTGGCAGCGACCCGGCGACATGCGGCCAGCCGAGAAAGCAGAGCGGAATCGCGACAAACTCATCGAGCACGATCTGGCCGGGGTCGCGTTCGCCGAGTCGGAATTCGGCCTCGCCGCAAAACGCGACCGAGAGCCAGACCAGGAGCAGGCAGATCAAAATCACGACCGGCAGCGCGAGATAATGAAACACCAGCAGTTGAAACAGGAGCCCGGCGAGCGAACCCCATGTGCCGGGCGCGCGGCGCATGCGCCCGAACGGGCCGACGCGCGCGATGGCGAGCACGATGCCCGAGGGCACAAAGCGGGGCCAGGTGGGTTGGCGAAAATTCATCCCTTGAGCGCGCCTTCCTCAAAAACTTTCCGGTATTTGAGGATGTAGCTCACGCCGGAACTGACGGTGAGCAATGTTGCCAGGACAAAGAGCCCGAGGCCGGTGTAGTTTATAATGTCCGCGTAGGTCGAAATATCCACCGGCAGCTTGTGCGCCCAGTCGATCACAATCGCGGGTTCGAGAAGCATGAACGCGACCGCGATGAGCTGGACGATGGTCTTGATTTTTCCGGTGCGCTCGGCGGCCACGACCACGCCCTTGCTGGCGGCGGCCATGCGCATGCCGCTCACCAAAAATTCCCTGCAAAGCGTGAGCATCACCAGCACCAGAAAAAAGATGACGAGATGGCTCTGGTCGCTGCCCTGCTTGATTCCGTAATAGGCGACGAGCGCCACCATGATGCCGATGACCAGGATTTTGTCCGTGAGGGCATCCATGAATTTGCCGAAATTGGTGACGATGTTTTGCTTGCGGGCCAGGTAGCCGTCGAGCCAGTCGCTGATCGCGGAAATGATGAAAAGCACGAAGGCAATCGTCGCCGAGCCGCGCCACGAGCAGAACATCAACCAAATGATGACGAACATCAGAGGAATCCGGGAAAGTGTGATGATATTTGGGAGATTTAATTTCATTCGGGATCAACAGTGGCGCGACACACTGACAGCGTTTCTCGATAAAAGAGCCTCGTCATGTTGGGCTAATTCGTATTGGAAACAACCCACAAGTTGCGAGTTTCGCGACTTCCGATAACGGCCAAGATTGACGCGGCGAGCAAGAAACCTTTTTCAGAAAAGCCTCCACACTTCATCCTTTCATTCATGCAACACTGCATCTATCCGGGCACTTTTGATCCAGTCACCTACGGGCACCTCGACGTGCTCGCGCGCGCGTCGCGGCTTTTTGACCGCGTGACGATGGCGGTGGCAAGCAACGAGGGCAAGGGGCCGCTCTTCACGGTCGAGGAGCGTGTCGAGATGATCCGCCCCAACATCGCCAACTTGAAAAATGTGGACGTGCAAGTCTTCGACGGCTTGCTGGTCGATTTTGCATTGTCTCAAAAGGCGACGGCGATCATCCGCGGGTTGCGCGCGCTTTCGGATTTCGAGTTCGAGTTTAACATGGCGCTCATGAACCGGCATCTGCAGCCGGCCATTGAGACGCTGTTCGTGATGCCCCGCGGCGCCTACAGTTTCACGAGTTCAAACCTGATCAAGCAAGTGGCGCGCTACAACGGCGACGTGAGCCATTTCGTGCCCGACAATGTCGGCGCGGCGTTGAAAAAAGCCTACCAAGGTTAATCCCGCCAAAACACCGGCGACCGAGGGATCGTCGCGGGCGGGGGTGCCAGAGCTTTTTTGGTTTATTCTATCGCATTGAGGTAGGGCGAACCGTCACGGTGAGCCGCAACACACTCGGCTCACCGTGACGGTTCGCCCTACCAAAAAGGCGTTTCTCAGAAGTGCGGTTGCAGCTTTGCGATGAAGCTGCCCTTGGATTGCATGCCGACGACGGTGTCGATGAGTTTGCCGTCCTTGAAGAGCAGGAAAGTGGGAATCGCGCGGACGTTGTATTCGGCGGCGACGGCGCCGTGGTCGTCGATGTTGAGCTTGGCGATTGTCACCTTGCCCTCAAGGTCGGTGGCGAGTTCGTCAAGGATTGGCGCCATGGCCTTGCAGGGGCCGCACCAAGGGGCCCAGAGATCAATGAGAACGAGGCCGCTGGCGATGGCGGTTTTGAAAGTGTCGGCGGTGAGATCGGCAATGTTGGCGGACATGATGTGAAATTAAGAATTAAGGTTTATGGATTGAGGAGTGAAGACTGCGACGGTGGATGCGAAGAGTGAAGTTTTAAAATCAATATGTGTTTCTGGTGTTAAGGATAACGGAGTCGTCAAGCGGCTGTCGGGAGATTCTCGTTTGCGGGAGGCCGCGCTTCTTAAATCTTAAATCTCAGCCCTTAATTTTTATCTCGGCGTTGCCTTGTGGATGATTTCGGCGAGTTCGGCGCGCTCGACTTGGGAGAGGTGTTTGCCGCGGTGTTTGAGCTCCTCGAACGTTTTGATGACGGTTTCAGTCATGCGCTCGTGCGTTTGCTCGGAGCCGCCGACGATGGCGAATTGCTCGCCGGTGGTGACTCGTTTGTGCCCGTCCGCATTGTCGAGGCCGACGCCGAGAAGGGCGGACGCGCCGGCGGGTTTCCTTGGGGATTTCTTGATCGCGGGCGCTGTGATCTTGGCTTTTTTTGCGGTGGGTTTTTCGGCTTTGGACGCGGCGGGTTTGCGCTTGGCGGGGCGGCCGCGGCGCTTCGGGGATTTGTCGTCGTTGGATGGCGATTTGCTCACGGAAAAAAGAAGGTGGGCGCGGTGTTGAAAGGCGCAAGGATTGAATAAGGCGATATCCACAAAAAAGCACAAAAGGCGCAAAGATAAAGGCGGCCGATGACTTTTTTTGCGCCGCTTTGCGGTTATTCCTCAGGCGGTCTCATCTTCGGGCGGCGCGTCGAACTCCGAGGTGAAATTTTCCGCGGACTGCCCGGTGGATGTGGCGTCCGGCTCGTCCTCGACCGCCGTGCAGAGGATGTCGGAGTAGGCTTCGTTTTGGCTGATGCGCAGCTTGTGCAGGCGCGTGAGCTCGAGGACGGCGATGAAGGTGGCGACGAGCGTGCGAAGTGTGGTTTTGCCGGGGAAAAGATTCGAAAATATGAAGGACTTTTCGGTGCGGATTCGCTCGAGGATGTGTTCCATCTGGTCGGCCACGGTGATTTGCTCGTCCTTGATTTCGCCGACAACGAGTTTTTCGGCGAGGCGGCGCAGGATGATGTTGAACGCGTTCCAGAGTTCGATGCGGTCGACGTTTTTGAGGGGGCGGTCGCTTTCGTCGGGCGCGTCGGATTTGACGATGCGCGGGAGCTTGTCGTGGTTGAAGGTGGCGAGCCCTTGCAATTCCTGCGCGGCCTCCTTGAACTTTTTGTATTGGAGGAGCTGGTGGACGAGTTCGTAGCGCGGGTCGATGGCGTCGTCGTCGGAGGCGTTGGGATCGACGGCATGCTCGCCCTTGGGCAGGAGCATGCGGCTTTTGATTTCCATGAGCGTGGCGGCCATCACGAAAAAGTCGCCGGCGATTTCGAGGTCGAGCTCCTTGAGCGAGTGAATGACGTCGATATACTGGCGCGTGACCGACTCGATGGGTATGTCGTAGATGTCGATTTCGTTTTTCTTGATCAGGAAAAGGAGGAGATCGAGCGGGCCTTCGAAGGCGGGAAGTTTTATGCGATAGTCGGTTTCTGGCAGCACGGGGCGGAAATGCTTGGCAACGCGGCGGGACGGGCAAGTGGAAAAATGACGAAAAGAGTTTTCCGCCTGTTCCCTCGGTTATCGTTGATTCATCAGCCCTCGGCTTCGAGCAGGCGGGTGGCGGCGGCCTCCCAGTCGGCGGTGGCGGCTTGGAGGCGGTCAACGACACTCGACAGGTCGCGGTTCAACTGCTGCGCCTTGCCGGGAGTGTTGTAGGTTTCGGGCGCCTCGAGCTCGGCGGTGAGCTGGTTTTGCTGTGACTCAAGTTCGGAGACATATTTCTCCAACTGGCCAACTTCCTCGCGCAGTTTGCGGAGCTGGTTGGCGGTGAGCCTGGGTTTGGCGGGCGTGGCGGCGGGAGCCGTTTGCGACGCTCCCGTGGCGGCGGCGGATTGTTTTTCCTGCGGCGGGCGGGCGTTGGTGAAGCCGGCCGTGGTGAGCGCGGCGCGGGCGTCGGTGGCCTTCGATTTTTCCAAATAATAATCGTAATCGCCCGCGTAGGGCGTGAGGCGGCCGGCGTTGATGTGCAGGACGTGCTGCGCGATTTGCCTGATGAAATACACGTCGTGGCTGATGAAGATGAGCGTGCCCGCGTAGTTTTTCAGCGCGCCGATGAGCGCGTCGATCGAGGGGATGTCGAGGTGCGTCGTCGGCTCGTCCATGAGGAGGAGGTTGGGCGGGTTGACGAGCAGGCGCGCGAGGGCGAGGCGCGATTTTTCGCCGCCGGAGAGCACGGAGACTTTTTTGAAAACGTCGTCCTTGCGGAAGAGGAACGCGCCGAGGATGGCGCGCACCTGCTGCTCGGTGAGCTGGTTCTCGGCGGTGCGCAGCTCCATGACGTTTTCGAAAACGGTCGCGTCGGCGCGCAGGGTGTCGAGGCGGTTTTGCGCGAAGTAACCGGCGGTGACGTTTGCGCCGAGTTCGCGCGTGCCGCCCTGGATCGGGATGACGTCGGCGAGGATTTTGAGAAGCGTGGATTTGCCCGCGCCGTTGGGGCCGACAAGCACGATGCGCTGGCCGCGCTCGGCCATGAATTCGAGGTCGCCGCGATACACGACATGGTCGCCGTAGGCCTGGTAAACGTCCTTCAGCTCGACGACTTTCAAGCCGGAGCGCGCGGGCTGGGGAAAGCGGAAGTTGATGCGCTTGAGTTCGTCGAGCGGCTCCTCGATGGCCTCCTCCTTGAGGCGGGCGATTTGTTTTTCCTTGGACTTGGCGCGCGAGGCGAGGGTGGCCTTGGCGCCGAAGCGGTCCACGAATTCCTGCAAGTGGGCGATTTCGCGCTGCTGGTTTTTGTAGAGGGCGGACTGCTGGGCTTTGCGCGCCTCCTTTTCGGTGACGTAGTTGTCGTAGTTGCCGTGGTAGTAGTGGAGCGTGCCGGCGCGCAGTTCGAGGATGCCGGTGCAGAGGGCGTTGAGGAACGCGCGGTCGTGCGAGATGACGACGAGGCCGCCGGGGTAGCGCGTGAGGTAGTCCTGAAACCAGAGCAGCGCCTCGAGGTCGAGGTGGTTGGTGGGTTCGTCGAGGAGGAGGAGCGAGGGTTCGGAGACGAGGAGGCGCGCGAGGTGGGCGCGCATGACCCAGCCGCCGGAAAATGTTTTCGCCTGCTTGTGGTGGTCGCCCTCGCGGAAGCCGAGGCCGGCGAGGATGCGCTTGGCGCGAGGTTCGAGCGTGTAGTCGATGTCCCAGTTGTCCTCGGTCGGTTCGAGCTGCTTGCCGCTGGTGGCGATTTCGAGGATGGTCTCGTCGCCGACGGGCGCGCTTTCCTGGGGGAGAAAACCGAAGTCGGCGCCGCGCTCCCATTCGATGGTGCCGGTGTCGGCGCGCTCCTCGCCGAGGATGAGGTTGAAGAGCGTGGTTTTGCCGGCGCCATTGGCGCCGACGAGGCCGAGGCGGTCGGTGCGCGCAATGAAGAGCGACACGTCGCTGAAGAGTTCGCGCGTGCCGTAGGATTTGGAAACGTCGGCCAGAGTGAGCATGAAAAACCCGAAAGAAAAATGGAGGTTGCCCGCGCGGTCAATGGCGTGATGCGCGAAGATCGAAGACGGGTGGGCGGCCTCGCTAAAGCGGTCCGGGCAAAACGCAGTTCCGCGTTTTACCGGGCTTTTTGAATCAGTTCCACCTCGTAGCCTTCGGGGGCGTCGATGAAGGCGATCAGGTCGCCATCGACGGTTTTGGTCGGGCCGTCGCTTAGCTTGACGCCTTTCTTTTCAAGCGCGGATGCGAAGGCGGCGAGGTCGTCCACTTGAAACGCGAGGTGCATGAGGTCGGGTTGCACGTTGACGGGTTCGCTGTTCGGCAACTGGCAGAGCTCAATCTCCTCGTCGCTGTTGGGTGTCTGGATAAAAACAAGGCGCGCGCCGCGCGGCGAAACGGTGTCGGCGGAGACCTTGAGGCCAAGCACGTCGACGTAAAAGCGAACTGTTTTTTCGATGTCGTTCACGCGCATCCGCGTGTGGAGAAGTTTTTTAATCATGGTGGGGAGCAAAGTGCGGATTCGTTTAAAAAAGGCAAATAAAGGCGGCGCGATTGCGACTTTTTCGGGGGCTCCGGGGCAAACTTTTCAACAAGTAAAACACGGGCCAAAAAACAAGGGCGGCCAGTGATGCCGCCCTTACGATCAGACTGGGTTTCAAGTGGCGGGCGCCTGTTAGAAATATTTTATGTAGCCGTTGCGGCGGAGGCGTTCGAGCCATTGCTCCTGGCTGGCGCGGGCCATTTGCTGGAGGACGATGCGCTCGATCTGGTCGCGGACCTCGTCGATGGGCTGGATGCCGGCGTATTTGCGATCCTCGACATACATGAGAAACGCGCCCTCGGGCATGAGAATCGGTTCGGTGACCTCGCCTTTTTGCAGCTTGAAGAGCGGCTCGCTGAGCTCGGCCTTGAGATCGCTGCGTTTTTGCCAGCCCCAGTCGCCACCTTTGCTGCGGCGGGTGTCCTGGCTGACTTCCTTGGCGATGTCCTCGAATTTTTCGCCGTTTTTCATGCGATTGACCACATCGTTTGCCTTGGAGATGAGCTCGCCGTCGGTCTGGTTGTTGCGTGTGAACTGGATGAGGCGGAGGTGGACTTGGTCGTCCTGGTAAAACCTGTCCTTGTTTTCGCGGTAGAAGGTTTCGACTTTCACGGGGCTGACGACGCTCTGGCTCTTGCGTTGCTGCTGGCGCATGTAGCCGTTGATCATGTCCTCCTCGATTTCCTTGCGAAATTCGCGGATGGTCTGGCCCTTGGCGCGCAGGTAGGCGAGGAACTTTGAGCGGTCGTTGTCGTATTGCGTGATGATGATTTCCTCGAGTTGGTTGTCGATGTAGCTGGCGGGAATGCTTTTCACGGGCTCGCCGTCTTTTTCCTTGTAGAATTCCTTTACGATGAGGGCGCGATCAATGTGGTTTTGCACAATGTCGTCCTGAAGCGCCTGGATTTTGTTGAGGTAATCCTGCTCGCTCGTCGATTCGCGTATGATCTGAGGGAGAAGCGGGGTGATTTCGCGGCGGATGTCGTCCATCGTGATCGCCTTTTCCTCGACGACGGCGACGATGGCGTTTTGAAGGCGCAGGTCCATTTCCTGAGGCGCGGCGGGTTCAGCCTGCTGGGGCGCGGGAGCGGGCATGTCCGGGACGAGTGAAATCGAGCCGGCGCCGGGATCAAGGAGCGACGGCGACTGTGCGCCGAGGTTTTGGGGTGCTGCGGTTGTGCAAAGGATCGCCGCGAGCGCGGCAGCAGGGAGACGGGTTGCGTGAGAACGGGTAAATATCATGGATGAACGAATCGTTTGCCGATGGGTGAGACTGCAGCTTGTGTCAAATGGTTCAGTTTTATTGATGTGCGAAACTGCGGAAAGTAGGTGTTTGAGAGGCTCGGTCAACAGCGGAAAACGCGGTTCGCTCGCTGCAAAAGGCAATGCGGTCGGGGCGGTGGGTGTCCGCTTCGCAATAAAAACACCCCGCGTTTATTGGCGCGGGGTGCCGGAGTGTGCGGGAGGCTGGTGTGCGTTTGCCCCGGTGTCAGAATTGCTTGCTCGCGCTGATGTAAATGTTGCGACCAAGGCCGATGCGCGTGCCTGTTTCCAGGTTCGAGGGATGCATGCGTTTTTGGTCGAACACATTGTTTATGCCCGCGTGCAATTGCGTGGTGCCGTCCAAAAAGCTGATGCCCGTGCGCGTCAGGCGCCAGCGCGCGGACACATTGCATTGCGTGTAATCGTCGCGCACGTAATAGGTGCCGTTGGAGTATTGCTTTGGGTTTTGGCTGGGCTTGAACCAGTGCGACACATCGGCCGAGAACTCAATGTCCTCCGAAAACGGGCGCACGGAGCCGCCCAGCCGGATTTTGTCGGCAAAGGCGTGCGGTGTTTTTTTGCCGGTCGCCGCGTCCCTTTGGTTGAGGTGCTCATAGGACAGGTTCACACCCCACTGCGTCATGCGGTAGGCCATTTCCACCTCGACGCCGTCGCGTTTGACCCTGCCGATGTTTTGATATGTTGCGTAGGGAGTGCCCGCGGGCGATGTGCCCGCGCCTTCGATTTCCTCAAGGGCGATCATGTCCTTGATTCGGCCCGTGAAATACATGGCCTTGACGTTGAAGCGGTCGTTGGCGGAAAAGAGGGCGCTTTTGCCCCACGAAAAACCAAATTCATACTCGGCGGACAATTCTGGATCGAGATCGGGATTGGGGCGATACCAGTAAACGATATTCAACGGGCCGTCCGAGGAGGTTTCGTGCGGCGTGGGCGCGCGGAACGCCTCCGAATAATTTGCAAGCAGCACGAGGCCGGTCAAAATTTCAGCGCTCACGCCGATGCGGGGCGAGAAACGCGAGCTGTCGTAATCCTCGGGCACGCCCTTGACCTCGCGCTTGAACGAGTCGTATCGCCCGCCGGCTTGCAGCGCCAGTCTCTCGTTCAGGAAGCGGGGCTCGTATTGCAGGAAAAGGCCGTAGTCGTTGTATTCATTGGGAATCGAGCCGAAATCCGTGCGCGCGGCATTGAGCACATAGAGCGCGTCCTCCTTGCGGTTTTCATAATCGGCGCCAAGAAGCAGCCGGTGCTTAACCGGGCCGGTTTCAAAGTGCATCAGGTTTTGCGCGCCGAGGCCTTTGCGTTTGTCCTGGTTTTTGTAATTTAGCGATTGTTCGATTCCGGCATTGGCGCCGCTTATGGGCACATAGGAGTAACTGCGGTCGAGGTATCCCTTGCTGCGGTAGGCGGTGACGTTCAGGTTGAGCCAGCGGCTGCCCGCCGGATTCGCCGTGTAGCGCAGGATCGAGTCCGTCTGCACCAAGTCGGCGAAAACGGGTCCCGTGGTGGTCGAGTATTGCTGGTTATACAAGCTCTGCCATGTCGTTTCGGCCTCTTCGTCGTATTTAAAAATGCTGAACGCGAGACGGTGGCCGGGGGCGATGTTCCAGCCCACTTTGACAAAGGCCGTGGTCGTGTCCTCGTCATTGCTGATCTCGTCAGAGCTGACCGTGGCGCTGAGCGGAACCTTGTCCGCGAGTTTCAAGTCGCCGCGATGTGACTGCTTGACAAACACCAGCAAATCGAGCGGCACACTCGCGGGCGCCACCGCCACGGCGGAGTATCCCTGCGCCAGGCTGTTGGAATCGTAGCGAGCGGAAAGAAACAACCCGACTTCGCGCCCCGGCAAAATGTAGTCCCGCGCGTCCTTTGTGGTCATGTTGATAATGCCGCCAATCGCGCCCCCGCCGTATGAAATGCCGGACGAACCCCGCACGATATCGACCTGCTTGAGCAAATCCGAATCAACGCGAAAGCTGGAGCTTTGATTGGAATAAAGGTTTGTGGAGCGGCGCACGCCGTCCTGCATGATAATCACGCGATTTTCGTTAACATAACCGAAACCGCGAATGGAGTATTGCTGCCCCATTCCGCGCCCCATGTCGTTGCCCATGTCAATGCCGGGCACATTGGCGAGCGCGCGAATAATATCAGCCGTGAAATCGAGATCGTCCGGCGTCAGCACACTGGCCGAGCCGGGGTATTTCTCGATATTGATGCCAAAACGCGTGCCAACTACAGTCATGCGCGCCAGCTCCACTGTGTTTTTGTTGTAATCATAGAGTTGCGCTTCACTTGGCGATTCCTGTCCGGACGCCTTCCCTGTGGAACCGTGCGCACTGGATGCCGTCGAGACATCCGATGCAAGTCCCTGCGTATGCACGCAGAAAAACACCGCCAAGGCCGCCAAAGCGCGAACGCTTGCAGAGATACCGAGCGGGAAAATTAATGAACAAGGCTTTAAGCTATTGAGACTCATACTCTGTCATGTAGAATGAGTCCCATTCTCATATGTCAACGCAGTTTTATCTTATCAATGAGATTGCGACTGTCGTTATGTTTCATTAAATGTTGTATGTTAATTGGTTATGGCTGCGAAAAATGTTTTTCGAGATTTTGAAGTCAAAAATAGACCTATACCGTTGAGACCCCGATAAGCCGCCGATTCTGTGATGAGGGCTGGGACTGAACAGCGGTCTCAAGTTGTTTTTCCTGCGTGTGCGCGGGGAATATTCCAGCAGGTGGATGGGTGTTCTGTCCACGCGCCACGACAATCTGTCGGCGAGTATTTGCGCAGATGCTAGAACCGGGTCTCGCATTGGGGGAGCGTTCGAGGTCTCAAGGCGCAATTTCGCGTCAAACGAAAGTTTAGTCTTGAGGGAACGCCACTTTTCTTTTCCGTTCCCTTTCACGCGGGCGCAACGCCCGCCGGTCGAGGCAATCCGCCACAAGATTGCCGCATTGGTTCTTTTCCAGCGTTTAACTTTTTTCTCCCTCATGCGCCGAAAGTGCGGACTATCGGTGTGGCGTGGGCGGGGGAGAAGGCCGAACGTGTTTGGAAAGCACTGAATAAGACTGAGATGGGCGCGGTAGCCAAGTGGTAAGGCCGAGGTCTGCAAAATCTCTATGCGCCGGTTCGATTCCGGCCCGCGCCTCCAATTTATGACTCGTTGGAAAAAATAGAAAACGAAATTGGGCAATTTGCGTGGATCGCAGGCAGCGTGGGATAAAACTCATCCAACGGCGGCGTGTTTGTCGCGAGAGGGATTTCATCCAGGGCGATTTGCCGGGAGCCTTGTCAAGCCGGACTCCCGTTGAAGGCGGGTTCTCTTTGTGTTGTGCGAACCGATGCGCATCGCGCTTGGATTTCCGAAGGGCGACGCCAGTCGGTCAAGTTTTGGGAAATCCAAAAGTGCCGTGAGCGCGGATGAATTTGCAGGAAATGGAGGAGTGCGCTTGACAAGTTGCCGCTGGAACGGTGCATTCACCGACTTTTCATCAGAATCTTTTCAGAAATCAGTAATCAACATGGCTCTTAAAATCCGTCTTTCCCGCATCGGTGCGACGCACCAACCCATCTACCACGTGGTCGTGGCAGAGGCTCGTTCCCGTCGCGATGGCGCCGCGGTCGAAATCCTCGGCACCTACTCGCCCCGTTCCAAGAAGGACGCTCTCACACTCGATCTTGCCCGCGCCGAATACTGGCTGTCCAAGGGCGCGCTCCCGACCGACACCGCCAAGGGCCTTATCAAGAAGGTTCGCAAGTCGGCCACGATCGAAGCTCCGGTCGTCGAGGAAGCACCCGCTGCTTGATAAGCGCGCGTCACTTCGCTTCGCATCGTCAATTTTTTCCAACCACGCCTCGGCTTTTGACAAGCCGGGGCTTTTGTTTTGTTAATCAAGCCCGAACCGCCACGCCGGCCTTCGCAACCCTCAACCAAATCGACCCATGAGCTCTGAATTGCCCCGAATCCTTCTTTCGCAACTGACCGTCGCAGTGCCTTACTTGTTGCTTTATACTATCTGTTTCTTTTGCGCTCTTGCCTTGCGTTCGCGCGCCCCGAAGGCGGCGATCCTCGCCTTGGTTGGAATCGCCATCCTGTTTGCGGTATCGTTTTTTGGCACTTTGACCACGGCGTATATCATCAACATGCAAATCGGAGGAAACATACCCGCTGAAAAGATGAATCTTATTTTTAATGGGCTTGGGATTGTAAGGGCACTGGGATACGTTGTCGGGTTTGTTGCGGTGTTTGCGGCCGTGTTTGTCGGTCGCAGCGACAAGGCGCAGCCCGTCTCCCGCCCCCAGCCGCCCGTCGTCAATCAACCGCCTCCGGTTGCTTGAGTTCCTGAAATTCCGCGCCGTTCATCCATGCCGCTCACAATCGACGTCATCACACTTTTCCCCCGAATGCTCGACGGCTTTCTTGCCGAGAGCATCCTCGGCAGGGGCATCGGCGCGAAGCGGCTCGATGTGCGCGTGCATGACCTGCGCGAATGGACAACCGACAAGCACCGCACGGCGGACGACCGGCCCTTTGGCGGCGGCGCGGGCATGGTGCTCAAGCCGGAGCCGGTTTTCGCGGCGATGGAGCAGTTGCAAACACCAGGGTGCAGGCGCGTTTACCTGACGCCGGACGGCGAGCCGCTTTCGCCGGTGATCGCGGAGGAGCTTTCGCGCGAGGAGCACGTCATCTTTTTGAGCGGACACTATGAGGGCATCGACCAGCGCATTCGCGATCGCGTGATCGACCGGGAAATCAGCATCGGCGACTACGTGCTCACCAACGGCACGCTGGCGGCGGCGGTGGTGATCGACGCGCTGAGCCGTTTCATTCCCGGCGTGCTTGGTGAAGAAAAGTCATTGACGCATGAATCCTTCACAGGCAAGTTGCTCGACTTTCCTCAATACACGCGTCCCGCCGAATTTCGCGGCATGTCCGTTCCGGAAGTCCTCCTTTCGGGCGACCACCGCAAAATCGAAGACTGGCGGCACGCGCAACGTGTTGAGAAAACTCGCAAAGTTAGACCAGATTTACTCAAACAAAACCAGACATGAATCCGATCATCAAAGAAATCACCGCAAACCAGCTCAAGACCAACATCCCGCAATTCCGGGTTGGCGATGGCGTGCGCGTGCACACCAAGGTTCGCGAAGGCGACAAAGAGCGCATCCAGATTTTCTCTGGTGTCGTGATTGCCCGCAAGGGTGGCGGCATCCAGGAGACGTTTGCCGTCCGCCGCATCAGCTACGGCGAGGGCGTCGAGCGCGTTTTCCCCGTGAACTCGCCCAACATCGAGAAGATCGAGGTTGAGAAGCATTCCGTGCCGATGCGCGCGCGCCTCTATTATTTGCGCGGTCGCGAGGGCAAGGCCGCCATGGCCGTTCGCGTAAGGCGCAACGATAAAGCCTGAGCGGCGCATCCTTAATTTTAGACGAAAGGCGAATCCGAACCGGGTTCGCTTTTTTTGCGCCCAAAAGGCGGCGTGCGGCGTGTCGCCACCCGCCGCCCTCGCGGATTGTGCGCCCTGATTTTTTTTCAATCGTGCATAGACAACGCCGCGGATGCTCCCCAAGGTTGCACGCACTATGGCTGATACCAACACCGTCCCCGCTACCGCTTCCACCGACAGCATCGAAGGCTTGAGCACCTTGTTCAAGGAAACCCTGGTCAACCACGGCGTCTCGCATGAAACCGCGGTGCTCACCGGCACGATCATCGCCGGCGTGTGCCTCGTGCTGGTCGCGTTGCTTGCCTACAAGATTATCAATTTCATCGTGGTGCGAACCGTGCACCGGCTCATCGCCAAGACCGAGGCCAAGTGGGACGACGCGTTGATCGAGTCAAAGCTGATCCAGCGCTTCATGCACCTCGTGCCGGCGATCATCATCAGCACGTTTAACGCCCGCGTGTTTGCCGACGCGCCCGCGGTCGCATCGTTTGCGGATAGTTTTGTCAACCTCTACATCATCGCGATTGCGGTGGGGGTCATCTTTTCGGCTTTCGACACGGTGCATCTCATTTCACAGCGCACGACCCTTCTTAGCGGGATGCCGTTGAAGGGTGTGATCCAGGCCGGCAAGCTTGTCATCGCGCTCATCGCGGCGATCCTCGTGCTCTCGATTCTGCTCGGCAAATCGCCCGTCTATTTCCTCTCCGGAATCGGCGCGCTGGCCGCCGTGCTGATGATGATTTTCAAGGACGCGATCCTTGGTTTCACGGGTGGCATCATGCTTGCGGCAAACAAAATGGTCAGCGTGGGCGACTGGATCGAAATGCCCTCGGCGGGCGCGGACGGCGATGTGATCGACGTGTCGCTCACGACTGTGAAAGTGCGCAATTTCGACAACACGATCGTCACGATCCCCGCCTATTCGCTGGCGTCGGGTTCGTTCAAGAACTGGCGCGGCATGTCGGAGTCGGGTGGACGGCGCATCAAGCGTTCGATCAAGGTTGACATGAAAACAATCCGTTTTGCCGACGAAAAAATACTGGAGCACTGGCGCCATATTGAGCTGCTGAAGCCATACCTTGACGCCAAGCAGAAAGAAATTGACGAGGAGAATAAAAAGAAAGGTTGCGATCTTTCGGTGCTCGGCAATGGCCGTTGCCTGACGAACCTCGGCACATTCCGCGCCTACTGCGAAGCCTACCTGCGCGCCCACGCGAACATTCACAAGAAAATGACGCTCATGGTGCGCCAGCTTGACCCGACGGAGAAAGGCATACCGTTGGAGTTGTATACCTTCACAAGCGATGTTCGCTGGGTTCAATACGAGGGTATTCAGGCGGATATTTTCGACCATCTGCTGGCGATCATCGGCGAGTTTGGCCTGTCCGTGTATCAAAACCCGAGCAGCGAGGACGTGCGCGAATTTAAATCCGCCGTGGTCATGAAAGGTTAAGGCGGAAATCAAAACAAGTTCCATGCCCGGGGGCGCGCTTGTGAGGGGCGTGCTTGCCGGGCGCGTTTTTTTTCGGGGCGTTAAGCACGGCGGTTTCGGCGTTTCAAACGTCCGCCTGCCGCCTTGTCTTTGGCGGCACCCGCAACATGGGGCCGTGTTCGTGGATGGGGGAACTACTGTCCCGGACTTTGCGGGTTAGAGCTGGATTTTGATGCCTTTGCGGAGGTAGGTGGGGCGGTCCAGGTCCTGGTCCTCGAAGAGATTCAGGTCGGAGTTTTCGAAGGTGCCGCGCTGCTGGTCGGCTCCGGCGAAGGTGAATTCTTCCTGATCCTGATTTGCCGGGCCTTTTGTTTTGATGACAGTTTTTTTCCCTTTGGGGGCGGGTTGTTGAACATTGGTTTCGACGTTGGCGTTGTCGGCGGCAGGCGTTGCCGCGCGCACGGGGCGGGGGCGGGTGCCGACATCGGTGGTGCCTATGACGCAGACTTGAATGGCGTCCGGCTGGTCGTCGGAAATGGATGTGCCCATGAGCACGTGGGCATCGCGGCCATATTGCGCGCTTATCACGCTCATCAGGTCGTTGATTTGGGGGAGCGTGATGGCGGAGCCGGCGATGATGTTGACGATGAGGTGGTCAACCTTGCGCGCGGTTTCGGCGATGTGCAGGAGGGGGCACATCTTGAGGCTTTCGAGGGTTTGGGTGATGATGTTTTCACCGGCGCCGTGGCCGAGGGCGTAGAGGGTTTTGCCGCCGCGGGAGACAAAGGCGCGGCGGAGCGAGGCGAGGTCGAGGTTGATGAGGCTGGGGCGGCGGAGGATGGAATAAATGGAGTGGACGCCGCGGAGCATCCATTCGTCGGCGCGGCGGAGTGCGTCGGTGACGGATTCTGTGTCGGTGGTTTGTTGCAGGAGCAGGTCGTTGGGGAGGGTGATGACGGCGTCGCAGGCTCGGCGCAGCTCGACGAGGCTTTCCTCGGCCTGGCGCACGCGGCGCGAGCCCTCGAAGCTGAAGGGGAGCGTGGCGAAGGCGATGACGAGGGCGTTGTTTTCCGTGGCGAGTTCGGCGACGAGGGGGGCGACGCCGCCGCCGGTGCCGCCGCCGAGGGCGACTGAGAGAAAAATGATGTCGGCGCCGGTGGCGAGGGGGGCGAGTTGTTCGCGAGCAGCCTCGGCGGTTTCCCGTCCGAGCTCGGGATCGCCGCCGGTGCTGAGGCCGCCGCGGAGGGCGGGGGCGAGGAGGTGTTTTTCAGCGGGCGAGGTGTGCTGCGCGAGGGCTTTGCGGTCGGTGTCGATGATGGCGGTGTCGAGGCCCTCGAGCGAGGGCAGGGGGAGGCGCGCGAGGGCGTTGGAGCCGCCGCCGCCGATGCCGATGAGTTTGAAGGTGACGGGTGGCGCGTCGGGAGAGGCGGCGGGTGTGAGGGGGAGTTCGTGAAGGTCCATGCGACGGAGGCGGAAAGTTTAGTGTTTGAGTTTGGTGTTTGGCGCAGGCGCCGGCTGGTGGCGTCCGGATTTTCCCTGCTAACGGTTGAAGAGTCCCCAGATGCCCCCCTTTTTTGGCGGGAGTTGTCCGCGGGCGGCGGAGGCTCCGGTGAAGAGCAGGCCGAGGGCGGTGGCGTAGCCTGGGGCGCGGAGTTGTTCGAGGATGTGGGGGGGGAACTCGCCCAGGCGGGCGGTGGATTCGAAGGCTTTCGAGGCGGCGTCAACGATGCCCTCGAGCTTGGAGGTGCCGCCGGTGAGGACGATTCCGGCGGGGGTGTTTTCGGGGGTGTAATCAATGTCGAGTTTCTTGCGGACGATTTCGAAGATTTCGGAGATGCGCGCGGAGATGATTTGTTCGATGCTTTGGAGGGGGATGGGGCGGTCGCCGATGCCGTGGTCGCCGTTGAGCCAGACTTTGGTTGTTTTGTCGCGGCAGTGGAGGGTGGCGCGGCCGTGGCGGGTTTTTATGGTTTCGGCCTGTCCGGGGGTGGTGCGCAGGCCGAGCATGAGGTCGTTGGTGACGTGGTTGCCGCCGACGGGGACGACGCCGGTGACGTGCGCGGCGCCGTTGCGGTAGAGGACGTAGTCGGTGGTGCCGGCGCCGATGTCGATTGCGAGGACGCCGTGGTGGCGATCCTCGGGGGTGGTGACCATGCTGCCGGAGGCGAGGCTGGCGAGGCCGAGGTCGAGGATGGGCAGGTTGTAACCCTGGATAATGTAGATGGAGTTGGTGACGGTGTTGGTGTCGCCGTGGACGATCCAGTAGTTGGCCTCGAGGCGGTTGCCGCGGATGTTGAGGGGATTGGCGATGATTTGGCCGTCGAGGCGGAAGGGGCGGCGGATTTCGTGAACGATGGTGCGGTTTTCGGGGAGTTGCTTGGAGAGGGCGATCTGGCAGGCGGTCTGGATGTCGGTGGAGCTGACGGTGTTGCTGGCGGAGGAGACGTTGACGATGGCGTCGGTTTTGAAGCCTTGGAGGTGCATGCCGGTTTGGGCGAGGATGACTTCGTCGATGGGAATGTGGGCACTTTTTTCCGCGCCCTCAAGGGCGGTGTGGACGGCGTTGCTGGCGGCCTTGGCGTCGATGATCACGCCTTTCATCACGCCGGCGGACTGGCACTCGGATTTGCCGATGATGGTGAGGTTGCGCGAGGTGAGCTCACCGACGAGGACTGTAATCTTGGAGGTGCCGATTTCGACGCCGGCGATGATTTTGAAGTTTTTGGCCATGGGTTGATTAAAGGACTGAAGGACTGAAAGGCTGAAGGGCTGAAGGAATTGGCGATGGGACTGAGGCTGTTTTCCTTTCAGTTTTTCAGCCTTTCAGTCTTTTATTTTCGGTGAAAGGTGACGGGAGCCTGGATGCCGCTGGCGGTCTGGCCGACGGAGAGGTCGATGGTGTGGACGGGACCCCGGTTGGGATTCGCGGTGCGGGCGATGTCGTTGAGGATGTAGTCGAGGCGCGCGATTTGGTTTATGAATTCCTCGCGGATGCCGAAGGTGATGCGGGTGGCTTTGCTGGTGTTGACAACAAGGAGGCGGTCCTCGTCGTAGCGTTTCATGGAGATGGAGCGCCAGGTGGCGTAGTGATCGGGAATGTTGATTTGGGCCTCGGCGACAAGTTTGGCGACGAAGTCGATGCCGGCGAGGGGCAGGTATTGGTGGGCTCCGGGCGCGGTGCGCAGGAGGTTGACGTCGGCGAGATAGGGGAGGGCTGCGAGGGTGCCGGGCGCGTAGTTGGCGCCCGAATACACGATGCCGTCGGTGGCGACGAGAAGTTCCTCGCGCTCGCCGCCGGGTTGCTGGATGAGAATGCGGGCGACGGGGGAGCGTTCCTCGAGCGTGACAGTGAGCGTGTCGGGAAACTGGCGGGTGAGAACGGCGGTGTGGACTTGGGCGTGATCGAGGATGCGTTTGCGCAGGGCGGTGATGTCGAGCTCCATCATGTCGACGCCCTCGGGGAGCGCGAGTGTGCGGACGGTCCAGTTGTAATCGAGAACGCCGTTGGAGCGGACGGTGATGGTTTTGAGCGGGGTGTCCTTGACGGGCGCCTTGATGTCGGAGGGGTTGTTTTTCCAAACAGTATAAAGCTCGAATGCGATGATTGCCATGACGCAGAGCAGCAGGCAGAGGGCGATTTTCTTGATCATGTCTCGTTTCTGGCGTTTCTGGCTGATGGGTGTGCGGACGCCGGGGGTGACCTGGCGGGTGAGGTTCCTCCAGTTGTTGGGTGAGCGTGAGGATGGGTTTGGCGAGTGCTTCACGGGTTTCAAATCTCAGGGGGCGGCGGCGTGGCGGGCGAGGGCGGGCGCGACCATTTCGCGGAGGAGGTTTTCGAAATCGAGTCCGGCGCACGCGGCGCTTTTTGGCAGGAGGCTGGTGGCGGTCATGCCGGGGAGGGTGTTGATTTCGATGAGGAGGATTTCGTTTTCAGGTGTGAAGAAAAAATCGATGCGGGCGAAGTCGCGGCAGCCGCAGGCCTCGAAGGCGACCTCGGCGTTGCGGCGGATGACGGCGGCGGTGGCGTCGTCAAAGGGGGCGGGCGCGAGGTAGTCGGTTTTGCCGGCGGTGTATTTGCTTTCGTAATCGTAGATGCCGGACTTGGGGCGGATTTCGACGATGCCCATGGCGCGTCCGTTGAGGACGCCGACGGCGAGTTCGCGTCCGTGGATGCGGCGTTCGACGAGCCAGTCGCCGTCGCGCGCGGCGTCGAGGGCGGTTTCGAGTTGCGCGCGGTTTTCGATGATGCGGAGGCCGACGGAGCTGCCCTCGGCGTTGGGCTTGAGGACGAGGTCGGGGCCGAGTTGCGCGATGATTTGGGTGGCGGAGGGTTTGTTGTGGCGGGCGCTGAAGGTGAGTCCGGCGATGGTGCGGACGCCGCGCGCGGCGGCGGCGCGCTTGGTGCGGGTTTTGTCCATCGTGAACGCGCTCGAGGCGGCGTCGCAGCCGGCGTAGTGGATGCCGGCTTCCTCGAGGAGGCGTTGCATGCCGCCGTCCTCGCCGAAGGTGCCGTGGAGGGTTGAAAAGACAACATGGCGCGCGGGGGAGAGCGCGGCGGGAAGGGCGTTGCGGTCGATGATGATGTGCTCGACGGGAAAATGTTTCGCGAGCGCGGCGGCGCAGGCTTCGCCGGAGCGCAGGGAGACTTCGCGCTCGGAGGAGGTGCCGCCCGCGAGGATGGCGATGATGGGGGAAGGCGCGGAGGCGGGGGGAACGGGTTGGCGGGCGGATGTGTTCATGGCGTGCTCCTCGCGGGAAATTTCAAATTCCAGTGATCAAATTCCAATGAGTTTCCAAACTCCAATCGGACCTTTCTCATTTCCAATGGAATTTGGAATTTGAATTTTGGAGTTTTATTGGAATTTGGGTTTTGGAAATTGGAATTTTTCACAGGTAATCCTCCCAGTTTGCGCCGAAGAGCAGGACTTCGGGGTCGAGGGCGATGCCGTGGGTTTTCAGGACGGCGGAGCGGATGCGGCGGATGAGCTGGATGATGTCGGTCGCGGTCGCGCCGCCGCGGTTGATGATGAAATTGGCGTGCTGCGGGGAAACTTCCGCGCCGCCGATGCGCGCGCCTTTCAAGCCGGCGGTGTCGATGAGGCGTCCGGCGGAGTCGTTGGGTGGATTTTTGAAAATGCTGCCGGCGCTGGGTTCGCGGGGTTGCGCGGTTTGGCGTTTGGCGCGGTTGGCCTCGATTTGCGCGGTGATTTCGGCGGGGGATTTTTCCCCGTCGGGACGGAGCGTGGCGGAGAGGGCGACGAGGTTGTTTGCGGCGAGCGCGCCGCAACGGCGGTAGGTAACGTCCATCTCGGAGGGGCGAAGGGTTTTGATTTCGCCTGTGTGCGTCATGACGCGGACGGTTTCGACTCGGTTGAAGGTTTCGCCGCCCATCGCGCCGGCGTTCATGCGGAGCGCGCCGCCGAGGTTGCCGGGGATGCCTTCGAGAAATTCAAATCCTGCGAGGCCGGCGGCGGCGGCGAGGCCGCAAAGATTTTTGAGTCGGAGACCCGCGCCGCAGGAGACGAGGTTGCCGGGCAAAATTTCAAAATGCTGCCAGTGCGGGGCGGCGAGTGAGATGACGAGGGCATCAACACCCTCGTCGGGGATGATGAGATTGGAGCCGCGTCCGAGGAGGAGCGTGCGGATGGCGCGGGCTCGGGCAAAATCGATGAGGAGGGCGAGGTCGCGTTCGTCGGCGGGCTCGGCGTAGAGACGGGCGGCGCCGCCGGCGCGCATGGTGGTTTTTTGCGCGAGCGGTTCCTCGATGCGGACTTTGGACGCGGGCGAGAGCGTGCCGCGCAGGGCGACGCCGAGGGTGCCCCAGTGGTTGGCGGCTTTTTCGTATTCGGTGGCGAGCGTGAGCCAGGCGCGGGCGGAGTGGTCGATGTCGCCCGCGCCGACAAAGACAACCCAGTCGCCGGGGCGGACGTCGCGCGCGAGCGTGGCGAGTGTGGCGTCTGTTTTTCCGTTGCGATAGATGACGGGTTGCGCGGGCGCGGCGGCGCGGAGCTCGGTGTGGAGGTCGGCGGTGTCACCGCCCGCGATTGGAGCCTCGCCGGCGGGATAGACGTCGATCAGGTAGGAGCGGTCGGCGATGGCGAGCGCGGCTGCGAAGTCGGCCTTGAATTGCGCTGTGCGCGAGTAGCGGTGCGGCTGAAATGCGACGAGTAGGCGTCCGGGGGCGGGGATGCGCGAGTGGAGGCTGGAGAGGAGGGCGCGGATTTCGGCGGGGTGGTGGGCGTAGTCCTCGACGACGGTCAGGGTGTCGGTGGCGCGGAGAATTGACTGGCGTCGGCGGACGCCGGGGTAGGCGGCGAGGAGATCGGGCGCGAGTGTCGCGCCCATGAGGTGCGCGGCGGCGAGTGCGGCGGCGGCGTTGGCGGCGTTGAAGTCGCCGAGCGCGCGCACGGTGGCGCTGGAGATGGGGAACTTGCCCGCGAGCGCGAGGGTCTGGCCGTCGTTGGCGGCGCGTGTGATTTGGTAGCGGAAGCCCGCGTCGGCCGCGGAGCCGAATGTGTGATGAAAATGCGAAGTGCGGAGCGCGGAATTCGGAATGGAGCCAATGACCGCCCGTTTCGTGCGGGCGAAGAGGGCTTGGAAGGCGGCCTCGATGTCGGCGGGGGTGCGGTAGTGGTCGGGGTGATCCCAGTCGAGGTTGGTGACGATGGTAATTTCGGGGGAAAAGTTTTCGATGGTGCCATCGCTTTCGTCGATTTCTGCAACGACCCAGTCGGTCTCGCCGGTGTCGGCGGGCGGGAGCGAGGTGTCGTTGAAGAGTCCGCCGAGGATGTAGCCGGCGGAAAACCCGGCGCGGTGCAGTGCGGTGACGAGCATCGCGGTTGTTGTCGTTTTGCCATGCGAGCCGCAGATGGCGGCGAGTTTTTTCCCGCGAACAACCTCGGCCAGAAGCTCGCCCCGGCGAACGATGGGGATGTCGCGCGTTTTTGCGGCAATAGCGGCGGGATGCTCCGGCGAGATGGCGGTGGAGACGACGAGAAGATCGGGTGAATGCGGAATGTCGGACGCAAGCGGTGCGCCTGCAGTTTGCGTGGTTTGAAATTCCGCATTCCGAAATCCGAAATCCGCATTCACCTCGACGCCCGCGCGCTCGAGTTGGGCGCGCATGGGGGCGGTCATGGCGTCGTCCTCGCCGGTGACGGCGTAGCCGAGGCGGGCGAGGTGGATGGCGAGCGGGCCGAGGCCCATGCCGCCGATGCCCGCGCAGTGGATCGCGCGCACTTCGCGTCCGAAGAGGGTGGGGAGCGGTGTGCGGGAGTCGGTCATGCGGCGGGTGAGGCGGACTTGCCGGCCTGCGCGGTGTGGGGCGGGCGGCGGTTGGTGATTTGCTCGAGGTCGTCGAGAAGGAGGTCGAGCGAGTTGGCGCGATCCATGCGGACGAGGTTTTCTCGAAATTTGCGCAGGAGCCAGTCGTTGAAAATGGTGTCGCGGACTTCGCGCGTGAGCGTGTTGAGGCGGCTTTGGTCGATCACGACCCCGCCGCCTTGCTGCTCGAAATAAAGCGCGTTGGCCTGCTGGTGATTGTCGGCGGCCTGCGGGTAGGGGATGAGGATCGCGGGGGTGACGCAGCGGATGAGCTCGGCGATGGTGCCCGAGCCGGCGCGCGAAACGACAAGGTCGGCGGCGGACATGAGCGCGGCCATGCGGTCGCAGAAGGGTGAGAAGATGCTTTTGACGGGGCGTCCGTTGGCATCGGGGTGGGTGATGATTTCGTCGCCGCCCTTGCCGAGGCCGGTGACGCAATAAACCTGGATGCCGTCGCGGGCGAGGATGTGGAGGTTTTCGCGGGCCCAGTTGTTGATTGAAGTCGCGCCTTGCGAGCCGCCGAGGATGACGAGAACGCTGCGCTCGGGGGAAAGTCCGAAGCTGGCGCGCGCGGCGTCGCGCGGTTCGCGCTGGATTTCCTTGCGCACGGGCAATCCCATCGGCCGCATGCGCGAGCGGGTGACGCCGGGGAGCGCGATGCCGGGCGGAAGAAAGAGGCGCGCGGCGAGCGGCTGGAGAAAACGGGTGGCGCGACCGGGCACGCGGTTGGATTCATGGAGCGCGATGGGCGCGCGGAAAATCGCGCCGGCAATGATGACGCTCGCCGTGGTGAAGCCGCCGAAGCCGACGATGCCGTCGGGCTTGGTTTTGCGAACCAGGTTAATGCTGAAAAGAAATCCGTGGAGCTGGCGAAGAAGAAACACCGGCAGCAGGAGCGGATTTCGCGGAAGGGGTGCGCTGGGGACGCGGCGGAAGTTGAGGTGCGGGTATTTTTCGGAGAGGCGCGAATCGACTTTTTTGCTGCTGATAAGAAGGGTCGCGTTGTGGCCGCGCGCGAGGAGCGCCTCGGCAAGCGCGATGCCGGGCGCGAGATGCCCGCCGGTGCCGCCGCAGGCGAGGAGGAAGGTTTTCGTGTGAGTTGGCTGGCTGGTGGAAGACACTTGAAAATTTGTGAGCGGGAGAGGCGGGTTGGTGGAATCAAGGGCTAAGGATTTAAGAACTGGGAGGCGCACCGGCACCGCCGGGGGGGCGTCCGTTGGCGCGATGGCGCCCACTTCTTAATTCTTAAATCTAAGCTCTTGATTCTCAGGTTTGAACAACTTCCCTGAGGATGCGTTCGCGTTTGGAAAAGGCGGGGCGCGGCCAGTTGCGCTGGTTGTTGAGCAGGATTCCGATGAGCGCGCCGGTGAGAAGGAGGTTGGACATGCCGTAGCTGACGAGGGGCAGTGACATGCCTTTTGTCGGCGCCATGCCTGTGACGACGTAAAAATTGACCAACGCGGGCATGATCAGGAAGAGAACCGTGCCGGCGGTGAGCAGGTATTGGAACATGTTTGGCGCGCGGCGCAGATGCATGAGCGCGGCGATGAAAATGATCAGGAAGAGCGCGAAGACGGAGATCGTGCCGATGAGACCCAACTCCTCGCCGATAACCGCGCAAATGAAGTCGGTGTGCGCCTCGGGCAAAAACGTGATTTGCTGGCGGCCCTGCCCGAGCCCGGTGCCATGGATGCCGCCGACGGCAAATGCGGAGAGCGCCTGCTCGAGCTGCCAGCCGCCGTCACCCGACTTGGTGGTCTCGTGATTGATCCACGCCGTGAGGCGCGCGAGCCGGTTTGGGGATGTCGCCACGAGCACGGCCGCGGCGGCGATTCCGGCAATAAATGTGGGGACGAGGTGCTTGACGATCCTGGCCCCGGCGAGAAAGAGAATGCTGATGCCGACCCCGAAAATAAGGCACGCGGTGCCGATGTCCTTTTGCTGCGAGATGGGCAGCGTGATGGCGGCGATCATGAGCAGCGGGACGCCGTAGCCCTGCAGGGTTTTCCCGATGTGGTTTTGTTTGATCGCGAGGTAGTGCGCGAGGCAGAAGATAAGCGCGATTTTTGCAAACTCCGAGGTCTGGAATGCGAGCGACGGAACGCCGAGCCAGCGACTGCTGCCGTTGCGGCGGATGCCGATGCCGGGCACCAGCGTGAGAAGCAAAAGGATGACCGCGACCACAAGCAGCGGCACCGCGTATTTGCGCAGATGCTCAAGATCGAGCCGGCTGACAAAAAACGCCACGCACACGCCGAACCCCACTCCGATCAACTGCTTGGTGACAAATGTGGCCGCCCCGTGCTTGGATGCCGTGCTGGCGCTGTAAACAATGGGAATGCCAATCGCCAGGAGCAAAAGCGCGCACGCGATGATGACCGAAACAGGCGTGATGGCCTTCGGTTTTGCCTCAATGGGGGAGTCGAAATAGCTGGCGGAATCCATGTGGCGGCGGAGGTCGGGAAGTTTCTCATAAGGCCCCGGGCGCGCGTCAGCGCGCGGGATCCTGCGGCGTGACGACGGGCGGCGCGTCGGCGGGGGCGGGCGAAATGGGGCTTTCGCTTACCGGTGAAATGGGGCTGACGGGCGCGGTTTCCACGGGCGTCGGCGGAGGCGCCGGCGGGGGCGTTTGTGACGCGGCTTGCTGCGCGGCGGGTGTCGTCGCGGCGCCGACGGGCGTGTCGGCGGGCAGGTTTTTCCTTGCGGATGTGATGGTGAGTTTTTGGCCGGCCTGAAGTTTGCGCGGGTCGGTGATGTGGTTGGTGGTGGCGATTTCGTTGCGCGAGGCTCCGTAGTGGCGGGCGATGACGTCGAGGCTTTCGCCGGGTTTCACAATGTGAGTGATGGTGAAGCGGGGACCCGATGCGTCGGTGGTGGCGGCGGGCGCGGGCGCGGTTGTCGCGGGCGCGTCGGCAATGGAGGGGACGACGAGTTCCTGCCCGATGCGGATGGATGTGCCGGCGAGTTTGTTTAGGCTTTGGATTCGCGCAACGGTGGTGTTGTAGCGGCGGGCGATGACGGCGAGGCTGTCGCCGGCTTGCACCTTGTAAATGTTGGTGCCGGCTTGTGTTGCCTGCGTCGTGGCGCGGGTGGTTGCCTGGCCGACGGTCCTTGCGGGAATCCTGAGCTTTTGACCGACTTGGAGCGTGGGGTTGCGCGGAAGCTCGTTGGCCGAGAGGAGTTCGTTGGTGGATATCTTGAATTTTTTGGCGATTTTCCACGCGCTGTCGCCCGACACAACGGTGTAGGTGAGCATGGGGGGCGGTTCCGGTTCGATGGCGGGAGCCTCGGCTCCGGTCTGCGGGCGCGGTGGCATGGCGGCGCTGGAGGCGGGGACGCTGAAATTCGTCACGGGGCCGCCGGTGAAGGCGCTGCCGCTGTCGGGCGCCGTTGAGAGGGGCGCGGAGCCGGCGTTGCCGCTGTCGGGCGCGGGGATGCCGGAGTTGGCTTGCCCGCCGACGGTGGTGGCGGCGCGCGCGGCTTCGATGCGCGAGAGGTTGGAGGCGGCGGGTTTTTCCGGCGTCGCGTGCGAGGTGCGCGCGGTGGACTGGCAGCCGGGAAGGATGAAACCGAAGGTGAGGACGACGGCGTGCACGGCGACGACGAGGCCGATCATTTTTAGAATTTTCATTGGAGGATGAAGGTGTGTTTGTTGTTGTATTTGAAAAATGGATACTGGACGCGGACGCTGTTCATCGTTTGGAGGCGGGCGCGGCGGCGAGTCCGGCAACAAGCTGCTCGAACTGGTCTCCTCGATCCTCGTAACTGTTGAACATATCAAAACTGGCAAAACCGGGACTTAGCAATACGTGATCTCCACTTTGTGCGTTCTTGGACGCCAATTTTACAGCCTCGGCAAAGGTGGCGCAGGCGGTGTGGGAGACATTGTAGGCGCGGCAGGCGGCGGAGAGTTCGCCGGAGGTGGCGCCGATGAGGAGGGCGTGCTTGACGGAGGGCGCGATGCGGCGGACGAAGCCGGGGATGTCGCCGCCCTTGGAGAGGCCGCCTGCGATGAGGATGGCGGGCGAGGGGAATTGCGAGAGGGCGGCCTCGACGGCGTGGAAGTTGGTGGCCTTGGAGTCGTTCCAGTAGGAGACGCCCCTCACCTCCGCGACGCGCTGGAGGCGGTGGCGGCCGAGCTTGAAGTTTTGCGCGGCGGCGTAGAGAGCTTGCTCGGGGAGGCCGGCGTGGCGCCACCAGGCGGCGGCAATGAGGAAGTTTTCGCGTTGCGGGTAGTGCTCGAAGATGGTGCCGGCGAGGAGGATGTCGGCGGGCTGGCTCTCGGTGGCGACGCAGGCGTCGGGCGGGAGCGCGCAGCCGAACTCGGCGGCGTGGCGTTGCACGGAGTCGCCGGCGAGGATGATGCCGCCGAGGGAGCGGTCGAGGAGCCGCCATTTGGCGTCGAAGTAGTCGCGCATGTGCTGGTGGCGTTCGAGGTGGTCCTCGGCGAAGTTGATCCAGAGGGCGGAGTCGGCGCGGAAATACTTGAAGCTCTCGGATTGGAAGGAGCTGACCTCGACGACGGCGGTGTCGTCGATCGTGCCGCCGTCGGTGCGGTTGACGAGCGCGCTGAAGGGGAAGCCGACATTGCCGGCGGCGGTGGTGTCGCGCTTGATGGAGCGGAGTGCGTGCGTGAGAAATTCGGTGAGCGTGGTTTTGCCGTTGGTGCCGGTGACGGCGATGATTTTGCCGCGCCAGAAGAGGGATGCGAAGTCGAGTTCGCCGAGCGTTTCGCAACCGGCCTTGCGCGCGGCGGCGAGCCATTTGTGGTTTGCGGTGAAGCCGGGGCTGAAGATGACGAGCGGATGCGCGCGCGCCTGCGTGGCGGTGAAGACGTGCTTGGCGTGCTTGAGTTTTTCATCGTAGAGCACGCCTTTCGCGCCGAGTTTTTCGAGGAGCGCGAGAACGGCCTCGCCGCTGCGGCCTCCGCCGAGGACGGCCGGTGCCTTGGCAAGGTGAGGAACGAGGAAATCTGGGATTTGGAGAGGCATGGGAGAGGAAAAAGGCTGAAAGGCTGAATGACTGAAGAGCTGATTTTTTAGCGGAGTTTGAGCGTGGCCAAGCCTGCCAGGGCGCACATCAACGAGATGATCCAGAAGCGGATCACGACTTTGGTTTCGGGCCAGCCGCGTTTTTGGAAGTGGTGGTGGATCGGGGCCATCAGGAAGAAGCGGCGGCCCTCGCCGTGTTTGCGGCGGGTGTATTTAAAATGGCCGACTTGGATGAGCACCGAGCAGGCCTCGGCGACAAAGACGCCGCCGACGATGATGAGCGTGAAGGGTTGCTGCACCATGAATGCGATCACGCCGATGAGGCCGCCGAGGGCGAGCGAGCCGGTGTCGCCCATGAAGACTTCGGCGGGGTGCGAGTTGAACCAAAGGAAGGCGAGCCCGGCGCCGACGAGCGCGGTGCACACAATGGTGAGCTCGGAGGTGCCGGGCACGAAACTGATGAGCAGGTATTCGGAGACGAGTGCGTTGCCGGCGGCGTAGGCCATGATGCCATACACGAGCGCGACAGTGACGGTGCAGCCCATCGCGAGCCCGTCGAGCCCGTCGGTGAGGTTGATGGCGTTGCTGAAACCGACGATCCAGAAAAACATCATCACCAGGAGCGCGATTATGCCGAGCACGCCCGTAAAAAGGAGCACGGGTTCCTTGACGAACGGGAGCCACAGTTCGCTGATCTTGGCGGAGCTCATGGGATGGAGCAAAAGCGCGCCGAGCGCGATGATCGTGATGACCGTCTGCCACGCCATTTTTTCGCGCGAGGAAATGCCGTCGCGGCTTTTGCGGACAACCTTGAGGTAGTCGTCGCGGAAACCGACTGCTGTGAGCGCGGCGTAAACAAACATGGCGACGATGATCCAGATGTTGGGGCGCGCCCAGAGGAGCGTGCTGCCGAAGACTGACGCAAAGATGAGAAGGCCGCCCATGGTGGGCGTGTTCTTTTTGTCAAAACGCACGGCGAGATCGCCGGTGCGGTCGTCGTCGTAGTGCTGGCCGAACTTAAGGACGCGGAGGCGGTGGATGAGCCACGGGCCGAGTGCGAAACCAATAATCGCCGCCGTGCCCGCGCTGGCAAATGCGCGAAAGGTGATGAACCGCAACAGGCGCAGCGGGCCGAAAATAGTGTCGAAATCTGCCAGGTGGCTTAGCATGAAAATCAGAATCAGTGGCGAGTGACGAGTGGCGGGTGAGGAATGGGATTTGAGGTCGGACGTTGTTGCGCCGCAGGTGTGACGTTGCGCGGGGCGGGGCGGGTGGCGGGCGGGGGCATCATGGAGCTGATCGCGAGCATTGCCCACGGGGTGGCGCTGCCGAGGTTGTTGATGACATAGCTGAAGGCGGCGGCGGGATTGCAGCTGTAAACGTGCGTGCGGTTGTGGGTGGCGAAGGTTGGTGCGTTCATAAATGGGCGTTTTTGATGTTGTCGGGCAGCGTGTTTTCCAGCGCATTGCGGCGGCTGCCTTTCATGAAGACGGCGCCTTGAAACGCGGCGATGCGTTGAGCGGCGGCGGCGGTATCCGTTGTTTGGATGCGGGCGTGTTCGGGCTTGGAAACGCCGGCGGCGATGTCGGGGGCGTGCGCGCCGATGAGGATGAGTTCGTCGCCGGGGCGGTCGCGGAGGAGCGCGGCGAGTTGTTCGCCGAGTTCGCGGTGGTGGCGCGGCGACTCGGGGCCGAGTTCCTCCATGCCGCCGATGATGTAGAGGCGCGGGAGCTCGGGCGGGGCTACGCGGACGAAGGCGTCGAGCGCGTCGGACATCGAGGCGGGGTTGGCGTTGTAGAGGTCGAGGTAAAAGAGGCGTCCGGAGGAATCGCGCACGATTTCGCCGCGCCATTTCGAGGGCCGCCACGCGTCGAGGGCGGTTTGTATTTGAAAATCGGATACGCCAAGGCGTTTGGCGAGCGTGATGGCGAGCGCGGTGTTTTGTTGCATCCCGGAGGAGGGAAAGGCTGAAAGGCTGAAGGGCTGAAGGGCTGAAATCGGAGCGGGGGAGGGGAGCGCGGTGAAGGTTGGGTATTTTAAGCAGGCGGGCGGGAAGATGCGTGCGCCGTTGGCGCGAACGTGCTGGAGGAGGACGGCTTTTTCGCGGGCGGTGGTTTCGAGGTTGCCGAGATGTTCAGTGTGCGCGGGGGCGATCATTGTGATGATCGCGTGGTCGGGGGCGATTATCGTGGCGAGGGTTTCCATTTCGCCGGGGGCGCTGATGCCGGCTTCAACGACGGCGTATTTGTGGCGCGCGGGGTCGATGCGCGTGAGGGTGAGCGGGACGCCGATGTGGTTGTTGAGGTTGCCCTCGGTGGCGAGGGCGCGGTCGGCGCCGTGCGCGGCGCGGAGGATGTCGGCGAGGAGATTTTTCGTGGAGGTTTTGCCGTTGCTGCCGGAGATGCCGATGACAACGACTCCGGCGGCCTGGCAGGCGGCGCGGTGCGCTGCGGCGATTTTCTGAAAGGCGGCGAGCGGGTCGGCGACGACGAGTTGCGGGAGATCGATTGCGGGGTTCGCGCACGAGACGATCGCGGCGGTGGCTCCGGCGGTTTTCGCGGCGTCGAGGTAGTCGTGGCCGTCGCGACTGGGGGTGCGCAGGGCGACGAAGATTTCGCCGGGGCGGAGGGTGCGGGTGTCGTTTGAGAAGCCAAAGAACGCGCGCCCGGGCGCGACGGTCCAGTGACCGGCGGTCCAGTGGGCAAGTGTTGCGGGCGCGAAGAGTGGCATGGGTGGGTGGTGGGGAGCAGGATGCTCCCCTTACGATTTGAGGGTTTTCAGGTTTATCAGTTCGCGGACCGTCTGGCGGTCGTCGAAGGGGATCACGGTGTCGGCGAACTCTTGGTAGGATTCGTGGCCTTTGCCGGCGACGAGGAGGCAGTCGCCGGGTTTGGCCATGTCGAGCGCGAGGCTGATGGCGCGGCGGCGATCCTCGATCCAGGTGAGTTTTTCGGGCGCGGTGACGCCGGTTTTCATGTCGTCGAAAATTTGCTGGAGCGGCTCGGAGCGGGGGTTGTCGGCGGTGGCGAAGGCGTAGTCGGCGAACTCTTGCACGGCGCGCATCATGAGGGGGCGCTTGGCGCGGTCGCGGTTGCCGCCGCAGCCGAAGACGACGAGGAGGCGGCCGGGCGTGATGGCGCGCAGCATGCCGAGGGCGTTGCGGAGGGCGTCGTCGGTGTGCGCGTAATCGACGAGGGCGTTGAAGGGTTGGCCGGCTTCGATGCGTTCCATGCGGCCGGCGACGCCGGTGAATGTTTTGAGGCGCGACATGATGACGAGCGGGTCGCGCCCGAGGCCGATCGCGGTGGCGACGGCGGCGAGGAGGTTGGAGACGTTGTAGCGGCCGATGAGGGGCGAGTCGATGTCGAGGTTTGTGCGAGACTCGGGACGAGTCTCGTCCGCACGCGGGACGCGCGCGCTCCCCCCCCCCGACCAGACGAGGCGGAAGGTGGTGTTCTTGAAATTGAGCGAAATGTTTTCGGCGCGGACGTCGGCCGAGGGGGATTCGCCGAAGGTGAGGACGCGGACGCCCTCGGGGACGCGCTTGACGAGTTCGGGGCCGCGCGGGTCGTCGATGTTGATGACGGCGAGCTTGGGTTGCGCGCCGGTTTTGCCGGTGAAGAGGCGCGTTTTGACGTCGAAGTATTCGTCGAGGTTTTTGTGGTAGTCGAGGTGGTCGCGGGTGAGGTTGGTGAAGACGGCGGCGTCGAAGTGCATGCCGAGGACGCGGTTTTGGTCGATGCCGTGCGAGGAGACTTCCATGACGGTCTGGCGGCAGCCGGCGTCGCGCATTTGGGCGAGCATGCCGTAGATGTCGATTGACTCGGGGGTGGTCTTGAAGGAGGGCACGGTGCGGGCGCCGAGGTCGTAGTTGATGGTGCCGACGAGGCCGACGCGCTGGTCGCCGTTGAGGAGGTGCTTGAGGAGGTGGGTGACGGTGGTTTTGCCGTTGGTGCCGGTGACGCCGACGACGGTCATGTCGCGGTCGGGGAAACGGTAGTAGCGTTGCGAGACGCGGGCGAGCTGGGCGCGCGGGTCGGCGACTTGGATGAAGGTTGCCTTGCCGGGGGCGTGGAGGGGGAGCTTGTTGGTGACGATGGCGACGGCGCCGCGGTTGATGGCCTCGTCGATGTATTCGCCGCCGTCGGTGCGGAGGCCGGGGAGCGCGAAGTAGAGGTTGCCGGGGACGACGCGGCGGGAGTCCATGACGATGCCGGAGATGGGGCGGTCGAGGGGGCCCTTGCTGGCGATGATTTCGTCGTCCTTGAAGTAGTCGGAGAGTTTGGGTGCCATTTTGAAAAGGTTGTTTGCGTGGTGTGGTTTGAGCGCGCGAGGCGAGCGGGCGGCGCGCGCGGGAGTGCGCCGGGCGCGTGGCGCGGGCGCGAGGTCGAGCATGGCGGCGGCGGGCGTGTCGCGGAACGCGGTGACGAGAAAGTGGTTTTGTGTGAGATAGCTGATCATCTGGATGCGGTGCGGATCAGTGGTTGGTGGCGATGACGGTTTGGGACCCGAGGTGCGAGGGCCGGGCCTCGGGAACCGGCTTGATGTTGAGATAGGGAATGAGTTTTTCGGCGAGATGCCTGAAACTGGGGGCGGCGACGGTGGAGCCGTAGGCGGTGCGTCCATTGGGGGGCCTGGCGTCGTCAACAATCACGGTGATGACAACCCGTGGCGCGCTGGCCGGGAAGAATCCCGAGAAGGAGCCGACGTGGTTGGTTTTGGAATAGTAAACGCGGATGGGTTTTTTCCTCTCGGTGTCGCCCGGCGCGAACTCGCGGATGAAGCGCTGGGCGGTGCCGGTTTTTCCGGCAAACTGGTAGCCGGGAATGGCGATTCTGCCGGCGGTGCCGTCGGAGGAGACGACGCGTTGGAGGAGCGAGCGCATGGTGCGCGCGGTTTCGCGGGTGATGACGCGGCGGCGGGTCTGCCTGCCGAATTGCAGCGCGAGTTCGCCGTCGGGTTTGCGGACCTCGGCGAGGAGTTGCGGCGTGACGAGTTCGCCGTCGTTGGCGATGGCGGCCATCGCGTAATGGATTTGGAGCGGGGTGGCGCCGATGGAGTAGCCGGCGGGGATGCGCGTGATGTCGATGGCGTTCCAATTTTTGACGTGGGAGATGGAGCCGAAGACTTCGCCGCCGAGCGCCAGGCCGGTGTGCGAGCCGAAGCCGAACGCGCGGATGTAATCGTAGAAACGCTGGTCGCCGAGACGCATGGCGAGAAGCGCGCTGCCGCGGTTGCTGGAGTGTGAGATGATTTCCGAGACGGTGAGCGGATGGTCCCAGCGGTGGTCGTCGGCCATGAGGCGGAGGGTGCGGCCTTTGTATTCGGCAACATCCCTGGAGCAGTCGAAGCGAGTGTCGGGCGTGACGAGCCCCTCGTTGAGCGCGGCCGAGGCGACGACGATTTTGAAGGTGGAGCCGGGATCGATGTAGGATTGGATGGCGAAATTATCGAAGGCTTCCTCGGGCGCCTTGCCGTAGTCGTTGGGGTTGTAGGTGGGGTGGTTGGCGAGGGCGAGGAGCGCGCCGGTTTGCGCGTCGCTGATTATGATGGTGGCGTGTTGAGGCGAGAATTTAGCGGCGAGATCGGCGAGTTCCTCCTCGGCCCATTTTTGGATGACGGAGTCGATGGTGAGCTTGACAGTGTAGCCGTCGACTGCGGGAACTTCGCGCGAGCGGAACTGAACGAGCTCGCGGCTGCGGACGTCTTTCTCGGATTCGCGCCATCCGTTGAATCCCTTGAGGTAGCAATTGAACGCTTTTTCCGAGCCAATGACAGCGGTCTGCTCCTTGTTGACAAAACCGAGGATGTGCGCGGCGAGCTGGTTGTGTGGATAAGTGCGTTCGTAAACGCGCTTCAACACAAGGCCGCTCTTGATGTTGAGATCGGCGATTTTTTTGTAAACGTCCTCGGGGACGCCGTCGCGGTTGATCCAGGAAAATGAGCCGTAGACGTCCCTGGTGCCGTCCTTGGTCGTTTCCGTGCGGAGGAAGATTTTGTTGTTGCAGATGCGAGTGACCTCGGCGTGGGGCACGCCGACGAGATCGGCGAGCCTGGCCCACTTCTCGTTTTCCCCGGCGATGAGCGCGGCGGCTTTTTTGCTTTCGGCGAACCGGTTGTAGGTCTTTTCGTATTCGACGGGATCGACGGCGACCTGGACGAGGAAGCGGCTGGTGGCGAGGATGTCGCCGTGCTTGTCAACGATGTCGCCGCGGCGCGAGTGTTCGACGTCAAATTTGCGGCGGGCTTTGCTGGCGTCGGCGACGCGCTGGTCGCGCTGGGTCACATGCAACTGAACAAGACGCACGGGCACCGCGCAGAAGAGTGCAAAAATGCAAACGGCGACGAAGGTTATGCGTTTGTTGGATGCGAAGCCCTTGGGCATGGGTTGGTGGTGGCGCGGCTTAGTGGCTCATGCTCACAAAGCGGATGATGGAAGGCTTGGTTCCGGTGTCGGGGCGCGCGAGCGGGGGCGCGTCCGTGTCGGGCGAGGCAGGCAGGAAACCGATGCGCTCCATGTTGCGTTTCAGGTCGAGAAGGAGCTTCGGGTCCCTGGTGACGCGCACGAGTTGCTGCTCGCGGATGGCTGAGAGATTGAGTCGAAACTGTGCGTTGCGGCGGTTCAGCGCCTCAAGCGTCTGCGCGGATGCGATCTTGTTGTTGAGCTCGGTCTGGTGGCGTTGGAGGCTTGCGATGCTGTTTTCGAGCCCGTCGTTTTCTTTCGCGACGCGGACGTTGCTTTGCTGCTGCCAGACAACGGCGAAGGTGGACGCGCCCAGGCAGAAGACCGACGCCAGCACGAGAGCGGTGAGGTTGGTGATGTAGCCTTTGTTGCGGGAGGAAGTTTTCATTGGAAATGCGGTTTTTCTTAATGCGGAATGACTGTGATGCGCGGGGGGCGTCAGAGCTTTTTGATGGCGCGGAGCTTCGCGGAGCGGCTTCGCGGATTTGTGGAAGTTTCATCGTCGCCGGGGACGATGGGTTTGCGGGTGAGCGGCTCGGCGTGCTTGTCGCGGAACTGCTGCGGACGGGAATCGGAGGCGTTTTCGGGCTGGCCGCAGAGCCGCCGGAAGAGCGTTTTGACGATGCGGTCCTCGAGTGAGTGGAAGCTGATCACGCAGAGGATTCCACCGGGCGCGAGGCGGGCGAAGGCGGCGGGCAGCGCGCGCTCGATGGACGCGAGTTCGTCGTTGATGAAAATGCGGATGCCTTGGAACGAGCGCGTGGCCGGGTGGATTTTGGACGCGCGTCGTTCGCGCGCGGGAATCGCGTCGGCGATGACGTTCGCGAGCGAGGCTGTGTGCGCAAGCGCGCCGGAGCCGCGGGCCGCGACGAGGGCGCGGGTGACGCGGCGCCAGCTTGGCTCCTCGCCGTAGTTGCGGATGGCGCGGACGATGTCCTCCTCGGGCGCGGTTTCGAGCCAGGCGCAGGCGGGGATTCCGGAGCGCGGGTCCATGCGCATGTCGGCGGGAGCGTCGGTGCGGAAGGAGAAGCCGCGCCCGGTTTCGTCGAGCTGGAAGGAGGAAAGTCCGAGGTCGAAGAGCGCGCCGTCGAGGTTGGCGATGACGGAGCCGTCCGCGGGCTCGGTGTCGGGCTCGGCGAGGCGCGCGAAATCGGTATTCGTTAACTGGATACGTCCGGGAAATTCGCGCGCGAGCCTGTCGGCGCGCGCGGCGGCGTCGGGATCGCGGTCGAAGGCGAAGACGAAGGAGCCGGCCGCGGCCTCGAGGATGGCGCGCGTGTGGCCGCCTCCGCCGAAGGTGCCGTCGAGATAACGCCCGTTGTCGCGCGGCGAGAGGAGCGCGATCACCTCATTGAGGAGAACGGGTTGATGTTGTCCGGTTGCGGGCATGGCGTTGTTTTTTGGCTCATGCGGCATGGCGGGTTTCGTTTCCAAGCCGGACATCGTTGGACGGGGCGGCGGCGTGCGCGCCCATGGCGTGTTGAGAGTGGGTGCGGACGGTTGCGCGGCGCGCGGTGAACGCGACCGGGCTGAGGCTGGCGCGCATCAGGCGGAAATGCCAGAGGCGCGCACGGATGTTTCCATCGAGGCGCGAGGCGGCGGCGGGCGCGGAAGGCGGATTGTCGTTGGGAATGACCATGGCTTTTGCGCGCGTTAGATGCCGAGCTGGGCGAGGACGCTGTTGTCGTCGGCCTCGGGTTTGGAAATGCGAGCCCATGTCTCGGGGCTGTAGATGAAAAAGTTGTCCATCGAGCCAACGAGGACGGCGTCGCGGGTGATGCCGGCGTGCTCGCAATGCTCCGGCGAAATGGCGGCGCGGCCTTGCTTGTCGTAGCTGAAATCTTTCGACTTCGAGAAAAAGCGGGCGAGCGCCTGGCGGCCCTTGACGTTGGAGATGGGGATTTGATCCGACTTGGCGTGGATGGAGGCCACTTTGGCGGGCGTGAGCACGGCGATGAAGCGGTTGCCTTCGTCGTCGTGTTGGGGGACGGCAAGGAACGACACTCCGATGGCCTCGGGCGTGCGCCACGGCGACGGAATCGTGAGGCGATTCTTGTCGTCGAGGGCGTGGCGGTATTCGCCGGAATAAACTGCTGTGCCTTGTGGTGTCATCGGTGTGATGAAGCGGCGTTTTTTACAAGTCGCTCCAAATCTCTCCATATCAATCCATTTTCCTCCATTTCGTTCAAGCCCAAAAATTGCGGAAGTGGGGATTTTCGATGGTTTTAACGGAAAACTTATTCACACGAAATTGTGAATAAGCTGTGAGCGAGCCGCGCGTTATTCTCAGAAAGTTGCAAAACGACTTGATTTGATGATGGTTGCGAAGGCGTGTTCGAGGGGAATTTCGGAAAACTCCGCGTATTTTGAGCGCCAGATGCGCGCAAGTGGCTTTGGGGTTGCCTTTGGTCGGGAGCCGACAAGATCAAATGACTGCAAAACAACCCTCCACTTCATCCCCACCATGATTATTCAGTTCAAAAAATTGTCACCCGAGGCCAGAATTCCATCACGCGCGAATCCAACCGACGCGGGGTTGGATTTATATTCGATCGAGGATTTTTCGATTGAGCCGGGCAAACGCGCGCTGGCGAAAACGGGGCTGGCGGTTGCGGTGCCCGAGGGGCATTACGGCCGCGTCGCAGACCGCTCGGGCAACGCATGGAAGCTCGGCGTGCATTGCCTCGCGGGCGTGGTGGACGAGGCGTATCGCGGCGAGCTTGGTGTTGTATTATTAAACACGTCGCAGGAGCCTGTATTATTCAAAAAGGGCGACCGTATCGCGCAATTTATAATCGAGAAATGCGCCTATCCGACGCCGGTCGAGGCTGGCGAACTGGATGACACAAGCCGAGGCGCGGGCGGGTTTGGAAGCACGGGAAAATAATATAAAGGCGGAGTGTGATGATGCTCGACCCGTAATTATTAATTTTATATTAGAATAATAAAGAGAGAGTGCGCGCGCGTGCCGGTGCTTGAATTGATATTAAAATATTTTTAAACATAAACGCCATGCCCGAACGATGCGCTCAATGTTCAACTATTCGCTGTCATCCGGACGGGCGCGCGGTTGTGTAAGTTGAAAAGTCAATGTCCTCGAACTCCAATAAACAAAATCCGCTTGCCGGCATTGATTCGGTTTCATGGGGCAAACTTTCTCACGCCTATGGCGACGCGTCGGATGTGCCGGGGCATTTGCGCGCGCTGGTGGACGGCGACGCCAAGGCGGCCGATCATGCGAGCTCGGAACTGTTTGCCGCCATCCTGCACCAGGGCACGATTTACACGGCGACGATTCCGGCGATTCCGTTTTTTGCGCGCATCGCCGCGTGTCCCGGCGCGCGGGGACGCAAGGAGGCGCTGTGGTTTCTGGTCGGGTTTGGCGAATCGATACGCGCGGGCTGGTCGCGGACGCCGGGGTATTTGCCGCGCGGAACCAACATGAAGGATTTCGACGCGCGCTGTCGCGCGGCGCTGGCCGGCGCGTGCGAAATGGTTGCCAGCGTGGTGAGCGATCCCGCGCCGGAGCTGCGCGCGCTGGCGGCGCAGGTGGCGCAGGCTTCCCTGCCGATGCCGGGAAAAATAATCGCGATGCTTCGGCGGCAGTTGTCCGTGGAAAAGGACAACGACGCCAAGGCGGCGATCATCCGCGCGCTCGTGGCGGGAGGCGCGTTGTCGAGGGCTGAAGTGGACGCGCTCAGGGAGAAGAGCGCGCCATCGGTCGTGTTTGCGACGGCGTGGAAGGCGGTGCAGTCGGGCGCGGAAATCGAGCCGTGGCATTTTGAAACGCTGGCAAAACACTGGGGCGCGTGCGCGGAAAAATTGGAGGCGCGGGGTGTTTGTGGCGACGCCATTGTGGAACTGGTCATGGCGCGCAAGGGCGCGGTGCTGCCGTTGCTCGACGCGCTCGCGGTGCAAAAAAGCCCGGCGGTGCAGCGTTCGGCCATTGATGGCGCCGCGGCGTTGGCGGGCATTTCGCGCGCGTCGGCGGACGCGGCGCTGGACGTGCTTCTCAAGGTGGCGCGGAAACCGCACGCGGACATGCGCCGCCGGCTTGTGCACATGCTCGGGAATACCGGGGTTGGCGGTCGCGCGGCCGATGCGATTATTGACGTGGCCACGGGCGATCCGTCGCCGACCTGGACGCAGACGGTGAAGCGGCCCACCGGCTCCGGGCTCGGCGAACAATCTTATTTGCGCGACTTGCGGGCGGACGGCGCGCTGGCGTTGTTGCGCGCGGGCGACAAGCGCTGGGACCGGCTTTTGGACGAGGCGTCGCCGGAGACCGACTGGGTTGGGCACAATGCCATGTGCTCCACGTTTGCCATCGCGTTTGCGCGCGAAAAGGCTCCCTGCACGCCGCGCCTGCTGGCGCGCGCGAAAAAACGCATCGCGGTTGAGCCGTCGTCGTGGTGCGAGCTTCTCGAAACATGGCCTGTGGAAAAGGCGTTAACGCTCGCTCGCGAAGTCATGGCCGGTTTGCCGAAGGCGGTGCAAAAGGCGTCGCTTCTCCTCGGCTCATGGCGGTGCGCCGCGGCGATTCCGCGGCTTGAGGAGCTTGCGCAAGAACTCGACGCGCGCGGCTCGAACACGGCGATGTGGCCGCACATTGCGCTGGCGCAATTGAAGGGCGACGCGCGGCATTTCGAATTGGCGCGCGCGGCGTATGAGCGGAGCGACAAGGAGGGGAAGGCGAAGTATTTTTTGAGCGATTTGCTCAATGCGTGGTCGGCGCGTCCCGGCGCGGCGTTTCATGCGTTGTGCCGCGCATTGATCACCGGCAAGGCGGCGACGAGTTTTCCGGCGCGCGAGGAACAGTTGCTCGCGATTCGCGCGCTGGCCGGCGTCGATGGGGCGAAAAGCGTGTGGCCGACATTGCTGGCGATTATCGACAAGGCAGAGCGCCCGCTGCCAAACGCCTGCGCGCTTGCGGTCCAGCTTTCCAAAGACGCGCCGAAAAATCTGATGGACTCGTTGGTGGCGATGCTGGAGTCCATTGTCGCAAAGGGCCGCTCGACATGGTCCGGCAAGGATGAGTGCGCGCCGGTCACGGCGATGGGCGCCTTGTTGCAGTTGCAGCCCGATCATCCGAAGGGGCTGGCGACAAATCTCACGGCGCTAAAAAAGGCGACGAGCGAACACCGGTTGCTGCCGCTTGTTCCCGACATCTGCGGAATGCTGAAAGCGCTCGCGCAACAGAATCCCGCGAATAGGAAAAAAATCGCCGCGACAATCACCCGCCTGCTCAAAAGCGACAACCGCGTGGTGACAATTTCCGACGAAGACTGCGCGCGCATGGATGATATTTTTTGCCGCGCGCTCGCGGACGCGTTGCACGAGATTTCGGGGACGGGGCTGGACTAAAAGGGCGCAACCAATCAGGCACATCGCATGTTGTCGCGCCCCTTCAGGGGGCCGGCGGCATGCTGTTGGTAACCCGGGGTTGCGCGCTGCGCGCTCATCCGGGGCTAAATTGTGTGACGCCTTTGGCGTCAGGCTTGCAGGCGTTCCCTCGACGCCAAGCGGATGCAACTTTCTCGACGCGAAAGCGGCGTCGCCGGCCTGCGGCCTCTGCCGCCGCACTCCAAAGTGGAATGCGTTTTTTCGACTCTTCGTTTCAGGCTGGATCAAGCTTCAGGGTGCAAACGTGTTCTTTTTATCCTGTAAAATTTTGAGATGCACCCTTGCGGGGACTCGCTTCAACTGACATTTTTGAAAAATAAAGTTTATATACAGTTCGATTATGGAAGACATCAATAGTGTTAAATCATTTTATTCTTGCGAGCCATCGTTTAAATCGCGTGTCGCGCGTTTTTGGGGATGGTATGCGTCGGTGGCCGATCGTTTTTATCAAGTAATTGAGGATGGCAAGTGTCCGTCGCTCGCTGATGAGGTTGGCGAGAAGGTTGACGAGTTGCTCGGAAACTTTGCCTGGGTTTTCGGGCCGGGAGCCGAAGGCAAGGGGCATTCGTTTACGTTGAGCGCCGAGGGAGACTCCCACAAACAATTGCTCACACAATATTGGGAAAGTTGCGCGCCCGAAATTAATGGATGGACCTTTTATCCGGCGCGACAACCGGGATCGGTTAAAAACTGGGTTTTGAAAATCGGGGATGATGATTTTCGACCGATCGAATTTTGGCTGACTCCCGAGTTGGATGAGGAGCGGAAAATCATCCATCTGACAGTTTGGCATCCGCTATTTGAAAAGTTGGACAAGAATGCGAAATATCGCGTGCTGTTTCTTGCGCTTGACGAGACTTTGGGCGAATACGGTGTCGAACAGTGGTTGGGTCGCATAGATTTGGGCTCGGGCAAACTCGTCGGCTCCATTCCAATTCTTGAACTGCCTGAGTATATTGCCGGCCTGCAATCAAGCAAAGGATGGAAGAAACTGCCACCCGGCCAGTCGGGAGTAGTTTATAAAATAAAGGAGACAAGCGGGAAATATCCTCGAAGCGATGTGTATGTGGGAACTTCGGAGCATTATACCTTGATTCGCGATTATATGGAGGCGAGTGGACGTTGGGCCAATCCTGTGGTGCGGTATGGCGCTGATTTTGCAAGCGCGGCTTTTCCCGCTTCATGGCTAAAACAAGGGGAGGAAATCGCATCGCGTTCAAAAATTGAGGATGCGCTTGATGCTGCGTTGCGCGCAGAAAAAAGCGGGCGTCTTCTTGGAGGCGCAACAGGAACGGACAACGCTTATATCGACTTGTTGTTACTGGATGGGGCAAGAAGCCGCGAAATTGCAAACCAGGTTTTGCGCGAGCAGGGATTGCCCGGGGACACCACGTTGCGCTCGTTTGCAACAATGGAGGCGGACGCTTGATGCAATTCAGGCGCATATAATAATGCGCGGATTATAAAATGAAACCCAACTGGTGAATATTATAATTCGGCCAGTATATTATTAAATGTCGCGCTGGGGCGCATGGCGGCGGAGGCTTTGGTGTCGTCGGGTTGATAGTAGCCGCCGATGTCGGCGGGCTTGCCTTGGACGGCGATGAGTTCGGCGGCGATTGTCGTCTCGGCGGCGGCGAGTTTTTCGGCGACGGGGGCGAAGATTTTTTTCAGGTCGGCGTCCTTGTCTTGCGCGGCGAGTTGTTGCGCCCAGTAGAGGGCGAGGTAGAAGTGGCTGCCGCGGTTGTCGATCTGGCCGACTTTGCGCGCGGGGGACTTGTTGTTTTCCAGGAACTGGCCCGTGGCGGCGTCGAGCGTGTCGGCGAGGATTTGCGCCTTGGGGTTTTTGTTCGCGGTGGCGTGGTGCTCGAGCGAGACGGCGAGGGCGAGAAATTCGCCGAGGCTGTCCCAGCGCAGGTAGTTTTCCCCGAGGAATTGCTGGACGTGCTTGGGCGCGGAGCCGCCGGCGCCGGTTTCAAAGAGGCCGCCGCCGTTCATGAGGGGAACGATGGAGAGCATTTTGGCGCTGGTGCCGAGTTCGAGGATGGGGAAGAGGTCGGTGAGGTAGTCGCGCAGGACGTTGCCGGTGACGCTGATCGTGTCCTGTCCGGCGCGGAGGCGTTCGAGGGTGGCGCGGCAGGCGGCGGCGGGGGCGAGGAGGCGGATGTCGAGGCCGGTGGTGTCGTGCGTGGTGATGGCGGGGAGGACTTTTGCAATGAGTTCGGCGTCGTGCGCGCGGTTGCGGTCGAGCCAGAAGATGGCGGGCGCGCCGGTGGCGCGGGCGCGGGTGATGGCGAGTTTCACCCAGTCGCGGACGGCGGCGTCCTTGGTCTGGCAGGCGCGCCAGATGTCGCCGGCCTCGACGGTGTGCTCGATGAGAATGTCGCCGTTGGCGGTGTCGATGACGCGGACGAGTCCGTTGGCGGGAATCTCGAATGTTTTGTTGTGCGAGCCGTATTCCTCGGCGGCTTGGGCCATGAGGCCGACGTTGGGGACGGTGCCCATGGTGCGCGGGTCGTAGGCGCCGTGTTTTTTGCAGTCCTCGATGACGGCTTGATAGACGGGGGCGTAGGAGGCGTCGGGGATGAGGGCGAGGGTGTCCTGGAGTTTGCCCTCGGCGTTCCACATTTTTCCGGAGGTGCGGATCATGGCGGGCATGGAGGCGTCCACGATGATGTCGCTGGGGACGTGGAGGTTGGTGATGCCTTTGTCGGAGTTGACCATGGCGAGGGCGGGGCCGGCGGCGAGCGCGGCGGCGAGGCCGGTTTCGAGGGGGGCGCGCTGGTCGTCGGGGAGGGTTTTTATTTTGGCGACGAGGTCGCCGATGCCGTTGTTGAGGTCGATGCCGAGGGGGGCGAGCGCGGCGGCGTGCGCGGCGAGATAGTCCTTGAGGTAGGCGCGCATGGCGTGGCCGAACATGATGGGGTCGGAGACTTTCATCATGGTGGCCTTGAGGTGGAGGGAGAGGAGAACGCCCTCGGCGCGTGCGCGGGCGATTTGGGTTTCGTAGAAGGCGACGAGGTCGCGTTTGCGCATGACGGTGGCGTCGAGGATTTCGTCCTCAAGAAGGGGGAGTTTTTCCTTGAGGGTTTTGATGAGCGCGCCGTCGGGCGAGACGAGGTCGATGCGGACGGTGGTGGCGGCGGGGAGGGTGACGGATTTTTCGTTGGAGTAAAAGTCGCCGCCGTCCATGTGGACGACGTTGGTTTTGGAGTCGGGCGTCCATGCGCCCATGGAGTGCGGGTGTTTGCGGGCGTATTCCTTGACGGCTTTCGGGGCGCGGCGGTCGGAGTTGCCTTCGCGGAGGACGGGGTTGACGGCGGAGCCTTTGACGCGGTCGTAGCGGGCGCGGATGTCGCGCTCGGCGTCGGTCGCGGGGTTGGCGGGGTAATCGGGGAGGTTGTAGCCGTGGGCGCGGAGTTCGTTGATGGCGGCGGTGAGCTGGGGGACGGAGGCGGAGATGTTGGGGAGCTTGATGATGTTGGCCTCGGGGCGGAGGGTGAGCGCGCCGAGTTCGGCGAGGGCGTCGGGGGTGCGCTGCTCGGGCGGGAGCAGGTCGGCGAAGGCGGCGAGGATGCGCCCGGCGAGGGAGATGTCGCGCGTCTCAACCGTGATTCCCGCGTGTTTGGTGAACGCCCGCACGATGGGCAGGAGCGAATGGGTGGCGAGCGCGGGGGCTTCGTCGGTCTTGGTGTAGATGATGGCGGGTGTGGTGGCTGACATACGTTGGGTATTTCGTATGCCAGATGCGCGCAGGGTCAAAACAAAGCTCAGGGTTTAAGTCTAAAGATTAAGTTTAGGATGATGACGGCGGTGGCTTGTCCTTAAACCTAGATTTTATCCCGAATTAAGGTTTTTTGATTTTTTAACCACGGAGGGCACTGAGTGACACGGAGAAATCCGTGAAGAGTTGCCGGTGGATTTTTCCCGATTCCGTGGCTCCCCGTGATTATGCCTTATTTGGGGATTCGCCCCCAATCTTGAGTCTCAAACTTTTTTCCGACGGCGGTATTTCATGACGCCCATCGTGGCGAGGCCGAGGAGCATGAGCGCGTAGGTGCCGGGTTCGGGAACGGGGGTGAAGGTGATGGCGAGATCGTTGCCGATTTGTTCGATATTAAAATCACCGAGGCCCGCGAGCTTGGGGTTGTAGGCGAGAAGAGCGTCGGCGTTGATATTAAAGTAATCGGGGTCAAAGCCGGTGAGGCTTTGGTTGCGGGAGAGGATCGTCCATGTGTAGGACTGGGTGTAATCGAAGTCGAGCAGGGGGCCGAAGCCGTTGCTGTTTACCGAGTAGAGGTTGATGACGATGGGGACGAGCCGGTTGCCCAGAATGTCGATGTTATTCCATGCGCAGAGCCTGTCGCTGCTGGTGGCGGTGAGGTCGACGTGCCAGATGGCGCCGGCCTCGAGTGTGAGGCTGGTGCCGGGGGAATGAAAATGGATTTCGCCTATCCGCCCGAAGCCGCCGGGAACGAGGTTTGCGCCGGTGCTGAGCGTGATGTGCGAGAGGTAGTTGCCGTAGCCGGTGATGGTGGAGCCGGGGTCGAGCACGACGGGGTTGTAAAGCGACACCGACGCACTGGAACCGAGATTGAGCGTGGCGCCGGATGAGACGGAAACGGTGCCGGAGGTGGCGCCGAGGGCATTGTTGGTGTTGACAAACAGCGTTCCGCCGAGGACGCGCGTGCCTCCGCTGTAGGAGTTGGAGGCGGCGATTTCGACAGTGCCTTGGTTGTCCAAGCCGGCCTTGCCTATGACAACGGTGTTCACTTGCGAGGTCGAACCGCCGAGCTGGGAGGAAATTTTCAGATAGCCGTCGTCAAGCGCCGCCAGATAAAGCGCGTCGTAGCCGCCTCCTGCGGTGAGCGTGGGCGTGATGAGGCCGGTGAGGTTGATGTTGCTTGTGGTGCCGATGTAGTAGGGCGTGGTTTGCTCGGTTCTGCCAAGCAGGGAAAGGTCGATGGTGTCGGAAACGGTGCGGGTGGTCGAGGAATCGACGCTGTCTATGCCCACGATGGCGTTGGGGTCGGTGATGGCGTTGATGCTCTGGAGGAATTCCGCGAAGCTGGTGGCAAAGTTTTCCGTGTATCCCAGGTAGGCTTCCGATGAAAGTGTGTATGTTTGCGGGGACTTTTCATCCATGCCTTCCTTGCGTCCGGTCAAAATAACTTTGCCGGTGCCGCGAATGTCGAGCGGAACGACGGTGGTGGCGTCGGCGACGGGGTTGCTGATGTAAAGTTTTCCCGGCCCGTCAACTTGCAAGGTGCCGCCAGCAATCTGCACGCCGTGGAGTGTCACATCCCCGGAACCCAGCGTGATGCCATCGACCAGTCCGATGTTTATCCCATTGCCCGAGAAGGTGTAAGGTGTGGAGTTAAGGAAGACGAGCGCTTTGAGGCGAATCTTGCTGGCGTCGAAATTGATCGTGCCCGCGCCCTCCTCGGTCAGATACACGGTTTCCGTGCCGTTGTTGGCCGAGGGGATTTTTCTGAAGGTCCAGTTGAGAGGATTGTCGTAATTGCCGTCGCCGGCGGCGCCTGTCCACGTGTAATCGGCGGCGGTCAATGTGACTGCGGCTAGAAATGATAAGGCGATGAGCAGGCGTTTCACTGGGCGGGATTGTTAGATAAAGTAATTTGCATTTGCAAGCTGATAGCTGGTGCGCGCGAGATTTTTTTGGAAACCAATTCCCGTGCAGATAAATGTAAAAAACGACGCGTTGTGGTCGCAAGATCAAAACAGGGGGTGGACGACCTCGAAGAGGATCAGAATGCGCGGAAAAAGGGAATTTATGACCACAAATAGGCCATTGCCGCGAATGGCGCGTTTGCATGAGGCGCGCTTGCTGCAATACGGCCCGCCAAATGAACGCCGCGATGCAACCATGGCTCGGGGCAAACCTTGGGGCTCGGTTTTTTGGTGGCCCGATTGTTGTTTCTTGCGGAACCCCAAGGAAGCGGGTAGGGGGTTTACTTCTTTTTCATGTCACAAAACATCGTCACTTTTCACTACACATTGCGCGACGCCTCGGGAAACATGATCGACATGTCGGTCGGCGGCGAACCGGTAAGCTACATGGAGGGCGCCGGGCAGATCATCGACGGGCTGGAGGCTCAGCTCAGCGGGCTGTCCGCCGGAACCAAAACCACCGTCAACGTCCCCTCCGCCCAGGCTTACGGCGCGCGCGACGAATCGCTCCTGCACAAGGTCAACCGCTCCATGCTCCCCGTCGAGGGCGAGATAAGCGTCGGCGACCAGTTCCGCACCGCCCCCGATCCGCGCGCGCCCGTCGTCACCGTGTCCGCCGTCGAGGGCGACGAGATCACGCTCGACGCCAATCATCCGCTCGCGGGCGTGGACCTGACGTTTCACGTCGAGATCGTCGCCGTGCGCGAGGCGACCGCCGGGGAAATCGAGCAACTGGCAAACGCGCGTCGCTGCGGCTGCGGCAAACAGCGCGGCAGTTGCAAGGACGGCGATTGCGATTGCGAAAACGGCGACTGCGAAGGCTGCTGAAATTTTACTAAAAACACATGACCACGGATTACACGGATATACACGGATGCGGACTCCGGCGCTTTTGCATTTATCCGTGTTAATCCGTGTAATCCGTGGTTAAAAAATTCAGGAAAATTAAATTTGGAGTAACACCTTAATCTTAAATCATCCTCATCCCATGAACGTTCTCGGCATCGACATCGGCGGATCGGCGGTCAAAGGCGCGCCGGTTGACACTCGCACTGGAAAACTCCTCGCGGAGCGTTATCGCATCGAAACACCCGACAAGGTTTCGCCGCAACGACTCGGCGAAATCATCGCGGAAATCGCGAAACATTTTCGCTGGCGCGGACGCATCGGCGCGGGTTTTCCCGGCGTCGCGCAGGGCCCGATGATTCGCACCTCGGCCAATCTCCACAAAAAATTCATCGACTGCGACCTCGTCGCCGTCATCGAAAAAGCCACGAAGTGCCGCGTGAGCGTCATCAACGACGCCGACGCCGCCGGCGTGGCCGAAATGCGCTTCGGCGCGGGTCGCGGCGAGAAGGGCGCGGTGCTTTTGCTGACGCTCGGCACGGGCATCGGCTCGGCGCTGTTCTGGCGCGGCGTGTTGCAGCCGAACACGGAGCTGGGGCATTTGCCGATTCGCGGGAAATCCGCCGAAAAATTCGTCGCCGCCTCCGCGCGAAAACAGCGCGACCTTTCCTGGAAGGAGTGGGGCACGCAGCTCGGCGACTACGTGCGCGTTCTCGAAAAGTTGCTCTGGCCCGAGCTGATCATCATCGGCGGCGGCGTGAGCGACAAGCACGACAAATATTTCAAATACATGAAAACCCGCGCGCGCCTCGTGCCCGCGGAATTTTTCAACGACGCCGGCATCGTCGGCGCGGCGCTCGCGGGCACGGGCAAAATCTGACGCAACGATTTCCGCGGTGTGTGCACGGCCTGCCGCGCGCCGCCAAAAAAATAATTGTAACTTCTCCCGCCGCCGGGGTGTTTGGAAAGCACGCCTCGTTCTTTCATCCCCTCATTCCTGCACTCCCTTTTCCGTTCCAAGCCAATGTCATCCCCCGCATCTCCCTCGTCCTCCGCACCCAACCAGACCGTCACCCGCCCAAGCGCAACGCGCCCGCGCCGCAAATCGCGCAAGGGGCTGCTTCTTCTTGTCAGCGGCCTCGTTGTCGTCGGCCTCGTCATCGCCGCCGTCGCCGCGGGCAAGCGCGGCCCGAAGGCGCAGCGCGTGACCGTCGAGCCGGCGATCATCAAAACAATCACGCAAATCGTCTCGGCCACCGGAAAAATACAGCCCGAGACCGAGGTGAAAATTTCCCCCGAAGTCGCCGGCGAAATCCTTGAGCTGCCGTTTCGCGAGGGCGCGTATGTGAAAAAAGGCGACCTGCTCGCGCAAATAAAAGCCGACAACTACCGCTTCCAAGTCGAGCAACGCGAAGCCGCGCTCGCCTCCGCGCGCGCCTCCGCCGCCGACGCGCAAGTGCAGCTCATCAAAACCGAGGACGACCTCAAGCGCGCCGAGGGCCTCTACAAAACAAACCTCATTTCCGAATCCGACTTCATCGCCACGAAAGCCCTCCACGACCGCGCCCGCGCCAACCTCGACGCCGCCAACGCCTCCATCAACAGCTCCGAGGGCCTGCTCAACCAGGCCAAGGACCAGCTCGACAAAACCACCATCTACTCGCCCATCGACGGCACCATCAGCTCGCGCACCTCGGAAGTCGGCGAGCGCGTCGTCGGCACGGGACAATTCGCCGGCACCGAAATGATGCGCGTCGCCGACCTCACCAACATGGAAGTGCGCGTGGACATCAACGAAAACGACATCGTCAACGTGAAGGTTGGCGACAAGGCCCGCGTCACCATCGACGCCTTTCCCGGTCGCAAGTTCGACGCCGTCGTGAAGGAAATCGGCTCCGCCGCCAAGACCACCGGCAGCAACACGCAGGAGGAAGTCACCAACTTTCAGGTGAAAATCCGCATCCTCGACAAGGACATCCCCATCCGCCCCGGCATGAGCGCCAACGCCGACGTCGAGACGCAAACCGTCGAAAACGTCGTCGCCGTGCCCATCCAGTCCGTCACCGTCCGCTCGCGCGAAGGCAGCAAAACCATGGACCAGCTCGCCGCCGACCGCGCCAGGAAAAGCTCCGAGACAAAAGGCGAGGGCGCCGCCACCGCGGTCAACACCCGCGACAAGCGCCTCTCCGAGCGCAACGACCGCGAGTCGCTCGACCGCGTCGTGTTTGTTCTCGAAGGCGCGAAGGTTAAAATGGTGCCCGTCGAAACCGGCATCGCCGACACCACGCACATGGAAATCAAAACCGGCGTGAAGGAAGGCGACAAAATCGTCTCGGGCAGCTACGCCGCCATCACCCGCATCCTCCGCGACGGCATGGACGTGGTGGAGGACGCGCGGAAGCCGGGCAAGAAGTAATGCGGTGCCGCCTTAAACAATGAGCCTGTTTATTATTTTCGATTCTCGATTTTCGATTTTCGATTGCGCGCTTCCGCGCGTGCCCGAAATCGAAAGCGGAGCGGCAGCTCCCAATCGAAAATCGTTTCGAGCGACAGCGACAGTCTGCCAAATCGAAAATCGAAAATTTTCCCAATGACCTTCGCCCCCCACGAATCTCCCAACGCCGCCACGCCAATCCCCCCCGCGCGCGAATACCGTCCGCCCGGCTCGCTCGTCATCGAAATCGAAGGCGTCACGAAACTCTACCACATGGGCACCGAGACGATCCACGCGCTGCGCGGCGTCGCCCTCAAAATCCATCGCAACGAATACCTCGCCATCATGGGCCCGTCCGGCAGCGGAAAATCGACGCTCATGAACATGCTTGGCTGCCTCGACACGCCGACCGCCGGACTCTACGAATTCAACCGGAAAAACGTCGCCCACATGGTGGACGACGAGCTCGCCGCGATCCGCAACCAGGAAATCGGCTTCGTCTTCCAAACCTTCAACCTGCTCGCCCGCTCGACCGCGCTGCACAACGTCGAGCTCCCGCTCATCTACGCCGGCGTGCCGCGCCACGACCGCCTCGAACGCGCCCGCGCCGCGCTTGAGCACGTCGGCCTCGCCGACCGCATGAACCACAAGCCCAACGAGCTCTCCGGCGGACAGCGCCAGCGCGTTGCCATCGCGCGCGCCCTTGTGAACACCCCCTCGATCATCCTCGCCGACGAGCCGACGGGAAATCTCGATTCGCGCACCGGCGAGGAAATCATGGCCCTTTTCGAGGACCTCTACAAACAAGGCAACACGCTCATCGTGGTCACCCACGAGGAAGACATCGCCAGGCACGCGCGGAGAATAGTGAGGTTGCGAGACGGACTTATTGAAACGGATGAAATGAACCGATGACAGACTGTTTAATTTTCGATTCTCGATTTTCGATTGGGCGCTACCGCGCCATATTTGAATATTAACCCCAAAAAACATCATGACTGAAAACGAACTCAAACAACGCACCAAAAAATTCGCGCTTCGGGTTTTGAAAGTAGTGGACTCACTTCCAAACACGCACTCGGGACGTGTGATCGCAAACCAACTCGGGCGATCCGGCACATCGGTTGGCGCAAATTATCGGGCTGTTTGCCGTTCCCGATCGTCCGCCGAAATGATTTCTAAACTTTCCGTCGTCGAGGAAGAGGCCGATGAGTCGGGATTCTGGTTGGAAATCACCGCCGAACACGGAGTCATGCCCTCAAAAAAACTAGCTCCGTTGCAAAAAGAAGCCGGCGAACTCGTCGCCATTATGGTCGCATCGCGCAAAACACTCCTCCGAAAGCCAAAATCGGCGCGGTAGCGCCCAATCGAAAATCGAGAATCGAAAATCGAAAATTCAAAGCGCCATGCGCCGTTTTTTCCACGAACTCACCGAATCGCTCCGCATCGCGGCGGCGCAGATTCGCGCGAACAAAATGCGTTCGCTGCTCACCGCGCTCGGCGTCATCATCGGCATCGTCTCGGTCACGCTCATGGGAACCGCCATCAACGGCATCGGCGCGAAAGTCGAAAGCTCCCTCTCCGGCTTCGGCGACGACGTGCTCTACATCACCAAATGGCCGTGGCGCGACGTGGACGACTGGTGGAGCTACCGCAACCGCCCGCGCCTCCGCGTCGAGCACGCCCAGCGCATCAACGACTGGATCTCCGTGCAACACGACGCCCCGATCAAACTCGCCGTGCCCGTGGCCAGCGCCAACAGCACCGTGATCCGCGGCGACTACCGGGTGACCGGCATCTACACGCTCGGCACCGTCTCCGATTACGCGCGCATCGTGCGCACCGACATGAAGGAAGGCCGCTTCTTCAACGAAGTCGAATCGCGCGGCGGGCGCAACGTCGTCGTCATCGGCTTCGACGTCGCCGACGCGCTCTTCCCCAACGGCAGCCCGGTCGGCCAGACACTGCGCATCCGCAGCCAGCAATACACCGTCATCGGCGTCGCCGAGCGGCAGGGCAGCTTTCTCGGACTGTTCAGTTTCGACTCGATGGTCCTCATGCCCATCAACGCCTTTCGCCGCAACTTCTGGATCGGCAACAATGTCGAAATCCGCGTGCAAGTGGACCAAACCCGCATGGACGACGCGCGCGAGGAATTGCGCGGCCTCATGCGCCGCATCCGCCAGCTCCCGCCCGAGGCGAAGGACAATTTCGACATCAACGAGCAAAAAGTAATCCGCGAACAACTCGACCCCATGATGCGCAGCATCACCCTGGCCGGCCTCTTTATCACGGGACTCTCGCTCTTTGTCGGCGCCATCGGCATCGCGAACATCACCTTTGTCAGCGTGAAAGAACGCACGAAAGAAATCGGCACGCGCAAGGCCCTCGGCGCGCGCCGCGGCACCATCCTCATGCAATTCCTGATCGAGGCCGTGAGCATCAGCGTCATCGGCGGCATCATCGGCCTCACCATCGCGTGGAGCATTTGCAAGGCCATCGCCATCATGTTCCCCGCGTTCCCGCCCGTGTTTTCCCTGACGCTCCTGTTCATCGGCTTCGGCCTCTCGCTCGCCGTCGGCGTCCTGAGCGGATTCATCCCGGCGCTCGGCGCCAGCAAACTCGACCCCGTTGTCGCCCTCCGTTACGAATGATCCTCGTCGAAATACTCCGCCTCGCCTTCTCCTCGCTGCGCGCCAACAAAGTCCGCAGCGGCCTCACCATTTTCGCAATGGCCATCGGCGTGTTCTCGATCATCGGCGCGATGACAATCATGGACGGCGTGCGCAACGAAATCGAATCCGGCCTCAGCCAGCTCGGCTCCAACAGCTTTCAAATCCAGAAATATCCCGCGATCTCCTTTGGCGACGGCTGGCGGCAATTTCGCAACCGCCGCGACATCACCTATCCCATGGCCGACCGCTTCAAGAACGCCATGGGCGACGAGGCCAGGGTGAGCATGCGCCTCGCGCGCGGCGGCCTCGTTGCCAAATACAAGGACCGCAAAACCAACCCCAGCCTCCGCCTCATCGGCACCGACGAAAACTACCTGACCGCCTACAACTACACCATCGCCGACGGCCGCAACCTCAGCCCCGAGGACGTCGCGCTCGGCCGCCCCGTGTGTGTGATGGGCAGCGAAATCGTCGAGAAACTTTTCCCCAACGAACGCGCGGTCGGCGCGCTCGTGCGCATCGGCAACCAAAACTACACGGTCATCGGCGTCACCGCCGCGAAAGGCTCCTCGCTCGGCCAAAGCCAGGACGCGTTTGTCATCACGCCGATCACGCGCTGGCTGATGGTCTACGGACGCGCCTGGCGCTCGATCAGCCTCAACGTGCAATCGCACTCGCAGGAGGACCTCGAAGCCGTGCAGGACCGCGCCATCGGCGTGATGCGCCTCGTGCGCCAACTCAAGCCGGAGGACCCGAACGACTTTGAAGTTTTTTCCAACGAATCGCTCATCGACGCCTTTAACAAAATCGCGGGCGTGGTGGCGATCGGCGCGTTTGTGATTAGCGGCATCGCGCTCGTGACGGCCGGCATCGGCGTGATGAACATCATGCTCGTGAGCGTGACCGAGCGCACGAAGGAAATAGGCATTCGCAAAAGCATCGGCGCGAAAAAAATAAACATCCTCGCGCAATTCCTGATCGAGTCGGTGACGCTTTCGCTCAGCGGCGCGATGATCGGCGTGATTGTCGGCTACCTGATCGGCGTTGCGGGCGGATTGCTGCTTGGCTTCAACGTCGTGTTCCCGGTCATCTGGGCGGTGGTCGGCATGATCGTGTGCGGCCTGATCGGCGTGATCTTCGGCATGTATCCCGCCTGGAAAGCCGCCTCGCTCGACCCCATCGAAGCGCTGCGCTACGAGTGATTTTCACACCGAAAAACCAGTTTAAGTCGGAACGGCGAATGCGTCCCTAAAAACGATCTCCCTCGACACAAACCGTCGCGCGGCGCACTCTACTGGCATGGCGAAACCGGCACATCTCACACTCTGCTCCTTTTGCGGTAAACCGCGATCCGAGGTGCGCAATCTGCTGACCGGGCCCGGCGTTTTTATCTGCGAAAAGTGCGTGCATGTCTGCCAGCTTTTTATTGATCGCGGGGCCAACCCGCCGCCCGGGATTTTTGCCGCCACAGCCGCGGAAATTGCCGCCGCGCTTCCTCCCGTTCCCGCGCCGCCTCCGCCCAAGCTCATCAAGCCCGCCGTGATCAAGCGCGAGCTCGACGAATACGTCATCGGCCAGGAGCACGCCAAAAAAGTTCTCTCCGTCGCCGTTTACAATCACTACAAACGCATCCAGCCCGCGTCCGGGCAACTCACGCCCGCCCTCAACGCCGTCGAAATCGAAAAGAGCAATATCCTGCTCATGGGGCCGACCGGCTCCGGAAAAACATTTCTCGCCCGCACGCTCGCCCGCATTCTTGACGTGCCCTTCGCCATCGCCGACGCCACCACGCTCACCGAGGCGGGTTATGTGGGCGACGACGTGGAAAACGTCGTGCACCGCCTCCTCAAGGCCGCCAACTACGACGTGAAAAAAGCCGAGCGCGGCATCATCTACATCGACGAGATCGACAAAATCGGACGCAAGTCCGAGAGCGCCTCGATCACGCGCGATGTTTCCGGCGAGGGCGTGCAGCAGGCGCTTCTCAAAATCCTCGAGGGCACCCTTTGCGCCGTGCCGCCCCAGGGCGGACGCAAGCATCCGGGGATGGAAAACATTTACGTCAACACGACCAACATTCTCTTCATTTGCGGCGGCGCCTTTGTCGGTCTCGACCAGATCGTGCGCCGTCGCATCGCGGGCGCGGATGTCGTGGGCTACTCGGCAATCAAGCAACAAAAGGAAACCGGCGACACGCCAAGCCAGGTCATGCGGCAAATCATTCCCGACGATCTTGTGCGTTTCGGCATGATCCCCGAATTTGTGGGACGCCTTCCCGTAGTTTCCGCGCTGAACCCGCTGGACGAGCAGGACCTCGAGCACATCCTTCTCGACACCAAAAACGCCATCATTCACCAATACGCGAAACTCTTCGCGATGGACGGCGTGACGCTGCGTTTCTCCCGTGACGCCGTGAAAGCCCTGGCGCGCAAGGCGCTCGAACTCAAGACCGGCGCGCGCGCCCTCCGTTCGATCATGGAAACACTCATGCTCGATGTGATGTTCGAAATTCCGCAACGCGACGACATCGCCGAAGTGCTCATCGCCGCCGCGGTCGTTTCAGGCAAACGCCGCCCGCAACTCAAGCGCCGTTCCGCCGCCGCGCCCGCCCGTTCAAAACGCGCCGCGTAGCGAAAAAGGCGCCGGGAGTCTGAGGCCGATTTTTCCAGGGTTCGTTTTCACCATTCACCATTTTTCTTCATTCACACATGTCTTCGCCATCACCCAAACCGCTCACGATCTGGTGCAACGCAAAATTTTCCGACGATGTCGCGCGTCAACTTGGGGAAGGGGTGGGCGCGCTTGGGCACCGGCTTGTGTTCTCCGCATTTTCATCCGCCTCCGTTCTCGACGCCGGCAAGCCCGACCCGGCTCTCGACGATGCCGACATCGCGCTCGGCCAGCCGGATGTGGCGCAGTGCATGTCGCTGCCCGCGCTGCGCTGGATCGAGGTCACCACGGCCGGCTACACGCGTTACGACCGCGAGGATTTTCAAGACGCGATCCGCGCCCGCGCCGGCGCGTTCACAAACGCGTCGCAAGTTTTTGCCGAGCCGTGCGCGCAGCATGTGCTCGCCATGATGCTCGCGTTTGCGCGCCAGTTGCTCCCTTCGCATCGCGACCAGTTGACCGACCAGTCGTGGCACTATTCCGAGCGTCGTTATGATTCGCGCCTCCTCAACGGCGAGACCGTGTTCATGCTCGGTTACGGAACGATCGCGCGCCGCCTCACGGAGTTGCTCGCGCCCTTCGGCATGCGGATCGTCGCCGTCCGCCGTCGCGCCATCAGCGAGCCCGGCGTGCACATCATTCCCGAGGATCGCGTCAGCGCCGCGCTCGCCGGGGCCGATCACATCGTGAATCTTCTCTCCGACAACGAAACCACGCGCAACTACGTCAACGCCCGCCGACTCTCCTGCTGCAAACCCGGCGCCAAGTTTTATAACATCGGGCGCGGCACGACGGTCGATCACCGCGCGCTCGTCGAGGCGCTCGAATCGGGCAGGCTTGCCGCCGCCTACCTCGACGTTTTCGAGACCGAGCCGCTGCCGCCCGCCGATCCGCTTTGGACGGCGCGCAATTGTTACATCACCCCGCACACCGCCGGAGGACGCCGCGACCAGGACGCCGCCATCGTGCGTCACTTTCTGGAAAATCTTGCCGCGTGGACACGCCAAAAGGGCGGGGGCATGATCGACCGCATTGTATAGGTGAATAAAAAAACAGGGCGGCACTTGAAGAAAGTGGCGCGGAGAATCTTGCGTGTGCCGTGAATAATGGGTTTTGCTTCACGCAAACAGGAATGAATGCCTGTGCCACCCTTTGCAAAAACAGCCCATAAAACACCATATGAAAAAGAATATTACCCTAATCGCCCTTGTCGCGGCGTTCTCATGTTTGTCGTTTGTCGCCAGGGGCGATTCCGTTGGCGTGACCGCGCAAACCGAATCGTCGGCGACCGAAGGCAATCGCGGTGAAATCCGCGCCCCCGCGCTGGCGCCCATGACATTTGATTCCTTTATAAACCCGAACTGGGAGGGCTGGAAGGACAGGGCCATCGCCTACGGCATGAAGTCGGGCAAAGTGCCGCTGCCGTTCATGTTCAACGCAACAATCTCGACCGATTCGACACTCGTCGTGCGCGGCGAAAACACCTTCAAAAAGCGCTGGGGACTGCACGTCTTCGAGGGCTACGCCAAGGACTGCCGCTCGCGCATAACGATGATCCTGAACAAGCACATCGAGGAGGGGCTGCCGGTCGCCGAAATGTATTATTACGCCGCCGGCTACGGGCAGGGGCTCAAGGCCTACAACTGGTTCAGGATCGGTTCCGACGTGCCCTATCACAGTTTTCTTTTTGGCCGCGACCGGGCGATTTTTTATGGAAACGTGGAGATGCAAAACCTGTTTAGCCTCGCCAGCATCGGGACTGGTGATTTGCGCGACACCTTTCCCACCAAGGCCGAGCGCGCCGCCATCGCCGAGGAGTTCAACAAAACCCATTCGCGCGCCGACTATGAAAACGACGCGGATTACAGGCACGCGCGCAGCGGCGAGGCCTACAAGGAGGAGCTAAAGTGGGTGAAAAAAGAGGCCATCAAAAAGGCTCCCGACGGCTCAATCTTCTACGACACCGACATCGGCGCAGTCGTGGTGAAAGTCCGCGGCAAATGGATGAAAATGCCCCTGGAATCCTTGGGCGACGACTATCCGCACAATGCTGTGACGAGTGGCAATTGAATCATGTGCCCCGTGTGTTGACCCGCACGGGGCGTGATGGATTTTGGTGCTGATAGGTTATATTGTCCGGCGGGAGTGACGGCGTGGTTTTGCGGTGATCTCCAGCTTTTGACAAAAGTCGTTTGAAATGCATGTTGGGTGCATCGGGCATATCCGCCGTGGATATTTTCCTTGAGCAACAGAGTCCGCACCCAAGAGTCATTCGCACTTATTACCGTGAGCAAAAAATCCACCGACAAAACAGCCGCCGCCGCGAAAAAGACGACGTCCGCCGCCAAGACGGGCGGAGCAAACGCGGCCCCCGCCGCCGCGCCAAAACCCGCAGCGTCCGGCCCCAATCCCTCGCACTCCTCGCCCGTCAACACCGCGCTTTCCGCCGACGAGAAGGTTGAGCTTTACCGCAAACTCGTCCGCATCCGCCGCTTCGAGGAGCGTTCGCTTCGCGCGTATCAGGCGAAAAAAATCGGCGGGTTTCTCCACCTCTACATCGGGCAGGAGGCGGTCGCGGTCGGTTGCTGTTCGCTCATGGGCAAGGACGACCACGTGATCACCGCCTACCGCGACCACGGCCACGCCATCGCCGTCGGCATGGACACGAAGGCGCTCATGGCCGAGCTCTACGGCAAGGTCACCGGCTGCTCGAAAGGGAAGGGCGGCTCGATGCACTACTTCGATCCGGCGCGCAATTTCTGGGGCGGCCACGGCATCGTCGGCGGCCAGGTTCCGCTCGGCGCCGGCCTCGCCTACGCGCTCAAATACAAGGGGCTCAAGGGCGCCGCGATGGCGTTCATGGGCGACGGCGCGGTGAACCAGGGCGCCGTCCACGAAGCCTACAACCTCGCCTCGCTCTGGAGCCTGCCGGTCGTTTTTGTCATTGAAAACAACGGCTACTCGATGGGCACCTCGCAGGCGCGCTCCTCCGCCGGCGAACTCGCCACGCGCGCCGCCGGTTACGACATGAAATGGGAGATCATCGACGGCCACGACCTCTACGATGTCCGCGCAAAAATGGAGCCGCTCCTCCGCCGCGCGCGCGAGGAATCGAAACCCGCGCTCGTCGAGATCATGACGTATCGCTATCGCGGCCACTCCGTCGCCGACCCCGACAAAACCTACCGCAGCAAAACCGAAATCGAGGATTACCAGCGCACAAAAGACCCGATCAACCTCTTCCGCGCGATCCTCCAATCCGAGGGCGCGCTCACCGACGAGCTCATCGAGAAAATCGACACCGAGGCCCGCTCCGAGGCCGATTTCGCCGCCGACTTTGCCGAGGCCAGTCCCTTCCCGACTCCCGAAGACATCCAGAAGGACGTTTATTGGGAAGCCGACAATCCGTCTCAGCGCACGAGCGGAGGAAGATTGTTCTTTAATTAGAATCCACTCAATTCACCACGGAGACACGGAGAAACACGGAGCCAAAACAGAGAAAACCGTGGAAGAAAAACTCTTCCGAACTCCGTGCTCCTCCGTGTCTCCGTGGTGAACCAAATCACTTTCAAAAACTAAAATCACCTTCACCACACCATGCCTTTAATCACTTACCGCGAAGCGCTCCGCCACGCTATGGCCGAGGAACTCACGCGCGACGAAAACGTCGTCATTCTCGGCGAGGAAGTCGGCCAGTTCCACGGCGCCTACAAGGTCACCGAGGGTCTCCTCGAAAAGTTCGGCCCCAAGCGCATCGTCGACACGCCCATCTCCGAAGCCGGCTTCATCGGCCTCGGCGTCGGCGCGTCCATGCTCGGCGTGCGCCCCGTCATGGAGCTGATGTTCTGGTCGTTCTACTCGGTCGCGTTTGACCAAATCCTCAACAACGCAGCCAACATCCGCTACATGAGCGGCGGGCAAATCAACTGCCCCATTGTCATCCGCGGCCCGGCGAACGGCGGCACCAACGTCGGCGCGACCCATTCGCACACGCCCGAAAACATCCTCGCTCACCACCCCGGCGTGAAAGTCGTCGTGCCCTCCACGCCCTACGACGCGAAAGGCCTCCTCAAATCCGCCATCCGCGACAACGACCCCGTCTTTGTCCTCGAAAACACCATCCTCTACGGACTCGAGGGCGAAGTCCCCTCCGAGGAATACCTGATCCCGCTCGGCCATGCCGACGTGAAACGCGCCGGCACCGACCTGACCATCGTCACCTACGGACGCCCCGTGATCCAGTCGCTCGCCGCCGCGCAACAACTCCAGCAAGAGCACAACCTCTCCGTCGAAATCGTCGATCTGCGCACCATCCGCCCGCTCGACATCGACACCGTGCTCGCCTCCGTGCGCAAAACGCACCGCGTCCTCATCGTCGAGGAGCAGCGCCCCTTCTGCGGCGTCGGCGCGCAACTCGCCTACATGATCCAAAACGAAGCCTTCGACGAACTCGACGCGCCCATCCAGCGCCTCGGCACCGTGGACGCGCCCGCAATCTACAGCCCGCCCGCCGAAATCGAGCAACTGCCCAACTCCCAACGTATTCTCAAGGCCGCGCTCGCCACCATGGGTTCATGAGCAGTGGTGAAAAAACACAAACGTCTCATGCCATTGACCTACCTTGGGTGACGGCAAATAACGCGCACAAACCGACACAATGCGCGCACTATAAATACCTCGCCTCATCATTCTTAACCCTTAAACATTAAGCATTCAATTTTCAGCGAAGTGTAACACCATGGCTCAAATCATCGACATGCCCAAACTCAGCGACACCATGACGGTGGGCACGCTGGTAAAATGGCTCAAAAAGGAAGGCGACCCCGTCAAAACCGGGGATATTCTCGCCGAAGTCGAAACCGACAAAGCCACGATGGAGCTGGAAAGCTTTTTCGACGGCACACTGTTGAAAATTTTCTCCCCCGAAGGCTCGCAAGTCCCCATCGGAGTGGCGCTTTGCGCCGTCGGCAAACCCGGCGAAACCGTCGAGGCGCCAAAACCGCCCGCCGGATCGAGTGGCACGGGCGACTCGCCCGTGGGATCGGGTGGCATGGCCGACCCGGCCATGTCTTCGGAACACGGGCGGGCCGCCTGCGCCCCCCAACCCGCCGAACCGCCCAAACCGGACGCCGCAAGCGACGCCCCCGCCGCGCCCGCGCCGGTTCCGGCCACCCCGCCAAAACCGCAAACCGAGGCGCCCCGCATCCCCAACGAACGCATCCGCATCTCGCCGCTCGCGCGCAAGTTTGCCCGCGAAAAAGGCATCGACTACACGCGACTCCAAGGCAGCGGACGCGGCGGGCGCATCGTGCGCGCCGACATCATCGCCGCGGCGGAAAACCCCTCGCTCCTCGCGCCCGCCTCCACCGCACCCACCGCCGCCGGAGGCCCGTCCAGTTCCGCATTCCGCGCTCCGCATTCCGCATTCTCCACCGGCCCGATCCAGGAGGAGCGCACTGTCGTCGTCGGCAACATGCGCGCCACCATCGCGCGCCGCCTCCTTGAGGCGAAGACGACCATCCCGCATTTTTATCTCGATATCGAAGTCGACGCCGAGCCGCTCCTCGTGTTGCGCCAGCAACTCAACGCCGCGCTCGAAAAGCAGGGCGTCAAACTCTCGGTCAACGACTTCATCCTCAAGGCCAGCGCCGAGGCGCTCCGCCGCGTGCCCGCGGTGAACGCCTCGTGGGAAGGCACGCAAATCCGCTACTTCGGCGGGGCGCACGTCTCGTTTGCCGTGGCGATCGAGGATGGCCTCATCACGCCCGTCATCCGCGACGCGCACAACAAAAGCGTTTTCCAAATCAGCGCCGAGGCGAAGACGCTCGGCAAGCGCGCCAAGGAGAAAAAACTCGCGCCCGCCGAGTTCACCGGCGGCACGTTCTGCGTGAGCAACCTCGGCATGATGGGCATCACGAAATTCAATCCCATCATCAACCCGCCTAACTCGGCGATTCTCGGCGTCGGCACGACCGTGACAAAACCCGTTGTGAAAAACGGCCAGATCGTGATCGGCCAGACGATGGGGCTCACGCTCAGTTGCGACCACCGCGTGGTGGACGGCGCCCTCGGCGCGCAATACCTCGCCGCGCTCAAGCAACTCCTCGAAGCCCCCGCGCTGCTGCTGGTGTGACGGAGCGGCGGCGGGTTGTCTTTGCTCGCAGAGGGAGCGGCGGCGTGGCGCAAGATGCGAAACATGATTGCGTTTCGATCATGAACATGCACCGTGTGCGAACTGTCTGCTTTCCTCTGCAAATTCTTCAGTTGGTTGTTTTTCTTTCCAGCCTATGAAATCCTCACTCCCCCGTAATGTTATTGTGGCAGTTTCCTCAGCGTTCGTTGTCTTTATGAGCGGTTGCGCCAGCACCTACCGTGTAGCGTTCGCCCCTGAAACACAAGGCAAGCTCGCGAATACAGCCGGAATCGTGGCCGTCGAAAAAGATGAAATCGGCACGAGCATAGATCCGTCCGGCGCGGGAGTTGCCGTTGGCGGCTTGATCGGCGCGATAGTGGATTCCGCGGTCAACAGCAGTTCGTCGAAAAAGGCGGAGGCCGCGGTCGCCGATGTTCGTAACGCCTTGATTGAATATGCCTTTGACCGCGAAATGAGCGACGCCTTTGCCCGGCGTTTTTCGGACGCGCCCAGCGTGTCCCTGCTTTCCGTGGTCGTTTCCAAAAACACGGCGGCACCGGAGTTGTCGCGGCTTGTTAGCGAGTCCACCGCCGATGCGGTCGCCGTTGTTTTTGTGCGCCACCTTCTTTCCCCCGATTTTGCGGAGGCCGTGATTCCGGTCGAAATCGTGGTGTGTGCCAAATCCGCCGAACTAACGGCGTTGGCCAAACCTCGGAAATACGGCGACCAGGAAGTGCCGGTTTTGTATCGCAATAAATTTCAGTCGATTTGGCCGCTTCCTCCCGGTGTGAAAAGCACGGAGCAGGCGCGCGAAAAGTATGCCGCCGCATGGGCGATGGACGGCGGTGTGCATGTGCGCAACGCGCTTCAAACCGCGTGCAACGAAATCGCCGAGCTTGCCTATTGGGACGTGACGCAACCGGCGAGGGAAAATTATTCGGATATCCCGGGCGAAACGCGCCGGACGCATATATACAACATGAATTCCCGCATTCCCTCGAACGCCAAGCTCATCAAGACCGAAAATGGCCGCGTGTGGGTGCGGCTCGCCGACGGAAGTCTCCATGCGCAAGCCGAATAATAAAAAGCATGCCGGGGTTTTTGCGTGGATCGCCCTAGTGCTGGTTTGTGGCGGCTGTGCGAGTTACGACCCCATCAAACTCAGCTTGGCGCCGCCGGAAGCAAAGCATGTGGGCACCGCATTCGTGGCAGCCCGCTCGGTCGCGGTAACCGTGCTGCCTTATAATGAAACCAGCGCCGGTTCGGTGTATCGCAAAAGAGTCGTCACCTCCGGTCTTGACGACCGCGTTGCGGTTGAACTGCGGAACATGAGCACGGCGGATGTGCGCATAAACGCACAGATCACTGAACAGGAAAATATTTCTTCCGAAGCGCAAACGGATACCGCCGGCCAACGAGACACGCGACAAACAGTGATTTCCATAGCAAAAGCCTACTTGCACGAGGTTTACCAGACCAAGTCAGCAGTCGTCGTGCTCAAGCTCGAACGCGAGGGAATCCCGGCAAGGTATTTTCGCGGCCAAGTCACGGGCCTGATATGGACCGGCAGTGATAGCGAATACCAGAATGCCTTGATCAAGGCGTTACACAAAGCATTGCAAGAAATGCGGCCCGAATTGATGAAAACCATCGAAACCAGCTGAAACGCGATGCGTGTTTTGCAGCTGTTTCATGCGCGATATATTTGTCCAAGGCAGAGGGTGTTGACGTTGCTCTTGAGCTTCATCCCGCGGGGTTGTCGATTTTGTTGATGCGGGCGAGGTGGCGGCCGCCCTCGAACTCGGTGGTCAGCCACACGCGCACAATTTTTAGCGCTTCTTCTTCGCTGATCGTGCGCTGGCCGATCGAAAGCACGTTGCCGTCGTTGTGCGCGCGATTCCAGATCGCCACTTGTTCGTTCCAGCAAAGCCCGCAGCGAATGCCTTTCACGCGGTTCGCGACGATTGCCTCGCCATTGCCCGAGCCGCCAAGCACGATGCCGCGTTCGTATTCGCCGCGCGCAACCGCCTCGGCCACCGGGCGGACAAAGTCGGGATAATCGCACGCCGCCTCCGAATGCGCGCCGAAGTCGCGCACTGTGTGCCCGGCTGAGAGAAGCATGGTTTTGATGGTTTCCTTGTATTTGAAACCGGCGTGGTCGGAACCAATGGCAATCTGGAATGTTTTCATGGATGCGTTTGCAAATTGTTTGAACCTGCCGTTGATTAGGCTGTCTTACCCAAAAGCCTTTTTCCCGGCACCGCAAAACATACTTCCTGTTCATTTTTTATGAAAGTCCAAAACATCATTGCCATCGCGCTTTTTGCTTTTGTCGCGCTGCTTTTCGCGGGTTGCTCAACCACTTCCGGCCGCATCAAGAAAAACCAGCCGCTTTTTGACAGTTTCCCCGCCGAGGTGCAGTCCAACATTCGCGCAGGCAAGGTTGATATCGGCTACACGCCGGACATGGTTCTGATGGCGCTCGGCGAGCCCGACCGCCGTTACACGCGCACCACCGAGCGCGGCAACTCGGAAGTATGGGCTTACAGGTCGAAGGCGCCTGCGATTAGCTTTGGGCTCGGCGTCGGCGGGGGCGGACGCACTTCGGTTGGCACGGGCGTTGGGATTTCGACGGGCGGGGATCGTTCCGACGACAAGGTTCGCGTTATTTTTGAAAACGACAGAGTCACCTCGCTGGAGCAGGCGAAGTGAGTTTTTTACCTCCCTGATGCTTGCAACATTGTCAGGTCGCGTGCGTCATAGATTGCGTAACGTGCATCCGCACTTTTAGCGAAATTAACAGAAGGAAGGCCATACACATGAAAACCAAGATAACGTCCCTTGCGCTGGCGGTCGCGGCATTGGTGATCGCGGGCTGCTCGACGCCCTCCATGCGCATCAAGCACAACCCCGAATTGTTCGCCTCCATCTCCGCCGCCGACCAGGAGCTTATCAAGCAGGGGCGCGTCGCGCTCGGGTTCACGCCCGACATGGTGAAGCTCGCGCTTGGCGAGCCGGATCAGATCGCCCAAAAAATCGACAAAACCGGCACGACGGTGACGTGGCGCTATCGCGGTTACGACGCCTCGGCGGATTATGGATTTTACGGTTACTGGGGCAGTCCATATTCGATGCGTCCGCGTTATTGGGGCGGTTATTACGGCTGGTCGGGATACTACGGCACTCCCTCGACCATTAACGATTACCTGCGTGTGACATTTCGCGACGGCCGCGTTGTGGAGATCAACCAGCTTCGCTGATCGCAAAAACATTCTCGGAGGCACCGTCGGGGCGGGATTTGGGCGCAAAAAAACCGGAGCATCCGGCTCCGGTTTGAAATTTTTTTGTGCTGCCGCAGATTGCTCAGAGCTCCTTCACATTGAGCTTTTTAAGGAGTTGTTTGAGGATTTTTCCAGACTTGAACTTAACAACGGCGCGTTCGGGGATGATGACCTTGTTTTCGGGCTTGTTGGGATTGCGTCCCACGCGTTCTTTGCGGCGTTGCACCTCCAGCACACCGAAGTTGCGCAACTCGACATTGCGACCCTCAGCCAGCGCTTTCATGATGATATCAAGCGTCATCTGCACAGTTGATACAATTTCCTTTTGGGGGAATTGGGTTTTTTCGTAGATTTCCAATACGATCTCGCGTTTGGTCAGATTTGAAGGCATAGGTATTAATGAGTTGAGTTATTTTTAAGCTATTTGCGGTTAAATGGTTTGCAATCTAAATTATACGTTAATCAGGAGTTACTAGGATATGAGTGATAAAGATTCACAAGAGCCAACGGATCAATTGCCTAAAGAGATTCGCGATCTGATGAAAAGTTCCCCGTTTAAGACATTTTTTGTAGGGAAATCTGAAAATAATCCGGAATCCCCGGAGGAGGGTGATCAGGGGGTCGAGGCGCGTGAGGAAACCTTGAAGCGAATTCAAGGCTTCAACTTGAAGCCTCGCGAGATACGCGATTATCTGGATCGTTTTGTGATCCAGCAGGCGGAGGCTAAAAAAGTGCTCTCGGTGGCCATTTGCGACCACTATAACCATGTGCGCCAGTGCATCGAGAACCCGTCCTTGCGCGAAATCGATTATGCAAAACAAAACATCCTGTTGCTCGGGCCGACCGGCGTCGGGAAAACCTACCTGATGCGCTGCATCGCGCGGCTGATTGGTGTTCCTTTCGTAAAGGCTGATGCGACAAAATTTTCTGAAACAGGTTACGTGGGCGGTGATGTCGAGGATTTGGTTCGCGATTTGGTGAAAGCCGCCGATGGCGACGTGGAGCTGGCTCAATACGGCATCGTTTACATCGATGAAATCGACAAAATCGCCTCGTCGGGAAGCATCACCGGCGGCGGCGGGCGCGATGTGTCGGGGCGCGGCGTGCAGATAAACCTGCTCAAGCTGATGGAGGAGACCGAGGTCAACTTGCACAGCCAGACCGACCTCGCCGCGCAAATGCAGGCGATGATGGAAATGCAACGCACGGGTCGCAGCCGGAAGCGCACGATCAACACGCGGCACATCCTGTTCATCGTGAGCGGCGCGTTCGACAAACTCTCCGAGCAGATCAAGCGCCGTGTGCAAAGCAGCAGCATCGGGTTTGCCGCGGGAGCGGCGGGCGCGGTGGCGGCGGCTCGGGCGCATGTGACGCACGACAGCGATTTTCTGCGCCTCGCGCAGTCGCGCGACATTATTGACTACGGCATGGAGCCGGAGTTTGTGGGGCGCCTGCCGGTGCGCGTGGCGTGCCAAGCGCTCACCGCGGCGGATTTGGAAAAGATCCTCGTCACCTCGGAAGGCAGCATCCTTTCGCAATACCGCGCCGACTTTGCCGGCTACGGCATCGACTTCGAAATCACACAACCCGCTGTATGCGAGATCGCCGCGCAGGCGTATCAGGAAAACACGGGCGCGCGCGGATTGATGACCGTGCTTGAGCGGGTGTTTCGCAATTTCAAGTTCGAGCTGCCCTCGACCGCCGTGAAAGCCTTTCGTGTTGACGAAAAAACCATCGCCGAGCCCGAGGCCGTTCTGTGTTCGTTGCTCAGGGAAAACGCGCAAAAGCAGCACGAGGTGCTTCGCGCCGACGTGAACGCATTCGCGCAACGCTTTCAGACGGATTACGGCTTCGAGCTGGTTTTTGACGACGGCGCTGTCGATGTGCTGATCGAGCAAAGCCTCGCCGCCGACAAAACGATCCGCGCGCTGTGCGAGGACAAGTTTCACAACTTCCACCATGGGCTGAAGCTCCTTGTGGCGGACGACGGCGGTGACGGCTCAAAGCGCTTTGTCATCACCCGCGACGTTGTCGAAAACCCAGACAAGGCGATCTCCCGCTGGGTCGTGGAAAGGTTCAAAAAAACGAGCTGAGCGTTAAGATTTAAGAAGCGGGCCGCCATCAATTGCGCGGTTTGTTTTCTGATTTCCCAAAGCTTAATTCCCAAGTCTTAATTCTCACGATGTCCTCCCAACACACTTACACAATCGCGCCGGGAGTGCGCTCGATTCGCGCCGACAAGGCGCTTGCGATCGGCTTTCCCGAGCACAGCCGCTCGGCGTTGCAGCGCGCGTTCGACGCGGGACTGGTTTTGCGTGGCGGCGTCGCGCTCACACGCGACTCGGCGGTGAGCGGCGGCGATGAGATTGTGTTTTCAATGCCGCAAACCAGGCCGTCGGAATTGAGGCCGGTGAAAATCCCGCTCGATGTTTTGCATGAGGACAAGCACCTGCTCGCGATCAACAAGGCCGCGGGAATGGTTGTGCATCCGGGCGCGGCGACGGGCGAGGACACGCTTGTGCACGCGCTGCTCGCGCACTGCAAAGGCTCGTTGAGCGGCATCGGCGGCGTGGAGCGCCCCGGCATCGTGCACCGGCTCGACCGCGAGACTTCGGGCGTGATGGTGATCGCCAAAACCGACGCGGCGCATCGCGGCCTGGCGGAGCAGTTTTCGGCGCGTTCGTTGCAAAAGGAATACCTCGCGCTCGTGAACGGCGCGCCTTCGCTCCTGAGCGGCAGCATCACAAAAGCCATCGGGCGGCATCCTTCGCAACGGCACAAAATGATGGCATTCGAGGATTCCGCCCGGAGCCTCGCGCCGGAGGAGAAAATTGCGGAGTTCTACGATTTGGAGGCGGATGAGGACGAGAACACTTCCGTGGTCGCGGGCGGCGGGCGTCGCAAGTCCGGCCCACGCGACGCGCACACGGATTGGGAAGTCGTGGAACGCTACGGCAAAATCGCGGCGCTTGTGCGCTGCGCCATTCACACGGGCCGCACGCATCAAATCCGCGTGCACATGAAATCGCTCGGCCATATTTTGCTCGGCGACGCGGTGTATGGCTGGAAGCGCGACGCGCGCGTTCCGGAAAAATCGCAACCCAAGCGCGTGATGCTGCACGCGGAGCATTTGGTCGTGACGCACCCGATCACCGGCAAAACCCTCGACCTTCGCGCCCCCGTGCCAAGGGATTTTTCCGCAATGGTGAAAGCCCTGAAAACCGCGGCAAAAAACGCGACGAAAACAGCCTGACAGGGTAGGGCGAACCGTCCCGGTGAGCCGTTCACTGTTTCGGCTCACCGGGACGGTTCGCCCTACCAAATCAAATCCCATGGGACGCCGGTGTGTTTATATTCGCTTCTCGGTGAAGGCGCCGGCGGCTTTGTAGTTTTCGTATCGGCGGAGATGGATTTTGTGATTTTCCATGTTCGGCGTGTAGGCGCGGATGGCGGGTTTGCAGAGCGCTTTTTGCGCCGCCTGCACAGTGGCATGCACACCCGCCACGACGGATGCCTGAATCGCCGCGCCCAGCGCGCCGGTGTGATGGCAGGCCGTGACTTGGATCTCGCGCCCGAGCACGTCGGCGAGGGTTTGCATCACGAAGGGGGATTTTTGCGGGATGCCTCCGGCGGCGACGAGGCGTTCGATTTCAATGCCGTTGTCAACAAGGTGGGCGATGGCCGTTTTGGTCGCGAATGCCGTCGCCTCGACAAGGGCGTGATAGATTTGCGGCGCGGTTGTCGAGAGCCTCAATCCCATGAGGCTTCCCGTCAGCGTGAAGTCTGCCGAGGGGCTGCGGCGTCCGTTCAGCCAGTCCGTGGCGAAGGGGGCGTTTTCGTCGGGCGCGACCGCCGGCGTCGCATCCAGTTCGCGGAGGATTTTACCGCGGGTTTCAGCGATGAGTTTTTGTTTTGTCCCGTCGTCGATCAGGTTGCTTTTGCGCAGGATTTCCTCGAGGGGATAGCTCAGGAATTTTTGGAGCCACGCATAGACGTCACCAAAGGCGGAGAGACCCATTTCGAACCCGACAAGGCCTGGGATGATGGAGTTGTCGCCCTGCCCGTAGATTCCCTTTATCATGCGGTCGCCCAGGATTTCGCGCGGCACAACCGTCATGTAGCAGGCCGAGGTTCCTATGTTGAGCGCCATCGTTTTATGGGCGACTCCCGCACCCACCGCGCCGCAATGCGCGTCGATTGTTCCGGTGCCTATTTTCACGTCGCGGGGCAGGCCAAGGCGGTCGGCCCATTCCGCCGTGATTGTGCCGGCGGCCTGGTCGCAGGTGTAAATACTCGTGTTGAGGCGGCTGGCGAATTCCGGCAGGTCCGGCTCCAGTTGCGCGAAAAATGACGGCGGTGGATAACCGCCCCATCTTTCAGACCACAACCATTTTTGGCTGACGGCGCAGTAGCCCATTTTCAAATCGGCGGTGTTGCTCACGTCCGCGAGGAGCGCGGGGATGAAGTCGCAGAGTTCGATGGCGGCATGGGCGTGTTTTTTGATTTCCGGTTCGTCGCGGAAGATGTGCGTTATTTTTGACCAGAAGTTTTCCGAGGAGTAGTGGCCGCCGGTGTGCACCGAATAATCGACGGGCGACGCCGCGCACAGGGCGGTGATTTCGGCGGATTCCTTTTCGCCGGTGTGGTCTTTCCAGAGGACAAACATCGCGTTGGGGTTTTCCGCGTATTCGGGGCGCAGGGCGAGCGGGCGGCATTCCTTGTCCACGAGGCAGGGCGAGCTTCCGGTGGTGTCGGCGGAGACGGCTTTTATTTGTTTTGCGATTTCGGGGTGGGCCGCGGTCAGGTTTCTGATCACGTTCGTCAGGCCCTCGATGTGGTCGAGCGGATGCTGGCGGAATTGCGTCTTTTGCGCGTCGCAATACAGCCCTTGCGACCAGCGGGGATAATTAAAAACGGCGGAGTCGATTTCCTCGCCGGTGACCGCGTTCACCAACAGGGCGCGGACAGAATCCGTGCCGAAATCGAGGCCTATGACATGCGGGGCGTTGTGCATGATGATTTGTTGCCAGTTTTTCTGAATCAAAAAGGTGTTGCGTGCGAGTCGCAACCATAGGGACGCATACACTGGCGTGCGCCCTCGTATGCGAAAGACTGTTTGCGTGCGTTCGCGGAAAGCGGGCGGGCATTAGGGCGCACGCCAGGTGCGCCCCTACGAAAACGCATGTGCGCATTTCGCATTTTCATGCCAAATTACGCCGCGAGGTTTACACCGTCTTGCGTCAGTCGGTTCCGGAGCGCGTTGACATCCACGGCTGACACGGCGGCGTTTGCCTTGAGGCACAGGGCGGCGGCGGTTCCGGCGGCCTGCCCCAATCCCATGACCGAGGCTTGCACGCGCACGGAGGCCGAGGCGATTTCGTCCGAGGAGAATGATCTGCCGGCAACCAGAAGGTTCGGGAAGCCGGGCGCGATCAGGCAGCGGTAGGGAATGAACGCGGCGTTCTTGAGGAACTCGCATCGTTGCTGCGTCGTTTCGGAGGCGTGTATGTCAACCGGATGGCATCCGCGCGAGATGGCGTCGGGGAAATCGACCGCGTTGAGGTATTCGTCGCCGGTGAGCGTGTGGGCTCCCTTGATGCGGCGCGTCTCGCGAACACCGGTTTGCGTGGCGGTGCCGATCAGGCTTGAGTTGCGGAACGCGGGGATGTGTTCGCGAAGAAGTCCGGCGAACAGATGGGCGTGCTCGCGCAGAAGGCATTCCGTGTTGGTGGCCTCGCGATTGTCCGCCATGTCGGCTTGCGCGCGCGTCATGTTGAGAAGCACGATTCCGGGGGCCAGCACGCCGCAATACCACGGGCCGCCGAACACGGGGATATCCTGCGTTTTGCGCAGCTCGGTGAGCGTTTCGCGGATGGCGAGATCGTGATAATTAACCCCTTGCTGGCTGTGCCGGATCATCGGCAGCGCGCCGGTGTCCACGCCGCCGAGCATGAAAATGAGCGAGGCCGGTTGCAGCGGTTTGGCTGAGGGCTGCATCGGAACGCCGGCTTGCATGGCGAGATCGGCGTCGCCTGTGCAATCGATGAAATACTTCGCGGTGAGGGCCTCCGTGCCGTTTTTGTTTTCCATGATCACATGGGTGATGCTGTCGCCTGTTTTTTGGCAGCCGCTCAGGTAGGAGTGGTAATAGAGCGACACTCCGGCCTCCAGAAGCATGCGCTGGGCGGTGAGTTTGTATTTCTCGGGCGAGAAGGTGATGTTGCCGAGCGGCTTTTCCTCCTCCGCGCCGCCTATTTCCATGAGCCGCTCAACGAACTCCCATGGCAGGCCGCCGATTATCCGGCGTCCGTTGTAATTGAAAACGCTGATCGGGGCGACGAGTCCGGCGGTGGCCATTCCGCCCGCAAACCCATATCGTTCGATGAGCGCGGTGCGCGCCCCGCCTCGCGCGGCGGCGATCGCTGCGATGAATCCGGCGGGGCCGCCTCCGCACACCACCACGTCGTATTGCCCCGCGACGGGGACGTTTTTTGTCTGTGTGATTGATTCCATGATTTTGTTTTTCCGGAAAATTGTTCAGCCGGCGTTTGAGTTTTTTCGTTTCGCCCTGATGCCGTGGTAGAGCAGGAACGCCAGTGTGGACAGGCCGAGGAAGATGCCTCCGTAGAGCAGCATCGAGCCGCGGTCGTCCTTGTTGCCGAGGGCGAGCAGCACCATCGCGAGGCCGATGGCGGCGTAGGTGCCCATCATGATTTTGAAGGCCATGTTCGAATACATCGCGCCGGCCTGTTTGTTCTTTTGGATCTGTTCCGCGGTCAGCACCTCGTCCTCTTTCTTGTAGCGCGCGGCGATTTTGAGGAATCCCTCGGCCTGCGGTTTTTTCCACAGGATGAGTTCGAGGATGGTCAGAATGGTGACGGGGAACACCAGGCCGATGAAGGCGTCGACAAACGTGGGGTGCCGGCTGACAACGTCGGGGAATAGCAATCCGGCCTTCACCAAAATGGCGGTGCCGAAGGTGATGCCCATGCTTATGAAGACGGATTTCTGGCCGATGCGCTTGGAGAACAGTCCCCATATCGACGGAATGAAGAGTGGCGAAATGACCAGCGTGAGGAACGACACGACCACGCGCTCGGCGCCACCGAGGAACGGGATGAGAATGGCGACCAGCGTGATGAGCGAACCGTAGATGAACGTGAAAACACGCCCGACCCGCATCAATGTCCTGTCGGTTGATTGCGGACGGAGGGATTTAAAAATGTCGTAGGTGAAGACGTTGGCGTAGACGTTGAGCGTGCCTGAAACCATGCTCATTGTCGCCGAGAGCATGGCGGCCATCATCATTCCCAGCATGCCCGTGGTCAGGATGTATTGGCTCATCAACATGTAGGCTTGCTCGGGATTGGCGTCGGGATTGATGACGCGGTAAACCAGCGCCGGCACATAAAAAAACAGCGGCGTGACGAAATAAAGACCGGCGACAAGAAAGACGCTCTTCTTCGCATCCCGGGGCGTCGGCACGCTGATGTAGCGTTGAACGAAAGCCCAGTCGCCGCCGATCATGAAGGCGTGCAACAGGCACCACAGGATCATCCACACCCAGGAATACTGGCTGGTGAAAAGGGAGAAATACTCGGGCGGCGCCTTGGCGATGAACTCTTGAACCCCGCCCACGCTGTTGAACGAGAGCGGAATCATGATGAGTATCATCGCTATGAGGATCGCAAACTGCACGACGTCGGTCATCAGCACCGCGAGAAATCCGCCCGCCGCCGTATAAACGAAGGTGATAAGCCCGAGCACGATGACCGCGCAGGTGATCGACAGGTGGCCCGTTCGCGGATCGGCGAGGAAATGGCCCTCGGGCAACGGCATCAGCGCCACGGCCATGATTGCGACGGCGTAGAGCGCCACGGCCGTGTGGACTCCTTTGCCGATCATTCCGAAAACAGTGTAGAAGCGGATGGTTGGCTTGCCGAAGCGGATGCCGAGATATTCCGCGGGAGAATTAATGCGCATCCGCGACCATTTGCCGGCGAGAAACAATCCCACGAGCAGCGACGCGAAACCCAGCATGAGCCCCACGACAATCGCCACCACGCCGGAACGGTAGGCGACGCCGCCCCACACGACAAACGTCCCCGCCGAGAATATTGTCATGTAAGTGGACAGGCCGGAGAGCCACCACGAGGAGTTTCTTCCGGCGATAAACATCTCCTTGGAGCTTTTGATCCTGCGCCCGACCGTCGCTCCCAAAATCAAGAGTCCGACGAAGTATAACAATATGATCAGGTAGTCGATTGAGGTCATGTATTGATTGGGTAAATGGGGGGAATTGATTGCTGCTCCATTCAACAGGCTTGCGCAACAAATGAAACGCAAAGCGAACTGAAAGCGTTAATGTCCGCTCGGGCGGCAGTGCTTGACCGCGCAATTTCCGCCTGAAAACTTCGGGAACATGTCGAAGCTCATAAAGGTTACCCTCACGGATGTCGCGAAGGCTGCGGGGTTGAGCATTGGCGGCACTTCCTACGCATTGCGCGGACATCCGAACATCTCGCGCGCGACCGTGGAGCGCGTGCGAAAGGTGGCCGCGGAGCTCGGCTACAAGCCCGACTTGCGCATCAAATCGCTCATGGCAAACATCCGGCGCGGGCGGCGTCTTGAAAAAGGGGAAACCCTTGCCCTGGTCTGGATCAACACCCCGCGCGAATTGTCGGGGTTGGCCACGGCCACGCGGGAATTCGCAAAAAACATCCTGCTCGGCGTGACGCGCCGGGCGGAGCAGCACGGCTGCGCGCTTGACCAGTTCCGGCTCTTCGGGGACGGGCTGTCCCCGGCGCGCCTGTGGAAGATACTGGTTTCACGCGGAATCTCCGGTGTCATTTTCGCGCCGATGGATTGTCGCGGGAGCATTGCACTGGATTGGGATTGGAGCCCCTTTGCGACGGCGGTCATCGGCCACACGGAGTTCACGCCGTCCATAAGCCGCTCGGCGCATTTTCATTATCGGAGCGTCTGGCGGGTGCTCGAACGCCTGGGCAGGGAAGGGCACACCCGCCCGGCGATCATTCTCAACCAGGAGGTGCAGGAGCGCATCCACTTCATGCAGACGGCCGCGTTCATCACGAATCACCCGAATCCAAAAGATGCGATGAAATGCGTCGCCTACGGAACGCCCAAGGACTTTTCGCCAATGGAAAAATGGCTGCGAAAAACAAAGCCGGACGTGCTGATAATGGCATGGCAAATCGACCGGCAGGCAGTCGAGTTGATACGCAGAATATCGCCCAAGACCCGCAAGATAATCACGCTTGAATGGCATCCGCAGGGCGTCCTCTCCGGGGTCAATTTGCGCAACGACGAGCTTGCGGCAAACGCCGTGGACATGGTGGTCGCCCAAATGCACGCAAACAACCTCGGCGTCCCCGAGTGTCCGGTCTCGATGTTGATGGACGGCATCTGGAAAGACGCGCCGTAATCAGACTCCGGAAGGGTGGGGCGCGCTCGTCGAGCGTGCCGGGAATATTGAATGCAAACACGGCGGTTTCGGCGAAACCGCCCTACCTTAATTTCTTCTGAAAATGATATGGCACGCTACCGGCGCGCCGCTTTCTTTTTCGCCGCCTCCGCGCTTTCGAGGGCGTCCGGATGCTTCTTTAGAAAGTCGAGAATCTCCGTGCGCATTTCCGCGATCGCATTCCGCGTTGACTGGTTCTTCAGCATTTCCTCCGCCACCAGTTTCCCGAGCATGTTCCCGGCTTGCGTATCCGTCGGATAATGCACGCCGCCGATCACCCGGCACCACATCGTCTCCCGGACATAGTCCTCAAAAAGCGCCGCATACTCGGGCATGGCTTCGCTATAAAAGGCAAAAAACAACGCCTCCGCCGAAGAATGGCCGCTCGGATAGGAATAATAATTGTTGGCCTTTGGAATCGCCACGCAGGGCTCGACGCGCCCGTCCCTCACGCTGGGACGTTCACGGCTCCAGTTTTTTTTCGCCGGTTGGAGCACCTTGCGCAGTCCCAGACGAGCCTTGTAAAGAATCGCCGACACGCGGGGAAGATTCTCAGGCGTGAACTCCGGCCCGAAGACATGCGCTCCCATCGAAAATGTTGTGTTTCCGGCAACGCTGGTCGCGCGCTTCACCTGCTCCGGCGTCCGGTCCTTTTGCACTTGGAGAATGGTTTCCAAATCCGCCATTCCGGCGGGCGAGTCATCGGACGGCGGCGGGGGAAGTTGCGCGACGATGTCCATCGGATCCCTGGTGTAAAACGGCGCGTCGTCCGCGAAAAGCGAGGCTGGGAAAAACAATGTCGCGGAGATGACCGCCGCGTGGAATGCGTGTTTCAGATTCATGCTCGGGTAATGATGAGGGTTAATAAAAAACGCGCCACGTTACCAAGCGGAAGGGCCGAACCAAACCTTTATTCCAGTGAATGCGTTGATTTGCAGAGGACGATTGCGGGCGCGGCGTCACGCGGTTGCGAAACCAAATTGTAGGGGCGCACCTTGCGTGCGCCCTGACGTTAGCCCGCTTTGTGCGAATGTTAGCTGCGGTTTTCCGCAAACGAGGGCGCACGCAAGGTGCGCCCCTACGAAACACATCCGGATTCACCCCGCGCTCACCGTCTGCAAATCGTAGAGGTTTTTGTAGACGGGGCTGTCTTGGTAGAGCTCGGCGTGGGTGCCGGTGGCGATGATGCGGCCTTGGTCGAGGACGAGGATTTTGGTCGCGTTGCGAATCGTGCTGAAACGGTGCGCGATGATGAATGTTGTCTTGCCACGGGTGAGCTCCTCGAGCGCGCCTTGCACTTGCGCCTCGGACTCGGTGTCGAGCGCGCTGGTGGCCTCGTCGAGTATCAGGATGGGCGCGTTGCGAAGGAACGCGCGCGCGATGGCGATGCGCTGGCGTTGTCCGCCGGAGAGCCGGTCGCCGCGCTCGCCGACAATGGTCTCCCAGCCTTCGGGAAGCCCGGTGATAAATTCAAACGCATAGGCGCGGCGGGCCGCCTCCTCGACCTCGGCGCGCGAGGCATCGGGGCGCCCGAGCAGGATGTTGTTGTAAATGGTGTCGTTGAAAAGAATGGGTTGCTGCGAGACGAGCGCGATGTGGCTGCGCAGGTCGGCGAGCGAGGCTTTGCGAAGGTCGATTCCGTTGAGCGTGATGCGGCCGGAGGTGACGTCGTAGAAGCGCGGGATGAGGTTGATGAAGGTGCTCTTGCCCGCGCCGGTGGCCCCGACTAGCGCGACGATTTCCCCGGTGCGAATGCCGATGTTGACATCCTTGAGAATTGGATTTTCCGGGTCGTAGCCGAACGTGACGTTTTCAAAGGCGACATCGCCCCCGCCGGCGGGAATGGGCGCCGGGGTTGCGGGCGAGGCGACCTCGATTGGGGAGTAGAGAACCTCCTCGATGCGGTTGAGCGCGGATTCGCCCTGGCGGATGCGGTTGTTGAGGCCGCCGAGTTTTTTGATGGGCGTGTAGGCGAAATAGAGCGCGCCGATAAGCGCGATGACGGATTCCTGGTCCAGGCCGCTGCCGTGGATTTGGTAGATGGCGAGGGAAATGCCGAAGGCGGCGACGACCTCGATGATGGGCGAGAGCATCTTGTCGTATTTGACGACCTTCAGTTGAAGTTTGAAAAACTTCCGCACTTGCTGGCGGAAGCGGGAGATTTCGCGCTGCTCAAGGTTGTAGGCGCGGATGTCGCGCGGCGACTGGAGGCTTTCGGTGAGGATGGCGTTGAGCTCGCCCGCCTGGCCGAGCATCGCCTGGGATTTGCGCAGGGTTTTTTTGCCCACGTAGCGAATGGGAAGAATACAGAGGGGCACCACCAGCAGGCAGGCGAGGAAGTGCAGCACCTCGGGATGCTGCAGCGTTTCCCACACGAGATAACCCATGGCGCCGATGAGCGTGAAGGGTTGGATGAGGATGTCGTTGGTGGCCTCGACAATCACTCCCTTGACAACCGTGGTGTCGTTTGAAACGCGGCTGATGAGATCGCCCGACTTGTGTTTGCGGAAATAGTCGAGATGCAGAAACTGCAGGTGCGCGAAGATGTCGGCGCGTATGGACTCGAGGACGCGCAGGCCGGCGTAGTTGAGCAGGTAGGCGTTGAGAAACTGGCTGATGCCGCGTATCGAAAACGTCACCGGAAGCAGGAAAAGCGCGACAATGAGGACGTATTGCTCGGGCACGATGATGGCGGGCATCCACGAGGCCTCCTCGCCGGACAAAAGCACAAGCGGCGTGACGCCCTCTCCGGTGTCGGGGAAAAGCGCGGGCAGCACTTTTTTCAGCATGAACGGAATCCCGAAACCGCTCGAGATGCCGAAACAGATGCCGAAGAAAATGCCGCCGATAAAGGGCCAGCGGACTTGCTTGAGGTGCGAGTAATAGGGAATGAAACGCTTCATGCGGCGGTTTGCTATGACGTGAATTGCCGCACACGCTGAACGATCCCGCCAGCGGGCGCGAGATGAGATTTCGCAAAAGGAGGATTGTTTTTTAACCACGGATTACACGGATTTGCACGGATGCAGACTCCGCTGTTTTGTATTTATCCGTGATAATCCGTGTAATCCGTGGTCGGTATTTTTTGTGTTCGTTTTGATGTGGATGTGTGACGTCTTGCGGGCCCCAAAAAACTCTGCGGGCCTCCGTGCTCCTTTCTGCTGTTTGAAAATCACCGTGTTTGTGAATAAATAATGGCAATGAAAACGACATCCGCATGTTGATTTTGTTTTTTCGATGCGTAACCATACGCCGCATGTCCAAGTTTACCCGCCGCGATTTTCTTCGCACCGGCATCGCCGGTTCCGTTTTGCTCTCAACAGGCTTGCGCGGTTCGGCATCCGCGCCATCCGCCGCGATCACCGCCGGGCCGCGGCGCGCCCGCAATGTCATCCTGCTCGTGTCCGACGGCATGAGCCTCGGCACGCTCACGATGACGGAGCGCTACCTGCGCCGTTTCGAAAACCGCGGCACGCACTGGCTCGGGATGTATAAAAAATATCCCAATGTTCGCCGCGCCCTGATGGACACCTGCTCGGCCAACGCGCTCGTGACCGATTCCGCCGCCGCCGCGTCGGCGTGGGGCTGCGGCCACAAGGTCAAAAACGGCGCGCTCAACCAGACTCCCGACGGGCGCCTGCACAAGCCCATCCTGCGCCTCGCGGCCGAGGCGGGCATCGGCACCGCGCTTGTCACCACGGCGCGCCTCACGCATGCCACGCCCGCGGGTTTTGGCGCGTCGATCGAGTCGCGCGTGGACGAGGGCGACATCGCGATCCAGTATCTCGACACGCGCTACGACGTGTTGCTCGGGGGCGGCGTGCGTTTTTTTGATTCCGAAAAACGCAACGACGAGCGCGACCTCCTCATCGAGTATTCAAACAACGGATACAGTGTGTTGCGCAACCGCGAGGAGCTTTTGGCGTCGAACGGCGGGCGGCTGCTCGGCGTGTTTGACGACGACCACCTGCCATACGCGATTGACCGGAAGGCGGACGCGGCGCTCAGCGCGGCAATTCCGTCACTTGCCGAGATGGCGCGCGCCGCCATCGGCCGCATGGCGAAACACCCCGGCGGCTTTCTCATGCAAATCGAGGGGGCCAACATCGACTACGCCGCGCACGCCAACGACATCGGCGCGCTGATTCACGAGCAGATTGACTTCGACGACGCCGTGGGTGCGGCGCTTGAGTTCGCCGCCGGGCGCGACGACACGCTGGTCATTGTCACGACCGACCACGGTAACTCGAATCCCGGCCTGAACGGAACCGGCGGCAGTTTCGACAGCCGCGGCGGCAGCTACGGCGACACCCAGAAGTGTTTTGACCGACTGGGCGATTTTCGCCGGAGCAACAGGTGGGTGCGCTCGAAGCTTTCCAAAAAAAGCACGCCCGCGCAAATCCGCAACCGCGTGAAAACCGCGAATGGCATCGAGCTGCTCGATGACGAAATCGAGTTGCTCATGCGGGCGTTAAAAAAGGATCCCGCGCCGCGCGAGGGATACCGTGTGCGCAACCGCGCTACGATTACGCTCGGCCAGTTGATCGCGAACTACACGTCGATTGGCTGGACCGGCATCGCGCACACGAGCGACCATGTGGAGCTGGCGGCGATCGGCCCCGGCAGCGAGCCCATTTGCGGATTGATGCAAAACACGGAACTCTTCGACGTCATGACCGGTGCCCTGGGCCTCTCGCGAAGCGGCAAACTGACCGCCGCGGTTTCGTAGGGGCGCCCTTTGCGTGCGCCCTCGCGCCCGCCCGCTTTGAGGATGCGTTCGCAAACAGTTTTTCGCAAACGAGGGCGCACGCCAGGTGCGCCCCCACGGGGATTTTTCGACGCGGCGCGACTCCTGCGTCATGTTAAAAAGCAAGGCATGGGCGTGTCCCGGTCCGGCGGCTTGCCCTCGAGAGAATAAAATTGATACCCGCGCAAAACGCCCCCATCATCTTGGTCGCCTCCAACGTCAGTTCTGCTTTCGCCGTCAACGCCAAAGGGCGATGTCTCCCCGGTTTCGCCTTGTTCCTTGCAAGTCAAAAAACACGACAGGGTTTTGCCACAAGCCTGTCATAACAACCAAACACCATAAACCATCATGCCTCCGACACAAAAATCCATATTGGACGACAAGGCCAGGCTCGCCAAATTAATCGCAGAAACTGCAAAAAAAGCCGCCCCCATGATCGACTCGGGAAAGTGGCTCGCCAAAAGTGACGCAGAGGAACTTGTCGTCCTGTGGGCCAAGGCGGGCGGCCTGAAACTTGTGAACGACACCGTCGCGGCGTTTGAGAAAACAAACGGAGTGTCGCCCGCCATACCGGACAAGCTTGTCAAATCGCTCGCGGATGGCGTCGCAAAACAATGCCCGTTCAAGGATTTGAACAGGTGGGTGGAGGACTACTTTTTCATCGAGTTTGCCGACTCGCATAAGGGGGACATACTGCTCATGAACGCCGAGGCGGTGACGGATGCCATGGACGGCGGAGGCGCGGGCGCCTTGAAACGAATAGTCAGGGATGCCGCCCGTGTTGCAATCGCAAGGAAGAAACCCATCAGGGCCGAGATCATTGCGGCTGCGTCAAAGGATTCCGCGTTCACGAGCGTGGTTGCCAAAGCCGCGGTGGCCCTGTCAGAAATCGCCCATGCGGAAAATCAGCGGGAGCGGGAGCAAAAAGAGCGGAAAGCGGCGGCCGAAAAACGCAAGAAACAGCAAGCCGTCATTGATGCGGCAATCAAGCAAGCCAAGGATGTGTTCACCAAGGACGCGGGAGCCTTGCATCGGCGGGTGGACGCCCTCGAGTCCATGTATAACGCCATCGTTAAGGAAAATAAGAACCCCTTGATCACCCCGCCAAAAGGTGTGTTGAATCAGGCCAACAACGCCAGGGCTGAACTCTCCAACCTTGCGCGATACAACAGCCAGGGGGACTTTGACGGTGTGATTTCATCGCGAAACAAAGCGTGCGAGCATATCATCAAGGGAACCCGCGAGCTCAGGGAATTTACGAAGAAGACGTGGACCTCGGTGGAGATACTTGAAACCGTTTGCAAGGGGGTTGAGATTTTTCGTGACGGCACCTTTGAGGTGCTGAAAATCCTCACTTCAATGAGAACCGGAGGCAGAGCCGATCCATTTACGGATGCCGGCATCGAGACAATAAAAAGCGCCTCGAATGAGCTGGGCAAAGTCTTCGCTGGAACAAGCAAGGGCTGGGCGTCGGCGCGCGACCAAGTATTTTATGACACAGCGAAGGAATTCATTGTCAGCGCGGCTTTCGGAGGGATTTTTGGCCAAACTTCGCTGGATAAAGTGTTCAGGAAATTCTCGCCCGATGTTGCCAAAATCCTTGCGCCTAAGTTTAGGCACGGCTGGCTCAAAAACGTCAGCCTCGCCGATCTTACCGAGTTTGTCGCGAAGGCAATGGACTCTTTGGCTGAAACCCTCATTACGGCAATAATGAAGGGGCTGGCCTCGATCACCGACGAGGGGAACTTGGTAAAGCACCTCGCAAACAAGGTGTATTCCCATCTCGAACAGATAATGAGCTTGAACACATGGCTGGACAAAAATTTTTATTTGCGCGTCGGCCATGCCCTGAAGGGGGACAAAATTCCGCAAAAAGACCTGGAGCGCATGCTCAATGACTCCTCCGTTCGAAAACTGATTGATGCGCACATTTCGAAGGCGCTGAAAGCGTCACCGGGAAAGGCAACGGCGGAGGGCATCGGCAATCTCATTGTGAGCAATCTCACGAGGGACAAAAAGTTCCGGGATCTGATTGAAAAGCAGCGAAAATAACACGGGCAAAAGCAAGCGTCCCGAATCGGGCGACCGGCCGCGATTTCGTAGGGGCGCACCTGGCGTGCGCCCTCGCGTCCGCCCGAGTTGGGGAAGCGTCCGCAAACAGTTTTCCGCAAACGAGGGCGCACGCCAGGTGCGCCCTCGAGGGGATTTTTCGATGTGGAAATCGTGAGTGTGATATACACACGATCACCGGACCGACTCAGTCGTTCTCAAAGTAAAACGTGAATTTGCACTCCAATACGATGGGTGTGCGTTTTTCTTGCGGCAGTTGATCTGAAAAGGAAAAACGCCACTTCGACACCGCTTTCTTTACCGGACGCTCAAATTCCTTGAGCGGGCTTTTGATGATAAAAACTTCGCCAACTGATCCGTTTTTATTGACCGTAAAACGCACCGTGACATATCCAGACATGTTCGCACGCCGCATTTCATGGGGGAACTCAGGCAACGGCGCATTCACTGGTTGCACAGACTGTAACGGTCGGGCTTCCGTAATGTAATCCATGCGGACTTTTTCGCCATAGTAGTGTTTGAAGAGAAATTCAGGGTCCTTTCTCATCTCTTCAACGACCTCGGCGACGGTCATGACTTTGTATGATTGTTTGGCGTTATGGAACGGGCCAACCCAGAGCTGTTCCTTGTCATTCGCCAGACAATCGAGGGATTTCAAGGGTAACGGGCGGAGACTTGGAGTTAATATACACTTTGCAGCCGCTATGCGGACGACCGGACTGGCGTCCTTGAGCATCAGTCGCGCATTTTCCGGCGAGGCGTGCGTTCGGATGTATGGATAAAGCAAATAAAAGGCTCCATGAGCGCCTCCTATGCCGGAAGAGTAGCCGGCGAGCACGGGCAACCCCGATTCGTGCTTGTATGCGCGGAGTTGGTTGAGTGCGTATTTTATGTCTTCGTCATAATCAGTGGCGCGCGCGACGGATGTGGATAAAAATATTATACAAGATAATGCAAAAATTACGCGCCACATGGAGATGAGTGTTTGGGGATTTATATATTATTCGGACAAATTGCATCAATCCTTCGACGCCTTCACGTCGAGCGCGTCGCGGAGGCCGTCGCCGAGGAAGTTTAGCGAGAAAATCATCAGCGAAAAAATCGCCGCCGGATACATGAGCTGCCAACTGTATTCCTCCATGACTTCCGAGCCTTCTTTTATCAGCACGCCGAGCGAGCTGATCGGCGGCTGCACGCCGAGGCCGAGATAACTCAGGAACGCCTCAAGCAGCATCACCGACGGAATCGTGAGCGTGATATACACAATCACCGGCCCGAGGATGTTTGGCAGGATGTGGCGGAAAATAATGCGCCGCCTTCCAAATCCGAGCGAGCGCGCCGCCTCGATAAACTCCATGCGCTTGATCGCCATGACTTGCGAGCGCACGATGCGCGCCATGGTCAGCCACTCGACCGCGCCGATCGCCGCGAAGAGCAATATCAAGTGCCGCCCGAAAAGCACCATGAGCAGAATCACGAAAATCGTGAAGGGCAGCGAATACATGATGTCCACGACGCGCATCATGAAGGCGTCGAGCTTGCCGCCGAAAAATCCAGCGATGGCGCCGTAGGTCACGCCGATGATGAGCGCGACGGCGGTCGCGGCGAGTCCCACGCCGAGCGAAATGAGGCCGCCCCAGCAGAGGCGCGCGAAGAGATCGCGTCCGAGCTTGTCGGTGCCGAGCAGGTGGTAGTTGCGCGAATACTGGTTGTCGCCGATGCGGATTGTTTTGCCGCCGAGAAGCGCCGCGCGCAGCGCCTGCGATTCGGGCGCGTCGGTGAACACGCCCTCGTCGTCGAGCATTTCAAACGTCGCAAAATCATACGGGCTGTCGTCGGGTGTGACGCGGATGCCGATGGAGCCGGGCGTGGCGTTGGCGAGGTAGATGTTTTGATCGTAGTAGGGTTGTCCGAAAAGCCAGCCGCCAATGCAAACGAGGACGAGCGCCAGCATCACGCCGGCTCCGAAAAGCGCGAGGTGGTTTTTGCGCAGCCGCAGCCATGCGTCGTGCCAGAGCGAGCTGCCTTTTTCAAGCGGCTCGGCGGCGGCGAACTGGGAAAGCGGTGTGTCGATGGATGCCATGCGCGCGGTTTAGTTTTCCAGTCGCACTTTCGGGTTCATCCACGCCTGTGCGATGTCGACGAGGAGGTTGAGCGTCATGATGAGCGTGGCGTAGAGGATCACCGTGCCGAGGATCATGAAGTAGTCGCGGTTGAAGGCGCTGTTCACGAATTCGCGTCCGAGCCCCGGGATTTGGAAAATCGTTTCGATGACAAACGAGCCCGTGAGGATGTTTGCCACGGCGGGGCCGAGGTAGGACACGACGGGCAGCAGGCCGCCGCGCAGCGCGTGGCGGAAAACAACGCGCGCCTCCGACGCGCCCTTGGCGCGCGCGGTGCGGATGAAATCCTGGTTGAGCACCTCGAGCATGCCGCCGCGCGTGAGCCGCACGATGGGCGCGGCGTAGGCGAGGCCGAGCACGAAGCACGGCAGCACGCGATCCTGAACGGTATACCAGCCCGAGGCGTTGAACCAGTGCAGTTGCAGCGCGAAAATGAGCACAAAAATCGGTCCCACGACGAATGTCGGCACGGCGAGGCCGACCATGCCGAAGGTGGACGCGGCGTAATCGACCCAGGTGTTGCGCTTGAGCGCGGCGAGCACGCCGAGCGTGATGCCGATGCCGAGCGCGATGGCGAGCGCGGGCAGGCCGAGCTGGATGGAAACGGGGAGTTCTTCGGCGATGATCTCGTTGACGGTGCGGTTGGAGTATTTGTAGGAGGGGCCGAAATCCACGCCGAGGCCGGCCTTGAGGTCGATGCCGCCTTGCTCCGAAAAGAGCAGGGTGGGGCGGAAGGTTTTTGGCATCACGTCCCACATGTATTTGCGATACTGCCACCAGAGCGGCTTATCGAGATTGTAGTAGGCCTTGATGTTGGCCTCGATTTCGGGTGTGGTGGATTTTTCCGCGGTGAACGGCCCGCCCGGCGCGAAGCGCGACATGAAAAATGTCGCCGTGACGATGACAAACAACGCGAGCAGCGTCTGCAGGAGTCGTGAAATGAAAAAACGTGTCATCGGTTGGAGTGAGGCGGGAGCGGCGCCAATGCCGCAAAACTGAAAGCCGCAAATAAGACACGCTCAACGCGGCGGCGTGAAGAAGAAAGTTTTCGGGACGCAAGTTTTCGGGGTGGAACGTTTTGTGCGCCGGGCGGTTTGGGGCTTTTTTGCCGCAATCTGAATTTATTTTGAATTACGCCCCAAACGCGGCACGCGGCATAAAAGGCCTTGCATGAGGTGGGGGCGGCATTACGTTTGCCGCTTCCGGCTGAAAATTGTCATTTTTACTACGATGGTTACTGCAAACAAAGAAGCGACTTACAACTCGGCGATCGAGGGCGACATCGTCGTCACGCGCCTTGATGCGGTGATCAATTGGATCCGCTCGAACTCAATCTGGCCCATGCCGATGGGGCTCGCTTGCTGCGGCATCGAGCTCATGGGGGCGGGCGGGGCGCGCTTCGACATTGCGCGCTTCGGCGCCGAGGTGATGCGGTTTTCGCCGCGCCAGTCGGACTGCATGATCGTGGCCGGCACGGTGACTTACAAGATGGCCCCGCACATCCGCCGCATTTATGACCAGATGGCGTCGCCGAAATGGGTGATCGCCATGGGCGCGTGCGCAAGCACCGGCGGCATGTATCGCAGCTACTCGACGATGCAGGGCGTGGATCGGATTTTGCCCGTCGATGTTTACATCAGCGGCTGCCCGCCGCGTCCGGAGGCGATTCTCGACGCGCTCATCAAGATGCAGGAAAAAATCCGCCGCGAACCTTCCGCCAGGATGCTCTTCAAGGAGGAATATAAGGGGTAGGGTGGAAAGCCTGAAAGCCTGAAAACCTGAAGACTGAAGGCTGAAAAAAGGAAGACAAAGGCCGGAAGGCCGAAAAATAGAAACAATTTTCAAAAAATGTCCGACGCAATTTCCGAAACAAACACCACCGCGACTTCCGGGATCGTCGCCACTTTGCGCGAGAAATTTCCGCAAAGCGCGGAGAAGATCACGCCGCGCGCCTCCGCCGACCATCCCGCGGTGAACGTGCCCGCCGACGCCGCGATGGCGATTCTCACGTATCTGCGCGACGAGCACGGTTACGAAATGCTTTCGGATTTGACGGCGGTCGATTGGGCGGAGGGCGCGTCGCCGCGCTTCACCGTCGTGTGGCATTTGCTTTCGGTTACGATCAATCCCGGCGTGTGCCTGCGTGTCGCGGCCGATTGCGCGAGCGACACCGAGCCGGAAATGCCCAGCGTCGCGGACATCTGGCCCGCCGCGAACTGGCACGAGCGCGAGACGTTCGACATGTTCGGCATCGTTTTCACCGGCCATCCCGATTTGCGCCGCATCCTCATGTGGGACGGCTATCCGCACCATCCGTTGCGCAAGGAATTTCCGCTCGCCGGCATGGACGACGAGCTGCCCGATCCTGAGGTCGAGGCCGAAACGAAAGCCCGGCTTGTTGCCGCCCCGATGGCCGGCGGCCCGTTTGTCGCCTCCACCGGAAACCTCAACCTCGCCGAGTCCGAACCGCGCGCAAAGGACCAAAGCTGGAGCGAGGAAAATCCAAAGGCTGAAGGACCGAAGGGCTGAAAGGCTGAAAAAAACAGAAGGCCAGAAGCCAGAAAGCCAGCACCAATCCAACCGCGCCAAGCCACTTAAAAATCCAACACAACCGAAGCTCCGAAAATTTCAGCCTTTCAGTCCTTCAGTCTTTCAGCCTTTCCCTCATGCCCACCGAATACACTTTTCAGGACAACGCCGCCAAGAACGCCAGCGCTGCCGCTGTCGCCGCCGGCCACTTGCCCGACGACGCGCCCATTTTTGACACCGAGAAAATGTCCCTTTCGATGGGGCCCTCGCATCCATCGACGCACGGCGTGCTCCGGCTCCAGCTCGAACTCGACGGCGACGATGTTTCCCATTGCGATCCGGTCATCGGCTACTTGCACCGCGGCGACGAAAAAATCGCCGAGAACATGACTTATAACCAGTTCGTGCCCTACACGGACCGGCTCGATTACCTCGCCCCGCTCGCCAACAATGTCGCCTATGTCCTCGCCGTCGAAAAACTCGCCGGCTTGAAAGTCCCGCCGCGTTGCGCCGCGATTCGCGTGCTCGTCGCCGAGCTCGCCCGCATATCGTCGCACCTGCTCGGCTACGGATCGTTCGCGATGGATACCGGCGCGTGGACGCCCTTCCTCTACCAGTTCACCGAGCGCGAAAAACTTTACACGCTTTTCGAGGAGCTGACCGGCGCGCGCCTGACCACCAGCTACACGCGCATCGGCGGCGTCACCCGCGATCTGCCCGAAGGCTGGCTCGGACGTGTCAGCGATTTTTGCGACCAGTTTCTCCCGCGCCTCGAGGAGATGCTCGCGATGCTCACGCGCAACAAAATCTTCATGGACCGCACCGTCGGCGTCGCCGTCATTTCGAAGGAGGACGCGCTCGCCTACGGGCTCACCGGGCCGAACTTGCGCGGCTCCGGCATCAGCTTCGACCTGCGCAAGGACAAACCCTACAGTGGCTACGAACAATACGAGTTCGACGTGCCCGTCGGCACCGTGGGCGATTGTTACGACCGCTATCTTTGCCGCGGCGAGGAAATGCGCCAGTCCGTGCGCATCGTCCGCCAGATTATCAAAAACATGCCCGACGGCCCCTGGTATGCGGACGACACCGAGGAGGCGCGCCGCATTTTTGCGCCGCCCAAGGACAAGGTGCTCACGAAAATGGAGGAGTTGATCAACAACTTCATGATCACGACCACCGGCCCGCAGATTCCTCCTGGCGAGGCGTATTTCGAGGCGGAAAATCCCAAGGGCGCGCTCGGTTTCTACATCGTGAGCAAGGGCGGCGGCGTCCCGTGGCGCATGAAAATCCGCAGCCCGTCGTTCTGCACGCTCTCGATTTTACCCAAGCTCTGCAAGGGAGTGATGATGACCGACATCGTCGCCATCCTCGGCTCGCTCGACTTCGTCATGGGCGACTGCGACAGGTAAACAAAAACATTTCAACCACGGAGCCCACGGAGTCCACGGAGATAACCAACCGCAGATGAACACAGATAAACACAGATTTTCAGTCCGGCAAAACGGCGTAAATTTCAGTCGCGTTTATCCGTGTCCATCTTCGGTTAAAAAGGTTTTTCCTTTATGCTTCTTCGTGTCCTCCGTGGTTAACCCAATTTGTATTTTCTGATGAAACCGGAGACGAACAATGGCTAAATCCAAACAAGACACCATTACCGTCCAGGGGACTGAAGTCGTGCTGTATTCGGCGGCGGCGGGTGCTTACGTTTCATTGACGGACATAGCCCGGCACAGAAACGCCGTGGAGCCTTTTTCCATTATCAACAACTGGATGCGCAGTCGTGCCACAATCGAGTTCATCGGTCTTTGGGAAAAACTAAACAACCCCGCTTTTAAACCTATCGAATTCGAGAGGTTTAGAATGGAGGCGGGAAGCAACTCTTTTGTGCTTTCGCCGCAGCGATGGATTGCGTCCACAAACGCTATTGGCATTGTTTCCAAGTCAGGCAGGTATGGCGGCACTTATGCGCATGTGGATATTGCGTTTGAATTCGCTTCGTGGATTTCGTCCGAATTTAAGCTATACCTGATTACCGAGTTTAAGCGCCTGAAAATTGAGGAAAGCGGGCATCAACGGTTGGAATGGAGTCTGCGGCGCACCATTTCCAAAATCAATTACCGCATCCATACCGACGCCATAAGCGAGCGGATAATTCCGGCTGCCGTGACCAAGGAGCAAGCCGCCGCCATTTATGCGTCAGAGGCGGATTTGCTCAATGTCGCGCTTTTTGGCAAGACCGCCGCCCAATGGCGCGCCGCCAATCCTGCGCTCGCCAAAAAGGAGAACATTCGCGACGGCGCCACGCTCGAACAACTCGTCGTCCTTTCAAACATGGAAAGCATAAACGCGCTTCTGATACGCCAAGGTCTTTCCCAAAGCGAACGTCTGGTGCAACTAAACACCACCGCCATCGCACAAATGAAGTCGTTGCTAGGAGCCAGCGGTTTGAAAAGGCTAAAGTAAAGCATCATCCTCTTAATCTGTTTCCCACTCGCTACCCGCCACTTTTTTTCACCTGATGAATCTCAAACCCGAAACACTCAAACAAATCGACGAGGTCATAACGCACTACGCCGCCAAGCGCAGCGCCACGCTGCCGTTGTTGCACCTCATACAAGAGGACATCGGGCACATCCCCGACGAAGCCATCGAGTGGGTTGCCGCCAAGCTGGAGCTCGAGCCGATCAATGTTTACGAGGTCGTCACCTTTTACCCGATGTTCAAGCGCAAGCCCGTCGGACGCCGCCACATCAAGGTTTGCCGCACGCTCTCTTGCGCGCTGATGGGCAGCTACAAGGTTTGCGACACCTTCAAAAAAGAATTCGGCGTCGAACTCGACGAAGTCACGCCCGACGGCGAGGTCACGATCGAGTTTGTCGAATGCCTCGCCAGTTGCGGCACCGCCCCCGTCGTGATGATCAACGAAACCCTCCACGAAAACGTGGACGAGCAGAAAGCCGTTGATCTCGCGAACGAGATCAAAAAGGAGTCAGGAGTCAGGAGTCAGGAGTCGGAAGCCAAACCATAAGACCTCGAAAACGCACACAAACAATCGCGCGCACCAAAATACCATGTCCAAACTCCCCTCAATCTTTCGCCATCCGAAGTTCCGTCTCCTGACTCCTGACTCCTGTATTCTGTGTTCTGTGTTCTGACTCCTGTATTCTTTTTCTCCCATGCAACAACGCCGCATCATTTTCAAGCACATCGACGAGCCCGGTTACACCAACGACCTCGCGTGCTACCAGCGCAACGGCGGCTACGATGTCCTCCGCAAGGCCGTCGCCCGCCCTCCCGCCGAACTCATTGACGAGGTCAAGAAATCCGGTGTCCGCGGGCGCGGCGGCGCGGGTTTTCCCGCCGGCGTGAAGTGGAACCTCGTTGACCGCAAATCCGGCAAGCCCATCTACCTCGTCGTCAACGCAGACGAATCCGAACCCGGCACATTCAAGGACCGCTACATCATCCACCAGGACCCTCACCAGCTCATCGAGGGCACGATGATCGCCTGCTTCGCGAACAACGTGAAGCAAGCCTACATCTACATCCGCGGCGAAATGCCAGAGGGCGCGCGCATCCTCGAGCGCGCCATCGCCGAGGCGCGCGCCGCAAACCTCGTCGGCCCGAACATTCTCGGCACCGGTTACTCGTGCGAAATCTACGTGCACCGCGGCGCCGGCGCCTACATCTGCGGCGAGGAAACCGGCCTCATTGAATCGCTCGAAGGCAAGCGCGCCAACCCGCGCATCAAGCCCCCGTATTTCCCCGCCGTCCTCGGCCTCTACCAGTGCCCGACCATCGTCAACAACGTCGAAACCATCTGCCACGTAAAACACATCATCGACATGGGCGGCGAGGCCTTCGCAAAAATCGGCACGCCCAACAACACCGGCACGCGCATCTACTGCGTCTCCGGCCACGTGCAGCGTCCCGGCTACTACGAATTCGAGTGCGGCAAAATCACGCTCGGCCAGCTCCTCAACGACGTGTGCGGCGGCCCGCGTCCCGGCCGCGCGTTCAAGGCGGTCATCCCCGGCGGCTCCTCGTCGAAAATCCTTCGCTTCGGCGAAACCTTCACGCTCAAAAACAAGGACGGCTCCACGCGCACGCTCGCCGTCGAGGACATCCCGATGGACTTCGACACACTCGCCGCGTGCGGCACGATGGGCGGCTCCGGCGGCGTGATTGTGATGGACGACACCGTCAACATGGTCGAGGCGCTCGCCAACATAAACGCCTTCTACGCGCACGAATCCTGCGGCCAGTGCACGCCCTGCCGCGAAGGCTCGCTCTGGATGAAGCGCATCACCGCGCGCATGGTTCACGGCGCCGCCCGCGCCGAGGACGCCGCGCTGTTGAAAAGCGTCGCCGACCAAATCCCCGGACGCACGATCTGCGCGATGGGCGAGGCCTGCGCCTGGCCCACGCAAAGCTACGTCGAAAAATTCCCCGAGGATTTCGGCAACTATTACGAAACAAAGAAAACACCGCGAGGAGCGGACTGCGTTCCGTTAATCTAAAATTCGACCATTGATATGCCAACGATGATTCAAAAAGGAGTCAGGAGTCAGGAGTCGGGAGTCAGGAGGGAAACCTCCGGCTTCGAGGGCTCGAGGGCTCCCTCGCGCACTTTTGAGGATTTGATCGTCTGGCAAAAGGCGCATGCGTGGGTGCTTGGAGTTTACCGGCTGAGCGCGAAGTTTCCATCACACGAACTCTACGGGCTGACCAGCCAGCTGCGGCGCGCCGCGGTTTCCATTCCCGCCAACATTGCCGAGGGCTATAAAAAAACAGGCGCGGCGGACAAACGCCGCTTCTTCAACATCGCCCAAGGCTCGCTTGAGGAATGTCGTTACTATCTCATCCTGACGCGCGACCTGAACTACGGTGACACCACCGAACTCAACCATCAACTAGCCGAGATCAGCCGCCTGCTCACCGCCTACACCAACGCCATCCAAGCACCCTCCCCGTGAAATTCCCCTCAATCTTTCGCCATCCGAAGTTCCGACTCCTGACTCCTGACTCCTGACTCCTGTATTCTATTTCTTCTTCTTCTTTTCTTCTCTTCCACCAATGTCCGCACCAACAGCCACCGCCGCCACCCCCGACCTCGTCACCGTCAACATCGACGGTCGCGACATCGCCGTTCCGCGCGGCACAAACGTCGTCGAGGCCGCGCGACTCCTCGGCGTCAACGTGCCGCATTATTGCTACCACCCGAAACTCCCCGTCGTCGGAAATTGCCGCATGTGCCTCGTCGAAATGGGCGTGCCCGCCGTCGATCGCGAAACCCGGCAGCCCGTCATCGATCCCGCCACCGGCAAACAAAAAATCAACTGGATGCCCAAGCTCCAAATCGGCTGCGGCACCAACGCCACGCCCGGCCTCCACATTCGCACCACCACGCCCGCGGTGCGCCAGGCGCGCGAATCCGTCACGGAATTCCTCCTCGTCAACCACCCGCTCGACTGCCCCATTTGCGACCAGGCCGGCGAATGCGATTTGCAGGAGCAAGCCATCGCCTACGGGCGCGGTTGCTCGCGCTACATTGAGGACAAAAACGTGAAACCCAAGCACACACAGCTCGGCCCGCGCGTCATGCTCGACGACGAGCGCTGCATCCTCTGCTCGCGCTGCATTCGTTTCACCAAGGAAATCGCGAAGGACGACGTGCTCGGCTTCATCGACCGCGGCAGCCACTCGACGCTCACCTGCTATCCCGGCAAACAACTCTCCAACAACTACTCGCTCAACACCGTCGATATCTGCCCCGTCGGCGCGCTCACCTCGACCGATTTCCGTTTCAAGATGCGCGTCTGGTTTCTCAAGCAAACCAACAGCATCGACACCGAATCGAGCGTCGGCGCCAACACCGTCGTCTGGTCGCGCGAAGGCCAAATCTACCGCATCACCCCGCGTCGCAACGACGAGGTCAACGACACCTGGATGCCCGACAGCGGACGCCTCCTCTACAAACAAGTCCGCGCCGAAAACCGCCTCACCACCGAGACGCCGCTCGCCGACCTCATCGCGCAAGCCAAATCCCTTCTCACTGGCGCGGCAGCGCCCGGATCGAGTGGCATGGGCGACTCGCCCATGGGTTCGGGTGGCATGGCCGACCCGGCCATGCGAACAGGCGCCGCCGCGCCAAGCACGGACGAGTCGTCCGTGCCACACAACCCTCACGGGCGAGTCGCCCGTGCCACGCAATCCATCGCCTTGGTAGCCTCCGCCCGCAGCACGATGGCCGAGCAATACCTCTGCAAAAAAATCGCCGACCAGCTCGGCATTCCCGTCGGCGCGATCCACGTCCCCGCGCATCTCGGCCAGGGCGACGGGCTTCTCGTTTCCGCCGACCGCACGCCGAACACGCGCGGCGCGCTCCTCTGCGGCCTCGCCACCGGGCTCCCCAAGCCGCAACTCACGCAACTCGCCGCCGACATCGACGCCGGAAAAATCAAGACGCTCCTCGTCATCAACGAAGACCTCGCCGAAGCCGGCATCACGCCCGAGCAGCTCGCAAAAGTTTCCATCATCTATCTCGGCACGCACGCCAACGCCACCAGCGCCGCCGCGAAAGTTGTCATCCCCACGCAAACCGTGTTCGAGAAAGACAGCAGTTTCGTGAACCAGCAGTTCCGCCTGCAACGTTCCAAGGCCGCCATCCCCGGCCATCCCGGCACCCACAACGACCTCGTGGTTCTCTCGCATATTCTCGTGAACCTCGGCGGGCACGATTTTGCCGGCAGCCCCATCGCCGCCTGGAGCCGTCTCTCCGAGGAAACCCCGGAACTCGCCGGCCTCGACTACCTGACAATCCCCGAAACCGGTCGCGTCCTCGACTCCACCCGTTTCGCCCACCTCGCATTCCCCGAAACCGAGGGGCTGCACTACAAACCTGCCGCGGAGCGGCAGGAGGAGTCAGGAGCCAGAATGCAGGAGTCAGAAGCCAGACCATAAAACTGCAAAAAACGCGCGCACAACAATCATACGCCGACAAAACACCATGTCCCAATTTACATCAAACCCTCGTCAGCCGAAGCTCCGACTCCTGACTCCTGGCTCCTGACTCCTGTATTCTTTCCAGCATTCTTTCCAAAATGATCGACTTCTATTTCAGCCTGCCAGACATCGTCCGCTACATCATCCAAGGGATAGCGGTGATCTGTTTTCTCTTTCCCGTTGGCGCCGCCTGCTCGATGGCCGAGCGCAAAGTCGCGGCGTGGGCGCAGGATCGCCCCGGCCCCAATCGCGCGCGCCCGTGGCTGCTCGCGCGGATTCCGATCATCGGCCCGATCCTCGGATACTTTGGCATTTTCAACCTCATGGCCGACGGCGGCAAACTCCTCTTCCGCGAGGACATCACCCCCGGTCACGTTAACAAATTCTACTTCGTCATGGCGCCCATCGTGGCCATGACACCCGCGCTCTCTACGATCGTGTTTGTGCCCTTCGGCGCGTATCTCGACAGCGCCGGGCAAATCCTCCCCGTGATGCTCGCCAACGTCGACATCGGCATCCTCGGCGTCTTCGCGCTCGCATCGCTCAGCGTGTATTCGCTCATCCTCGCCGGCTGGGCGTCGAACTCCAAGTATCCGTTCCTCGGCGCCATTCGCGCCAGCGCGCAACTCATCTCCTACGAGCTCTCCATGACGCTCGCCGTCGTGCCCGTGCTCCTCTGGATCAACGCGCCCGGCACCACCGGCTCGCTCAGCCTCGTGCGCGTGGTCGAGTTCCAAAGCCAGCCCGGATTTTGGGGCGGCATGTGGTTTGTGTTTATCATGCCCGTCTCGGCCTTCATCTTCCTCATCACGATCTTTGCCGAGACCAACCGCCAGCCGTTCGACATGCCCGAGTCCGAGGCTGATCTCGTCGGCGGCTACCACACCGAATACGGCTCCTACAAATGGTCGCTCTTCTTTGTCGCCGAGTATTGCCAGATGATTGTCGGCTCGGGCATCTTCATCCTGCTCTTCCTCGGCGGCTGGAATCCGCTTCCGTGGATACCGCTCGCCGACCTGGTCAACTGGCTGCACGACCTCCTGCACTGGCAATGGCTCATGCACCCGATCTTTGTCGGCCTGCTCTCGATTGGCATCTTTGTCACAAAAGTGCTCATCTTCATCTTCATCTTCATGTGGGTGCGCTGGACGCTCCCGCGCTTCCGCTACGACCAAGTCATGCGCATCGGCTGGCAGCGCCTCCTCCCGCTGTCCATCGCCAACCTCGTGGTCTACATAATCGCCATCGCGCTTCTGCAAAAATAAAACCGCCGCCACTCGTAAAAATTTCCAATCAGACTCATCCGCCCGATCGGGCCAATCAGTCCACTCAATTCCGCATTCCGAACTCCGCATTCCGCATTTCCCATGTCCGTCATCCAAGTCCAACGCAAACCGCTCTCGCTCGCCGAGCGCACATACATCCCGCAAATCCTGTCGGGCATGAAGACGACGATGAAGCACATCGTCGCCAAGCCGGTCACGGTGAACTACCCCGAGGAGCGTCCGGAAATCCCGCCCGGCTACCGCGGCGTGCCCACGCTTGTGCGCGACCCGCACGGACGCGAAAAATGCGTCTCGTGCCAGCTCTGCGAATTCGTTTGCCCGCCCAAGGCCATCCGCATCACGCCCGGCGAAATCCCCGCCGATTCGCCCAACGCCCACGTCGAGAAAGGCCCGAGGGAATTCGAGATCAACATGCTCCGCTGCATCTATTGCGGCCTCTGCCAGGAAGTCTGCCCCGAGGAGGCCATCTGGCTGCAAAACGTGTATTCATCCAGCGGATACACCCGCGCCGAAATGGTGAACAACAAACAAAAACTCTACGAACTCGGCGGCACGCTCCCCGACACCCACCTCAAGTGGGACAAGAAGAAAGCCGCCGCTGAAAAGCATTAAAAGAAGGAGTCAGGAGTCAGAATACAGGAGTCAGCTTCAAACCATAAAAAGCCGCCCGCAACAATCGCACCAACAAAACGCCATGTCCAAATTTCCAGCAAGCCTTCGCCAGCCGAAGTTCCGACTCCTGACTCCTGACTCCTGACTCCTGTATTCCGTATTCCGATTCCCATATTCTTTTCTCCATGCCCGCCATCCTCTTCTACATCTTTAGCGCCCTCACGCTTGCCGCCGCGATCGGCTTGGTCGCCAATCGCAACGCCGTCGCGTCCGCGCTCAGTTTTTTTGTCTGCCTGTGCGGCATCTCGGTGCTCTTCGTGATGCTTGACGCCCACCTGCTCGCGTTCCTGCTCATCCTCGTATACGCGGGCGCGGTCGTGGCGCTGTTCCTCTTCATCATCATGCTCCTCGACATGCACGGCGGAAAACGCCCCCCGTTCAAAAAGATGACCATAGTCGCCAGCTCCATTGCCGGCGCGCTCCTCATCTTCGGCGCGTTCTCGTTTTTCGCGCGCGGCCAGTTTTCGACCGACGAGCTCGCGCTCGCCCAAGCCCCCGCGTTTTTCACCGACCTGAAAATCTACGGCGCGAAACTCTTCACCACCTACATGCTCCCCGTGCAACTCGTCGGTTTCCTCCTCCTCGTCGGCATGCTCGGCGTCATCGTCATCAGCAAAAAGCATGAGGAAAAGGAGCCAGGAGACAGAATACAGGAGCCAGGAGACAAACCATAAGACCTCGCGCACAACAATCGCACTCCATTCACTCCATGCCTAAACCCAAAACAGACACCATTACCGTTCAAGGAACGGACATCGTCGTCTTCGACCGGCATGGCAAGGAGTATATCTGCATTACTGACATCGCGCGCCACAGAAACCCAAAGGAGCCGAAGGACGTTGTGAAAAATTGGATGCGCAATCGCAGCACCATTGAGTTTCTGGCCCTGTGGGAAAAAATACATAACCCCGGTTTCAAAGGGGTCGAAATCGACCCCCTTCTCTTCGAAGCCGGCAGCAACGCGTTCACAATGAGCCCCAGCAAGTGGATCGAAACCACCAGTGCCATTGGCATAATGACAAAAGCGGGCTCCGGGGGCGGCACATACGCGCACAAGGACATAGCCTTTGAATTCGCCTCGTGGGTGAGCTCCGAATTCAAGCTTTATCTGCTGCTGGAGTTTCAGCGTCTCAAAGAGGACGAACAGCACCGCCTCTCTTTCGAGTGGAACCTCCAGCGCACGCTTTCCAAGATCAACTACCGCATTCACACTGATGCCATCAAGGAGCGGATAATTCCGGCCGTTGTTACAAAAAAACAGGCGTCAATCGTTTATGCCTCGGAAGCCGACCTGCTCAACGTCGCGCTTTTTGGCAAGACTGCCGCGCAATGGCGCGCCGAAAACCCGGATGCGTCCTCAAAGGAAAATATCCGTGACACAGCGACGCTGGAGCAACTGGTCGTGCTTTCAAACATGGAGAGCATCAACGCGCTTCTCATACGCCAGGGGCTCGCGCAAAAAGACCGTCTTGTTCAGCTCAACACCGCCGCCATCACCCAGATGAAATCGCTACTGGAAAACACTGCCACGCGACGACTAAAATAAACAATCCTGCAGCCCTGTTTAAACTTATGACCAAATTTCCATCAACCACGCGCCAACCGAAGCTCCGACTCCTGCCTCCTGTATTCTGACTCCTGACTCCTTTTCCCACCATGACCATCGGCCTTTATCATTACCTTGTGCTTGCCGTGACGCTTTTCGCCATCGGCTTCTTCGGGGTGCTCCTGCGCAAGAACACGCTCATCATTTACATGTGCCTTGAGCTGATGCTTGTCGCCGCGACGCTCGCGCTCGTCGCCTTCTCGCGCTTCAACGGCACCATCGAGGGCAACGTGTTTGTCTTCTTCATCCTCACCGTCGCCGCCGCCGAGGTGGCTGTCGGCCTCGCCATCGTCGTCGCCCTCTTCCGCCGCCGCGGCACCGTCGATGTCGCCAAACTCAACGCGTTGAAAAATTAAAGAAAAAGGAGTCAGGAGTCAGAATACAGGAGTCAGCTCCAAACCATAAAAAGCCGCGCACACAACAATCACACCAACAAAACGCCATGACCCAATTTCCATCAACCACGCGTCAGCCGAAGTTCCGACTCCTGACTCCTGACTCCTGACTCCTGTATTCTACATTCTGCATTCCGTATTCTCATTCATTCCCGGTATGTCTCCCACACATCTCGCCCTCATCACCCTGCTCGTGCCGCTCGCGTCGGCTGCGATCATCGCGCTCTTCCTGCGACGCTCCGGCACGCTTGCGCAAATCATCTCCGTCACGGCCTGCGCCGCGTATGCCGCCGCCGCGCTCATGCTGGCGTTCGGAGGTTCGCGCCAGCTTCTCAAAACCACACTTCCGGGGTATCGCGATGAAGCCGTCAACGCATCCTTCGACTGGCTGAGCATCGGTGACTTCACACTTTCGTTGGGAATCAAATTCGACGACCTAGCCGCGCTCATGCTCGTCATCGTCGCGATTGTCGGCCTGTGCGTTCACATCTTTTCCATCGGCTACATGCGCGACGACAAGGCGCGCGCGCGTTACTTCGGCGGACTCTCGATCTTCATGTTTTCGATGACGGGCATCGTGCTCGCGGACAATCTTTTCATGATGTTCATATTCTGGGAACTCGTCGGATTCAGTTCCTGGCTGCTCATCAACCACTATCGCGAAAAACAATTCGCCGCCGACGCCTCCAAAAAAGCTTTCATCGTAAACCGCGTCGGCGACTTCGGTTTCCTCCTCGGCATCATCGCGTGCTATTACGTTTTCGGCACAACCAATCTCACCGAAATGTCCGCGAAAATCGCCGGAGGCGCGGCCGTTGCCACCTGCATTCCCCTTGCGCTCTTCTGCGGCGCGGTCGGCAAGTCGGCGCAATTCCCGTTGCACGTCTGGCTGCCCGACGCGATGGAAGGTCCCACGCCCGTCTCCGCGCTCATCCACGCCGCGACGATGGTTGCCGCCGGTATCTACATGCTCTGCCGCATCGAGCCGATCTTCGCCGCCGTGCCCGCCGCGCTGAACGTCGTCATGTGGGCCGGCGTCATCACCGCGCTCTACGCCGCTCTTTGCGCCATCACGCAAAGCGACATCAAAAAAGTCCTCGCATACTCCACGCTCTCCCAACTCGGCTACATGGTCGCGGCGTTTGGCTTGGGGAATATTGTCAAGGACGTGGGGATGCAGCCATCGGGCAACGGAGAAATGGCTCCCCTTTTTCTCATTTTTGGCACAGGCGCAGCGGCCGCGATGTTCCATCTCACTACACACGCATTTTTTAAGGCACTCCTTTTCCTCGGTTCAGGTTCTGTTATCGCAGGCTGTCATCACGAGCAGAATATTTTCAAGATGGGCGGACTTCGGAGAAAAATGCCGATAACATTCATTACATTCACGATTGGTGTGCTGGCGATCATCGGCATGCCGTTTCTTTCAGGATTTTTTTCCAAGGATTCCATCCTCTACTTGGCGATGCATAATAACATGGCGGCCTTCAGTATTCTTACGCTTACAGCGGTGCTGACTGCGTTTTACATGGTTCGCATGTGGAAGATTACATTCTTGGGACAATCCCGCAGTGAGGAGGCATCGCATGCCAAAGAAAGCAGTATCTCAATGACAACGCCGCTTATTGTTTTGGCGTTGCTCGCGGTGGGGTTTGTTTATGTTCCGGTTTTCTACAAGGCGTTTCTTGGCGTATTTGATAATGTGCCGCTTGCTCAAGGCACCGCCCACACCATCATCCTCATCACCAGCATTGCCGTCATGCTCATCGGCGCGGGCGCGGCGCTGGCGTTCTACAAGTCGGCGGCGACCGACACGCTGCGCGACCGCATCCCGGGCGTGTTCACCATCCTCACGCATCTCAAGGAAACGCCCGACCGCGTTTACAACTACTACGTCACAAAACTCCAGCAACGCTTCGCGCTTTTGCTGAACTTCCTCGACCAATTCCTCATCGGCGGACTGATCGTGCGCGGCCTTGCGGGGCTGACGGGTTTCTTCGGCCTCGGCGCGCGCGCGCTGCACGTCGGCAGCATCCACGCCTACGTCTATTGGTTCTTCATCGGCGTCGTCCTCATCTGGGCCTTCGCCACCGGCTTTCTAAGCTGAATTTTACCGACAACCTTTTCACCAATTTAACCCAACCCATGAAATTATTTTCGATTTTCGATTCTCGATTTTCGATTGGGGAGCTGCCGCTCCATTGCGCATCCGGCGCGGAAGCGCCCAATCGTTTCGAGGCCGAAGGCCGACAGTCTGCCAAATCGAGAATCGAAAATCGAAAATTCCTCCAATGAATCCATTCCCGATCGATCTTCTCCTTCTCTCGATAGCGACACCGCTGGCCGCCGCGCTTATCATCGCGTTCGGGCCGTCGCGGAAAATCGCGATGATTCTCGCCTACATCGGCTTTTCGGTGCCGGCGCTCGTCGCGATCTATCTCGTCGGCAAGTTTGCCGGAATGCCGCTGCACCACGGTTACGCCTACTTCACCAGTTACGACCTGGGACTCGCCGCGTGGGGCATCAAGCTCACGCTCGGGCTCAACGGCATTTCGCTCGGGCTTTTTGCGCTCGCCGGAATCGTCGGTTTCGCCGCGGGGTTTTACGCAATCCAATCCGGAGCGGAGCGCCTGCGCCAATACCTGCTGCTCCTCCTCGTCATGCAGGGCGGGTTGATGGGCGTGTTCGCGAGCGTTGATATTTTCTTTTTCTACTTCTTCCACGAGTTCGCGCTCATCGCGACATTCATCATGGTCGGCGTCTGGGGCGGCCGCGACCGCAACTACGCCGCGATGATGATGACAATCTACCTGACACTCGGCGCGATGCTCTCGCTCGCCGGACTCATCGCCATCTACTGGACCAGCGGCGCGGCGAACTTCGACCTCATCGCGCTCCGCGACGCCATCGCCTCGCAACCGCTCTCCGAGGTCGTGCAGAAAAACATTTTCGGCATCCTCATGTTTGGCTTCGGCATCCTGGTCTCGCTGTTTCCGTTGCACTCGTGGGCGCCGCTCGGCTACGGCGCCGCGCCCAGCTCGGCGGCGATGCTGCACGCGGGCGTGTTGAAAAAGTTCGGACTCTACGGGCTCGTGCAAATCGCGCTCCCTCTCATCCCGAGCGGCGCGGCGCACTGGTCGCACATCCTCGCGATTCTCGCGCTGTGCAATGTCGTCATCATCGGCTTCGTGACCATCGCGCAAACCGACCTCAAGCAGATGATCGGTTACAGTTCCGTGATGCACATGGGCTACGCGTTTCTAGGCGTGGCCGCGATGAGCGCGCTCGGCGCCGGCGGCGTGGTGCTCATGATGATCGCGCACGGCCTGTCGGTCGCGCTGCTCTTCCTCCTTTCAACGAGCATCCATCACCGCACGCAAACCTTCGACATGGCCTCGATGGGCGGCCTCGCAAAACAAGCGCCGCTGCTCTCCGCGCTCTTCGTCGCGGCGATATTCGCGAGCATCGGACTGCCCGGCTTCGCAAACTTCTGGGGTGAGCTGACCATCTTTGTCGCGCTGTGGGGCTTTTCCAAATGGATGACGATTGCCGCCGTCGCGGGCATCATCATTTCGGCAATTTACGGCCTGCGCGCCGCGGCGCGCATCTTCTTCGGGCCGCCGACGGAAACCTTCGCAAAAATCGCCGCCGAGAATCCCGTGACCGACCTGCGCTGGAGCGAGCGAGTGCCCGCGTTCGTGCTGCTCGCCGCGTTGGTGCTCGTAGGTGTCTGGCCCAAAATCGTGACCACCCCGCTCAACGCGCAATTAACGGGATTGAGTGGCATGGGCGACTCGCCCATGAGCATGGCTGCGGATGCGCAAAACACGGGCGGGTCGCCCGTGCCACCCAACCCCTCGCGATCGGCGCCCGCGAAATAATTTTTTTATCAGGAAACGAAACCGATGACCTCCGAATTTTTACTAAAATCCCTCGCGCGCGCCGGCGCCGGCAATGAGTGGACGCTTATTGCGCCGGAAATCCTCCTCGCCGGGCTCGCACTCTTGCTGCTCGTGTTTGAGCTGGCGCTGCCCAAGGCCATGCGCCGTTTCATTCCCGCCATTTCGATCGTGGGGCAGATTTGCGTGCTCGCGGCGGCGCTTCTGTGGGCGCTTGAGCCAAAGATAAACGGCAGCACCCTGACCGGCTCCATTTTCTACGGCATGCTGAAATTCACGCCCACGGGACAATTCTTCCGCGTGTTTTTTGTCATCACCTCGATTCTGGTGCACGCCATCGCGATGATCTCGCTGCCAAAACAACGCGTGCCGCGAGTCGAGTTTTTCCATATCGTGCTCGTGATTACCGCGGCGATGATGCTGCTCGCCCAAGCAAGCCATTTCCTGATGCTTTTTGTGGCGCTGGAAACAATCACCGTCGGGTTCTACGTCCTCGTCAGTTATTATCGCGCGAGCGCGTTTTCCCTTGAGGCGGGATTAAAATATCTCGTGCTCGGTTCGCTCAGTTCGGGACTGCTGCTTTTCGGCATCGTGCTGCTTTACGGCATGGCGGGTAATCCGGCTGCAGCGGGACGTTATCCGATGCTCGATCCCCTCAGTTACCTGCAAGTGCATCATTTTCTGGCAAACAACGCCGACAACTTCATCGGCAACCTTGGGGTGCTCTTGGTGCTCAGCGGCATTGCCTTCAAGATTGGCTTGGTGCCCTTCCAAATTTGGATTCCCGACGTGTATCAAGGCGCGCCCACGCCCGTGACGGCGTTTCTCTCGGTCGGTTCCAAGGTCGCGGGATTCGCACTCCTCTTTGCGCTGCTGCCCATAATCTCGCCCGTTTTTCGCGTGGTTGTGCCGCTGCTTGTGGTGGTGACGTTTGCCACGATCATTTTTGGCAATCTCGCCGCGCTCACCCAATACAATGTCAAACGGCTCATGGGGCTGTCGGGCGTCTCGCACGCGGGTTTTCTGATGATGGGAATCGTGGCGGGCATTCACTTGAAGGGCTCCTCGGACATCCCTCTGTTCATTTACATAATCGCCTACACGCTCGCCTCGTTTGCGGTGTTCGGCGTCATGGCGCTTGTGGCCGGTGAAAACGATGCCGAGCAGGAATTCAGCGATTATCACGGACTGGCAAAGCGCAATCCGCTTCTCGCGGCGGTGCTTGTTGTTGCACTCGGCTCGCTCGCGGGCCTGCCTCCGCTGTTTGGTTTCATGGGCAAGCTGCTCATTTTCATCGATGCGTTCCAGGCGGGCTTTTACTGGCTGCTGGCGGTTTCGATTCTCGCCGTGGTGGTTTCGATTTATTACTACTTCGGGTGGATACGCGCGGCATTTTTCCAAAACTGGCAGTCCTCCGCCGTGCCCGACGAAACGCCCGTGCATCCCGCCGACCGAATCAGGGTGCCCGTCATGATGCGGCTGCTGCTCATCGTGCTCACACTGTCCACGCTGTGTTTCGGCTTGTATCAAAAACCCGTCATCGAGTTCCTGAATTTGCTGCGGATATTTTGACCTGAAGCAATCGCATGCGAAGGGCGAGCCAACCGGCGCCCCCGCTATTTCAGCAAATCCGTGTGGCCGACGATGCGCGTGATGGCGGGATATTCGTCGCGCGCGTGGTGCTCGATTTCGTCGATCAACCGGTGAGCGCGCGCAACATCGAGCGACGCGGCGGCGCGGCAATGATAATTGACCACCAGGCCGCCCGGCGTCCGGCGCACGCGGACATTGTGGATGTCTGAAACCGATCCGCTTTGCGCGGCGAGTTTTTCGAGGAGCCTCGTGATTTCGGAGACAGTTTCGGGCGGCGCATCCTGACCGGTGAGATGTTTGACTTCCAGCGGCTCGATATGCGGCTCGACCTCGGTTCCCGCGCCAAACTCGGCGCGGATTTTCGCCTTCAGTGACTCGGCGGTTTCATGCGCCTCGCCGAGACTCATGCGGCCATCCAGTTCCAGGTCGAAACTGATCGAAAGATGCGCGCCGATATCCTGCACCGTGACATGATGCACGGCCAGTCCGCGCCTGTATGCAATGTGCGTGACGCGTTCGCGCACGGTTTCGCTGCGCGGGGCGACAGGCGAGGTTGTCACGGTCAGCATGGTGTCAGGGAATTCCTTGCGGATAGCGGCGAGGACCCTGGCGCGAATCGCGGAGGCCTGCTCCATTGAAAGCGTGCGCGCGACCATCAGCGTCATTTCGCCAAAAACCTCGTGCCCGGCGGCGCGCAGGCGAATGTCGCCCGTGCCGAGCACGCCGGGCTCGGCGGAGGCGATTGTGCGCAGCCGGGCGACACGCCCCTTCGGCGCGGCGTCGAGCAGCGTGTCGAGCGTGCGCCGCCCGAGCCGCCAGCCCGCAACGGCGATGAACCCCGCGACACCCAGCGCCGCGATTGCGTCGCCGTAGAGAAAACCAAAGCGCGATGCGATCAACCCGAGCAGCACGAGCACCGACCCGGCCATGTCGGACGAAAAATGCAGCACATCGGCCGCGAGCGCCTGACTGCCCGTGTCGCGCGCCACTTTGCGGAGCGCGCGAATGCGGTTCAGGTCGATCAGGATTGAAACAATGACAACGGCAAACACCAGCGGCGTGGCCTCGATAATGTGCCCGCCCGAAAAAATGTTTCCGGCCGCTTGCGCAAGCACGGCAAGCGCGAGCAAAAACAGGATTCCTGTTTCCACGAGCGCGGCGACGCTTTCGAATTTCGCATGGCCGTATTGATGCTCGTCGTCGGCGGGTTTGTTTGATGCGCGGATGGCAAACCAGGTGACGGTGGTCGCGAATGTGTCGACAAGCGCGTGCGCGGCCTCGGAGAGCAGCGCGAGCGAACCCGAAAACAATCCCGCCAGCAACTTGCCGACCGTGATCACCGCGCTCGCAATGATGGACCAGCGGGCGACGCGCTCCTTGCGGACGGCTGCGTGCGTGTGGGAGGCTTCCATGCGGATTCAGACTACGGCTTTCGCATCACGGCCCGCGCCCAATTTTTTGTCGGGACTAAGCGCGCAAAGACGCCGGCTGAGCGATTCGGGCGTCGTGGCGCGGTCGCGCAATTCCCCGGGCGACACCAGTTCGCCGCGCAGGCGCACGCGCGAGAACGGGCGCGGCAGATAAAAACGGTCCCAGCTGCGCAGTTGCCGGGCGTGCTGGAATTGCATGCCGATGAGCACGGCGGCGGCTTTTGCGCGGCGCGCCACGATCATGCCGCCGCCCTTGAATCCGTAAATGGGGCCGCGCGGTCCGTCGGGGGTGATTCCGATGTCGTGGCCCTGTTGCATGACATTGATGAGCAGGGCGACTGATTCGCGCGCGTTGAAACTGCTGGATCCGCGCACGCACTTGATGCCGATGATGTCGAAAAACGCGGCGAGCCACGCGCCATCCTTGCTGGCGCTGACGAGCGCGTAGAGATTGCGCCGGCGGTAGCGCCTGAAAACTTCGCCGATCAAGAACAGCCGGTTGTGCCAGATGATAAACGCGACGGGCGTGTCCTCGTTTCGGAGGGCTTTCTCGCTTTCCTTGTCGCAATCAAAACGGATCGATGCGCACCAGAGCCGCACGAGCATGCCGAGCGGCCATATCAGCATGCGTTTCCAGCCGCATATGGTCACGACCTGTGTTTCGATGTTGTCGGTTTTTTGGCTCACGGTGTCGGGTGTCTGGATGGTGAAAATCGCATCTGCGCCGCATGATGCAAGACATCTCAACGCGCCGCAAGTGCCGCGAATTGTTATGTCGCCGCGCGAGCAATCGAACCGGGCGTGGCGGCCTGGCCACGGCGTTTCACAGCGTCTTTACAAGCACCTTCGGGTTGCGGCCGCTTTCCTCGTAGAGTTTGAGGCGGGCCTCGGGGAGGATTTTTTTGTCGGTTTCACCGAAGTCCATCGCGGCGGTGAAGAAGGAGTAGCTTTGCGTGGAGAGGGCGACGGCGGTTGTCGCGCCGCGCTCCTGCGCCTTCATGCAGGCGTAGGTGACGAGTTTGCGCCCGATGCCGCGGTTTTGGTGGTTCGGCGAAACATACAGCGAGCCGATTTCGGCGAGCTCGGGTTTGTCGGGATAAAAGTAGAGCGACACGCAGCCGATGAGGGTGTCGTCGATTTCGAAAAGGTAAAACTGGTCGATGTTTTTTTCAATGGCCTGCTGCGTGCGGTAGATGAGCTCCTCGCGGCGGACCGCGCCGCGGGTGAGGTTGTGGATGGCGCGCACGTCGCCGCGCCTGGCTCGGCGGATTTGCTGGTAGTCGTTTCCGTAGATGAGCGTGCCGACGCCTTCGTTGGAAAAGATTTCGTTGAGCAGGCTGTCGAATGCGCGTCCGTCGATGATGTGCACGCGCGGGGTGCCGGTTTCGATGGCGCGAAGGGCGTTGACCGCCTTGCTTTGCGCGTCGGGCGCGATCTGCTCGGGTGTTTTTTCGAGGATGTTTTTGAGCGTGGGCGCGGGAATGTCGCGGCGCAACTCGCCCTTGATTTCGAGGCCGGGGAGGGGGGCGAGGTAAATGATTTTTGTGGCGCGGAGCGCCTCGGCGAGCTCGGCGGCGAGGAGGTCGGAGTTTATGCGGAGCGCCTTCCCGTCGGGGCCGAAACCGATGGGCGAGACGATGGGGGTGATATTTTTTCCGATGAGCGTGTTGAGAAACTCGGTGTCGATTTGGTCAACTTTGCCGGTGAACTGATGGTCGACGCCGCGGAGGATGCCGAGGGGGAGGGCGCGGACGGCGTTGGTGATGGCGCACTTGATGGCGTTTTGCGTGAGACCCTCGAGGATGACGTGCGAGACGCGCGAGGAGGCGCGGATGGCGAGGTCGAGCGTGGCGGCGTCGGCCACGCCTGTGCCGGCTTCGTCGGTGATGGGAACGCGGCGCAGTTCGGAGAGTTCGCGGAGTTGTTTGCCGATGCCGTGGACAAGCACGACCTTGATGCCGAGGCTGCGGAGCACGGCGATGTCCACGAGGAGGTTGCCGAAATTTTCGTCGGCGATGATGGCGCCGTCGAGCGCGATGACAAAGATTTGGTCCTTGAAGCGGGGCACGTATTTGAGGATGCCGCGCAGGTCCACGGGTTTGATCGTCGTGGCGGTGGCGGCGGGCGCGGGGGATGTGGATACGTTGCTCATCGCGGAAAAGGTTTAAGGTTGAGGATGAAGTTTAAGTTGCAAGCGGAGCCGCGCGTCAATGCGTGAACACGGGGATTACGGGCGGCCTGGCGATGGCGGCGGTCACCCCTTGTTTCGCGGATGGAATTGCGCGTGCTGGTCGATCAGGCGCCTGGACTCGACGGCCGTGTAGATTTGCGTGGTGGCGAGGCTCGCGTGGCCGAGCATTTCCTGGATCGCCCGCAGGTCCGCGCCGCCGCCGAGCAGGTGCGTGGCGAACGAGTGGCGCAGCAGGTGGGGCTTCACTTTTTTTTCGAGTCCGGCGCGCCGCGCGTATTGCGTGACGAGAACCCAGAGCGTTTTGCGGGAAATCGCCGTGCCGCGTTTGCTCAGGAAAACCTCGGCGCCGGTTTTTCCCGTGCGCACGAAGCCCGGGCGGGCGGCGTCGAGATAGACGCGCAGCGCCTCGATTGCCTTGCCGCCGATCGGCACGACGCGCTCCTTGGAGCCTTTGCCGAACACGCGCAGGAATCCGTCGTCGAGGTTGATTTGCGGGATTGTGAGCGTGGAGAGTTCGGAGACGCGCAGTCCGCTCGAGTAAAACAGCTCGAGGATGGCGCGGTCGCGCACGGCCAGCGCGGAGCCGCCGGTCGGGGCCGAGAGTATTTTTTTCATTTCCGTCTCGCTCAATGTGCCTGGGATGCGGCGCGGGAGCTTGGGCATGGAAATGAGCTCGGTGAAGTCGTCGGGGCGCAGTTGGTCGCGCACGAGCTGGCGGGCGAAGACGCGCAGCGAGGTGAGCTTGCGCGCGCTGCTCGCAGCGCTCATGCCGTCGTCGCGCAGCGCGTGCAGCCACGCGGTGGCGTCCTCGGCGCTCGCGTCGAGCCACGACTTGAGGCCGCGTTTTTCGGCGAGGAACGCGGCGCAGGCGTCGAGATCGTTTTGGTAGGCGGACTGGGTGTTGAACGAGAGGCCTCGTTCGAGGCCGAGGTAGGCGATGAATGCGTCGATGCGTTCCGCGAGCCCGGCGGGGGCGCGGCTTGGCTCAAGTTTGCGGTATTTTTTCGGAGGCGGCATCGGCGTGTGTTGCGCGCAATAAATGACATCGCGGCAAAAACGGGCAAGCCGCGATGCGGCGGGCGCATTCGCCGTGCTTTTGCCTTTTCAGCGGGGCCGCGGGATTGCACGCTTGCGCGCATGACCAACGCCTCCATTCCCGCGCTGATTTTTCCCGCGATCTCGCTGTTGTGCCTTGCCTACACAAACCGGTTTCTCGCGCTGACGACGCTGGCGCGCGGAATCCTGAAGGAGCACTCGGTCGCGCCGCAGCCGCATTGGGAGGTGCAGTTGATCAACATCCGGCACCGGCTGCATCTGATCAAGCGTATGCAGATGCTCGGCCTCGCTGCGCTGTTGCTCGCGGCGTTGTCGATGGGGCTCATGTATTTTTCCGTGCCGTGGTATTCCGGCGAAATCACACTCGCGCTCGCGCTGGTCTGCTTCGTGTCGTCGCTCGCGACGTGCGTGCACGAGATCACGCTTTCGATCGACGCGATCGAGGTGGAATTCAAGCGCGCAAAGGTGCCGGAAATCTAATGCGCGCTCGCGGACGTTTTTCCGGACAAGAACCATAATCCATTTAACCAATCATGAAATCCAGCAACAACCCGGCCGACTACACCGAGGCGGAACTGCGCGGCGAGATCGAGCGCGGCGCGCGTCTCGTTGTTTATTCCTACTGCGTGTCATTTCTCGTGGTCACTCTTCGCCGCAGCACGCGCGCGTATCTGATCCATCCGGGGGCCGGCGGGTTCGGCTGCGCGCTTCCGTGGGTGCTTGTTTCGCTCCTCTTCGGCTGGTGGGGTTTTCCGTGGGGAATCATCTACACGCCCGCCGCGCTCTGGCGGACAATCAGCGGCGGCACCGACCTGACCGACGATTGGCGCAAATACTACGATGAGTCGTTGCGCGCCGGGCGTGCGGCAAATCTTTCACCTTCCGAACAACAGCAACCGGCGCCTTCGTCTTTCAACCGTCCGCAACCCGCCGCGCCGATGCCGACGCAGTTCGGCCCGGATTCGTCAACTCCCGCCAGTTTTCGCGACGATGCGCAACACACTTCGCGCCCGTCGCCGGTGTTTGTTGCGTTCAGGCTCGCCGCCGTGCTGTGCGTGTTTGTTTTGGCCGTCTATGTTTGCCTCGGTTTCTGGACGATGAACACGACGCGCACGGTCACGCTCGTCAACGGGCTGGGCGTTTCCTACAAGGTCGCGTTTAACGACGCTTCGCACGAGTGTCCCGCGGCGGCGGGGGAGGGCGCTCCGGTCAAACACATCGAGCTTCCGGGCGGCCGCTACGAGGTGCGCGCCGAGCTTCCCGGCGTGAGCCAGGCGTTCACCGCCACGATCCACGTGGGGCCGGCTTCCATCTGGACGTGGCCCGGCGGGCTTCATCGCGCCGTCATTATAAATCCCGACCGGCTCGCCATCGTCTATCGGGAAAGAATCACCTACACCGCGCGCACCGCGTCCGGCAAGGACGGCGACGACGCGCCCAATCCCATCGAGTTGTTCGTCAACGAGGGCGTTTACGACATTCGGAAGCCCGATTATTATTTCACGGATGCGCCGTCCGCGCTTCGCTTGAAAAAAGGTTCGAACTCCACGCGCACGCATCTCGATGTTGTTCGAGGTATGTCGCTGATGGGTGCGGGCGATCTTATTCATAAATTCTGCACACCGGAGGCCTTGGCGGATTACGCCGCGAACGCCAGTCTCGTCTACGGCGTCAGCGCGGTTGACGTGCTCTTTAACATCGCCACCCAAATGAAGCCGGATGAGATGCGGCGGCTTTTTGAAAGACACATCGACGCGCGTCCGGTCAACGTGCAATGGCATCGTCACTACCAGTCGTGCATGGAAATCGGGTTTCCCGATGTTGATTTGGTCGCCGGCTACCGCGCGCGCCTCACGGCAAATCCGCAAAACGGTGCATACAGTTACTTGCTGGCGCGTGTTATTTCCGATGACGACGAGGCGCGTGAGCTTTACGAAAAGGCGCTCACCGCCCCCGAGGAACCATGCGCGTTTGCGTGGAACGGGCTCGGTTTCCTGGCCCTTCGCAATGGTGACCACGCCAGGGCGCTTGACTGTTTCGAAAAATCCGCGGCCAAAGATGAACAAAACGACCGCAACGTGGAACGGCTCAATCTTCTTGTGGCGCTCAACCGTCCTGACGACGCGCTCGCGCTCGCGAACAAATGGGCGCTGGCCTCGCCCAAGCGCATGAATCATGCGGTTGACGCCATGCTCATGCTCGGCGTGTGCAAACGTCCAAGCACGGAAGCCACGCGTATGCTCATCGCTTTTGATGATGCGTTTGGCTCCAAGATGACCAGGGATATTCGCGCCGAATTTCGCGCCCTTTTGGAATCTTCATACGCTTATGGCATGGGCGATGAAAACCGCTACTTGGCGCTGATTCGTCCGAATCAGCAAGGCGGCGGGCAGGCGTTGAATTACGCGCTCAGCCGGGGCGACCATGTTGCGGTGGCCAAAATACAGGATTCGCTGGACGATCCCCTGGCGCACGTCTGGTTTCTCGCAGCCATTGTCGCGCATCATGGAAACGATGCTGCCAGTGCTGACGCCTATTACGCAAAGGGCATTGACTCATTGCGCAGGGCGGATCGGCGGGGTCGCGTGCTTGCCGATATTCTCGAATCGTCCCGCGAGGCGCCTCCTAGTATTGTTGCGGTTATGAAAGGCACGGGGCGATCTTGCGAGGATCGCATAATTTTTTGTCTTCTCGGTTTCCGTCATCCCTCCCACCGCGACGCCTTTTGGAATGAAGCCAAGGTTAGGAACTACGCCCCCTCGTTTCCGCACCTCCTGCTCAAGCGCGCAATGGCGCAGTAGCGCGAACATACCAGCCCGCGCCGACCGCAAAACACCCAACCCAACTCCGACATGAATACCCCTCCCAACTTTATAAAACCCCGCCGGCGCCCGGGCTCGCGCCTGCGACCGTTCGCGTTGGCTTGCGCATGGTTTGCTTTTTTCTTCTGCGTCACTGCCCCCGCGCAAACACCCACGGGCACGACCGCGCCGCCCGTCGCCGACACCGGGCAAACCAAGGCCGCCATCGCGCACATGCGCGCGCCGATTCGCTCGGTTCCGCTCAGCGTCGTCGTCGAGTCGCTCACGGGCCACAAAGTTCTCCCCTTCGATTTCGAAAATCCAAACCACGCCGAGGTCCTCAAGCGCCTGAATCGCGCCGCCGCCGCGGTTGTTGCGAAAATAAAATCCGAGGGCGGCATCAACAGCAAACGCGTCAACGAAGTCGGCAACACCGTCGAGAAATACGTCCGCGACGCGCTCGACGCCGAGGGGCTGCCCTCCGCCGTTCCCACCGGCGCGAAAAGCGGCAGGGCGCGCGGTGTCGGCTACCCCGACATCACCTTCACGTTCAACGACGAGCGTTTCTACATGGAGTGCAAAACCTACAGCGCCGCCACGGCCGGCACCACCATGCGCACCTTTTATCTCTCGCCCTCCGACGACCCGAAAATCGCGTGCGACGCCGTCCACCTCCTCATCGCCTTCGAGACCGTGCGCGCCGGCGACACCTACCAGCTCGTCCACTACAAACTCATCTCGATCGAGCAACTCGCGCTCGACGTGAAATACGAATTCAACTCAAATAACCGCCGCATGTATTCCGGCAACGACGGCGCCGTCACAATCGCAGACGTTGCTTGCGAGTAGATTCCCGCTCATTCATTTCCTTTTTCACATGGCCGCCACATCACCAAATCTCGACATCGAAAAACTCGCCTCGCTCGCGCGCATCGACCTCGCGCCCGACGAAAAGGAGAAGTTCGCCGCGCAGCTCGGCGACGTCCTCAAATACGTCGATCAGCTCAAGCGCGTTGACATCACCGGCATTGAGCCGACCGCGCACGGCTTCCCCATTTCCAACGTCTGGGCCGAGGACAACGTCACGCCCGGCTTCACCGCCGACGAAGCCCTCCGCAACGCCCCCGCCCAGCGCGACAACATGATCAGTGTGCCGAAAGTAGTCGAATAACCAAAGACGTTCGCATTTTCGATTTTGGATTCTCGATTTTCGATTGCGCGCTACCGCGCGGCACCGAAATCGAAAACGGAGCGGAAGCTCCCCAATCGAAAATCGAGAATCGAAAATCGAAAATTCCAATCTCCCAGATGCCAATCAACCTCCCGCTCACCCAAGTCTCCTCGCAACTCGACTCCCGCGCGATCTCCGCCGTCGAACTCCTCCAAGCCTGCATCGACCGCACCAAGGCCGTTGATTCCCGCGTCGGCGCGTTCAACTCCTTCGACGAAGCCGCCGCGCTCGCTCAAGCCCGCGCGTCCGACGAACGCCGCGCCGCCGGTAAAACGCTCGGCCCGCTCGACGGCATTCCCGTCGGCCTCAAGGACATCATCTCCGTAAAGGATCAGCCGCTCACCGCATCGTCGAAGATGCTCGCCAATTACATCTCGCCCTACGACGCCACCGTGACGCGCAAGCTCCGCGAAGCCGGCGCCGTTTTCTGGGGACGCCTCAATCTCGACGAATTTGCGATGGGCTCCTCCACCGAAAATTCCGCGATGGGACCCACCAACAATCCCTACGACCTCGCGCGCGTCGCGGGCGGCTCCTCCGGCGGAAGCGCCGCCGCCATCGCCGCGGGCGAAGTCACCGCCGCGCTCGGCACCGACACCGGCGGCTCGATCCGCCAGCCCGCGTCGTTCTGCAACCTCGTCGGCCTCAAGCCCACCTACGGCCTCGTCTCGCGCTACGGCGTCTCCGCCTACGCCTCCTCGCTCGACCAAGTCGGCCCCATCGCCCGCACCGTCGAGGACGCCGCCATCATGCTCTCCGCCATCGCCGGGCACGACCCGCTCGACTCCACCTCCATCCTCGCCGAAATCCCCGACTACCGCGCCGCGCTCCACCAGAAAAAAGGCCCGTGGCGGCTCGGCGTCCCGAAGGAATATTTTGGCGACGGACTCGATCCCGAAGTCGCCGCCGCCGTCCAAGCCGCGATCAATTTCTACAAAAACCAAGGCTGCGAAATCCGCGAAGTCTCGCTCCCGCACACCGAATACGGTATCGCCGTTTACTACATCGTCGCGACCGCCGAGTGCTCCTCCAACATGGCCCGCTTCGACGGCATTCGCTACGGCCACCGCTCGACCGCCGCGACCGACGCCGTTGACATCTACTCGAAAACCCGCGCCGAAGGCTTTGGCGAGGAAGTCAAGCGCCGCATCATCCTCGGCACCTACGTTCTCAGCAGCGGATATTACGACGCGTATTATTTGCGCGCGCAAAAAGTCCGCACGCTTATCCGCCAGGATTTCATCGACGCCTACAAGCAAGTTGACGCCATCATCGCGCCCACCTCGCCCACGCCCGCCTTCCTCAAAGGCTCGCACAAGACGCCCCTCGAGGCCTACCTCGGCGACATCTACACCATCGGCGTGAACATGGCCGGCCTCCCCGGCCTGAGCATGCCCTGCGGCTTCACGCAAACCGGCCTCCCCATCGGCGTGCAACTCATCGGCCAGCCCTTCAAGGAAGCCGAGTTGCTGTCAATCGCCCACGCCTACGACAGCGCGCACGACTGGGCAAAGCGTCAACCCAATCTCTGATTTATTAACCACGGAGAACACGGAGAGACACGGAGAATGCAGAGATGAGGGCCGACTTTATTTCCACATGAAAATCACATTACTTCAGGAAGAACTCACTGAAAAAATTATCGGAGCGGCCATTGAGGTGCACAAGGTGCTCGGGCCGGGACTGCTTGAGTCAACCTATGAGGCCGCTCTCGCATTCGAGCTCGGACTGAGGGGCCTGAAATATGAGCGCCAAAAAGAAATGCCCGTGAACTATAAGGGTTTTCTCATCGAAGTCGGTTATCGTTTGGATTTGCTAGTGGAAAACGAAGTCGTCCTCGAGCTGAAAGCCGTGGAAGAGCTTCACGCCGTTCACGAGGCGCAACTCATCACCTACCTAAAACTCTCCGGACACCGCATCGGTTTCCTCATCAATTTCAACGTTCCCCTGCTCAAGGATGGCATATTTCGCAGAGTCCTCTGACTCCGTGCATCTCCGTGTCCTCCGTGGTTAAAAAAAGAATTTTTCCAAAAAAATGAAATACGAAGCCGTCATCGGTCTTGAAGTTCACATTCAGCTCAAGACCCGCACAAAAATGTTCACCCGCGCCGCCTCCGGTTACGGGCACGAACCCAACACGCTCACCGACCCGGTCGTCCTCGCGCTCCCCGGCGCGCTGCCCGTGCTCAACAAAGCCGCCATCGACCAGATCATCCGCGCCGGCCTCCTCGTCAACTGCCGCATCGCCGACGAATGCCGTTGGGACCGCAAAAACTACTTCTACCCCGACTCGCCCAAAAACTACCAGCTCACCCAGCAATTCGCCCCCATCTGCCTCGGCGGCTCCGTCGAAATCGAGCTCCCCGGCTCCGCGCGCAACATCATGGGCGAGCACAAAACGATTCCGCTCAACCGCATCCACCTCGAGGAGGACGTCGGCAAGCTCAACCACTTCGCCACCGAGTCGCTCGTCGATTACAACCGCGCCGGCACGCCGCTCATGGAACTCGTCACCGAACCCGCGCTCGCCAGCGGCGACGAAGCCGCCGCGTTCCTCACCATCCTCCGCGCCACGATGCAGCAAGGCGGCGTCTCCGATTGCGACATGGAAAAAGGCCAGATGCGTTGCGACGCCAACGTCTCCATCCGCCCCGTCGGCTCCACCGCGCTCGGCACCAAGGTCGAGATGAAAAACCTCAACTCCATCTCCTACGTCCGCGACGCCATCGAGCACGAAATCAAGCGCCAGACCGCCCTCGTCGAAAAAGGCGGCTCCGTCGTCCAGGAAACCCGCGACTACGACGGCCTGACCGGCGTCTCGCAATCGCTCCGCACCAAGGAGGACGCGCACGACTACCGCTATTTCCCCGACCCCGACCTCATGCCCGTGCACGTCAGCGCCGAGTGGAAAAACTCCCTTGCCGCCACGCTCCCCGAGCGCCCCTTCGACCGCCAGCGCCGCCTCATGGCCGACCACAACCTCCCCTACACAATCACCTCCGTCCTCATCTGGGACAAACCCCTCGCCGACTACTACGACGCCGCCGTGAAACTCGCCGGCCCCGACGCCCCCGCGCTCGCGCAACCCCTCGGCAACTGGATTACCAATGACCTCCTCCGCGAACTCGGCGCGACCAAGGCCACCTTTGAGGAAGCTGTCGCAAAAATCCCGCCCGCGCACCTCGTCGCCCTCGTCAAACTCATCGCTGCCGGCACGCTCACGACCAACACCGCCAAGGAAGTCTTCGCCGAAATGTTCGCCACCGGCGACGCCCCCGAGCCAATCGCCGACCGCAAAAACCTAAAAGCCGTCCCCACCGACGCCAACGAACTCGAACAATGGTGCCGCGACGCGATCGCCGCCAACGCGAAGGCCGCCGAAGAATTCCGAGCCGGCAAGGAAAGCGCCATCAACGGCCTAAAAGGCCCCGTGATGAAAGCCAGCAAAGGCAAGGCGAATCCAAAGCTCGTTGACGAAACCTTGCGGCGGTTGCTGGCAGAATAATGGCTCCGGTCGGCGATACCAAAGGTAGGGCGAAGCCTCCGGCTGAGCCGGAATTGTCACCGAACGCGAAAAAGCAATCGGCTCAGCCGGAGGCTTCGCCCTACCTAACATCCCTCCTCGCCACCTGGCGCGCACTTGTCGCGCAATCGCCAACCGCCACCGCTGTCATCGACGGCGACACCGCGCGCGTCTGGACTCGCGCCGAACTCGCCGCCGCCGCGCGCGCCTGGCTCGATTCACTTCCTGCCGACGCCCGCGCGCACATCACGCGCCGTCGCGTGGTCATGGCCGAGCCGAACAGCGCGCGTTGGTTTTATATTTTTCTCGGTCTGCTCGAAATCGGCGCCGTCCCCGCGCTCGCCGATTCCAAGGAAACACCCGACCGCCTTGCCGCCATTGCCGACGCCAGCCGCGCCGCCGCGATCTTGCGCGACGGTGAACTCACCCTGCTCGCGCCTCGCCCGCCCGTTCGACGCCGCGACGAATTGCTCATCAAACTCACCAGCGGCAGCACCGGTGTTCCCAAGGCGCTCGTTTTCACCCACGCGCAAATGCTCGCCGACGGACGCCAGATTTGCGCCACCATGCGCATCGGCCCCGGCGACCTCAACCTCGGCATCATCCCCTTCGGGCACTCCTACGGACTCGGGCACCTCGTCATTCCGCTCCTCGAACAAGGCACGCCCCTCCTCAGCGCCGCCAGCCCGTTTCCACAATCCATCGCCGCCGATTGCGCCCGCTGGAAACCGACCGTTTTTCCCGCCGTGCCCACGCTCCTGCGCGCGCTCTCAAACACCGACGTTTCGCCCGTCGCGCTCGCCAGCCTGCGTCTCGTCATTTCCGCCGGCGCGCCGCTCCAGCCCGCCGACGCGCTCGCCTTCGCAAACAAATACGGCAAACACGTCCACAATTTCTACGGCACCAGCGAAACCGGCGGCATCGCCTACGACCGCAACGGCGACGCCGCGGAAACTGGCCGCGCCATCGGGCAACTCATCGACGGCGTGCGCATCACCTTCCGCCGCGGCAAACGCTTCACCGTCGAAAGCCCCTCCGTCCACGGACGCGGACGCTATTCGCCGCCCGATCGCGGTGAATTCAACCCTGCCGGTGAACTCACCCTGCTTGGCCGCGCCGGACGCACGCTGAAAATCGCGGGCCGTCGTCTCGACCCCGGCGAAGTGGAAACGATGCTCCGCGCCCTGACCGGTGTGCGCGAAGCCTTTGTCGCCGCGCATCCGACGCGCCCCGACGCCATCGCCGCCGCCGTCGCCACCGACGCGCCCTTGCCGACCGCCGCCGACATCCGCCGCCAGCTCACCCCGCGCCTCGCCGCGTGGAAAATCCCCGACCGCATTGTTGTGCTGCCGGCATTCCCGCTCACCCAGCGCGGCAAAACCGACCGCGCCGCGCTGATAAAGCTGATCGCAAAGTGAGCATTCGATGCGCGCACAATGCGTGTGTGTGGGGTTCCCTGCGTTTTTCCGGGCAAAGGTTTGGGTGGTGACGATGAGTGTGCTTTGGGTTCGCTCGAATTTTTTTGGAAAGGGTGGGGGCATTCGCGAGGTCGACTCCGTGAGGATTTGCGTAAATTCTTCTTGCGCCGCCTTGCGCGCTCCTAGATATATCGCGGCTTGCGTTAGTGGAAGTCCGTCGGTTGCGGATTCCCACCATGACCGGTCCGGCATCCCGCCGGATTGGAACGGTGCCACCGGCAAACGCCCGCGTTGTCTCACAACTTCGCAGGCAGGAGCGGGTTGCGCGGACGCCCTTCAACAAGGCGCCCCTACGGTCGTGCAGTTCAAAACCACAAAACCACATGTCAACAGTAGTAAAACCAGAAATCATCAGTCAGTTCAAAACACACGAGAAGGACACCGGATCTTCCGAAGTCCAGATCGCGTTGCTCACCGCTCGCATCAATCACTTGACCGAGCATCTGCGCACGCATCGCAAGGACTTCCACAGCCGCCGCGGCCTTCTCCAGATGGCCAGCCGCCGCCGCAAACTCCTCGATTACTTGAAGCGCAACGATCTGCCCAAGTATAACGAGATGCTGCAAAGGCTCAGCCTCCGTCGCTAACCACTCTTTTCAGCACACGGGCGACCCGATCCGCGGGTCGCCCGTTGTCTTAACTGCCCCGCGCAGCCAACGACACTCGCCACAGATTCCGGGACATTTCCGCTTGTCTCTTCCGCCACAAAAAACGGCGCGGGCGCCAAACGGAAATCTCTCGAACACTGAACGAGGATGCAAAAAAGACACCTCCCGGCAAAAGCAACGCGAACACCATTGTCCGCGAGTTTTTGCCCATAATAAAAACCAGTCAGAGATTTAGAACCGCGAACGAACGCGAATAGACGCGAATAACAGGCCGATTTTCGACCCGTGTTTCATTTGTATTTATTCGCGTCCTTTAGCGTCCATTCGCGGTTAAAAAATAAACCCGGAAACCATCAATACCCTCTCGAATTATCTTCCGTGGTTCATCAATCCAAAATCGAGAATACAAAATCCAAAATACGAACATGAATCAAAAACACACAGTCACAGTCCCCGAGCTCGGCATCACCTTTGGCACCGGCTCGCTCGCGCACCTCGCCAACGGCGCGGTCACCGTCCAAGTCGGCGAAACCACGCTCTTCGTCGCCGCCACCGCCGCCGAAAACATCAAGCCCGGCCAGGACTTCTTCCCGCTCACAGTCGATTACCGCGAAAAATATTCCGCCGCCGGACGTTTCCCCGGGGGGTATTTCAAGCGCGAAGGCCGCCCCTCCGAAAAGGAAATCCTCACCTCGCGCCTTTGCGACCGCCCCTGCCGCCCGCTCTTTCCCGCCGGCTTCCTCAATGAAGTGCAGGTCATCGGCCTGCTCCTCTCTGCCGACCAAATCAACGACGCCGACATCTCCATGGTCAACGGCGCCAGCGCCGCGCTCGCCATCTCCGACATTCCCTGGTCCGGCCCCATCGGCGCCGTGCGCGTCGGCCAGATCGACGGCCAGTTCGTCGCCAACCCCACCATCGAGCAAATGTATTCGTCCGACCTCGACCTCATCTACGTCGGCACCGAAAAAGACATGCTCATGATCGAGGGCTCCGCCGCGCAGCTCCCCGAGGACCGCTTCATCGAGGCGCTCGAATTCGCGCACAAGGCCATCCAGCCCATCATCGCCGGAATCAAGCAACTCGTCTCCATCGCCGGCAAACCCAAGCGCGAATACCCGCTCGTCGCCGCCAAGCCCGAGGCGCGCGCCATCGTCGAGCGCATCGCCGCCCCCAAGATCGTTGACGCCATCTTCGGCAAGGAAAAACAAGTCCGCTCCGCCAACGTCGCCGCCCTCAAGGAGGAGTGCAAAGCCGCCCTCACCGCCGAGCTCGGCGAAGGCAATTTCGCGGATCACGACATCGGCATCGTCTTCGAAGACCTCCAATACAGCGCCTACCGCAAGGCCGTTCTCGAACGCGGCACCCGCGCCGACGGACGCGACTCGACCTCGCTGCGTCCCATCGCCGCCGAGGCCGGCATCCTCCCCCGCGTGCACGGCTCCGCCATGTTCAAGCGCGGCGATACCCAGACCATCGTCACGACCACCCTCGGCCCCACCAAGGAAGCCCAGGACCTCGACGCCCTCACCGGCGGCGCCAAGTCGAAATCGTTCATCCTCCACTACAACTTCCCGCCGTATTCCGTCGGTGAAACCGGCCGCTTCGGCAGCCCCGGCCGCCGCGAAGTCGGCCACGGCGCGCTCGCCGAGCGCTCCCTCGTTCCCGTGCTCCCGCCCGAGGACGTCTTCCCGTATTCGATCCGCGTCGTCTCCGACATCATGGCCTCCAACGGCTCCACCTCGATGGCCTCCATCTGCGGCGGCTGCCTCTCGCTCATGGACGCCGGCGTGCCCATCATCGCGCCCGTCGCCGGCATCTCCTGCGGCCTCATGACCGAAAACGCCGACGACGGCTCGATCTCCAAATGGGTCACCGTCACCGACATCCTCGGCGAGGAAGATCACTTCGGCGACATGGACTTCAAGCTCGCCGGCACCACCACCGGCATCACCGGCTTCCAGCTCGACCTCAAGATCAACGGTCTCCCCTTCGAGATCGCCAAGAAAGCCATCTATCAGGCCCGCGACGCGCGCATTGAAATCCTGAAAGTCATGCTCGCCTCGATCCCCGCGCCCCGCGCCCAGCTCAGCACCTACGCGCCGCGCATCCAGACCATCCAGATCGATCCGGACAACATCGGCCTCCTCATTGGCCCGGGCGGCAAGACCATCCGCCGCATCGTCGAGACCACCGGCGCTCAAATCGACATCGCCGAGGACGACTCCGGCAAGGTCTTCATCTACTCGAACAACGCCGACTCGATGACCCGCGCCATCCAGGAAATCGACATCCTCTGCGGCGGTGGCGCGCAAATCGAAGTCGGCAAGCTCTACCGCGGCGTCGTGAAAGGCACGAAGGAATTCGGCGCCTTCGTCGAATGCATCCCCGGCAAGGAAGGCCTCGTGCACATCAGCGAACTCGCTGATTTCCGCGTGCGCCGCACCGAGGACGTCTGCAAAGTCGGTGACGAAATGTGGGTCAAGTGCATCGGCATCGACGAACGCTCCGGCAAAGTCCGCCTCTCGCGCAAAGCCGCGATGAAGGAAATGGAAACCCAGCAGCAAGCCGCCAATGGCGAAGCCGCGCCCGCCGCCGACACGCCTCCTCCCGCCGCCCCGGAAACCCCGGCCAGCTAAGCGAGAAAAAAACAAAACAATCATTCACACTCAACGGCGTCCCATAAAACGGACGCCGTTTTTTTGTAGCGCGGACTGCCAAGTCGGCCTGTTTGAAAAGCGAAAAATGAGCAAGCATGGCAGTCCAAGTTGCTGTGGCCGATTATCTTGTGAACGTGGGTGGCATGGGCGTTCCGCCCATGCCACGCCGCCAATCTTTGTAAATCAAAACTTCCTGCTTACCTTTCGCGTTCGCTTGTTTTTCCTTGCCGGGGAAAGCATTTAATAACTTATTAAAAATCCAAACCACAGGCAAAACCCCATTGCAGGCCTAATGAATACGAGCGAACCTTCCGTCATGAAAGCGACATCACGCGCATCGAAACCCAGTAAGGGCACGCTCGTCGTGCAAAAATATCGGGCGCAGATGAATACGCTGACGGACGCTGAAAGACTGGATCTCCTGAACGAGGGCCTCGCGATGATTTATTCCAAGCCCTCTCATGCCCCCAAAGCCCAAAGTCGTCGCCGTTGATACGAATATCCTTCTGGATATTGCTGTTCCCAAGGATGCGGCAACTGATGCGGTGGATTTGATGCGCGAACACATGCCCGGTTGCGCGTTTATCGTGCTGCCGACGGTGATTCTGGAACTCCGGTATCTCTCAATAAAAGGCGATGCCGAGGTTCGGATGCTTGCCACGCGAGCGCTCCATCAAATGCGGGCATGGGGATTTCAACCGGTGAATTATATACCTGCGGGCCATGCAATCACCGAACGGATCGCCGATAAAATGCGCGCTCAAGGACTGCTTCCGGAGGAGGAGCGAAACGACTCGTTTATTGTCGCTGAAGCCGCGCTTGCGCTGTGCGAAATGATCATTTCCTCCGACCACCACATGCTCGAAATCCCCAAGGCAAAACTGCACGCTCTGCTTGACGCGCATGATGTCGGCTGCCTGGAAATTGTGTCCCCTTCGGACATGTTGAAGAAGTTTTCGTAACACGGGTTTCCAGTCCGAGGGCTTGGGTAGCATAGACATCCTGCCCATGTGGATAGAGTGGCATGGGCGACCCGCCCATGGACGGCGCTCCGCGTCGCCTCTTTTCAGTGGCACAGCTGCCTGCGAACGGAGTTTTCATCTGTTCAATTACCAGAAAGACCCATAGACATGTTGACCCGGGGCAACGGTCCGGAAGCAAAGCAAAAGTCAACACCATGAAGCTCCAATCATTGCGAGTGCTTGGCAACCGAGGCATCGGATGGCTCCGGAGCCACCTGAAGCAG